>CAWHLI010000001.1:0-408578 GCA_963830145.1 uncultured Actinomycetota bacterium
CGAGATGGCTGACCAGGGTGCGCGACCGCCGGTGCTGCTGCGCGGGGCGACGGTGCTGGTGATGGACGATGCGAAGACGGTGCTGACCGACGCCGACGTCCTCACCCAGGACGACAAGGTCGCCGCGGTCGGCCAGCGCCTCGAGGCACCCCCAGGGACGGTCGAGATCGACGCGGCCGGAGGCATCGTGATGCCGGGCATGATCGACACCCACCGGCACATGTGGCAGACCGCGATGCGCGGCTACGGCGCCGACTGGACGCTCACCCAGTACTTCGTCTGGTACTACCTCGAGAACGGCAAGCACTTCCGTCCCGAGGACATCCACGCCGGCAACCTGCTCGCCGCCGCCGAGGCGATCGACGCCGGCGTCACCACCTGCGTGGACTGGTCGCACGGCCTCCAGACCGTCGACCACGCCGACGCCGCCGTCGACGCGCTGCAGGCGATCCCCGGCCGGTTCGTCCTCGCCTACGGCAACATCCAGCAGCCGCCGTGGGAGTGGTCGACGGCGCCGGAGTTCCGCGACTTCGTGGGCCGGCGGATCACCGGCGACGACATGCTCGGCTTCCAGCTCGCCTTCGACGTGCCCGGCGACCCGAGCTTCCCCGAGCGGCCGGCCTTCGAGGTGGCCCGCGACCTCGGCGTACCCGTCACGACCCACGCCGGCGTCTGGGGTGCGACCAACGACGACGGCATCCGGCTGATGCACGAGCACGGCTTCATGACGCCCGAGAGCATCTACGTGCACGCGGCCACGCTCACCGAGGACTCCTACCACCGGATCGGCGCCACCGGCGGCTCGATCTCGGTGTCGACCGAGAGCGAGCAGAGCGCGGGGCAGGGCTACCCGCCCACCTGGGCGATCCGCAGGCACGGCATCCCGGTCTCGCTGTCGATGGACACCAGCGTGTGGTGGAGCGGAGACCTCTTCTCTGCCATGCGTACGACGCTGGGCGCGGACCGCTCGCGCGAGCACCTGGAGGCCCACGGCGCCGGCGACACGGTGACGCACAGCGCGCTCCGCGCCGTCAACGTCGTCGACTGGGCCACCCGCGGCGGCGCCAAGGCGCTCGGCCGCGACGACTCCCTCGGCAGCGTCGAGGTCGGCAAGAAGGCCGACCTCGTGCTGCTCAAGAACGACGCCTCACCGGTCTCCTTCCCCATCCTCAACCCCTACGGCCACGTGGCGTTCCAGGCCCAGCGGGGCGACGTGCACACCGTGCTCGTCGACGGCCGGGTCGTGAAGCGCGACGGCGCACTGGTCGGCGTCGACCTCGAGGCGATCCGGCGCCAGGTCGAGACGACGATCGAGCACCTGCGCTCGGTGATGGGCGAGGAGGCCTGGGCGGCGGGCATGAACCCGGACGTGCCCGAGGCCGCGCTGGTCGAGAACCCCTACCAGTACACCGACTACCAGAGCGACGCCCCGCGCGGCCCCGTGGAGGCCTGACCCGCGATAGTCCCTGACGTTCCGGCGTACGACACGCCGAGAGCGCGTCCACAACGTCTGGGACTATCCCTCCGTGGGCGACCAGGCGACCAACGCGCTGATCGCGATCGTCCTCGGCACGGTCCTCGCGGTCGTGCTCCTGATCCCGACCGCGGCCGTGCAGTACCGGCTCGACGGTCGGCTCGGGCCGATGGACCTGACCATCCTGGTCACCTCGGCGGTCTACGCCCTGGCGATCTGGACCTACACGCTGCTGCCGATGCCGGAGGACCACACCTTCCGGTGCAAGGGCAGCCAGCTGCGGGTGCTCGGCTCACTGGGGCTCATCCACGTGCCCGACCAGGGTGGGCCGCTGGCGCTGCTGCGAGAGCCTGCGTTCCTGCAGATCGTGCTGAACGTGCTGCTGTTCGTGCCGCTGGGCTACTTCCTGCGGGTCATCCTGCACCGCGGGGTGGTGGTCGCGACCCTCGCTGGCTTCGGCGTCTCGCTGCTCATCGAGCTCACCCAGAAGACCGGGGTCTGGCACCTCTACTCCTGCGCCTACCGCCTCTTCGACGTCGACGACCTCATCGTCAACACCCTCGGCGCCTCCGTCGGGTCGCTGCTGTCGATCCTCGTGGTGCAGCGTCGCGCCGGGAAGGTCGTGCTGCCGACGACGATCTCCTTCGGCCGCCGGCTCGTCGGGTTCGCCTGCGACGTCCTCTTCATCGCCTTGACGGGCGCGGCCGCCGCGCTGGCCTACCGCGGCGTCCAGATCTACCTGCGCGACGTACCGCCTCTGGAGGTGGGCCGGCACGCGCAGGCCGCCCTGCAGTGGGGCATCCCGTTCGCGGTCGAGGCGGTGCTGGTGATCGGGTTCGGTCGCACCATCGGGGAGTGGGTGGTCTCGCTGCACACGGTCCCTCGCCGCCGCCGGCTGCTCCTGCCCGGCCGGCTGGTGAAGCTCGCGGTCGGCGTCGGCCCGGTCTTCGCGCTCGCGCCCCTCTACGACCAGGTCGTCGGGCCCCTCGCGGTCGGCCTGCTCGCGGCGTACGCCGTCCTGACGGTCGCCTTCGCCTGGCGCACCAAGAACCACCGCGGCCTCAGCCACACCCTCGCCCACCTCGACCTCCGCATCGGCGACGACGCCGGGTTCAGAGGAGGCGCTTGAGGAGGGGGAGGGGGGCGTGCTTCATGACGGGGGCGAGGGCGGTCCAGGGGAGTGCGGGGACATAGGCGTGCGACTTCTGCTTCTCGATGGCGTCGACCATGGAGCGGACGCCGTCCTCGGTGGAGACCATGAACCTGACCTGCTGCTGGACCTTCTCGTTCATCTCCGAGGCGATGTAGCCGCAGTGCAGGACGCTCACCTTGATCGGCTTGCCGAGCAGCTCGTACTGCAGCCCCTCGCCGAGGTGGGAGAGGGCGGCCTTGGTGGCGGCATAGACGGTCATCGACTTGGGCATGCCGCGCATCGCTGACATCGACGACACCAGCACGAGGTGGCCGGCGTCCTGCTCGCGGAAGATCTCCATCGCGGCCTCGGCCTGGCAGAGCGCGGCCACGAAGTTGGTCATCGCGGTCTCGCGGTTGGCGTCGTAGCGCCCGGTGCCGAGTGGCGCACCCTTCCCGAGGCCGGCGTTCACGATCACCCGGTCGAGGCCGCCGAAGTCGTCGCGGAAGGCACCGAAGACGTCGAAGACCTGTGCGTCGTCGTTCACGTCGAGGGCGCGGACCTCCACCCGCCGGTCGGGGTGCGCGGCGAGGAGCTCCGAGCGCAGCTCGTCGAGCCGTTCGGTCCGCCGCGCGCACAGCGCGAGGTCATGCCCCTTGGCGGCGAACTGGCGGGCCATCTCGGCGCCGAGCCCAGACGATGCGCCGGTGATCAGGATCGTCGACATGCCGCCCAGTCTGGTGCAGCGAGTGCATACGGGATATACATACCCGGTATCCATCGTCGCGAGGAGCGTTCATGTCGGTCCGCCAGGCCCTGCTGGCCCTGCTGGAGCAGGGTCCGATGTACGGCTACCAGCTGCGCTCGGAGTTCGAACGGCGCACCGGCGCGACCTGGCCGCTCAACGTCGGGCAGGTCTACACGACGCTGACCCGCCTGGAGCGCGACGGCCTGGTGACCGAGTCCGGGGCCGACGGTGAGGGCCACGTCGTCTACCAGGTCACCGCCGCGGGCCGCGACGAGGTGGCCACCTGGTTCACCACGCCTGTCGCCCGGACCTCGCCGCCTCGCGACGAGCTCGCCATCAAGCTCGCCCTCGCGGTCACCGTGCCCGGCGTCGACGTCGGCACCGTCATCCAGCAGCAGCGCAGCGCCACCATGTCGGCGCTGCAGGACTACACCCGCCTCAAGCGCGACCGGTCGGACGCGACGCCCGACGACCTGGCCTGGGGACTGGTCCTCGACTCCCTGATCTTCAGCGCGGAGGCCGAGGTCCGGTGGCTCGACCACTGCGAGGCCCGGCTCCGCCGCGCCGCCGTCGAGAAGGCCCACCCGACCCCCGCTCCGACCACCACTCGGGAGAGGACCCACCGATGACCGCCGCTCAGAGCGAGGCGTCCCAGGTCAACGCCGTGCTCCGGCTCGACACGGTCACCCGCATCCACGGCGCGGGCGAGACGGAGGTGCAGGCGCTCAAGGCGGTGTCCTTCACGGCGCACGCCGGTGAGCTCGTGGCGATCATGGGCCCCTCGGGCTCCGGCAAGTCGACCCTCCTCACGCTGGCCGGCGGCCTCGACGCCCCGACCTCCGGGACGGTCTCCGTCGAGGGCACCGACCTCGCGAGCCTCGGCCAGGAGGGCCGCGCCCGGATGCGACGTACGTCGATCGGCTACGTCTTCCAGGACTTCAACCTCATCCCAGCGCTGACCGCGGCCGAGAACGTCGCCCTGCCGCTCGAGCTCGACGGCCGGAGCGGCCGCGCCGCGCGCACGCTGGCCACGGTCGCGCTCGAGGAGGTCGGGATCGGCGAGCTCGCCGACCGGTTCCCCGACAACATGTCGGGCGGCCAGCAGCAGCGGGTCGCGATCGCACGCGCCGTGGTCGGGGAGCGGCGGCTGATCCTGGCCGACGAGCCCACCGGTGCTCTCGACACCGAGACCGGCGAGGAGATCCTCCGGCTGCTGCGCGCCCGCTGCGACTCGGGGGCGGCGGGCGTGCTGGTCACCCACGAGGCCCGGCACGCGGCGTGGGCGGACCGGGTCGTCTTCCTGCGCGACGGCGTCATCGTCGACGAGACCGGCGCCGACGGGGTCGACGCGCTGGTCGACTCCGGCGCGACCCGCTGACGCCGATGAGACTGCTGAGCGCCTGGCGTCTCCCGCTCCGGCTGGCGCGCCGCGACGCGCTGCGCCACCGGGCCCGCTCGATCCTGGTCCTGGTGATGATCGCCCTGCCCGTGCTGGCGGTCACCGCCGCTGACGTGATGATGAAGACGGCGACCGTCTCCGGCGCCGAGTCGGTGGACCGGCGGATGGGGTCGGCCCAGGCCCTGGTCACCGTCACCGACGGCATCGACCTCGTCCGGCAGCGCCCGGACCCCGAGGACGGCTTCCCCGAGATGGAGGGCGACGGGGAGGTCGCCGCCCCGACCGCCGAGCAGGTCTCGTCGCTGCTCGGCGGTGTCGCCCTCGTCGAGCTGCGCCGCGGCGAGGTCGACTTCCGGACGACCAAGGGGCAGACGCCCGTCGACGTGACCGAGGTCGACCTCGGCGACCCGGTCACCCGGGGCCTGTTCGACCTGAGCTCGGGCCGGCTCCCGCGCACGGTCGGCGAGGTCGTGGTCAACCAGTCGGTGCTCGACAAGGGCTACCGCCTGGGCGACAAGCTCGACCTCACCGGCGACGACGCGCCCGCCGCGCCGACCATCGTGGGTGTCGCCGAGTCGACGACCATCCGCACCTTCCCCGCCGCGGCCGGACCGATCGGCAGCTTCGGTGTCGCCACCACCGGCACGACCCGGTGGCTGGTCGGCGGCGAGGCGGTCTCGTGGCCCATGGTGCGCCAGCTCAACGCGATCGGCGCCCTGGTGGCGTCGCGGAGCGTCATCGAGCACCCGCCGCCGTCCTCGGAGTGGCCGAGCGACCTCCAGCCCACCGGCACCGACGACACGACCGTCGCAGTGCTCGGGCTGGTCGTGATCATGGCCCTCATCGAGGTCGTGCTGCTCGCCGGCCCGGCCTTCGCCGTGAGTGCCCGCAGGCAGCAGCGCAGCCTGGCCCTCATGGCCGCCACGGGCGGTACGCCGAAGCAGTCGCGCCGGGTCATCACCGCCAGCGCGATCGTGCTGGGCGGAGCGGCCGCCCTGGTGGGCGTGGTGCTCGGGATCGGGGTCGGACGGCTCCTCCAACCGCTGCTCCAGCACCGGGCCGACACGTGGTTCGGACCGTTCGAGGTGCCCTGGCTGCACCTGGTCGGGGTGGCCGGCTTCGGCCTGCTCAGCGCGCTGCTGGCCGCGGTCGTCCCGGCGCACCTCGCCTCCCGCCAGGACGTCGTCGCGGTCCTCGCGGGCCGGCGCGGTGACGCCGCCCCGTCGCTGAGGTCACCGCTGCTCGGCCTGCTCCTCCTCGGGGTCGGCATCGCCGGGTCGGCGGCCGGCGCCAGCGGCACGGCGGTGCTGGGCACCGGTGAGTTCCTCATCGCGCTGAGCGCGATCCCCGCCGTGCTCGGGATGATCCTGCTGGTGCCCGTCGTGCTCGCGGGGCTGGCCAGGGTGTCCGGCCGGCTGCCGCTGGTGTTCCGCTACGCCGTCCGCGACGCCAACCGGCACCGCACCCGCACGGTGCCGGCAGTCTCCGCCGTGGCCGCGACGGTCGCCGGGGTGGTCGCACTCGGGATCGGGCTCACCTCCGACGAGGCCGAGAACGAGGCGACGTACACGCCGTCCGTCGCGTCCGGGGTGGGGATCGTGCAGGCCTACACCGAGGACCCGCCGTGGCCCGCGCTGCGCGCGGTGGTCGAGCGCGAGCTGCCGAGCGCCACGGTCACCGACCTGCAGGGACTGTCCGACTACGACTCCTTCACCGAGATCAAGGGCGGGCTCGGCCTCAACCTCAGCAGCTACGGCCAGTCGGTCGGCGCGAGCGTGATGATCTCCGGTGATGCCCTGCCGCCGGGGCTGATCGGCATCTCGGCGGGCGACGCGGCGCGGGCCACCGCGATGCTGCGCCAGGGCGGCGTGGTGGCGTTCGTGACGGGCACGGGGCCGGCCGACGGGACCGTGGTGCGGGTGGTCCGCGGGACCTTCGACAACGAGACCGGCGAGACCACGGGCGAGGCCAGGGCCAAGGCACCCGCGGCGTTCGTCGAGGTCGGCAACGACTGGAGCGGACCGGCCGGCGTCCTCGCCCCCGCTGTCGTCGAGCAGATGGGCCTGGCGCCCGACACGGTCGCCCTCGCGGTCACCGGCGAGGTGAGCGAGAAGCAGGAGGAGGCGGTCGACGAGGGGCTGTCGGCAGTGGTGGCCGACTCCGGGATGTACGTCGAGCGCGGCTACCAGGCAGACGACGCGACGATGATCGCGCAGCTCGTCCTCATCCTGCTGGGCGGGGTGCTGATGCTGGGCGGCACCCTGACCGCGACCTTCCTCGCTCTCTCCGACGCTCGCCCCGACCTGGCCACCCTCTCCGCGGTCGGAGCCTCGCCGCGCACCCGTCGCGGGGTCGCGGCGGCGTACGCCGTCCTGGTCGGTGTCGTCGGTGCGGTGCTGGGAGCCGCGGTCGGGTTCATCCCCGGCATCGCGGTCACGTGGCCGCTCACGTCCCAGTCCGGCCAGTCATGCGTGAGCCCGCCCGGTGGCGGCACCTTCACCTGCGCGACCACCGGACCGTTCCTCGACGTGCCCTGGTTGATGGTGATCGGGCTGGTCCTGGTGCTGCCGGCGGTGACCGCGGTCGTCGTCGGCCTCTTCGCGCGCTCGCGGCTCCCGCTGGTGGCGCGACTCGACTGAGGCACGATGGGACGGTGCCCGAGCTCGAGGTCCGTGCGTCGCCGATCGCCGGTCGGGGGCTGTTCGCCGTGGCGGCGGTCCCCGCCGGCGCCCAGGTGCTCCGGCCCGAGGGCCCTGTCCACGAGCAGGGGCAGCTGAACCACGCCTGCGACCCCAACCTCGGCTGGGCTGACGACACCCTCGTCACCCTGCGCGCCATCGCCGAAGACGAAGAGCTGGTCGTCGACTACGCGCTGAGCGTCAGCGACGCCACCTGGTTCCTGCGCTGCCACTGCCCGTCCTACCGGTGTCGCCAGATGGTCGAGGGCTCCGACTGGCGGATCCCCCAGCTCCAGCAGCGGTACGCCGGCCACTGGGCGCCCGCCGTCCAGGCGCTCATCGACGCCTAGCCGCGCCCGGGTCGGCCCGCTTCCCCGGTTGCCGCGTTCGCCAGCGCCGCCGTCAAGATCCACCTAACCTCGCTGGGTGAGTCGTGCGGGGATCACGGCGGGCCTGAGCGGCCTGCTCGGAGTCGCGCTCGCGATCGCTCCGCTCTCACCCGGCCACGCGACGCGGGCGCCCGTGGGCGACGCCTCCCGGGTCGCGGCCACGAGCACCCCGCACCAGTCAACGCCGCGGGCGAAGGCGCCCAAGCCGTCGGTGAAGAAGGTGTCGCCCCAGACCGGCTCCACCCTCGGTGGCTTCGACGTCGTCATCAAGGGACGCGACCTCACCGGCGTGAAGCGCGTGCTCTTCGGCAGCGCGCGGGCGACCGACGTCCGCGGCAAGAGCGGTCGCAAGCTCGTCGTCCGGGCTCCTGCCCACGACGCGGGTGCGGTGCCGTTGCGGGTCGTGACCAAGCACGGCAGCTCGAAGCAGAACGAGGCCACGACGTTCACCTACGTGAACCCCGTGCCCGCCCTGGCCTCCCTGTCACCGCGCACCGGCCCGGCCGCAGGAGGCGCGACGGTCACGATCTCCGGCTCGGGGCTGAGCGGCGCGACCGCCGTACGGTTCGGTGGCTCGGCCGCTGCGGCGTTCCGTGTCGTCTCGCCCACCACGATCTCTGCGACCACCCCGGCACGTCCGGCGGGGCCGGTCAACGTCACGGTGACCACGTCCGGCGGCACGGCCACCCTGGACGACTCCTACTCCTTCGTGGCGGCGCCCGACCTGACCCTGGTCGCCCCGGGCTCCGGACCGACCGACGGCGCGACGGTGACCCTGAGCGGTGCCGGCTTCACGAGCGACTCCGTGGTGACCTTCGGGGGCTCTCCAGCCACCAACGTGCAGGTCTTCGGCGGCGGGACCTCGCTCACCGCGAGGACGCCCGGCCACCCGCCCGGCTGGGTGGACGTCGCCGTGACCACCCCCGGCGGCACGGCCACCCTCACCCGCGGCTACCTCTTCGCCGGCGCCGTGACCCTGACCGGCGTCTCGCCCGGGGTCGGCCCCACGGTGGGCCTCGTGGACGTCACCCTGACCGGCGCCGGCTTCACCCCCGACACCCTGGTCGTCTTCGGCACCAAGCCGTCGTTCGACGTGACCGTCAACGCGAGCGGGACCCAGCTCACCGCGGAGCTGCCCGCACAGGCGGCCGGGACCGTCGACGTGCTGGTGTCCACCGAGGGTGACTCGGACACCCTGTTCGCCGGCTTCACCTACGTCGCGGCGCCGACTCTCGCCTCTGTGTCTCCCACCGCGGGGCCCCTGGCCGCCGGGACGCCGGTGACGCTGACCGGCACGGGCTTCCGCTCCGGCATGCAGGTGCTCTTCGGCGGCGCCCCGGCGACCGGCGTGTCCGTGAACGGCGCGGGCACGCAGCTGACCGCGGTCGCGCCGGCGCACGCGGCGGGCGCCGTGGACGTCTCGGTGTCGACCCCGGGCGGCTCGGCGGACCTGGCGAGCGCCTACACCTACGTGGCGGTGCCGACCCTGACCGCGGTGAGCCCGGACGCCGGCCCGATCGCGGGCGGGACGACGGTGACGCTGACCGGCAGCGGGTTCCGCGCGGGCATGTCGGTGACCTTCGGCGGCGTGGCCGCCACCGGCGTCGCCGTCACCTCGGCGACGCAGGCGACCGTGAGCACCCCGGCGCACGCGGCCGGCACCGTGACCGTCGTCGTGACGACGCCCGGCGGCAGCGTGACCAACAGCTACACCTACGTCGTGCCGCCCACCCTGACCGCCGTCAGCCCGGACGCCGGACCGATCGCCGGCGGGACGACGCTGACGCTCAGCGGCGGCGGGTTCCGGACCGGGATGACGGTGACCATCGGTGGCCTGCCCGCGACCGGAGTCGACCTCATCTCGGCCACGCAGCTGACGGTCGTCACGCCCGAGCACCCCGCCGGTGCGGTGAGCGTCACCGTGACGACGCCGGGCGGCTCGGCGTCCATGGGCAACAGCTTCAGCTACCTGGCGGCGCCGACGCTGGGCTCGGTCGCTCCGGCGGCCGGGCCCACGGCCGGAGGCACCACGGTGACCCTGTCCGGGGCGAGCTTCCGCGCCGGGATGCAGGTGACCGTCGGCGGACTCCCCGCGACCGGTGTCTCGGTCAGCCCCGGCGGCACCCAGCTCACCGCGGTGACCCCGGCGCACGGGCCCGGCCTCGTGAACGTCTCGGTCACGACCCCCGGCGGCTCCGACGCGCTGGGCGAGGCCTACAGCTACGTCGTCGTACCCGCGCTGACCGACGTGACTCCCGACTCGGGCCCGCTCGCGGGTGGCACGACCGTGACGCTCACCGGCTCCGGGTTCCGGGCCGGCACGCAGGTGTTGTTCGGGAGCACGCCGGCGACCGGTGTCTCGGTCAACCCCGGCGGCACCGAGCTGACCGCGACCACCCCACCGCACCCGGCCGGCGCGGTGGCCGTGTCGGTGTCGACACCCGGCGGGTCGGCCGCGCTGTCCGCCGGCTACACCTACGTCGCTGCACCGACGCTGACGGCCCTCAGCCCCGACGCCGGCCCGGTGGCCGGCGGCACGACGGTGACGCTCACGGGCTCCGGCTTCCGGCCGGGCCTGCAGGTGCTGTTCGGGGCCATCGCGGCCACGAGCATCTCGATCGACCCGGGCGGCACCCAGCTCACCGCGCTGGCCCCGGCCCATGCCCCCGGTGGCGTGGACGTCTCGGTGTCCACCCCTGGTGGCACCGCGACCCTCGGCAACTCCTACACCTACCTGGTCGCGCCGACGGTCACCTCGGTGAGCCCCGTCGAGGGCCCGGCAGCGGGTGGCACGACCGCGACGGTGAACGGCAGCGGGTTCCGGGCCGGGATGCAGGTCCGGTTCGGTGGCGTCCTGGCGAGCGTGGTCTCGGTCAACTCGGCCGGCACGGTGCTGACCGCCACCACCCCTCCGCACGCCGCGGGCCTCGTCGACCTCTCGGTGGCCACGCCCGGTGGCGCGGACGCACTGACCAACGCGTTCACCTACGTCGCCGCGCCGACGCTGGGCTCGGTGAGCCCGAGCGCCGGCCCCGTGACCGGTGGCACCGCGATCACGCTGACCGGCACCGGCTTCCGCGCGGGCACGCAGGTGAGCGTGGGTGGGACGCCGGCCGCGGTCGTCTCGATCGACCCGGGTGGCACCTCGCTGGTCGCCACGACCCCGCCTCATGCGGCCGGGGCCGTGGGCGTCTCTGTGGCGACGGTGGGTGGCTCGGCCACGCTGGTGGATGGGTTCACCTACGTCGCTGCGCCGACCCTGACCGCTGTCTCCCCGGACGCCGGGCCGGTGACCGGTGGCACCAGCGTGACGCTGACCGGCACCGGCCTGACCGGCACGACCTCGGTGACCTTCGGCGGGGTCGCGGCCACCGACGTCGTGGTGGTGGACGCCTCGACGGTCACGGCGGTCGCGCCCGGCCACGTCGCTGGTCTCGTCGATGTCGCTCTGGCCACGGTGGGTGGCTCGGCCACGCTGGCGGATGCGTTCACCTATGTCGCCGCGCCGACGTTGACCTCGGTCACCCCGGACGCCGGTCCGGTGACCGGTGGCACGACGGTGACGCTGACGGGCACCGATCTGACCGGCACGACCTCGGTGACCTTCGGCGGGGTCGCGGCCACTGACGTCGTGGTGGTGGACGCGTCGACGGTCACGGCGGTCGCGCCCGGCCACGTCGCTGGTCTCGTCGATGTCGCTCTGACGACGGTGGGTGGCTCGGCCACGCTGGCGGATGCGTTCACCTACGTCGCCGCGCCGACGCTGACCTCGGTGACCCCGGACACGGTCCGGTGACCGGTGGCACGACGGTGACGCTGACGGGCACCGGCCTGACCGGCACGACCTCGGTGACCTTCGGCGGGGTCGCGGCCACCGACGTCGTGGTGGTGGACGCGTCGACGGTCACGGCGGTCGCGCCCGGCCACGTCGCTGGTCTCGTCGATGTCGCTCTGACGACGGTGGGTGGCTCGGCCACGCTGGCGGATGCGTTCACCTATGTCGCCGCGCCGACGCTGACCTCGGTCACCCCGGACGCCGGTCCGGTCGACCGGTGGCACGACGGTGACGCTGACGGGCACCGATCTGACCGGCACGACCTCGGTGACCTTCGGCGGGGTCGCGGCCACCGACGTCGTGGTGGTGGACGCGTCGACGGTCACGGCGGTCGCGCCCGGCCACGTCGCTGGTCTCGTCGATGTCGTTCTGACGACGGTGGGTGGCTCGGCCACGCTGGCGGATGGGTTCACCTACGTCGCCGCGCCCACGCTGACCGCCGTCAGCCCGGACACCGGTCCGGTCGCCGGTGGCACGACCGTCACGCTCACCGGCACCGGCCTGACCGGCACCACCGACGTGACCTTCGACGGAGTGCCGGCCACCGACGTCGTGGTGGTCGACGACAGCACGGTCACCGTGACCACCCCGGCGCACGCGGTGGGGGTCGTGGACGTGACGCTGGCGACGCCCGGGGGTGCCGCGACCGCCCCGGGGGGCTTCATGTACCTGCCGTGAGCCTCCCCGCGGTGTCGAGCTGAAGACCGGACCAAAAAAAGTCAGGCTTGACTGTTTGTTGCTGAGCGGGCCATCCTGATCCGATGGCCAGCCAGGCGGCGGTGACGCGCGTCCCGCAGGAGGAGCGCACCCGCGCGATGCGGGCGCGGCTGCTCGACGCGACCGTCGAGCTGCTGGTCGAGAAGGGGTACGCCGGCACGTCGACGACGCTCGTGAGCGAGCGGGCCGGGGTGAGCCGGGGCGCGCAGCTGCACCACTTCCCGACCAAGCAGGACCTCGTCGTCGCCGCCGTCCTGCACGTGACCGAGGTGCGGGGCGCCGAGCTGGCCGCGGCGGCGGAGAACCTGCCGTCCGGCCCGAAGCGCACCCGCGCGGTGCTGCAGGTGCTGGGCGACCACTTCACCTCACCGGTCTTCACCGCAGCGCTCGAGCTCTGGGTGGCCGCGCGCACCGACCCGGACCTCCTGGCCGAGGTCGCGCCCCTGGAGCTCAAGGTCGGGCGTGAGACGCACCGGATGACCGTCGAGCTGCTCGGCGCCGACGAGTCGCGGCCCGGCGTACGCGAGCTCGTCCAGGCCACGCTCGACCTGGTCCGCGGGCTCGGCCTGGCCAACACGATCAGCGACGACCGGCGCCGCCGTACGCGCATCCTCGACCAGTGGGCCCGCACCCTCGACGACGCGCTGGAGCGCCCATGACCGATCTCCTGGCAAGCCTGCTCGACGACCTCGCCGCCGAGGGCGACCAGCTCCGCGCCACCGTCGACCGGCTCGGCCCCGACGGCTGGACGACCCCGACGCCTGCCGAAGGTTGGACGGTCGCCACCACGGTCGCGCACCTGCTCTGGACCGACGAGGTCGCCGTGCTCGCGGCGCACTCGCTCCGGGGCGAGGAGGACAAGGCGGCCTGGGACGCCGTGGTCCTCGCGGCGATCGAGGACCCGTTCGGCTACGTCGACGCCGGGGCGCTGGAGCTCGCCGCACGGGCCCGTGACGAGGTGCTGGCGCGCTGGACGACGAGCCGGGCCGGCCTGCGTCAGGCGCTCACCGCGTTGCCGGCGGGCCAGAAGCTGCCGTGGTTCGGACCGCCGATGTCGGCCGCGTCGATGGCGACCGCGAGGTTCATGGAGACGTGGGCGCACGCTCACGACGTCTACGCCGCCGCGGGTGAGAGCTACGTGCCGACCGACCGGATCCGGCCCGTCGCGCACCTCGGCGTCCGCACCCGCAACTTCTCCTACTCGGTGCACGAAGAGGAGCCGCCGGCCGAGGAGTTCCGGGTCGAGCTGACCGCTCCCAGCGGCGAGCTGTGGACGTGGGGGCCGGAAGACGCGGCACAGCGGGTCACCGGTCCGGCGTACGACTTCTGCCTGCTCGCCACCCAGCGCGTCAACCGCGCCGACACCGACCTGGTCGCGGTCGGCGACGACGCCGAGCACTGGCTCGGCATCGTCCAGGCCTTCGCCGGCCCGCCCGGCGCGGGACGGGAGGCGACCGCATGAGTGAGCCGCTGATCATCGGCAACTGCTCCGGCTTCTACGGCGACCGGCTCTCGGCGATGCGCGAGCAGCTCGAGGGCAGCCAGGAGGATGGGCAGAGCCTCGATGTGCTCACCGGCGACTACCTCGCCGAGCTGACCATGCTGATCCTCGGCAAGGACACGATGAAGGACCCGTCGCTCGGCTACGCGCGGACCTTCGTCAGGCAGCTCGAGGACTGCCTCGGCCTCGCGCTCGAGCGCGGGGTCAAGATCGTCAGCAACGCCGGCGGCCTCAACCCCGCCGGCCTGGCCGACCGGCTCCGCGAGGTCGCGAAGGGGCTGGGCCTGGACCCGCAGGTCGCCCACGTCGAGGGTGACGACCTCCGCCCGCTGGTGGCCCAGGGGATGACACTCTTCGACGGAGCGCTGACCGCCAACGCCTACCTCGGCGGGTTCGGGATCGCTGCAGCGCTCGCGGCCGGAGCCGACGTGGTCGTGACGGGGCGGGTCACCGACGCGAGCGTCGTGGTCGGCCCCGCGGTCGCGCACCACGGCTGGACGACCACGTCGTACGACGAGCTGGCCGGCGCCGTGGTCGCGGGGCACGTCATCGAGTGCGGCGCCCAGGCGACCGGCGGCAACTTCTCCGGCTTCCGCGCGCTGGTCGCGGCCGGCATGGATCCCGCGAAGCCGCTGGGCTTCCCGATCGCCGAGATCGCCGCCGACGGCTCCAGCGTGATCACCAAGCACGCCGGCACCGGCGGTGCGGTCACCGTCGACACCGTCACCGCGCAGCTGGTCTACGAGATCCAGTCGACCCGCTACCTCAACCCCGACGTGACCACGCACCTCGACACCATCGGGCTCGCGCCGGCCGGGGCCGACCGCGTGGCGATCTCCGGGGTGCGCGGCGAGGCGCCGCCGGAGCGGCTCAAGGTCTCGGTCAACGCGCTCGGCGGCTTCCGCAACCAGGTCGAGTTCGTGCTCACCGGCCTCGACGTGGAGGAGAAGGCGGAGTGGGTCCGCGCGCAGCTGACCCCGGCGCTGACCGCGCAGGAGGTCACCTGGTCGCGGGTCAGCCCGCCGCCTCCCGACGCCGACACCGAGGAGGCGGCCTCCGCGCTGCTCCGCTGCACGGTGATGGACCCGCAGGCCGACCCGGTCGGCCGCGCGTTCACCGGTCCGGCGGTCGAGCTGGCGCTGGCGTCCTACGCCGGCTTCACGATGACCACGCCGCCGCAGCAGCCGAGCCCGTTCGGCGTCTACCGGCCCGAGTACGTCGACCGAGCGCTGGTGCACCACACGGTGGTGCACGCCGACGGACGCCGTGAGGAGATCGCCGACCCCGCGTCGTTCTCGGTCGCCGATCCCGACGCTGGGCGACGCCCCTCGCCGTACCCCGCGCCCGCCGACTCGCTCAACCGCCGGGCGGCGCTCGGCACGTTCGTGCACGCCCGCTCGGGCGACAAGGGCGGCGACGCCAACATCGGCCTCTGGGTCGCGAACGACGGCGACCCCCGCCGGGAGGCCAGGGCCACCTGGCTGGCCAAGCTGATGAGCCCGCGCCGGGTCCGCGAGCTGATCCCGGAGGCACGTGACCTCGAGGTCGATGTCTACGTGCTCCCCAACCTCGGCGGCGTCAACGTGATCGTGCACGGCCTGCTCGGCCAGGGCGTGGCCGCGTCGACCCGCTTCGACCCGCAGGCCAAGGGGCTCGGTGAGTGGCTGCGGTCGCGGAGCGTGCACATCCAGGAGGACCTGCTGTGAGCGAGCTCCGCGCGCTCGGGGCGGAGTTCGTACGTCGCGAGGTCGCGCCGCACCTCCAGGAGTGGGAGGACGCCGGCTCGATGCCGCGCGACCTGCACCTGGCCGCGGGCAAGCAGGGGCTGCTCGGGGTGGCCTTCCCCGAGGAGGTCGGCGGTGGTGGCGGGACGCTGATGGACTCGGTCGACCTGCAGGAGGCGATGTTCGAGGAGGGCGCGTCGAGTGGCCTGATGGCCGGGCTGTTCACCGGCGGCATCGCCCTGCCACACATCGTCGCGTCCGGCAACGCCGACCTCATCGACCGGTTCGTCCGCCCGACCCTGGCCGGAGAGTCCATCGGCTCGCTGGCGATCACCGAGCCCGGTGGCGGCTCCGACGTGGCCGGCATCCGCACGACCGCCCGCAGAGCACGGACACAGCGCGAGGGTGACCACTACGTCGTCAACGGCGCCAAGACCTTCATCACCAGCGGTGTGCGCGCCGACTTCGTGACCACCGCGGTGCGCACCGGGGGGCCGGGCCACGCCGGCGTCTCGCTCCTGGTCGTCGAGGCCGGGACTCCCGGCTTCACCGTCGACCGGTCGCTGCGCAAGATGGGCTGGCACTGCTCCGACACCGCCGAGCTGTCGTACGTCGACGCGCGGGTCCCGGCCGCCAACCTGGTCGGCGAGGAGGGCAGCGGGTTCGTCCAGATCGCCCAGCAGTTCGTGGTCGAGCGGATCGGCCTGGCCGTGCACGCCTACGGCATCGCCTCCCGCTCGCTGGCCCTCACCGCGGCCTACTGCCGCGACCGCGAGACGTTCGGCAAGCCGCTGATCGCCAACCAGGTGGTGCGCCACAAGCTCGTCGAGATGCGCCGCCAGGTCGAGGTGGCGCGCACCTACGCGCGCCACGTCGCCGAGCGGCACGTGGCCGGCGAGAGCGTCATCGCCGAGGCCTGCCTCGCGAAGCAGACCGCGTGCGACGCGGCGACCTACGTCTGCGACCAAGCGGTGCAGCTGCACGGCGGCACCGGCTACATGCACGGGACCGAGGTCGAGCGGCACTACCGCGACGCCCGGATCCTGCCCATCGGAGGAGGAGCGACCGAAGTGCTCACTGATCTCGCTGCACGGCTGCTGGGGTACGCGTCATGAACCTCTTCCCCGAACCCCGCGGCGAGGTGTCGCTGCACATGGACGCGCCGCCCGAGAAGGTGTGGGCGCTGGTCAGCGACGTCACCCGCATCGGGGAGTTCTCGCCCGAGACGTTCGAGGCGCGGTGGACGCGCGGCTCGACCGGCCCCGAGGTCGGCGCGTCGTTCAAGGGTCACGTGAAGCGCAACGGCGTCGGCCCGACGTACTGGTCGCCCTGCCAGGTCACCAAGTGCGTGCCCCACGAGGTCTTCGAGTTCGGCGTCGGCACCGACGCGACCACGGTCAACACGTGGGGCTACCGCCTCGAGCCGGACGGCGCGGGGACGAAGGTCACGGAGTACTTCCAGCTCTCGACCGCGCTGCCGTTCCGTCTCTACTGGATGCTGCTCGGACCGCTCCGCGGCCGCACCAATGAGCGCGGGATGCGCACCACGCTGGAGCGGATGAAGGCCGTGCTCGAGCAGTGAGCGCGAACAGGCAGGCGATGCTCGAGAAGCTCGCCGCACTCGACACCGAGCACGCCAAGGCGGTCGGGGGCGGCGGCGAGAAGTACGTCGCCCGCCACCACGACCGCGGCAAGCTGATGCCGCGCGAGCGGATCGAGCTGCTCATCGACGAGGGGTCGGCGTTCCTCGAGCTCTCGCCGCTGGCCGGCTGGGGGTCGGACTTCGCGGTCGGCGCGAGTGTCGTCACCGGCATCGGCGTCATCGAGGGCGTCGAGTGCCTCATCACCGCCAACGACCCGTCGGTGAAGGGTGGCGCGAGCAACCCGTGGACGGTGAAGAAGATCTTCCGGGCCTCGCAGATCGCCGAGGAGAACGGCCTGCCGACGGTCTCGCTCGTCGAGTCCGGCGGGGCAGACCTGCCGACCCAGAAGGAGATCTTCATCCCGGGCGGCAAGCTGTTCCGCGACATCACCCGCTCGTCCGCGGCCAAGCAGCCGACGATCGCGCTGGTCTTCGGCAACTCCACAGCGGGCGGCGCGTACGTGCCCGGGATGTCGGACTACACGGTGATGGTCCGCAACCAGGCCAAGGTCTTCCTCGGCGGTCCGCCGCTGGTGAAGATGGCGACCGGCGAGGAGTCGGACGACGAGTCGCTCGGCGGCGCCGAGATGCACGCCCGCACGTCGGGGCTCGCCGACTACCTCGCCGAGGACGAGCGCGACGCCATCCGGATCGGCCGCCGCATCGTGGCCCGGCTCAACTGGCGCAAGGCGACCGCAGCGCCGGCCTCATGGGCCGAGCCGGACGCCGACCCCGACGAGCTCCTCGACCTGATCCCGACCGACCTCAAGGAGCCGTTCGACCCGCGCGAGGTGATCGCCCGCATCTGTGACGGTGTCTCGCCGACCAACGGCGTCGGCCTTCGACGAGTTCAAGCCGCTCTACGGCCCGTCGCTCGTCACCGGCTGGGCCAGGCTGCACGGCCGCCCGCTCGGCATCCTCGCCAACGCGCAGGGCGTGCTCTTCAGCGAGGAGGCGCAGAAGGCGACGCAGTTCATCCAGCTCGCCAACCAGGTCGACACCCCGCTGCTGTTCCTGCACAACACCACCGGCTACATGGTCGGCAAGGAGTACGAGCAGGGCGGCATCATCAAGCACGGCGCGATGATGATCAACGCCGTCTCCAACTCGCCGCGTCCCGCACCTCAGCGTGATCATGGGGGCGTCGTACGGCGCCGGCAACTACGGCATGAACGGCCGCGGCTACGACCCCCGCTTCCTCTTCACCTGGCCGTCGGCGAAGTCGGCGGTCATGGGCCCGGCCCAGCTGGCCGGCGTACTCGAGATCGTCGCGCAAGCAGTCGGCTGAGTCGAAGGGCGAGGTCTTCGACGCCGAGGGCTTCAGGGGCATCAAGGAGGTCGTCGAGGCGCAGATCGAGGAGCAGTCGCTGCCCTTCTTCCTCTCCGGGATGCTCTACGACGACGGCGTCATCGACCCCCGCGACACCCGCACCATCCTGGCCATCTGCCTCTCGGTCATCGAGAACACGGCGTACGCCGGCACCGACCGGTTCGGGGTGTTCCGCCCGTGACCTCCTCCGTCGGCGGCGAGGCGACCATGATCACTCGCCTGATGGTGGCCAACCGGGCCGAGATCGCGTCGCGGGTCTTCCGCACCTGCCGCACGCTCGGCATCTCGACGGTGGCGATCCACTCCGACGCGGACGCCGGGCTGCCGTACGTGCGCGAGGCCGACGTCGCCGTCCGCCTCCCGGGCAACACCCCGGCCGAGACCTACCTCGACGTGGACGCCGTGCTCGCGGCGGCCGAGGCCGCGGGCGCCGACGCGATCCACCCCGGCTACGGCTTCCTCTCCGAGAACGCCGACTTCGCCCGCGCCGTCATCGCCGCCGGACTGACGTGGGTCGGCCCGGCGCCCGAGTCGATCGACGCGATGGGGTCGAAGATCGGCGCGAAGGAGCTGATGCGCAAGGCCGGCGTACCCACCCTCGAGGCTCCCGACGAGCCGACCGAGGCGGACCTGCCGCTGCTGGTCAAGGCGTCGGCCGGTGGCGGCGGCCGCGGCATGAGGATCGTCAGGTCGCTCGCCGACCTGCCCGGCGAGATCGCGGCGGCCGAGGCCGAGGCGGCCTCCGCGTTCGGCGACGGCACCGTCTTCGTCGAGCCGTACGTCGAGCGCGGCCGGCACGTCGAGGTGCAGGTCGTCGGCACCGCCGTCTTCGGCGACCGGGACTGCTCCCTGCAGCGCCGCCACCAGAAGGTGGTGGAGGAGGCGCCGGCACCCGGCCTGAGCGACGAGGTCCGTGCCGCGCTGCACGAGGCCGCCCGCAACGCGGCCGAGGCGATCGACTACCGCGGCGCCGGGACCGTCGAGTTCCTCTACGACCCGGAGACCGAGCGGTTCTGGTTCCTCGAGATGAACACCCGCCTCCAGGTCGAGCACCCCGTCACCGAGCTGGTGCACGGCGTCGACCTCGTCCAGCTGCAGATCACCTCGGCGGAGTCGGACCGGTTCATGGGGCGGACCGATCCGCCCCGTGGTCATGCGATCGAGGTGCGGCTCTACGCCGAGGACCCGGCCGCCGACTACCAGCCGCAGAGCGGCACCCTGACGTTGTTCGAGATCCCCGACGAGGACGGGATCCGGGTCGATGCGGGCTTCGAGACCGGCAGCGAGGTCTCGACCCACTACGACGCGATGCTGGCCAAGGTCGTCGCCCACGCCCCCACGCGGGAGCAGGCGGCCCGCAAGCTGGCCGGCGTCCTGGGGCGGGCTCGCATCCACGGCCTGCGCACCAACCGCGACCAGCTCGTCGCCGTCCTGCGCGACCCGCGGTTCCTGAAGGGCCAGGTCTCCACGGACCTGCTCCCGCTGGTCGACCCGCCCGTACAGAACGGGCGGGTCGGCGCCGTGCAGGCGGCGGCGATCGCCCTGGCGGAGCACGTCCGCGGGGCGCGCACCGTCCAGCAGGGCATCCCGACCGCCTTCCGCAACGTGGTCTCGCAGCCGCAGGTCACCGAGTTCGAGGGCGACCTGCGCGTCGAGTGGTGGGGCGGCCGCGACGGCTACGTCCTCGATGGCTCTGCGGTGGTCTCGGCGAGCCGGACCGAGGTGACCCTCGAGCACGACGGCGTCCGCACGACGTACGCCGTCGCGGTCGTCGGCGACCACGTCGACGTCGACTGGCCGGGCGGCCACGTGGCGCTGCGGCGTCACGCCCCGCTTCGTCGACCCCGCCGACGCCGTCGCGAGCGGCAGCCTGCTGGCACCGATGCCCGGCACCGTCGTCAGCGTCGCGGTCGAGCGGGGCCAGCAGGTCGAGGCCGGCCAGCCGGTGCTCGTCCTCGAGGCCATGAAGATGCAGCACACCGTCCGGGCACCCGGCCCGGGCACGGTGACCCAGATCGACGTCCAGCCCGGCGCCCAGGTGGCGGCAGGCGAAGTTCTTGCCGTAGTGGAGGAGACAGAGTGACCAGCTTCAGCGAGACCGAGGAGCGCCAGGCGCTGCGCAAGGAGGTGGCGAAGCTGGCCGGCAAGTACGGCCGCGACTACTTCACCGAGAAGGCGCGCTCGGGGGGCAAGACCACCGAGCTGTGGCTGGAGATCGGCAAGAACGGCTACCTCGGCATCAACATCCCCGAGGAGTACGGCGGCGGGGGCGGCGGCATCGGCGACATCGCCGCGGTCTGCGAGGAGCTGGCGGCGCAGGGCTGCCCGCTGCTGCTGATGGTCGTGAGCCCGGCGATCTGCGGGACGATCATCAGCCGCTACGGCACCGAGGAGCAGAAGCAGCGCTGGCTGCCCGGCATCTGCGACGGCACCTCGACGATGGCGTTCGCCATCACCGAGCCCGACGCCGGCACCAACACCCACAACATCACCACCACCGCCCGGCGCGACGGCGACGAGTGGGTGCTGAAGGGCCGCAAGATCTACATCTCCGGCGTCGACGAGGCCGACAACGTGCTGGTCGTCGCGCGCGCCGAGGACGCGAAGACGGGCAAGGTGAAGCCGGTCCTCTTCGTCGTGCCGACCGACGCGGCCGGCTTCGAGTTCACGTCGATCCCGATGGAGATCGTCAGCCCCGAGCTGCAGTTCACCGTCTTCATCGACGACGTCCGGCTCTCCAACGACGCGCTGGTCGGCGACGAGGACGGCGGCCTCGTGCAGCTGTTCGCCGGCCTCAACCCCGAGCGGATCATGGCGGCGTCGTTCTCGACCGGGCTGGCGAGGTTCGCACTCGACAAGGCCTCGGCGTACGCCAAGGAGCGCGTCGTCTTCAAGGACGCCATCGGCTCCCACCAGGCCGTCGCCCACCCGCTCGCGCAGAGCCACATCGAGATCGAGCTGGCGCGGCTGATGACCCAGAAGGCCGCCGCGCTCTACGACGCGGGTGACGACATGGGCGCCGGGGAGGCCGCCAACATGGCGAAGTACGCCGCCGCCGAGGCCGCCTGCGACGCCGCCGACCGCGCGGTCCAGACGCACGGCGGCAACGGGATCACGCAGGAGTACGGCATGGCCGGCCTCCTCGTCGCCACCCGCGCCGGCCGGATCGCCCCGGTCAGCCGGGAGATGATCCTCAACTTCGTCGCGATGCACTCGCTGGGGCTGCCCAAGTCCTACTGAGCAGCTCGGAGCACGTCGATCTCACAGCCCGGCGCGGCCGGGTCGAAGCCGTGCTCGACGAGCCAGCGGATCGCGGTCAGGCTGCGCAGCGACCACCAGCCCCGGATCACCTCGGTGTCGACGTCGGCGCCGTAGCCGGCGATGACGTCGTCGAGGTGCTCCGGGTGCCCGAGCGTCAGGCTGGCGAGGTCGTAGTGCCCATCGCCCCGGCCGGCTTCGGACCAGTCGAGCACGCCGGTGACCGTGTCGCCGTCGACGAACACGTGGGCCACCTGCAGGTCGCCGTGGGTGAACACCGGTGTCCACGGCCGGAGCGCGGCCTCGGCGATCCGGCGGTTGCGCGTGACCAGGTCGGCGGGGAGCACGTCGTGCGCGAGAAGCCACTCACACTCCCCGTCCAGCACCGACGCCTTCTCCTCGACGCTCCGACCAGGCCACGGCGGCAGCGGCGCTTCGTGCAGCCGCCGTACGGCGGCGCCCGCCGCGGCCCATGCGGCCGGCGACGCCGTCGACGGCTGACCGAGACGGCCGAGGGCCACTCCTGGTAGGGCGGCCAGCGCGAGCACCGGCGGCTTGCGCCACAGGACCTCCGGGGTCGGGACCGGCGCCGCGGCCATCGCCTCGACCTCGACGTCGGTGCGGGTCTGGTCGGCGTCGATCTTCAGGAAGACGTCGCCGACGCGCAGGGTCGCGCGCTCCTGGTGGGCGACGACGACCTCGACCTCCTCCACGTCTGCCATGGTCCTAGTCTGTCGCGATGGCGACGTCGCAGGTGTTCACCCCGCTGCGGATCGGCACCTTCGTCGCGATCGAGCCGCGCGTGTCCGTCGTACCCCCAGGGCTGCCGAGCACGGCACGGGCTAGCCGCGCGTCAGCTTGGGGCCGTACTTCCAGGGGTCTCTGAC
The DNA here is from genome assembly GCA_963830145.1 of uncultured Actinomycetota bacterium. Lineage (GTDB taxonomy): Bacteria > Actinomycetota > Actinomycetes > Propionibacteriales > Nocardioidaceae > Nocardioides. The sequence goes on from CAWHLI010000001.1 coordinate 22,715, forward strand.
CACGCCGTCGCGGCGGGCGTCGTCGGAGTACTCACGGGTCTTCGCACCGCTCCCGAGGAAGACCCGCACGCCGTTGCTCACGCGCACCCACGCGGGGTCGCCGAGGCAGGACGACGGGATCGTCAGCGTGACCGTCCGGGCGCCGCGGTCGACCGCGGCGCGACCGCAGCGCGGCTGGTTGGCGATCGGGTCGAGGAGGGTGAACCTGCCCTTGTCCTTGCCGTCCTCCACGACGAGCGAGGCGGTCCAGGAGCCGTCCTGCTCGCCGTCGGACGGCAGGACGAACCACGAGAACTCCTGGTGGCCGACCGCGGCGAGGCTGCGGAACCTGGTCGTGACGACCAGGTCGGTGCCGTAGGACACGGAGTTCTTCACGATGTCGCCGAGGCGGCGACCCGGCTCGGGCTTCTTGGGCGGCGCGTCGGTGTAGAGCGACCGGCTCACGACGTCGCGGGCGGCGTCGCGACCGTCCTCGGTGGCCGCCTGGGCGGGGACGGCCGCCGCACAGACGGCGAAGGCCGCCAGGACCGTCACAGCGCTCTTCGGGACTCGCATGCCGAGGAGGCTAGCGCCCGGAGGCGCTCGTCAACGCTGCCGACTGCCCAGGGAGGTGAGAGAGTCATAGGTGATGACCGACATGCTGAGCGACGGTGGCACCGACAGCCGCAGCGCGACTGGTCGCGACGCCCTCGAGCGCTTCGCCCCCGACGCCGCCTCGACGTTCGCGATGGTGGTGTCGGTCCGCCCGTCCGGCGTGCACGACGAGCTGCTCGAGTCGCCGGCCGTCCGGGCCTTCGCCGAGCAGTTCAGCGCTGACGTCTCGTCGATCGACGACGACCTGCTCAAGACGTTCACCGAGGCGACCGGCGAGCACCGCCACGCCGTCGTCCAGATGATCTGGATCAGCGACATGGCGCCCCGGCTCGACGGTGCCCTCGACCGGCTCTTCGGGCCCTCGGAGTGGCCCACCAGCCGCCGGATCCCGGTCCGCGACATCTGGGGCGTCATCGAGGAGTACATGCGAGCGGTGGCGCGGCACGCCGCCCTCGACCCGGTGACCAGCGAGCTGGTGCGGCTCCGCGGAGCCCGCCAGCACAACTGCCGCCTGTGCCAGTCGCGGCGAGCCGCGGCGGCGATCTCGGCGGGCGCCGACGAGGCGACGTTCAGCGCGGTCGACCACTACGAGCAGAGCGACCTCTCCGAGGCGACGAAGGCCGCCCTGGCCCTCACCGACGCGATCATCTGGACGCCGACGGCGATCCCGGACGACGTGGTGGCGCGGGTCCGCGAGCACCTCACCGACGAGCAGGCGATCGAGGTCGTCCTCGACGTGATCCGCAACGCGACCAACAAGATCGCGGTCGCTCTCCGCGCCGACGAACCCGAGGTCACCGAGGGCGTCCAGCTCTTCGTGACCGACGCCGACGGGGTCCTCTCCACTGTCTGAGCGCCTGTCCGAGCCGGCCATCGAGGCCGCTCCGCATAGCCTTGGGCGCGTGGGGTTCGTGGACACGCTCGACCGCACGCAGCGGAAGAGGTCGATCCTCGGGTTCCCTGTGGCGACGTTCTTCAAGTTCATCGACGACCAAGGGCCCTATCTCGCGGCCATCATCAGCTTCTACGCCGTGCTCGCGGTCTTCCCCCTGCTGCTGCTCGCGGTGACGATCTTCGGCTGGATCCTGCAGGGCAACCCCGACTTCCAGGAGCGGGTCATCGACTCGGCCCTGGGCACCTTCCCGATCATCGGCAACGAGCTCGGCCGCCCCGACCGGCTCCAGGGCTCGACGACGAGCACCGTGGTCGGCATCCTCGCTGCGACGTACGGCTCGCTCGGCCTGGGCCAGGCCCTCCAGAACTCCCTGAACGTCGCGTGGTCGGTGCCGCGCAACCTGCGGCCCAACCCGATCCGGCTGAGGCTCAAGAGCCTCGCCCTCCTGATGCTCGCCGGGACCTCGGTCCTGATCATCACCACCGTCTCCACCATCGGGAGCGAGACCGAGGTGTTCGGGCCGCGGCTCGACACCACCCTGCGCTGGACCGTCCGGCTGCTCACCGTGCTGCTGATCGGCCTGCTCCTCACCGCGGTCTTCCGCCTGGCCGCCGCCCGCCGCCACCACCTCGGCCGCGCGGCTCCCGGCGCGTTCTTCGTCGCCTTCCTGTGGGCGGTCCTCCAGTACGTCGGCACGATCTACACGACCCGCGTGCTCCAGGAGACCGATGGCATGAACTTCGCCTTCGGCACGGTCCTCGGCCTGATCGGCCTCATCTACGCCGCCGCCTTCATCGGCGTCCTCGGCATGGAGGTCAACGTCGTCCTGGCCCGCAGCCTCTGGCCCCGCTCGATCCGCTCCCTCTTCGTCGACCGCGGCGACCTCACCGAGGCCGACCGCCGCGCCTACGCGTCCTACGTCCGCGCCCAGCAGCACAAGGGCGCCGAGAACGTCGAGGTCAGCTTCAAGGACCCCGACACCGGCGAGTTCCACATCGTCGAGGAGCCCGGGCCGAAGGGGAAGATGAAGCGCTGACGCCGCCCGGTCGCGATGGTCTCTGCGTCACGACGAAGTCCCACACTGCTCGAGGCAGAGTCCTCAGGTGCTCGCCCCGTGCCGACTCGGGGGGATGTTCTGGTTCAGGTGGAAGACGTTGTCGCGGTCGACGCTGTCCTTGAGCGCGGTGAGCCTGGCCAGCTTGGCGGGTGAGTACGCGCGGCGTACCCCCGCAGCGCCTTCATCGCCGAGCACGTTGACGTAGGCGCCGCTCGCGAACGGCTCCAGGCGGGCCGCGCTCTCCCGGGCGGTCGCCATCTGTGAGTCGTCCTCGGCCGGGTCCGTCCAGCGGGCGGCACCGACGTACTCGAAGGCGGTCTCGCGCTGGCTGAACGCCGTGGCCTCGTCGGGCACCTCCGCGATGGCCCCTCCGTAGGCCTGCAGGCTGGCAGCCACCGACGGGTCGTGCGCGAGCAGCCCTTCGATCGCGGCGTCGGGCAGCTCGTGGAAGTAGTGGCCCTTCCAGTAGCGGCGCAGCTCGTGGCCCTCGATGGTGTCCTCGCGACGCTGGAGGTCGACGTAGGACAGCTCGACCACCCGCTGCGCCTCGGGCCGGCCGAGGGCGCCGAGCTCGCGCGCGTGCTCGCGGCCCTTCTCCGGGTCTCCGACCCAGACGAAGCCGAGGGCCACGACGCCGCCCAGCACGGTCGCGGCGTACGTCGCGCTGCGGGGAGCGACCGCAGCGAGGTCGCGCCAGCAGGCCATCGCCGACGCCGCATCGCCGACCGGGAAGTCGAGCTCGACGCTCAAGGCGCTGGTGCCGGTGTCGTGCAGCTGGAACTCGAACTCGGTCACCACCCCGAAGTTCCCGCCGCCTCCGCGCAGTCCCCAGAACAGCTCGGGGTTCTCGTCCGTCGAGGCGCGCACGACCTCGCCCGCCGCAGTCACCACCTCGCAGGAGACCAGGTTGTCGCAGGACAGGCCGTGCTCGCGGGCGAGCCAGCCCATGCCGCCGCCCAGGGTCAGGCCGCCGACCCCGGTGTGCGAGACGTTGCCCGCCGTCGTGGCCAGGCCGTGCGGCTGGGTCGCTGCGTCGAGCGCCCCCAGCAGGGCGCCGCCCTGCACCCACGCACGTCTGCGCTCCACGTCGACCCGCACCGCCCCCATCGGCGTCAGGTCGATCATCAGTCCGCCCTCGGGCACGGCCAGCCCGACCACGCTGTGTCCACCGCAACGCACCCCGATCTCGAGACCCTCGTCCTGGGCTCGTGCGATCGCGGCCACGACGTCGCGAGCGTCTCGACAGCGGGCGACCAGCGCGGGACGGCGGTCCACCATCGCGTTCCACACCGTGCGCGACTCGTCGTACCCCTCGTCGCCTGCCACCAGGAACTCGGTCTCCGCCATGGTCTCTCCCTCGCCGGTCTGTCGCCTGTCGTGAGGTTTGACCGGCGGCGGGGCCTGAACTCAGCGCAGTGTGGTGAGCCTGGCCGCCGGGGTCGGCGTGCACAGCAACCCCGTCGCCGCTCTCACTGCGATGAACACCTTCAACGGTGGCTTCGTCACCATGTGGCGCTTCATGTACGCCGTGGCTCGCGAGGGCAAGCTGCCCCGCGCCTGACCATCCTCGACGACCGCGCGGTCCCGGTGGTGCCGGTCTGGATCCTCGGCATCTCGTCGCTGATCGTCGCCTCGAGGAGCAGGTCTGACTGCGCCAGTCAGCTGACGTCGGCTCAGTGGCGCGTGACGATTCCGCGAGGGTCGACGGTCAGCCGGTGGCCGCGCGGGGTCGTCCAGGTGTAGCTGCCGTCGGTGTTGCGCTGGTAGGTCCAGCCGTGGTGGGTCTTGGCCCGGTGGTGTCTTCGGCACAGCGGCGCGAGATTGTCGGGCCGGGTCTGGCCGGGCGGTCCGCCGTCGTCCATCTCGACGTAGGCCTCGATGTGGTCGAGGTCGCAGTCACGCGAGGACCGGTCGCAGTGGGGGTGGACACAGGTGCGGTCGCGCAGGATGACCAGCTCGCGCATCCACGCCGGCGGATCGTGCTGGTCGACGGCGTCGGGACGCCGGAGATCGAGGACGGGCTGCAGGGTGAAGCTGCTCGCCCGGAGCCACTCCTTGATCCTCGCCACTGTCAGCGGGCCGAGCTTCTCCACAGCGCCGACCTTGACCAGCGGGTCGGGCAGGTCGGCGAGCGACGTGACGTCGAGGTGCAGGTAGAGCTTGGTCTTGGTGGTGGCCCCGGCACCCTCGGCGATCAGACCGAGCGCGGCGACCTTGCGGAGCTCGAGGCTCGGCTGGGCGTCGGCGGGCTGAGTGGCGTCGAGCAGCTCGTGGGCCTTGACGCCGATCAGGTCGTGGAAGCGGGTGAGCGTCGGGGTATCACCGGTGATCTCCAGCGTGGACGTGCCGGCCCAGATCGGTCCCGAGTGGTGCTCGAGCCGCACACCCCAGGCAGCCTGGGCCTCGTCCTCCGCCTCGGCCTGCTCGACCGGGTCGAACAGCGCAGCGGCCTCGGTGACCAGCCGCTCGATCCGCGCCACGCCGCACGAGTCGGCGACCGGCGCGAGCTGGGCGTCGACGTAGGCCGCAGCCTCCGCGGACAGGCTGTGGGTGAGGCGGGCGATGCGTTGCGCGCGCCACGGCGCGATGCGGAGCTCCTCCACGCCGGTGTCGATCCTGGGGAGTCGGTAGCGAAGGTCGAGGCCGTCGGACATCAGCTGCATCGCGGTCCGGGCCCCGACACCGAGCGCTGCGGCGAACTCCTCCACACACCCGGCCGCGACCATCGGCGTGCCCTCGCCGCCGATGGTCTCCTCCAGGTCACGCAGGTCCGCATCGGACCAGTGCGCCGCGTCGAGGACCTCGGTGACGACGTGACGCTCGGCCCAGTGCAGCGCCAGCCGCAGCTTGCGCCTGCCGGCCTCGCGGGCCTGCTGCTCGGACTCCCGGACCAGGTGCAGCACGAAGTCGTCATCCACCTCGTCCACGACGACCGGCGACCCCGAGAGCTGCACGTCCACCAACATGATGCGACCACGCTAGACCCGACCGCCGACAGCCCACCCGACCCAGCGGCTCCCCTTGTGGACAACCGGCGCCGACGGGTGGCGAGTCCAGAAAACAGCGCGTCCTACCGCCCAGTTGGACGCACCACCGCGGGCGCGATCAACGGTGTGTCTGAGCGGTCGCTGGGCGCGCCGCCGCGTTACATGTAACATTCTTCCCATGGCTGTGCGAGACCGAGTGAGCGCATACCGGGCCCGGATGCGTGCCCAAGGCCTTCGTCCCGTCCAGATCTGGGTACCCGACGTGCGCTCGCCGGTCTTCGCCGCCGAGGCTCACCGCCAGTCCGCGCTCGTTGCGGCCGCTGATCGCGCACGTGACGACATGGACTTCGTCGAGGCTGTCTCGGACGCCTGGGACGAATGAGACGCGGAGACATCGTCACCGTCGCCGGCGGCGCCTATGCGAACAAGCCGCGGCCGGCGCTGGTCGTCCAGGACGACCGGTTCGATGCGACCGACTCGTTGACGGTCTGCCCGTTCACCAGCACCGAGGTCGATGCGCCGCTAATGCGGGTGCTGGTCACTGCGAACCAGGAGAACGGCCTCGACCGGGACAGCTTCCTGATGGTCGACAAGATCACCACCGTCCGGAGGAGCAACGCTCGTCCGGTGGTCGGAAGGCTCGAGACAACGACGTTGGTCGAGTTCGAGAGGCGACTGCTCGTATTCCTTGGCTTCGGGGCCTGAGCGCCACGAAGCGGGAAGAGGGTCTGGAACTCCCGCGGCATTCCGCCGCGTACAGCACGCCTGCGGAACCCCGTAGATTGACCGCTTCTCGTCCCGATTCAGCTGCCCCCGCCGATAGCCTGGTGCCGTGGAGCGAGTGCTGCTGGATCAGGTCATCGAGACGGACTACGGCCAGTTCGACCTGATCTGGCACGAGGAGGGCGGATTCGATGGCGAGTTCGAACGGTTCTTCTCGGGCCAGACGAATGGACTCGTGGGCGCAGCCGATCCATCCGGCGTCTACCTCAACCTTGCTCGGCGGTCCGGAGGATCACCTGTCCGCATCGTGCTCACCGATGGGCCACCGAATGTCGACGGCAGCTGGGAGGATGTCGTCGAAGTGTCGACCACGGTTCCTCTTGTTGCCGACCCGCAGTGGATGTCATGGGCCGGCGAGGACGGAGGGTCCCTCGATGGCCTCGTGCCCGGGAGCTACCGCCTGCGCGTGAGTGCTCGCGGTCGGGATGCGGGTCGAGACGGTGAGTTCGCCGACGAAGCGGTGGACTTCTACCTCGTGGAGATGTGGCCTGCCCCGAGTGCACCGGACGCAATCGCCAAGGTCAGTAGCGAAGACGCAAGGTATTGGCACAAAGAGCTGGGGCAAAGCGGCTGACGGCGCGCTGCGTCTATCCGCCGCAAGTGGACTGGCCATGTACCGCCCGGATCTGCCGCGATCGGTGAGTTCGGCCGAGATGCCGATGGCGTCACCCGCGACTCTCAGCTGTGAACGGCCTGTTGCTTGATTCCGCTGAAGTGACGGCGGTGCTCCCGAGGCGTCGTGTTGAGCCGGCGGCGGAACGCACGATTCATGGTCTCGGGTGCCCTGAACCCGCAGGCCGTGGCGACCTGCTCGACGGTCGTGCCTCCACAACACTGCCCAGCGTGTCAACCGGACCCCTGACCTCGCTGATCCGAGACGACGCGAAGTCCAGGCCGCAGCTGGCGGTCACGACGCCACCGGTGGTCGTGACGACCTCGGTACGGTACGTCGCCGACTCGAGGTAGCGCGAGGCGGTCGAGAAGACCTCAAGCGGGCCCGTGACGTCGAGGATCTGCGCGGCGTCGAAGGTGACGATGACGATCCGCGGTGCACTCATCGAGCGTCCATCCCCTCACAGTAGGTCCGCGGAGCGGTGGCCGACATCGTCAACGTTCTGTCCGGCGCAGTCATGGTGTGACCCGCGAGCAGGTCCCAGGCTGAGAACACGCCCGAGGGCAGCGCACGGCTGCTCGTCCATCTCGGTCACCTCGTCGAAGGAATCCTGTGAGCACCTACGCGCCGCCCGACACTCAGACGTCGTTCTACCTAGCGCGCGGGGGCCAGGACTTCGGTCCGTACAGCCTCCACGACGTCCAGGCCATGGCTTCCCGGCGACTCCTCAGGGCCTCCGACCTCGTCCGTCAGGAAGCTGACGGACGGGCGATGGCCGCCCGTGAGGTCCCGGAGGTGTTCTCCTCCAAGTCCTGGCCAGCCGCCCTCATCCTGTCCCTCGTGCTCGGCACTTTCGGAGTCGATCGCTTCTACCTCGGACACGTGTGGCTGGGCCTGGCTAAGCTCGTCACCTTCGGTGGCCTCGGCATCTGGTGGCTCGTCGACCTCATCCTCATCGCGTTCCGCCAGGTCAACGACGCCGACGGCCGACCGCTGTGGTGAGCCGCGCTCCCTCACTCACCGGCAGGCTGGCGCGCACCTCGGCCGTGCACCCCTGGCGGGTCGTGGCGGCGTGGGGACTGATCCTGGTCGCCTCCGTCGTGGTCATCGCGTCCCTGATCGGGTCGGCGTTCACCTCGGACGCGACCCTCACGACGAACCCCGAGTCGACGCGGGCCGGCCAGGTGATCGCCGAGAGCTTCGACTCCGACGACGGGATCGACGACGCGGTGATCGTCTACTCGGCCCAGCTGAACACCGAGCAGCCGGAGTTCCGGGGCTTCGTGGCCGAGATCCGCGCAGCGATCGCGGCGACCGGTGCGTTCGCAACGGTGGGCGACCCGTACAGCCACGGCGTCGGCCTCTCCGAGGACGGCCACGCCGCCGTGTTGACGCTGGCCGTGGGCCACGACGCCGAGAACGGGTTCGAGTCTGTGTTGGACGAGGTGACCGCGGCCGATGCCGCCGATGGCTTCGAGGTGAACATCACCGGAGCCAACACCCTCGACCACGACTTCACCGACCTCTCGGAATCCGACCTGACCGACGGCGAGCTGAAGTTCGGCCTGCCCGCAGCAATGATCGTCCTCGTCCTGGTGTTCGGCGCCCTGGTGGCGGCGTTCATCCCGATGACCATCGCGATCCTGTCGATCATCGTGACCGTGGCCATCTCCACCGTGGTCGGACAGGTCACCCCCGTCTCCTTCTTCATCGTCAACATGATCACGGCGATGGGCTTGGCCCTGGGGATCGACTACAGCCTCTTCGTCCTGTCGCGCTACCGCGAGGAACGCCAAGCCGGACGCGACAAGCTGGACGTGATCGCCACGACCGGTGACACCAGCAGCACGTCGGTCCTGTTCAGCGGCACCTCGTTCGTCGTCGCGCTCCTCGGGCTGCTGCTCGTCCCCGACACGATCCTCCGCAGCCTGTCGCTCGGCGCGATCATCGTCGGGGCGGTCACCATGGCTGCCGCCCTGACGCTGCTGCCCGCGGTGCTCTCCCTGCTCGGGGACCGGGTCAACGCATTGCGGCTCCCGTTGGCGGGTCGCGAACGCGCCGCGGAGAGCCCGTTCTGGAGGAGGGCCGTCAGCGCGGTCGTACGGCGCCCCGGGGCGTCGTTGGCTGTCGGCGTGCTCATCCTGGTCGCGGCGGCCGCGCCGGTCCTCGGCCTCAAGACCGGCGCGTCCGGGGTGGACTCGCTGCCCGACGACACGTTCGCGAAATCCGGCGCGCTCGCACTGGAGCGCAGCTTCCCCGGCGCCTCGACGAGCGAGCCCGCACAAGTCGTCATCTCAGGTGACATCGGTTCCCCCGATGTGTCCACGGCCATCGCGTCGCTGGAGGCATCGGTGGCGGACGACCCGGACTTCGGCGCCGCAGACCTGCAGAACGCCGTTGACGGCCAGGTCGCCGTGCTGAGCATCCCGCTGGTCGGCGAGCCTGACAACTGGCAGGCACGCCGGGGTCTCGACCGGCTACGTGGCGACCTGGTCCCCGCGGCGTTCGGCTCGACGACGGCGACCGTGCTCGTGGGTGGGGCCACCGCGGAGAACGTGGACTACTCCGACGTCATCAACCACTGGCTGCCGTTCGTGCTCCTCTTCGTCCTCGGCCTGAGCTTCGTGCTGCTCACCGTGGTGTTCCGGTCGGTGGTCCTCTCCGGGACAGCCGTGCTCCTCAACCTACTCTCGGTCGGAGCGGCATACGGGTTGCTCGTCCTGGTCTTCCAGCACGGAGTGGGCGCCGACCTCCTGGGCCTTCAACAGGTGGAGCGGATCGAGGCATGGGTCCCGGTGTTCCTCTTCTCGGTGCTGTTCGCGCTCTCGATGGACTACCACGTCTTCCTGCTCAGCCGGATCCGCGAGCACTACGCGAAGACCGATGACACCAACCAGGCCGTGGTCCACGGCATCGCGGCCACGGGCCGGCTGATCACCGGCGCTGCGGTGATCATCGTGGTCGTCTTCACCGGCTTCGCCGCCGGCCAGCTGGTGATGTTCCAGCAGATGGGGTTCGGCGTGGGTGTGGCCCTGCTCCTCGACGCCACGCTGATCCGGATGGTCGTGGTCCCCGCAGCGATGGCACTCCTGGGGGGCTGGAACTGGTACCTGCCCCGCTGGCTCGAGTGGCTTCCCGAGTTCCATGTCGAAGGGGAGCCTCAGGTCCCTGCCCACGTGCCGTCGGAGAGTCGCCCGCCCGTGAGCGTGTAGCGGCCTTGCACCCCAGCCATTCGGATCTGCCGGCGCAATCAGTGCGTCACACCGCGCGTATGACTCGGGTGGGTCACCAGGCGGCCGGCCAACTCATCCTCGCGGTCAGGCGCGCATCCGCGAGCCCAGCCGCTCCAGGGTGCTGGCGTCGAGGCCGAGCCCGTCACGGAGGTACCCCTGCCTCGAGCCGTACGACGCGTCGGCGGCGTCGTAGGCCTCCTGGAGGTAGTCCTCGCGGACGGTCATCGCCAGCTCGTAGACCGGCACCTTGTCCTCGCCGAGGTGCTCGCGGACCATGCCGAGGTACTTCTCCCGCGTCGCGGTCGAGAAGGAGTTGGTGAGGAGGTAGTCGTCGAGGATCGTCGCGTCGTCGACGCCCGCGACGTGGAGGAGGAGGGCGGCGACCCAGCCGGTGCGGTCCTTGCCCGCCGCGCAGTGGAAGAGCGTCGCGTGGTCCGCGTCGGCGATGTGCTGCAGCACCTCCGCGAAGGCCGCGCGGGCCTCGGGGGCCTCGACGAAGCTGCGGTAGACGCGGCGCATCACCTCGACGGCGGCGTCGCGGGAGCTGAGCTCCCCGAGCTGGACCAGGGGGATGCCGCCGACCTCGACGTGGTGCCACTGCGCGCCCGGCACCTCGGCGTCGGGGTGCGCCTCGACCTCGTGGGCCGACCGCAGGTCGTAGATGGCGGTGACGCCGAGGCGGGCGATGGTGGCGGCGTCGGCGTGGCTGAGCTGGAGCTCGTTGGAGCGGTAGACGACTCCGCGGCGCAGCGGCGCGCCGTCCGTGGCGACGTAGGCCGCATCCGGGCCGGTGACGTCGCGGAAGTTGTCGGCCGACGCGAGCCGGACCAGCTCCTCGCCGAACTGCTCGTCGTGCTGGGGGTCTGCCACGCGGCTGAGCCTATTCAGCGCAGCGGCACGAACCGGTAGCCCCCGTGCTCGCTGACCTCCGGGCCCGACGGCGTGCGCTCCACCAGGAGCATCGTGCCGCTCACCGGGATCACCATCCGGCCGTCGCCGGCGAGCTGCTCGACCAGCTCGGAGGGCAGCGCCTGAGGCTCGGCGGACACCAGCACCCGGTCGTACGGCGCCTCGGCCGGCCAGCCCAAGTGATCGGCGTCGGCCTGCTCGATCCGCGCCCACGGTCGATCGAGAGGAGAGAGGTTGGCGCGGCCGAAGTCGACCAGCGTGGGCTCGAGCTCGACCCCGATCACCTCCCCGGTCGGCCCGGTCAGGTGGGCGAGCAGCGCGGTCGACCAGCCGGAGCCGGCCCCGACGTCGAGGACCCGGTCGCCCTCGTGCACCTCCAGGAGGCGCAGCATCGCGTCGACCGTCCGCGGCTGGGAGTTGGTCTGGCCGCGGCCGATCTGGATCGGCCCGTCGTACGCGGCCCGCCTGCGCGCGAGCCGCGGCAGGAAGCCCGCCCGCGGCGTCGCGGCGAACGCTTCGGAGACCCGGTCCTCCACCTGCCCGAGTGTGGCACCACCCGAACGAACCAGAGACAGATGACCCCGGCGTCAGGGAAACTGCCGCCGTGATCAAGCTCGAGCTGCTGCTCAGCGTCGCGGCGTTCGCCGTCTGGATCTACTGCCTCATCGACGTGGCCCAGACCCGCGACGACGAGATCCGCAACCTCAACAAGGGTGCCTGGATCCTCATCGTGCTGTTCTTCTCGGTGGTCGGGTCGATCGGCTGGTTCATCTTCGGCCGCCCGGACAACCGCCCGCGGCCGCTCGGCGCCTACGAGCGAGCCGACCCGAGCTTCCCCGAGTACGACCGACCCGGCCGCGCCGCGGCCGCCGACCCGGAGAAGGACGCGGACTTCCTCAAGCAGGTGCGGGCCCGCGCCGAGGAGCAGCGCAGGAGGTATGAGCAGGAGAAGAAGCGTCAGCAGCAGACTGACGACGCGGACTAACCCCTCTTGGGCGGCAGCGGGAAGAAGCTCGACGTGCGGGCGGCGTACGCCGGGTAGCCGGGCCGCTGCATCATCGTCTTCTCGAGCAGCTTGACGCCGGTGACCTGGTAGACGAAGTAGGTCATCGCCGCCGGGCAGAGGACGGTGGCGAGCCCCGCGACCCAGCCGGACGCGAGCCCCGCTGCCAGCCAGAGCCCCCACCAGATGCAGGCGTCGCCGAAGTAGTTGGGGTGCCGCGAGTAGCGCCAGAGCCCCCGGTCCATGACCTGGGGCCGGGTCTCCTTCGGCTGCTCCTTGTAGGCCGCGAGCTGGCGGTCGCCGACGCCCTCGAAGAACAGCCCGGTCGCCCACACGAGCACGCCTGCGACGACGACCGGCCACCACTCGACGCTCAGCACCGCGCCGACCATCACGGGCAGGGCGACGAACCACTGCACGACGCCCTGCACCAGGAAGACCCGGCGGACGACGGTGGTCATGCCGACCTCGGACGGCGGGCCGCCCAGCATCTCGGCGTACCTCGGGTCCTCCTTGCCGCCGTGCTCGCCCACCGCGCGGCCGCGGATGTGCCACGCGAGCCGCAGCCCCCACACCGCGACCATCGCCGCGACGAGCCAGCGCCGCCAGCCGGTGCCTTCGTCGAGCGCGGTGCCGAGGATCGCAGCGGCCAGCGCGATCAGCACGAAGCCGGCGCCCCAGGCGACGTCGACGACGGCGGCCTTGTCGAGCTGCTTGGCGCGGACCGCGGCCGCGCCCATGCCGAGCACGACAGCGAGCAGCCCGGCGACGAGGGAGATGAGGACAGGCATGCGCTATCCGAGCTTGGCGACCGCTAGGCGGGCGCCGTCGACGGCCTGGTCCGCGTCGCCGGGCCCCCGGCTGGGCTCGACGACGGTGAGGACCACGGTCCGGCCCACCCGCGCCACCACGCTGCGCCGCCACTGCGTGTCGCCGTACGACGTGAAGGCGTCGAGGAGGCCGAAGCTCTCATCGCCGACCCGGCCCGGACGCCAGCCACGGACCAGCAGCGTCGCAGCGCTGCCTTCGCCGTCGTCGGTGGCGTGCGGCCCGCGGCAGACACGGGCGTAGTCGCGGTAGTGCTGCAGCACGCTACGGGCCTCGTGGGTGGTCCGGAACTGCACGATGCTCTCGCCGAAGGTGAAGTCCGGACCGCTCAGCGAGTAGGAGTTCGCGCTGGCGCGGCTGGTGCCCCTGTAGGAGCGGTGATGGTCGCAGCGCAGCGGTGAGGTCCAATACGCCGGGACGTCCATCCCGAAGCGGAACCGGTCCTGGTTGCCGTCGTCATGCCGCCCGGCCAGCTCTGGGAAGACCGTCTCCGCCTCGGCGAGGGTGAGCAGGTCCTGCTTGGAGACCGGGTCGGCGTGCGCCGCCACCGGCATCGCGAGAGGTGAGACCGCCGAGACGATCACGACACAGACCCCGACCAGTCCCGAACGCAGCTTCATGCTCCAGTCCTACCAGTCCCGGAGCAGCGGCAGGGAGTGCTCGGCACCGGGGCGCACCATGAGGAGCTGGTCGACGCCCATCCGGCCGTCGCGGAAGGCCATCGAGCCACCGACGAGGTAGAGCTCCCAGACCCGCACGACCTCCTCGCCCATCAGCTCGACGAGCCGGTCGCGGTGGCGGTGGAAGTTGTCCAGCCAGCCGGCGACGGTGAGCACGTAGTGCTCGCGCAGCCCGTGCACGTCGCGCACCTCGAGCCCGGCGCGCTCGAAGAACGCGACGGTCTCGCCCACGGGACGCATGTACATGTCGGGCGCGATGAAGCTCTCGATGAACGGCCCTCCGCCCGGCCACTTCCCGGAGCGGCTCATCTGCTGCACCAGCACCCGGCCGCCCGGCTTCACCGATCGCTGGAGGACCGAGGCGTACGTCGGGTAGTTGTCCTGGCCGACGTGCTCGCCCATCTCGATCGAGCTGACGGCGTCGTACTCGCCGACGGCGTCGCGGTAGTCGCAGAGCTTGATCGTCACGCGGTCCTCGAGGCCGCGCTCCTTGATGCGGGCGTCGATGAACTTCTTCTGCTCCGCCGCGATCGTGATGCCGGTGACCTGTGCGCCGAAGTGCTCGGCGGCGTGCAGCGACATCGAGCCCCAGCCGCAGCCGACGTCGAGCAGCGTCATGCCCGGCTCGAGGCCGAGCTTGCGGCAGACCAGCGACAGCTTGTCGAGCTGCGCGCTCTCGACCGACTGCTCGGGTGAGGAGTGGTAGCCGCACGAGTAGGCCATCTGCGGCTCGAGGATCAGCTCGTAGAACTCGTTCGACAGGTCGTAGTGGAAGGAGATCGCGCTGCGGTCGCGCAGCTTGCTGTGCAGCCGGCCGCGGAGCCTCGCCTGCGAGACGGGAGCCGCCGGCGGACGGCCGAGCGCACCGATCCCCCGAAGGGTGCGCACGGCGCCGAGAAGTGCTGACGCCGTTGGCCGCCCGCCGAGCCCCCGCTCCTTCGCCACGGCGAAAGCGTGGGTCAGGGCGTGGTCGAGGTCGCCGGGCACGTCGATCTCGCCCGTGACGTAGGCCTGCGCCGCGCCGAGCTCGCCCGGGTGGCGGAGGAGCCGGCGTAGGGCGTCGACCGAGTTGAGCACGACGAGGGGGGCGTCGACCGGGCCTGCCGTCGAGCCGTCCCACGCCTTCAGGCGGACGGGGAGGTTGCCCTTGAGGAACGGCTGCAGCGCCGCCTCGAGCCTGGGCGCGATGCCGTCAGCCATCGGCCCGCTCGAAGGTGAGCTGGTGCACGTCGAGGTAGCCGGACGCGAAGCCGGCGCGGGAGTAGTCCAGGTAGAAGTGCCACATCCGCATGAAGGTGTCGTCGAAGCCGAGCTGGTGGACCCGCTCTGACTCCGCGAGGAACTTCTCGTCCCAGAGCCGCAGCGTCTGGGCGTAGGACGGACCCATCGAGAACGGCGTGTCCATCCGCAGGCTCGTGTGCTCGCGGGTGATCTCGTCGATCACGCGGACCGACGGGAGGAAGCCGCCGGGGAAGATGTACTTGTTGATCCACGTGTAGGTGTTGCGGGTGACCAGCATCCGGTCGTGCGGCATGGTGATCGCCTGGATCGCGACCTTGCCGCCGGGTGCCAGCACCCGGTCGATGGTCTCGAAGTAGGTCCGCCAGTACTGCCAGCCGACGGCCTCGACCATCTCCACCGACACGACGGCGTCGTACTGGCCGGCCACCTCGCGGTAGTCGCAGAGCTCCACCGAGACCCGGTCGGAGCAGCCCGCCGCGGCGATCCGTTCCTCGGCCAGCGCCTTCTGCTCGGTCGACAGGGTGATCGTGGTGACGGTCGCCCCGCGGCGCGCGGCGCGGATCGCGAGCTCGCCCCAGCCGGAGCCGATCTCGAGCACCCGGCTGCCGTCGAAGACGTCGGCCTGGTCGAGCAGCCGCTCGATCTTCCGGCCCTGCGCCGCCTCGAAGTCGTCAACCGTCGGCCTACCCGTCAGCTCGTCGTCGGTGAAGAGCGCCGAGGAGTAGCTCAGCGTCGGGTCGAGGAACTGCTCGAAGAG
The DNA here is from genome assembly GCA_963830145.1 of uncultured Actinomycetota bacterium. Lineage (GTDB taxonomy): Bacteria > Actinomycetota > Actinomycetes > Propionibacteriales > Nocardioidaceae > Nocardioides. The sequence continues at coordinate 38,296 of CAWHLI010000001.1, forward strand.
CTCGTTGGAGAGGTCGTAGTGGTGCGCGATGTTCTCCTGGGAGTTCTCCGCGCTGCTGATCTCCTCGGCGGGCGGCTTGCGGACGACCGCGCTGCGCAGCCTCTGGAGCGGCTCGGGGATGAGGTGCTGCATCCGGGCGGCCAGCACGGTCAGGAAGCCGCCGAGGTCCTCGGCGTCCCACGCACCCGTGAGGTAGGCCTCGCCGAAGCCGATCAGCTGGTCGCGGCCCAGGCGCAGGAAGAACTCCTCGGGGCGTGACACCACCATGACGGGGCCACCGCGGCCGTAGGTCTTCTCGCCGACGTGCACGGTGACGTCGAGGCCGTGGACGGCGGTGCGGAACAGGGTCCGGGCGACGCGCGCGGAGAAGCGGGCGCGCGGACCGGTGGGCAAGGTGTCGAGGCCGGGCCAGCTGCTGGCGCGGAGGTCGACCGCAAGGCGTCCTGAGACGGTCTCGGTCACGGTCGGACTCCCTTCTGGGTGTGGGGCGGGCGGGGCTGGATCGGCAGGCGGCGCAGCCAGAGCCAGATGCCATGCATTCGGATCAGGAGCGACCCGCGGATTGCCGCGGGCGCGGCCCTGCGTGCGGTCAGCTCCGAGCGCCGTCCGGAAAGAGAGGCGTGGAAGGTGCCGCCGTCGTCGGTGGTCAGGTTGACGACGATGTCGAGCCGGTCGTCGTGGGGCACGGGTACGACGAGGTCGTAGGTGCCGTCGGTGCCGTGGAACGGCGAGACGTACATCGCCTTGGGCGTCGTCGCCCGACCCTGCTCGTCGGGGTGGACGAGGTAGGCGTGCCGGTCGCCGTAGGTGTTGTGCACCTCCACCACGGTCGCCGCGTGCCTCCCGCTCGCGTCCCAGCACCAGTGCACCGAGATCGGGTTGAAGCAGTACCCGAAGGCCCGGGCGTTGGCCGCCATCACCACCCGCCCGCCGGCCAGGTCGATGTCGTGCTCGGCCAGGAAGGCCTCGAGGTTGGCGCGGATGGTGAGGTCCGGGTCGCCCAGGTGGTCGCGGCCCTCGAAGCGGCCGAGGATGCCGTGGTCGGGCAGGTCGTCGAGGTCCACGAGCCAGGTCTGAGACGCGTGCGTGAAGCTGCGCCCGAACGGCGCACGCCGGGTGTGCCGGATCGTCGTCTCGTAGATCCCCGTGGCGACGTCGTCGGCGGGCGAGTGGGGGAGCACCTCGGGCCAGGTGAGGCCGAGCCGCTCGACCGCCCGCAGCCCGGACCGGGCGCCGTCCTCGTGGAACCCCCAGCCGTGGTAGGCGCCGGCGAAGCCGATCCGTTCGGTGTCGATGGCCGAGAGCTGCGACTGAGCGGCCACCGAGGCGGGGTTGTAGAGGGGGTGCTCGTACTCCATCCGGTCGATGACCTTGGCCGGGTCGACGAGGCCCTCCCCACCCAGCGTCACGAAGTAGTGGGTGTCCGTCTCGAGCCGCTGGAGACGGGTCATGTCGTAGGTGACCAGCACCTGTCCGGCGTCGGCCGTGCGCCGGGCGAAGTTCCACGACGCCCACGCGTTGCGAGCCGCGGGCATCACGGACTCGTCCGTGTGCAGCAGCGCGGTGTTCGGCGCGTAGGGCATGGCCGGGAGCAGGTCGCGCTGGGCGGCGGTCGGCTCGGCGAGCATCGCGAACGCCTGGCCCGGGTGGGTGGCGATGACGACGGCGTCGAAGGCCTGCACCTGGCCGTTGCCGTCGGTGATCTCGACGCCGTCGGCGGTCTCGAGCACCGACGTGACCTTGGTGCCGGTGCGGACCTGCTGGACCCGGGCGGCCACGGCCGCGACGTAGCGCTGCGAGCCGCCGGTCACGGTCCGCCACCGGGGGCTGCCGAAGACGCCGAGCATCCCGTGGTGCTCCAGGAACGTGAACAGGTAGCGCGCCGGGTAGTCGAGTGCCACCTCCGGGTCGCACGACCACACGGCGGCGACCAGGGGCTCCATGAAGTGCCGGGTGAAGTACGCCGTGAAGCGGCCGGCGACGATGAAGTCGCGGAGGGTCGTGTCGGGGCCGGTGTCGGAGAGCACCGCGCGGGCCCGGCGGTGGAACTTCGGGATCTCGGTGAGCATCCGCAGGTACTGCCGGTTGCGGAGATGTCCCGGGGTGGGGAAGACGCCCCTGCGGCCGAGGGCGCCCGCCCACTCGAGGCCGGTGCCGTCGTCGCGGATCGACATCGACATCTCGGAGGGCTGTGTCACCACGCCGAGCTCGGCGAAGAGCCGGAGCAGCACGGGGTAGGTGCGCGGGTTGTGCACGATGAAGCCGGTGTCGATGTCCAGCTCGCGCGGCTGCCCTGCGCGGGACTCGGTCACCACGTGGGTGTCCGCGTGGCCGCCGAGCCGGTCGTCGGCCTCGAACAGGGTCACGTGCGCGGTGCGCGAGGCGACGTACGCCGCCGTCAGCCCGGCGACGCCGGAGCCGACGACCGCGATCCTCTGCGGGGTCGTGGTCATCGGTCCTCCTTAGGCGAAGCTGAAGGCCGCGGCGATGTCGCTGCTGGGCGAGGTCGGGTCGGACCCGGCCGGTTCGACGCTGACGGCGGCACCGTCGGCGGACGCGGCGTCGCCGCTGAACCGGACCTTGTTGTCCGAGCCGGCGGGCATCACGCCCGCCTGCGTCATGGTCCCGCCGTGCTTGAGCCAGAGGACGTACTGCTTCCCCGTGGGGGCGGCCGGCATCCCCTTGGTGATGATCCAGGCCTCGTTGCGCTTGGCGGACCGGACCACGGAGACGGAGCCTCCGTCGCCGACCGGCACCTTGAACGTCTGGGCGTCACCGGCCTCGAGCACCTGGCCGACGCCGTCCTGGGGGCCGTCGTCGGTCAGCTGCTTGATGCCGAGGGTCCCCCCGGTCCCGATCGCGGCGACCGCTGCCGCGGCCGCCAGAAAGGTGACGACTCGCCGCCGACGCGGGGCGAGGGTGGTGACCGTGGCGCCCGGGGCGGCCTCGACGGGAGCGTCCTCGCTCGCCACGACGGGCGGGAGCGGACGGACGTTGGCGATGCTCGCCAGCACCCGCTCGCGGAGCTCGGCGGACGGCGCGGTCGCGCTGGTCTCGGCGAGGAGAGCGGCGGCCTCACGCAGCGAGGCGACCTCGCTGGTGCAGGCCGGGCACTCCGCCAGGTGCCGCTCGAACTGTGCGCGCTCGATGTCGTCGAGTGCGTCGACGGCGTATGCGCCTGACAGAGCATGGATGTCACTCATGCCCCCACCCCCATGGTGTCGCGAAGTCTGATGAGTCCGTCTCGGATACGTGTCTTGGCGGTGCCGACCGGAAGATCGAGCATGGTCGCCACCTCCGTGTGCGTATAGCCACCGAAGTACGCGAGCTCGAGTGCTTCTCGCTGGACCTCGGTGAGGCTGTGCAGGGCCGACCTGACCCGGCGGGCTTCCATCGAGGCCGTGGCGGCCTCTGCCGTGGAGTCGTGGTCGATGGGCTGGTTCTGAGAGTGGTACGACGTGTCCCGCCTGGTCGAGGCTTCGGCCGAGCGGACCCGGTCGACGGCCTTGCGGTGCACGATGGTGAGCAGCCATCCGAGCGGGCTGCCCTTGTCAGGGTCGAAGCGACCCGAGTTCTTCCAGATGTCGAGGAACGCCTCCTGGGCGACCTCCTCGGCCTGGGCCGGGTCGCGGACGACCCGGACGGCCATGCCGACGACACGGGACGACGTGGCGTCGTAGAGCTGTGCGAACGCCGCCTGGTCACCCTTCCCACAGGCCTTCAGGAGGCCGGCGAGATCAGGCGCCGAGGGCGCCCCCTCCTCGAAGGGGGCGCCGCCGGCCACGGGCCTGAGCTGGTTCACGTAGTCAGTCTTCCGTGTTGGTGAGTAGGTGACGAGAGGTCACTTGGTGGGCATCAGGACCGAGTCGATGACGTAGACCGTCGCGTTCTTGGTCGGGATGTTTCCGCAGATCACGTTGGCGGTACCCCCATCGACGGTCAGGCCCGACTCGGTGTCGCCCTCGACGGTGACGGTGTCCTCGTTCAGGGTGTCGTGGTCACCGACGATCGCGGTCGGGTCGAGCTGCTCGCCGATGACGTGGTGCGACAGGATCGCGGTCAGCGTGGCCTGGTCGGCGAGGACGGACTTGAGGTCGGCCTCGGGGATCTTGGCGAACGCGTCGTCGGTCGGGGCGAACACGGTCAGGGCCGGAGCGGCGTTCAGCGTGTCGGCCAGGCCCGGAACGGCGGTCACTGCGGCGACGAGGGTGCCCAGCAGCGGGTTGTTGCTGGCGGCGGTGGCGACCGGGTCGGTCACCATGCCGTTGAAGGAGCCCTTGCCGTCGGTCGGGATGGCGGCGCAACCCGGGCCGAAGGTGTCGGCACCGGCGTCGTCGGCCGGCGCCTCGCTGGTCTCCTCGGCGGGAGAGTCCGCGGGAGCGGAGGTGGCCGTGTCGTCGGCGGCGCTGCTGCCACTGCTGTCGGCGTCGTCGCCACAGGCGGCGAGACCGATGGTCAGGGCGATCAGGGCGGCACCGCCGGCGGCGGTGCGGCGGAGGGAGCTGCGGTTCATGATGTGGTGCCTTCCGTAGGTGGGCTAACACCTCTTCTTCGGCGCCCGCGCCGGACCGGATTGGTTTTGTTCGGGCGGGTCTGGGTCTGCGCTCGATCACGGATGGGGGAGGGGGGACTCGTCAGCGCTTCGCGCTTCCTCGCCCTGCCGCAACCCAGCCCCTGACGGAGCTCGACCAGCAAAGACTGGTCAGGAGACCTTGACGATGAGGTTCTGGATGCCGCTGGAGCCTTCGGGGAAGGGGTTCATGCGGACGTCGCTCTGGATGTTGCCGGCGCCGTCGATGACGCGGCAGCTGAGGTTGTGGGAGCCGGCCTCGGCGGTCCAGGGGAAGTACCACTGGCGCCAGTAGTCGTTGCCGGCGGACGGGCCGAGCTCGGCGTCGGTCCAGGCGCCGCCGTCGATCTGCACCTGCACCGTCGCGACGCCGCCGTTCTGCTGGGCCCAGGCGACACCGCCGATGAAGGTCTCGCCGGCGTCGATGTTCTCGAGCACCTTGGGGGTGTCGATGCGGCTGGAGATCTTGATGGGGGCGTCGGTGGCCCAGTCGCGGTTGGTCCAGTAGGAGTCCTTGGACTCATACGTCGTCAGCTCGATGTGGTTGATCCACTTGCAGGCGCTGATGAAGCCGTAGAGGCCGGGGACGACCATCCGGGCCGGGTAGCCGTGCTCGCGCGGGAGGGCCTCGCCGTTCATGCCGAGCGCGATCATCGCGTCGCGGCCGTCGGTGGCCAGGTCGTACGGCGTGCCGATGGTCATGCCGTCGACGTCGGTGCTGAAGACCTGGTCGACGCCGTCCTTGACCCCGGCCATCTCGAACAGGTCGGAGAGGCGTACGCCGATCCAGCGCGCGCCGCCGACGTAGGGCCCGCCGACGCTGTTGGAGACGCACGTCAGGGTGATGTCGCGCTCGATCAGGGGCATCTTCAGGAGGTCGTCGAAGGTGAGCTCGAGCTTCTTGTCGACCATCCCGTCGATCTTCAGCGTCCAGTCGTCGATGTTGACGATGGGGACGTCGAGGCGCGTGTCGACGCGGTAGAAGTCGGCCGTGTCGACCCGCAGCGGGGTGATGCCGGGGTACTGCTTCTCGATCCCGGCCGGGAAGGCCGGTGCCGGGTCGGCGGGCTTCGGGAACGCGATGTCCATGAGCCGGCTGCGGTAGTTGCCGATCAGCCGGCCGGCGCTGCCCATCGCGGCGGCGGCCACGGCGAGCGCTCCGCCGGCGACGAGCACACCGCGCCGCGACGGGCGCGACGGGCGCGACGAGGTGCCGCCCTCGACCACGTCGGCCCCGGGACCGCTGATGATCCCCTGCTCGCCGACCACCCCCGTCGGCTTGGACGGCTTGGACGTGGTCGGGGCGGCGGTCCGGGTGGTGTCCTGCAGCGTGAACTGACGGTCCAGGAGCCACAGCGCGCCGACGGCGGCGAGCACCGTGGCCAGGCTGGGCAGGACGTCGAGCAGCTCGGCGGCGGGCCGGTTCAGCGCGGTGAACGCCGCCACGCCGACGAGGAGCACGAGCATCGCCGCGCCGATGCGGAACCTGCGGCGAGTCAGCACACCGGCGATCGCGGCCAGGACGAGCACCCCGCCCATGACCGAGCCGATCAGGACCAGCTTGTCGCTGCTCCCGAACTGCCGGATCGCATACTCCTTGAGCGGCGTCGGCGTCAGGTCGATGACCTGGGAGCCGACAGCCAGCACCGGCGACGAGGCCGGGTTGAGCAACGAGGCGATGAGGTGGCCGGTGGCCAGCCCCACCAGGGTCGCGAGGACCCCGAACAGGGCATAGATCAACCGGCTTCTCATGCTCCTTGTTCGGAGCGGGCGGCGGCGCGGATGGCTATTTGGGCGGCAGGCTCCCGGCGTAGGCGGCGCCGACCGAGATCCAGCGCTCGAGCTCGGCGTCGGTGGCCACGGAGTCGGTGGTGACCCGCAGCCAGCCGTCCATCTCCCTGCCCCGCATCTCCATCCGGCTCACGCCCGGCTCGGTGACGAGCCGCCCGGTGTCGGCCGGGTCGCAGCGCAGCATCAGCCCGCCCTGGCCGCTGGCGGCGACGGCCAGGTGGCCGCCCACGAGGAAGGCGAGGCCACCGAACATCTTCCGCTCGGTCACCTCGAGGTCGGGCAGCAGGTCGCGAATCCGCTCGGCGAGCGCCTCGTCGTAGGCCATGGCGCGATGATGGCACCTGCCGGGGACAGTGGGATGCGCTCAGGCCAGCTCGAGCGCGATGAACGGCACCGTGTCACCCGGCAGCAGATACATCTCGACCTCCGCGAAGCCCTTGGTCAGGGCGAAGGCGAGGCCCTCGCTGTTGGAGGCGAGCACGACGGTCTCGACGGGCCGGTGGTCCGCCCAGCCCCGAGCCACCTCGAGCCCGCGCTCGTAGAGCAGCGTCCCGATGCCCCGGCGGCGGTAGGGCGCCAGCACCCGCGCGATCACCATCGCGCCCGCGTCGTCGGTCGGACGGCGGACCGTCGAGCTCCCGACCGGGCGCTGCCGGCCAGGGGCGCCGACGTACGCCAGCTCGAGGCGGTGCCGGGTCGACCGCTCGCGAACCTCGTCCAGCGACAGCGGCGCGGTAGGGATGATCTCGTTGTGGATGCGCCGCCAGTCGGCCACGGACCGTTCGTCGGCGACCTCCACGAAACGCACGTCGTCCATGTGCGGCAGTCTTCACCCTGTGACTGAGACCTCCACCGAGCTGGTCCACCTCGAGGTGGCCGACCTGGTCGCCACCATCACCCTGGACAGCCCGCACAACCGCAACGCCCTGTCGCGCCAGCTCGTGACCGAGCTGTTCGAGCGACTCGAGGCGGCCGAGGCGGACGATGCGGTCAAGGTCGTGGTCATCGGTTCCTCGGGGCGCGTCTTCTGCTCCGGCGCCGACCTCTCGGAGGCGTCCACGGTCGGGATGGAGGAGGGGGCGAGGGCGATGGTGCGGATGCAGCGCCAGATCGTCGCGATGCCCAAGCCGGTCGTGGTCGCGCTCGCCGGGCCGGTCCGCGCCGGCGGTATCGGCATCGTGGCCGCTTCCGACATCGCGATCGCCGCCGAGGACGCCACCTTCGCGCTCACCGAGGTCAAGCTCGGGCTGGCGGCCGCGATCATCTCGCTGACCGTGCACCACCGGATGAGCCCGCGCGCCGCCGCGCTGACCACCCTGGGTGGCGAGGTGTTCAGCGGCACCGAGGCCGCGGCGTACGGCCTGGTGACGAAGGCGGTCCCGGCCGACGACGTCGCCGAGGAGGTACGCCGCACCTGCGCGAGCCTCGCGACCGGCGCCGCCCAGGGGCTGCGCGAGTCGAAGCGGATCCTCAACCAGGAGCTGCTCGAGCGGATCGACGCCCGCGGCGAGGAGATGGCGGCGCTCAGCGCGAGCCTGTTCGCCTCCGACGAGGCGAAGGCGGCGATGACCGCCTTCCTGTCCCGGAAGCCTGCGGGGCGCTAGCCGCCCAGCGCCACCGTCTCGACGGTCAGCACGCGGTTGTCGGTGAGGATGACCTCCGAGGTGAGCACGCACAGGCGGAAGGAGTGGGACCCGGGCGTCACCGGGACCATGCGGCTCAGGCTGACCGAGATCTGGTTGGCGGTGTTGCCGAACTGGCGGTTGTTGAAGTCGGCTCCCGCGTCGAGGCAGGGCCCGTCCACCTGGAACCAGAAGCCGAAGGACGTGTTGCCGGTCGCGAAGACGGCCACGGCGCTGACCTGGACGAAGCCGACGCCGGCCGGGACGGTGAGGGTGGCAGGGCCCAGGATCTGGTTGGTGTCACCTATCGGGACCGCGGTGCTCGCGGTGCTCGACACCTGGACGACCCGGTCGAGATAGGCCGAAGCCGGCTGCCCGGCGAGGTTGCTCGCGTTGCCCGCGTTGCCCGCGGACGTGGCGCTGTCGGCGGTGGTCGCGTGCGCCACCGACAGGGCCGGGGCCGCCTTCCGCACCACCTTGGCGGCGATCGTCTTGACCTTGCCCTTGGTCAGCGCCGGTCCTGCGACCGCGGTGCCGACCGAGCCCACGGCCAGGGCCAGCACCGCCACGACCAGCACTGGCAGGGAGAAGAATCCGCGCAGGCTCATCCTGCAGCTCCTGTCGCTCTCCCGGGATCATCCGCCGGCGTGCCGGCCGGGACACCGATGCACGCCCGACGTGCAAATTACCTGTGATCTGAACCAATGACCTCCCGGACGCCATCGCGAGTTAGGCTTGGGGGCTTGTCCCTTCACGGGGGCAGCCAGCCGAAACCACACGTGGATGGGCCGAGGGGAACGACTCGTTGAACGACGCACTGGGTGAGACTGACCTGGTTGATGGGGAGATCAAGGCCGAGCAGGCCTTCGTCGACCGGGTCTACCTCCAGCTGGAGGAGTCGGCCCGCAACGCCCAGCAGCTGGCGCTCGAGGGCCAGAACCGCGGCAAGCTCGGGCACGAGGGCGGGCTCGTCGAGCGCGACGCGATGGTCTTCCAGGCCGCGCGCCGGATCGCGCAGCTCGACGCCGCCCACGAGGGGCTCGTCTTCGGCCGCCTCGACATGCAGCACTCGGTCGACCGCGAGCCGCGCTACATCGGCCGGATCGGGCTGCGCGACGAGCGCCGCGACTCCCTCCTCATCGACTGGCGCGCGCCGGCGGCCGCGGTGTTCTACCAGGCAACGGCGGCCGAGCCGCGCAAGGTCGTACGCCGCCGCGTGCTGCGCTCGTCGGGGCCGCGCGTCGTCGGCGTCGAGGACGAGCTGCTCGACTCCGAGGCGCTCGCCGACCTCGAGGCCGTGGGTGTCGAGCTGCCGATCGTGGGCGAGGGCGCCCTCATGGCCCAGCTGTCGAGGGCCCGTGACCGGTCGATGCACTCGATCGTCGCGACCATCCAGGCCGAGCAGGACCTGGCGATCCGCGCACCCAGCCGCGGCGTCGTCTCCATCAGCGGCGGTCCCGGCACCGGCAAGACCGTGGTGGCGCTGCACCGCGTGGCCTACCTCCTCTACACCGACCGCCGTCGCTACGAGACCGGCGGCGTGCTCGTGGTCGGCCCCAGCGGCGTCTTCATGCGCTACATCGAGCGGGTGCTCCCCAGCCTCGGCGAGGCCGCGGTGGCGCTGCGCTCCCTGGGCGAGGTCGTCGACGGCCTCCGCGCGACCCGCCACGACGAGCCGGCCGTGGCCGACATCAAGGGGTCGGCCCGGATGGCGACCCTGCTCCGGCGGGCGTCGCGGCTGCAGGCGCCCGGCAGCCCCGAGCAGTTCCGCGTGTTCTGGCGCGACGACGTGCTCACCCTCGAGCGCGGTCAGCTCGGCCGGATCCGCCGGCAGCTGATGTCGCAGGGCCGGCGCAACCGGCAGCTGCCCCGGGTGGCCGGCGCCCTGCTCGACGCGCTGTGGAGCCAGGTCCGCGGCGAGCGGGGGCTCGACCGCGGGCGGGAGGCGTTCGACGAGGACCTCCTCGGCGACGACGACTTCCTCGACTTCGTGGCGGCCTGGTGGCCGCCGCTCGACGCCCGCGGCGTGCTCGGCTGGCTCCGCGAGCCCGAGCTGCTCGCCCAGGTCTGCGACGGACTGCTCGGCCCCGAGGAGCAGCGGCTGCTGGCCAAGTCGTGGGGGAGCGGCGACGACGAGATCGACCTGTCCGTCGAGGACATGCCGCTGATCGACGAGCTGCGCTACGCGCTCGGCGACGTACCCCAGCGCACCGAGGACGAGCGCGACCTCGACGAGACCTCGCTGCTGGAGGGCGGGGTCGACCTCCAGGAGCTGATGACCGCATCCGACCGTGAGTACGCGCCGTCCGGCCGGGCCTGGGCGCCCCCCACCCACCGGCTCGAGGACGACCCCTTCTCCCACGTCCTCATCGACGAGGCCCAGGACCTCACGCCGATGCAGTGGCGGATGGTCGGCCGGCGCGGCAAGACGGCGTCCTGGACGATCGTCGGCGACCCCGCGCAGTCGTCGTGGCCCGACCCGGCGGAGTCCGCAGAGGCGCGCGCGACCGCGCTCGAGGGGAAGCAGCGCCACGAGTTCCACCTCTCCACCAACTACCGCAACTCCTCCGAGATCTACGAGTACGCCGCGGCGTACGCCCAGCGCGTCGGGCTCGACGCCGACCTGCCGACCGCCGTCCGCTCGACCGGCGTGGAGCCGGAGGAGGTCACCGGGGTGACCGACCTCGAGTCGGCGACCCGCCGGGCGGTGCTCGACGTGGCCGGCCGGGTGGCCGGCACGGTCGGGGTCGTGGTGCCGGTCGCGCGCCGTTCCGAGGTCAATGCCTGGCTCGCGTCCTGGCCCGAGCTGGCGGCCGACGCGCCCAACGCGCGGGCGGCCATCGACTCCTCGGTGACGCCGTCGGGTGAGGACCGCGTCGTCGTGCTGACCGGGCTCGACACCAAGGGGCTGGAGTTCGACGGCATCGTCGTCGTCCGTCCCGGCGAGATCGAGGCGGAGTCCGTCACCGGCCGCTCGACGCTCTACGTCGTGCTCACCCGCGCCACCCAGCTGCTCACGACCATCTCCTGACGGGCATTTCTCGGGGCCCACGTTTTCGGGAGGTCCGGGTCGCCGTGGCACAGTTCTGCCCCGTGCGCCGCGCCCTCCTCACCCTGCTCGCCGTACTCGTCATGGCCACCGCTCTTTCCGTGGTCACCGGGTCCGCCGCGGACGCCGCGCCGTCGGTCGACAAGCGGCTCAGCCAGGGCCAGTGCGCGCTCACCGGTCGGGCCTGGGTGGCCGGTCGCGGCTGCGCACGGCACTACTGCGTCAAGGGCGCGACCATCTTCAAGGAGGGCCACGACGCCGAGCTCTGCCAGCTCACGGGCCGCAGCGGCGCCGAGTTCGCCCGCCCGATCAGCGCGCGGCGCTGTGCGGACCTCGGGCGGATCTGGATCGGTGAGGTCAACTCCTGCGCCTCCAACCCCAACCGGGGCCGGGTCGTCGTGGCCAACGCCCCCCAGTGCCGCGGCGCCGGCCGGACCTACGTCAACCACGGCGAGGCGGAGGGGCGCTACGACGAGTGCCTGAGCCCGGCCCGGATCGCGAAGCTGCGCAAGATCGCCCAGCGCTCGCGGGAGTCGCTCAACCAGGTGGCCCTCGACCGCAACCGGTTCAACTGCTCCTACCGCGCCGGCTGGGTGATGCGGCACGGCACCTGCGTGAAGCGCGAGGGTCCCGTGCCCGCCGCCCAGCAGGGCGGCTTCCTCATGATCGGCGACTCGGTCAGCTGGCGCGCCGAGGACGAGCTCGCGGCCCGTCAGGGCGGCTGGCTCATCGACCTGCGCCCGGGCCGTCGCCTCGACGAGCTGCCGGGCCGCCTGAGCCACTTCCGCGCCAACCACGGCGAGCCCAGCCAGCTGATCATCCAGCTCGGCACCAACCGCCGGCAGGGCTTCGGCGAGGGCGACTTCAAGGACACGATGGCGTCGCTGCCGGCCAGCACCCCGGTCCTGTTCCTGCTGCCCTACCGCAAGCTCAACGGCCACAACGCCGGGCCGGTGCGGGCCACCAAGAAGTACGGCCGCTGGATGCGCGAGCTCGCCGCCGAGCGCCCGCTGACCTGCCTCTCGGACTGGCCGAGGATCGCGGCCTCCCACCTCTCCAACCTGGTCGACGGCGAGCACCCCGACGCCCAGCACGAGGGCTGGTACGCGCGCTACGTCGTCCGCGCCTGGGGCGAGTGCTCGAAGCGCTTGGGGCTGTAGGCCGGTCCTGGGTCCGGGTCTTCGCTCGGTCACCGGGTCGGGTGGTCCCCGCGCCGGGACCGCAAGCACTCGCCGCATCTAGGCTTCGCCCATGACTGCCACACCTGATGTCCGGGCCGCGATCGCCGCGCTCCAGGGGCACGAGGCGTGGGCGATCATCCGGAGGTCGACGCGCGCGGGTGACCGCGACACCGTCGGGCTGGTCGGTGGGAAGCGGCGCGTGGTCGAGTCGCTGCTCGACGTACCCCTCGAGTCCGGCGCGCCCGCCGAGGGGCACATCGCCGACCGGTTGCTCGCGGTGCCGTTCCGGCAGGTGCGGGAGCGGGGGTTCGAGGCGCACGACGACGGGACGCCGCTGGTGGTGGTCGACGTCGAGACCGAGCTGGAGTTCTCGGTCGAGGAGGTGGTGGCGGCGATCGACGACACCGGGGTGGAGTTCGCCGACCGCGGCGGCTTCGACCTCGGCGACGAGGAGTACGCCAAGCTGGTCGACTCGATCATCGAGGACGAGATCGGGCAGGGCGAGGGCGCGAACCTGGTCATCGGCCGGCACTACCGCGCGACCGTCGCCGACTGGGGACCGGACAAGGCGCTGACCGTGCTGAAGCGGCTGCTCGAGCGCGAGCGCGGCGCCTACTGGACCTTCCTCTTCTTCACCGGCGACCGCTACCTGGTCGGCGCCAGCCCCGAGCGGCACGTGTCGATCCACAACGGCGACGTCCGGATGAACCCGATCAGCGGCACCTTCCGGCTGCCGACCGAGCCGGGTGCCGACCTGACGCGCCAGCTGATGGAGTTCCTGCACGACGAGAAGGAGATCTACGAGCTCTTCATGGTCGTCGACGAAGAGCTCAAGATGATGTGCGACATCTGCCACGAGGGCGGCCAGGTGCTCGGGCCGTTCCTCAAGCCGATGAGCCGGCTCATCCACACCGAGTACCTCCTCGCTGGTCGCACCGACCGTGATCCGCGCGAGGTGCTGCGCGACACGATGTACGCCGCCACGGTGACCGGCTCGCCGGTCGAGAACGCGTGCCGGCTGATCAAGCAGTACGAGACCGAGGGGCGTGGCTACTACGGCGCGGCACTGGCGGTGCTCGGCCGCGACGCCCAGGGCGGGCCCGTCGTGGACAGCCCCATCGTGATCCGGACGGCGGACGTCGACCTCGAGGGCCGGCTCACCGTCACCGCCGGTGCGACGCTGGTGCGCGACTCCGACCCCGCCCACGAGGTCGCCGAGACGCACGCCAAGGCAGGAGGCATCCTCAGCGCGTTCGGGCTGGTCCCGCTCGCGCCGGCTCCGAACGTCAACGTGGCCGAGCTCGTCACCGACGAGGACGTGCTGCTCACCCTCAACCAGCGCAACCGGCGGCTCTCGTCGTTCTGGCTGACCGACCAGGCGGGGGCACCGCCGGACCCGCGGCTGCGCGGCAAGAGCGTGGTGGTGCTCGACGGCGAGGACGACTTCGTCAACATGCTGCGCCACCTGCTCGGCGTGCTCGGGCTGACCAGCACGGTGGTGCGCCACGACGCGTACGCCGACGGCTGCCTCGACGGCTTCGACCTGGTGATCGTCGGGCCGGGGCCGGGTGACCCGCGCGACGACGCCGACCCCAAGATGCGCACCTTCCGCCGTGCCGTGGCCCGGCTGCTGGCCGACGAGCGGCCGTTCCTCGCCGTCTGCCTCGGCCAGCAGGCGCTCTGCCACGAGCTGGGGATCCCCCTTGCCTACAAGGACATCGTCTTCCAGGGCACCCAGTCAGCCGTCGAGATCGACGGTCGGACCGAGCGGGTCGGCTTCTACAACACCTTCGTCGGCAGAGTGGCGCCCGAGACCGTGCTGCCCGACGGCGTACGGGTGGAGACCGACCCGGGGACCGGCGACATCCACGCGCTCTACGGACCGCACTTCCGCGGCGTCCAGTTCCACGCCGAGTCGATCCTCACCGAGCACGGCTACGACCTCGTGCACCAGCTGGTGTCCGACCTGCTGCTGCCGTGACCTCCCGACATCACCCCTTGGGGTGAGACCCGCGCTCACCATGTGAACGAAATCGGTCGGAGCCACACTTTTTGGCTGCAGATCCGGCCGATGGGTGATCGAATGCTCTCAGGGCCCGATGGCGACTGCCCCCCAGCGCCATCGGGCCCGCTTGCTTTGCTCAGCGAATGACGGCCAGCTCGCCGAGCTCACTCCACTCGGTGCCCTCGACCTGTGCGTTGATGACCCGCGTCGTCCGCTTCGTCATCCGATGGTGGAACCCCGAGACACCAGTGCCTGATACTCCTGTCATGACGCTGCCGACCCCGCTGCCCCTCGGGGCGCGGGTGCTGGCGGCCGGAGCGCTGGCGCTGCCGACCGGGATCGTGGTCGACGGCTGGGTGGTCGTCGACGGCGAGCGGGTGCTCGGCGCCGGCACCGGCCCGCCGCCCGAGCCGCCGTCGTGGTCGCTGCCCGGGCTGGTGGTGCCGGGCTTCGTCGACGTGCACGTCCACGGTGGCGGCGGGGCGGCCTTCGACGGCGGCGACCCCGACGACGTGGCGACCGTCGTGGGCACCCACCTCGGCCACGGCACGACGACGATGGTCGCGAGCCTGGTCACCGACTCGGTGGACGCTCTGGCGGCATCCTGCTCATCGCTCGCGGCGCTGGCCGGCGACGGGGTGGTCGCCGGGATCCACCTCGAGGGGCCGTGGCTGAGCCGGGGCCGGGCCGGCGCGCACGAGCCCTCGCTCCTGCTGCCACCGACCCTCGAGGCCGTCGACCGCCTGGTCGAGGCCTCGGGCGGGCACCTGCGGATGGTCACGCTGGCGCCCGAGCTGCCCGGAGCGCTGGTCGCGATCCCCGAGCTGGTCTCGGCAGGGGTCGTGGTCGCGGTCGGGCACACCGAGGCGACCTACGACGAGACGCGGGCCGCGCTCGCCGCCGGGGCGACCGCGGCGACGCACCTCTTCAACGCGATGCCACCGCTGCACCACCGCGAGCCCGGGCCGGTGGCCGCCCTGCTCGAGTCGTCGGCCCACCTCGAGCTCGTCGCCGACGGCGTCCACGTCCACCCCTCGGTGCTCGCGCTGGCCTGGCGCGCCGGTCGCACCGTCCTGGTCACCGACGCGATGGCGGCTGCGGGGGCGGCGGACGGCGACTACCGGCTCGGGTCGCTGTCGGTGGTGGTCCGCGACGGCGTCGCCCGCCTTCCCTCGACGGGCGTGATCGCGGCGTCGACCGCGACGCTGGCGTCGTCCTTGCGGCTGGCCGTCCTGGAGGCCGGCATCCCACTTCCCGACGCGCTGGCGGCCGTCACGTCGACACCCGCCGCGATGCTCGGTCTCGAAGGGGTGGGCAGCCTCGCGCCGGGTTCCTACGCCGACCTGGTCGAGCTGTCCGACGACCTCGAGGTCGACCGCGTCATGCGTCGCGGCTCCTGGGTGCGCCTATCTTGAGCGCGTGAGAGCGGACGTCGTGGTGGTCGACCACCACGACTCCTACACGTGGAACCTCGTCCACCTCGTCGCGTCCGTGACCGGAGTGCTGCCGGCCGTGGTGCAGCACGACGAGGTCGAGCCCGACGAGGTGCTGCGGCACTCGCACGTGGTGTTGTCGCCCGGGCCGGGCACGCCGGTGGATGCCGCCGACTTCGCGGTCGGGCGCGAGGTGCTGCTCGATGGCCGGCGGCCGGTCCTGGGCGTCTGCCTCGGGATGCAGGGCATGGTGACGACCTACGGCGGCACGGTCGACCGGATCGCTCCCGCGCACGGGGTCGTGGAGCGGATCCGGCACGACGGTGAGGGAGCGTTCCGGGGGCTGCCGCAGCTGTTCGCAGCGGTCCGCTACCACTCGCTCGCGGCGCTGTCGCTCCCCGACGAGCTCGCGGTCAGCGCCTCCGACGCCGGCGGCGACGTGGTGATGGGCGTGCGGCACGTGGCCCTGCCGCAGGAGGGCGTGCAGTTCCACCCCGAGTCGATCCTGTCCGAGCACGGCGCCGAGATGATCGCGAACTTCCTCCGGTCGGAGGGGGCGTCGTGAGCGCCGTTGACGCGTTCCGTGAGGCGACCGCCGCGCACCAGCGCTGCTTCTGGCTCGACGGCGGCGGCGCCCGCGAGTGGTCGGGCCACCGGTCGCTGATCGGCATCCTCGAGCCCGACGATGTCTCGCTGACCTACTCCGCCGCCCGGCGAGAGGTGACCAGGCACGTCGACGGGGAGTCCGAGGTCGTGGGCTCAGACGTGTTCGCGGTGCTGGAGGAGGAGCTCGCGGCCGGGTCCCACCGTGACCAGTGGTTCGGCTACTTCGGCTACGGCTGCCGCCCCGACCTCCCGGCGCTGACCGCCACCGACGGGGTGCCGGACGCCGTATGGATGCGGCCCAGCCAGGTCCGGCTCTTCGACCACAGCCTGCCCCGACAGGACTTCACCGGGCCGGCTGGCACTCCGTCCGGTCAGGACCGGTCTCACCGGGTGCCCGGTGAGACCGCCCCACCGGCCGACTACGCCGACGCCTTCGTCCAGGTGCAGGAGGCACTGCACGCCGGCAACAGCTACGAGGTCAACCTCACCTACCGGCTCGACACCGGGAGCGACCTCGACCCGGTGGCGGCCTACCTCCGGCTGCGCGCGCTCAACCCCGCGCCGTACGCCGGGTTCCTGCAGCACGACGTCGGCCCCGCGGACGGGGGCGCGAGGGGCTGGCTGCTGAGCTCGTCGCCGGAGCGCTACGCGCTGGTCACCCGGGACGAGGAGGGCGACCGCACGATCGAGACCAAGCCGATCAAGGGCACCACCCCGCGCGGTGCGACGCCCGAGGAGGACGAGGAGCTGCGGAACGCGCTGGCGACCGAGCGGAGGTTCCGGGCGGAGAACCTGATGATCACCGACCTGCTCCGCAACGACCTGGCGATGGTCTGCGAGATCGGCAGCGTCGAGGTGCCGGCGCTGCTCGCGGTCGAGTCCTACCCGACCGTGCACCAGCTGGTCTCGACCGTGCGCGGCCGGCTGCGCGACGACGTGACGACGGTCGGGGCGCTGCGGGCGCTGTTCCCGGCAGGCTCGATGACCGGCGCCCCGAAGCTGCGGACGATGGAGGTGATCACCGAGGTCGAGGAGACCGCACGGGGGGCCTACGCCGGCGCCTTCGGCTGGCTCGCGGCCGACGGCCGCGCCGACCTCGGCGTGGTGATCCGGAGCCTCACCACCACCGGCGACGGCACCTATCGGCTGGGCACCGGCGGCGGGATCACCGTGCACTCCGACGTCGAGAGCGAGTACGCCGAGTCGCGGTGGAAGGCCGAGCGGCTGATCACCGCCCTGTCGTCGCTCGACGCGGAGGATTACCGTGGCGGCTTGTGAGCTCCAGCGTCGACGCGGTGACCGCACCGCACGTGATCGTCCTCTTCGGTGCGACCGGTGACCTGGCCAGGCGCAAGCTGCTGCCCGGGCTGCTCCGGCTGACCCAGTCGGGACTCCTCAAGGACGCCCGGATCGTCGGCACCTCGCTCGAGGACATGGACACCGCGGAGTTCATCGAGCGGGGCCGGACCGCCTGCGCCGAGTTCGGCAAGGGCCAGCTCGACCACGGCAAGTGGGAGCGGTTCGCCGCGATGCTCAGCTATGTCCCGCAGGGCCAGGGGCCGCACGCCCTCGCCGACGCGGTGCGCAAGGCCTCGGCGGAGCTCGGCGCCGAGGGCGACGTGCGCCTCCTGCACTATCTCTCGGTCCCGCCCAAGGCCGCGCTCGACGTGATCCACCAGCTCGACGAGGCCGGCCTGGTCGAGCGGTCGCGGATCATCATGGAGAAGCCGTTCGGCACCGACCTCGAGTCGGCGGTCGCCCTCAACAGCGAGGTGCACCAGGTCTTCGACGAGTCGCAGATCTTCCGGATCGACCACTTCCTGGGCAAGGAGGCTGCGCAGAACATCCTCGCCTTCCGCTTCGCCAACGGCCTCTTCGAGCCGATCTGGAACCGCAACTTCATCCAGCACGTGCAGATCGACGTGCCCGAGACGCTCGGCCTCGAGGGCCGCACCGCCTTCTACGAGTCCACCGGCGCCTACCGCGACATGGTGGTCACCCACCTCATGCAGGTGCTGGCGTTCATGGCGATGGAGCCGCCGACCTCTCTGCTGCCGGGGCCGATCGGCGAGGAGAAGCTCAAGGTCTTCCGCTCGATGAAGCCGATCGAGCCCCACGACGTCGTGCGCGGCCAGTACGGCGGCTACCGCGGCAAGGAGGAGGTCGCGGAGTACTCCGACACCGAGACCTTCATCGCGCTGCGCATCGAGATCGACAACTGGCGCTGGGCCGGCGTCCCGTTCTTCCTGCGGACCGGCAAGAAGCTCGCCGAGGGCGCCCGGATCATCTCGATCGCGTTCAAGGAGCCTCCCCTCTCGATGTTCCCCGCCGGGTCGAACGCCGGCATGCAGGGCCCCGACCACCTGACCTTCGACCTCGCCGACCAGTCGCGGATGTCGCTGTCGTTCTACGGCAAGCGCCCCGGTCCGGGGATGCAGCTCGAGAAGCTCTCGATGCAGTTCGCCACCCACGAGACCGGCTCGGCGATCGACGTGCTCGAGGCCTACGAGCGGCTGATCCTCGACGCCATGCGCGGCGACCACACGCTCTTCACCACCGCCGACGGCATCGAGACGCTGTGGGAGAAGTCGGTCCCGCTCCTCCAGAGCCCGCCTCCGGTGCGCGCCTACTCGCCGGGCTCCTGGGGCCCCAACGCCATCCACCAGCTGGTTGCCCCGCACGCCTGGCGGCTCCCCTTCGAGCGCTCCTGGCGGGATCCGAACGCCGGCGGGCAGTAGCGCGCCTGCGCCACAGCCGCGGTCAGATGGTCAGCGTCTCCGGCGTGGCCACGGCGGGCGGCGGGCCGGCGGGCTTGGGTGACGAGGCCCCCGGCAGCAGCAAGGTCATCCGCGTGCCGCCGGACGGGGAGTGGCCGGCCTCGACGGTGCCGGCGTGCCGCTCGGCGACCTGGGCGACGATCGAGAGGCCGAGGCCGGAGCCGGGCATGGCGCGGGAGACGTCGGAGCGGTAGAAGCGCTCGAAGATGTGGGGGAGGTCGGCCTCGGCGATGCCGGGGCCCTCGTCGTCGACGGTGATCGCGCCGGAGTGCAGCGCGACCGTGACGGTGCCGGAGGGCGGGCTCCACTTGGCTGCGTTGTCGAGCAGGTTGGTGAGCGCGCGCTCGAGGGCGGCCGAGTCGCCCTCGACGAACCACGCGTCGGCGTGGACCACGAACGACAGCGACGGCGCCCGCCGGCGCACGCGGGCCACCGCCTGGTCGAGGACCTCGTGCAGCTCGACGGTGCCGATCACGGCGGGGGTGGGCTCGTCGCGGGCCAGCTCCACCAGGTCGCCGACCAGCGTGGTCAGCTCCTCGAGCTGGGCGCGGACGTCGGTGAGCAGCTCGGCCCGCGCGTCGTCGGGGAGCGAGGCGCCGGCCTGGGTGAGCAGGTCGATGTTGGTGCGCAGCGAGGTGAGCGGCGTGCGCAGCTCGTGGCCGGCGTCGGCCACCAGCCGCCGCTGCCGGTCGCGGGACGCGGCGAGCGAGGCGAGCATCTGGTTGAACGCCGAAGCCAGCCGGGCGACCTCGTCGTCGCCCTCGACCCGGATCGGGGCCAGCCGCTCGGTGCGCGCGATCTCCTCGGCCGCGGCGGTGAGCCGGCGGACCGGGCGCAGCCCGTTGCGCGCGACACCCCAGCCCGCCACGCCCGCCACGACGATGCCGGCGATGCCGAAGAGCAGCGTGACGAGCCCGAGCTTGGTCAGCACGTGCTGCTGGGGTTCGAGCGACTGGGCCAGGACGAGCGCCTCACCGTCGCGCTGGGTCGGTACGGCGACGACGCGGTAGTCGACCCCGCCGGCCCGGATCGTGCGCAGGCTCTGGCCCTCGTCGCCGGTGGCGACCGCCAGCTCGTGGTCGTCGAGGCGGATCCGGTCGTCGTGGTCGAAGAACCGCACCGTCCCGTCCGCGCCCACCGTGGCGATCCTGACGTCGGAGGCGCCGAGCATGAACCCCGGCACGGTGTAGTCGTCGGTGATCTGGGCGATCTGGTCGGAGGCCGAGTTCGCCCGGTCGACCAGGGTGTCGTCGAGCGAGGACTGCAGCTGGTTGCGCACGGTGATGAACGCCCCCAGCGACACGATCGTCACCGCGAGGCCGACCGCCATGGTCGTCAGCAGGGTCACCCTGCTGGCGAGCGAGCGCCGGTAGTGCCAGCGGCCGTTGTCGAAGAGCAGGTCGGGGGTGGTCACGTTTCCTTCAGGACGTAGCCGACGCCGCGCACGGTGTGGATCAGCCGCGGCTCCTCCTCGGCCTCGGTCTTGCGGCGCAGGTAGCCGACGTAGACCTCGAGCGAGTTCGCGGTCGTCGGGAAGTCGTAGCCCCACACCTCGTCGAGGATGAAGCTGCGCTCCAGCACCCGCCGCGGCCGGCGCAGGAACATCTCGAGCAGCGTGAACTCGGTGCGGGTCAGCTCGATCGCGCGGTCCCCGCGGCGTACGTCGCGGGTCGCGAGGTCCATCGACAGGTCGGAGAACGACAGCACCTCGTCCTCCTCGCCGGCCGGCACGGTCGCGCGTCGCAACAGGGCGCGCAGCCGGGCCAGCAGCTCCTGGAGCGCGAACGGCTTGGTGAGGTAGTCGTCCGCGCCGGCGTCGAGCCCCTCGACCCGGTCGCCGACGGCGTCGCGCGCGGTGAGCACCAGGATCGGTACGTCGTTGCCCGCGGCCCGCAGCGCACGCGTGGTCTCGATGCCGTCGAGCCGGGGCATCATCACGTCCATCACGACGACGTCGGGAGCGGCGGCCGCCCCGCCGGAGCTCAGCCCGGCGAGGGCCTCGGCCCCGTCGGCGGCGACCGCGACGTCGTAGCCGTTGAACTCCAGCGACCGGCGCAGCGACTCGCGCACGGCCCTGTCGTCGTCGACGACCAGGACGCGCTGCCGGCCCACCGCACTGCCGGAGACGTTGCCTGCAACGGGGCTGCTCACGCCCCAACCTTGCCAGCCGCGCCTGAGTCCGTGCTGAGAGCGCGCAGGTCAGCCCGCGTGTCGGTGGGCCAAGCGCTCTGGACCACCCGGGCCGGTGAGGACACCTCTGACACCCCCGGGGGCTTATCCTGCGGACGTCTCGGCTGGCCTCGGCTGGTCTCGGCCGGTCTCTGGGGGGAGAAACATGGGACGCCGTCGTGCTGCGCTGACCGCAGCCCTCGCGCTGATGGGCGGCCTGGCCGTCGTCGTACCGGCCGCGACGGCGTCCGGCGACCACCGCGCGCCCGCCGACCCGACGTCCGACGTCGCGGACCGGCTCGCGCCGGCGCCGCGGGCGAAGGAGCACACGCACCCCCCGGGCACGTTCCAGAACTCCATCGTCGAGGCGGCCCACCTGGTGCGTGAGTCGGAGGGCGCACCGCGGGGCGATGCCACCCTGCCCACCGGCTTCTCCGACCAGCTGGTGATCACCGGGATGAGCGAGGCGGTCTCCGCCGACTTCGCCCCTGACGGCACCGCGTTCGTCGCGCTCAAGACCGGGCAGGTCAAGGTCGCCAACTACAACAGCGCCACCCGCACCTGGTCGGCGGTGACCGCCTTCGCCGACCTGCAGACCAACGTCAACAACTACGGCGACCGGGGGCTCACCGGCATCGCGGTCGACCCGCAGTTCCCGACCCGTCCCTACGTCTACGTCAACTACACCTACGACAAGGACCCGCGCGACGGTGCGGGCGGTGTGGTGCCGAAGTGGGGCACCGGCGGGGCCTACGACGTCTGCCCGGCGCCCGCGACCGAGACGGACCCGAGCATCCCCGGCTGCGTCGTCCAGGACCGCGTCACCCGGCTGACCGCGGTGAGGTCGGGCGGCAGCTGGGTGATGACCGGCCCGGAGAAGGAGCTGCTCGTCGGCGGCTGCTACCAGTTCAGCAGCCATGCCTCCGGCGACGTGGCCTTCGGCCCGGACGGCAAGCTCTACGCCTCCTCGGGTGACGGCGCGAGCTTCGTCGACCAGGACTACGGGCAGTACGCCGACCCGTGCCCGGGCGACCCGGCCGACGAGGGCGGTTCGCTGCGGTCGCAGGACTACCGGACCGCAAGCGACCCGCTCGGCGTCGACGGCACCGTCTTCCGGATGGATCCCGACACCGGCGTGGCGCCGACGCAGGCCAATGCGAGCCAGTGGCTGGTGGCCTACGGCCAGCGCAACCCGTGGCGGCTCGCCTTCCGACCGAAGGCTGACGGCAGCGGGACCTCCCGCCAGCTCTGGTCGGTCGACGTCGGCGCCAGCAAGGCCGAGGAGGTCAACCGGATCGCGGACATCACCGCGGCGGGCGCGCCGGTCAACCGCGGCTGGCCCTGCTATGAGGGCAACTACGTCGAGTCAGCGGTCCAGCCCGCTTGGGACGGGCTCGACAAGGCCCTGTGCGAGACGCTCTACACGCAGGGGCTGGGCGCCGTCGCGAAGCCCGAGTTCAGCTACCAGACCCGCGAGGGCCCGCCGCTGGTCCCGGGCGAGGACTGCGTCAACGAGACCTCGTCGATCTCCGGCGTCGCCTTCGGTGCGCCGCAGAGCAACTACCCCGCGGCGTACAAGGGCGCGATGTTCTTCTCCGACTTCGCCCGGGCCTGCATCTGGTCGCTCGGCAAGCTGGGGGACGGCGAGCCGAACCCGGCCGTGATCTCGAACTTCGTGCAGGCGGCGTCCACCCCGGTCGACCTGCTCACCGGCCCCGGGGGTGACCTCTACTACGTCGACTACGGCATCAACCCCGACGGCACCGTGGGCCAGGGGATCGCCGGCGTGCACCGGATCGTCTACACGGGCAGCAACGGTGTGCCGACCGCCCGGATCAACGCCAACCCCGCTTCCGGCGCCGCGCCGCTCGAGGTCGGCTTCAGCGCTGCCACCTCTTCCGACCCCGACGGCGATGCCCTCACCTACCGCTGGGACTTCGACGCCAACGGCACGTGGGACCAGACCGGAGGGGTGACGGCCACCCACACCTACGCCACCGGCACCTGGACGGCGAAGCTCGAGGTGAACGACGGCCACGGCCACACCGCGACCGCCACCCAGCAGATCCAGGCGGGCAACACCGCGCCGAGCCTCGGCACCGTCACCCCGGCGGCCACGCTCACCTGGGCGGCGGGCGACCTCATCAGCTACAGCGCGACCGCGAACGACCCGCAGCAGGGGGCGATGCCGTCCAGTGCGTTCAGCTGGCAGCTCGAGATCCGGCACTGCCCGAGCGGCGTCTGCCACTCGCACCCGTTCGGCACCTTCACCGGCGCGGCCGGCAGCTTCACAGCGCCCCCGCACGAGCACCCCTCGCACCTGCTGCTCACCGTGACCGTCACGGACAGCGGCGGGCTCACCGACAGCCGCACGATCCAGCTCAACCCGAAGACGGTCGCCCTCACCTTCGCCAGCTCGCCCTCCGGCGCCGGTGTGATGATCGGTGAGGTCGCCACGGTCATGCCGGCCACCGAGACGTTCATCCAGGGCGCGCCGGTCACGGTGACCGCGGCCGCCACCACCGGCACCGGCGCCACCGTCGCGGCGTTCAGCGGCTGGTCGGACGGCGGGGCGAGGTCACACACGATCACGCCGCCCGCGACGCCGACGACCTTCACGGCGGCCTACACCCGACCCACCGCGTCGCTCAGCGCGAACCCCGCCTCGGGCCCGGCCCCCCTGTCCGTCACCTACACGGCCGGAGCCACCAACGCGCCCGGCGCCAGCGGCGCGTTCACCTACGCGT
Organism: uncultured Actinomycetota bacterium; assembly: GCA_963830145.1. Classification (GTDB taxonomy): domain Bacteria; phylum Actinomycetota; class Actinomycetes; order Propionibacteriales; family Nocardioidaceae; genus Nocardioides. Next base: position 62,246 of record CAWHLI010000001.1, read on the forward strand.
GGGACCTCGACAACGACGGCGCCTTCGACGACGGGACGGGCGGCACCCAGAACCAGACCTACCCCGCGGGCGGGACCTTCACGGTCCGGGTGCTCGCCACGGACTCGCGGGGAGCGACCGACGCGGAGGCGGTCACCGTCACCGTCAGCCCACCGCCGAACCAGAACACGGCGCCGACGGTGACCCGGGTGACGGTCTACCCCGCCGGTGGCTTCTACGTCGGCCAGACCCTGGGCTTCGACGCGGCGGCCACCGACCCGCAGCAGCAGCTGCCGCAGTCGGCGTACTCCTTCGTGATGGAGCGGCAGGACTGCGACAGCGGCTGCCCGCGGGTGGCGGTCCGGACCTGGACCGGCGTCGGCAACGGCCAGTTCGTGGTGCCCCAGCTGCCCTACCCCTCACACCTCGTCCTGGTCGCCACGGCCACCGACGCCGAGGGAGCGGTCGGCCGCAGCGAGCTCCGGATCGACCCGCGGTCGGTGAGCCTGACGGTGAAGGCGAGCCGCAAGCTGCGGGTGCGGGTCGACGGGGTCCGGCGCCACCGCTGGTCGGAGCGGCTGGTCATGGGGTCGACGGTCCAGCTGGTCGCACCGAGGTCGCAGAAGAGGAAAGGCGTGAGGTGGGTGTTCGTGCGCTGGTCCGACGGCGGCGCTCGCAAGCACGCCGTGACGGTCTGGAGCCCGAGGTCGACCCTCAAGGCCGTCTACCGCAGAGCGCGCGCGGTCGACACAAGTAGAGTCGGCGTCTCGTCGAGACATGGGGGACTTTGACATGCAACGCCGCACCCACGTGGTGGCCCTCTGCACCGTGGCGCTGGTCGCCTCGTCGCTCGGGCTGACCCAGAACGCCGGTTCGGCGTCGACGGACGTCGGCTCGTCGCTGCCGTCGGCCGACCGGGCCGCGCCCGCCGCCCCCAGGGCGACCATGCAGGTCGGCTTCACCGACACCACCGCGATCGGCGGCCTGTCCGAGCCCGTGTCGGTGGCGTTCGCTGGTGACGGCACGGCGTTCATCGCCCTGAAGACCGGCGCGATCAAGTCCTTCGACTACGACGCCAAGAAGGACACCTTCGAGCCGGCGGCGACGTCGACCGACTTCGCCGACCTGTCGGCCGCGGTCAACAACTACGGCGACCGGGGGATGACCGGCATCGCCGTCGACCCGCAGTTCCCGGCGCGGCCCTTCGTCTACGTCAACTACACCTACAACCGCGACCCCAACGACAACCCGCCGATCGTGCCGAAGTGGGGCGTGCCCGGCCAGCAGTACGACGACTGCCCGGCGGAGGCGAGCCTCACCCCGCCGGTGGTCACGGGCTGCACGGTGATGGACCGCGTCTCCCGGCTCACCGCCCAGAGGACCGCGCTCGGCTGGACCATGGTGCCCAACAGCGAGCTCCCGCTGGTGACCGACGGCTGCGCCCAGTTCTCCAGCCACTCCTCCGGTGACGTGGCCTTCGGCCCCGACGGCCTCCTCTATGCCTCGGCCGGCGACGGCGCGAGCTTCCGCGGCCAGGACTTCGGCCAGGCCAACAACCCGTGCAACGACCCTGTGAACGAGGGCGGGTCGCTGCGCGCGCAGGACCAGCGCCACGACGGGGGTCCCACTGACCCGCTCGGGATCGACGGCACGATCTTCCGCCTCCACCCGGACATCCCGCTCACCCCGACCCAGGCGACCGCCGGCTCGTGGCTGGTCGCGATGGGGCAGCGCAACCCGTGGCGGCTCACCTTCCGGCAGGGCAAGGAGCAGCTCTGGAGCGTCGACGTCGGCTCCAGCAACTGGGAGGAGATCAACTACCTCCTCGACGCCCCGACCACGGGCCTCGTCAACCGCGGCTGGCCCTGCTACGAGGGCACGACGGGGGCCTCCCTGCGCAACTCCGCCTGGGACGCGCTCGACAAGCCGATCTGTGAGGAGCTCTACCTCGAGGGGACCGGCGCGGTCGCGGCGCCGTTCTTCAGCTACCGCACCCGCACCGGCGCCACCCCGCTCACGCCGGGTGAGAACTGCCCGGTCGTCTCCTCCTCGATGTCGGGCCTCGCGTTCAGCCAGGTCGGGAGCAGGTGGCCGAAGGCCTACCAGGACGTGCTGTTCTTCTCCGACTTCCTGCGTGGCTGCATCTGGCGGCTCGAGAAGGGGCCCGACGGCCAGCCCGACCCGAGCTCGATCAGGGTCTTCGCGCAGGCCGCCGGGTCACCCGTCGACCTGACCACCGGTCCGGGCGGCGACCTCTACTACGTCGACTACGGCATCGTGAACGGCGACGTCGCCCCGGGCGCCGGCGGCATCCACCGCATCAAGTACACCGGCTCGGCGTCGCTGACCCTCAAGTCGTCGCCGAAGAAGGTGAAGATCAAGGTCAACGGCCACAGGCAGCAGGCGCCCTACCGCACCGAGCTGGCCAAGGGCACCAAGCTCAAGCTCAAGGCGCGGAAGGTCGTCAAGATCAAGGGCGTCCGCTACGTCTTCGTGAAGTGGGTCGGCAAGGGCATCGGCCGCGACCAGGCCAGGCTCAAGCAGAAGCTGAAGGTGAGGACCAGGCCGGTCACCCTGAAGGCGATCTACCGCCGCATCGGTCGGTAGGAGGGCCCTCGCGTCAGGAGTAGCGCGCGGCCGCCTCGGCCGCGCGGGTGCCGTAGCCGCCACCGAAGAGGGCGGCGTGCACCAGCAGCGGGAACAGCTGGTGCAGCGGCACCCGCTCCTCCCAGCCGTCCGCGAGGGGGCTGCGCTCCTGGTAGGCCTCGAGCACGCGTGGCAGGTGCGGCATCCCGAAGAGCGCGAGCATCGCGAGGTCGAGCTCGCGGTGCCCGCCGTACGCCGCGGGGTCGATCAGCCAGACCTTGCTCTCCTGGCCCCACAGCACGTTGCCGTTCCAGAGGTCGCCGTGCAGGCGGGACGGCGGCTCGTCGGGCAGCAGCGCCGTCAGCTTGCCGATCACCCGCTCGACCACGACGCCCTCGCTCTCGCTGACCGCGCCGCGGTCGCGGGCCAGCTTGAGGTAGGGCAGCACCCGGCGCACGGCGTAGAACTCCGCCCAGGTGTCGCACGGCGTGTTGGGCAGCGGCAGCTTGCTGATGAAGCCGTCGGCCTCGCCGCCGAACGACGCGGCGCCGGCGGCGTGGGTGGTGGCCAGCGCGATGCCGAAGCCGACCGCGGCGTCGGGCGAGGCCTTGCCGGGCTCGACCCACCGCAGGATCAGGCACTCCTCGTCGACCCCGAGCACCTCCGGCACGTGCACGCCACCGTCGGCGCCGGCGTCGCGGAGCCAGCGCAGTCCGTGCGCCTCCGCCTCGAAGAAGCCGGCCGGCGGGTGGGCGTGGGTCTTCATGATCGCGGTGGTGCCGTCGGAGAGGCGCAGCTTGGTCGCCGCCGAGGTGTCGCCGCCGGCCAGCGGCGCCGTGGCCACGACCGCGGACCCGAGCAGCTCCTCCGCGTGCTTGGCGATGACCGGCTGACGGGTCATGTCGAAGGCCCGCGGAGGTCGGGCAGCTGCTGGAGGGCGGAGACGAGGACGGCACAGGTCCGTTCCACCATCGCGAGCACCTCCTCGAAGCCTTGAGCTCCACCGTAGTACGGGTCCGGCACCTCACCACCCGGTTCGACGGGGTCGAAGTCGCCGAACAGCCGGACCCGGTCCGGCTCGACGTCGGCGCCCGACGCCGTCGCGACGCGGCGTAGGTCGGCCAGGTTGGCGGCGTCCATCGCGAGGACCAGGTCGTGGTCGGCCAGCCACGACGCACCGAACTGCTGCGCCCGGTGGCCCGACGGGTCGTAGTCGTTGGCGCGCAGCGTCGCGGCCGCCCGCTCGTCCATCGGCCCGCCGACGTGCCAGTCGCCGGTGCCGCAGCTGGCCACGGTGACCCGGCCGGCGAGCCCGACGTCGTCGACCCTCTGCGCCAGCACCACGTCGGCCATCGGCGAGCGGCAGATGTTCCCCAGGCAGACGAACGCGATCGCGTAGCGACCCGGCGTGCGAGGGGAAGGGAGGTCCGGAGCCAGCGCTATTTCGCTTCCCCGATCACGCTGTCGACGATCCAGGTGACGACGGTGATCACGATGGCGCCGCCGACCGCGGGCCAGAAGCCGGTGACGTGGAAGCCGATGTCGAGCTGGTCGGCGATCCAGCTGGTGAGCTTGAGCATCGCCGCGTTGATGACGAGCAGGAACAGGCCGAGCGTGATGACGATGAACGGGATCGACAGGATCGTGAGGATCGGCTTCACGAACGACGTGACGACACCGAGCAGCAGCGCCACGAGCAGCAGCGAGACCAGCTTGTGCTTGATCTCCTCCTGGCCGTGGATCGGCCCGTCGAAGTAGATGCCGTCGATGAGCAGCGTGGCCGCTGCCACCGCCAGGGCCGTCGTGACCAGCCAGCTGAGGAACCTCACCCGGGTGAGTCTGTCAGGTCAGCCCACTCGTCGCTCGACTGCTCAGTCCACGCCCAGCGCTTCGATGATGTCGTCCTGGGCGTCGGCGAGGTGCCGCACCAGGAAGTCGTAGGCCGCGTCGGTGTCGGCACTCTCGAGCAGCCGGACCAGCGCCGCGTGCGAGTCGGCCTGGTCATGGGCGTTGCGCCGGATCCGGTCGACCTGCGCGAGCGCGAGCTTGAGCTCGACGACGAGGTTCTCCTGCATGGCGACCAGCCGCGGGGAGCCGGTGAGGCCCACGAGGGAGACGTGGAAGGCGAGGTGGCGCTCGTTGAGCTCCTGGTAGGAAGCCTCCGCGTGGATCGCCGTGATGTAGGCGTCCAGGGTGGTGCGCACCCGCTCCCGCTGCTCGTCGGTCGCCTCGCTCCAGCGGCGGATGCCCGCGCCCTCGAGCACCAGCCGCGCCGCGCACACGTCGCGCATCGAGTCGGCCTCGGGGCTCGCCACCGAGACGCCACGGTTGGGCTCACGGGTGGCCAGCCCCTCGGCGACCAGGACGGTGAGGGCCTCGCGCACGGTCGGTCGCGAGACGCCGAGCGAGGCGGCGATCGCGACCTCGCGCAGCGGCGTACCGGACTCCAGCTCGCCGTCGAAGACGGCCCGGCGCAGCTCGTCGGCGACGCGGTCGACGGTCGAGGCGTGCTCGAGGTGGAGGGTTCCGAACGGGGGCTTCTCGTGCTGGACCTGGGTCATGGCATCAGTCCTGCCTGTCGGCTTGCCGGGGTTGCCACTGTGCGCCACACTAGTGACTGTCAGATTGTCTGACAATGTCTAGCCGCCGAGGAGGGGACATGTCGCTGGCCTGGGGCCGCCACTACGTCATGGTCGAGCCGAGCCACTTCCGGGTCGACTACGTCATCAACCCCTTCATGGACCAGAGCGTTCAGCCCGACCGCGACCTGGCGATGGCCCAGTGGCGCACGCTCGTCGAGACGATCGAGCGGCTCGGCGGCACCGTCGACGTGATCCCGCAGCGGCCCGACGCGCCCGACATGGTCTACGCGATGAACCTCGGCCTCGCCGTCGCGCGACGCCGGGGCGACGGCGGCCTCGAGCAGCACGTCGTGATGTCGCACATGCGCTTCCCGCAGCGCCGCATGGAGACCGCGTCGGCCCAGCCGTGGTTCACCTCCAACGGCTTCACCACCTCCTACGTCGGCCGGCACGGCGTCGGCGCGCACCTCGAGTCGGGCGACATCTTCCCGTTCGGCGACGCGCTCATCGCCGGCTACGGGCCGCGCACCGAGGAGCTCGCGCTCAAGAACCTGGCGCTCGACCTCGGCGTCCGGGTCCGCGGGCTGCGGATCACCCACCCGGGGATGTACCACCTCGACCTCGCGTTCTGCCCGCTCGACGGCCGGCGGGCGATCGTCTGCCCGGAGGCGCTCGACGCGGCCTCGGCGGAGACGCTGATGAGCCTGGTGCCGGAGCCCGTCGTGCTGACCGAGGAGGAGGCGCTGACCACCTTCGCGGCCAACTCGATCGTCGTTCCCTCCGCCACCGGCGGCCCCGCGACCGTGGTGATGCCGGCCGCGCCCGACCACGTCCGCGACCAGCTCGAGCAGTGGGGCTTCGCCGTCGAGCTCGTCGACGTCTCCGAGTTCCACAAGGGCGGCGGCTCCATCCGCTGCATCACCAACCCGGTCGACATCCAGGTCGGCCGCGACCTCCCAGAGGTCCCCGGCGGGGCCGTCGTCCTCCCCCCGGCCTGACCACCGCCCGGCCGGTGACCTACCTGTCTCCGGCCGGCCGTCCTGCCCCGGACAGCGCCCGTCCTGGTGACCCGCTGCGGGAGGCGCCGAACCGGCGTGTGAGGACGTAGAGCACCAGGGCCACGGCCCACGACAGCAGGCTCAGCAGCAGCTGCGAGCGGGTGTCGTGGGTGAGCAGCATCTGCACGAGGATCGCGACGATCCCGAGCATCGCCACGATCGTCAGCACGGGGTAGGCCCACATCTTCACGACCAGCTCCTCGTCCGGCGTACGCCGCCGCAGCACCAGCTGGCTGGTGGCGATGAGCAGGTAGACGAAGAGGATCACGGCCCCCGAGGAGTTGAGCAGGAACAGGAAGACCGTGTCGGGTGAGACGTAGGCGCAGATCACGCAGAGGAAGCCCACGACCGTCGAGGCCAGGATCGCCCAGGCGGGCACCCCGCGACCGTTGAGCCGGGTCAGCACCTCGGGTGCCTCGTGCCGGTCGGCGAGCACGAAGACCATCCGCGAGGCGGTGTAGAGGCCGGAGTTGAGGCAGGACAGGACTGCGGTGAGGACGACGGCGTTCATGATGTGGTCGGCGTAGGGGATCCCCATCTCGCTGAACGCCGCGACGTACGGCGAGTCGCCGAGCTCGTTGTCGTCCCACGGGACGATGAGCACCAGCAGGACCATCGAGCCGACGAAGAACGTCGCCACCCTCAGGATCACCGACTGGGTGGCCCGCGCGATCGCGCGCTCCGGGTCGCTCGACTCGGCCGCGGCGATGGTGGCGATCTCGGCGCCGACCATCGAGAAGACGACCACGACGATGCTGGAGAAGACCGCGCTGGTGCCGTTCGGGAAGAAGCCGCCCTGGCTCGTCATCAGGCTGACGTCGAAGCTCTTGTCCGGCCACAGACCGACCACGAACAGCGTGCCGAGCACCAGGAAGACGATGATCGCGGCGACCTTGATGCCGGCGAACCAGTACTCGAACTCGCCGTAGGAGCGCACCGAGACCAGGTTGGTCAGGGTCATCAGCGTCATCAGCACGAGCGAGACGAGCCACAGCGGCAGGTCGATCCAGAACCGGACGATCTCGGCGCCGGCGACCGCCTCGAACCCCACGACGATCACCCAGAAGTACCAGTACAGCCAGGCGACCGAGAAGCCCGCCCAGCCGCCGAGGGCGCTGCGCGCGTAGTCGGAGAACGAGCCGGTCGACGGGTGCGCCGTCGCCATCTCGCCGAGCATCCGCATCACCAGGATGATCAGCAGCCCCGTGATGGCGTAGGAGAGGAACGCCGAGGGTCCGGTCTCACCGATGACCGCCCCCGAGCCGACGAACAGCCCGGCGCCGATCACCCCGCCGATGGCGATCATCGTGAGGTGGCGCTGCTTGAGGCCACGCTGGAGGGTCTGGCCCGACTGCCCGCTCTGCTCTTCCCGTTGGTCCTTCTCGGTCGCGCTCACCCCTGACCGGTGCCCACATTCGCCGGATCACCCACCCCGTAGCGTCTTCGGCATGTTCCCGGTCGGCGGTGTGGGCGTGATGCTGGCGCTCATCGCGACCGCTGGCGTGGTCGTCGGCGTGGGCGTCGCGGTGCTCGCCCGCCACTTCGGGTGGCAGTGGTCCGCGCTCGCCGGGCTGCTGCTCTGGTCGGTCGTCGTCATCGGCGTCCTCACCCTGATCCCCGCGAACGGCGCCCCGGGGATCGTGCCCGCCGAGGGGCGGCTCACCACGTGCTCGTGGGACATCGGCGGGCCGGCTCCCGACGGGTTCTGGATCCTGCCCGGTGGCCAGCGGCTCCTGAACGCCGTGGTGTTCGCGCCCTCGGGCGCGCTCCTGGTGCTCGTGGCCGCGCGGTGGAGGTGGGCCTGGGCCACGGTGCCCGTGGGGCTGGCCGCGCTGGCGGCGTACTCCACCCTCATCGAGCTCACCCAGCTCGAGGCGGCCCGCATCGACCGCGCGTGCGACGTCACCGACATCATCGACAACGTCATCGGCGCCGGTGTCGGCGCGCTGGTCGGGATCGCCGTGCTGCCCCTCGTCCGGCCCTGGAGGTTCCGCAGGGCCCGATGAGTTCGGGGCGACGGCCCTGAGCAGGGCTCAGGCGGCGGACGCGACGCCGCTGCGCAGGACGTCGAGCGCCTCGAGGTCGAACTCGGCGGCCAGCCGCGCGACGCGGGCGTCGTCGCCCTCGGCGACCGCCATGTTGACGGCCTCGACGTAGTGGTTGTGCAGGCGGGTGAGGGTGTCGGTGGTGGGGCTCATGGAGCAATTCTGTACAGGAAATTGGAACGATCCAAGGGTTAGCGGGGGTGACGTTGGGCACCCCCTCGCAGCCAGCGTCTAAGTTGGCTCGGTGACCGCTCCCCAGCCTCGCCCCAACGTCGCGGCGATCCCCGCCTACGTCGCCGGCAAGCCGCCCACGGTGCGGCCCGGGATGACGTCCTACAAGCTGTCGTCGAACGAGAACCCCTACCCGCCGCTGCCGGGAGTCGTCGAGGCCGCCCATCGCGCGGTCGACGTCATGAACCGCTACCCCGACATGGGCAGCGCCGCGCTCTACGACGCGCTGTCGGCGCGCCTGCAGGTGCCGGTCGGCGACCTGGCGGCCGCCACCGGGTCGGTCGCGCTGATCTACCAGCTGCTGTCGGCGTTCTGCGAGCCCGGCGACGAGGTGGTGCACGCCTGGCGCTCCTTCGAGGCCTACCCGATCGCGATCGCGGCCGCCGCGGCGACCTCGGTGCCGGTGCCGGTCGGGAGCGATGGCCGCCACGACCTCGAGGCGATGGTCGCGGCGATCGGCCCACGCACCCGGTGCGTCATGGTCTGCACGCCCAACAACCCGACCGGTCCCGCCGTGACCCAGACCGAGCTCGACGACCTGCTGGCGCGGGTGCCCGAGCACGTGCTGGTCGTCGTCGACGAGGCGTACGTCGAGTTCGTCCGGATGGACGACAAGGTCGACGGCGTCGCGACCTACCGCGCCCACCCCAACGTCGTGCTGTTCCGCACCTTCTCCAAGGCCTACGGCCTGGCCGGCTTCCGGGTCGGCTACGCCGTGGCGCAGGAGCCGCTCGCGGCGGCGCTGCGCGCGGTGTCGCTCCCGTTCGGTGTCTCGGGCGTCGCGCAGGCAGCGGCCATCGCGTCGCTCGCCGCCGAGGAGGCACTGCTCGAGCGGGTGGACGCGCTGGTCGCCGAACGCGAGCGCGTCACGGCGGGGCTCCACGACGCCGGCTGGGAGGTCCCGGCCTCGCAGGGCAACTTCGTGTGGTTCGAGCTCGGCGACCGGACCGGCGACTTCGCGGCCGCCGCCGACGAGCTCGGCATCGTCGTACGCCCGTTCGCCGGTGAGGGGGCCCGGGTCTCGATCGGCGAGGACGAGGCCAACGACCGGCTGCTGGAGCTGGCGCGGACCTTCCCTCGGTGACCCGGCGACTGACCGGTCCTCGGCAACCAGCGCTCGTCAGGCGCTCGCCGGCCGGCCCGTCAGGGCCGCGGTCATCCCGAGACCCACGTAGATCACGCCGCTGGCGCGGTTGAGCCGGCGGCGCCTGGCCGGGCGCTGCAGCCAGCCGCCGAGGGCGCCCGCCAGCAGCGCGCAGGCACCGTCGGTCAGGACGGCCAGCAGGGTGAAGAGGGTGCCGAGCAGCAGCGTCTGCACGACGACGTGGCCCCGGTGGGGGTCGACGAACTGCGGCAGGAAGGCCAGGAAGAAGACCGCGATCTTCGGGTTGAGCAGCTGCACCAGCAGCCCGTCGAGGAACAGCCGCGAACGGGGTGCCGGCACCGCGGCGACGCTGGTGTCGGCCGGCTCGAGGAGCTTTCGCACGCCGAGGTGGACCAGGTAGGCCGCGCCGGCGTACTTCACGACGGTGAAGCCGAGCTCGGACGCGGCGATCAGCCCGGTCAGCCCGGCCGCCGCGGCCACGGCGTAGGCGAACGTGCCGGTCTCGACCCCGAGCATCGAGACGATGCCCGCCCGGCGGCCCTGGTCGACGCTGCGAGTCACGAGGAACAGCACCGCGGGGCCGGGGATCACGAGCAGGGCAAGGCTGGCGCCGGCGAACAGCAGCAGGGTCGAGGCATCGGGCATGAGTCGCATCATGTCGGCGGTCGGGTTCCAGCGCACTCCAGTTTTGTGGTTGCGACGACATGGCCGGCTCGCGGTCGCTTGTCGAGGTCGCGCCACCGGGGGTCGACGGCGGGCAGCATCGTCACGACGAAGTACGCCGCGCCGCAGGCCAGCATCGCCGCGCCGAGGCCGACACCGCCGACCAGGAAGCCGCCGACCAGGCCGCCCAGCGGCATCAGCGCGAAGCAGCAGGCGGTCGACAGGGAGCTGACCCGGCCCATCAGGTGGTCGGGCACCCGCTCGTAGATCACCGCGCCGAGGATCGGGTTGAGGAAGCCCGCGGCGAAGCCGGCCACGACGGCGTAGCCGAGGATGCTCCACAGCGGGGTGTCCAGGCCCATGAGCACGAACCGCGGGAGGCCGGTCACCAGGAAGCAGACCAGGTAGGTGGCGTAGCGCGGCAGCCGGTCGCCGTACGCCGCCGCCACGAGCGAGCCGATCGCCGAGGCGCCGGAGAAGGTCGCGAAGAGCGCACCGACCGCGGCCGCCCCACCGCCGTGCTCGACACCCCAGACCGGCACCAGGACGGCCGACCACGCGAGGTCGAGCAGGTTGGTGAGGGAGACCATCACGGTGATGCCGACCAGGACCCGGTCGCCCCGCAGGAACCGCCAGCCCTCCCGCAGCTGTTCGAAGTACGGCGCCGCGTCGGCGCCCTCCGCGGAGCCCTCGCCGGAGCCCGCGGCGGAGACGCCGGGTCGCGCGGCGGCCGGGACCGCCCAGGCCAGCAGCAGCGCCGAGACACCGAACGACACCGCGTCGACGACCAGGGCGTTGGCCGGCCCGATGGCCGCCACCAGACCGCCGGCGATCGCGGCGCCCAGCATGGACGCGGTCCGCTCGACGGTCGAGCTCAGGCCGGTGACGCGCTCCAACGGGACGTTCGCGGTCGTGGCGAGGATCGGCGTCATCGAGTGCTTGGCGGCGTCACCCGGTCCGCGCAGCGCGCCGGCGACCGCGACGAGCGCGAGGAAGCCCGGGAACGAGAGGTGTCCGGCCTCGTGCAGCAGGGGGATCGCCCCGACCACGACCAGCGACGCCCAGTCGCACCGGAGCGCGACCCGGCGCGCCCCGACCCGGTCGATGATCGGGCCGCCGAGCACCTTGAGCAGGACCAGGGGCAGCATCTCGGCGACCGCGACGAGGCCCGTCTTCTGCGGGCTGCCGGTCGTGGTGAGGACGAAGAACGGCAGCGCGATCATCGAGACGCGGGTGCCGATGAGCGAGACGCCCTCCGCGGCGAGCCAGCCGTAGAGCGGCCGTCTCACGACCCACCGCCGACGCGGCCGGGGTAGGGGAAGGCCGAGAGCTGGACGACGAAGTCCTCCGCCCCCTCGTCGTCCTCCTCGATGTCGGACAGCGTCGTGGCCAGAGCCTCGACGAGGGCCTTGGCCCGGCGCGGTGACAGCTTGACCACCCAGTCGCTGAACGTCGTGGCGTCGCTCCACTCGTCCGGCACCAGGGGCAGCTCCTCCACGGCCCGCTGCATCAGCTCGGTCATGACCACCACGACCGACTGGAGGTAGGCCTCCGCGGTCTCGCGGACGTCCGGGTCCTCGACCACGTGGTCGGTGCTCGTGGATCGGTGCGCCGCCTTCCACCAGCGGTCGCGACCGTTGCCCTGGGACTCGTCGTCGACGACGAAGCCGTGCTGCGCGAGCTGGCGCAGGTGGTAGGACGTCGCGCCGGTGTTGAGTCCGAGCCGCGAGGCGAGCGTGGTGGCGGTGGCCGGCCCGTCGACGCGCAGCATGCCAAGCATCCGCAGCCGCGTGGGGTGGGTCAGCGCCTTCAGCTGCTGGGGCGTGGGAGTGATCGAGCTGGTGTCCACGGGAGACAGGCTACAACTGCAAAGAGGTGTTTGCAAAGAGATGTTTGCGATCTATCGACCTGACCCGGGCCGACGACGCGAACCCTGCTCGTTCGTCAGGGCCGCGGGTCGGGAGTCGGGATCGGCGTGGGGTCCCCGCTCGGGACGATGTCGGGGTCCGGCTCGGGCTCCTGCGGCGTCGTGGTCATGTCATCCAGTACCCGCGAACGAGCGCCGGATCTTCGTCCCGGACGGGTCGTGTGTTTCGGGTTCGAACAAGTGGATCTTGACGTACATTGTCGCCGTCGTCCGGGCGGCACCTCGTATTCCTCGTCAAGAGAAGGTGTTTCATGAGTTCACGACCCATTCGCCTCGCGTCCTTGCTGGCCGCGACAGCTCTCGCCGGCTCCGCGCTGGCGCTTGCTGCTCCTGCCGCCCAGGCGGCACCCGTCTACATCGATGCCGAGACCAACGTCACCGGCAGCGCGTTCGCTCACGATGACGCGTCCTGCACCGAGAGCGGTGTGACCGAGAACGGCATCCCGGCGCCGATCCCCGTGGTCGAGAACGGCCCCGCAGTCACGGCCGCGACCTCGGCGACGGTGACCAACACCGCCGTCGACCCCACCGACGTGATGACGGCCGTCGCCGCGGTGACGGCCACAGCGTCCGCGTCGTCGGCGAACGGCTCGGTCAAGGCGATCGACTTCTCCGCCTCGGCCCAGCTCAGCATCACCGGCACCAAGCCCGTCTCGGCCTGCTTCACCCACGCGGGCGCGAACGTCGACCTGAACACGCAGTTCACCGTCACCCAGCCCGGCTTCCTCAACGTGGCGATGAAGCGCAAGGGTGGCCTCTACGCCGAGTTCTACCTCGAGATGGTGTCGCCGACCAGCAGCCCCTACTACGACACCTACGGTGAAGGGCTCAACGTCACCCACAGCGCGAAGATCTACCTGCCGGCGGGTGTCTACGACACCTACAGCTCGGCCAGCGTGAACGACAGCTCCGACAGCGCGCGCGCCAAGGCCGGCACGGCCACGATCCACGCGTCCTACACCGTGGCGGGCTCGCAGACTGCCGCGGCCACCGGCAAGGGCGCCAAGTACGTCACCCTGGGTGCCCGCACCTGTGCGACGCACGCGGTGAACGCCAACGTCACCTCCTCCAAGAAGGCGGCCAAGAAGATCAAGGTCGTCAAGTTCTTCGTCAACGACGCCCTCGCCAAGGTGGTCAAGAAGCCCCGCAAGGGCTCGACGGTCACCATCCCGGTGGCTGACGACCAGTCCGCCGAGGTCACCGCCGAGGTCACGCTGCTGCCGAAGAAGACGAAGGGCAAGAAGGGCAAGAAGGGCAAGAAGGGCAAGGTCTACGAGGTGAGCGCCGCCTACGAGGCGTGCACGTCCTGATCGGACAGACCTGACCCGTCGCTGACGGGTTGCTCGTCGCGAGGGGCTCGGTGCACCGCACCGGGCCCCTCGTGCTGTTCACCCTTCAACCCGATTCGCTGGTCCGGCCCCACGCTGACCGGACACTAGCCTTGGGCCCATGGGACACGACCACGGGCACGCCGCGGCCCGGGCCGAGGACCGGGGTCGGCTGCGGATCGTGCTGGTGGTCACCGCCTGCGTGCTCGTGCTCGAGGTGGTCGGCTGGCGGGTCACCGGCTCGCTGGCCCTGCTCGCCGACGCCGGCCACCTGGCCACCGACGCCGCCGCGGTCGTGCTCGCCCTGGGGGCGTCGTACGTCGCGACGTTGAAGGGCGGGCCGCGCTCGACGTTCGGCCTGCACCGTGCCGAGGTGCTGGCGGCCCTGGTCAACGCCGTCGTGCTCCTCGTCGTCTGCGGCTACCTGCTCTACGCCGGCATCAGCCGGCTCTCCTCACCAGAGGACGTCGACGCCGGCCCGATGGTCGCGTTCGCGGCGGTCGGCCTGCTCGCCAACGGCGTCTCGATGGGCGTCCTCGCCCGGGCCGAGCGCGGCTCGCTCAACATGCGCGGGGCGATCAACGAGGTCCTCGCCGACCTGCTCGGCTCGCTGCTCGCCGTCGTCGCGGGCATCGTCATCCTGGCCACGGGCTTCACCCGGGCCGACTCGATCGCGACGCTCGTGATCGCCGTGCTGATCCTGCCGAGGTCGTTCGCTCTGGCCCGTGACGCCACCGTCGTCCTGCTCGAGATCTCGCCGCGCGGCCTCGACCTCGACGACGTCCGCGAGCACCTGCTGGGCGTCTCCGGTGTCACCGACGTCCACGACCTGCACGCCTGGACCATCACCAGCGGGATCCCGTCGCTCTCGGCCCACGTCACGGTCTCCGACGCGTGCCTGGCCGAGCGAGGCGTCGGCGCCACCCTCGACGAGCTGAGCAGGTGCGTCGCCGACCACTTCGACGTGCACCACGCGACCTTCCAGGTCGAGCCGGTCACCCACCAGGAGCACGAGGACCTCGGCGAGGTCCACTAGTGCCGGTCGGGACCGCGTCTGAGAGGACCTACGACCCCTGGGCCACGACGGCGGGCATCCCCTGCTGGGAGCGCACCCCGAGCACGCCGGCGGTGAGGCAGGCGAGCGCGGTGAGCAGGGAGAACCACGGGAAGATCGCGGCCAGCCCCCACTCGGTCGCAGCCCAGCCGGCGAGGATCGTCGGCACTGCCATCGCGCTGTAGGCGAGGACGTAGAAGGCCGACATCACCTCCCCACGGTGTCCGGCGGGCACGGCCTGGCCGAGGTGCCGGAGCGAGCCGCCGAAGGCGAGCCCGAAGGTCAGGCCCATGAGCACGGCCGAGCCGAGCACGACCGATGCGTGGCCGGTGTCGAGGGCCACCACGCTCAGGAGCAGAGCGGCGGCGGTGCCGAAGTCGCCGGTGACCGCAGCACGGCGGGCGGGGATGCGACCCCCGAACCACTGGCTGACGGCGGCGGCCCCGGCCATCGCGGCCACCACGACCCCGCCGAAGACGAGGCTGTGGATGTGGGTCGACCGACCCGCGAAGCTCGGGAACAGCGACAGGTAGACGCCGAGCACCGACCACGACGCCATCACGCCGAGCACGGCGAAGCGGAAGTCGGCACTCACCGACGCAGGCACCGACGGCCGCGCGATGCGGAGCGGCGCGATGCCCCGCGAGGCGTGTGGCTCGGTCATCGCCAGGACGCCCAGCAGCAGGGTGAGCACGAGGGCGGCGACCACGGCGTACGGCGTGACGAGCGGGTCGGGTCCGAACTGGGCGAGCAGCGCCGCGCCCAGGATGGTCGTCGCGATGCCCACGTTGAACACGACACCGGTGATGTGGCCGGTCCGGGCGCCGTGCTCGGGGCGCAGGTCCAGCAGCGCGGCACTCCCGACGACCACGGCGGTGCCGACGGCGGCTCCGTGGATGGTCCGGCCGACGAAGAGCGCGGGCAGCCCCGATGCGGTCATGAAGACCCCGAGCCCGACCAGCATGCCCACGGCCGCTCCCACCAGCAGCGGCTTGCGCCCGAACCGGTCCGAGACCTGGCCCGCGACGAGCACGGCGCCGAGCGCGCCGAACACGTAGGCCGCGAACACCAGCGTCGTGGTGATCGGCGCCAGGCCCCACCGCTCGGCGTACAGCCCGTAGAGGGGTGCCGGCGCGCTGGAGACGCCGAGCGACACCGCGAGGAGCGTGATGAGCAGGGGGTAGGCCCACGCCTGCTCGGAGGTGCTCCCAGCGCCCCGGGCCGGGGCCGCGGCGGTGCTCGGGTCGTGACGCGCGATGGTGCTCATGCTCTCCTCCTGCGTGGTAAGTTCGACGTTGATCGAACTCGATCCACCGTACGCCTGGTTCGACGAACATCGAACCGAGTATTCGGTGATCCGTGCCACACGAGGTGCGCGACAGCGACGGAGGAAGGGGAGGACCGTGGAGGGAGTGCCCGCGATCAGCCCGATGGGGACCCTGCAGGACGTGCTCGAGGCCCTGGCCGACCCCGTCCGCCGGGAGATGGTGCGGCGCCTGGCCGACGATGGGGGCCCGATCGCCTGCTCGGACCTCTACGACTCGGTCAGCAAGTCGACCGCCAGCCACCACTTCAAGGTGCTCCGCGAGGCGGGCCTCACCGAGCGGCTCACCGTCGGCGGCCAGACTCACCAGCGGCTTCGCATCGACGACCTCGAGGCGTCCTACCCGGGCGTCGTCAGCTCGATCGTCTCGGCCTCGGTCGGCTGAAGCAGGTGGCGGCCGCTCCTGGGCCGACCTCGGCTCCCGGTTGGGCACTCGCGCCTCGCACCGATAGATTGGCGCCGCACGATCGTGACCCGGCTCACAGCCCGCACCACCCCCGCGAGCAGGTGACCGGTCCCTGAACACCGTGTCGGAGACCCCGACCCGGCCGTGACCTCCCGAGGAGACCCGTGAGCGACGCAGTGGACGCACCACCCCCGGCCGGCGGGCCAGGTTTCGGACCGGACCTCGCCGAGGTCTTCGGACCCTCACAGCAGGAAGGTCGCCCCGAGCTGATCCAGCTGCTGACCCCCGAGGGCGAGCGGGTGCACCACCCGGAGTTCGACATGGACTTCTCCGAGGAGCAGCTGCGCGGCTTCTACCGCGACATGGTCATGGTGCGCCGGATCGACACCGAGTCGACCGCCCTGCAGCGCCACGGAGAGCTCGGGATCTGGGCCCAGCTGCTCGGCCAGGAGGCCGCCCAGGTCGGCGCCGGCCGCGCGCTGCGCACCCAGGACTTCGTCTTCCCGACCTACCGCGAGCACGGCGTCGCGTGGTGCCGCGGCCTCGACCCGCTCAAGCTGCTCGGCCTGTTCCGCGGCGTCGACCACGGCGACTGGGACCCCGAGGACTACAACTTCGGGCTCTACACGATCGTCATCGGCGCGCAGACCCTCCACGCCACCGGCTACGCCATGGGCATGCAGCGCGACGGCTCGGTCGGCACCGGTGACCCCGACCGCGACTCGGCCGTCATCGCCCACTTCGGCGACGGAGCCTCGAGCCAGGGTGACGTCAACGAGGCCTTCATCTTCGCGGCGTCCTACAACGCGCCGGTCGTGTTCTTCTGCCAGAACAACCAGTGGGCCATCTCCGAGCCGATCGAGCGCCAGACCCGGATCCCGCTCTACCAGCGCGCGCTGGGCTTCGGCTTCCCCGGCGTCCGCGTCGACGGCAACGACGTCCTCGCGACCTACGCCGTCACGCAGGCCGCGCTGCAGCGCGCCCGCGACGGCCAGGGCCCGACGTTCGTCGAGGCCTACACCTACCGCATGGGCGCGCACACCACGACCGACGACCCCACCCGCTACCGCCTCTCCGATGACGTGGAGTCCTGGAAGCTGAAGGACCCCATCTCGCGCGTGGAGGCCTACCTGCGCCGCAACGGGCTGGCCGACGCGGCCTTCTTCGACGAGGTCGCCGGCGAGGCCAACGACCTCGGTGCCCGGCTCCGCGAGGGCGTCAAGGCGCTGCCCGACCCGCAGCCGCTCGACATCTTCGGCGCCGTCTACGCCGAGCAGACCGACGAGCTCACCCAGCAGCACGACGAGTTCGCCGCCTACCTCGACTCCTTCGAGGGGAGCCACGCATGAACACCGGCACCGAGAAGATCACCCTCGCCAAGGGACTCAACATGGGCCTGCGCAAGGCCATGGAGGACGACCCCAAGGTCCTGATCATGGGCGAGGACGTCGGCAAGCTCGGCGGCGTCTTCCGGATCACCGACGGCCTGCAGAAGGACTTCGGCGAGGACCGCGTCATCGACAGCCCGCTCGCGGAGTCCGGCATCGTCGGCACCGCCGTCGGCATGGCGATGCGCGGCTACCGTCCCGTGGTCGAGATCCAGTTCGACGGCTTCGTCTACCCGGCCTACGACCAGATCGTCTGCCAGGTCGCGAAGATCCACTTCCGGTCCAAGGGCCGGATCAAGATGCCGATGGTCATCCGGATCCCGTTCGGCGGCGGCATCGGCGCGGTGGAGCACCACAGCGAGTCGCCGGAGGCGCAGTTCGCGCACACGCCCGGCCTCAAGGTGGTGGCCTGCTCCAACCCGGTCGACGGCTACTGGATGATCCAGCAGGCCATCGCCTCCGACGACCCGGTGATCTTCCTCGAGCCCAAGCGCCAGTACCACGCCGACAAGGCCGAGCTCGACGACACGATCACGCCCGACCCGCTGTTCACCTCGCGCGTCGTACGCCCCGGCCAGGACGTCACCCTGCTCGCCTACGGCCCGACCGTGAAGACCGCGATGAAGGCCGCCGAGGCGGCGTCGGGCGAGGGCCGCTCGCTGGAGGTCATCGACCTGCGCACGCTCTCGCCTCTCGACATGGGCCCGGTGCTCGACTCCGTGCGCCGCACCGGCCACGCGGTCGTCGTCCACGAGGCGCACGTCAACCTCGGCATGGGCGCCGAGCTGGCCGCCCGGATCACCGAGCAGTGCTTCTACCACCTCGAGGCGCCGGTGCTGCGGGTCGGCGGGTTCGACACCCCCTACCCCGCCTCGCGCATCGAGGAGGAGTGGCTGCCCGACCTCGACCGGGTGCTCGACGCCGTCGACCGGACTCTCTCCTTCTAGGAAGGCTTCTGATGCCCGAGTACCTCCTCCCCGACGTCGGCGAGGGCCTCACGGAGGCCGAGATCGTCTCCTGGAAGGTCAAGGTCGGCGACACCATCGCGATCAACGACATCGTCTGCGAGATCGAGACCGCGAAGTCGATCGTGGAGCTGCCGTCGCCCTACGCCGGCACCGTCTCGGCGATCCTCGCGCCCGAGGGCGAGACCATCCCCGTCGGCACGCCGATCATCGCGATCGGCGACGCCGCCGAGGCCGCGGCGGCGGCCGACGCCCCTGCGCCGGCCGAGATGGAGATCGACCTCTCCAACCCTGCCGCGTCCGGCTCGGGCGAGGGCGAGAGCCTGGTCGGCCGGATGAAGGCCGACCGCGGGCCGACCCGGCGCGCCCGCAAGGTCGCCTCCGGCACCATGGCCGCGCACATGCAGGCCCAGGCCGCCTTCGAGGCCGGTGCCTCGCCGATGGTCGAGGCCGAGGAGCCCGAGCCCGCCGTGCCGGCCCGCAGCCAGCAGCCCGCCGAGCCGCTCGAGCCGGCCCGGCTCCGTGTGCTGGCCAAGCCGCCGGTGCGCAAGCTCGCCAAGGACCTCGGTGTCGACCTGGGCACGATCACGCCCACCGGCCCCCACGGCACGGTCACCCGCGGCGACGTCGAGGACCGACCTCGTCCGGGGTCCACCGCATCCCAGGGGTCCCGACCTCCACCGGCCAGCGGGAGACCCGCGAGCCGATCAAGGGTGTCCGCAAGATGATGGCCGGCGCGATGGTGCAGTCGGCGTTCTCGGCCCCCCACGTCACCGAGTGGGTGACGGTCGACGCGACCCGCACCGTGGAGCTCGTCGAGCGGCTCAAGGGTCGCCGCGAGTTCCGCGACGTGAAGGTCTCGCCGCTGCTGGTGCTGGCCCGGGCCGCGATGCTCGCGATGCGGCGTACGCCGGTCATCAACTCGTTCTGGGACGAGGCCGCGCAGGAGGTGGTGTTCAAGAGCCACGTCAACCTCGGCATCGCCGCGGCCACGCCGCGCGGGCTGGTCGTCCCGAACATCAAGGACGCCCAGGACCTCGCGCTGGGCGACCTGGCCGCCGCCCTCGGCGAGCTGACCGCGGTCGCGCGTGACGGCAAGACCCAGCCGGCGGACATGAGCGGCGGCACCTTCACGATCACCAACGTCGGCGTCTTCGGCATCGACGCGGGCACGCCGATCATCAACCCCGGCGAGTCCGCGATCCTGTGCTTCGGCGCGATCAGGAAGCAGCCCTGGGTGGTCGACGACGAGATCCAGGTCCGCCACGTCACCACGCTCGCGCTGTCCTTCGACCACCGGCACATCGACGGCGAGTCCGGCTCGCGGTTCCTGTCCGACGTGGCCGGCATGGTCGAGGACCCCGCCTCGTCGCTGCTCTTCTGACTGTTGTCGAGACCCTCGGGGCGGGTGGTGACCAGAGCGTGCCCGGCGACCACCCGGGCGTGAAGGCCGCGCTGAGCGCGGCGACCCGGCGGCATCAGCTCCTGAGCTGCACGAACCTCAGCTTGTTGCCGAACGGGTCGCGGATGCCGGCGTCGATGCCGTAGGGCTGCTCGTTGGGGCCGTCGGTGAACTCCACCCCCTTGGCCGCCAGCTCGTCGTAGGTCTTGCGGCAGTCGTCGGTCACGAAGCCGACCCACCCGCCCATCACGCCCTTGCTCACGAGCTCGCGCACCTGCGCCGCGGTGGCCTCGTCCATCGACGGCGGTCCGGGCCGCTCCAGCAGGATCACCCGCTCGGGGTGACCGGGCACGTTCACCGTGAGCCAGCGCATGAAGCCGAGGTCCTGGTCGGTGTTGACCTCGAGGCCGAGCTTGCCGACGTAGAAGTCCAGCGCCTCGTCCTGGTCGAAGACGAAGATCTGCGAGACGTTGATGTCCTTGAACATGTCGCACTTTCCTTTCCTGGTCTGTGTCGATGCGGTGAGCACGACGCTATGCGCGCTCCTGCCCGCGTCCTTCTCCAAAACTGCTCGGCCTCGTCCACGCCATCGAGAAGTGCGTCGGCACCTTCCCGATGCCGGGGTGCGCGGCGCGATAGTCCTTCGGCGACTGACCCACGATCTCGCGGAAGGTGCGGCTGAAGGTGCCGAGGCTGGAGAACCCGACGGACATGCAGACATCGGTGATCGAGCGGTCGGTGGAGACCAGCAGCGCCATCGCGCGCTCGACCCGTCGGCGCTGCAGGTAGCGGTGCGGCGTCTCACCGAACGTCGCCCGGAAGGTCCGGATGAAGTGCGCCTCGGAGACGTGGGCGATCGACGCCAGCGTCGGGATGTCGAGCGGGTCGGCGAACTGCCGGTCCATCGCGTCGCGGGCCCGCAGCATCCGGCGGTTCTGCTGCTCGGTCTCGCGGCTCACGAGGCGGGGAGAGTCACGTTCCAGCCCTCGGGGGCGATGGGGTGCAGGATCGCGTCGGTGCCGCCGTCGACGTAGAGCACGGAGCCGACCACGAGAGACGCGGCGTCCGAGAGCAGGAACGCGATGGGGGCGGCGATCTCCTCGGCCCGGCCGTCCCGGCCGATCGCGCTCGGGTAGGCCTCGGACAGCGGCCCGAAGACGGGGTCGGCGGCGAGCTGGTCGGTCATCGCGGTCGCGACCTTGCCGGGTGCGACGGCGTTGAGGCGGATGCCGGCGCCGATCCACGGCTCGGTCACGCCCTCGCGCCGGGCCCACCAGGCCAGCGCCGCCTTGCTGGCGGGGTAGACCATGACCGCCTCGTGCGCGGCGGCCGCGAGCCGCGCGCGCGCCTCGTCGCCGCGCAGGCAGGCGGCCGCGACCTCACCCGCCCAGCCGGGCTGCCCGGTGATCGAGTTGGAGGCCAGGAGGACGACCCCGGCTCCGTCCGCAGCCGCCATCAGGTCGCGCAGCCCCTCGACCAGCGCGACCGCACCGAAGAAGTTCACCGACACGACCAACGCCGGGTCGGTCCCCGTGAAGCCGCCGATGCCAGCCGCGGGCACGACCCCGTGGACCACGTCGGTCAGTGACCGGACTGCGGCGACCGCCGCCGTCCGACCCCCGGCCGTCGACAGGTCCGCCACCACGTCGGCGTCGCGGAGGTCGACGGTGACGACCCGGTGCCCCTGCCCGCGAAGCAGAGCGGTGGTCGCTGCGCCGATGCCCGACGCGGCCCCGCTGACGACGTAGGTGCGCGCGGTGCCGGTCACGCAGGCACCCTAGTGTCCGTGGCGGCCTAGGATCCGAACATGTCCAGCGGGACCTCAACGCCCGCATCTGCCGCCCCGCTGATCGGCCGTGCGAGCGAGGTCGAGGACGTCCTCGGCCTGCTGGAGCGCGCCCGGCTCGTGTCGCTCACCGGCCCGCCCGGAGTGGGCAAGACCCGCCTGGCCCAGGCGGTGTGCGCGGAGCGCGCCGACGAGGTGGTCTGGGTCGACCTCGCGCCGCTGCGCGAGCCCCAACAGTTCCACGCCGAGCTGATGCGGGCGCTGGTCCCGGGTGGGCACGGTGACGGCGACCGCCTGCTCGTCCTCGACAACTGCGAGCACCTGCTCGACGTCGAGCCCGACCTGGGCGGCGAGGTGGTCGAGCTGCTGGCCGCCTCGCCCCGCCTCCGAGTGCTCGCCACCAGCCGGGAGCGGCTGCGGCTGGCCGCCGAGCGGGAGTACGCCGTACCGCCCCTGCCGATGCCGTCGGCGGACGACGCCGCCGATCCCGCGCGGCTGCGCGACAACCCGGCCGTGACGCTGCTGCTCGACCGGGCTCCGCCCGCAGTGAAGCTCACCCCGAACACCGCCCGGGCCCTGGCCGAGATCTGCATCGACCTCGACGGCCTCCCGCTGGCGATCGAGCTCGCGGCCGCGCGGCTGCGGGTCTTCACACCCAGCGAGCTCGCCTTCCGGCTGGGCCGCCGGATGAGCGTGCTGACCAGCGGGCCCCGCGACTCGCCCGCCCGCCACCGCGACCTGCGGGCGGCCATCGCCTGGAGCCACGACCTGCTGTCCGAGCGCGACCGGGCGGCCTTCCGGCGGTTGTCGGTCTTCCCCGGCGAGTGGGACCTGGAGAGCGCCCAGGCGGTCTGCGCCGTCCCGGACTTCATCGACGCTCTCGAGTCGCTGCTCGACAAGAGCCTGGTCCGGCGGGCCGGCGCGAACCTCGAGGGCTCGGCGCGGTTCACGATGCTGATGAGCCTGCGGGAGTACGCCGCTGAGCGGCTGGAGGAGCAGGCGGAGGCCCGGGAGACCCGCGACCGCCACGCCGCGTGGTTCGTCCGGCGCGCCCGCGAGTGGGAGGCCACGCTCGGCACTGCGGCCGAGACCGACACCTGGCCGCAGCTGGCCACGTTCCGCGCCGATCTCGATGTCGCCCTGGGCCACGCCCGGGCCACGGACCAGGGCGAGCTGATCGTCTGGCTGGCCACGGCCCTGGCCTGGTTCGGCTACACCCGTGGCGTCCTGGCCGACGCCCAGATGCCCCTGGTCGAGCTGAGCGCCGCGGCCGACGACGACCGGGCCGATCCCGACGCCGGCCCCGCCGGCCGCCTCGCCGCAGGGGTCACGGCGTACGGCCTCGGGCGGCTCGACCTGGCCGAGGAGCTGCTCGCCCCCTTCGGGGCGGACGACGGGGCGGAGGGGGTCGTCGAGGGAGCACTCCCGGGGCGCCGGGCCGCCGTGGCCCGGGCCTTCCTCGGCCACCTCGCCCGGGAGCGCGGTGACCTCGCCCGGGCGGCCGCGCTCTACACCGCGACCCGCGTCGCGCACGTCCGGCTCGGCAACGTCCGGGGCACCGCGTGGGCCGGCCACGACCTCGCACTGCTGGCCCTGGCCGAGGGTCGGACCGACGAGGCGGAGGAGCTGCTGTCGGAGTCGCTGGAGCTGTTCGACTCGATCGGCTACGACTGGGCCGCCGCCGTCTGCGCGTGCCTGCTCGCCTCCGCGGTCGTGGGCCGAGGCAGCACCGCCGACGTGGACCGGGCGGCCACGCTCCTGGCCCGCGCCCTGCGGCTCCACGACGAGTCCGGCGACCGGCGCGGGACGGCCCAGTGCCTCGAGGTGGTGGCCGAGGTCGCCCTGGCCCGGGGCGCGGCCGCGACGGCGGCGCGCCTCGTCGGGGCCGCCGCCTCCCGACGTCAGCTGGCTGCCGCCGTCGCGACCGAGTCGGAGCTGCGCCACCTCGACGACCTCGACCGGCGCCTGGATGCCACCCTGGGCCGGGCCGCCGCGGAGCACGAGCGGCACGCCGGGCGGACCATGCCGTCGTCGGCCGTGCTGGAGCTGGCAGGCCGGATGGTCGAGGGCGCAGCCGGTGGAGCGACGGCCGTCGAGCTGACCGCGCGCCAGCTCGAGGTCGCGGCGCTGGTCGCCGCGGGCCACACCAACCGGCAGATCGGCAAGCTGCTCGGCATCAGCGAGAAGACCATCGAGGTGCACGTGCACAACCTCATGTCCCGGCTCGAGACACCGAGCCGCGCCGGCGTCGCCGCGTGGGCCGCCGCCCGAGGGCTCACGACGTCCCCGTAGGGGATTCCCCCTATCGCCCCGACCGGCCCTCGCTCGTAGACATCGGTCAGGCCGCACCTGCGCGGCATGGACACCGGCCCGCAAGGGCCCTGGGAGGGACACGACATGGACGACGACAAGCTCAACGAGATGCTCGGGCGGTTCGTCGGTGACCTCGGCGCGACGATCACCGCTGGTGGCGTCGTCATCGGACACCGGCTCGGCCTGTACCGCGCGCTGGCGGACGGGCCGGGAACAGCCGACGACCTGGCCCGGCGTACCAGCTGCGACCCGAGGTACGTCGCGGAGTGGCTGCGGGGGCAGGGCGCGGGCGGCTACGTGACCTACGACGCGGAGGCCGACACCTGGTCGATGACCGAGGAGCAGGCCTTCGTGCTGGCGAACCCGGACGGTGCCGTCTACGCGCCCGGCGCCTACGTGCTGGCGCTCGGCTCGCTCCAGGCGATCGACCGGATCGAGGAGGCCTACAGGACCGGCGCGGGCGTCGGCTGGCACGAGCACGACGAGGACGTCTTCGTCGGCTGCGAGCAGTTCTTCCGGCCCGGCTACCTGGCCAACCTGGTGCCGAGCTGGATCCCGGCCCTCGACGACGTGCAGGCCAAGCTCGAGGCCGGCGCCAAGGTCGCCGACGTCGGCTGTGGCCTGGGTGCGTCGAGCATCATGCTCGCCGAGCAGTTCCCCCAGGTCGAGCTGCTGGGTTGCGACTACCACGACGAGTCGATCGAGCTCGCGCGCAAGCGGGCGTCCGACGCGGGAGTGGCCGAGCGGATCGACTTCGAGGTCGCCAGCGCGCAGGACTTCGGCGGCAGCGGCTACGACCTGGTCACGACGTTCGACTGCCTGCACGACATGGGTGACCCGGTCGGGGCGGCCCGCCACATCCGGCAGTCGCTCGCCGACGACGGCACCTGGCTGATCGTCGAGCCTGCCGCCGGCGACACGATCGCCGACAACCTCAACCCGGTGGGCCGGGTCTACTACGGATTCTCGACCTTCCTCTGCGTCCCCAACGCGCTCTCCCAGAGCGGCGGCTACTCGCTGGGTGCCCAGGCCGGCGAGAAGGCGATCGGTGAGGTGGTCGCCCAGGCCGGCTTCACCCGGTTCCGCCGTGCGACCGAGACCCCCTTCAACCTGGTCTTCGAGGCGCGGCCCTGACGGTGGGGATGCGCACGGCGGGCGCGCGCGGGACAGTGGGTCCCGTGCGCGCCCGCGAGCCCGACAGGAGCGGCTTCGCTGTGCGCGACGGCGTCCGCCTCTACTACGAGGTCACCGGCGCCGGGCCGACGACCGTGCTGCTGGCGGCGCCCTGGTCGATCAGCCACTCGCGGTGCTGGAAGCACCAGGTGCCCTTCCTGGCGCGGCACTTCCGGGTCGTCAGCCACGACGCCCGCGGCAACGGGCGGTCCGACCGGCCCGCCGGCCCCGCGGCGTACGCCGACGCCGAGCTGCTGGCCGACGCGCTGGCGGTGCTCGACGAGGTCGGCGCCGACGCCGTGGTGGGCGTCGGCCTGTCGATGGGCGGCCGCACCCTGCTGCAGCTGGCCGCGGAGCACCCGGACCGCGTGCGGGGCGCGCTCTTCGTGGCCCCGTCGCTGGTGCTCGAGGAGCGGACCTCCGGGCTCGACTTCGAGGCCGTCCGCGACTCCTACGAGGGCTGGGAGAAGTGGAACCGCCACTACTGGCGGCGCGACCTGCCCGGCTTCGCCGACCACTTCTTCACCGAGGTGTTCCCCGAGGCCCACTCGACCCGCCAGGTCGAGGAGAGCGTGGCGTGGGCGCTGCAGACCAGCGCCGACACGCTCGTCGACAGCATCGACCCCGCCGCGCGACCGTCGCTGACGCTCGAGCAGACCCGCGAGCTGGCCGGCCGCGTCACCTGCCCGAGCCTGGTCGTCCACGGCACCGACGACCGCATCGTCCCGGCCGCGACCGGTCGTCTCCTCGCAGAGCTGATCGGGTGCCCGATCGAGCTGGTCGAGGGCGGCGGCCACTGCGTCCAGGCCCGGCACCCGGTCTGGTTCAACCACCGGGTCCGGCGCTTCGCGGAGCAGGTGACCGCCTGATGCGCGCGCGCGAGCCGGACCTCGCCGGCGACGTCGAGAGCGCCGGCGTGAGCATCCACTACGAGGTCTTCGGCACCGGCTCCACCACCGTCTTCCTGATGCCGACCTTCCCGATCGTGGACGGCCGGATGTGGAAGGCCCAGGTGGCCTTCCTGGCCCGCCACTTCCGCGTGGTCACCGCCGACCCGCGCGGGAACGGGCGCTCCGGCCGGCCCCGCGGGGCCGCCGCCTACAGCGACGAGCTCAACGCCGCGGACGCCCTCGCCGTCCTCGATGCCACCGCGACCGGGTCCGCCTTCCTCGTGGCGCTGTGCTCCGGGGTGCGGTGGGCCCTCGTGCTCCACGAGCTCGCGCCGGAGCGGGTGCGCGGCCTGGTCGCGATCGCGCCCAACCTGGCGCCGTTCGCCGCCCACCCCGCGCCGTTCGAGATGGTCTTCGAGGAGCAGTGGCTCGGGAGGTACGACGAGTGGGCCGCCTACCACTCCGACCTGATGGCCCCCGAGCCGCACTCCAGCAAGCTCTGTGACGACCTGGTGGGCTGGGCGCTGCAGACCGACGCCGAGGTGATCATCGACCGGCTGCACACCTCCGAGCGCGGCCACGAGCCCGACGACGCGCTCGCGCTGGTCGCGGGGCTGACCTGCCCGGTCCTGGTCATGCACGGCACCGAGGACCGCTGCCAGCCGCCGGCACGCGGCCGCCGCTTCGCCGAGGTCAGCGGAGCTCGCCTGGTCCTGCTGGAGGGCGCCGGTCACCTGCCGATGGCGCGGCACCCGGTGCTGGTCAACACCCAGATCAAGGAGTTCGTGGACATGCACACCCCCACCACCCCGACCGCCTCCGCTCCCGGCACCCCCTGGCTGTTCGCGCGCGAGCGCAAGCGCCGGGCCCTGTGGGTCTGCTCGCCCATCGGCCTGGGCCACGTCCTGCGCGACCTCACCATCGCCCGCGCGCTGCGCGAGCGGGTGCCGGACCTGGAGATCGAGTGGCTGGCCCAGTCGCCGGTGACCGAGGTGCTGCGGGCGCACGGCGAGGCGATCCATCCGGCGAGTGCCGAGCTCGCCTCGGAGTCGGCGCACTGGGAGAGCGAGGCCGAGGCCCACGACCTGCACGCGTTCCACGCGTTCCGGCGGATGGACGAGATCTTCGTCGCCAACTACATGCTCTTCGACGACGTGGTGCGCGAGACGGCCTACGACCTCTGGGTCGGTGACGAGGCGTGGGACGTCGACCACTTCCTGCACGAGAACCCCGAGCGCAAGATCGCGCCGTACGCCTTCCTCACCGACGTGGTCGGGTTCCTGCCCGTCGACCCCGAGGGCGACCAGCGCGAGGTCGACCTCTGCGCGGACTACAACGCCGAGATGATCGAGCACCGCGAGCGGTTCCCCCACGTGCGCGACCGCTCGGTGTTCATCGGCGGATACGCCGAGCTGCCGGACGCCTCCCTCGGCGCGGGGCTGCCGCGGGTGCGCGACTGGACCGAGCGGTGGTTCACGAGCGTGCCGTACGTCGTCCCGTTCGACCCCGGTGCCTACCGCCGGCCACAGCGGCTGCGCCGCGAGCTGGGCTACGGCACCGGCTACCCGCTCTACCTCGCCGCCGTCGGCGGCACCGCCGTGGGCCGTGACCTGCTGGAGCTGACCGCCGAGGCCTTCGCGCTGGTCCGCAAGGAGGAGCCGGACGCGCGGATGGTGATGGTGACCGGCCCGCGGCTCGACCCGGGGCTGCTCCCGGACGTCGAGGGGATGGACAAGCTCGGCTACGTCGACTCGCTGTTCGAGCACCTCGCCTGCGCCGACCTGGCCGTCGTCCAGGGCGGGCTCTCGACCACCATGGAGCTGGTCGCTGCTCGGCGGCCGTTCGTCTACTTCCCGCTGGCCCACCACTGGGAGCAGCAGCACTTCGTGGCGCACCGGCTCGACCACTACGGTGCGGGCGTCCGGATGGACTACGGGGCCACGAACCCGCGCGAGCTGGCCGAGACGATGATGGCCGCCCGGCAGGTCCGTCCGGCGTACCGCCCGGTCCGCAGGGGTGGCGCCGACAAGGCGGCCGCCCTCCTCGCCGACGTCCTCGTGGGTCCTCACCGCTGAGATCCCGTCGCCGAGTCGGCGCTACCGCTCAGCAGTAACGCCGACTCGGCCGGTTACTCGTCAGCGGCAACGCCGACTCGGCCGGTTGCTGGTCACCGGCAGCCGTCAATGGGTCGTTCGGGTCATGGCTGCCCGACGACGACGGTCAGAGACTTCGGCCAGGAGGGACGCTCATGCCGGTCATCAACTTTCTCGGGGCCGTCCTCCTCGGGACCGACCCCCAGGACGTGGCTCGTCGCCGCACCGTGCTCTTCGCCGCCTCGGTCGTGCTGCTGCTCACCGTGGCGCGCAGCGGCTCACCGTCGCTGGCGTTCGGCCTGGCGCTCTCGGTCTTCCTGATCGCAGCGGGGCTGTGGCTGCGGGGCCAGTACACGCACTACCTGTCCGGTGAGTCGGCCGTCGAGAGCCCCTGGGTCTACGGGGTGGTCTTCCTCGTGGCGGTGGGTCTCGGAGTGACCTACAAGGTGCTGCTGGCCAACGACGTGGCCAGCGGCGGCCTGCTGCTCGCGGCCCTGGTGCTCACCTACTTCGCCATCGGCGGGGCGCTGGCGGTGTGGCGGGAGGACGGCAGGTGGGTCGGACGCGTCGGCCTCGCCCTCGCCGGGCTGGCCGTGGTGCTGGTCCTGGTCGGCTACCGGGTGCTGCACCGCGAGGACACCCACCTCCTGTGGGTCGGGGCCGGGCTGGTCGCGGTGGGCCTGGCCGCCTGCTGGCCGGTCTCCGTCGCGTTCCTCTCGGAGAGGGCCACCGCGCTCCTCTCCGACGCTGGCCCCGGCTCGGCCCCGGCCCGGCTGGTGTGGGTGGTCATGGGTGTCGGCCTCGCCGGGGCGCTCGGGGTGGGCTGGTGGATGTGGGTGGCCAGCCACCACTCGAAGCCCACCCTCTTCCTCGTGATCGCCCTCGCGGTGCTGACCGCGTCGGTCGCGTCGAGCACCCGCGCCGACATCGTGCTGATCATCGTCGCGCTCGCGATGATGGGGTTCACGCCCGGCGACGCTGGTCCGCCGCCCGAGGTGACGGGCAAGCAGCACGTGCTGGTCGCGCTGGGCGACTCCTACATGTCCGGCGAGGGCGCCTCGGTCTTCTACGAGGGCACGGACACCGCCGGCGAGGACACCTGCCGCCGCGCACCGTCCGCCTGGGCGATGCAGGCGGGCCGGCTCTCGCCGTTCGACGGGACGGTCTTCCTCGCCTGCTCGGGTGCGAAGTCGGCCAACATCCGCACGTCGAACCCGCCCGGGTCCGACCTGCCCGGCATCTACGTCCAGCAGGGCGAGGGCATGACGCAGCTGGCGCACTACGAGGAGCTGGCGGCGGCGGAGCAGTTCACGCCCGAGCTGGTCGTGCTCAGCATCGGCGGCAACGACGCGGGCTTCTCCACCATCGGCGTGATGTGCCTGGTGCCGGGCAACTGCGCGGACAAGGCGTCGTGGTGGACAGGCGGCCTCGGCGAGGTGCGCACGTCGCTGGACGCGACGTACACGCAGGTCCGCGAGGCGTTCCCGGACACGCCCATCGTCGTGACGGCCTACCCCGACCCGATCTACCGCGGCAAGGGCGACCTCGCTCCGGCGACCCTCAACGACCAGCTCAGGAGCTGCTCACAGGTGGCGCTCCTGCCCGAGGAGCGGGCGTTCGTCGCCGGGTTCCTCGAGAAGCTCAACGAGACCGTCGAGTCCGTGGCCCGGGCGCACCACTTCTACTTCCTCGGTGAGATGAAGGACTCGCTCAAGGCGGCCGGGCTGCAGCTGTGCGACCCGGCGAACCACGGCCGGCCCGGCCTGAACTTCATCGGGCTGCGCTCGGTGTCCGGCCTGGCCGAGCAGCGGTTCAACCCGGCGAACTGGTCGCACAACAGCCTCCATCCCAACGAGCGCGGCCACCAGGCGATGCTCGAGACGTTCGAGCGCTGGGTGGACGCCAACCCGGACCCGGCCGTGGACGCTCCGGACGAGGTCGCGGACGACCAGGAGGTCGACACGGACGGTGACCTGGGTGCCCAGACCCGCTCGACCCAGGCCGATGGGCCGGGGTTCACGCCCGTCTGCAGCCCCCTCGACCCGAACCCGTCGGGCTGCCGCTCCCGCGGCACGCACTGGGCGGTCGAGGAGACGGGCGACGCCCTCGTGGAGTCGGTGCGCGCCACCCAGGTGGTGCTCGTCGAGGCCTTCTGGTGGCTCTTCGTGCTGGGCTTCTTCGGCTGGCGGCGTCGCCGGTGGGCCAGTGCGCCTCCGGTGAACCTGGTCTGACGCCAGGAATGACGGCGGTCTCGTCGGCTGTTGACCCCGCATGGTCGAGCTCCTGCCGCTCCTGCGCGACCGGCGCAGCATCCGCGCCTACGACGAGGCGCACGTGATGGCCGACGGCGAGCTGGCGGTGCTGCTCGAGGCGGCGCGCTGGTCGCCGTCGGCGGGCAACTCGCAGCCGTGGGCGTTCCTCGTCGGCCGGCGCGGGGACGCCGCGCACAGGGCGTTCGTGCCGCTGCTCGCTCCGTCCGTACGCCGCTGGGCACCCGCCGCCTCGGCGCTGCTCTTCACGCTCAACCAGGTCGCGTCCGGGCCCGAGGAGGACGCGCTGGGGTACTCCGACTACGCGCAGTACGACCTCGGCCAGGCGGTCGCCCACCTGACCGTGCAGGCCTCCGCGCTCGGCCTCGGCGTCCACCAGTTCGCCGCGTTCGACCACGACGGCCTCGCGGAGCTGGCCGGCGTACCTCCTCACTGGCGGGTCACCACCGGCCTCGCCGTCGGCCTCGCGGTGGAGTCCGACCTCGCCCCCCGCGGCCGCCGTCCGCTGACCGAGCTGGCCTTCGGCGCTCGCTTCGGGGAGGCCCTCGCCTTGCGATAGTCCCTATCCCGAGCCGCGGGAGTGCCAGGCGGCCAGCAGCTCCCGCTCGCGGTCGAGGGTGATGCCGCTGATTGCGGCGTCGGGGGTGGCGTCGAGCCAGGCCAGGGTGTCGCGGGTGGTGTCGCCGAGCGGACGGAGGGTGAGGCCGGCGTCGAGGGAGGGCTGTACGTCGTGCGCGCCCAGGCCGTCGTACTCCGGGCGGGGCAGCCAGAGCGGGATCGCGCCGGGCCCCATCCAGGGCTCCACCTCCTGGGCCTGCAGGAACTCCTGGTCGACCCAGGTCCAGGAGACCTCGCTGTCGACCCCCTCGGCACACCTGGCGAGCAGGTCGGCGAGGGGCATCGATCGGCCGACCCCGTCGTGCACGCCGGTCGTGCGCTGCTCGCACGCGGTGACCGCCCACGCAGCCAGGTCGCGGACGTCGGCGACCTGCATGGCATCGGCCGGGTCCCCCGGCGCGAGCACCTCACCTCCGGCGGCGAGACGCCGCGGCCAGTACGAGAACCGCCCGGTCGGGTCCTCGGGGCCGATGATCAACCCCGGTCGCATCACCATCGCCGACGCTGCGCCGTCCAGCACGATCCGTTCGCAGGCCACCTTCATCGGCCCGTACGCCTCAGGGTTCGCCTTGAGGTCGACGTCCTCCTCGATCGCCTCGACGAGTGGGAGGCTCTCGGGCGTCCCTCCCGGCGTCGCGTCGTCGGCGTAGACGTTGACCGTGGAGACGAAGACCCAGTGCGCGTCGGCGTACGCCGCCACGGCCTCGCGCACCCACGACGGGTGCCGCGCCACGTCGACGACGGCATCGAACTCGCCCAGGTCCGGCAGCGGCTGCGTCCGGTCGACGGAGACCAGCCGCGCACCCTCGGGCACCGAGCCGGAGGTCCCGCGCGCTGCGCACGTCACCTCGTGCCCCCGCGCCACGGCATCGGCGGCCACCGCTCTCGACAGGAAGACCGTTCCACCGAGCACCAGGAGTCGCATGCCCCCACCTCACCCGTTCCGTCGACCCGGGACAACCCTTCGGCGCCGACCCGTGGGGGGTCAGGAGCGTGGGGGCGTGGTGGGGCTGAGCAGCCAGTCGTCGAAGAAGGCGCGGTCGACGTGGGTCTGGTCGACCAGCCAGTCGAGGTACTCCTCGCCGGAGACGTTGGTGTCGGGGTCACGGGCCGGCCAGTCGCGCACGACCTTCCAGAACGCGTCGTCGCCGATCTTCTTGCGCAGCTCGTGCCACATCAGCGCCGGCCCGTAGTAGATGTTGCTGGCGCCGAACTGCTGGGGGTCGTACGCCGCGGGCGGGCCGGCGGAGGCGCGCAGGGAGCTCTCGAACTCGGCGTACCCGTCCATGACGTCGTCGACGCTGCGGCCGTCGGCCTCGGCCTGCCAGCAGCCCTGGAGGTACATCGCCATGCCCTCGTTCATCCAGACGTCGCGCCAGTCGTCGGGCGTGACCTCGTCGCCGTACCACTGGTGCGCCATCTCGTGGACCAGCACCGCCGTGGACGTCGTGTAGTCGGTCGCGCCGAGGGTGATCAGGGTCTGGGTCTCCATGCCGCTGAGCGAGTCGACCAGCACGAAGCCGAGGCTGTCGAAGGGGTAGGGACCGAGGAGCGCCTCCAGCCAGTCGAGCCCGGCTGCCGCCGGCGCCAGGCCGTCGGCCAGCCCCGGCCGGTCGCTCGGCACCCAGGAGGTGATCTCGACACCGCTCTGGGAGGTGACGGTGCTGCTGGTGTAGTCGCCGATCGCCACCGTGATGACGTAGGACGACGCCGGCTCGGACAGGTGCCACGCGGTCGTCGTCAGCCCGTCCTGCTCGGTCTGGTCGGTCATCACGCCGTTCGCGACCCCGGTCCACGGGGAGGGGACGGTGAGGCTGAAGTCGTAGAGCGCCTTGTCGGAGGGCTGGTCGTTGACGGGGTACCAGGTGAACGCGCCGTAGGGCTCCTGCATCGTCCACGTCTCCCCGCCGGGCGTGATCGTCCAGCCGCTGGTGTTGAAGTCGTTCCGCTTGGTCGGCGCGGGCGTCGGCTCGGGGGTGCCGGAGTAGCTCACCTCGAGCACGTAGCGCTCGTCCTCGGTGACCGGCGCGGTGACCACGAGGTCCTTGCCCTGGTGCTCGAACGGCGCGTCCGAACCGTCGAGGGTCACCGCCGACACCTCGAGCGCCTCACCCAGGTCGAGCTGCAGGTGGTCGGACGTGGCGGTCGAGCGCAGCTCGATCGTCGCGTCGCCCACCAGCGTGCGGGTCTCGGGCGTCCA
The DNA here is from genome assembly GCA_963830145.1 of uncultured Actinomycetota bacterium. Classification (GTDB taxonomy): domain Bacteria; phylum Actinomycetota; class Actinomycetes; order Propionibacteriales; family Nocardioidaceae; genus Nocardioides. The sequence continues at coordinate 95,632 of CAWHLI010000001.1, forward strand.
GGCCAGGTCGAGGTCGTAGTGCAGGGAGTCGACGCCCGGGTCGCCGACGTCGGGGTAGACCGAGTCCTCGACGGGATCGCTCAGCGCCGCGTCGAGGGCCGGGTCGTCGAGGTCGTGCGGGGCGTCGGTCTCGGGCGGGAGGGACGCCGACCCGGAGGGCGCCCCGGAGGTGGGAGCGGCGCCCTCGCGGCTGGCGGCCGGGCCGTCGTCGTTGCACCCGGTGACCAGCGAGGCGGTGAGCAGGAGCGCCCCGAGCGCCGTCAGCCGTGTGGTGCGGTCGCTCGAGCGGACGCTCAGGACGACTCCGCCAGCATGGGACGCACCAGCCGGCGGCCGTGGTGGATCTGGGCCTTGATCGTGCCGAGCGGGGCGCCGACGAGCTGCGCGATCTCCTCGTAGGGCAGCCCGTAGACATCGCGCAGCAGCAGTGGCTCCACGAACTGCGGGTGGTCGCGCTCGAGCGTCTCCATCGCCTCGAGCAGGTCGAGGCGGGTGCCGGCGATCACGCTCGTCGTCCGCGGGTCGGGTCGCGCCATCGCCTGCGACTCCTGCGGGTCGGCGGCGACGGCCTGGTTCTTCATCCGGCGGTACGTCGACCGCGCGGAGTTGACCGCGACCATGTGGAGCCACGTGGTGAACCGGCCCTGGTGGTTCCAGGTGCCGATCTTCTGGGAGACCTTGATCAGCGCCTCCTGGCACGCGTCCTCCGCGTCGGGGGTGTAGGGCAGCACCCCGCGACAGACGTTGAGCGTGCGCGGGCGCACGGCGGTCAGCAACATCTCCATGGCGTCGCGGTCGCCGTCCTGCGCGCGGCGCGCGAGCTCATCGATGTCGTCCGGCGTCAGTGCCTCGGTCATCACGTCTCCACCCTCTCCAGCGCCTAGAACCTAATGCAGCCATGGTCACGACCGCCCCGATCGCAACCGAACCGATACCTGCCGGTCCGCCCGGGAACGCCTCCACAACCGCCCGACCGGGCCATGGACGGCGTAGGCCCGCACCGGAACCGTAAGCCGGATGCGGGTGGCGATCATCGGGGCGGGGCCTGCGGGGCTGTTCCTCGGAGCCGCGCTCCAGCGGCGCGGCCACGCGGTCACGGTCATCGACCGCGACGGTGGGCCGGATCCGGGCGGTGACTGGCCGCGCAGGGGCGTGATGCAGTTCCACCACGCGCATACCTTCCGTGGACAGGTCGGCGGCCGCCCTGCAGGCCGAGCTGCCCGAGGTGATGGGGCGCTGGCTCGACCTCGGCGCCGAGCCGGTGTCGGCGCCCGGCCAGCCGGGCGTGCTCGGCGTGCGCTCGCGGAGGGTGACCTTCGAGCGCGCGCTGCGCGAGGTCGTCGCCGCCGAGCCCGGCCTGGTGCTGCGGCGTGGCCACGTCCGGGCGGTGCGGTCGGTCGACGGCGTGGCGATCGGGCTGGACGTCGATGGCGAGGCGGTCCCTGCAGAGCTGGTGCTCGACGCGTCCGGCCGGTCGAGCCCTGGTGACCCGGCACCTCGGCGAGCGTCGGGCTTCGGGGGCACTGCGGCATCGCGTACGTCGACCGGGTGTACCAGCTGCACCCGGGCGCCGATCCCGGGCCGATGGTCAGCCCGATCGTCTGGCAGGGCGACTTCGATGGCTACCAGGTGATCGTGTTCCTCGGCACGAGCACGGGATGTTCTCGGTCCTGCATCGTCACGGCGCAGCGACGACCGCGAGCTCAAGCTGCTCCGTCACGAACCGGCGTTCGAGGCCGCCTGCGCGGCGATCCCCGCGCTCGCCTCGTGGACCGACCCGCAGCGCTCCGAGCCGGTCGCACCGTCTTCCCGGCGGCAAGCTGCTCAACCACTACCGAGGGCAGACGACGGCGGACGGCAGCCCGCTGCTGAGCGGGTTGGTCGGCCGTGGGTGACGCGGTCGGCACGACGACGCCGAACTTCGGCCGCGGCGTGACGCTCGGGCTATGCAGGCGCGGGCGCTGCTCGCGGCGTCGACGGCACGGCGAGACCTCGACGCGGTGCGCGCTCAGTTCGACGCGTGGTGCGGCCGAGGTGATCGCGCCCTGGGTCCGCGACCACGTCGAGATGGACACCGCGCCGCGTCGCGACGCTGGTCGGGGGCGGAGCTCGACCTCGACGGATCCGCTGCCGTCCGACCTCATCCTCGCGGCGGCCAAGCAGGACCCGGTGATCAAGGTGCCGGGCTGGGCCCTACCTGTCGATGGACGCCCTGCCGGGCTCGCTCGAGCCGCTCCAGGAGCCGGCCCGAAGGGTCTACGAGACCGGCTGGCGTCCGCCGTACGCCGAGGGTCCCGGCAGCGACGAGCTGGCCCGGATCGTTTCGTCGGTGCTCTGAGGGGCCAAGATGTGGGCGTGTCCATGCCCCACCGACTCGGTCGGTACGCCGTGCGCCGCCGGATCGGCTCCGGCGGCTTCGCGACCGTGTGGCTGGCCTACGACGAGCAGCTCGACTCGCCGGTGGCGATCAAGGTGCTCGCCGACAACTGGACCGAGGACCACCAGATCCGGCAGCGGTTCCTCGAGGAGGGGCGCTACCTGCGCAAGGTCGAGTCGCCCCACGTCGTCTCGGTCTACGACGCCGGCGAGCTCGACGACGGGCGCCCCTACCTGGTGATGTCCTACGCCGACCAGGGCACGCTCGCCGACCGGCTCGACGTCGACGGGCTGACGCCTGCGCAGGCGATGGAGGTGGTCCGCCAGGTCGGAGCCGGCCTCCAGGCGCTGCACGACCGCGACATCCTGCACCGCGACATCAAGCCCGCCAACGTCCTGTTCCGCACCATCGACGGCACCGAGCACGGCGTCCGCGCGATGGTCGGCGACCTCGGCCTCGGCAAGTCGCTCGACATGTCCTCGCGGCTGACGATGATCGCCGGCACCCCGACCTACGTCGCCCCCGAGCAGGCCTCGGCCCAGTCACCCGACGCGCGCGCCGACCAGTACTCCCTGGCCGCGCTGGCCTTCCTCCTGCTCACCGGCCGGGCGCCGTTCACCCACCTCTCGCTCTCCGACGCGATGAACCCCGGTGACCTCCCGCCTGTCTCGACACCCGAGCGGCCGTTCGCGCCGGCCGTCGAGGAGGCACTGCACCGAGGACTGGCGCGCGACCGCGACGACCGCTACCCGAGCGTGACGGCCTTCGTGATCGCCCTCGAGCGCGCCCTCGGCCCGTCGGCCACGGGCCCGGCCACCCAGCCCTGGCTCGAGCGCGACCCGGAGCTCACCCAGGCGGGCCCGCGCCCGACCGTGTCGCCGGCGCTCGGCTCGCTCCCCGAACCGGCCCTGCCCCGTCGCCGGGGCCGTCGTCTCGCCGCGCTCACGCTGGTCGGCCTGGTCGCGCTGGCCGTCGGCGGGGGAGTCGGCTACGCCGCGCAGCGCGGCCTCGCTCCCACCGAGCGCACCGTCGAGGACGCTCAGGGCACGCTCTCGGTGACCGTCCCGGCGGACTGGGACCGCGCCGACGCCGGCGACGGCTGGGAGCCACCGAACGCCGGTGGCACCTTCCCGGCGCTCTCCGTGGGCAGCAGCAAGGACTGGGCGAGCGAGAGTGCGAGCGGCGAGGGCGTCTTCGTCGCGCTGCTGCCCGGCACCGAGCTGCCGAAGCAGGTGCCCCAGCACCCCGAGTGCGGCGCCGCAGGCCGGACGGTGACGGACAGCCAGGACGGCGACGACTCCGCGACGGTCGTCTACTCCGACTGCCCTGGCGGTGGTGTGACCGTCGAACGGGTCGTCCAGGTCACCGCCAACACGCTGCTGTGGGTGCAGCTGCGGACCACTGATCGCTCCGCTGCCAACCGGGTCCTCGACGACGTCGAGACCCACGGCCTGTAGCGCCAGGAGCAGGTTCCTAGCCCGCGCCCGCGGACTCCTGGGAGCCCTTGGGCGGGAGGGCGTCGAGGTACTGCACGGTCTCGACGCTGCGTGCCAGCAGGTCGCCGAGCCCCTCCTCGTCGACGGTGCGACCGGTGACCGCGATGTCGGCGTACGCCGTCCCGTTGCCGTCCCCGAGCCAGCGCTCCATGGTCACCCGCAGGAAGCCCCCCGCGTCGATGTAGCTCGCCCGGAAGCTGCTGTCGGTCTCGGCGCTGATCTGGAGGTTGGTGATGTTCCCGTCCTCCTGGGCCGACTGCAGGGCGAGCAACCTCGTGCTCTTGGCCACGCTCACGGCCAGCCGATCGCCGATCTTCAGCTCCACCCGGAGGATGTAGGTGTTCTTGACGTTGCTCGCCGGCACGAACGTCCAGGTCTGGCTGTCGGGTTGTCGGGTGAACCGCCATCCGTCGGGCACGAAGATCGAGATGCCCGGGCCCCGCTTGCTGATGCGGAGCTCCTCCTCGTGGTTGGGCAGGTCCGGAGCGAGCGGCGGCTCGGTCGGGTCCGGCACCGGGTCGAAGAGCGGCGGTGTCGGTATGGCGGGGGAGACGGCCGTGATCGGGGCGAGCGTGCTGCTGCTCTGGGGCTCCTTCTCGGTGCGGTCGGCGACGGCGTACCCGCCTGCCACACCGGCGCACAGCAGCACCGCTGCCACCGCGAGCACCCGCCACCACATGCGCTCGACCCTAACGAAACGCGGATGAGCGATGAATCGGGAAAGTTCCGCGGGTCTGTCGTATTCGTCCGTCCCCGTTCGTGGAGATGTCGGAAAGCACCTCCACACCTGAGGAGAACGAAATGACCAGCGCCACCCACTCCCCGCAGGGCACGACGGCGCGGAGCCGCTGGCTGGCCCTCTACGTCCTCTGCCTCGGGGACCTGATGATCGTGCTCGACCAGAGCATCGTGAACGTCGCCCTTCCCTCGATCCGCACCGACCTGGGCTTCTCCCAGGCCTCGCTCGCCTGGGTCGTCAACGCCTACCTGCTCACCTTCGGCGGCTTCCTGCTCCTGTCCGGGCGCCTCGGCGACCTGCTCGGCAACAAGCGGGTCTTCAGCGGCGGGGTGGTCGCCTTCACCATCGCCTCGGCCGTCTGCGGCCTGGCCCCCAGCGCGTCGTTCCTCGTGGTCGGCCGCGCGGTGCAGGGCCTCGCCGGCGCCAGCGTCTCCGCCGTCGCGCTCGCCCTGATCATGGGCCTGTTCAGCGAACCCGGCGACCGGGCCAAGGCGATGGGTGTCTTCGGCTTCGTGATGTCCGGCGGCGGAGCGGTCGGCGTCCTGGCCGGCGGCGTGCTGACCGGCCTCCTGAACTGGCACTGGATCTTCCTCGTGAACGTCCCCGTCGGCGTCGCCGTCGTGGTGGCCGCCCGCGCCATGCTCCCGGCCGACGAGGTCGTGCCCGGCTCCACCAGGCTCGACGTGCCCGGTGCCGTGCTGGTCACCTCCGCGCTGATGCTCGCGGTCTACGCCGTCGTCGGTGGCAACGAGGCCGGCTGGACGTCGGCCCGCACCCTGGTCCTGCTGGCTTCGGCCGCCGCGCTCTTCGTGGCCTTCGTCGTCCGCGAGACCAGGGCCGCCGCTCCGCTCGTGCCGCTGCGCCTGTTCAAGCTGCGCAACGTCTCGGTCTCGCAGGTGGTCGGCGTGCTCTGGGCCGCTGCGATGTTCGCGTGGTTCTTCCTGGCCGCGCTCTACCTCCAGCAGGTGCTCGGCTACAGCGCCCTCGAGGTCGGCCTCGCCTTCGTGCCGACCAGCCTGGTGATGATGTTCTGCTCGCTGAAGCTCTCCGACCGGCTGGTGATGAAGTTCGGCATCCGCCCGCCGCTCACCGTCGGGCTGGCCCTGGCCGCCGCGTCGCTGGCGCTGTTCGCGATGGCACCGGTCGACGGCAGCTTCGTGACCGACGTCCTGCCCTCGATGGTCCTGCTCGGCATCGGTGCCGGCATCGCCTTCAACCCGGTGCTGCTCGCCGCGATGGGCGACGTGGAGCCGCACGAGGCGGGACTCGCCTCGGGGGTCGTGAACACCTCCTTCATGATGGGCGGCGCCCTCGGGCTCGCTGTCCTGGTCGCGGTCTCCGACTCGCGCACCGCCTCGCTCGCGGCCGGCGGCTCGTCGGCCGTCGAGGCCCTGCACGGGGGTCTCCAGGTCGCGTTCGCGGTCGGTGCCGTGTCCGCAGCCCTGGCGGCCGTGGTCGGCGGGGTCTTCCTCCGGCCGCAGCCGATGCAGATGCCGGAGCTGGGCGGCGACGGCAGCGACCACGACAGCGACCACGACTGCGACTGCGCGGAGCCCTGCGCCGCCTGAGCTGCCTCTGTCTCCTGACCGCCCGTCCGGGCCATTGCCCGGACCCGTGGTCGGTGACCTAGCGTGCTGCCGGTGACCCGCTTGCTCATCCGCCGCGCCCGCCTGGTGCCGATCGGTCCGACCGCTGCCCCCGTGCAGCACCCGGTGGACGTGCTCGTCGAGGACGGTCTGGTCAGCACGGTCGCCGCCCAGCTGGACCCGCGCCCGGGCGTCGAGGAGTACGACGCCGACGGTCGCTGGTGCGCCCCGGGCCTCTGGGACCAGCACGTGCACCTCACCCAGTGGACGCTCGCCTCGCAGCGGCTCGACCTGGCGCCGGCTCGCACGCCCGACCAGGTGCTGGCGCAGGTCGCCGACCGGATCACGACCCTGCCCGGCGTCCCGATCATCGGCTGGGGCCACCGGCCGGGCGCCTGGCAGCGCGACGTCACCGTCTCCGAGCTCGACGCCGTCACCGGCGACACCCCGGTCGTGCTGATCGCCGGCGACGGCCACCACGCCTGGCTCAACACGACCGCCCTGATGCACCTGGCCATGCCGGTGCGCGACTCGGTGGTCCGCGAGACCGAGTGGTTCTCGGTCTACCCGCGGCTGGTCACGCTGTTCGGCAACGACGGCACCTCGCCCGAGGCGTTCCGCCGCACCCTCGACGCCGCGGCCGCCCGGGGCGTCGTCGGGCTGGTCGACTTCGAGTTCGGCGGCGACCGCCACGACTGGGCCGAGCGCTGGGCCGACGACTGCGACGTCCTGCGCATCCGCTGGGCGACCTACGCCGACACCCTCGACGAGGTGATCGAGGCGGGGCTGCGCACCGGCGACCCGCTGCCCGGCTGCGACGACCGGATCACGATGGGTCCGCTCAAGATCATCAGCGACGGCTCGCTCAACACCCGCACGGCCTGGTGCTGCGACCCCTACTCCGATGCGCACCGGCTGGAGTACCCCGCCGGCCAGCCCAACCTCTCCGGAGGCGAGCTCCGCGACCTGCTCGAGCGCGCCCACGGCGGCGGCCTCGAGGTCGCCACCCACGCGATCGGCGACGCGGCGGTGGCCGAGGCGCTGGCGGCGTACGCCGAGACCGGTGCGATCGGCTCCATCGAGCACGCGCAGCTGGTCGGTCGCGACGACGTACGCCGGATGGCCGAGCTCGGCATCCGGGCCAGCGTCCAGCCCGCCCACCTGCTCGACGACCGCGACCTCACCGAGCTGGCCTGGCCGGGCCGGGCCGAGCGCTGCTTCGCGTTCCGCTGGATGCTCGACGACGGCGTCGAGCTCGCCCTCGGCTCGGACGCACCGGTCTCGCCGCTCGACCCCTGGCTCGCGATCGCCGCTGCGGTGCACCGCAGCGCCGACGACCGGGCCGCGTGGCACGCCGAGCAGGCGCTCACGCCCGCCGAGGCGCTCGCAGCCTCCGTCGACGGCCAGCCCACCGTCGGGGTCGGCTCACCCGGCGACCTCGTGCTCCTCGACGCCGACCCGCTCGCCGTCGGCGCCGACTCGGCCGCAACCGGCGCGGCGCTCCGCGACATGTCGGTCGCGCTGACCGCCGTCGCCGGCCGCGTCGTGCACTCGACCCTCTGAGACCTAGTGTGCGGGGCACTAGCTAGGAGACGTCGAGCTTCTTCATGATCAGGTCGGCGACGGCCTGCTGCTCCTCCGCGAACGGGTGGAACGCCAGGGCGCGCATCAGATCGGTGTTCACGCCATTGACCCAGGCGTCCTGTCCGGCACAGATGTCGTGGCCCTTGCTCACCTTCACCATGTCGATGAAGTCGGCCTTGGCCTTCTTGGCCGCCGTGCGCATCGCGTCGTTGAGCCTCACGACGAGCTTGCGCACGTAGGGGTAGTCGCCCTTCGCGATCGGCAGGATCCGGCAGGTCCCCTTGTCCGGGACGGGCTGCGGGTAGCCGACCAGGATCACCCTGGCCTGCGGCGCCCGGTCGTGGATGCCCTGGAGCGACGCCTTCACCCGGCCGCCTATCTTGGCGATCTTCTCGACGAGCAGGTCCTTCTTCTTGCCTGCGTCTGCCATGTAGTCGCGGCAGGGCGACCCGTCGGGGTCGCTGAGCCCGAGCTGGCCGCAGGTCCCGACCATCGTCTGGAAGAGCTCGAGGTCGTTGCCGCCGATCCCGAGGGTGACCAGCGAGGTCTCCGCGGTGATGGCCGCGAACTGCGGCGGCAGGACGTGGTCGGCCGTGCTCTGCGCGCCGACGAGGGCGACCGTGCTGGCACCCGAGCAGCTGACGTCGACGAAGTCGGACTTGAGCCGGTTGGCGACCTGGCTGGCGTAGTTGCCGCTGGACCGCAGGCAGCCGGTCTCCTGCTCGGTCTGCGGCACACCGGGCGCGGCGGTGTAGGAGTCGCCGAGCGCGACGTAGGTCGGGTACGGCGAGCCGGCACCGGGCGCGGGGGTGCTCGCGTCGGGGTTGCCGACGGTCGCGGACGGCGGTCCGTCGTCGCAGCCCGTGAGCGCCACGGCAGCGAGCAGCACGGCGGCGGCCAGGACGGCTCCTCGCGGGCGGCTGCTCGGCATGGGCTCCACGGTACGGCGGGGGTTCATATCGAGAGCATCAACGGCCGAGCCGGCTCCACGTCACTCCCGCAGCGCCTTCTCCACCAGCCCGGCCACCGCGGCCTGGCCCTCGGCGAGGGGGTGGTACGACGCCGCGACCCCCGGCCGGACGTCGAAGCCGTTGACCCAGGCGTCCTCCCCGGCACAGATGTCGTGCCCGGAGCTCGGCACCAGCACCTCGACGAACGCGGCGCCCGCGGCGGCCGCCGCCTCGCGCATGGCGGCGTCCAGCGCCTCCCACTGCGCCCGCACGAACGGGTAGTCGCCGACGGCCAGCGGCAGCTCGGGGCAGGTGCCCTCCGCAGGCACCGGTTGCGGGTAGCCGACCAGCAGCACGCGGGCCCCGGGCGACCTGCGGTGCGCCTCGGTGAGCAGCGCCTGGAGGCGCTCCCCGATCTGGGGCGGGACCGCGGTGAGGTTCGAGTCGGGTGCGGTGCCCTTCCGTTCGCACGGGTTCCCGGCCGGGTCGGAGGCGGCGAGCGACGTGCAGCCGAACATCGTGCCCAGGAACCAGGAGAAGTCGTTGCCGCCGAGGCCGACGGTGACCACGTCGGTCTCGTCGGTCACGGCGTCGAGCTGCGGCGGCCGTGGCTCGACGCCCGTGCCCTGCGGCTGCGGCTGGGTGCCGTTCTCGGTCGTGGCGCCCCCGCAGCTGACGTCGTCCAGGTGGGCGTCCACGGCCTTCGCGACGAGGTGCGGGTAGCTCAGGGCCGAGCGGCCGCACCCGGCCGCCTCGGCCCGGGTGGAGGGCAGCCCGGCCCCGGACGTGAAGGAGTCGCCCAGCGCGACGTACCGCTCGCCGCCGCGGGTCACCTGGTCGTCCTGGCACCCGGAGAGCACCAGCACCATCGAGGCCAGCGCCAGGGCCGCGGCGGGGGACCGGGTATGCACGGGCTACGGGCGCACCGCGTCGACGACGAGCTCGGCGACGGCTTGGTGCTCGACCACGAGCGGGTGGTAGGCGATGCCGGCGTTCGGGCGATCGGCGTTGCCCAGCACCCACGCGTCGTCCCCGGCGCAGATGTCGTGTCCCTCGCTCGGTCCGAGGAGGTCGACGAACGGGACGTCGGCCTCGTCGGCGGCGTCCGCCATCGTCTCGGACAGCTCCTCGAAGGCGCGGTGGAAGTAGGGGTACTCCTCCGCGGGCAGCGGCAGCTCGGGGCAGGTGCCCGACTCCGGCACCAGCTGCGGTACGCCGACCATCACCACCTGGGCGTCCGGGGCCCGCTCCTTCACCGCGGACAGGACCGCGGTGATGTTCTGCGCGATCTGGGGCAGCCGGTCGATCGGCCCGCCCGCCGGCGAGAGGGCGAACAGGTCCTGGCACGGCGTGCCCTGCGGCTGGGCCGCGGCCAGCCGGGTGCAGGTGAAGACCATGTCGGTGAAGAACTGCAGGTCGTTGAGGCCCAGGCCGACCGTCACGAGGTCCGCCTTCTTCGTGACGCCCTTGAGCTGCGGCGGGACCGAGCCGACCACCGTGACCTGCGGGGTCGTCGCGTTGGCCGTGGTCGCGCTGCCGCAGCTCACGTCGACGTACTTCGCCTTGAGCCGCTTCGCCACCAGGGCGCCGTAGTCGTGGTCGGAGCGCTGGCAGCCGTTGGACGTGTCGATCGTCGGGATGCCGGCGCCGGAGGTGAAGGAGTCGCCGAGCGTGACGACGGTGCCGATGCGGGCCTTCTTGCCCGGCTCGTCGTCACCGCCGCAGGCGCCGCTCAGCAGGAGGACCCCCAGGACGGCCATGGTCAGCGCGGCTCTCACGCCGGGACACGCTACGTGAGCGAACCGGCCCGTCCGTCATCGTGACTTCGTGCGCCCCAGCGCCTGCACGACCAACCGCGCGATCGCCCGCTGCTCGTTGGCGTAGGGGTGGTAGGCCAGGGCCTCGTCCGGCTTCAGCGTCCTGCCGTTGACCCAGGCCGAGGTGCCGGCGCAGATGTCGTGCCCCTTGCTGGGGCCGAGCACGTCGACGTAGGTCGCGCCGGTGCTGACGGCGACGTCGCGCATCGTCCAGGCCAGCGCCTCGAAGGCCTGGTGGAAGTAGGCGTACTCGCCCGTCGGCAGCGGCAGGTCGGCGCAGGTGCCGGTCTCGGGGACCAGCTGCGGATAGCCGACGACCAGCACGGCCGCGTCAGGGGCCCGCGTCTGCGCGTCGCGCACGACGCGGTAGAGCCGGTCGTGGATCGCGGGCAGCTGCTGGATCGGGCCGGGTCGCAAGGTGAGGGCCCACACGTTCTGGCAGGGAGTGCCCGTCGGGTACATGCCGCTCATGCCCGTGCAGCCGAAGACCATGTCGTAGAAGAACTGGAGGTCGTTGAGGCCGAGGCTGATCAGGACCACGTCGTTGGACGGCCGGACCATGGTGAGCTGGGGCGGCACGGAGCCGGTGCCGTTGCCCCCGGTCTTCTGAGCCACGTAGGCGTTGTCGGTCGTGGCGCTGCCGCACGTCGCGTCGCGGTAGCTGGCGTGCAGCTTGCGGCCGATGAGCGAGACGTAGTTGACGTGCGAGCGCTGGCAGCCGGTGAGCCCCTCGACGCTCCCGATCCCGGCGCCGGAGGAGAACGAGTCCCCGAGCGCCACGATCGAGAGCTTGTCGCGCCGCTTGCCCTGGGTGGCCGGTGCCGGGCTGGTGAACGCCGCTTCGTCGGACTGCCGCTGTCGGCTGTGCTGGTCACTGGTGTCATGTGCTTGTCACTGTGCTTGCCGTCGGTCGCGCCGCTGGGTGCCGCTGCGCCGGCCACGAGCAGGCCCGCGAGCAGGGCGAGCAGCGTGGCGGCGCCGAAGGCCGGTGTACGTCGACTCATGTCAGGTCCCCCCTGAGTGTCTCGAGCACCATGGCGGCGACCGCCCGGTGCCATGCGGCCCGAGGATGGAACGGCATCGCCGCACTGCTGCCGACGACCCCTGCCACCCAGGGAGCCTTGGTGGAGCACGCGCTGTGGCCTCTGCTGGCCCTCAGCATGTCGACGTAGGTGACCTTGGCCCCCCGTGCCGCCTCCTTCATCACCCTGTCGACGTTCCTGAAGAACGATCGGACGTACGGATAGTCACCCCGCGCGAACGGCAGGGCCGCGCAGTAGCCGTGCGCGGGGACCATCTGCGGGTAGCCGATGACCACCACGCGCGCCTTCGGGGCGCGGCTCCGCGCCGCCTCGATGACCTGCGTCACCCGGTCGCGTACGCCGGGCAGCAGGGCCGCCACGCTGTCGCCCCCGCCGGTCCGGAACGACGACGCGCACGGTGACCCCAGCGGGTCGGAGCCGGCCACCTCGTAGCAGCGGTAGACCACGGTCGCGAAGGCCGCGTCGTTGACTCCGAGGGCGATGGTCACGAGGTCGGTGCGAGGGCCGACGCTCGCGAGCTGGGGCGGGATCGGCAGCCCGATGTTCGGCTGGAAGTCGAGCGCGTCGGCGGTCTGGGCTCCGCCGCAGCTGGCGTCGCTCAGCTCGGCACCGAGGGCGGTCGCCAGCCGGTGCGGGTAGTTGCGCGCCGATCGCAGGCAGGTCTGGTCGATGATCGGCGGGATGCCCGAGCCCGCGGTGTAGGAGTCGCCGAGCGCGACGTACTGCCGCATCGGCTGCGCGTGTCGGTGCTGGGTGTGTTTCCCCGCCCCCGCCTCGCTCGGCTGGCCCCCCAGCAGAACGAACACCCCCACGAGGAGCCACATCACTGTGGTCCTCACAGCACCGTCGTACCCGATCACCCAGGCATCGATCCAGCCCGGTGTGCGAGTCGGGCTGCTGGTCTGGACAGCTCCTGGGGAGTCGCGGGGTGGCGGGATAGTCCCTGACGTTCTGACCCGCGACACGCCGTACGAGCGTCCAGAACGTCTGGGACTATCGCCGCTCGACCCTTGACACCAATTAGTAAGGACAGTTAACTAACAAATGTGACGACGATCTCCACCCCGGCCCGGCGGGCGCTGCGGCCCTCGGGGCGGCACCTGCCGGAGGACACCCGTCGTCACCACCGGGCCCTGCTGCTGCAGCTGCTGTTCCGCTACGGCCCGGCCAGCCGCGCCGACCTGGCCCGCTCGAGCGGGCTGACCCGGGTGACCGTCTCCGACGTCGTCGGCACCCTCGTCGCCGAGGGGCTGCTGCGCGAGTCCGCGGCTCCGGTGCAGGGTCGCGTCGGGAAGCCTCCGGTGCTCGTGCAGCTGGCCGAGGAGGCCCGCCAGATCGTGGCGGTCGACCTGTCGGCCGACGGTGTCGCCTCCGGCGCGCTGCTCAACCTCTCCGGCGACGTCCAGGAGCGGCGCAGCCGGCCGCTCGAGGGTCGCCGCGGCGACCACGCCGTCGCCCTGGTCCACGACATCGTCCGTGAGCTGGTCGACGCCGCCACCCGGCCGGTGCTCGGCATCGGCGTGGGCACCCCGGGGGTCGTGGACGCCGCCGGCGTGGTGGTCGACGCCCCCAACCTCGGCTGGCACGGCACCGACCTGGCCGAGGGGCTGCGCGCGGCGTTCGACGTCCCGGTCTTCGTGGCCAACGACGCCAACACCGCGGTCCTCGGCGAGCACACCTTCGGCGACGCCGGTGACGGCGGCCTGATGCTGATCCGGGTCGGCACGGGTGTCGGCTCCGGGCTGGTGCTCGAGGGCGCGCTGCTGCACGGGCACCGCTCGGCAGCAGGCGAGGTCGGCCACGTCGTGATCGACCCGGACGGCGCCGAGTGCGCCTGCGGTCGCCGCGGCTGCCTCGAGACGGTGCTCGCCGCCCCTCGCCTGCGTGAGCGGCTGGCGGCCGACGGACCCGAAGGCCTGCAGGGCCGTCGGTGTCCAGGTCGGCGTGGCCCTGGCCCCCGTGGTCGGGACCCTCAATCTGCACGAGCTGGTCCTCAGTGGCCCGCTCGAGCTGCTCGACGGCCCTGTGCTGAGTGCCGTCGACCGCACGATCCGCGAGCGCACGATGCCGGTCTCCGGCGAGGAGCTCGTGGTCCGCACGTCCGCGCTGGGTGACGACGTGGTGCTCGTGGGTGCCGCCGTCCTCGTCCTGGCCGGTCAGCTGGGGGTGTCCTGATGACTCTCCGGCATCACCCAGTAATCAGCACGAACGAGAGGAACACCAGGGTGCCTGCCTACAAGACAACACGGCTCAACAAGACGCTGGCCGTCGCAACGGCCGGCGTGATCGCGCTCGGCCTCGGCCTGTCCGCCTGTGGCGACGACGACGCGGACGCCTCGTCCGGAGGTGGCGGCCCCAAGAAGGCCGACATCCGGGTCTGGCTCAACGGCACGGACACCCCCGACACCGCTCGGGAGTGGCTCAAGACCACCTTCGAGAAGGACCACCCGGGCTCCACGCTGACCATCGAGCAGCAGGAGTGGGAGGGGCTGGTCGAGAAGCTGACCACCTCGCTCTCCAGCGACTCCGAGACCCCCGACGTGGTCGAGGTCGGCAACACCCAGGCGCCGACGTTCACCGCGGCGGGCGCCTTCAGCGACGTCAGCTCGGACCTCGGGGACTGGGGCGGCGACGACCTGCTGCAGGGCTTCGTGGAGAACGCGTCGGTGGACGGCAAGGCGTACGCCGTTCCCTACTACGCGGGCTCGAAGTACATCTTCTACCGCAAGGACCTGTTCGCGGCGGCCGGCATCGAGGTGCCCACGACCACGGACGAGTTCGTCCAGGCCGCGGTGGACCTCAAGGCCGCCAACCCCGAACCGGCCAACTTCTCCGGCTTCTGGTTCCCGGGCCAGGACTGGCGCAACGGCGTCGCGTTCGTCTGGAACGCCGGCGGTGACCTGGCGGTCAAGGACGGAGACGAGTGGAAGGGCGACCTGTCCGCGCCCGAGTCGGTCGAGGGGCTCAAGACCGTGCAGACGCTCATGGAGCAGGCTTCGGGTGCGGCCAAGGACGGCAACGAGGAGAACCCCCAGACGCCGTTCTGCAACGGCGAGGTCGGCATGCTCTCCGCGCCGGGCTGGGTGAAGGGGCTCATCGAGGACCCCGACGCCGGGTGCCCCGACATGGTCGCCAACCTCGGCGTCTTCGCGCTCCCGGGCACCGACGGGCAGCCCGCGCCGGTGCTGCTCGGCGGTTCCGACATCGCGATCTCGGCCAAGTCCAAGAACCAGGACCTCGCCCAGGACGTCGTCGGCCTGATGCTCAGCGACGACTACCAGAAGCTGATGGCGCAGGCCGGGCTCACGCCGGCCAAGAACTCGCTGTCCGGCGAGCTCGGCAGCGACGAGTACGCCGCGGCGACCATCGCGGCGGCGTCCAACGCCAAGCTCACCCCGGCCGCGCCGGGCTGGGCGGAGGTGGAGGGTTCTCGGGTGCTGGAGGACCTCTTCGTCGACATCGCCTCGGGTGGCAACGTCGAGGAGCTGGCCGCGGCCGCCGACAAGACGATCACCGAGCAGCTCAACTGACCGGCTGAGCAGGGCTCTCAACAGAACTCGGCCGGGGCAGCGCTCCCAGCACGGACGCTGCCCCGGCCGATCCATGCCACGACGATGATCACCAGCGAGAGGAGGAAGAGGTGACAGCCATGACCAGCGCACCCGTGACCGCACCCGCGACCGCGCCGCACCGGTCGAGCCGTGGCCAGGGCCGGCTGCCCTACGGCCTCGTCCTCCCGGCCGCCGTGCTCCTCGGGCTCTCGCTCGGCTACCCGCTCGTCCGGCAGGTCGTCCTCTCCTTCCACGACTACGGCCTGGCCCAGCAGTTCGGCCGGCCGGCCGACTTCGTGGGCGTCGACAACTACCAGGCGCTGGTCACCGACGCCTACCTCTGGAAGGTGCTGCTCCGCACGGTCGTCTTCTGCCTCGTCAACGCCGGCGTGACCATGGTGCTCGGCATGGGCGTCGCGCTGCTGATGCGGCTGATGTCCGGGCCGGTCCGGCTCCTCGTGCAGGGTGGCCTGCTGCTGGCCTGGGCGATGCCGGTGGTCGCCTCGCTCACCGTCTGGCAGTGGCTCTTCGACACGCGGTACGGCGTCGTGAACTGGACGCTGACCCGCCTCGGCGCCGACTACGAGGGCCACTCGTGGCTGCTCGAGCCGCTGTCGTTCTTCTTCGTCGCGACCGTGATCGTGGTGTGGATGAGCGTGCCGTTCGTCGCGTTCACCGCCTACGCCGCGCTGACGCAGGTCAGCGAGGACCTCACCGAGGCGGCCGAGCTGGACGGCGCGAGCTCCCGGCAGCGCCTGCGCCACGTCGTGCTGCCCTCGATCCGGCCGGTGCTCCTGATCATCGGGCTGCTCCAGGTCATCTGGGACCTGCGCGTCTTCACCCAGATCTACGTCCTCCAGAAGGCCGGCGGCGTCACCCGCGACACCAACCTGCTCGGCACCTACATCTACCGGCTCGGGATCGGCGGTGGTGACTTCGGTACGGCGGCCGCGGTCGCGATGTTCATGCTCGCGCTCACCGTGCTGCTGACCGCGCCGTACGTCCGCACGATGCTCAGGAACGAGGAGGACTGATGCCCCGTCCTCCCTCGCGCTCGGTGCGCCTCGGCGCCAACCTCGCCGGGCTGCTGGTCTTCGTGGCCTGCGTGTTCCCCGTCTACTGGATGGTCAACACCTCGCTGCTGCCGCGCCGTGAGATCAACGCGCCGGAGCCGACGTGGCTGCCGTTCGGTGGCTCCTTCGACAACTACCGCACCGTGCTCTCGGGCGGCCGGTTCTTCGACGCGCTCTGGATGAGCCTCGGCGTGACGGTCGGGACGGTCGCGGTCTCGCTCACCTTCGCGTTCCTGGCGGCTCTCGCGGTCACGCGGTTCCGGTTCCGCGGCCGCAAGAGCTTCATCGTCACGCTGCTGCTGATCCAGATGATCCCCGTGGAGGGGCTGTTCATCAGCCAGTACAAGATGCTCGAGGGCTTCCACCTGCTCAACACGGTCGCCGGCCTGACGCTGGTCTACGTCGCCAACGTGCTGCCCTTCACGGTCTGGACGCTGCGCGGCTTCGTGGCCGGCGTGCCCTACGAGCTCGAGGAGGCCGCGATGATGGACGGCTGCTCGCGCTTCCAGGCGTTCCGCAAGATCACCTTCCCGCTGCTGGCGCCGGGGCTGGTGGCGACCGGGGTCTTCGGCTTCATCCAGGCGTGGAACGAGTTCACCCTCGCCGTGGTCGTGATGACCCGCGAGGACAAGAAGACGCTGCCGGTCTGGCTCGCGAGCTTCCTCGACGTCAACCGCGGCGTCGACTGGGGCGGTGTGATGGCCGGCTCCACCCTGATCGCGGTGCCGGTGATCATCTTCTTCCTCCTCGTCCAGGGCCGGATGGTCTCGGGCCTCACCGCCGGGGCGGTGAAGGGATGACGACGCTGGAGTCCCTGGCCCTCGAGGTGCTGCTGCCGTCGTTCGACGGGACGACGGTGCCGGCCGGCGTACTCACGCTGCTCGAGGAGGGACTGGGCGGGCTCTGCCTCTTCGGCTCCAACACCGCCGACGGTCCGGAGGCGGTCGCGGCCTACACGGCGGCCGTGCGGTCCGCGTCGCCCGGCGCCGTCATCGCCGTCGACGAGGAGGGCGGCGACGTCACCCGGCTGCACGTGCCGGACGGCAGCCCGGTGCTCGGGCCGCTGGCCCTGGGTGCGGCCGACGACCTGGCCCTGACCGAGGCGGTCGGGCGGGCGATCGGCCTGGAGCTGGCCGCGGTCGGCATCACCCTCGACCTCGGGCCCGTCGCCGACGTGAACTCCAACCCCGGCAACCCGGTGATCGGCACCCGCAGCTTCGGCTCCGACGCGGCCGCCGCGGCCGCGCACGTCGCCGCCTGGACCCGCGGGCTGCAGTCGGCGGGGGTCGCGGCGTGCGCCAAGCACTTCCCCGGCCACGGCGACACCGCCGAGGACAGCCACCTCGCCCTGCCGGTGCTCAACGTCGACATCTCGACGCTCGCCGAGCGGGAGCTGGTGCCGTTCGCGGCCGCGATCGAGGCCGGTACGGCGGCCGTGATGACCTCACACGTCCTGGTGCCCGCCCTCGACCCGGCGCTGCCGGCGACCCTGAGCGCGCCGGTCCTCGGGCTGCTCCGCGAGCGGCTCGACTTCCGGGGCGTGATCGTGAGCGACGCCCTCGACATGGCGGGCGCCTCCGCGGCGCGCGGGATCCCCGAGGCCGCCGTGCTCTCCATCGCCGCCGGCGCCGACCTGCTCTGCATCGGTGCCGGCAACTCGGTCGAGCAGGTCCGGTCGATCCAGGCCGCGCTCGTGGACGCCGTCCGGACCGGCCGCCTCGCCGAGGAGCGGCTGGCCGGGGCTGCGAGGTCGGTCTCCGGGCTCGCGGTCACCGCGGCTCGGGAGGTCGGCAGTGGAGCGCTGTCCGAGGCGCTCGCCTCCGGCGCGGCCAGGTCGGTGACCGTGACCGGGGTGGTTCCCCCACTGGCCGGCGCCCGGACGGCGCGGGTCGACTCGGCCGGCACCATCGCGATCGGCCACGCGCCGTGGGGCCTGCCGGCCGCCCTCGTCCTCGAGCCGGGTGACACGGACCTTCCCGACGGTCCGCTGGTGCTCCAGGTCCGGGACGCACACCGGCAGCCGGACGTGCTGGCCACCCTCGCGGCCGCGCCACCGGGCTCGGTCGTGGTGGAGTGGGGCTGGCCCGGGCGGCGTACCGACGACCTGCCGACCATCGACGCCCGCGGCTGGTCCCAGCCGGGTGCGGTAGCCGTGGCGGAGCTCCTCAGAGGGGCAGGGTGGGACAGGTGAGCGCGGCCGAAGGTGCGGCGATCGGCCTCGACATCGGGGCGACCAAGACGCTCGGCGTGCTCGTCGACGCCGACGGCCGGGTGCTCCACCAGGTCCGTGAGGCCACCGAGCCGGGAGCGGACGGCATCGTGCGCACCGCCGAGCTGGTCGTCGCCCACCTCGGCTCGGCCGCCACGGTCGGGCTGGGCATCCCCGGGCTCGTCGACGTCGAGCGCGGGGCGGTCAAGCACGCGGTCAACCTCGGCGTCGACGGACAGTGGGTGCCGCTGCGCGCGGAGCTGGAGGCCCGGCTCGGGGTGCCGGTCGCCGTCGAGAACGACGTCAACGTCGCGACCCTCGGTGCGGTGGCGCTGACCGGGATCCGGGACCTCGTCTACCTCTCGATCGGCACCGGCCTGGCCGCCGGACTCGTGCTCGACGGCACCCTGCGCCGCGGCGCGACCGGTGCGGCCGGCGAGATCGGCCACGTGCCCATCGACCCGCTCGGCGCGGTGTGCCAGTGCGGCCAGCGCGGCTGCCTCGAGACCGTGTCCTCCGGACGGGCCCTGGCCGAGGCCTGGCCGTCGGGCGCGGAGCCGCCCGCGCAGGCGCTGTTCGCCGCGGCGGCCGCCGGCGACGCCCGGGCCGTCTCGGTGCGCGACCGGTTCGCGGCCGGCGTCGCCGACGCCGTCCGCACCCTCTGCCTGGCCGTCGACCCCGCGACGGTCGTGCTCGGCGGTGGAGTCGCGCACCTCGGCGCACCGCTCGTGGCCGCGGTCTCCGACGCGCTGCGCGCCCAGGCCGAGTCCTCGCCGTTCCTCGCCTCGCTCGACCTGGCGGCCCGGATCCGGGTCGTGCCCGACGACCAGCCGGTTGCCGCGATCGGGGCCGCCCTGTTGGGTCGGTCCTGATGGAGGTCCTACCTCTCGCCTCCGAGGCCGAGGTGGCCGCCCTCGCCGCGGACACGATCGAGGCGCTGGTCCGCGCCCGGCCGGCCGCTGTGCTCGGGCTGGCCACCGGCTCGTCGCCGCTCGCGACCTACGCCGAGCTGGTCGCCCGGCACCGCTGCGGCAGCGGTCCGTCCTACGACGAGGTGCGGGCCTTCCTCCTCGACGAGTACGTCGGCCTGCCGCCCGGCCACCCGCAGTCCTACCGAGCCACCATCGCCCGCGAGCTCACCGACGACCTCGGTCTGCCGGCCGACCGCGTGCACGGCCCCGACCCGACCGACGTGCCGACCGCCGGCGCGGCCTACGAGCTGCAGCTCGCCGAGGCCGGCGGCGTCGACCTCCAGGTCCTCGGCATCGGCGTCGACGGCCACCTGGCGTTCAACGAGCCCGGCTCGTCGCTCTCCTCGACCACCCGGATCAAGACGCTGACCGAGCAGACCCGGCGCGACAACGCGCGGTTCTTCGGCTCGCCCGACGAGGTCCCGCGCCACGTGCTGACCCAGGGGCTCGGCACCATCCTGCGCGCCCGCCACCTGCTCCTCATCGCCACCGGCGCGGGCAAGGCCGCGGCGGTCGCCGCCGCCGTCGAGGGACCGCTCTCCGCCTCCTGCCCGGCCTCGGTCCTCCAGCTCCACCCGCACGCCACTGTCCTGCTCGACCCCGGGGCCGCCTCGCGCCTCGAGCGGGCGGACCACTACCGCGAGGTCCACGCGGCGAAGCCGGACTGGCAGGGGCTCTGACTCACCCGCGCAGGTAGGCGAGGACTGCCGAGACCCGTCGGTCGGAGGCGGGAGCGAAGTCGAGCTTCGCGAAGATGCTGCCGACGTGCTTGCGGACAGCGGCCTCGCTCACGACCAGCGCCTCGGCGATGGAGCCGTTCGTGCGTCCCTCGGCCATCAGCCCCAGGACCTCGCGCTCGCGGTCGGTGAGCGAGCCGAGCGGGCCGTCGCCCCGCCGCCGGCCGAGCAGCTGCCGCACCACCTCCGGGTCGACGACGGTCTCGCCGGCGGCGACCCGGTCGAGGCTGGCGAGGAACTCGCGCACGTGGCCGACGCGGTCCTTGAGCAGGTAGCCGACGCCCGCGGTCGAGCCTCCGGTCGCATCGAGGAGCTCGGGCACGTAGGCCTCGGCGACGTACGCCGACAGCACCATGATCGCGACGCCCGGGTGCTCGGCCCGGATCCGGGCGGCCGCGCGCAGCCCCTCGTCGGTGTGGGTCGGCGGCATCCGGATGTCGGTGACCACCAGGTCGGGCTGGAGCCGCGCGGTGAAGGCCAGCAGCGCCTCCGCGTCCTCGACCGCGGCGACCACCTCGTGGCCGGACCGCTCGAGGATCCCGACCAGCCCCTCGCGCAGCAGGGCGGCGTCCTCGGCGAGCACGATCCTCATCGGGGCATCAGGCCGGACACTCCATCCTCACCTCCGTCGGGCCGCCGGGCGGGCTGGTCACCCGCAGCGTCCCACCGAGCGCCTCGAGCCGGACGCCCGAGCCCGGCCAGCCCGGTGCCCGCCGCCGTCCGCGGCCGCCCCGCCGATCCCGTCGTCCTCCACCGTGACCACGAACGTGTCGTCGCGCAGCCATGCGTGCACGCCGGCCCGCCGCGCCCGCGAGTGGCGGGCCACGTTGGTCAGCGCCTCGCTCACGACGAAGTACGCCGCCTGCTCGACCGGCGCCGGCAGCCGGTCGGGCAGCCGGATGTCGACGCTCGTCGGCACCGAGGAGCGGTCGGCGAGCTCGTGCACCGCCGCGGCCAGCCCGTGGTCGACCAGCACGCGCGGGTGGATGCCGCGGATCGCGCTGCGCAGCTCGGCCAGCGCGTCCTCCGCCTGACGGTGTGCGTCCTGGACGGCGGTCAGCCCCGGCCCCTCGGCGACGTCGAGCTCGGCGCGACCCAGGGTCATGGTCAGAGCGACCAGCCGCTGCTGGACGCCGTCGTGCAGGTCCCGCTCGATCCGCCGTCGCTCGGTCTCGAACGCGTCGACCAGGTCCACGCGCGAGCGGCGCAGGTCGGCCACCTCGGCGGCCAGCTGCGCCTCGCGCGGGTCGAGCAGCTGCCGGGCCAGCGCGGCCTGTGCGACCGCGGCCAGCGTGACGGCGTACGCCGCGAGGACCGCCAGCGCCACGCCCACCAGCGAGGCGAGCCAGGCCTCGGCACCGGGGTCGACGTGCCAGCCGAACACCGTCATGTCGCCGGTCTCGGCGAGCGCCGGTGCGAGGAGCATGGTCACCGGCACGCTCACCAGGAACACGACCAGCAGGAAGTCGAGCGGGAAGAGCACGACCGCGAGCAGGACCGCGTAGCCGATCTCCGGCCACGACATCGGCAGCCGGCGCCGCGCGTCGCGTGCGCTCGCGCCAGGTGAGGGCCGACGGCGTGCGGGTCTGCACGAGGCCGAGCCGCCGGCGCTCGAGCACGCCGAGCTGCCGGCCCAGGCTGAGCACCAGCACGACGAACGGGATCCCGACCAGGAGCGAGGTGAGCAGGTAGGCCAGCGACCGCCACGGCCACCGGGAGCGCAGGAACCGCGCGGGTGGCCGCGGAGCGCGGACCACGCGTCTGCCATGACGTCGAGGTTAGGGGCGCGAGAGGCCGAGCGGGGTAGCGCAGGCGCTACCCGGGTGTCGCGCCCGGACCAGTGCCCGCGAGGCTCCGCCGCCGGTTGCCTTGAGCCATGACCACCACCACCGGCAGCACAGTCGCGGCCCCTCCCGTCGCGGTCACCCTCGACGGCGTCTCGCGGACCTACCGCTCCCGCGCCGGCGACGTCCACGCCCTGCGCGGCATCACCCACACGTTCCTGCGCGGCACGTTCACCGCCGTGATGGGGCCGTCCGGCTCCGGCAAGTCGACGCTGCTCCAGGTCGCCGCCGGCCTCGACCGCCCCACCCAGGGCGAGGTGTACGTCGGCGACGTGGCGCTCGGCCGGCTCAAGGAGACCGAGCTGACCAGGCTGCGGCGTACGTCGATGGCCTTCGTCTTCCAGGCCTACAACCTGCTCGACGCGCTGACGGCCTACGAGAACGTCGCGCTGCCCGCCCGGCTGGCCGGGCTGCCGGTGGACCGGGCCGCGGTCAGGGAGGCGCTGCGCGAGGTCGGCCTCGAGGACAAGGCCCGCCGCCGCCCACCGGAGCTCTCCGGCGGGCAGCAGCAGCGGGTCGCGATCGCCCGGGCCCTGCACCTGCGGCCCGACGTGCTCTTCGCCGACGAGCCGACCGGCGCCCTCGACCGGGCATCGGGACGGCTCGTGCTCGAGCTGATGCGCGAGGCCTCCGACACCCGCGGCCAGACCGTCGTGATGGTCACGCACGACCCCCTCGCCGCGTCGTACGCCCACAGCACGCTGTTCCTCGAGGACGGCCAGGTCGTCGGCCGGCTCGACCGGGCCGACGCCGCCACGATCGCCGCCACGATGAGCGAGCTCGAGCGATGATGATGCTGCGGCTGAGCCGGCAGACGGTCCGGCAGACGTGGCGCCCGTACGTCGGAGCGCTGGTCGCCGTCGCCTTCGGCGTGGCCTCCTGCTGACGATGGCGATCAGCGTCGGCGTCGCGGTGGACACACCGGCCACCGCGCCGGTCTCAGTCGATCGAGGAGCGGCTGCAGCTGTCCGACCTGGCCGCGCTGTTCGGCACCATGTCGGGGGTCGCGGTGTTCATGTCGATCTTCGTCGTCGGCAGCACGTTCGGCTTCGTCGTCGCCACCCGCCGCCGCCAGCTCGGCCTGCTCCGCCTGGTCGGCGCCACCCCGCGCCAGGTGCGCCGGATGATCCTCGGGGAGTCGGCGCTGGTCGCCGTTGTGGCCGCGGTGATCGGCTGCGCTGATCGGCACCGTGGTCACCCCGGTCTTCCTCGCGCTCGATGAGGTGGAAGGGGCTGCTCGGCATCGACCTCGACCTGCCGACGCCATGGCTGGCGTGGTCGATCGCGGGGCCTGCCGGGATCGTGGTCGCGCTGCTCGGCGCCTGGCGCTCGTCGAAGCGCGCCGCCAAGGTGTCGCCGGTCGCGGCCTTCCAGGAGGCCGGGCTGGAGCGACGGCGGCCGAGCGTGTGGCAGCTGCTCATCGGCATGCTCTGCCTCGGCGGCGCCGCGACCGCGCTGGTCTTCGCACACCGCCTCGACCCGGTCTTCGCGCTGGTGGCGGTCGATCCTGATGCCGGAGGTCGTCGTCGTCGGGCTCTACTGCTTCGGCGGCTGGATCTTCCCGGCCCTGGCCGGCCTGGTGGCCCGGCCGTTCGTCGGCCGGCGACGTGTCCGCACGGCTGGCCCGCGACCACGTCCGCACGCGGTCCGCACCCCGGTCGCGCTCGCGGCGCCGATCGTGGCGATCTCCGCCGATCGCGGGTTCGCTGATCCTCTCGCTCAGCTTCGCCGCGGACTGGTCGTCGGCGCTCGACCGCGAGCAGCTCGCGACGCCGTACGTCGTGGAGACCGGCGGCGACGCGTCGGTGGGCGACCGGCTGGCCGCGTGCCCCTGGCCGACCCGCGGATCCACGTCGTGATCCTGCGTCGGACGCGGACCACGACGACCAGGACGTCGACGTCGTCGACCCGGTCACCGCGCCCGAGGCCCGGGGCATGCGGGTCGTCGACGGGGACCTCTCCCAGCTCGACCACGGCGTCGCGGTCACCAAGGGTTGGTCGTCCGACGCCGGCGTCCACGTCGGCGACAAGCTGCTCGGTGCCCGCGTGGTCGCGGTGGTGCGCGACGCGCCGGACCTCTACTCCGACGTGATCGCGCCGCGCGTCGCTGGTGCCGGCGAAGTACCGCGACACCGCTCCCGAGGCTCTGGTTCGTCGACCCGGGTGCCACCGACCTCGAGAGCTGCTGAAGGGGACCGACGCACAGGTGCTCACCGCGACGACTGGATCGACCAGGTGGACCAGGAAACCCGCGCCAACAACAACCTCGGCCTGTGGATCCTGCTCGGCCCGGCCGGCTTCTACGCCGCCATCGCGATCGTGAACTCGGTCCTGGTCGGCGCCTCCCAGCGCCGCGCCCAGCTGCGCAGCCTCGCGCTGCTCGGCGCGACCCGCGAGCAGCTGCGCCGGATGGCGCTCTGGGAGGCCGGCCTGGTCGGTGCCGCGGCACTCCTCGTCGGCGGTGCGGTCAGCGCCGTGGTCGGCTGGACGATCCGCTCCGCCACCTCGGCCGACGTCGCGAACCAGGGCTTCACCCTGCCTTGGGTGCCCGCTCGGCGCGATCGTCGCCACCTGCGCCGGCCTGACGCTCGTCGCGGCGCTGGCGGGGAGTCGTCGGGCGACTCCGATAGCTCTCAGGCCAGCGCGATGGTGAGCGCGAGGACCGTCTCGGGGTCCTCGAGCTTGTCGCCGTAGAGGTCGCGGAGCTGGCCCATGCGGTAGCGGACGGTCTGCGGGTGCACGAAGAGCGCCTCGGCGACGTCCTCGCGGCGGCCCTGGTGGAGCAGCCAGGCGCGGAGGGTGTCGGCGAGCTTCTCGGCGGTGCCGGCGCGCAGCCCCTCGAGCGGGGCCAGGACCCGCGCGCGCAGGTCGGCGAGAGCGGACTCGTCGGCGTGCAGCACCAGCCGCGGGAGCTCGGCCTCGGTGTCCAGCTCGATGCCGAGCTCGCGGGCGCGGAGGGCGCGGTCGACCGACCGGCGTACGTCGAGCCAGGGGACGGCGGGGCCGGCGATCGAGGCGCGGTCGCGCAGCGTGCGGAGCAGGGGAGTGCGGAGGCGGGCGTGAGCGTCGGGCACGAGCAGGAGCACGCCCTCGTCGAGGCCGGGCGTCTCGGCGGCCTGGATGGTGCCCGGTGCGACCAGGCCCAGCACCGGGCGGACCTGCGACTCGGGCACGAGGACGGCGGTGAGGGTGGCCGGCACCGTCCAGCCCGCGCTCTCGGCCGCCGCGGTGACCTCGTCGGCCGGGGCGCCGTCGAGCAGCAGCACGGCGATCCGCTCGAGCAGCCGCTGCCGGACCCGGCCGGTGGTCTCGGTCTCGTCGGTGTGGCCGGCGACCGCGGCCGCGGACAGCTCGTCGATGTAGGCGAAGACCAGCTCGGCGAAGTCGGCGAGCACGTCAGCGGGCAGACCGTTGCGCACCGCGATCGCCGACAGCTCCCGCCACGAGACCCGGGCGCCGATCCGGAACGCCGCGAGCAGCGCGTCGGTCGTGCGCCCGCTGCGCGCCTCGCCGCGACCGAGCTGATAGCTGCCCTCGACGGCCGGGGCGGTCGGCGTGCGAAGGTCCTGCGTCCGGCCCCGGCTGGCGAGGGTCAGGAAACCGCCCAGGGCGAGCTGCACGGCGTTGCGGATCGTCTCGCCCATCGTCCCGGAGAACGCGTCGCGATAGCTCGGCACCTCCTCCACGATCGCCGCCACGACGTCGTCCGCGACCGCAGAGAGCTGGCCGCGCATCTCCTCGAGCGCCCCGGCGGACAGCTCGAGGCCGAGCTCAGAGGGGCTGCTGTTGCGGTGGGGCTGGCGCATTTTGTCTCCTGTGAACAAATGTGACGTGTTCGTTCACGCCCACAGGTCATGAATCATCGCACGGGGATAGGACACTCTGTGGGTATGGCCTCGATCTCTGCTCCCGGACCGGCTCGGGCACGCCCCGCGGGCATGTCCCTGCGCAGCGCCATGCGCCGCGTCGCCGAGGCGGCGGTCACGCCGCTCGAGCTCGAGGACGTCTTCGACGTGTTCCATCCCCTGCGCGGCGGCCGCGGCAAGCTCCAGGGCCGGGTCGTCTCGGTGACCTCCGAGACCCCCGAGTCCGCGACCATCGTGGTCAAGCCGGGTCGCGACTGGGCCGGTCACGTGCCGGGCCAGTACGTGCGCGTCGGCGTGGATGTCGACGGCGTACGCCTGTGGCGCACCTACTCGCTCACCCACGGCCCGCGGCCGGACCGCAACCTCAGCTTCACCGTCAAGGCGATCCCCGGCGGTGTCGTGTCCAACCACCTCGTGCACCGCATCCGGGCCGGGCAGATGATCCAGCTCGAGCAGGCCGAGGGCGAGTTCGTGCTGCCGTCCCCGATCCCGCGCAAGCTGCTGCTGGTCACCGCCGGCTCCGGCATCACCCCGGTGATCGGGATGCTGCGCAACCTGTTCTCCCGCCGGGCCCCCGTCGACACCGACATCGTGCTGGTGCACGTCAACCAGAACGAGTCGACCGCGATCTTCCGCGACGAGCTCCGCGCCCACGGCACCTCCGGCCACCTCCAGCTGGTCGAGCGGTACGACGACGCGCACGGCATCCTCGACGTCGACCACCTCGACCAGCTCGTGCCCGACCTGGCCGAGCGGCTCACCTACGCCTGCGGCCCGGCCGGCCTTCTCGACGCGCTCGAGAAGCACCACGCCGACCGCGGTCTCTCGCTCACCACCGAGCGGTTCCGCCCCATGCTGCTCGAGCGGGCGAGCCCGGGCAGAGGGCGGCACGCTGACGTTCGCCGACGGCCGCGAGGTCGAGGCGGACGGCGCCACCCCGATCCTCGACGCCGCCGAAGGCGCCGGCGTCCTCATGCCCAGCGGCTGCCGGATGGGCATCTGCATGGGCTGCGTCCTCCCCATGAAGTCCGGCGCCGTCCGCGACCTGCGCAACGGCGCCATCACGGTCGCCGTTCCCGGCGAGACCGGCCCCGAGGGCGTGAACATCCAGACCTGCATCAGCGCTGCTGCTGGTGCCTGCCACATCGACGAAGGAGCTCGCTCCCGATGACCACGATCACCAAGAAGCCTCTTCACGGCGAGGCCAACCCCATCGCCCACCTGACCCCGGAGGACATCGAGCAGCTCGGCATCGAGCTCGACACCATCCGCCAGGACATCCTCGACGACCGCGGCGACCGCGACGCGGCGTACATCCGCAAGGTGATCGCCGTCCAGCGCCGGCTCGAGCTCGGCTCGCGCGCGGTGCTGCTCGGCTCCGCCCTGCCGCCGCTCTGGGTGCTCGGCACCGTCGGCCTCTCGATCTCGAAGATCCTCGAGAACATGGAGATCGGCCACAACGTCCTGCACGGACAGTGGGACTGGATGCGCGACCCGAAGATCCACTCCACGACGTGGGAGTGGGACATGGCCACGCCGGCCGAGCAGTGGAAGCACTCGCACAACCAGATCCACCACAACTTCACCAACATCGTCGGCATGGACAACGACCTCGGCTACGGCATCATGCGCGTCGACGAGGACCAGCGCTGGCACCCGATGTACCTCGCGCAGCCGGTGTGGAACTTCATCAACGCCTGCTTCTTCGAGTACGGCATCGCGGCCTACGACCTCGAGCTGGGCCGCAACCTCCGGATCCCCAAGGACAAGCGCCCGCCCGAGTTCAGGGCCAACGTCAAGAAGGTGTTCGCCAAGATCCGCAAGCAGGCCACCAAGGACTACGTCGTCAACCCGGCGCTGGCCATCCCCTTCGGCGCGTTCGTGCCGACCCTGGCCGCGAACTTCGTCGCGAACGTCGTCCGCAACGTCTGGTCGCACTCGGTCATCATGTGCGGCCACTTCCCCGAGGGCGTCGAGACCTTCGAGCGCAAGTCGATCCCCGACAACGAGGCCCGCGGTGACTGGTACGTCCGCCAGATGCTCGGCTCCGCGAACATCTCCGGCTCCTCGTTCCTCCACCTGATGAGCGGCAACCTCAGCCACCAGATCGAGCACCACCTGTTCCCCGACCTGCCGTCGAACCGCTACTCGGAGATCGCCCCCAAGGTGCAGGCGCTGTTCGAGAAGTACGACCTCACCTACTGCTCGCGGCCCATGCCCCAGCAGGTCTACTCGGCCTGGCACAAGGTGGTGCGGCTCTCGCTGCCCAACGGCTGGCTGGCGACGACCAACGCGAAGAACCTGCCCTCGCAGCTCAAGCTCCTCTACGCCATGTCGACCAAGGGCTCCAAGGTCCGTCGTACGGCCGCCGCGAGGCTGCAGCAGCAGGCCCGCAAGGCTTCCGCGGCCTGAGCAAGGGCCACGCACAGGCCCCGCTCAGGGTCGACGGCTAGTGTCTTCACCTGTGCTTCGACCATTCCGTCGCCCTACGGCTGCCCTCGCCGCCGCCCTGCTGATCCCTGCCCTCGCCGCGTGCGGGAGCGACTCCGGGGATGACTCGGCCTCCGACAGCAAGACGAGCGCGTCGGCCAGCGCCGGCTCGACGGAGGAGGGCTCGGACGGTCTGTCGGAGGTCACCTTCGAGGGCGAGGTCGGCGAGAGCCTCACAGCGACGTGGAACTCGGAGGTCGAGGCGCCCGGGTCGACGACCGTCACCACCCTGGTGAAGGGCGACGGCGAGGAGGTCGCCGACGGCGACACCGTGAGCACCTACCTCTACCTCGGCAACGGCACCACGCAGAAGGACGCCTTCAGCGACTACGACAACGGTGCCCCGGAGC
This sequence comes from uncultured Actinomycetota bacterium, assembly GCA_963830145.1. Taxonomy (GTDB): domain Bacteria; phylum Actinomycetota; class Actinomycetes; order Propionibacteriales; family Nocardioidaceae; genus Nocardioides. The sequence continues at coordinate 124,315 of CAWHLI010000001.1, forward strand.
CGCTCCCCAACGACGGTCAGCTGGGCGACGTGTTCACCCAGCTGTTCGACGGCGCGACGTACGGCTCCCGGGTCGTCGCCGTGACCACGCCGGGCGAGCTGTTCGGTCCCTCCGGAGCCGAGGGCAACGAGCAGCTCGGCATCGGCGCCGACGACGTGCTGGTGGTCGTCGCCGACCTGGTGGAGAAGGCGGCAGTGGCGCCGACGCCCACGGACGACAAGGCCCACGACGCCTCGCCCGACAGCCAGCCCAAGGTGGTCACCGAGGGCGACAAGGTGACGGGGCTCGACTGGACAGGCATCGACGAGCCGGACCTCGCCACGCCGGTGCAGCGCTTGGTCCTGAAGGAGGGCGACGGCGCGGCCGTGAAGGCCTCCGACACGGTGGTCGTCAACTACTTCGGCGAGACCTACCAGGCCGAGGAGCCCTTCGACGAGAGCTACAGCAAGACGCCGCTGACCTCGCCGCTGAGTGGCCTGATCCAGGGCTGGAGCATCGGGCTGACCGACGTGAAGGTCGGCAGCCGGGTCCTGCTGCAGATCCCGCCGGCCTACGGCTACGGCTCGGAGGGCAGCGGGGCGAGCATCCCCGGCAACTCGACGCTGTGGTTCGTGATCGACGTCGTCAGCGTCGAGTAGCCGGTCAGCCTCCGCCGGCCGGCAGGGGCTCGAGCATGATCTCGGGGTGGGCGCGGGTCGTGCTCTTCGCACGCCACTCGTCGACGAAGAGGGCGAGCCGGGTGCCGTCGCTGCGCTGGAGGACCTCGATGCCACGCATGCCGGCCAGCGACTCGGCGCCGGCCGCATCGGTGCGTCGGGCAACCTGGTAGTCGAGCCGGCTGAAGCGGATCGGGGCGTTGAACTCGTTGGTCATCCGGTCCGCGACGACCTCGAACTGCATCGGACCGACCGCCGCCAGGACGGGGTTCTGGTCGCCACGCAGGTCGGAGCGCAGCACCTGCACCACCCCCTCCTGGTCGAGCTGCTCGATGCCCTTCCGGAACTGCTTGTAGCGGCCGACGTCGCCGGCGCTGGCCGTCACGAAGTGCTCGGGGGCGAAGGTGGGGACGGGCGGGTACTCGATCGGGTCGCCGACGTAGACGGTCTCGCCGACGCGCAGTGCCGTCGCGTTGACCAGACCGATGATGTCCCCCGGCTCGGCGCTCTCGACCGACGTCGTCTCACGGCCGAAGACCGCCTGTGCGAACTTCGTCGCGAAGGGCCGGCCTGTGGTGGCGTGGGTGACGACCATCCCGCGCTCGAAGGTGCCGGAGACGACCCGCGCGTAGGCGAGGCGGTCACGGTGGGCGGCGTTCATCCCGGACTGCACCTTGAAGACGAACGCGCTGAACTCGTCGGTGGTCTGACGCACCGAGCCGTCGACACCCGGGGTCGCGGTGGGCGCCGGTGCGAGGTCGAGCAGCAGGTCCAGGAGCTGCGCTACCCCGAAGTTCTGCAGCGCCGAGGCGAACATGACGGGGGTCGTCTCCCCGGCGAGGAACCGCTTCTGGTCGTGGTCGGCCTCGTCGAGGCTCAGCAGCTCGTGCTCCTCAGCCGCGGCGGCCCACACCAGCGCGTCGCTCTGATCGACCTCGCCCGGAGCCAGCCGTTGCTCCGGAGCTCTCGTGGCCCCGCCGGCCGTGCGGGTGTACTTCACGAACTCGCCCGTACGACGGTCCAGGACGCCCCGGAAGTCGCCGGCCTCACCGACCGGCCAGGTCAGGGGTGTGGGCCGGAGGTTGATCTTCTCCTGGATCAGGTCCATCAGCTCCAGGGCCGAGAGCCCGGGGCGGTCCCACTTGTTGATGACCGTGATCACCGGGATCCCCCGCAGTGCGCAGACCTGGAAGAGCTTGAGCGTCTGCGGCTCGAGGCCCTTGCCCGCATCGACCAGCATCACGGCCGAGTCGACGGCGGACAGCACGCGATAGGTGTCCTCGGAGAAGTCGCTGTGGCCGGGGGTGTCGACGAGGTTGATCACGTGGTCCCGGTAGACGAACTGCAGCGCAGCAGAGGTGATCGAGATGCCACGCGCCTTCTCCATCGCCATCCAGTCGGAGACCGTGGCGCGGCGCTCGCCCTTGCCGTGGACGGCACCCGCCTCGGTGATCGCCCGGGCGTGCAGGGCCAGGGCCTCGGTCAGCGTGGACTTGCCCGCGTCGGGGTGGCTGATGACGGCGAAGGTACGGCGAGGGCGGGAATCGTGCACTGCCTGAACCTAACGGTCGCCGTCGAATCAGCGCCGAGTGAGTCGGTGGCCGTGTGGGCTGGTCCAGGTGTAGCTGCCGTTCGCGTTGCGCTGGTAGGACCAGCCCTGGTGGGTCTTGGCCCGGTGGTGCCGCCGGCACAGCGGCGCCAGGTTGTCGGGCCGGGTCTGGCCCGGCGGGCCGCCGTCGTCCATCTCGACGAACGCCTCGATGTGGTCGAGGTCGCAGTCGCGCGAGGGTCGGTCGCAGCGGGGGTGCACGTAGAGCTTGGTCTTCGACGTCGCGCCCGCGCCGTCCGCGATGGCACCGAGGGCCGCCACCTTGCGGTGCTCGAGCGAAGGTTGCTCAGCGGCCGGCCGCTGCGGATCGAGCCTCTCGTGCGCGACCTTGTTGACGAGGTCGTGGAGCTTGTGAAGGGTCGGGGTGTCACCGACCACCTCGAGCCGGGAGGTGCCGGCCCAGACGGGCCCTGAGTAGTCCTCGAGCCGCACTGCCCACGCTTCCTTCGCGGCGTGGCCTGGATCGCGTTTCTGATCGGACTCCACGTCACCGTCGTGCTGGCAGCCGCCCTGCTCACCCAGAGCGCCGGGACGCGGTTTCGCCACACGTGCGGCGGGTACCGCGCCGACCAGTGCACCGACAAGGTGCAGCCACCCGAGCAACGGAGCGAACGTGTCGGACGACGAGAAGGTCGCAAAGGATCTGGTCGAGACCTTGAGGGACGGTGAGCGTGGCTTCGCCAGTGCCGCGGACAAGGTCCGGGACAGCGACCGCTCGGAGTGGGCAGCGACGCTGCAGCGCCTCTCCGAGCAGCGCGCGCACTTCCGTCGCGAGATCGTCGAGCTGGGGCACGAGTACGACGACGACGTCGACCAGAGCGGGTCGGCCGCCGCCGCCCTGCACCGTGGCTGGATCACCCTGAAGGACGCGCTGACCGGTGATGACGCCGGCAGCGTCCTCGCCGCGGCCGTGAGTGGTGAGGACCATGCCGTGTCCGAGTACGAGAGTGCGCTCCAGCAGGATCTCAGCGATGGATTCCGGGAGGTCGTGACCCGTCAGCACGCCGCGGTGGTGGCCGCGCGCGACGAGGTCAAGGCACTGGAGATCGCTGACTGACCAATGCCGCGTCGGGACGCCGACGATGGGGCAGGCTCACTCCGCCGCCGGTCAGGAACCCGCCGACCAGAGCACCGCGGTCGGTGTGGCAGCGGTCAGCGCCTGGCTGCCGTGCCAGGCGACGAACGACGGCTGCGGCAGGTAGTCGGGGCCGAGGAGGAACGCCCGGTCGATGTCGGTCACGGTGAGCGTGGCTCCGTTGTCGCTCAGACCGATCGGGACCCGCCGCACCGACACAGAGACCACGTCGGCGGGCGTGGTGCCCATCGGCAGCTCCACGGTGGTGGCGGCCGGGACGTCGCGGTTGACGCTCCACTCCGGGACCTGGTGGTCCGAGGAGTACGTCGTCGGGTTGCCCGCGAGGCGGACGTCGACGGCGAGCCCCACACCGGCCTCCGACGAGGCCGGGGTGGTGTCGTGGTCGACCGCCACGTAGAGGTAGCTGCGCTGGTCACCGACCGCCGGGGTGGCCGGGTCGGAGGGGGACTCGATCTTTCCCTCGCGCAGCATCTCCCGCGCCATCACGGAGTAGGTCCAGGGATGGGCGTCCATCAGGTGCTCGCGGGGCTGCTCGACGGGCCGGACCTCACGCGTCGAGAGCGCGAAGCGCATCGGGTCGTCCACCGTGTCGCACATGTTGTTGTTCGACGTGCAGGTCTCCAGCATCGGGTGGGTGCCGTCGTAGCGGCCCCTGAACCGCAGGGTCTGGTGGCCGCTCGCCTGGTAGACCCCCGACCCGCGGACGCGGTGGCCGGCCCGGTTGACCTCGACGCGATAGACCCACTCGATGTCGGTGCTTCGACCCCAGCGGGCCATCAGCGCAGGGGTGTCGGTGCCGCCGTCCTCGTTGCTCCAGACCACGGAGTACTCGATCACCGAGTGACCAGGCTTGGCCGCCGGGGTGATCTCGTGCCAGGCCACCAGCGGGGAGTCCGTGACGGCGCTCTGGAACGGCCCGCCCAGGCTCCGCAGGTTGCGGCCGTACAACACCGGCGCATACCGGGCGGCGGCGTACCTCGGGTTGTGCTTCGAGACGGTGCGGACGCGCACGTGTCGGAGGCTGGCGGCTCCTGCCCGGCTCGGGGAGCGACGTGCGGCGTAGTGGATCCGGAGGGTGTGCACGCCGGCGGAGAGGGAGCCGAGCGCGAACTCGCGCGGCGTGGGCCGGTTGGAGCTGATGACGACATCGGTGGCGTAGTGGCCGTCCACGAACAGCGACAGCACGGCCGACTCGCGCCCCGGCTCGCCCCAGGAGACCCTGCGTGCGGCGACGGTCATGGTGAGGAACGCCTCGCCGGGACGGGAGGTTCTGAACTTGACCTGCGCATCAGGTCCGCCGCGACGGACCTGGATGCCCGAGTGCGGCGCAGCGTCCGCCGGCGGCGGTGACAGCACCGAAGCGCTGGGCAGGACCAGGACGGCGAGCAGGGCGGCCCACGAGCGGGTGCGGGCGAATCGGCCTGCCATTTCAGTCTCCAGAGGTCGACGGGTGTCGAGGGGTTCAAGGCGTCCCCTGCGAGCGGGAGCTGGACAGATTATCGGGTGTCTGTCGCCCCTACTCGTCGCCGGTGAGGTTGAACGCCCGCAGCTCGCGACCGGTCATCCAGACCCCGCCCACGATGGCGACGGCAAGGGCGAGGAGGGCGTAGGCGAGCGGCAGGTTGTCGACGAGGTCGAGGTCGGCGACCTGGTCGACGATCTCGGCCGACCAGCGGGTGACGCTGAGCCAGCGGATGCCGTCGAGCAGCCCGCCGAGCAGGCCTTCCCACACCAGCAGGTAGATGAGGCCGATGACGACGGCGTGCCGGGTGCGGACCGAGAGCCAGGCGAAGATCGCGCAGTACGCCGTGCCGCCGAGCAGCGACGCCAGCGCGAAGCCGACCGCGAACGACGGTGACGCCACCAGCAGCACGAGCCCGGCCACGAGCATCGGGACAGCGCCGAAGACGAACACGCAGACCACGGCCACGATGAGCTTGCTGGCCACGATCGTGTGGCGCGAGATCGGCTTGGCCAGCAGGTAGGAGATCGAGCCGTCGTCGATCTCGGGCGCCAGCAGGCCCGACGTCGCGAGCAGCGCCACCAGGGGCACGATCACCACGAGCCCGAGGCCGTAGAGCGTGCCCTGGGCGGCGTCGGCGTCCTCGCCGACGAGCACGCGCACGAGCAGCGAGATGCCGACCAGGACCAGCGGCAGCACGATGAGCAGGATCCCGCGCCAGCGGCCGAAGATGCTCCGGATGCCGAGCCGGACGATCGTCGCCGAAAGAACTGGACTGAGCATCATGAGGACACCAGGTAGGAGAAGACGCTCTCCAGCGACTCGTCGGTGGGCGTGACCTCGTGGAGGCGGACGCCGTGCTCGCGGGCCAGCCGTGGCAGCACCTCGCTGAACCGCCCGAAGTCCGACGCCTCGACCTCGATGCCACCCTCCGACCGCAGCCGGGCGCCGCGCACGGACTGGTCGCCGAGCAGGGCCGAGGCCAGCAGCCGGTCGTCGCCGGTGCGCAGGACGAACCGGTTCGGGCGGTCGGTCATCAGCCGCCTGATGGCGCCGAAGTCACCGGACGCGGCGTGCCGCCCCGAGACCACGACCTCGATCTGGCGTGCGACCTGCTCGACCTCCTCGAGGATGTGTGAGCTGAACAGCACGGTCCGGCCCTCGGCGCCCATGTCGCGCAGGAGCGCCATCAGGTGCATCCGCTGCCGCGGGTCCATGCCGTTGAACGGCTCGTCGAGCAGCAGCACCGCCGGGTCGTGGACCAGCGCGGAGGCCATCTTGATCCGCTGCCGCATGCCCTTGGAGTACGTCGAGATGTCGCGGTCCTGCGCGTCGGTCATCTCGATCTGCGCGATCGCCCGCTGGGCGGCGGCGCCGGGGTCGGGGAGTCCGTGCAGCTCGGCCATCGCCACGACGAACTGGCGCCCGGTCAGGTAGTCGAACAGCGCCTCGCGCTCGGGCACCAGCCCGAGGGTGCGGTAGACCCGCTCGTTGCGCCACAGCGGCTCGCCGTCGAGGGTGACCGTGCCGGTCGACGGGGCGAGGAACCCCGACATCATCGCGATGAGCGTGGTCTTGCCGGCGCCGTTGGGGCCGAGCAGGCCGGTGACGCCCGGGCCGATCGTCATCGACACGTCGTTGACGGCGACGACGTTGCGGTACCACCGCGACACGTGGTCGATCCTGATCTCGCTCATGGCTGCACGCTCAATGCTTTCCGGGGTCCCCGCGGAAGCGTGGAGCCTCCGCGCATAGCGCCCCTACGGAGCGGTTTCGTGGGGTGGTCATGTCTGCACGCTCCGGTAGCGGGCCAGCAGCGCGCCGACCGAGCCGAGCCCCATGATCAGCGCGACGAGGAGGTAGAGCGCACCCATGCCGCTGCCGTCGGGTGGCGTGGGCGTCGCACCCGGGGAGTCGAAGAGGAACACCTGCACGCCGTTGACGAGGGTGTACGGCGAGAACAGCCCGGCGACCTCCCCGACCCGGTCGTTGCCGGTGCCGTCCGCGATGCCCTGGATCGTCGAGACAGCGGTGTAGCTGACGCCCAGCACGACGATCACGGCGGCGACCGCGAGACCGCGCCGCACGGTGAGGGCGGCGACCAGAGCGGCCAGCCCGGAGAGGAGGACGGCGAGCAGCGCCGCGCCGGAGATGCCGCCGAGGAACTGCTTGGTCTCGGAGCCGATGGGCAGGTCGGCCAGCAGCCCGCCGGCATACATCAGCACGAGCGGAGCGCCGATCAGGAAGAAGGTCGCCACGGTCAGCGAGGCCAGCCGGACCAGCACGTAGACCGAGCGCTGCATCGGCCGAGCGAGGTAGAGCGTGATGGTGCGGAACCGCAGGTCGCGGGAGAGCAGGGCCGGCGCCTGCGCGGCGACGAAGACCGAGATCAGCGCCTGGGTGATGACCGGGTAGCGCGAGTAGGCCACGATCTGGCTGTCGAGGTCGAGCACGTCGCGGGCCTGGACGAGCACGCCCACCAGGATCAGTGCCGGCAGCAGCATCATCGCCAGCAGGATCATCGGCAGCACCTTCGAGCGACCCGATCGACCCAGGCCGTAGGCGTTGCGGAGCCCGGTGACGAAGAACGCGCGGGCGACCGGTCCGGCGCCGAGCCGGGGGCCGGCGTAGGGCCGGTAGCCGAGGTCGTGGATGACGCCGGTCGGTGCATCGCTCGCGGGCGCGGAGTCAGACGGGCTGGACACTGCCGGCACCTCCCTCGCGGAAGACGTCCTCGATGCGGTGGTGCTTCTCCTGCATCCGCACCAGGCCGAGGCCGAGGTCGACGGTGAGGTCGCGCACGACGTCCGGCGTGGCCTCGTCGCGGAGCTCGACCTCGATCAGCGCGCCGCCGGCCGGCCGGGCGGTCAGCCCGGCCTCGACGAGCGCCTGACCCAGCAGCCGGTCGGCGTCGGGCTTGCCCATCACCTCGACGATCAGGCTGCCGGTGGCGTGGAGGAACTCGGTGGTGGCCGACGACTGCAGCAGCGTGCCGCTGTCGAGCACCACCACGTGGTCGCTGACCCGCTCCAGCTCGCCGAGCAGGTGCGAGGTGACCAGCACCGCGATCCCGAACTCGTGCCCCACCTTGCGCACCAGGGCGAGCATGTCGTCGCGCGACGACGGGTCCAGCCCGTTGGTCGGCTCGTCGAGCAGGACCAGCCGGGGGTCGTGCACGAGGGCCTGCGCGAGCTTGGCCCGCTGCTTCATGCCGGTGGAGTAGCCGCCCATCGGCCGGTAGCGCTCCTCGGCCAGCCCCACGTGGCGCAGCACGTCGGCCGCCCGCTCGCGCGCCGCGTTGTAGGGCAGACCGGACATCTGGCCCATGTGCACGACGAAGTCGCTGGCCGACACGTCGGCGGGCAGGCAGTCGTGCTCGGGCATGTAGCCGACCAGGGCCCGGATCGCGGCGCCGTCGGTGGCCACGTCGTGACCGAGCACCGAGGCCGTGCCGGAGGAGGCCGGCACCAGCCCGAGCAGGATCTTGATGAGCGTGGACTTGCCGGCGCCGTTGGCGCCGACCAGGCCGGTGACCCCGTCTCCGACCGTCACGCCGAGGTGGTCGAGCGCGGTGACCGACGGATACTGCTTCGTCAGTCCCACGGTCTCGATCACGGCCACTACGTCAACCTAGACGGCGGCAGCCCGCCGGTCGTCGTACCGAGGTCTGCGCGTCTGCGTCTTTGGTCGCTCCAGGACACGCTCCTAGGCTCGGACCATGAGCAGACAGGTCGTCGCGGCCGGGTACGGCGGACCGGAGAAGCTCGAGGTCCGCGAGCACGACCCGGGCCGGCCCGGCGAGGGACAGGTGCTCGTCGAGGTGCGGGCGGTCGGTGTCAACGCCTGGGACGTGAAGTCCTACAGCGCCGGACTCTCGGGTGGCGACGACCCCGACAAGCTGCCGATCCTGCTCGGCGGCGAGTGCGCCGGGGTGGTGCTGGCCGGTGACCTTCCCGCCGGCGACGAGGTCATCGTGCACCCTGTCGGCGCGGCGTACGCCGACCGCGTCGTCGCGAGGGCGAGCAGCTGCGTGCCCAAGCCGGCGGGCCTGTCGTGGGCGGAGGCGGCCGGCCTGATGCTGACCGGCACCGCGGCCGCCCACCTCGTCGCGGCGACCGGCGTGGCGGAGGGGGAGACCGTGCTGCTCAACGGCGCGGCCGGCGGGGTGGGCCTCTACGCCGCGCAGCTCGCCAGGCACCGCGGCGCTCGCGTGCTCGGCACGGCCATGCCCGGCGACCACGACGTGCTGCGCGAGATGGGAGTCGAGCCGTTCGACTTCCGCGAGGACGTCGAGGCCTGGGTGCGCGAGCGGGCTCCGGGCGGCGTCGATGCCGTCCTCGACGCGGTGGGCGCCCCGCCGGTCCTCGACCTGTCGCTCTCGGTGGCCAAGGACCGGGATCGCGTCGCCACCTTGATCCCGAGCCCCGCGGCCGCCGAGCGAGGCATCACCCAGCTCGGCTTCGGTGAGGGCGCCGACCCCGGCACCGAGCTCCGTGCCGCCGCCCGTTTCGACCTGGTCAAGGGAGTCGAGGAGGGCTGGCTGCGCGTGGTGGTCGCCGGGACGTTCCCGCTCGACCGTGCCGCGGACGCCCACCGCGCGATGTCCGGCGAGCACGGCGCCGGCAAGATCGTGCTGATCGCGTGACTCCGACGGCCCCGCCCGGGGACCTGGGCCGGCGCCTGCTGTTCTAGGTTGGACCGATGGGCACCGTGTCGGGCCAGGTGTCGCCCACCGCCGTCGAGGACGACGCGATCGTCTTCCGGCTCAGCGACCCGTCGCACGAGCTCGGCGACGTCAAGGTGTGGTTCGACGTCGAGCTCGGCGCCGACCAGCGGCGTGAGCTCGGGATGGCCGAGGTCGAGGGCGGCTGGGAGCTGCGGCTCGACCTGCCGGACCTGGACTGCCTGGAGTACCTCTTCGACGCCGACGGCACCATGGCCCCCGACCCGGGCAACCCCGACCGGGTCGAGGGAGCCTTCGGGCCGCACTCATGGCTTGCGATGCCCGGCTACCAGCCGCCCTCGTGGCTCGAGCACGAGGCCGCGGAGGGCAAGCGGCACCAGCTCACGGTGGGCGAGATCGACGTCGAGGTCTGGGAGCCGGCCGGTCACGAGGACGCACCGCTTCCGCTGCTGCTCGTCCACGACGGCGCCGAGATGGACGCCTACGGCGGCGTGGTCAGGTATGCCGCCACGCGCCCGCCGATGCGGGTGGGCCTGCTCAGCCCGGGGAGCAACCGGGACGAGCGCTACGCCGCCAACCCGGCCTACGCCGCGGCGCTGGTCGGCGACGTGATCCCGGCGCTGATCGGCGCCGTGCCCACGACCTATGAACCCGTGCTCCTCGGGCAGAGCCTCGGCGGACTGGCGGCGCTGCACGCGGCGTGGATGTATCCGGACGCCTTCAGCGGGCTGGTGCTGCAGTCCGGCTCGTTCTTCACCCCCGAGCTGGACCCGCAGGAGTCGAGCTACCCCCACTTCGACCACGTGGTCGGCTTCGTGGCCTCGCTCCACGAGTCCACCGCGGCGCCGCAGGGGTTCCCGCCGGTCGCCTTCACCTGTGGCCTCGCCGAGGAGAACCTCGCCAACAACCGGCTCATGCACAACCACCTGCTCGCCCTCGACGTCGCGGCGACCTGGGGAGAGGTGCGGCAGGGCCACACCTGGATGTGCTGGCGCGACACCCTCGACCCCCATCTGGGCGACCTGCTCGCGAGAGCGTGGAGCTGATGGAGCGCCACCAGGTCGAGCTCGACGCCCCAGGCTTCGGTCGGTCCGGCACCGTGATCCGCTACGGACACTGGGGCCGGCCGGTCCTGGTCTTCCCGAGCGAGCGCGGCCGGGCGTGGGACTACGAGAGCAACGGCATGGTCGACGCCGTGGCCGACCTCGTCGAGGGGGGCCGCTGCAAGCTCTACTGCGTCGACTCCTTCGACGAGCAGACGTGGTCCGACGACTCGCTCCCGCTCGAGGAGCGGGCCAGGCGGCACGGCGCCTACGCCAGCTGGATCATCGACCACGTCGTGCCCTGGGTCGGGCAGGACAGCCCGGGCTCGGGCGACGCGGTCGTCACCGGGTGCTCGATGGGCGCCTACCACGCCCTCCAGCTGGCGCTCACCCGCGCCGACCTGTTCCCCGTGGCGATCTGCCAGAGCGGCAACTACGACCCCGCGGCCTGGAACGCGTGGGGCGACCGCGGCGAGGCGGCGTACTTCACCAATCCCAGCGACTACGTCGCCCACCTCCACGGTGAGCACCTCGACTGGCTGCGCGAGCGTCTGCACGTCGTGCTCGTCGTCGGTGAGGGTCCGTGGGAGACGCACCCCACCGGCTCGCTGCCGTCGGCCCGGCAGCTCGGCGGGCTGCTCGCCGGGAAGGGCATCCCCCACGAGCTCGACGTCTGGGGCCACGACTCGGCCCATGACTGGGACTGGTGGCAGAAGCAGATCGCCCACCACCTGCCGCGGTTCGTCTGACTACGCTGCGATGCGCTGGGAGAGCTCGACGAGCCGGTTGGAGAAGCCCCACTCGTTGTCGTACCACGCGAAGACCTTGACCTGGTCGCCGACGACCTGGGTGAGCGGCGCGTCGAAGATCGCCGAGTAGGGGTTGCCCACGATGTCGGCGGACACCAGCGGCGCCTCCGAGTAGGCGAGGTACGGCGACAGCCCGGGCGTCGCGGCCGCGGTGCGGAACGCCGCGTTCACCTCGGCGACGGTCGCCGGCCGCGCCAGCCTCGCGGTCAGGTCGGTGATCGACCCGACTGGCACGGGGACGCGAAGGGACACGGCGTCGAGCTTGCCGTCGAGCTCGGGGATGATCCGGCCGATCGTGCGTGCGGCACCCGACGAGGTAGGGATCGTCGACAGGGCGGCCGCGCGAGCGCGCCGGAGGTCACCGTGCGGGGCGTCCTGGAGGCGCTGGTCGCTGGTGTAGGCGTGCACCGTCGTCATGAGCCCGGACTCGATGCCGAACGCCTCGTGCAGCACCTTCGCCATCGGGGCGAGGCAGTTGGTGGTGCAGGAGCCGTTGGAGAACACGTCCTCGGTCACGTCGAGGGCGTCGTCGTTGACGCCGAGCACCAGCGCGGGGATGTCGCCGTCGGCGGGCGCCGAGATGATGACCTTGCGCGCTCCCGCGGCCAGGTGCCGGCGGGCGCCGGCCGAGTCCGTGAACCGGCCGGTCGACTCGATGACGACGTCGACGGCCTCCTCGCCCCACGGGATCTGTGCGGGCTCGCGCTCCGAGCTGACGCGGATGCGCCTCTCGCCGACCAGGATCGCGTCGCCGTCGACCCGGACGCCGTCCAGGTGGCCGGCCAGCGAGTCCCACTCCAGCAGCGTGCCGAGCGTCGTGGCGTCGGCGATGTCGTTGACCGCGACGACCTCGACGTCCGCGTCGCTGCGCAGGGCGGCGCGCAGGTAGCTGCGCCCGATGCGGCCGAAGCCGTTGATCCCGATCCGGACTGTCATGGGGTCCTCCTTGGCGTGGTGGTCGTTCGGTCGACCGCCTGAGCGGCGTCGAGCAGGGAGACCGCACCGCGGACGGCGGCGTCCATCGGGCCCTGGTCGCCCTTCGCGCGGGCGAGCACGTAGCCGCCCTGGATGACCGCGGCCAGCGTCCGGGCGAGATCGGCCGGGACGATGCTCGCCGGCAGCTCACCGGCCTCGATCGCCGCGGCGATCGCCTGCTCCCAGCGACCCAGCACCAGGTCGAACGCGCCCGCCACGATCGTGATGAGCTCCGCATCCAGGACGACCTGCGGGTCCTGGGTCATCCGGCCCACCCGGCAGCCTCTGGTCCCCTGCCGCGGCAGCGAGAGGTAGCGCTTCATCCGCTCGAGCGGCGAGCCCTCTCCCTCCAGCAGCGAGGAGTCGCCCGTCGCGTCCGCGATGACCGCCGACAGCGCCTCGATGGCAAGCGCGTGCTTGCCGCTGAAGTGGTGGTACATGCTGCCCTGCCCGACCCCGGCGCGCGCCATCACGTCGCGCGGGCTCGTGGCGGCGTACCCGCGCTCCCACAGCAGCTCGGCCATCGCGTCCGTCAGCTGATCGCGCGAACTCATGCGAGCACTGTAACAACTAGTACGTACAGAAAGGCGGCCAGGCACGGTTCAGCGCGCGAAGTGCGCCTCCAGCCGTGCGACGGTGCCGTCGACATCGCCGAGCTTGTCGAGGCCGAACAGCCCCAGCCGGAAGGTCGAGAAGTCCTCGCGCTCGCCGCACATGAGCGGCACGCCGGCGGCCACCTGGATGCCCGCCTGCTTGAACCTCGCGCCGCTGCGGATCTCAGGGTCGTCGGTGAACGCCACGACCACGCTGGGTGCGGCGAACCCGTCGGCCGCGACGGACGGGAACCCGTGCTCAGCGAGCAGCGCGCGGACGCGGCCGCCCAGCGCGACCTGCGCGTCACGCAGCACGTCGAGGCCGGCGGCACGGGTCTCGAGCATCAGCTCGGCGTTGTGCGCGAGCGTGTCGGTCGGCATCGTGGCGTGGTACGGCGTGAGCCCCTGCGTGTAGGCCTCGGAGATCGTCAGCCACTTCTGGAGATCGACCGCGAAGCTGGTCGACGTGGTCGACATGACGCGGGACCGGCCCTCCTCGCCGAGCATCACGTAGCCCGCGCACGGAGAGCCGCTCCACCCCTTCTGCGGGGCACTGAGCAGGACGTCGACGCCGAGGTCGGTCATGTCCACCCACAGGGCGCCCGAGGCGATGCAGTCGAGGACGAACAGCCCACCGACGGCATGCGTCGCCGCGGAGACGGCCCGGACGTAGTCGTCCGGCAGCACCATGCCCGCCGCCGTCTCCACGTGCGCCGCGAAGACGACCTCGGGACGGTCGCGCTCGATGGCCTCGACCACCTCGTCGACCGGGGCGGGCGTCCAGGGCGCCTGCCGCTCGTCGGACACCGGGCGCGCGGTGAGGACGGTCGTCTCGCTCGCCACCGAGCCGGCGTCGAAGATCTGCGACCAGCGGTAGGAGAACAGGCCGTTGCGGACGACGAGGCAGCGCCGCCCCGTGGCCAGCTGCCGGGCGACGGCCTCCATGCCGTAGCTGCCGCCACCCGGGACGACGGCGACCGTCTCGGCGGCGTACGTCGAGCGCAGGACGTCGATGATGTCCTGCATCACCCCGACGAACCGCTGGGACATGTGGTTCAGGGAGCGGTCGGTGAAGACGACCGAGTACTCCAGCAGGCCATCGGGGTCGACGTCGTCGTGAGGAAGGTTCACCTGGGCAGGTTGCCACACGCGGGGGCTCCCGGCCTGACCGGCGACGTGGCGGCCCTCGACTCGCTCTGCTAGGCAGGGGGCATGGGAGTCGCCGGCAATCCCGAGGGGGAAGACGCATGACCAAGGACCACCTGATCGGCCTGCTGCTCGGCGCCGAGGAGGACTGGCCGCGCGCGTTCGAGGAGATCCTGCGACGGGTCGGCCCGCTCAGTGTCGAGGGGGAGACCCACACCGTCTCGTCCGAGCGGCTGACCATCGAGCCGTTCCACCTCGACGACCCGGTCCGCACCGAGCTCGTGATCGACCGGCTCGCGCACTGGTACTACCACCCGCGCGAGTGGCTGAAGAAGGCCGCGCTGGTCAACGGCACCTACCTGCTCAACAGCCCCTTCACCTTCCAGTCGATGGAGAAGCACAGCGCCTACTGCGCGCTGGTCCGGATGGGGTTCAAGGTGCCCGCGACCACGCTGGTGCCCTACAAGAACCCCGTCGACAACGTGCGCTGGGCCTACACCTCGGAGAAGTACAACCGCGACTTCGACCTCGACGAGCTCGCCGACGAGCTCGGCTACCCGCTCTACATGAAGCCGTTCGACGGCGGCGCCTGGCGCGGCGTCTCACGGATCGGCGACCGCGGCGACCTGCACCGCGCCTACGACGAGTCCGGCGAGATGCTGATGCACCTCCAGGCCACCGTCGACTACGAGCACTTCGCCCGGGCGCTGTCGATCGGCCCGGAGACGATGGTCATGGACTTCCAGCCCGACCAGCCGATGCACCTGCGCTACGCCGTCAACCACGGCTTCCTCTCCGAGTCCGCCGGCAAGCAGACCGTGGCGACGTCGCGGATCGTCAACGCGTTCTTCCGCTGGGAGTTCAACTCCTGCGAGATGCTCGTGGTCGGCGACGACGTCCACCCGATCGACTACGCCAACGCCTGTCCCGACGTCTCTGTCACCTCGCTGCACTACTACTTCCCGTGGGCGATGACCGCGCTGGTGCGCTGGGCGACCTACTGCGTCGTCAACGGGCGGAAGTCGAAGGTCGACCTCCAGACCGGCCGCTACTTCGACATCGCCGACGACGAGGCGCTCTCCTACGACGAGAAGCTCGACGGCTACCTCGCCCTGGCCGACGAGCACTTCGAGACCGAGCGCTACTGGGAGTGGTCCGCCAAGCACCTCGCCCACCTCCCGGAGGCGGTGCTCGAGTGGGTCACCGGAGACGACTTCGACCGGCTGCTCCGCGAGACCGTCGCCGCGACGTACCCGGCACACGAGCAGGAGGAGTTCCTCGCCCACTTCCGCGGGCTGGTCGGGCTGTGGGCCTCCGAGCAGACGGGCGTCTCAGTCGACGGGTAGCGCCGTGGTCGACCGGGCGGCGACCGCGCGAAGGGCCGCCAGTACGCCGACCGTCGCTGTGACCAGGAGCAGGAAGACCTGGAAGGCGACCAGGCCGCCGCTGAGCTCGTCGTTGCCCAGGCCGCCGTCGAAGAAGCCGGAGATCGCGCTGACCAGACATGCGAGCGCGAGCAGCGCCGCGGCGACCATCGCGACCCGTCCGTCGCTGCGGGTGGCCAGCCAGGTGAGCACCAGCTGCGCCAGGATCATCGGCCACGGCGCGGCGAGCAGCGCGTCGCCGCTCCAGGCCTCGCCCCACGTGTTGGCATCTGAGCTGACGGCGAGCAGCCCGCCCACGAGGTCGACGACGAGGAGGACGCCCATCGCGAGGACGAGCCGGCGTGCGCTGGTCATGGCGGCATCCTCACACTCGCGCGGCGTCAGAATCGATAGGTCGTCTGCCCGTGCTCGTCGCCGAAGACCAGCACCTTGGCCGGCGGCACCCTGAAGACCACCGCGCCGTCGTCCGTGCCGTCGCCCTGGTCGCTCACCTCGAAGAAGCGGCCGTCACGGGCCTCGAAGACCCAGTCTCCGTCGTACTTGGTCCGCCACTCCTCGGCCAGCTCGGCCAGCAGGGTCATGTCGTCGACCCGCTCGGCCACGCCCTCGACCGCGATGTCCTTGCCGCTGCCCCAGCCGTCGGCGCCGAGCGGCCCGGCGGTGACGACGACGTGGGGGTCGTGCTCGAGGTTGCGCATCTTCTGCTCGGCGTCGCCGGTGCAGAAGAAGAAGGCACCATCGCGCCAGACACCGCACAGGGGTACGGCGTGCGGCCGGCCGTCGTGGCGGACGGTGACCATCCAATAGAGGGCCGCCTCCGTGAGGCGCCGCTCGATGTCGCTCCAGTCGGGCGCCGGGGTCGCGGGGTGGCCGTACAGCGGGGAGACGGTGCCAGAGGTCATGCCTGGGCAGACCCGCGCCGACGTCGCGACTCATCGGTGCGAGAGGCTTGGGCCGTGCGGTTCACCGAGCGGGAGCTGACCGTCGCCCTCGAGGGCGCGGCGAAGAGCATGCTGGCGGTGCAGGACAAGTCGGTGCGCAAGAAGCAGCGCACGGTCGACGAGGCGTGGTCGGCGCTGAGCCGCTACCAGCGGTTCCAGCTGCTCGACGGCCTCGGCGACCAGCTGCTCCCCGTGCTCGTGGCACTGCCGGACGTCGAGGTGGCGGTCGGCACGCGGCCGACGTTCAGCCACGCCCAGGTCGCCGCAGCGGTCGAGGAGCGGCTCGGCGCGGTGAAGGGGCTCAAGCGCAAGGTGCTGCTCCAGGCGCGGGTGGCGCTGGTGAACATCGCGCTCGAGGCGATCCCGCCTCGCGCCGACCCGGACGCACTGATCGTGCCGGACCACCTCTAGCCCAGCGCTGCGTCCACCACGGCCTTCGCCTCCTCCTGCACCTCGGCGAGGTGCTGGGGGCCCTTGAACGACTCGGCGTAGATCTTGTAGACGTCCTCGGTGCCGGAGGGGCGGGCCGCGAACCAGGCCGACTCGGTGACGACCTTGAGCCCGCCGATCCTGGCGTGGTTGCCCGGTGCCTCGGTGAGCTTGTCGGTGATCGGCTCGCCCGCCAGCTCGGTGGCGGTCACGTCGTCGGGGGAGAGGGCGCCGAGCTTGGCCTTCTGCTCGCGGGTGGCGGGAGCGTCGATGCGGGCGTACGCCGGGTCGCCGTGCTGGGCGACCAGGTCGGCGTAGTGCTCGCTGGGCGACCGGCCGGTCTTCGCCAGGATCTCCGAGGCGAGCAGGGCGAGGATCAGACCGTCCTTGTCGGTGGTCCACGTCGTGCCGTCCGTGCGCAGGAACGACGCGCCC
The DNA here is from genome assembly GCA_963830145.1 of uncultured Actinomycetota bacterium. Lineage (GTDB taxonomy): Bacteria > Actinomycetota > Actinomycetes > Propionibacteriales > Nocardioidaceae > Nocardioides. Next base: position 141,578 of record CAWHLI010000001.1, read on the forward strand.
GCGGACTCCTCTCCGCCGAAGCCGAACGAGCCGTCGATCAGCCCGGGCACGAACCACTTGAACCCGACCGGCACCTCCACCATCGGCTTGCCCAGTGCCGCGGCGACCCGGTCGATCATCGAGCTCGACACCAGGGTCTTGCCGATCTGCGCGCCGGACGGCCAGCCCGGGCGGCCCCCGCCGAAGAGGTACTGGATCGCCACCGCGAGGTAGTGGTTGGGGTTCATCAGCCCGGCGTCCGGCGTGACGATGCCGTGCCGGTCGGAGTCGGCGTCGTTGCCGGTCGCGATGGCGAACCTGTCCTTCTGGGCCACGAGCGAGGCCATGGCGGACGGCGATGAGCAGTCCATCCGGATCTTGCCGTCCCAGTCGAGGGTCATGAACCGCCAGGTCGCGTCGACGAGCGGGTTGACCACGGTGAGGTCGAGCCCGTGCCGGGTCGCGATCTCGGCCCAGTAGTCGACGGACGCACCGCCGAGCGGGTCGGCGCCGATCCGCACGCCGGCGTCCTTGACGGCGGCGAGGTCGACGACGTGGGGGAGGTCGTCGACGTAGGTGCCCATGAAGTCGTAGGAGCTCGCGGCCGCACGGGCCTTCGCGAACGGCGTCCGGCGTACGCCGTCGAGACCGGCCGCGATCAGCTCGTTGGCGCGGGCCGCGATCACCGAGGTCGCGTCGGTGTCGGCCGGGCCGCCGTGCGGAGGGTTGTACTTGAAGCCGCCGTCCGACGGCGGGTTGTGCGACGGCGTCACGACGATGCCGTCGGCCAGCCCCTTCGACCTCCCCTTGTTGGCGCGGATGATCGCGTGGGAGACGGCCGGGGTGGGCGTGTAGCGGTCGTGGTTGTCGACCAGCACCGTCACGTCGTTGGCGGCCAGCACCTCGAGCGCCGTCGCCCACGCCGGCTCGGACAGCCCGTGGGTGTCGCGCCCGATGAACAGCGGCCCGTCGTAGCCCTGCTGCTTGCGGTAGTCGCAGATCGCCTGGGTGGTCGCGAGGATGTGCCACTCGTTGAACGCCGTGTCGAGCGACGAGCCGCGGTGGCCGCTGGTGCCGAACACCACCTGCTGCTCGACGACGTCGGGCTGCGGGACCTGGGTGTAGTAGGCCGTGAGGAGGTGCGGCAGGTCCACGAGGTCCTGCGGCTGGGCGGGCTGTCCTGCGCGAGCGTCGGCCATGTGGCCATCATGCCGAGGGTAGTCAACCGCATGGGTCGGCGGACCGGAACCGACGACGTTCATCCGAACGAACGGCGCCCGCCGCTGGACCACCGCCGTCAGTCCCGGTGAACCCGCCCGCCGATCCGTGCCGGTCGGGTGTCCTGTTCGACATGACCCTGCTCGACGCGCCCGCGCCCGTGGTGCTGGCGCAGCCCGTCCACCCGCAGCTGCGCAGCGTCCTGCGCCGGGTCGGGGTCAACCTGCTGGTCGCCTGCGTGATCCCGGGAATCGTCTTCTACTCGATGTTCGTGACCCTCGGCGTGTGGCCGGCGATCGCGGCGTCGCTGATGTGGTCCTACGGCGCCATCGGCGTCCGCCGGCTCGCCGGCCGGCGTACGTCGGGGATGCTGTTGCTCACCGCGGGCGTGCTCACCCTGCGGACGATCGTGGCGCTGGCGTCGCACAGCACCTTCATCTACTTCCTCCAGCCGGTGCTCACCGACCTGCTGATCGGCACGGCGTTCCTGGCCTCGGCGCTGACCGCGCGGCCGGTGGTGGCCAGGCTGGCCGGCGACTTCTACCCGCTCACCGACGAGCTGCACGCACGGCCGGCGATGCAGCGGCTGTTCCGCCGCCTGACGCTGCTCTGGGCGGCCGCGCTGCTGGGCAAGTCGGCCGTGGTCTTCACGCTGCTGATCAGCCAGCCGCTGGGCACCTTCGTGCTGGCCAAGAGCATCCTCGTGCCCATCACCAACGCCTCCTGCATCGCCCTGACGATCCTCGCCGCCACCGCCGTGGCCCGCCACGAGGGGCTGCTCCCGACGCGCACCGCGATACTGCGCGTATGGCCCTGGAAGACTTCGCCCGTCACCCGCTGACCTTCGGCCCCAGCCCGGTCCATCCCCTGCCGCGGCTCAGCGCTCACCTTGCTGCTGACGGGGGTGGCGCGCAGGTCTGGGCCAAGCGTGAGGACTGCAACTCAGGCCTCGCCTTCGGCGGCAACAAGACGCGCAAGCTGGAGTACCTCGTGCCCGAGGCGCTCGCCCAGGGCGCCGACACCCTGGTCTCGATCGGCGGGCACCAGTCCAACCACACCCGCCAGGTCGCCGCGGTCGCCGCTCACCTCGGGATGCAGTGCGTGCTGGTGCAGGAGAACTGGGTCCCGGAGTGGACCGACCCGCTGAGCACCCAGGTCGGCAACATCCTGCTGAGCCGGGTCATGGGCGCCGAGGTGCGGCTGGACCCCGCCGGCTTCGACATCGGGTTCCGCGACTCGTGGCGCCAGGCGCTCGAGGACGTCGAGCAGCGGGGAGGAACGCCGTACGCCATCCCGGCCGGCGCCTCCGACCACCGGCTCGGCGGGCTCGGCTTCGCCGGCTGGGCCCACGAGGTGGCGCGGCAGGAGGAGGAGCTGGGCGTCTTCTTCGACACGATCGTGGTCTGCACCGTCACCGGGTCGACGCACGCCGGGATGATCGCCGGGTTCGCAGCGCTGGAGGCGGCCGGCGGCCGGCCGCGGCGGGTGCTGGGCATCGACGCCTCCGCGACGCTCGACAAGACCCGTGAGCAGGTCGGCCGGATCGCGCGCAGCACCGCGGAGCTGATCGGCGTCGGCCGCGACCTGCGCGACGACGAGATCACCGTGCTCGAGGGCTGGGCCGGCGACGTCTACGGCGTACCGGTGCAGTCGACGCTCGACGCCATCCGGCTCACGGGCCGGCTCGAGGGCGTCATCCTCGACACCGTCTACGAGGGCAAGTCGATGGCCGGCCTCATCGACCTGGTGCGCGCCGGCGACATCCCGAAGGACTCGACCGTCCTCTACGCCCACCTCGGCGGCCAGCCGGCCCTCAACGCCTACGCCTCGCTCTTCCCCGGCTAGACCGTCAGCGTCGGTGTGGTGGGTGACCCGCCCGTTCAGTACCGGCGGGTCAGCGTCGGTGTGGTGGGTGACCCGCCCGTTCAGTACCGGCGGGTCAGCGTGGCTCTACCTCGTGCGACGCGGAGGCGTCATGCTGCGCCCGTGGGTTTCGTCGTCGCGCTGGTGCTGCTGGCCGCTGGGTGGTTCGCCATCGGGCCGTGGATCTTCGCGGCGCTCCTCGTGGCGCTGCTCGTGCCGGCCACCCGCCGAGGGATGCGTCCGAACCGCTGGCTGCTGGGCGGCCTGGTCGCGCTGGTCGCGGCGGCGACGGCGGTCGTGGTGCTCCTGCCTGACGGGCGGCTGCCCATCCCGCCGGGTGGCGGGCTGCTCGTGACGTCGTCGTACGACGGCCGTGCGGTCGAGGCGCAGCCGATCGAGCTCGCCCTGCCGCAGCACCCCGGGCTGGCGGGCAACGGCAGCAGCACGATGCACGATGACGCCTGGGCGAGCGACAGCTACCAGCGACCGGGGCCGCTCGGGAAGGACCCCGAGGTGACGACCTCGTGGTTCGGGCTGGAGGAGTGCGCGACGCTCGCCTTCGCAGCGGACGGACAGATCGTCGCCCTCTGCGGCAACCGCAGTGGGCCGGTCATGCACGTCCTGGACCCCGAGACCATGCGGCCGCTCGACACGCTCGACCTGCCCGACCGCGAGAAGTCGGACAAGCGGCCGTGGGAGGACCTGTGCGGTGGCGCCTACTTCTACCTCGACGCCGACGCCCACGCGGTGGTGGCCACGACGGACCGGCGCCTGCTGACCGTCGACAGCGACGGGCTCGAGGTGCTCGACGAGGTCGACCTCGGCGACGTCGTGCCGGACGACGACTGCCTGGTCGCGCTGCTGCCCGACTGGGAGGGCCACACGTGGTTCGTCACCCAGGACGGGCGGGTGGGCGTGGCTGGCACGGGTACGCCGCTCGAGCTGGGGGCCACGATCGCCAACTCGATCGCCGCCGACGACGCGGGCGTCTACCTGGTCACCACCGACGCGCTGGTCAAGGTGGCGCTCGACGACCTGGGGCAGCCGAGCGTCGTCTGGCAGACGGCCTACGACCACGGCTCCGAGCAGAAGCCCGGCCAGCTGAGCGCCGGCAGCGGTACGACGCCGACCATCCTGCCCAGCGGCCTGGTCGCGATCACGGACAACGCCGACCCGCAGATGCACGTGCAGTTCTACGACACCCTCGACGGCCGCCTGGTCTGCGAGGCCGCGGTGTTCGACAAGGGCGAGAGCGCGAGCGACAACTCGCTGGTCGCGGTGGGCGACGCGAGCGTCGTGGTCGAGAACAACTACGGCTACGAGGCGCCGTGGTCCACCATCGCCGGCCGTGCCACTCCGGGCGGGCTGGCCCGGGTCGACGCCGACCCCGAGACCGGCGAGTGCACGGTCGGCTGGCGCTCCGACGAGGTGGCACCCACGTCGGTCGCCAAGGTCTCACTGGCGAACGGGCTGGTCTACGCCTACACCACCCGCGCGTCCTGGTGGGGCGTGAGCGCGTGGTACCTCACCGCCATCGATGCCCGCACCGGCGAGACGGCGTTCTCGGTCCGCACGGGCACCGGCACGCTGTTCAACAACCACTACTCCGCGGTCACGCTCGCCCCCGACGGGTCGGCGTACGTCGCGACGCTGGCCGGCATGGTGCGGGTCAAGGACCGCTAGAGCCCGAGCTCGCCCAGGTCGTCGGGCACGTCGACGGCGTGCTCCCTCAGCGCGTCGAGGGGGACGATCTCGAGCACCGCCGCGTTGGTCGAGGCCAGCACCACGGGCGCGGCCGCACCGTCGCGGTGGGCGCGCGCCCAGTTGAAGGCCGTCACGCACCAGCGGTCTCCCGGCACGAGACCGGGGAAGCCGTAGTCGGGCATGGGGGTGACGAGATCGTTGCCGATCCCTCGCTGGTGCGCCAGGAACTCCGAGGTCACCACCGCGCAGATCGTGTGGCTGCCGCGGTCCTCGGGTCCGGTGTTGCAGCACCCGTCGCGGAAGAAGCCGGTCATCGGGTCGGTGCCGCACGGCTCCAGCTCCCCGCCCAGGACGTTGCGCTCGGTCACCCGTCCAGCATCGCATCGCATCGCGCTCGCGATCCTGCTCCCGCGACCCCAGCGCAAGAAGCGTCACATCGGGCCCGGGTCGCGCACGGTATGACTTTGGTCGTGATCATCCTCCGCCCGGCGCGGCCCGACGACGCGATCGACGTTGCCGAGGTCTGGGGACCCGCGTGGCACGACGGACACCGGGGCCACGTGCCGGCCGCTCTGGTCGAGGCGCGCGACGCGGGCTACTTCCGCCAGCGGGCCGCCGAGCTGGTCGCGCACCTCACGGTCGCCGAGGACGACGGCGAGCTCCTCGGCGTGCTGATCACGAACGACGACGAGCTCCAGCAGCTCATGGTCGCCGAGGCCGCTCGCGGCCGGGGGGTCGGCGGTCTGCTCCTGGCCGAGGCCGAGCGCCAGGTGGCCGCGGCGGGTCACGCCGAGATCTGGCTGGCCGTCGTGCCGGGCAACGGCACGGCTCGGCGCTTCTACGAGCGCCACGGCTGGGTCGACCGCGGGGAGGAGAGCTACGACGCGGTGACGTTGAGCGGGGAGACGGTCGCGGTGCCGGTGTGCCGGTACGCCAAGGGGCTGACCAGCTCGGACCAGCAGCTCGCCTGACCGGATCGCCCGGGGCCGGGCAGCGCCGCCCGCACCAGCCAGCCGAAGACCGCCGGGCCGGTGGCGTCGAGCTCCGGGTGCCACTGCACGCCCAGGGCCGGCCACGCCCCCTGGTCGGCCCACTCGAGGGCCTCGAGGACGCCGTCGGGCGCGGTCGCCGTGGCGCGCCAGCGGTCGTCGTACGTCGCGACCGACTGGTGGTGCAGTGACCCGACCCGGCCCCCTGGCACCAGCCGGGCCACGATCGATCCCGGGAGGGTCTCGATCGGATGGGTGCCGGGAGGCAGCACCACGTGGCTGTCCCCGAGCTCGGGCTCGAGGCTGCCCCCGGTCGCCACCGCGAGCAGCTGGAGGCCGCGGCACAGGCCCAGGGTCGGCAGCCCCCGCTCGCGGGCCGCCTCCGCCAGGGTCAGCTCGTCGTGGTCCCGGGCAGGGTCGACACCGAGGTCGACTCCGCCGGCGAGGACGAGGCAGTCCACGGCGCCGAGGTCATCGGTGCCCGCTCCGGGCGGGAGCACGACCGGCAGCCCGCCTGCCGCCCGCACCCCGTCGACCACGGCGCGCGGGCTCGCCACGACGTGCTGGTCGCCGAAGTGCTTGGTGACGACGAGTGCCTCGCCGGCGATGCCGACCAGGGGCTTCACAGCGTCACCAGCGCGGTGACGCCGAGCAGGACGCCGGTGAGGTAGGTGCCCATGGCGCCTCCGTCACGCAGCGGTGCCGGGCCGGCCAGGGTCCTCGCGGTGAGCATCCCGAGCGCGTGCAGCGAGCGGAACGACACCGCGGCGATGGCCAGGGTGTTCAGCCACCAGCCGGACGTGAGCGTGGCGCAGACGACGATGAGCACGGCGAGCGTGGGGACGTACTCGCTCGCGTTGCCGTGCGCGCGCTGGGCGATGTACATGCGGTCGGCCGGGTCGCTCGGGGCCTGGTTGCCGGTGGCTCCGCGGATCACCCGGTGCCGGGTGACGTTGGCGCCGAGCAGGAAGAGCAGCACGCCCATGAGGGCGATGGAGACGACGGGGATGTCAGGAATGCTGGTCATGACAGGAGTTCCTCTCGGGTGCAGGTGGGTGTCGCGAGCAGGCGGCGCACGATCAGGCCGCTGAGGTCGGTGCCGAGCAGGGCGTCGGTCTTGTGCATGCCGCCGGGGCAGGTGACGTTGACCTCGATCAGTCGCCCGTCGATGACGTCGAGCCCGGCGATCGCGATGCCGTGGGCCACCAGCCGCGGGGCGAGGGCCTCCGCGATCCGGCGGTCCGCCGCGTCGATCGTGGCCTCGGCGACCGGTGGACCGATCCGGAAGTCGTCGTCGGACGGCCTCCGCAGCACCGCGCCGACGATCGCGCCGTCGACGAGGAAGAGCCGCTTGTTGCCCTCGGCCACCGACGGCAGGTACTCCTGCACGATCACGTGCCGCCCGCCCGCGGTCGCCGACTCGGCCAGCGCCCGGCAGCTCCGGCCCGGCTCGAGCAGCCAGACGTCCGTGCCCGCGAACCCGTCGACCGGCTTGACCACCGCCGCGCCGTGGGCCGCCACGAAGGCTTCGACGTCCGCGGACCGGCTGGTGACGACCGTGGCCGGGCAGAGCTCGGGCAGCTGCAGCGCGACCAGCTTCTCGTGCAGCGTCCGTACGCCGGTCGGATGGTTGACCACCCGGACGCCCGCCTGGGCGGCCAGGTCGAGGAGGTAGGTCGTGTGCAGGTAGCGCGCGTCCACCGGGGGGTCGATCCGCAGCCACAGCAGGTCGCAGGTCGCCGCCACGTCGAGGTCGGTCCGCTCCACCTCGTCGCACCACGGCGTCTCGATCCGCCACCGGTGGTCGTCGCCCCGGTGCCGGGGTCGCAGCGAGATCCGCCGGGCCCGCGCCAACAGCCGCCCGCCCGAGACGCCGAGGTCGGCCGGCTCGCACACCCACACCTCGGCGCCCTGGGTCTGGCAGGCGTCCATCAGCCCGACCGAGGCGTCGATGTCGGCCGCCAGGCCGGCCAGCGGGTCGGTGACGAAGAGCGTCTTCACGCGACCGCTCGTTCCGTGTGGGTGGCGAGGTCCCCGTCCGCCACTGCGCGCCAGAGCTCGCCCAGCCGCGGGGCCTCGGGCTCGAGCTCCGCCAGCACCCGGCGCCGCACGTCGTCGTCGTACATCAGCCGGGTGAGGGCCGCGACGACCGCGACGAGCCGCTCGTCGGGCTGCACGTCGAGGAACCGGACCTCGAGGTAGCGGCCGCGCGGCCGCACGGGCGGGAAGAGCGTGGACAGGTGCTCGCCGGGCCCGGTGAACGAGGTGGCGCGCCGCGCGAAGTCGGCGTACGCCGCCACGGGATCGCCGCCCCGGAGCAGCCGGTCGTCGAAGGCGGTGCGGTCGGGGTCCACGGCGAGCCAGGTCGAGAGGCGGGAGTCGGGGCCGACCGAGCGGGCATGGGCCGCGGCCAGGTGCGGCCCCGCCAGGTTGAGCACCCGCCACTGCTCGACCCCCGCTCGGCCGGGCCACCAGTCGAGGCACACCTGGGTCGACGCGGTGCAGCGCATCATCCGGCGGCCCGCCGGCCCGATCGTGTCGAAGTGCGCCTCCATGGCGGCATAGCGGTCGGACATCAGCTGCCGCGGGACCTCGCCGGTCGGACGGTGGTCGACGGGGGAGGCGTCGAGCTCGATGCCGACGCACGCGAGGTCCGTCCGCAGGGTCGACAGGGTGCTCCGGAGCCGGCGTACGACGTCCGGTGCGGCTCCGCAGGGCTGGTTCAGCTCGACCTGTCCACCCGGCTCGAAGGCCACCTCGACGGACGTGGCAGCGCGGACCCGCTCGATCGCGACCGGGGCACCGGTCGAGGAGTCCCGGGTGAGCAGCTCGTGCTCGAGGCCCACGCGGGTGGTGCGCCGGTTGCCGATCCCGGGGAAGAGCCGAGTGACCGAGTCCATGACAACTCCTGATAACGTAAGGTAACCTACCGAAATAATGTAAGGAAGCCTTACGGATGTCAAGGGCCAGGCCAGAACGGAAACCGTTGATCGCTCTCGTGCACAACGCGGACAAGGCGTTCCAGGCGCACATGGTCAGGAGCGCGCACCAACGCGGCCGGCCCGACATCAAGCCCGCGCACAACTTCCTCTTCGCGATCCTGGGCGACGACGGTGACCGCGCCGCCAACCTCGCGGCACGCGCGGGGATCACCCGCCAGTCGATGGGCGAGGTGATCCGCGACCTCGTCGACATCGGCATCCTCGAGATGGCGCCGGACCCGCACGACGGTCGGGCCAAGATCGTGCGCTACACCCCGGAGGGCAAGCGGTTCGCGAGCGACGGCTACCGCCACCTGCTCGAGCTGGAGAAGGTCTTCGAGCAGGAGTTCGGCACCGACTACGAGGCGGCTCGCGTGGTGCTGGAGCGCGTGGTGGGAGTGCTCAGCGACGCTGCCTCGGAGGCAGGTCAGGGATAGCGGATCCCCGTCGTCTGCTCGCTCAGCTCCCAGAGCCGCCGCTGCGCGTCCTCGTCGTTCGAGAGCCGGGTCGAGGTGACCACCTGCGGCACGCCACTCAGCTCGCCGAGCCCGCCCGGTCCGACGTACGTCGCCCCGGGCAGGTCGGCCGTGGCGGCCATCAGCAGCGGGCGGGCGCCCTGCGCGGCCGACTGGGAGACGGCCTTGATGCTGGCGTCGAGGATCGAGGCGATGCCGCCGGCGGAGCGGCCGTACTGGCCGTTGGCGGCGAGGTGGGTGCCGGCGAACCCCGGGTGCGCGGCGAACGCCCGCAGCGGCAGCTGCTTGGCGCGGACCCGCCGGTCGAGCTCGTAGGTGAAGAGCAGGTTGGCCAGCTTGGACTGCCCGTAGACGCGCCACTTGCGGTAGAGCCCGTGGTGCACGCGCGGGTCCTCGAGCGGTGCGCTCCTCGCGACGCGGTGCATGTTGGAGGAGACCGTGACCACTCGGGCGTCCTTGCTGGCCAGCAGCTGCGGCAGCAGCAGTCCGGTGAGCAGGAACGGGCCGAAGTGGTTGGTCGCCAGCTGCAGGTCGAGCCCGTCGTGGGTGACCTCGCGCGAGGTGCCCATGACACCGGCGTTGTTGACGAGGACGTCGATCGGGCCGAGCTCGCCGGCCCTCGCGGCGGCGAGCCGGACCGACGCCAGGTCGGAGAGGTCGACCTCGAGCCGGTCGAGCTCGGCGCCGCGGACCTCCGTGCGGATCGTCTCGCTCGTCTCCCGGAGCCGCTCGGGGTTGCGGCCGGCGAGGACCACGCGGGCGCCGCGCCTGGCCAGCTCGAGCGCGGTGTGGTGGCCGAGCCCGCCGAGCGTCGTACCGGTGACGATGACGGTGCGGCCAGCCTGGTCGGGGATGTCGGCGAGCTGCCAGGCGTCGGTCCTGCTCACGGGGTGGTGGCGAGGCTGGCGAGCACCTGCTCGCCCACGGACTGGTCGCCGTCGACGGTGACCCTTCCGGGCTCGGCGGCGCATCGTCCGCCGGCCAGGCGGATGAAGGACTCTCGGTCCATGTGCAGCGTGACCGTCGGAGCGGCGGGCGTGGCGACGCGCTGGCCGCGGCCGTCCGCGTCGACCTCGAACGCGAACGGTGCACTGCCCTCCAGGTCCAGCACGAGGCTGGTGCCGGCCGGTGCGCCCACCTTCTTGCCGAGGACGTAGCCGAGGCTCTCGGCGAGGTACTCCGCCGTGTGCCGGGCCGGAGCACTGTCGAGGTTGCCCGGGCGGCCGACCGCGCGGCGTACGTCCTGCTCGTGCATCCAGACGTCCAGCGGCCGGTTGCGCAACAGCGTGCGCCAGGTCCACGGGACGCCGCCGAAGATCGGCTGGGGCTTCGCGTCGCCGTCGCTGGGTGGGTCGGCGAGCAGGCTGGTGTGGCGCCGGGTCACCGACTCCCGGATCTCGTTGATGATCGCGTCGGCGCTGGCGTCGCGGCGGTTGACGACGCCGATCTCGGTGTAGAGGCCCATCAGGCCGGTGACGTGGGGAGGCTCGCCGACCTCGGCGGTCTCCTCAGGACTGCCGGCGAGGATGCCCTCGAGGTGCGCGGTGTGCGCGGCGCAGGCCTTGACGTCCCACCCGGCCAGGTCGGTCGGCGTCGTCCACTCCTCCTCGGGCACCTGCTCGAGCAGGTCGAGGAAGTCGTTGACGGCCTGCCACCAGATCTCGACGTAGCCGGCCAGCTCCTCACGGTCGTCGGTCATGCCCGGCAGCCTACTGATCGGTAGATCCTCGCTCCGACGGGTTCGGCGACATCAACGGCGCCTGCTCCTCGCGCTGGCCGCACACGCGAGACTGGGTCCGTGAGCTCTTCTTCCCGGACCCCACGCGTCCGCGCGCCCGAGCTGCGCGGCCGCGGGTGGCTCAACACCGGCGGGGCGGCGTACTCGATCTCCGAGCTGCGTGGGCGCTTCGTGCTCCTCGACTTCTGGACCTTCGCGTGCGTCAACTGCCTGCACGTCATCGACGAGGTACGGCCGTTGGAGGAGAAGTACGCCGAGGAGCTCGTCGTGGTGGGCGTGCACTCGCCGAAGTTCGTCCACGAGGCCGACCCGGAGGCGCTGGCGGCGGCCGTGGAGCGCTACGGCGTGCACCACCCGGTCCTCGACGACCCCGAGCTGGCCACCTGGGACGCCTACACCGCGCGGGCCTGGCCGACGCTGGTGCTGGTCGACCCGGAGGGCTACGTCGTCGCCCACTACGCCGGCGAGGGGCACGTCCACGCCATCGACAGGCTGCTCGGGGGGCTGGTCGAGGAGCACCGCGCGAAGGGGACCCTGCAGCCGGGCGACTCGCCGTACGTCGCGCCGGAGGTGGAGTCGACGACGCTGCGGTTCCCGGCCGACGTGGCTCCGCTCGAGGACGGCCGCGTGCTCGTCGCCGACGCCGGACACGACCGGGTGGTGGAGCTCGACGCCGACCACGAGGAGGTCCGGGCCTGGGACGGCTTCAGGGAACCGAACGGGCTCTGCGTCGTCGGGACCACGGCCTACGTCGCCGACACCGCCCACCACCAGCTCAGGGGCATCGACCTGGAGTCCGGTGAGGTGACGGTGCTCGCCGGCACGGGCGAGCAGTGGATGCAGGGCGACTCGACCGACCGGCTCAGCAGCCCGTGGGCGGTGGCGTGGTGGCCAGAGAACGAGCACGGTCGGGTCTGGATCGCGATGGCCGGCATCCACCAGCTGTGGACCTTCGACCCGGCCACGGGTGCGGTCGAGGTCGCGGGCGGCACCAGCCACGAGGGGCTGCTCGACGGGCCGCTCGCGGAGGCGTGGTTCGCCCAGACGTCCGGCCTCGCCGCGGACGGCGACCGGCTGTGGCTGGTCGACTCGGAGACGTCGTCGCTGCGCTGGGTCGAGGCCGGTGAGGTGCACACGGCCATCGGGGAGGGGCTCTTCGACTTCGGCTTCCGCGACGGCCAGGCCGCGCAGGCACTGATGCAGCACCCGCTCGGCGTGTGCGTCCTGCCCGACCGCAGCGTGGTGGTCACCGACACCTACAACGGCGCGCTCCGCCGCTACGAGCCCGAGACCGGCGCGGTCACCACGCTGGCCAGCGGGCTGGCCGAGCCGAGCGCGGCCTATCGCGACGACCGGGACCTCGTCGTCGTCGAGTCCACCGCCCACCGGCTGAGCCGGGTGCCGCTCGGTGCCGCCGCACGGGTCATCGACGGCTTCAGCCACTCCACCCAGCGCCCGGTCACCGAGGTCGCGGCAGAGCTCGAGCTGGTCGTCGCCTTCACCCCGCCGCCCGGCCAGAAGGTCGACGAGAGGTTCGGTCCGCCGTCCCAGCTGGTCGTCGAGGCGACGCCGCCGGCCCTGCTGCGCGAAGGCGACGGTCGCGGCACCGACCTCAGCCGCCGCCTCGTCCTCGACCCCGCCGTCGGCGAGGGAGTGCTGCACGTCGCGGCCCGCGCGGCGTCCTGCGACATCGACGGTGACAACGCTGCCTGCCACATGCACCAGCAGGACTGGGGCGTCCCGGTCCGGGTCACCGCCGAGGCCGACGGCGTCCTGGAGCTGCCCCTGGCCGGATCCTGACCAGGCCGGTCAGCCGAGCGCCAGCATCACCGCGATGCCGAGCATCGTCAGCCCGATGAGCACGTCGAGCACCTGCCAGGCGCGGGGCCGCGACAGGAGCGGCGAGAAGACACGGGCGCCGAAGCCGAGGCCGGAGAACCACAGCACCGACGCGACCGATGCTCCGGCCGCGAACCACCAGCGTCCCGAGTGGCCGTGTGTGTTCGCGATCGAGCCCACCAGCAGCACGGTGTCGAGGTAGACGTGCGGGTTGAGCCAGGTCAGCGCGGTGACGCGCAGCACGGCCGAGCGGAGCGACATCGGCTCGGGCGCGGCCGCGGCGAGGGCGGACGAGCGGCGGGCCTTGAGCAGCGACGAGACGCCGTACCACGTGAGGAAGGCGACGCCGAGCCACCGCACGACGTCGACGAGCCAGCCGGCCTGGCGGATCACGGTGCCGATCCCGGCCACGCCGGCGAGGATCAGCACGAGGTCGGACAGCGCGCAGATCGCCACCACGGGCAGGACGTGCTCGCGCGCCAGTCCCTGCCTCAGCACGAAGGCGTTCTGCGCTCCGATCGCGATGATCAGCGTCAGACCGGTCAACAGGCCGGCAGCGGCGGAGTCGAGCACCCGACCACGCTAGGGGCACCGATCGATGAAGCCCAACGAATGTTCTGCAGGATTCATTAGCATGTCTTCATGCCCTACAACGCCATGGGCGTCGAGGCCCTCGTGGCCATCGCCGATCACGGCACCTTCGAGTCGGCCGCCCGCGCGCTGCACGTGACGCCGAGCGCGGTCAGCCAGCGGATCCGAGCCCTGGAGCGCGAGGTGGGGCAGGTCGTCGTACGCCGCGTGACGCCGTGCCGGCCGACGGAGGCGGGCGAGGCCCTGGTCCGGCTCGGCCGGCAGGTGCGGCTCCTCGACGAGGAGGCGCGGGTCGCGATGAAGGACCAGGTCGGCCGGATCGAGGTCACCGTGGCCGTGAACGCCGACTCGCTCGCGACCTGGTTCCGTGAGGTGCTCGCCGAGGTCGCGCGACGCGACGACCTCGTCGTGAAGCTGGTCGTGGAGGACCAGGCGTACTCGGCCGAGCTCCTCCGCAGCGGCGAGGCGCTGGCTGCGGTCACCAGCGACCCGCACCCCGTGCAGGGCTGCCGCTCGGAGCGGCTGGGCTTCCTGCGCTACCACCCGGCCGCCACCCCCGGGCTGGCCGAGCGCTGGCGCAAGGGCAAGGGCCACGACTGGCAGCGGATGCCCGTCGTCGTCTTCAACGAGAAGGACGACCTGCAGCACGACACCCTGCGCGAGCGCGGGGTCACGCAGCCGGACACGATGCACCTGGTGCCGACCAGCGCGGACTTCCACGAGGCGGTGCGGCTCGGGCTCGGCTGGGGGATGCTCCCGGAGCCGCAGCTGCTCCCGGACGTCGAGGCCGGGCGACTCGTCACGCTGGGCGGTCGAACCCGGCACGACGTCCACCTGCACTGGCAGCGCTGGAGGATCGAGTCCCGGGCTCTGGCGGCCCTCACCGACGCCGTACGGCGGGCATCCGGAGGTGCCCTTCGGCCCTGACCGGCAGGAAGCGCCAGGCGGTGGCGAGCCGCGACGGCGGCACCGCCCTCGACGCGACGCCCGACGGCCGGCTGCAGGTCTTCGCGAACGACGTTCCAGCCGCTAGAAGGAGTCCTCGGACAGGTCCATGACCGACAGGTCGGTGGCTCGGGCGATGGCGACCTCGGCGGAGATCCGCGGCAGGTTGGTCTGGGCGAAGAACTGCGCCGCGGCGACCTTGCCCTCGTAGAAGGCCTGGTCCTTGCCTCCCAGAGATCCGGCACCGTCGCCACCGAGCTTCTCCAGCGCGACCTCGGCCTGGCGGAGCAGCAGCCAGCCGCAGACCACGTCACCGAGCACCATCAGCAGCCGGGTGGTGTTGAGCCCGACCTTGTAGATGTTGCGCAGGTCGCCGGTCTCCGCCGACGGGTCGGCCGACATCAGGTCGCCGATCATGTGGCCGACGAGGGTGTTGGCGTCCTCCAGCGCGGTGGCGAGCAGCTCGCGCTCCACCTTGAGGCGGCCGTTGCCGCCCTCGCCGTCGATGAACGCCTGGATCTGCGCGGCCAGGTGGCCGAGCGCGGCGCCCTGGTCCTTGACGATCTTGCGGAAGAAGAAGTCCTGGCCCTGGATCGCCGTGGTGCCCTCGTAGAGGGTGTCGATCTTGGCGTCGCGGACGTACTGCTCGAGCGGGTACTCCTGCAGGAAGCCGGAGCCTCCGAAGGTCTGCAGCGACTCGGTGCCGAGCAGCACCCACGAGCGCTCCGAGCCGTAGCCCTTCACGATCGGGAGCAGCAGGTCGTTGATCGCCGCGGCCTGCTTCGCCTCGTCGGTGCCGAGCTTGTCCTCGTGCTCGAAGACCTGCACCTTGTCCTGCCACGACGCGGTGTAGAGCACCAGCGCGCGCATGGCCTCGGCGAAGGACTTCTGCACCATCAGCGATCGGCGTACGTCGGGGTGGTGGGTGATCGTGACCCTCGGTGCGGTCTTGTCGCCGGACTGGGTGAGGTCGGCGCCCTGGACGCGGGTCTTGGCGTAGTCGAGCGCGTTGAGGTAGCCGGTCGACAGCGTCGCGATGGCCTTGGTGCCGACCATCATCCGGGCGTTCTCGATGACCTGGAACATCTGCGCGATGCCGTCGTGCACCTCACCGAGCAGGTAGCCGCGCGCCGGTTCGCCGCCGCCGATGGCCGGGTCTCCGAAGGTGACCTCGCAGGTGTTGGAGACCTTGATGCCCATCTTGTGCTCGACGTTGGTGACGTAGGCGCCGTTGCGCTCGCCGGTCAGCTCGCCGGTCTCGAGGTCGAAGTGGAACTTCGGCACGATGAAGAGCGAGAGCCCCTTGGTGCCGGGGCCACCGACGCCCTCGACGCCGACCGGGCGGGCCAGCACGAGGTGGATGATGTTCTCCTGCAGGTCGGACTCACCGCTGGTGATGAACCGCTTGACCCCCTCGATGTTCCAGGTGCCGTCGTCGTTGGCGGTCGCCTTGCTGCGGCCGGCGCCCACGTCGGAGCCGGCGTCCGGCTCGGTGAGCACCATGGTCGTGCCCCACTCGCGGTCGACGATGTGCTTCGCGATCGTGAGGTCGCGCTCGTTGCCGGCGCGCTCGATGACTCCGGCGAACGCCGGTCCGCAGCCGTACATCCAGATCGGGGCGTTCGAGCCCAGCACCATCTCGGCGATCGCCCAGTTGAGCGTGGACGGCGCGTAGGTGCCGCCGAGCTCCTCCTTGATCTGGAGCCGCCAGTACTCGGCGTCCATCCAGGCGCGGTAGCTCTTCTTGAACGACTCGGGGAGGGGCGCCGTGCTCGTCTTCGGGTCGAAGACCGGGGGGTTGCGGTCGCTGTCCTCGTAGGACGCGGCGAGGTCCTCGCGCGACATCCGCTCGACCTCGGCCAGGATCGCGCGAGCGGTCTCGCCGTCGACCTCGGCGAAGGGGCCGGTGCCGAGCACCTCGTCGCGGCCGAGCACCTCGAAGAGGTTGAACTCGATGTCGCGGAGGTTGGTCTTGTAGTGGCTCACGGGGGACGCACCTCTTCGTGGTTCGGATGGAGTCTCGATCGTGCTACTGGTCAGTTCTACCAGTGAGTAACTTCATCGTAGGCAGCCAGCCGGGGACCTCGCAAGGCTTTGCGCATCCCGGGCGGTGGTGGTGTGACCGGGGTCTCCCCGTGGTCGTGTAAGACGACCGAACCGATCAACACATCTGACACACTGGCCCCGTGCGAGTTTCCGCGAAGTCCGACTACGCACTGCGCGCGCTGATCGAGATGGCCTCCCGCTCGGACGGCAAGGCGGTCAGCGCCGAGGAGCTCGGCAAGCAGCAGGAGATTCCCCACGGGTTCCTCCAGGCGATCCTGGCCGACCTGCGCCGGGCCGGCATCGTGATGTCCCAGCGCGGACAGTCGGGGGGCTGGCGGATGGGCCGCGCGGCCGACACCGTCTCGGTCGCCGACGTGATCCGCGCGGTCGACGGCCCGCTCGTCTCGGTCTACGGCCTGCGCCCGGAAGCGGTCGAGTACAACCAGACCGCCACGGTGCTCCAGCACGTGTGGATCGCCGCTCGCCGGTCCTTGCGCGACGTCTTCGAGCAGGTCTCGATCCAGCAGCTCGCCGACGGCAGGCTGCCCAAGGCGGTCACCTCGCGGACCGCCGACGAGGACGCCTGGCAGCCTCACTGAGGCGGGCGCGGAGCCGGCCCACCTCGGCGACCGCCTCCGACAGTGCGTTGTTCAGGATGTCGATCCGGTCGTCGTACGCCGCCCGCGCGGGGTCGGTCGATCTGGCGGGCCGCAGTGGCACGAGGTCGTGCAGGTCGCCGATGACGTCGTAGCCGTGGTCGGCGACGGCCTTGCCCCACTCCTCGGCGAGCCCCACCAGCTCGTCGTGGTCGATGTGCAGGCCGGAGCTCTCGGCGATGAGCCGCAGCGCGGCGGTGTCGGCTGCCGGCACCACCGTCGACTGGTGGGGCAGTGGGAGCTCGTCGGCGTCGAAGCCGGCGAGCGTGCCGAGGGCACGCCACGAGGCCGCCGGGTCGGAGGGGTCGGTCACCACGACGTGCAGCCTGTCGGGGGAGCCGACACCCAGCCGCCACCGGGCCAGGACACCGGCCAGGTCCAGCTCGTCGGGGAACAGCCCCACCCGCCCGTCCGGGGCACCGGCCACGACGACCACGTGGACCTGCGTGCCGGCCAACCCGTCGACCACGAGCGCGACCTCGTCGGTCGCGGCGCCGGCGAACAGCTCGTGTCCGACGACGATCGTGGCCCTGTGCTTGAGGGCTCGGCGGCAGATGCCTGCCCAGGCGCCCTCGACGTCGCGGCGGCGCAGCCCCCAGGCCTTGTGCTCGCGGCGCAGCTCGACGGCGGCGCGGAACGCCTCGTCGGCCGACTTGGCCGGCACGCGCACCCCGTGGGTGACCAGCGCATCGCGGTGCAGCTCGAGCGCGGCAGCGAGGAGCGGGACGCCCGCGTGCGGCATCCCCACGAGGAGGAAGGACTTCTGCTTGGCCATGGTTCCACGGTCGCGTGGCCTGCGTACGGGACGGTGAACCGGACGCGACCTGGAGGTGTCGGCACCGCATCCGATCCGGGCACTAGAACGTGTTCCAGTTTCGCCCTACGATGCGAGCCATGAGCACCTCGGCCATCACCTCCGACGCCATCACCTGGAACGCTCCGGACGACGACCACCCCGCCCGCGCCGCCTCGATGCGCTCCTACTCCGCGGTGGCCAAGGGCGACCTCGCCGAGTGGCTCACCGTCTACGCCGAGGACGCGGTGCTCGAGGACCCGGTCGGCCCGTCGATGT
This sequence comes from uncultured Actinomycetota bacterium, assembly GCA_963830145.1. Classification (GTDB taxonomy): domain Bacteria; phylum Actinomycetota; class Actinomycetes; order Propionibacteriales; family Nocardioidaceae; genus Nocardioides. Next base: position 159,675 of record CAWHLI010000001.1, read on the forward strand.
TCGACGAGCGCGGGGAGGGTCACCACGGCCACGCCGGCATCGCGGCGTTCTGGGAGCTGGCCATCGCGCCCATCGCGACGTTCGCGTTCGAGATCAACGACTCGTTCGCCAACCCGGGCAGCAACACCTGCGCCAACATCGGCCGGATCCGCACCTCGTTCGCCGACGGCAGCCACACCACGACCGAGCTGATCATGGTCTACGTCGTCGACGACGACGGCCTGGTCTCCTCCATGAAGGCCTACTGGGAGCCGGACCGGACCATGGCGAGCTTCCAGCAGGCCTGAGAGGGTCGACCTCAGCAACCGCCCGCAGGACGCTAGGGCGTGCCGTGCCGTTGGGCCCACTCGACCAGCGGCCGGGTGGCCCGCCAGTCCTTGCGGACCACGTCGAGCACCTTCGGCGTGTGGATCACCGGCTCGAAGCCGACGAGCCGGCTGGCGATGATCGACTTGTGGCGCAGGAGCTCGATGCGCGGGTGGCCCTTGTCGTAGCCGCGAGGGTTCGTCTTCAGCACGTCACCGCCGATGTCGAAGCCCTTCCGCCTCAGGCTGCGGATGATCTTCTCGAGCTCGGCGCCGTAGGTGTCGTGCGCGATCGCCTCGCGCAGGGCGGCCAGCCGTGGCGCCTCGGCGTGGTAGTAGCCGCCCCCGGTCCGTAGGCCGCGGGGCGAGACCTCGACGTACCAGCCGGTCGCGTCGGCGACCCGCACGAAGGCGCCCTGGTGGTTCTTGTACGGCGTCTTGTCCTTCGCGAAGCGCACGTCTCGATAGGGCCGGAAGATCTTCGCGTCGCCGAACTCCTTGCCGAGGGCGTCGCACAGCGCCGTCATCGGCGCCTTCACCGACTCGTCGTAGACGTGCTTGTGCTTCTCCCAGAAGCTCTTGGTGTTGTCGACCTCGAGGTCGTCGTAGAAGTCGAGGGCCGCGACGGGGAACCCGGTGAACTCCACCGTCTCAGACTAGTTCGGCGTCTCGGAGGTCAGCCGAGGGCCGCCATCACCTGCTCGTCGCCGCCCTCCGAGTGGGCGGTGAGCACCAGCGCGGCGTCGCCGCAGCGAGGTGCGTCGAGGAACGACTGGCCCGGAGGCGCCTCGTAGACGACGGCGAGGCTGCTGCCGTCCCAGCGCAGGAGCCGGGCCGGGTCGCCCTCGAGCTGCGGGTCGCGGACGAAGTACGCCGCGTCCGCGCACGGCACGAGCGTGCCCGAGGTGCCGGGGCCGAGGTCGTAGTAGTCGTCGCCCGACCGAGCGAAGAACCGGGCCGCGTCGATGTCGTCCTCCTTCGGGATCACCGACCAGGTCGCGGCGTCGTCGCCGAGCACGGCGCCCTCCCAGGCCGCGCACTCGGGCACTCCGGGGAAGGAGTCGAACGCGTCGTCCGCCACGGTGCCCACGGTGCGGCACGACGGCTTGGCGTCGTCGAAGGCGAGCACCGCGGTGCCGTCAGCGGTCACGTGCGCGGCGTTGAAGCCGTGCTTGGCCGCGGCGCACCACGCGACCGAGGTCTCCTGGGTGGGGAGGTCCACGGTGGCCACGCAGTAGCCGCCGTTGGGTCCCGTGGTCGCGTGCGCGAGGGTGTCGCCGCCGAGAGCCCACGTGCCCCCGGAGATGGTGGGGACGGCCGAGTCCTGGTCGATGGCGAACTGCGCACCCTTGGCGAGGTCGGTGATCTCGGCGGTGGCCGGCCTCTCCCGGCCCTCGTCCTGGCGTACGACGACCGCCCAGTCGGTGTCCAGCAGGGCGTTGGTGATGCGGGTGCCGTCCTGGCCGGTGCCGAACGACTGGTCCGGTCCGTCCAGCCGGTAGGCGGCACCCGCCGCGTCGACGGTCAGGAACCAGGTGCCGTTCGTGGTGACGGTGTTCTTGACCGAGCCCGGTGCGGTCACCCACTGCATCAGCGACGTGGTCGCCTCGATCGACGCGGGCCGGTCCGGCGTACCGCCCTCGGGTGCCGGCGACGCGCTGCCCTGGGGTGAGGGCTTCGCCGGGCCGGGGTCCTTCTCGGTCGTGCAGCCGGCGAGCGCCAGGACGGTGACCGCGAGGGCTACCGACAGGCGCCGAGAGTTCACGCCTGCAGTATCCAGGGTCGTTCCGGGGCTGGGGTAACATCGCCGCGCCGGTTGCGCCGGCACTGCGGATGTAGCTCAGTTGGTAGAGCGCGACCTTCCCAAGGTCGATGTCGCGAGTTCGAATCTCGTCATCCGCTCCACTTCAACTGGTGGCCACGCCTCAGCCGGTGGCGCGCTTCAACTGGTGGCCGCACCTCAGCCCGTGGCGCGCTGAGCGCGACGCTCTGCCCAACCGTCGATGTCGCGAGTTCGAATCTCGTCATCCGCTCCACTTCAACTGGTGGCGCACCTCAGCCCGTGGCGCGCTGAGCGCGACGCTCTGCCCAACCGTCGATGTCGCGAGTTCGAATCTCGTCATCCGCTCCACTTCAACTGGTGGCGCACCTCAGCCCGTGGCGCGCTGAGCGCGACGCTCTGCCCAACCGTCGAAGTCGCGAGTTCGAATCTCGTCATCCGCTCCACTTCAGCTGGTGGCGCACCTCAGCCGGTGGCGCGCTTCAACTGGTGGCCGCACCTCAGCCCGGGGCGCGCTGAGCGCGACGCTCTGCCCAACCGTCGATGTCGCGAGTTCGAATCTCGTCATCCGCTCCACTTCAGCTGGTGGCGCACCTCAGCCGTGGCCGCGTCATCCGCTCCACTTCAGCAGCGACGTCGGCCTGGTGTCGTAGGTTGACCGCGTGCTGCTGTCAGACCGCGACGTCCTGGCCGAGATCGAGGCCGGAAGGATCGCCCTCGAGCCGTTCGACCCGGCGATGATGCAGCCCTCCTCCGTCGACGTCCGGCTGGACCGCTTCTTCCGCGTCTTCGAGAACCACCGCTACCCGCACATCGACCCCGCCGCCGACCAGTCCGACCTGACCCGGCTGATCGAGCCGGACGGTGACGAGCCGTTCATCCTGCACCCGGGCGAGTTCGTGCTCGGGTCGACCTACGAGGTCGTGACCCTGCCCGACGACGTGGCCGCGCGGGTGGAGGGCAAGTCCTCGCTCGGCCGCCTGGGGCTGCTCACCCACGCGACGGCCGGCTTCGTCGACCCCGGCTTCTCGGGGCACGTCACGCTCGAGCTGGCGAACGTCGCCACCTTGCCGATCAAGCTCTACCCCGGCATGAAGATCGGCCAGTTCTGCTTCTTCCGGCTGAGCTCGCCGTCGCAGCATCCCTACGGCTCGGAGAAGTACGGCTCCCGCTACCAGGGCCAGCGCGGCCCGACCCCGTCACGGTCGTTCCAGAACTTCCACCGGACCAGGATCTGAACGAATCACAAGGTTAGGCTAACCTAACTTTGTGACCACCCAGCAGGAGACCGGACAGCTCGACCTGATCCTCGACGAGGTCGAGGTGGTGTCCGTCGACCGGCTGTCTCCGAGCTTCGTCCGCGTCGAGCTGGGCGGGCCGGCCCTTGCGGAGTTCGGGGTCGACGGCCCGCTCTTCGACCAGCGGATCAAGCTGGTCTTCCCGAACGACGCCGGGCTGCTGCCGTCGTTCGCCGGCGCGGACGACTCCTGGTGGGACACCTGGCTGGAGCTTCCCGAGTCGGAGCGAGGCCACGTGCGCACCTACACGGTGCGGGCGGTGCATGGCGCCGGAGCCGCAACCCGGCTGGTGGTCGACCTGGTGCTCCACCTCGGCGACGACGCGGCCGGTCCAGGGTCGGCGTGGGCGGCGCAGGCCTGCGTGGGCGACCGGCTGGTGATGATGGCGCCGCGACGTGGGGTGCCGTTCGGCGGCATCGAGTTCGACCCCGGAACGGCGAGCGAGCTGTTGCTGGTGGGCGACGAGACGGCGGTGCCTGCGGTCTGCAGCATCCTGGAGGACCTCGCCCCGCACGCCCGGGGGGCCGCCTTCCTCGAGGTTCCGCTCTCCCGCGACGTCGTCGCGCTCGCCGGCCAGGTCGCGCCGCCCGACATCGACGTCGTCTGGCTCCCGCGGGACGGGGCGCCGCTCGGCGCACGCCTCGACCGGGGGGTACGACGCCATCTCGGCGTCAGCGACGAGCGCGCGCCGGTGGCTGAGGTCGAGGTGGACCCCGACCTGTGGGAGACGCCGTCGTACTCGTCGTCCGGCGAGGAGGTGGACGAACCTGTCGCCACCTCGGGCCACGACCTCGACGGGGTCTATGCGTGGATCGCCGGGGAGTCGGCGGTCGTCACGGGGCTGCGACGCCTGATGGTCAAGGAGCTGGGCATGGACCGCCGCCAGGTCGCCTTCATGGGCTACTGGCGGCGGGGAGTCGCGATGCGCTCCTGACCGGGGTGGAGGTCAGTTGTCGACGCGGTCTGCGACCTTGCGGAGCCGCTCCGCGACGCGGTGGCGGCGGGTGATCAGCGGCATCCGGGGCGCCGAGGCGCGGGAGACCCGCTCCTGGATCTGGTGCCGGGCCTGCATCTCGATCAGCGTGTTGCTCATGGCCGTGCTCCTTCTCTCCTGGTGGTTTCAGTCTTGCGGTGAGCACCGACAGTCGGCCTGACCGCGGTTGCTCGGCGTTGGTGATCGGTGTGGTGCTCAGACCTCGCTCAGGGCGATGTCGCCGCTGACGGTCTTGGCGCGGACCTCGATGTGGTCCTGGCCCTCCTGCGGCTGGCCGGCGCCCTGCAGGTCGGACCGGATGGTGCCGGACACCGTGGTGACGTCGGTCCACACCGGGACGCCCGCCTTGACGCCGATCGACACGTCTCCGGACGCGCCCTTGACGACGAGCCGGCCGCGCTCGACCAGGTCGATGGACACGTCGCCGCTGCCGGTGCTGAACGACGTGTCGTCGTGTGCCGCACCGATGCTGAGGTCGCCGCTGCCGGTCTTGACCACGGTGTTGCCGCGGGCCGTCTCGACCGTCACGTCGCCGGAGCCGGTCGAGATCGAGCTGGTGCTGCCCGCCTCGCCGATCTCGATGTCGCCGGAGCCGCTCTTGATCTTGAGGTTGCCGCGCACGGTGTCGACCCGGATCTCGCCGGAGCCGGTCTCGACGAGCAGGTGGCCCTCGACGGTCTCGATGGTGGCGTCGCCCGAGCCGCTGCGCAGCTGCCCGTGGCCGGCCGAGCCCTCGACCTGGATGTCGGCCGAGCCGGTGCGGACGGCGGGGTTGCTGTGCAGGGGGACGACGATCTCGACGTTCAGCGTGTGGTCGCCGAAGATCCGGCCGCGGCCGGGCTCGGTCACGGTGATCGCGTCGCCGTGCTGCTCGACGACGACCTCCTCGGCGTGCTTGCCCTCGACGAGGACGGTGCTCTCGCTGGTCTCGGTGCAGCGGACGTTGACGTTGCCCTTGCTGATCTCGACGACCAGGTTGACGGGGTGGTGGGTCTCGAAGCGGTAGTCGGGCATGGCTGAGCTCCTGTCGTGTGGGTGTGCTGGTCCACCGGGCCGGCGAGGGTCGCCGGTCCGTGGTGTCGTGGGTGTGGGTGCTAGACCCAGCCGGTCATCCGGCGGCCGCGCTTGCCGCTGCCGCCACCGAAGGGGCCCTGGCCGCCGAACGGGTCGTTGCCGCCGACGAACGGGAGGCTGGACAGGTCGATGTCGACGTTGATCGCGCCCTCGCGGGTGGCGGCGCGGACGACGTTGACCAGCCAGGTGTTGAGCGAGTGGCCGGACCGGGCGGCGAACTCCTCCGCCTTGGTCTTCACCGACTCGGGGAGCCGGAGGGTGATCCGGGCGACGCCGCCCTCCTCCTCGTCCTCCGCGCCGGGCGGCGGCGGGGGAGGCGGTGGCGCCGGCGGGGCCGGGGGCGGGCCGGCCGGGGCGTCGACGACGAACGCGAGCTCGCGACCGTCGAGCCGGACGTCGACGCCACCGGCAGGCATCTCCGCCGTGATCTCGGTGGCCGCCTGGGAGATGGCCTCCATCAGCGCCAGCCTGGCGGCCGGGTCGAGGGCGAAGGTCAGCCGCTCGGCGGCGGCGTGAGCCTCGGGGCCGGCGGCCTCGGCGGCGGCGAGCAGGTCGCGCCGGAGGCTGTCGACGTACGGCGTGATGTCCATGTGCACCATCATGACATCACCGTGACGTCATGTCAACAAGAGAGTGATGTCACATTGCGTCACGCCGGCGTCATGGGTCGCCCACAGGGGTGAGATCGACAGGTTTGGCGCGCCCCGCCCGCGGGAACCGCCTGTCTGGCCTCGGGCCACACAGCTGCAGAAAGGGCGTCACGATGTCCGCTCCCGTCCCGGCGATCGCGCCGGCGGTGACCGTCATGGCCGACACACTCATCGACGCAGGTCCGGTCGACTACCTGATCGTCTTCCTCTACTTCGCGGTCGTCCTGGGCATCGGCGTGATGGCCCGGCGGCAGGTGTCCGACTCGGTCGACTTCTTCCTCTCCGGCCGGTCGCTGCCGGCGTGGGTGACCGGGCTGGCGTTCATCTCGGCCAACCTCGGCGCGGTCGAGATCATGGGCATGTCGGCGAACGGCGCGCAGTTCGGCCTCCCCGCCGTCCACTACTTCTGGGTGGGCGCGATACCGGCGATGCTGTTCCTGGGCGTCGTGATGATGCCGTTCTACTACGGCTCCAAGGTGCGGTCGGTGCCGGAGTTCATGCGCCGACGGTTCGGCACGGGCGCCCACCTGGTCAACGCGATCTCGTTCGCGGTGGCCCAGCTGCTCATCGCGGGCGTGAACCTCTACCTGCTCGGCACGATCATCCAGGCGCTCCTCGGCTGGCCCCTCTGGATCGCTCTCCTCGTGTCCGCGGCGGTCGTGCTCTCCTACATCACCCTCGGCGGCCTGAGCGCGGCGATCTACAACGAGGTGCTGCAGTTCTTCGTGATCGTCGCGGCGCTGCTGCCGCTCACCCTGCTCGGCCTGCACCGGGTCGGCGGGTGGGACGGCCTCACCGACAAGATCACCGCCGCCGCCGCCGACGGCAACGGACCCCCCGCCGACCAGCAGCTGAACTCCTGGCCCGGCAACGCGCTCAGCGGCTTCGACTCCGACTTCTGGTCGGTCGTGGGCATCGTGTTCGGTCTCGGGTTCGTGCTGTCGTTCGGCTACTGGACGACGAACTTCGTCGAGGTGCAGCGGGCGATGGCGTCCAACTCGATCTCCTCGGCGCGCAAGACCCCGATCATCGGCGCCTTCCCCAAGATGTTCGTCCCCTTCATCACGATCATCCCCGGCATGATCGCCGCGGTCCTGGTCAGCGAGATCGCCAAGACCAAGGGCGGGGAGGTGGTGCCGGGAGGCGCGTCGGGAGACGTGAAGTTCAACGACTCCCTGCTGTTCTTGATGAAGGAAGTGCTGCCCAACGGGTTGCTCGGTGTCGCGATCACCGGCCTGCTGGCGGCATTCATGGCCGGCATGGCGGCCAACATCTCGGCGTTCAACACGGTCCTGAGCTATGACCTGTGGGAGACCTACGTCGTCAAGGAGCGCGAGGACGACTACTACCTGCGGATCGGCCGAGTGGCCACCGTGTTCGCGACCGTCGTGGCCATCTTCACCGCCGCGCTGGCCTCGAACTTCTCCAACATCATGGACTACCTGCAGACGCTGTTCGGCTTCTTCAACGCACCGTTGTTCGCCACGTTCATCCTCGGCATGTTCTGGAAGCGGATGACACCGGCTGCCGGCTGGATCGGCCTTGCTTCCGGCACCCTCGCCGCGGTGACGGTGGCCATCCTCTGCGAGGGCACGCTGGGCGGCCTGAGCCAGGGCGTGATCCCGCTGTCCGGCCAGGGCGCGTCGTTCGTCGCGGCCTCGGCGGCGTTCGTGGTCGACATCGTGCTGAGCGTCGCGATCTCGATGGTGACGCAACCCAAGCCCGTCTCGGAGCTGAGGGGCCTGGTCTACTCCGAGACTCCCAAGGAGGACCTCGTGGACGCCGACGAGGCGGCCTACCCGTGGTACCGCCGGACCATCCCCCTGGCCTCGATCGCGCTGGTCATGGTCATCATCTTGAACGTGATCTTCTGAGGAGCCGAGAGTCATGAGTGATGAGACCGGACCGAAGCACACCGCGGGCGCGCTCGACATCCGCAACATCATCGGCGGGCTGTTGGGCGTCTACGGCGTGATCCTGGTGCTGATGGGCATCTTCGGCGACAAGGAGCTCGACAAGACCGGCGACGTCAACGCCAACCTGTGGGCCGGCCTGGCGATGGTGGTCGTGTCCGCGGTCTTCGTCACGTGGGCGAGGCTCAGGCCGACGGTCGTGCCCGACCACGTCGCGGCGCCGGACCCGAACCCGGACCCGGACCCGCACGGGCACTAGCTCGCGTCGTCGTAGGCCGGCCGCAGCCCGGCAGGGTCGACGACCAGCCCCTCGCCGTCCGCCCTGGCCGGGTAGACGACCACGGTGTCGATCACGCGCTCGGACCGGTAGAGGTCGATGGTCAGCGGGCAGCCGTGCTCGTTGCGCGACGCCCGGGGGTCGATCTGCAGGCGCAGCGCGAAGCGGTCGCTGCCCTCGGGTGGTCTCGGCACACCGCACAGCACCTGTGGGGGCAGCGTCGCGTCGACCCGCAGCGCCGGCATCCCGCTCGAGGTGGGCGCGGCCCTGTGTGCGGCCTCGGCGATGAGGTCGAAGGCCTCGCCCCAGCGGTCGCGCTTGGTGGCCGCATCGCCGGCGAAGGTCCGGGCCGTGCCGCCGGAGACGAGCAGGAGGACGGTGTCGGCGAACGGCGGCGCCTCGCCTCCGAGGGCGAAGGCGACGAAGTCCCAGGCATCGGCCCGGGCGAGGAACTGCGCCTGGCAGAAGACGCCCGACGGTTCGGCCGTGCGCACCGTGACCGTCGCGCCCTCCTCGACGAGGGTGCCGGCGGGCGGCTCGGACTCGAGCACCAGCCCCTTCGGCTCGCACGAATGCGCCGGCCGGAGCCGGACCTCGTAGCCCTCGTCCTCCAGAAGTCTCTGGGCCTGGGTGCCGTCGAGCGCGAACAGCGAGGGCACCGGTTGCGGAGGTGCGCGATAGGTCAGCCCGGCCCCCACCGCCACCGCGACCACCACGAGGCCGACCGCCACGAGCGGACCAAGGTGGCGCGAGGGTTCCGGAGACCCGCTGAGGGCGCGTGCGAGTGCCTCGCGGACGAGCGGGTCCGGGTCCTCGGACCGGCTGATCGGCTTGCGCTGCTCCAGCAGCACCCGGTCGACCGTGGCGCCGGCCTCACCCTCGGCGCAGCCCAGGAGAACGGCTTGCTCGATCAGCCGGCCATACCTCGCCGCGACGTACTGGTCGAAGTCCACGACACCTCCGCCGTCACGGTAGGTCTACCTGCCCTTGGGTGTGTAGAGCACGACCGCATCGATGGCTGAAGCGGTCCGGTAGAGGTCGACCGTCAGCGGGCAGCCGTCGACGCCGTCGGGCAGGGGGTCGATCTCGAAGCGGATGGAGCTGCGGCCCTCGACGAGTGCCGGTTTCGTCACGCCGCACCAGTCGTCGGGCGGGAAGGTCAGGGTGACGACGAACCGCGGCAGCCCGCTCTCGTCCTTCCTGATCTCCCGGGCGGCCGCGATGATCGGCGCCCTCATCTGGTCGAGGGCGAGCAGCTCGTGGTCGGCGTCGCCCGTCAGCCGGACCGGACCACCGCCGTCGACCACCACGTCCACCGCATCGGCGAAGTCCGGGGCCGGGCCCGTGCCGAGCGCGAACTGCACGAACTCCCAGGCGGCCAGCCGTCGCGGAAAGGCGGGCTCGCACTGGCTGCCGGACAGCACCGACGTGCGGACCGTGATCCTGTCGCCCTCGTGCACGGGCCCCCCGCTGGGCGGGTCGGAGTCGACCACGAGCCCCGGAGGCTCGCAGGACCGCGCCGGCTCCACCGACACGTCGAAGCCCTGCTGCTCGAGAAGCCGTTCGGCCTGGTCGCCGTTGAGGGCGAAGAGCGACGGCAGCGCCTCGGGCGTCGGTCGGTAGGTCACCACCACGCCGACGGCGACCGCCACCGCCACCAGCACGAGGGCGACGAGCGGGCCGGTGCGCCGGTCGCGTTCGGGCGTGCCGGTGATCGCCCGCTCCAGCGCCTCGCGCACGAGCGGGTCGGGGTCCTCGGCCCGGCGGATCTGCCTGCGCTGGTCGTGCAGCACCTGGTCGACGTAGGTCGCGGCCGCGCCTTCGGTGCAGCCGAGGTCCACGGCCTGCTCGACGAGCCTGCCGTAGCGCGCCGCGACGTACTGGTCGAACTCCATGCGACCTCCGCCGCGAGCGTACGACGGGCGGTCACAGATCGAAGAGTGAGCCTGACTCGTTGATGTCGAGGTCGGTCTTCGGGGTGTGCGCCTCGCCGGAGCTCGCGGGCTTCGGCTTGTCCTCGGCTCGGGCTCCGCCTTCTCCTCCGCCTCCGGCTCGGGCTCCGCCTGCTCCTCGGGCTCCGCCTGCTCCTCGGGCTCCGCCTCTGCTTCGTCCGGGCCGGCGAAGGTCGCTGCCTGACTCAGCGCGGCACCCGCGGAGAGGCCGTCGCGCTCGGCTACGGGCTCCTCGGGCTCGCTCTCCGGCTCCGGCTCCGGCTCCGGCTCCGCCTCGGCCGCCGGTGTGTCGACCACCTCGGGGGCAGCGATGTCGAACAGCGAGCCGGTGTAGGACTTGTCGTCGGCCTTGTCGTCGGCCTTGTCGTCAGCCTCGTCCTTGGCCCCGGTCTCGGGTTCCGGCTCGGGCTCGGGAGCCGTGGCCTCGGGCTCCGACGCCGGCTCGGGCTCGATGTCGAACAGCGAACCGCCTGAGCCGAGGTCGGCCGCGGGCTCGGAGGGTGCCTCCTCCTCGGTCTCCGCCTTCGCCTCGGGCTCGTCGTCCCCGCCGACGTCGAACAGTGAGCCACCCGAGGACTCGGCCGGCTTGGCCGGAGCCTCGTCCTTGGCCGGAGCCTCGTCCTCGGCCTCGTCGTCAGCAGGGGTGTCGAACAGCGAGGACCCACCCCCGGATGCCTTGGCCGCGGGGCCGGCCTCCGAGGTCTCGGTGATCGTGTCCTCGGTGCCCGACGACCCTGGCTCGTCGCCCTCCTCGGGCTCCGCCTTGGTCTCGACCGGGCGCTCCTTGAGGGCGGTGGCCGTGCCGCCGGGGGACGACGCGGCCGCCTCCTGAGCCGAACCCGGTGCGCGCTTGGTGGCCATCTCACCCTTCACGGAGGCGAGCAGCAGCTGTGCGACGTCGAGGACCTCGACCTCCTCGCGGGCGCCGCCCTGGTCGATCGCGGCGGTGAGACCGTCGGAGAGCATCACCCGGCAGAACGGGCAGCCGACGGCGATCTGGTCGGCGCCGGTCGCGACGGCCTCGGTGGTGCGGGCGACGTTGATCCGCTCGCCGAGGTTCTCCTCCATCCACATCCGGGCGCCACCGGCGCCGCAGCAGAACGAGCGCTCGGAGTTGCGTGGCATCTCCACGACCTCCGCGCCCGGGAGCACCTGGAGCAGCTCGCGCGGCGGGGCGTAGACGCCGTTGTGGCGGCCGATGTAGCACGGGTCGTGGTAGGTGATCTTGCGCTGGTGGGCGCCGGCGCCGTCCTTGACCGGGGTGAGCCTGCCCTCGCGCACCAGCCGGTTGAGCAGCTGGGTGTGGTGCACGACCTCGAGCTCGATGCCGAACTCCTTGTACTCGTTCTTCAGGGTGTTGAAGCAGTGGGCGCAGGTCGAGACGACCTTCTTGACCTTGTACTCCTTGAACGTCTCGACGTTCTGCTGCGCGAGCCCCTGGAAGACGAACTCGTTGCCGGCCCGGCGCGCCTGGTCGCCGTTGCACGTCTCGCCGTTGCCGAGCACGGCGAACGACACGTCTGCCATGTGCAGCAGCTCGGCCACCGCGCGGGTGGTCTTCTTCTGGCGGTCCTCGTAGGCGCCGGCACAGCCGACCCAGAAGAGCCACTCGACCTCGTCGAGCGACTCGACACCCCCCTCGTCCGCCGGGGCGCCGACGACCTTGACCTCGAAGTCGAGCCCCTGCGTCCAGTCCAGGCGCGCGGTGGGCGACATGTTCCACGGGTTGCCCTTGTTCTCCATCCCCTTGAACAGCTGGTTGAGCTCGGCGGGGAAGTTCGACTCGACCAGCACCTGGTAGCGGCGCATGTCGATGATGTGGTCGACGTGCTCGATGTCGACCGGGCACTGCTCGACGCACGCGCCACAGGTCACGCACGACCAGAGCACGTCGGGGTCGATGACGCCCGCGCCGTTCTCGGGCATGTAGAACCAGTCCTCGCCCGTGTCGCCGACGAGCGGCCGCTCGACCTCCGTGGCGAGGGCCGTGTCGCCCTCGATCATCGCGGCGCGCTTCTCCTCGGGGGCGAGGAGGTAGGGCGCCTTGGCGAACGACGCGTCGCGCAGCGCCATGATGAGCAGCTTCGGCGACAGCGGCTTCTCGGTGTTCCAGGCCGGGCACTGCGACTGGCAGCGACCGCACTCGGTGCAGGTCGCGAAGTCGAGCTGCCCCTTCCAGGAGAAGTCCTCGATCGCTCCCACGCCGAGGGTGGTGTTCTCGTCCATGTCCTCGATGTCGTCGAGGGTGACCGGCTTGCCCTCCGAGGTGAGCGGCTTGACCGCTCCCAGGGCCTTCGGCTGGCGCTTGAAGAGCACGTTGAGCGGCGCCACGAAGATGTGCAGGTGCTTGCTGTTGAGGACGATCACCAAGAACGCGAGCATGACGCCGATGTGGAGGAGGAGCCCCACACCCTCCAGCACCTCGAGCCCGTCGTGCGAGATGCCGTCGAGCAGCTTGCCGATCGCCGTCGAGACGAACGCGCCGTTGCCGTAGGGGAGGTTGCCGGCCGCGGCCGCCGAGCCGCGGAACAGGAGCATCGTCCAGATGACGTTGACGATCATGCCGAGGATCACCCAGGCGCCACCGAGGTGCGAGCCGCTGAAGCGCGACTTCCGTCCCTGGGTGTGCGGGTTGTTGCGCAGCCGGATGATCGCGAACGTCGCCAGGCCGACCAGGCACATCACGGCGATGAAGTCCTGGGCGAAGCCCAGCAGGTCCCAGTGGCCGACGAGCGGGATCGCCCACTCGGGGTTGCGGGAGAAGAGGATCCCGAATGCCTCGAGGTAGACCGAGCCGAGGATCACGAAGGCCCAGAAGACGAAGAAGTGCGCGGCGCCGGGCACCGACCACTTCAGCAGCTTGCGCTGGCCGAAGACCTCGACGACCTGGCTCCTGAGCGCCTGACCGAGCCGCTGGGTGACGTTCTCGACCCGGTCCGGCGCCGGCTGGCCGCTGGTGATCAGCCGGTACAGGAAGACCACTCGTCGACCGGCCACCGGGAGCGCGACGACCAGCATGGCCAGTCCCGCGATCAGCACCCACAGATCCACTGCTTCAGCCCTCTTCTCGATGCTCGGCTACGCGGACCCTGTACCCGCGCACCGCGAGGGCCGTCCCGCGTGCGGCAGCCTACGGGCAGCGTGCGGTGGTGAGTCCCGACTGAGACGAATCCTACTTTTCGGTAACACCCGGTGCCGACGAAGGTCCCGGGTGGTCCGGGACCGGTGTCTCTGCAGACCGGGACAGCGTGCCGGTGAGGATCTCTGCCGGTGGTCCGGGCGGGAACCGACAATTCCGGTTTCTCGTCCGACACCATGCCAACGGGTCATTTACGGTGATGCGGCGGCGATGCAGAATCAGCGCGGCGCTCCGGCGCCCACAGGACGACACACGGGGATCTCGGCCCCTCGGATGCCCAGGAACCAGGTGTGCCATGACCGACATGTCCGAGACCCAGCACACGCCGGGCCTGCCCGCAGGCGCCCGCTTCGACCCCGTGACCGGGGCCGGGCTCGCGGGCGGGGGTGAGCGCACGCAGAGCTTCGCGCTCCAGCCCGGCGAGCCGGTGGCGTCGTTCAACCTCGTGAGCTCCCTGATGCCGCTGGCCTCCGGGTCGGCGCCGCAGACCTACCGCTGGGCGCTGGGCCTCGGGATCCTGATCCCGGTGGTCGCCGGTGCGCTCGGCTTCCTGGCCTTCGCGTTCGTGGCGGCGGCCCTCGTGGTGCCGGCGGTCTACGTCGTCTACATGTACGACGTCAACCAGTGGGAGGACCAGCCGGTCGGCGTGGTGCTCGGCGCCGTCGGTGCCGCGGCCGCGCTCGCGGTCGGGTTCACGTTCCTCTGGCACGCCGGGATCCTCGGCAACGACCTCGCGCCGGTGGACATCGAGGGCACCGATCCCGGGATCCGCTGGAGCAGCTTCGTGGTGCTCGTGCTCCTGGTCCCGGTCGTGGGCGAGGTGCTCAAGCAGGTCGGCCCGATCCTGCTGGCCCGGATGCCGGCGTTCGACGACATGATCGACGGGCTGACCTTCGGCGTCGCCGCGGGCGCCGCGTTCGCCGCCGCGGAGACCATCGTGGTCAACCGTGGCCTCTTCTCGACGTTCGGCCAGGTCGACTCCCCGGACGCCGGCTTCTGGGTCTCGCTCATCCTCTCGGCCGCGGTGGTCAAGCCGATCGTCTACGGCGCCGCGACCGGCATCGCGGTGGCCAGCTTCTCCGGGCTCGGCGCGGGCTACGACGGCTTCAAGCCCGCCTACTACCGCGGCCTGGTCGAGGCCCTGGCCGCCAACGTCCTCTTCCAGGCGGGCCTGTTCTTCGCCGCCCGCCTCGACGGCACCAAGGGCGCCGTGGTCGGCCTGGTCTGGGGCGGGCTGATCGCGGCCGCCCTCGTCGTCCGGCTGCGCTACCTGCTGCACTACGCGGTCCTCGAGGCGGCCCTCGAGGCCGCCTCGACCGGGTCGGAGCTCAAGGACAGCGCCCGCGGCACGGCGTACTGCCCCTCGTGCGAGATGCCGCTGATGGCCGGCGCCAACTTCTGCGTCGCGTGCGGTACGTCGGTGCGGGCGGGCAGCAAGGTGACCCGCGCCCGCAACCGCACCGACGACGCCGATCCCACCGCCGCCAGGCCGGCCCTCAGGGCGACCCCGGCCGGGGTGGCGCCCCACGACAACAAGCTGACCGCTCTGGTGGTCGGGGCGGTCGTCGCGACCATCCTCGTCGGCGGGACGCTGGGCCAGGTCGCCGCGGGTGCCGCGGCCGACGACGGCGACACCCTGAAGCCGCCGTCGGAGACCCCGATCACGCTCGACCCGGAGTCGGGCGAGGACCAGCTGAGCAAGACCTCGGCGATCAGGCTCGGCTCGACCGACGAGGAGAGCAGGACGTTCGAGGCCGCGGGCAAGGGCGGCGGCATCGTCCAGCTCAGCGAGGACGTGCTGTTCCTGGTGCCGAAGGGCTTCAAGATCGAGGACCCGGGGCCGGGCTTCGCCCAGGTCTTCGGCTTCAAGGGCTACTTCTTCGCCTACCTGACGCCGAAGAAGACGACGCTGCCCAAGCTCATCACCAACAACCTCACCGGCATCCAGAACCTCGGTGTCGAGGATCTGAAGATCACCGAGCCGGAGGCCGTCCAGGTCAGCGGCGTCACCGGTGCGGCCACGCTCAGGTTCCAGGGGCTGCTCGCCAGCCAGCAGGGCGGAAGCATCCCGGTGGAGGGGTTCGCCTACTACTTCGTCCGCGAGAACGGCACCGGCGCCACCGCCTTCGGCCTCTACGGCAAGGGTGCGCTCAAGCCGAAGTCCAAGCTGCTCGCCGGCTACAACACCATGCTCAGCACGCTGATCAGCACGCTCTGAGTCCCTGAGACAGCACCCACGAACTGCCATCCGCAGGAGGAACCGTGACCACCACACCCGAGACGCCCGCCGGCGTGCCGGTCGCCCCTCTGGGCGCCCGGTTCGACCCGGCCACCGGAGCCGAGCTGGTGTCGAGAAGCAGCGCCGGTGCCGGTGCCGGAGGCGAGCGCCGCCAGAGCTACGCGCTCCAGCCCGGTGAGCCGGTGGCGTCGTTCAACCTCGTCACGTCGCTGATGCCGCTGGCCTCCGGGTCGGCGCCGCAGACCTACCGCTGGGCGCTGGGCCTCGGGATCCTGATCCCGGTGGTGGCCGGCGCGCTCGGCTTCCTGGCCTTCGCGTTCGTGGCTGCCGCAGTGGTCGTTCCCGCGATCTACGTCGTCTACATGTACGACGTCAACCAGTGGGAGGACCAGCCGGTCGGCGTGGTGCTCGGCGCGATCGGCGCGGCCGCCGCGCTCGGCGTCGGCCTCACCTTCCTGTGGCACGCGGGGATCCTCGACAGCAACGTCTCGTCGGTGAACTTCGACGGCAACGGCGCCAGTGGAGTGCGCTGGACGAGCCTGCTGGTCCTGGTGCTGCTGGTCCCGGTCGTCGGCGAGCTGCTCAAGCAGGTCGGGCCGCTGGTGCTGGCGAGCCGGCCCCAGTTCGACGACATGATCGACGGGCTGACCTTCGGGGTCGCCGCGGGCGCCGCGTTCGCGGCCGCCGAGACCATCGTGGTCAACCGCGGGCTGTTCGGCAGCTTCGGCCAGGTCGACTCGCCGAACGCCGGCTTCTGGGTCTCGCTGATCCTCTCGGCCGCGGTGGTCAAGCCGATCGTCTACGGCGCCGCGACCGGCATCGCGGTGGCCAGCTACTCCGGCCTCGGCGCTGGCTACGACGGCTTCAAGCCCGCCTACTTCCGGGGGCTGGGCGAGGCGCTCGTCGCGAACGTCGTGTTCCAGGGCGGCCTGTTCTTCGCCGCGCGTCTCGAGGGCACCAAGGGGGCCGTGGTCGGTCTCGTGTGGGGTGCGCTCATCGCGGCCGCCCTCGTCGTCCGGCTCCGCTACCTCCTGCACTTCGCGGTGCTCGAGGCCGCGCTGGAGGCCGCGTCGACGGGCAGCGGGCTCAAGGACAGCGCCCGCGGCACGGCGTACTGCCCCTCGTGCGAGATGCCGCTGATGGCGGGCGCCAACTTCTGCGTCGCGTGCGGCACGTCGGTGCGGGCGGGCAGCAAGGTGACCCGGGTCCGCAACCGGGTCGACGACGTCGCGGCGCCGGACGCCGCGAAGCCGTCGCTCAGGCCGACGCCCCAGGGAGTCGCGCCGCAGGACAACAAGCGGACCGCTCTCGTGGTCGGTGCGGTGGCGGCGACGATCGTGCTGGCCGGCGTGGTGGGCCAAGCGGCGGCCGCCGCGGCCGCTGACCCGGACAAGCCTCCGGCGAGCTCCCCGATCGACCTCCAGACCCAGGTCGGCTCCGGCCCCACGACGGAGCAGGCACCGACACCCGTGCCCGCGCCCGGTCCCACTCCCGACGCGTCCGAGGGAGCGTCGTCCGACACCGCACCGTCGCTGGCGCAGTCGTTCGGCCAGGTGTCGACCGCCGACCTCACCGCGGGGCCGTCCGACGGCACCTCGGCCTCGCCCGGACCCGACGAGGTCGGTGGCATCGGCCCGTCGACGGGCGGCGACAGCACCGTGACCGTCGGTGGTGACATCAGCTTCGAGCTGCCCGACGGCTACGGCATCGAGCAGCAGCAGGACGGCTTCGTCCAGGTCTTCGGCGACGGTGGCTACTTCTTCGCCATCATCAACCCGGCGCCGACCGACGTGAACGCGATGATCACGGAGAACCTCGACGGACTCGAGAGCCTGGGCCTCCAGGACCTCGCGGTGAGCGAGCCCGAGGAGGTGCAGATCCCGAGCTCGGCGGTCGTGCAGGCCACGCTGATCGGCTTCCGGGGCGCGCTGGCCAGCCAGCAGGGCGGCGCCATCGCCCTGAACGGCTTCGCCTACTACTTCGTGCTCCAGGACGGCAGCGGCGTCACGGCGTTCACGCTCTTCCAGGAGGACGGTCTGAGCGACGCCCTGCTCGCCGGCTACGGCCAGATGTTCAACACGCTCGTCAGCAGCTTCTGACCAGCGACCAGACACGGAGGAACAGCTGGTGACCACTCACATCCCTCGCGGCGTACGACGACCGCTGGCCCTGGCCGCCACGCTCGTGGCGGCGGGCGCGACAGCGCTCGTCACCGGCTTCGGCGCCAGCCAGGCCGCGGCGCCCGCCGCCGACGACGGCGTCGCGGACTGGACGATGATGGTCTACGCCGTCGGCGACACGGCCTCGGTGCCGCAGCTGATGGTCGAGAACCTCACCGAGATCGCCCAGCTCCCCGACGACCCCGACGTCAACGTCGTGGTGCTGCTCGACCTCCCGGAGTCCACCGACACCGACGCCCCCACCTCACCTGTCCCCGGCGTCGGCAACTTCAGCACCGCCAAGATGCTCTTGCTCGAGGACGGCCGCTACAACGAGATCCGCGACCTCGGCGAGGTCTCGATGGGGCAGCCCGACGTGCTGGCCGGCTTCGTCTACGAGGCCGCCGACCGCTATCCCGCCAAGCACTACGGCTTCACCTTCTTCGACCACGGCGGCGGCAACACCGGCGGCTACGTCGACACCGGCCCGCCCGGCACCCAGGAGCTCACCGTCCCGGAGATGCGGGAGGGGCTCATCAAGGGCATGGGGAAGGCCGGTATCGACCGGTTCGACGTGATCGACCAGGCCGCCTGCCTCATGGCCAACTACGAGACCGTCTCCGCGCTGGCGCCGCTCGGCAAGTGGCTCGCCGGCTCCGAGGAGATCATGATCGACCACCCGCTGGCCCCGGCGTCGTTCCCGCCGATGGGCGAGGGCGGTGACGGCCAGGCCGTCGCCAACGGCTTCGTGCAGGGCTACGTCGACCTGCTCGACTCCATCGCCGTCCAGCCGGGAGGCCAGGCCTATCGCGACCTCGTCGCCATGTCGGTCGTCGACGGCGACGCGGTCGCGAGCCTCGACTCGGCCATGGCGTCGTTCAGCCAGGCCGCGGTCGCGCACATGCCCGAGATCACCACCCAGGTGTCCCGCGCGCGGGCCCAGGCGCTGGAGTTCGTGGCCGGCTTCCCCGGCCTGGAGGGCCAGTCGCTCGACCTCGTCGACCTCGGCGACTTCATGAAGCACCTCACCGACGTGCCCGACGACGTCGCGGTCTCCCGCGACGCCGTGTCGGCGGCGGTCGACCGAGCTGTCACCCTGCAGGCGACCGGTCAGGGGACCCAGCAGTCGACCGGCCTGAACGTCTACCTCCCGGCGAACCCGCGGAACGTGAACCAGTCGGTGCTGCGCGACGGCACCGAGCCGCCGGGCTGGGCGGCGTTCGTCCAGGCGTTCGTGCAGAGCGCCGGGTCGTCGCAGGGCGGCAGCGGCGCCGGCGTGCGGTTCGTCTCGGCGCAGGCGCAGGTCCTCCAGGCCGACGCGTCCGGCATCAAGATCGCAGGGCAGCTCACGGACGGATCGCGGGCCAACGCCACCAGCGCGGAGACCTACGTCTTCTCGGGGCTCGGCGGCCAGGAGTCGGCCCTCGCGCTGATCCTCCCCGCCTACCTCGACGCCGGCGGGCCGGGACAGGTGCAGGGCGTGTGGAACTACGCCGTCACCGCGCTCACCGACCGCACCACCGTGGCGCCCGCGACGGCGGTCTTCCAGGCGCAGTCCGGCGGCCTGCTCGGCAGCTTCCTCGCGCAGTACACCGCGCCGAGCGGCAGCGTCACCGACGTCGGGATCCGGGTGCTCCTGAGCAGCGCGGGTGACATCCAGAGCGTGAACATCGTGGACGCGAACGGCGGGTCGAGCGCGGGCGTCTCGATCAAGGTGGGCGGCACGCTGACGCCGTACGTCTTCGTGCCGACCTCGGGCAGCTACGAGCAGGTGCTGTCCACGCAGTCGATCGCGGTGACCGAGGGTCTCCGGGTCGACTTCGTGGGGCTGGCGAAGAAGTCCCAGTTCGACATGGGCCTGGTCGTGCAGGACGCCGCGGGCAACGCCGCCACCGCCTTCACGTCGGGCCGGGTGCAGTAGGGGGCGCCGGCCTCACGCCCGGCCCAGCGCCTCGAGCAGGGGCACGGTCTCCTCGACGCCCGGCAGCACGTCGATCTCTGCGGCCACTCCTCGGGCCGCAGCGGCCAACGACTCGTCGTGCAGGGCGTCGTCCACGGTCCGGCGGATCTGCTCGGAGGTGACAGAGGCCGCGTCGAGGCTGCGCGCGACGCCGAGCTCCTCTGCGCGGCGTGCGTTGTGCGGCTGGTCGGCCCCGAGGGGGAGCAGCACCGACGGGAGCCCGTGGGCCAGGGCCGCGGTGAGGCTGCCGGACCCACCGTGCGACACGACGAGGTCGGTCTCGCGGAGCACGTCGGCCTGCGGCACGAACCGTTCCACGCGCACGTGGGCGGGTTGCGGTCCGAAGTCGGCGGGGTCGAGGTGGCGGCCGACCGTCGCGAGGACGTCGGCGTCCACGTCGGCCACCCCGGCCAGGAGCCGCTCGAACAGGTCGCCGGACTCGCCGTTGAAGACGGTCCCGAGCGTCACGTAGACGCGCGGCCTCGCCGAGCGCGGTGCGAGGGGGAGGCGGCCGTCGGGCCGGAACCACAACGTCGCCTCGGGCAGCGGCACGGGCGACTCCGGACTCCGGAACGACGGCGCGAAGGGCGCCAGCACCAGGTCACCGGTGAGCATCGCCAGAGCGGGGTCGGGGGGCAGACCGTGCTCGGCCCGGAGGGTGGCGAGTGGCTCGGAGACCAGCTCGGGACGGACCAGCATCCCGGCAGCCAGCACCAGGACCGTCGCGGTCGGGATGCCGCACACCTCGGTCGCGATGGGCGTTCCGAGGTCGGCCTCGTCGCGGACGACGACGTCAGGTCGCCAGGCCCGCAGGTGTTCCTGGATCGCCGTGGCGTGCCGACGCGCGCCCTTGCCGGCGAAGTTCTCGGCGAACTCGACCTCCGCGGCGTGCGCGTCGGTGGGCGCGAGAGGCGTGCGCTCGCGCGGCGGCGGGCTGGTGGGCGTCGGCCGCACCGGGCTGGTCGCGAAGGCGCGGAAGCCGGCGGCCTCGACCTGGGCGACCAGGCCACCAGAGCCCGCGACGGCCACCTCGTGGCCGGCCGCGGCCGCCGCTCGCGCCACGGGGACCAGTGGCTGGAAGTGTCCGAGACCGCCGATGAAGGTGAAGAGGATCCGCATCGTTGCGTCAACCTACCCGCGGCGGAGCGAGACCACCTTCCCGGCCGGGGTGAAGGTGACCGTCATGCGCACCGAGGCGTGGCCCTTCTCCTTGGCGCAGAACCCGAAGGTGCGGCCCAGCCGGGTGTAGGGCTGCCCGACGGCCTTCATCACCGCGCGCGTGGACATGCCCGGGCGCACCATGCGCGAGACGGCGGAGACCTGGCGACGCAGGGAGGCGTTGCGGCACGAGTCGGGCTCGATGCCCTCGGCGCGCTCCCACATCTGGAGGTAGGCCTCGGGGCCGCGCGCGATGTCGTCCTCGATGTTGCGGGCGTCCGCGGCCGAGCGGGTGCCGGCGACCTTGGCCAGGTCCTGGATCCAGTCGGGGTAGAGGCCGTACTGCGAGACGCCGTCGGTGTTGATGTCCCACGTGCGGAGCCCCGCGGTCTGGCGCCGGATGGTGGCACCCTCGATGCCCTTGAAGGGGTAGGTCACGGGATTCGACACCGCAGCGCCACGCGGGTTGCCCTGCGCGCCGAGGCCGTTCATGTCCGCGCCGTAGCCGATGCCCCAGTAGTAGCGCGGATCCGCCCAGCCGACGTGCGTCCGCCACTTGTCGACGAAGCCGGTCGAGTCCCCGGCGTACGGCGTGATGAAGCCGCCCTCTGCGTAGATCCGCGGGTAGGCGTCCGGGGTGGCCCACGAGTGCGAGGACACGACGCCGTGGTAGCCGAGCCGGTCGATCGTGTCGAGCGCCGACGAGCGGGCCTTCACCGACATGTGGTCGGGGTCGAAGATCATGTGCCGCGCGGCGAGCGCCTCGATCGTGTGCTCGCCCAGGGTCGTGAGGCCGCGCGAGTTGCAGTGGTCCGGGGGCGGGTAGAGGGGCAGCGCGACGTGAGGGAGCCCGAGCCGGGCGATCGCGCCGAACAGCGCGTCCTGCTGCTGGCCGTCGATGCCCGGGGCGGCGACCTGGTTCCTGTCGTGGCTCTCGCCGTCGGCCGGCTCGCAGTGCCGCATGTCCCAGAACGACCCGGTCTCGAGGAAGTTCGCCGCGTTGACCAGGGTGCCGACCTCGCCGGTGTCACCGGCCACGCCGGACAGTGCGTTGTCGAACTTGTTGACCAGCTCCATCTGGCGCACGCCCAGCTTGCGCACCTCGTCGAGCTGGCGGTCGATCTGGGAGATCGAGCAGGTCGGCACGTCGAGCTTCGTCGAGCACCCGAACGGCACCGAGGTCTCGATGCCCATGACCACCGCCATCTTCCCGGCGTTGATCACCTGCCGGGCCTGGAACGGGTTCGTGACGATCCGGTAGAACCCCTTGCCCGGACCGCCGAACTGGGCGTCGATGTAGTCCTGCAGCTTGTACATGTCGCGCGCCTGGAGCCGGATCGAGTCCATGTCGTCGCACGAGTTCCGCTTGAGCGGGTAGAGCATGCAGAGCTGGTTGTTCTCGACCAGCAGGTTCACGAAGATCCGCTGCCCGCCGCGCCACGAGCGCTCGAGCCACTTGTAGTAGGTGCCCTCGTGGGTCAGCGAGCCCGGCGCCGGCCAGTCCTTGAACGTCGGCCACCCGACCGGGTCGTGGTGCGTCGTGCCGGACAGCGCGTCCTCGAGCACCCCGCCGTAGCCGCCGGTGATCGTGTGGTCCGGGCAGTCGACCAGGGCGTACGGCGCCCCGAACCGGTCCCACGGCTTGCCGCAGTGCGCCTCGCCGCCGAGGAACTCGAACGCCATGCCGTGGGTGTGCGCGTCGACGTACCCGCGCACCTCCTGGTACGACGTCACGCCGGCGTGCGGACGGCCGGAGACGTTGACCCCGGCCTCCGGGTAGGCCGCGCAGCCCCGGGTGCGCTTGAGCCGGAACGTGTGCTTGCCCCGCAGCACCAGCGGCCTGCCGGCGTTGGTGAACGTGAAGCCGTGCTTGCGCGCTCGCGCGGACCAGACGGTCGCGTCGCTGGGCGCGGCCAGCCGGCCGCCGTTGACCAGGAACTGCCGGTCGGTCGTGTAGAGCAGGTACTGCCCCAGATCGGTCGGCTTGAAGAAGATCTTCTGCCCGCCGAGGCCGTAGCAGCCGTTGGCCATCGCGTAGCGGTCCTGCGGCCGCTTGAGCCGCGTCTCCTTCACCCGGACGTGGGTGAGGGTCGGGTCCTTCATCCGCCGCTGGATCGCCACGGCCGACCGGGCGGTGGCGCGGGTCAGGAACGTGCTCGGGTCGCGGACGTCCTTGCCGGTCTCGCCGGCCCGGGAGACGAGGTTCTTGGTCTTCGGGTCGTGGTGGGTGTGCGGCGGGGTGCCGGGCGGGTCGACGTGCGGCCGCGCCTCGAGGACGCGCTTCTTCTGCACGGTCGTCTGCGCCTGCAGGCTGCCCCGCCGGTGGTCCTTCGCGTAGGACGGGATCGCGACCGCGCCGAGGACCAACGCGGTCGCGAGCACCACCGCCCACACCAGACGCCGGACCGCGTGACGCTCCATGAACAAGGGAACGTGGCCGTCGGCT
Source organism: uncultured Actinomycetota bacterium (assembly GCA_963830145.1). Classification (GTDB taxonomy): domain Bacteria; phylum Actinomycetota; class Actinomycetes; order Propionibacteriales; family Nocardioidaceae; genus Nocardioides. The sequence continues at coordinate 183,019 of CAWHLI010000001.1, forward strand.
CGAAGTCACGGTCGGCGTGTCAGGGCGGAGGGACCGAGACCGGCTCCTCCTCGCTGCCGAGCCCCGCGACGGCGGCCAGGATCAGCAGCGTGCCGGCAACGCCGAGAGCACCGAGCCGCTCCTCGAGGACCACTGCCGCGACCACGGCGGCGGTCACGGGCTCGAGCAGCGTGGCGATGACGGCGGAGCTGCCGGTGGTCGTGCGCAGCCCGGCGTACAGCAGCCCGTAGGCCAGCGCCATCGTCATGACCCCGAGGTAGACGAGCCCGGACACCGCGGCCGGGTCGGTGCTGACCAGCCGGTCCGGTCCCAGCGAGGCGAGCAGACCGAACGGCGCGACGACCAGGGTGCCGATCGTGGTCGTCGTGGTGGTGAGGGCCAGCGGCCCGGCCACCTGCGCCAGCGGGCGCCCGAGCTCGGTGGCGCACGCGTAGGCCGTGCCGGACCCGAGCGCCAGCAGGACGCCGGCGCTCGGGTGCGGCCCGGTCTCGCCCGTGCCCGACGTCGCGCTCACGAGCAGCAGCCCGGCGAGGGCGACCGCGAGCACGGTCAACCGACCGGTGCGTGGTCGCTGACGGGCGCGGACCGCGTCGGCCACCGTCAGCAGGACCGGCGCGATGCCGAGGCTCACCACGGTCGAGACGGTCACGCCGATCGCGACGACCGAGCCGAAGTAGAGGACCTGGTAGAGCGCGGTGCCGGTGCCCACCGCGGTCGTCCGCACGGGATGGGCGCGCAGCAGGGCTCGCACCGTGCGGGCCTGGCGCAGCGCGAGGACCGCGACGAGGAGGACCACGGCCGCGAGCAGCATCCGCCACGCGCTGATGGTGATCGCGGACATCGGCTCCTGGCGACGGATCAGCTGTACACCGAGGCCGCCGGTGCCCCACAGGACACCGGCGAGGCAGATCTGGAACAGGCCCCAGCGGGCCTGGCGGTGCTCGGACATGAAGATGCTCCTGGGGGGCTCCGGACGGGATGTCGTGGGGAGCGCGCCGGGACGGCGGCTCCGGTCAGGCGACCGGAGGGGGCGGCAGGATGCCGTGCAGCTTCATGAGGTCAGCATCGCCGACCGACACACGGTCGCGCACGCCGGTTTCGCGATGCGGGCCGCGCGGCCGGCGCTCAGTGCGCCGGATGGCCGCCGAGCCGGGTGCTGAGCATCCGGGCGGTCCGTCGGACGTCCGCGGCGAGCGCGGCAGGGTCGGCGTCGCCCTCGGCGTAGGTCACGGCGACGCCGGCGAGCGGGAAGTCGTTGTGGTCGAGCACCGGAGCCGCGACGCTGGACAGCCCCGGCGTCACCTCGCCGGTCTCGACGGCGTAGCCGCGCTGCCTCGTCTCGGTCAGCAGCGACCGGAGCAGGCTGAGCGAGGTCGGCCCGGTGCCGTGTCGGTCGACGAACGCTCCCGGCGACGGGAACAGGGCGCGCACCTGCGCCGCCGGCAGGTGCGCGAGGACGGCGCGGCCGCTCGCGGTCAGGTGGGCCGGCAGCCGAACGCCGACGTCGGTGACCAGCGGTGGCCGCCCGGGCGCCCGCTCCTCGAGGACGTAGAGGGCGTCGCTGCCGTGCAGCACCGCGAGGTGTGCGCTCTGGCGGGTCCGGTCGACCAGCTCGGCCAGCGGGCGCCGGGCGATGCGTTGCAGTGGCCCTTGCCGCGCATACCCGCTGCCCACCTCGAACGCCGCCACCCCCAGCCCGTAGCGGTGCTCGTCGTCCAGGTGCACGACGAAGCCCTCCGCGACCATCGCGCTGACCAGGTGGTAGGCCGAGCTGCGCGGCAGCTCGCACGCCCGTGCGATGGCGTCGAGCGGCACCGGGTCGGGCTGGCTGGCCAGGTAGCGCAGCACCCGCAGCGTGCGCGTCGCCGCCGGGACCTGGGCCATGGGCCTCAGGCTAGTGTCGTGTGGTCAGGCGTGGCCGCGGGGCGGCGAGGCGTCGTTCGGGACGTAGCCGTCGCTCCGGTGGTCGACGGCCGGGTCGAGGCGGTCGGCCTCGCGCACGGCGTTCTCCCGTTGCGCGTCGGTCTGCAGGAGCTCGCGCTCCGCCTGGGCGGCCCGGGCCTCGGCGATCTCGGCCTGCTCGCGGGCCTCGTCGGCGGCGGCCTGCTCGCTGGCGGCGGTCCGCTGGGCCTGCTCGACCTGGACTGACTGACCGGCGGCCTGGGTGCGCAGCTCCTGCGCCTCGCGCGTGCGGCGCTCCCGTCCCCGGGTGCGGGTCAGCAGGTAGGCCACGGCCGCGATCACGAGGACCACGGCCACGACGACGATGATCATGGCAACAGTGTTCGACATTGCTCCTTCTCCCATTCCCCCCGCGCGGCGGACCGGTACCCGGCTGGAGCCTGAGCATTCGGCCCGGGTCCAGCTTCAGGTCCAGCTTCAGAGCGGCAGGAGCGCGGCCACCCGGCCGCCCGCGGGGCCGGGCCCGGCCTCGAGCGTCCCGCCCAGCTCGGTCGCGCGCTCGCGCATCGAGGCGAGGCCGACGCCGGCCCGCCAGGCGCCGCTCCGGCCTCGGTCTGTCACCTCGAGGTGCAGCCCGTCGGCCGCCGGGTCGATGCGCACCGAGGCCGAGGCGCTGGTGCTGTGCCGCGCGACGTTGGTGAGCGCCTCGGTGACGATGCGGTACGCCGCCACCTCGACCGCCGCCGGCAGGTCGGGGAACTCCTCGGGCGCGCGCACGTCGACCTTCACCGGCTCCCCGTCCCGGTTGCGCAGCCCGACCGCCTGCTGACGCAGAGCCGGCACCAGGCCGAGCTCGTCGAGCGCGGGCGGGCGCATCGCGTAGACCATCCGCCGGATCTCCTCGATCGCTGTCACCGTGTCGGCCCGCAGCTGCCCCACCAGCTCCTCGGCCGCCGCCGGGTCGGTGCGGATCAGGTTGCGGGCGGCGTCGGACGTGAAAGCCACCCCGGAGAGCCGTGGCCCGAGCCCGTCGTGCAGCTCGCGCCGCAGCCGGCGCCGCTCCTCCTCGACCGCAGCGATGGTCTGGCCGCGCGACTCGATGAGGTCCTCGGCCAGGGCTCGCGCCCGGAGGGTCTGGGCGAGCAGGGGGACGGTCAGCCGGAGCACCTGCTCGTCCCCCGAGGAGAAGGACAGGTCACCCGGCCGCAGCCCGACCACCAGCTCACCCGCGCCGTCGAGGTCGAGGGTCCGGGTGTGCGTGGTCTCGGTCCCCGAGGTCGCGACGGGCCGGCCGTCCAGACGCAGCTCGGCGTAGGGGATGACCAGTGCCTCCCGGATCGCGCGCAGGGCCACCACCGGGTCCTCTCCGATCCGTCCCGCCACCGTCGACGCTGCGCCGAGCGGGTCGGGTCGGCCGCCGAAGAGCAGCTCGTCGACCACGCCGGCGAGCAGCACCCGGGTGGGGTGGTAGGCCGTGGCGGAGAGCGCGGCCACGACGGCCAGCGCGCCGGTGTTCAGCTCGCGCGCGTCCAAGGCCGCGAGCAGGGACAGGACGAGCACGAACAGCGACATCACCGTCACCAGCGCCACCCCGTGCACGACCGCGCGCACCACGAGGCCACGCACGTCGACGAGGTCGGGCAGGGTGGCGCCGACGTACATCGCAGGCGCGACCAGGGCGAAGACCATGGTCGCGGCCACGGGGACGTTGCTGCTGACGACGTTGTCGGCCGAGAAGGCGGCGAAGAAGTAGATCAGCCCGCTGATCACCAGGGCGAGGGACAGCCACACCAGGGCACGCCGCTCGCGGTCCGCCGAGACCTCGATCCGCCACCAGGTGTGCACCAGGAAGGCGCAGCCCTGGATCAGCCCCATCACCCCGGTGATGTTGACGTCGGCGTCGGCGTACCCGACGCCCACGGCACCGCAGCCCAGGATCACCGCGACGCTCACGACGTCGACCGGGTGGCGCCACCGGAGCAGCGGGTAGCTGACCAGCGCAGCCGGGCCGACGACCATCGCCGCGACCAGCCCGATCAGCTGCGCCGGGTGGTCGCGCCCCGACGCCAGGAGCACCGCCGCGAGCGTGCCTGCGACGCCGGCGACGAGAAGCAGGGCGGCGGACAGCACGGCGCGCCACCGCACGAGCAGGGCGAGCCCCGAGGCGGCTGCCGAGCAGGCGACGAGCGCGACGGACAGGGCGAGCAGGTCCATCGCTAGCCGCCCAGACCGCGCTCGCGGGCCCGGATCACGGCTGCGGTGCGGTCGCTGACCTCGAGCCTGGCGAAGATCGTCGTGAGGTTGTTGCTGACCGTCTTGGGCGAGAGGTGCAGGGTCGACGCGATCTCGGCCGTACGCCGGCCGTGGGCCAGCAGCTCGAGGATCTCCTTCTCGCGCGGTGACAGCTCGGGGAACGGGTCGTCGGAGACGGCCTTCGCCGGTGGGTTGCCGAAGTGCTCCAGCATCCGCGAGGCGATCGCGGCGCCGAAGATCGCCTGGCCGCGGACCACCGCGCGGATGGCGTCGGCGATCTCGTCCTGCTCGGCCCCCTTCAGCAGGTAGCCGCGGGCGCCGGCCTGCATCGCGGTGAAGACGGTGGCGTCCTCGTCGTACATCGTCAGCACCAGCACCGCGGTGTCCGGCACCGCCTTGCGGATCCGGCGGGTCGCCTCCACCCCGTCGATCCCCGGCATCCGGATGTCCATCAGCACGACGTCCGGCTTGGTCAGCTGGGCCTCGCGGACCGCCGCCTCACCGTCCTCCGCCTCGGCCACCACCTCGAAGCCGTCGAGGGTGCCGAGCAGCGCGGCCAGCCCGCGGCGCACGACGGGGTGGTCGTCGGCGAGCAGGACGCGGATCGGCACCTGCTCATCATGACGGTAGACGGCGATCACCTGCCCGGGAGAAAGTTCCCGACCTGCAGGGACTGGTCGGGAAGTCGTGGGGACGTGATGCTCTGACCGGGGGAGCCGTGCCAGGCCGAGAGTCGTGCTCACCAACCACGACTCCCTCGGAGGGGAACATGACCATGACCACCGTCGCCCCGGCCCATGCCGGCACCAACACCAAGCAGAAGGTCGGCCTCGTCATCTGTGCGCTCTACGGCCTGACCAACATCCCGTCCGCGTTCATTCCGCCCGACACCGGCGACAGCAACGGTCCGCCCCTGGCGATCCTGGTGGTGAGCTCCATCCTCGGCGCGGTCAGCATGGTCGCCGCGATCATGGCGTGGCGTGGCAACCGGGTCTCGCTCCGGGTCGCCGCCGGCGCCATGATCGTGCTCACCCTCACCGGGCTGCCGGCGTTGTTCGTCGACGTGCCGATGGGCATCAAGGCCCTGGTCGCCCTCGGTGTCGTGATCACCGTGGTGGCCGCCGTGCTGATGTTCTCCGGGGCTCGTCGGCCCACGCCCGTCACGGACTGAGGGCGGCCGCCATGATCGCCGTCGTCACCATCCTCTGCGCCTTCCCGCTCGGCTTCTTCCTGCGCAGCCACCTCGCGGCCAACACGGCGTACGCCATCGCCTATCTGTGGGCGTTCGTCTTCCAGGGCATCTACCTGATGCTCGACTCGATCAGCTCGGGCAAGACCCTCAACGACGAGCCTGCCTTCGCGCCCGACGAGTTCCCGTGGCAGTACGGCGTGGTCACGCTGCTGATCTTCGTGGCCGGCTTCGGGCTGGTGGCCCTCGGCCGCCGCGCCGGCCGCGGCCGCAGGGAGCGGCGTCAGGAGAGCTCGCGCTCGCCGCGGACCGGCACCATCGCCAGCGCTGCGAACGGGAACATCGCGGCCAGCGCGAACGTCGCGGGGTAGCCGAGCCAGGTCACCGTCAGCCCCGCAAGGGGCGGGACGGCGGCCGCAGCGAGGAACTGAGCGGTGTTCTGCACGCCGAGGGCGCGGCCGGACCAGAACGGTCCGGCCCGCTCGGCGACCGCGGTGAAGGCCAGCCCGTTGTCGGCCACCGTCACCGCGGTGGCCACGACGATGAGGGGTACGGCGAGCGACAGGTCCAGCGCGGCGCTCGCACCGAGCAGCAGCATCGTCGCGGCCGCGGCGATCGTCACCCAGCGCAGCGGCCGCATCCGGCTGGCCACGACGTCGGAGAGCTGGCCGGCCGCGATCCGGCCCAGCGCCCCCACCACCTGGGCGAGGGCCACCAGCCCGCCCGCCGCGGCGGGCGACCAGTGCCGGTCCTGCACCAGCCAGACCAGGGCGAAGGTCCACACGACGAACTGTGGGACCACCAGCAGCACCGAGACGCCGTGGATGCGCGGCAGGTAGCGGTCGGCGCGGTAGGGGTTCGGCGCCGCGACCGGTCCGGCTGCGGGTCGCGGTGGGTCGAGCACGACCAGCGCGACGAACCCGGCGGCGAGGGCGCAGGCGCCCACCGGCACCCACACCGCGGCGTAGGGTCCGTGGCGGTCCGCGACCACCGCCATCGTGGCCGCCGCGACGCCCACGCCGACCGGCTGGGCCATCTGCCGGATGCCCATCGCCAGGCCCCGGCGACCGGCCGGGAACCAGCCGACGACCACCCGCCCGCTCGCCACGTTGCTGCTGGCCGCCGCGACGCCGGCGAGCCCGAGCCCCAGCGCCAGGAGCACCACGGAGCCCGACCGCGCGGCCAGCGACCCCAGGACGACCGCGCCCGCCAGCCCGACGAGCAGCACCAGCCGCTCGCCGCGGCGGTCGGTGACCACGCCCCAGGGGACCAGCGCGAGCATCGTGCCGACCATCGGTGCGGCCGCCACGAGACCGGCCCGGGCCAGCGACAGGCCCAGCTGCTCGTGCAGTGCCGGGATCAGGAACGCCGGGCCGTGCACCATCACCGCGGTCGACGCCTGCGCCAGGGTGCTCGCCGCGAGCATCGCCCAGCGCCGGCGTACGCCGACCTCCGCGACGGCCACGTTGCTCACCCGACAAGTGAACGACGACGGGACCGGCACAGGGGTGCCGGTCCCGCCAGTCGGTCAGTGAGGTTCCGGGCAGGTCCGATGCCGGCCCGAGTGCCCGGCTCGCGTCAGTCGGTCAGGCCGGTGCCCGCGATGTCGAGCGCGGCGTGAGCGAGGTCGATGACCGCGCCGCTGCCGTCGAGCAGCGTGATCCGGACCGCGACCACCTCGACGCCTGCCTTCTTCTTGGTCACCACGTTGGTGGCGACCGTGAGCACGCCGGGGATCTCGAGGCCGTCGAGGACGTCGAGCGAGATGGGCTGGCCGTTGAGCAGGACCGAGCCGATCGTCGTGCCCACCGTGTCGACCTTCACGTCGTGCCTGGTGCGGACGACGTGGGCCTTGGCGCGGATCGCGTCGAGGACCAGCATGCCGTTGAGCACGTCGGCGTGCGCCACGACGGCGCTGGTGAAGCCGTTGGCCTTGCTCTTGTCCTGGCTGCCGCTGGCCGACGCGCCCGCCGCGGTGACCGCGAGGACGCCGGGGATGTTGACCGCGGCGAGGCTCTTGCCGCGCACCTTGCCGCCGGTTCCCTGGCACGGGATGACCTGCAGCGGCTGCGGGCCGCTGCGGACGAGGTTGCCGAGCGCCTTGATCTGGGTGGCGTTGGACTTGCCGAAGAACAGCCCCCGCTTGAGGCCCTTGTCGAGCTTCGTGGCGGTGTGCGCGACGCGCACCGTGGTGTGCGTCGGAATGACCTGGATGACCAGTCCTTCGGCCTTGGCCATGGCGCTGACCCCGGTGGTGACGCGCTTCTCCCGGCCGATCGAGATCGACAGCAGACCCGGGATGACGACGGGCGCGCCCAGCTTCGGGATCGGCAGGTCGACGGCGGGCTGGTCGGCGACGGTGAGCACGATGTGGGCGACCTTGACGTCGGTCGTGGCGTGGTAGCCGCTCGCGTCGTGGGACGCGACCGAGCTGGCCTGGATCGCCTTCACCTGGAGGGCGAGCACGTCCGGGACGTCCAGCGAGAGGCTGGCGATCTCGTGGGTGGAGTAGGTGGCGACGTTGTCGCCGCGGCCGGTGGTGCCGGTGGCGGCGCGCACGCCGTGCACCTGTCCCAGGCCCGGGAGGTCGACGGTCGCCACCTGGTTCTCCTTGGCGGTGCCGAGCCGGTTGGTGCAGGCGATGGACTGGTAGGACGTCGTGCCCGACGAGGCCGGGATCTGTCCGCCGCGGACGCGGGTGCCGTAGCTGATGGCGCGGAACGCGTAGGGAGTCGCCGCCTTCGACTGCGAGCCGTGGTGGTGCGGCTTGGCCGCGAGCGCGGCCGGCGCGGTGCCGGCGGTGGCGACGAGCGCGAGCGCCGTGCTCGTGACGACCATGGCTGCCCGAAGGCGGTGCCGGCGCGGGGTGGGGAGGGAGGTGTTCATGGGGGATGTCTCCTGGGAGATGGGTGGTGCAGGGGGACCGTGCCAAGGGTCAACTGGCGCATACCCCCAGGGGTTATGGCACGAGCGTGTCGCGGTTTTCTCGGATACGAGACTGCGGGGCGCGGCCACCCGTGGCGGCCGCGGGCCGCGCGGCCTTGGATGGACCCATGTCAACGACACAGGTCCACCCGTCGCCGGTCACCGTCGACGTGGGTGCGCTCGCGCCCGAGGACGTCGTGGCCGTCGCCCGCGACGGGGCGCCAGTGGTGCTCAGCGACGCGGCCCTCACGGCGATCGACCGGGCACGCGCGGTGGTCGAGGAGCTCGCCGCCGCACCCACGCCGGCCTACGGCATCTCGACGGGGTTCGGCGCGCTGGCCACCCGGCACATCCCCACCGAGATGCGTGCCCAGCTGCAGCGGTCCTTGGTCCGCTCCCACGCCGCCGGCTCCGGCCCCGAGGTGGAGCGCGAGGTGGTCCGGGCCCTGATGCTGCTCCGGCTCTCGACGCTGGCCACCGGCCACACCGGCGTACGCCGCGAGACGGCGCAGCTGCTCGCGGACCTGATCTCCCACGGCATCACGCCGGTGGTGCACGAGTACGGCTCGCTCGGCTGCTCCGGCGACCTCGCGCCGCTGTCGCACTGCGCGCTGGCGCTCCTGGGTGAGGGCACGGTCCACGACGCAGACGGCACCCTGCTGCCTGCCGCCGAGGCGCTGGCGGCCGCCGGGCTCAGCCCGGTCGAGCTGGCCGCGAAGGAGGGGCTCGCCCTGATCAACGGCACCGACGGCATGCTCGGGATGCTGGTCCTGGCGATCGCCGACCTGCGCCGGCTGCTGCGCACCGCCGACATCGCCGCCGCCATGTCGGTCGAGGCGCAGATGGGCACCGACCGGGTCTTCGCGCCCGAGCTCCAGGCGCTCCGCCCCCAGGTCGGCCAGGGGCTGTCGGCGGCGAACCTGGTCGCCGTGCTGGCCGGTTCGGGGCTGATGGCGAGCCACCGCGAGGACAAGTACCACCGGGTGCAGGACGCCTACTCGCTGCGCTGCTCGCCGCAGGTGCACGGCGCGGCGCGGGACACCGTCGAGCACGCCGCGACCATCGCCGGACGCGAGCTGGCGTCCGCGGTCGACAACCCGGTGGTCCTGGCCGCCAGCGACGGGCAGAGCGGTCGGGTCGAGTCCAACGGGAACTTCCACGGCGCGCCGGTCGGCTACGTCCTCGACTTCCTCGCCATCGTCGCCGCCGACGTCGCGTCGATCAGCGAACGTCGCACCGACCGGTTCCTCGACAAGGCGCGCAACCACGACCTGCCGCCGTTCCTCGCCGACGACCCGGGCGTCGACAGCGGCCTCATGATCGCCCAGTACACCCAGGCCGCGATCGTCTCCGAGCTGAAGCGGCTCGCCGTCCCGGCCTCGGTCGACTCGATCCCGTCCAGCGCCATGCAGGAGGACCACGTCTCGATGGGCTGGTCCGCCGCCCGCAAGCTGCGCCGTTCGGTGGACGGGCTGACCCGCGTCGTCGCCGTCGAGCTGCTCGCCGCGGCCCGGGCGCTCGACCTCCGCGCCCCCCTCGAGCCCGCACCCGCCACCGCGGCCGTCGTCGCCCTGTTCCGCTCGTCCGGCATCGAGGGCCCCGGCCCCGACCGCCACCTCTCGCCCGAGATCGAGACCGCCGTGCAGCTGGTCGCGTCGGGCGCCGTCCTCACCGCCGTCGAAGAAGTGATCGGAGAGCTCGCATGACCGCTGAGACGTCCACGGGCAACCCCCGCCTCCCCATCCACGCCGCGCACGGCACCGAGCTCACGGCCCGGTCCTGGCAGACCGAGGCGCCGCTGCGGATGCTGATGAACAACCTCGACCCCGAGAACGCCGAGCGCCCCGAGGACCTGGTCGTCTACGGCGGCACGGGCAAGGCGGCCCGCAACTGGGAGTCCTACGACGCGCTGGTGCGGACCCTGACCACGCTGGCCGACGACGAGACGATGCTCGTGCAGTCGGGCAAGCCGGTCGGCGTGATGCGGACCCACGAGTGGGCGCCGCGAGTCCTGATCGCCAACTCCAACCTGGTCGGCGACTGGGCGAACTGGGAGGAGTTCCGGCGACTGGAGGACCTCGGGCTCACGATGTACGGGCAGATGACCGCGGGCTCGTGGATCTACATCGGCACCCAGGGGATCCTCCAGGGCACCTTCGAGACCTTCGCCGCCGTGGCGGACAAGAAGTTCGGGGGCACCCTGGCCGGCACCATCACGGTGACCGCTGGGCTCGGCGGCATGGGCGGCGCGCAGCCGCTCGCCGTCACGATGAACGACGGCGTCGCGATCTGCATCGAGTGCGACCCGGCCCGCATCCAGCGCCGGATCGACCACCGCTACCTCGACGTCCGGGCCGACTCACTCCAGGACGCCGTGCGGATGGCGGTCGAGGCCCGGGACGCCCGGAAGCCCCTGTCCATCGGCGTGCTCGGCAACGCGGCGACGATGCTGCCGGAGCTGCTCGAGATCGAGGCCCCGATCGACATCGTGACCGACCAGACCTCGGCCCACGACCCGCTGTTCTACCTGCCGGCCGGCGTGACCTTCGAGGACTGGGAGCGCGAGCGCACCGAGGACCCTGCCGGCTTCACCAAGCGGGCGCAGGAGTCGATGGCCGCGCACGTGCGGGCGATGGTCGAGTTCCAAGACGCCGGCGCCGAGGTCTTCGACTACGGCAACTCGATCCGCGACGAGGCCCGCAAGGGGGGCTACGACCGGGCCTTCGAGTTCCCCGGCTTCGTGCCGGCCTACATCCGCCCGCTCTTCTGCGAGGGCAAGGGCCCCTTCCGCTGGGCCGCGCTCTCCGGCGACCCCGCCGACATCGCCGCGACCGACAAGGCGATCCTCGAGCTGTTCCCTGAAAACGAGCGGCTCCGGAAGTGGATCACCATGGCGGGCGAGCGCGTGGCCTTCCAGGGGCTGCCGGCGCGGATCTGCTGGCTGGGTTACGGCGAGCGCCACCTGGCCGGGCTCAAGTTCAACGAGATGGTCGCCTCGGGCGAGCTCAAGGCGCCGATCGTGATCGGCCGCGACCACCTCGACTGCGGCTCGGTCGCCTCGCCCTACCGCGAGACCGAGTCGATGCTCGACGGCTCCGACGCGATCGCCGACTGGGCGATCCTCAACGCGCTGGTCAACACCTCCTCCGGCGCCACCTGGGTGTCGTTCCACCACGGTGGCGGTGTGGGCATGGGCCGCTCGCTGCACGCCGGCCAGGTCACCGTCGCCGACGGCACCGAGCTGGCCGCGCAGAAGATCGAGCGAGTGCTCACCAACGACCCGGGCATGGGCGTGATCCGGCACGTGGACGCGGGCTACGACCGGGCCGCCGAGGTGGCCGAGGAGCGGAGCGTGCGGGTCCCGATGTCCGAGGGGTAGTGGCCACCACGGGTCGAGGAGGTGGTGACCCGTCGCGAAAGCAGGGAGTCTGTCCGGTGTGACCGACATGAACAGCACCCCGGCCCAGGAGTTCCGCGAGATCGGCGGGCACTTCGGGGCCCTGTGCGCCGGCGCCCCGGCCGACTCCTGGGACGACCAGTCCCCGGTCGAGGAGTGGAAGGCCCGCGACGTCGTCCGCCACCTCGTCGAGTGGTTCCCCGGCTTCCTCGAGCACGGTGCCGGTGTGGCGCTGACTCCCGGTCCCTCGCCGGACGACGACCCCGTCGGCGCGTGGCAGCACCTCCACGACCAGGTCCTGGCCCTGCTGGAGGACCCGGCCACGGCCGGCAAGGTGCTGTCCAACCCGCACATCGGGGAGGTGCCGCTGCCCCAGGCGGTCTCCCAGTTCTTCACCGGTGACGTCTTCCAGCACAGCTGGGACCTGGCCAAGGCGACCGGCCAGGACGCCACCCTCGACCCGGACCGGTGCGCCGCGATGCTCGCCGGGTCGGAGCCGTACGAGGACGCCATGCGTCAGAGCGGTCAGTACGGCCCACGGGTCGAGGTCCCGGAGGACGCGGATGCCCAGACCAGGTTCATCGCGTTCCTCGGGCGAGACCCCCAGTGGCGACAGACGAATCGTCGATCTCGTGCCTAGGCTCTCCTCGTGACGTCGACACCGACCCGCTCCAGGGCCACCTTGACCGGTATCAGCTCGCGGGCGTGGGAGCACCCCGCTGACCGCGGTGCGCTCGTGGCGCTGCGCAAGCTCAAGGGCTTCGACACCGTCCTCAAGGCGATCAGCTCGCTGTTCAACGAGCGGGCCAACCGCCTGCTGTTCCTCGGCTCCATGGTGCGTGCTGACGACCGGCAGTTCGCCGGGCTGAGCCGGCTCCTGGCCGAGGTGGGTCGCACCCTCGACGTGGCCGAGCTGCCCGAGCTCTACGTCACCAGCAGCCCGTTCCTCAACGCCAAGTGCGTGGGCATGGACAAGCCGATCATCATCATCAACTCCGCGATGCTCGACGTGCTCGACGAGGAGGAGCTGCGCTTCGTCGTCGCGCACGAGCTCGGTCACGCGCTCAGCGGCCACGCGGTCTACCGGACCCTGCTCGACCGGCTGACCAAGCTCACCGGCGTCCTCAACTCGGTGCCGGCCGGTGGCATCGGCGCCCGCATGATCCGGGCCGGGCTCTTCGAGTGGCAGCGGAAGTCGGAGCTCTCGGCCGACCGGGCCGGGCTGCTCGCGACCCAGGACCCGGCCACGGCGTTCCGCGTGCACATGAAGCTCGCCTGCGGCTCGGGCGACCTGAGCGAGCTCGACCCGACGTCGTTCTTCGCCCAGGGCCAGGAGTACCTCGACTCCGCCGACCTGCGCGACTCGGTCCTCAAGCTCCTGCTCATCGAGGAGGAGTCCCACCCGTTCGCCGTCGTGCGCGCGGCCGAGCTGCGCCGGTGGGTCGACGGCGGCGAGTACACCCAGGTCCTCGCCGGCACCTACCCGCGCCGCGACGAGGACGCGGGGGCCGCCGTGACGGATGCGGCCAAGGAGGCGGCCGACTCCTACACCGACGCGTTCAAGACCTCGCAGGACGCGCTGGGCAAGCTCGTCCACGACGTCGCCGGCTTCTTCGGCACCGCCAAGATCTGGCTCGACGAGCAGCTGCGCCGCGACCGGAGCTGAGCGGGGCCCAGCTCCGGTCGCGAAGGTCCGCTGCCGTGCCTACGGGAGCGGAGCAGGCGCCGTGATGCGGGCCGGTGCGCCGTCGCGGAACCGGCTGACCCGCTTGAAGCAGCCCTGGCCGAGACCGTTGGTGGCCAGCCCCGTCAGGTCGCCGGCGGCGTAGATCCCGCGGAAGTAGCCGTCGGGGTAGACGCCGTTGCCGGACTGGTAGTACATGATCTCGTCGGGGCCGTTGGAGTGGTCGAGGCCGAAGGCGTGGCCGAACTCGTGGAGCATGACCTCGCCCCAGAGCGGCTTCTTGCCGACGAAGGACCAGTCGAGGGTGTCGGTGTACCACGCGGTGGTGTCGAACACGGCAGCCGACTGGGTGCTCTCCCAGACCGGGCGCCGGTGGCCGTCGCGGGCGGCGCGCAGCTGGAGCGGGCCACCGAAGCCCAGGGCGTTCCTGGTCACGAAGTCCGGCAGCTCGGCCTCGTCGGCGAAGGCGACGAGCATGTCCTGGTTGGCGGGGAGCCGGGTGTCGTCGGTCTGGTAGGGGATCTGGTGCGAGGTCCCGACGAACTTCACGGGGATGCCGGTGGCCGCCGAGGTCTGCGCCATCGCCAGCTGGGCGAACAGGATGCCGGTCGGGCCCACGTCGTCGGCGTTCACGACGTAGCGGACGGTCTTGCACGGGTTGAAGGAGAACCGGATGCCGCGGTCCTGCAGGAAGACGTGGTCGGCCGGGTTGCCGCGCGGCGCGTAGGAGATGTAGACGTTGGCCTTGGTGCTGCGGTTGAAGCGGTGCCGGCCGGTCGTCGAGACCCGCACCTTGTGGCTGCCGTACCAGTTGAGGGTCCCGCCGATGGCGAACTTGCCCTTCTTGCTGCTCTTGGTGCTGGCGAAGGTGTGCCAGCCGCCGGGCACCTTCACCTGCAGCTTCACCTTCTTCTTGCCGCCGGGGACCCGCCCGTGGGCGGCCACTCCGGCTCCGGTGTTGGCGTAGAAGGTGGTCGAGTCCCAGACCACCTTGCCCTTCTTGCCGTGGTGGCCGTGGCCGTGGCCGCGGCCGGCGACGGCGGGCGAGGGCGCGATGGTGGCGAGGAGGGCGGCGGCGAGGCCGAGGACGAGGAATGCCGCGACGAGGCGGACGTGACGCTGGAATCTCACTCCGGGTCCTTTCCCGAAGGCGTGCGACCGGAAACCTGCGCGGCGATGGTGTCGTGGATGGTCAGGGTCCGGCGGGCCGAGACGACGTGCAGGTTCTCGATCATCCGCCCGTTGAAGGTCACCACGCCGGCGCCGGCGCCGGCGCCGGCCTCCCACGCCTCGAGGATCCCGCGCGCGTCCGCGACGGCCTGCTCGCTGGGGGCGAAGACCTCGTTGGCGCCCTCGACCTGGCCGGGGTGGATGAGCGTCTTGCCGTCGAACCCCAGCTCGCGGCCCTGGCGGCACTCGTCGAGGAACCCCTCGGCGTCCTTCACGTCGTTGTAGACGCCGTCGAGGATCACCTTGCCGTGGGCGCGCGCCGCGAGCAGCGCGAGGCCGAGCCCGGCCAGCAGCGGCTGCCTGCCCGGCACGTGCTCGGCGTAGAGCTCCTTGGCGAGGTCGTTGGTGCCCATGACCAGGACGGTCAGCCGTTGCGAGGCGCTGGCGATCTCCTCGGCGTGCAGCATGGCGTACGGCGTCTCGACCATCGCCCAGAGCGTCGTGTGATCGGGCGCGCCGTGCTTCTCGAGCGCGTCGACGATGGCGTGCACGGCGTCCGCGCTGTCGACCTTGGGCACCACGATCGCGTCGGGGCCGGCGGCGCACGCGGCGGCCAGGTCGTCGGCGTGCCACTCGGTGTCCGCGCCGTTGACCCGGATGGTGACCTCGCGGTTGCCGTAGTCACCGCTGGCCGCGGCCGCGCACGCGGCCGCCCGGGCGGCGGGCTTCGCGTCCGGCGCCACGGCGTCCTCGAGGTCGAGGATGAGCCCGTCGCAGGCCAGGGTCTTGGCCTTCTCGAGGGCGCGCTCGTTGGAGCTCGGCATGTAGAGCACCGAGCGGCGCGGGCGCAGCACGGTCTCCTGGTCGGGCACTAGAGATCACCGCCGATGATCACTGGTCGAGCTCGATGGCGTCGTACTGCGCCTTCAGCTCGGGGTCGATCGCGGCCAGCTGGTCGGCCAGCTCGACCATCACCAGGCACTGCTTGAGCGATGCGTCGTCCTCCATCTTGCCGTCGAGCATGACCGCGCCGGTGCCGTCACCCATGGCGGCGGCGACCCGGCGGGCGTGCCTGACGTCTGCGACGCTGGGGCTGAAGACCCTGTGGGCGATCGCGATCTGCTTCGGGTGCAGCGACCAGGTGCCGACACAGCCCAGCAGGAACGCGTTGCGGAACTGGTCCTCGCACGCCACCACGTCGGCGATGTCGCCGAAGGGCCCGTAGTAGGGATAGATGCCGTGCATGGCGCAGGCGTCGACCATCCGGGCGATCGTGTAGTGCCAGAGGTCCTGCTGGAACGTCGCCCGGTGGGCCTCGAGGTTGGCGACGCCGTCGCTGCGGGGTGGGTCCTCGCGGACCAGGTAGCCCGGGTGGCCCCCGCCGACGCGGGTGGTCTTCATCCTCCGGTCGGCCGCAAGGTCTGCCGGGCCCAGGGAGAGCCCCTGCATGCGCGGGCTGGCGCCACAGATCTCCTCGACGTTCGCGACGCCGCGGGCGGTCTCGAGGATCGCGTGCACGAGGATCGGGCGGTCGAGCCCGGCCTTGGCCTCGAGCTGCGCCAGCAGCCGGTCGACGTAGTGGATGTCCTCGGCGCCCTGCACCTTCGGGACCATGACCACGTCGAGCCGGTCGCCGATCTCAGGGATCAGCGTGTTGAGATCGTCCAGCACCCACGGGCTGTCGAGCGAGTTGATCCGGGTCCAGAGCTGGGTCGGCCCGAAGTCCGTCTCGCGAGCGATCTTCACCAGACCCTCGCGGGCGGCCACCTTGTTGTCCGCCTTGATCGCGTCTTCGAGGTTGCCGAGCAGCACGTCGACGGTCCCGACCATGTCGGGGATCTTGGCTGCCATCTTCGCGTTGCTCGGGTCGAAGAAGTGGATCGCCCGGCTCGGCCGCGCGGGGATCTCGCGCAACGGCTCTGGGGCCCCGACGGCCAGCGGCCGGAAGAAGTCCTTGGCGCTCTTGGAAGACCCGCTCATGGGTCGGAAGGTAACAGCGCCGGTGTCGGCGTCGGTATGACCGATCTGACACCGGCCGGTTTCACCGGCTACCCGGTCACACCGCCCTGCGCCACCAGCGCCGCCTGGGCTTCGGCTGCTCGCGTTGCTCGGCCAGCGCCGCCCGGGCCCTCCGGCGTTGCTCGGCGATCCGCGTCGTGCGCCGCTCGCGCCAGGCCTCGACCTCGGCGTCGACGTCGCGCGGCATGGTGATCAGGGGTGGGCCCTCGGGGGCGCGGTAGCGCGCGGCGACCACCCGCTCGTTGAAGTCGGTGACGTGGCGGCGTACCTCGCCCTCGGTGTTGAGCTTGTCGAGGACCGCGTCGAGCTCGGAGTCCTCCTTGCGCAGGGCCAGGCTCGGTGGCAGCACCGCGATGTGCTCGCGCTCCACCAGCTTCTTGAGCCACCAGTTCGGGTCGTGGTGCCCGCCCAGCCCCTCGATCGGCTTGCCGGCGCCGGGCAGGTCGTCGAAGTCACCCCGCTCCATCGCCTGGCGGACCTGCAGGTCGACCCAGGTCTGCTGCTGCGCCATCCGGGCGGCCGCCGCGGCCTTCCCGTCCTGGCGTACGCCGGGGGTGGGCCGCTGCTCGGGTCGGCCCTCGGGCCAGTCGTCGCTCTCCGGCATGGCTCCAAAATACAGGGCCGCGGGTGACCAGGGTCAGCCGTCGAGCCCCACGGGGTGAGAGGTCGCCTGGCGCGGCATCAGCAGCAGCGCCACCGCGGCGAGGAGGGCTGCCGCGGCGCAGATGGCCCACACCGTGAGGTAGCCGGACAGCGGCGCGTGCCCCTGCACAGGGTCCTCGATCGAGCCGGCCGAGGCCAGGCAGATCGCGAAGACCGACGACGCGATGGCGCCGCCCACGGTCTTGGTCGCGTTGGTCATGCCGGTGGCGAAGCCGGTCCGGTCGGGTGGCGCTGCGGCCGCCGCGGTCGCGGGCAGTGCGGCGACCAGCGCGCCCGACCCGACGCCGGCGACCGCCATGTTGATCAGGGCCTGCCCGGTCGAGTCGTGGAGGGGCAGCCACAGCGCGTAGCCGAGGGCGACGAGCAGCGCCCCGAGCACCAGTGCGCCGCGCGGGCCGAGCAGCCGCGAGGTCAGCGGCAGGGTGAAGGCGCCGATCGCGAGGAACACGACGTAGACGCCGATCAGGGTGGAGACGAACGACGCGTCCGCGCCCAGCCCGTAGCCCGCGGTGTCCGGGTCGGTGCGGGCGAAGGTCGAGAGCGGGATCTGGGCGCCGAGCACGGACATGCCGAACAGGAACGCCGTCAGCTGGACCGGCCACTGGCCGGCGGTCGCGAGCAGGCGCACGTCGATCATCGGCTCGGGGTGGGCGGCTTCGTAGCGCGCGAACGGCACGAGGACGAGCAGTCCGACGAGGACCAGCGCCCATGCCAGCACCGAGCCCGGACCCTGGACTCGGATCGCGATCAGGCCGCCCATGACCAGGCCGAGCGCGGCGGTGATGAGCGCCAGCCCGCCCCAGTCGTAGCCACCGGTGGCCTGGCCCGGCACGTCCTCGATGCCGAGCCAGATCACGAAGAAGACGACCGTCACGACGATCGCGGGCAGGGCCAGCAGGAAGCGCATCGACGTCGCCTCGACCAGGGCGCCGGAGGTGAGCGCGCCGATGATGACGGCCAGCTCGAGGGCGCCGACGAGGATGGCCGCGCCCCGCCGCGTGAGCAGCGCCTGCCGCCCGCTGCCGGCCGTGCGCCGGTGGATGATCGCGATCTCGAGCGGCAGCCACACGACGTACGCGCCCTGGACGGCCCAGCCGATGAGGAAGGTGGTGAAGCCCGGCGCGAACGCCAGCACCCACGAGCCCATCGCCGTCACCGCGGTCGAGAGCAGCAGCACCTTCTTGTGGCCGACCAGGTCACCGAGCCGGGCCAGCGGCGGGACCACGAGCGCGGAGACGATGAGCTGCGCCGCCTCGAACCAGTTGACGTCCGCGTCCTTGATGGACAGGTGGTCGGCGATGTCGCTGTAGATCGGCGTGTAGTAGCCCTGCAGCACGCCGCTCGCGAGCTCGACGCAGACCAGGAACCCGACGACCGCGAACAGGCCGTGCACGGGCTTGAGCGGCTGGGTCGCCGGCGTGACGGCGGCCATCAGGGAGCCATGTCCTACGCCAGCCGCTCGATGAGCCGCCGGTACCAGCGGACGCCGTCGAGGAAGTCGTCGACGCCGAGGTGCTCGTCGTAGGAGTGGATGGACTCGCGCTGCGCCTTGGTCATCCGGAACGGCGCGAACCTGTAGATCCGGTCGGTGACGGGTGCGAAGCTGCGCGAGTCGGTGGCGGCCATCATCACGTACGGCGCCGGGACCGCGTCGGGGAAGACCTCCCGGATCGTGGCCTCGATGAGCTCGAACGCCTCGTCCTCGTGGTCGGCGGTCGAGTACGGCGAGAGCGGGCTGGGCTCGTAGACCTCGACGACGTCGATCTCCACCTGATCGTCGCCGATCACCTTGCGCAGGTGGGCCAGCACCTTCTCGGAGGAGTCGCCGAGCATGATCCGGATGTTGACGCCGGCGGTCGCCTTCCCGGCGATGACGTTGAGCGCGGGGCTGCCCTGGAGCGTGGTGATCGCGAACGTGGTCCGCACCATGGCGGCGCTCTCCGGGCCGAGCGCGGTGAGCGCCTTCGCCAGCGCCGGGCCGAGCCGGCCGGCGTTCGCCATGAGGGGGCGCAGGGCGAGCGGCGCGTGCGGCGCGAGCCGTCGGAACAGCTCGACCGTCGGCGGCGGCAGGCTGGTCGGCATCGGCGAGCGGTCGACCCGGGTGATGGCCCGAGCGAGCCGGGCGGTCGGCCCCATCCGGGCCGGCGTGGAGGCGTGGCCGCCGCGCCCCTCGACCCGCAGCAGGACCGACATGATCCCCTTCTCGGTCACCCCGACCACGCCGATCGGCCTGCCGATCCCGCTGAACGCGTCGTGCGCGATGGCGCCGCCCTCGTCGACCACGAACCACGGCCGGACGCCACGCCGCTGCAGCTCCTCGACGGCGGTGGTGGCCGCCGTACCGAACACCTCCTCGTCGCAGCCGAACGACAGCCAGACGTCCTGGGCGGGCGTGAAGTCGAGCTCGAGCAGGGTCTCGACCGCCTCGCAGATGCCGACCAGGCAGCCCTTGTCGTCGAGGGTGCCGCGGCCCCAGATCTGGCCGTCGACGACCGCGCCGCTGAACGCGTCGTGCTGCCACGTGCCCTCGACCGGTACGACGTCGAGGTGGGCCATCAGCACCACGGGCCGCTCGCCGCTCGCCCCGCGCCAGTGGAACAGCAGCCCGTGGGTGTGCACCCGGGTGAGCTCGAGCCGCTCGTGGATCAGCGGGAACTGGCGGCCCAGCTCGTCGACGAACGAGTCGAACGCCGCGGTGTCGACCCGCTCGAGCTCGCGATGGGAGACGGTCGGGATCCGGACGAGCGCCTGCAGCTTGGCGACCGCCCGGTGTCCGGCAGGGTGCAGCTCCTCCACCCCTGCGTCCGTCATGCGGGGACCCTAGTGGGCGGGGTCAGGAGGAGGCGACCACCTCGTGGAGCCAGTCGTCGAGCCGCTGCAGCTGCTCGGGCGCGCCGAACATCGGGCCCTTGCCCGGCGGTGGCAGGAAGCCGACGGCGTCCATGACCAGCCAGTGGCGGTCGGGGGGCTCGTCGGTCCGGCCGGCGTACGCCGCGAGGAACCCGCGCGCCGGCTCGGCGCCGAAGGCCACGGCGAGGTTGGTGGCCGCGTGGGCCGCATCCAGCCAGCGCGGACCCGTGGAGGTCTCGACCCAGTCGACGACTCCGGAGACGGCCGGACCCTCCCAGAGCAGGTTGCGGTGGCTGAAGTCGCGGTGCAGGAAGGTGGGCACGTAGGCCGGCGTCCCGTCGGCCAGCAGCTCGAAGGCCGCGCGCCAGGAGTCGGGCCGCCGGCTCCAGGGCGGCACCTGCCACTTGGCCTCCCAGGCCCAGGACTGGAAGTTGCGGAACGGCGTGTCCGGGCGCACGGCGTGGATCTCCGCCAGCAGGGCGGCCATCGTCGTGAGGCTCGCCTCGTCGACCTGCGAGGTGGGCCGGCCGGGCAGCCGGGTCATCAGGTGCGCCGCCACCCCGGCAGCCGATCCGTCCGCGTCCAGGGCGAGGCTCCGCGGCGCGGGCACGCCCGTGCCGGTCAGCGCCTCGAACGCCTCGCGCTCCCGTCGGGTGAGGGCGGCGCCGTGGCTCCGCCACGGCTCACGGGTCATCAACCGCAGGACCGAAGGCCGTCCGGTGGAGTCGACCAGGGCCAGCATCGTCGAGGTCATCCCACCCTCGAGCTCCACGGCCTCGATGACGTCGGCGCCCAGGGCCTGTGCGGCCCAGGCCAGGGCCTCGGACCGCACCGGTCAGCCGTCCCAGCGGCCGCGGTGGACGAGCTCGTCGAGGGGGCGGCGCTGTCGGGTGCGCGGCGAGCCGGACGGCCCCTCGCCACCTCGGCGGTGGCCGATGGTGATCACGCCGACCGGGTCGTGGTCCTCGGGGATGGCGAACGCCTCGCGAACGGCGGCGTCCTTGTCGGGGGGCACGCCGATGAAGCAGCTGCCCAGCCCCGCGTCGGTCGCCGTCTGCAGGATCAGCAGGCTGGCCATCGCCGCGTCCATGTGCCAGAACGGCATCGGCCAGCGCGCCTCGTCGCGGTCGGTCCAGCCCTTGTCCTCCTGGGCGTACCTCTCGAGGTAGGCCGCCTTGCTGGAGCACGGGAGGATCACCACCGGCGCGCCCATCATCCCCGCCAGCCAGCTGTCCGGCTCGTCGAGGTCGTCGGAGGTGGCGGCCCAGAACCGGCGTACGTCGTCGGGCTGGTCCAGCACCAGGAACGCCCACCCCTGGCTGAACCCGGCACTCGGCGCGCGCACCGCGTTGGCGAGGGCGAGGTCGATGACCGTCGGATCGACGGGCTCGTCGCTGTAGTCGCGGACCATGCGCCGGCGCTTGACGACCTCCTGGAACTCCATGCGGGCCAGTATCCCCAGCCCCGACCGATCTCGGATCCGAGACCTGTGCGCCGGTGCGCCGGTGGCGGTCGGCGGCCCCGATGCGTTGGATGGGTCTCGTGGTCGACGACTTCGAACGGATGTGGGCTGACCTGGCGCCCGTCGGGCGGTCGGCGACCTCCGGTGGCTACTTCCGCCAGCCCTTCACCCCGCCCGAGCGCGAGCTCGCCGACTGGTTCCGCGAGCAGGCGATGGCTCGTGGCCTGGCCCTCGAGGCCGACCCCACCGGCAACCTGGTGGCCTGGTGGGACCCGGACGGCGCGCCAGAACGTCAGGGACTATCCCGAGACGGGGGCATCCTCACCGGGTCGCACCTCGACTCGGTGCTGGACGGCGGGGCCTACGACGGACCGCTCGGTGTGGTCGCGGCGCTGGCGGCGGTCGACGAGCTGCGCTCGCGCGGAGTGGTGCCGACGAGACCGATCGGGGTGTCGGTGTTCGTGGAGGAGGAGGGGTCACGGTTCGGGTTGGCCTGCCTGGGCTCGCGCCTCGCGACCGGCGCCATCTCGTGGGAGGGGGCGCGGCTGCTGCGCGACCGCGAGGGCGTCGCCTTCGAGGAGGTCGTCGAGGGTGGAGGGCCCGGGCTGCTCGAGGGGGTCGGCTGCTTCGTGGAGCTGCACGTCGAGCAGGGCCGCGACCTGGTCGACCGCGGCGCGGCCGTCGGCGTGGCCAGCGAGATCTGGCCACACGGGCGCTACCGCTTCGACTTCGCGGGCGAGGCCAACCACGCCGGCTCGACCCGGATGGAGGACCGCGCCGACCCGATGCTCACCTACGCCATGACCGCGCTGGCGGCCAACAAGCAGGCCCGGCTGGCCGGCGAGCGCGCGACGTTCGGACGGCTCGAGGTGACACCCAACGGGACGAACGCCGTGCCGTCGCAGGTGCTGGCCTGGCTGGACGCCCGGTGCTCGTCGGAGGCGGCGCTGAGCGACCTGGTGGAGACGGTCACCCGGCAGGCGACCGAGCGCGCCGAGCGCGACGGCACCACGGTCGAGGTCACCGCCGAGTCGGTGTCGGGGGCGGTCGCCTTCGACACCTCGCTCGCGCGGCGCATCGCCCGCGATCACGAGGACGGCGACTGGCCCGTGATCCCGACGGCGGCCGGCCACGACGCCGGAATCCTTGCTGCACAAGGGATTCCGACCGCGATGCTGTTCGTCCGCAACCCCACCGGTGTCTCGCACTCACCCGCCGAGACCGCCTCGATCCCCGACTGCCTGGCCGGCGTGCACGCGCTCGCCGAGACGCTCGAGCGGCTGGCCACGTGACCACGTCCTACCTTCTCGAGCGGGCCTGGGTCGAGGGCGCCGTCCACGACGACGTGCTCGTCGGCATCGAGGACGGACGGTTCACCGCCGTGGAGGTCGGCGGCGCCGGCGGCGCGCGTCTTCCCGGCCTGACCGTCCCCGGCCTGGTCAACGACCACAGCCACGCCTTCCACCGGGCGCTGCGAGGCCGGACCCAGCGGGAGCGCGGCACGTTCTGGACCTGGCGCGAGCAGATGTACGCCGTGGCCGAGCGGCTCACACCCGACTCCTACCTCGCCCTGGCCCGGGCGACCTACCGCGAGATGCTGGCTGCCGGCTACACCGCGGTCACCGAGTTCCACTACCTGCACCACCAGCGCGACGGCACGCCGTACGACGACCCGGGCGCGATGGGTGAGGCGCTGCGCGAGGCCGCGCGACAGGCCGGGATCCGGCTCACGCTGCTCGACACGTGCTACGTGAGCAGCGGCTTCGGGGCGCCGCCCGAGGGCGTGCAGCTGCGCTACTCCGACGGAGACGCGCAGGCGTGGGCGACGCGCGCCGGTGACGGGCCGGCGGCCATCCACTCGGTGCGGGCCGTGCCGCGCGACCAGCTCGAGGTCTTCCACGGCCGGGCCCCGCTGCACGTGCATCTCTCCGAGCAGGTCGGCGAGAACGAGGCCTGCCTCGCGGCCTACGGCGTCACCCCCACCCGGCTGCTCCACCAGGCCGACCTGCTCGGCCCGGGCACCACCGTCGTGCACGCCACCCACCTCACCGACGACGACATCGAGCTGCTCGGCACCACCGGGACGAACGTCTGCATCACCCCGACCACCGAGCGCGACCTGGCCGACGGCATCGGGCCCGCCCGCCGGCTGCACGACGCCGGCTGCCGGGTCACGATCGGCAGCGACAGCCACGCGGTGGTCGACCCGTTCGAGGAGCTGCGCGGGCTCGAGATGGACGAGCGGCTCGCGACCGGCGAGCGCGGCCACTGGGGCGCGGCGGAGCTGCTCGCCGTCGGCACCGGCCGCGGGATCGAGGTCGGCGCCCCGGCCGACCTCGTCACCCTCGACACCGCGAGCCCGCGGACCGCCGGCACGGGAGCCGACGAGCACACCGCTGTCTTCGCGGCCACCGGCGCCGACGTCACGCACGTGGTCGCCGACGGACGCGTCGTCCACACGCCGGACCGCGACGAGGAGATCGGGCGAGAGCTCGACGAGGCGATCGGAGCACTCTGGGCATGACCGCCACGACGGTGATCACCAACATCGGCGAGCTCGTCACGAACGCTCCCGCAGCAGACCGTCCCGCAGGAGATGGTTCCGTAGGAGAAGATTCCGTAGGAGATCGTCTCCTCGGCATCGTGCGTGGTGCCGCGCTCGTCGTGGAGGGCGGCCGCGTGGCCTGGGTCGGGCCGGCGGCCGACGCACCCGCCGCCGACGAGGTGGTCGACGCCGGCGGGCGAGCGGTGCTGCCCGGCTTCGTGGACAGCCACAGCCACCTGGTCTTCGCGGGCGACCGGGCGCAGGAGTTCGCGGCCCGGATGGCGGGGGAGTCCTACGCCGCCGGCGGCATCCGCACGACGGTCGCGGCGACCCGTGCCGCCACCGACGAGCAGCTCACCGCGCACGTGGCCCGGCTGGTCCAGGAGATGGCCCGGCAGGGCACGACCACCGTCGAGATCAAGTCCGGCTACGGCCTCACGGTCCACGACGAGGCGCGCAGCCTGGCCGTGGCGCGGCAGTTCACCGACGAGACCACGTTCCTCGGCGCGCACGTCGTGCCGGCGGAGTTCAAGGGCGACCCCGCGGCGTACGTCGACCTGGTGACCGGCCCGATGCTGGAGGCTGCGGCGCCGTACGCGCGCTGGATCGACGCCTTCTGCGAGGAGGGCGCCTTCGACGTCGACCAGGCGCGGGCGGTGCTCGAGGCAGGGGCGACCTACGGCCTCCACGGCCGGCTGCACGCCAGCCAGCTCGGCCCCGGCCCGGGTGTGCTGCTGGCCGCTGAGCTCGGCCTGGCCGCGGTCGACCACTGCACCTACCTCACCGACGCCGACGTCGACGCCCTGCGCGACTCCGGGACCGTCGCGACGCTGCTGCCCGGGGTGGAGTTCTCGACGCGGCAGCCCTACCCCGACGCCCGCCGCCTGCTCGACGCCGGCGTCCACGTCGCGCTGGCCAGCGACTGCAACCCGGGCTCCAGCTTCACGAGCTCCGTGCCGCTCTGCATCGCGCTCGCCGTCCGCGAGATGGGGATGACCCCGGCGGAAGCGGTGCACGCCGCGACGTACGCCGGCGCGCAGGCGCTGCGGCGCGACGACGTCGGCCGGCTCACCGTGGGCGCCCGCGCCGACCTGCTGATGCTGGACGCGCCGTCGCACGTCCACCTCGCCTACCGGCCCGGCGTGCCGCTCGTGATCGGCACCTGGGTCGCGGGAAGGCCGACTGCCTGACCTGCCTGAGGCCTCCTCGAGCGGTGATCTCGCCCCAGATCTCGTCCGAGCTGTCGTATCTGAGGTACCTGCGTCGTCGTACAGGTGTCAGAGATAAGGCACCTTCCCGATGTGGGGGTCTACCTCAGGCAGCGATCTTTGTGATCGCCAGGCAGTACGGGACACCAACTGAGGAGCACACCAGCGATGGACTTCAACACCTACGACACCTACCAGGCCGAGATCGAGTACCGGGGCAACCGGATCCGCAAGGACGTGGGCCGCAACAGCCGCCGCGTCCGGGTCCCGTTCGTACGCCGGCCCGCCGAGGCCAGCCGCACCGACCGCTGACGCGTCGCCGACGTTGAGCTCGGATGAGCATCGACACGGTGACCGGCACTGAAGAAATTGCAGTGCTCGGCGCGGAGCAGACAACTGAACAAGCGATCATGGACGCTATGGCCGTACACACGACCAGCCGGGCCTTGATCGGGCGAGACGCCGAGCTGACGGAGATTGCTTCGCTGCTCGGCGTTTCGTCGTCCCAGGACAGCGACGCGTCGAGCGCCGGCGAGCCGGTCCACGTCGTGCTGTCCGGTGACGCCGGCGTCGGCAAGACCAGGCTGCTGGTCGAGCTGCGCGACTGCGCGGTGGGGGAGGGTTGGCGCGTGATCGCCGGGCACTGCCTGGACTTCGGCGACAGCGCGCTGCCCTACCTCCCGTTCTCCGAGGTGCTCGGCCGGCTCCAGGCCGAGCTGCCGGAGGTGGTCCAGCGCGTGGGCGAGGCCCACCCCGCGCTGGCTCGGCTCACGCCCGGACGTCGCGTGCTGGTCGCGGCGGAGGGTGGAGGCCGCGCGCCGGGCCGGGTCGAGGGCGAGAGCCTCGACCGGGCCGACGTGTTCGCCGCGGTGCACGCCCTGCTGGAGGCGGCCGCGGAGGTGACCCCGGTGCTGCTGGTCATCGAGGACTGCCACTGGGCCGACCAGTCGACGCGCGACCTGCTCAGCTTCCTCTTCTCCCGGCCCTTCGAGGGCGTGGCCGAGCACCGGGTGGCCATCGTCGCGTCGTACCGCTCCGACGACCTGCACCGCCGCCACCCGCTCCGCCGCCAGGTCGCCGAGTGGTCGAGGCTGCGCAACGTCGAGCGGCTCCAGCTCGGCCCGCTGGGCGACGAGCACGTCCTCCTCCTCATTTCCAGCCTCTCGCCCGAGGCGATCGCGGACAAGGAGCGGACCGCGATCGTGCGCCGCGCCGAGGGCAACGCGTTCTTCGTCGAGGAACTCGTCGGCGCCGCCTCCCAGCCGGGCAGCTGGGTCCCCGACGACCTGGCCGACGTGCTCCTCGTCCGGCTGGACCGGCTCAACGACGCCGCCCGGCAGGTGGTCCGCGTGGCCAGCGTCGCGGGCCGCAAGGTGGCCCACGACCTGCTGGTGGCGGCGTCCGGGCTTCCGGGCGAGGGGCTCGAGGAGGGGCTTCGGCAGGCCGTCGAGATGAACCTCCTCGTCCCCGGCGACGGCACCTACTCCTTCCGCCACGCGCTGCTCGGCGAGGCGGTCTACGACGACCTGCTGCCCGGCGAGAGGGTGCGGCTGCACGCGCAGTACGCCGAGGCGCTCCACGAGGGCATGGGCCGGGGCACCGCCGCCGAGCTGGCCCGGCACGCCCGGCTGGCCCACGACCTCGACACCGCCCTCGACGCCAGCATCCGCGCCGGTGACGAGGCGATGGCGGTGGCCGGTCCCGACGAGGCCGCGCACCACTACGAGCAGGCCCTCGAGCTGCTCGCCGACCCGGCCCGGCGCGTCACCTGTGAGATCGACCTGTCCAAGCTGGCGGTCAGCGCGGCCGAGGCCCTGACCACGTCGGGCCAGCCGACCCGGGCCGCCAAGGTCCTGGCCGAGCAGCTCGGCCAGCTGGCCGCCGACGCCCCGGACGCCTGGCGGGCCCGCATGCTGGCCGCGCGGGCGGACGTGCTGATGCTGACCGAGAGCCCCGACGTCGACCCGGCCGACCTGATCCAGCAGGCCGTGGACCTGCTCCCCGAGGACGCGGGCGGCCTGCGGGCCAAGGTGCTGTCGATCCAGGCGCGGGTGCTCACCGGCTTCGGCCACTACGACGAGGCGCAGGCCGCCGGACTCGACGCGCTGGCGCTGGCCGAGCGGCTCGACCTCCACCAGCTGGCCGCCGACGTCATCACCACCCTCAGCCAGCTCAAGAAGGCCGGGCCCAAGGACGCGCTCCGCTCGGCCCTGGTCGAGGCGGTCCACCGCGCGGTCGACTCCGGCGCGATCCGGGCCGAGCTCCGCGCCCGCTACTTCCTGGGCCGCTCCTACCAGGACTGGGCCGAGTGGGCGCAGGCCGAGACCTGGTTCCGCAGCGCCATGAAGTCCGCGGCCGACGCCGGCATCCCCTACGGGCCGTGGGGCTGGGAGTCGCGGTGGCAGCTGGCCTGGATCAAGAGCGTCGACGGCGACTGGGACGAGGCCCTGCGGCTGGCCGACACCAACAACGAGCAGGTGCCGCCCATCCCGGCCGCGCTGGTCGAGGGGGTCGCGCTGCTGGTCGAGTCGGGCCGCGGCGAGCCGGTGGTGGAGCGGGCCCGCGCGCTGCGCCGCTTCTGGGAGCTCGAGGGCGGGGTCGTGATCAACTCCGTCGTCGCCGAGATGCAGGACGCCGCCCATCACGACGACCCGGCCAAGGTGATCGCGGTCTACCAGGACGCCGTCGCGGTGCTGGGCCGGATCTGGCACAAGTGGTTCAGCGCCCGCATCCGGCTCGCCGCCATCGCGATCGGCGCCGTGGCCGACGCGCTGCCGCGCCTCAGCGGAGCCGAGCGGGCCGAGCTGCTCCTGGAGGTCGAGCGCCTGCACGACGAGGGACACACCGTGCTCGACAAGTACTCCGACCCCTCCGGCCACTGGGGCCCCGAGGGGCGGGCCTGGACCAAGCGGCTCGACGCCGAGACGCTCCGCGCCCGCTGGCTGGGCGGCGTCGGCGCGCCGCCGCAGGAGGCCCTGCTCGACGTGTGGCGCGAGGCCGAGCTGCTGTTCGAGGAGTTCGGCCACGTCCACGAGCTCGCCACGGTGCGCGCCGTCCGCTCCGGCATCCTGCGCGCGACCGGCGACACCGCCCGCGCCCGTGAGCTGGGGGACCAGGCGCGGGAGGTCGCGCACCGGCTCGGAGCCCAGCCGCTGCTCGACCGGCTCCGCGCCCAGGGCAGCGCACCGTCGCGCGCCGACGGCGCCGCGTCGGGGTCGAGCACGCTGACCGCCCGCGAGAGCGAGATCCTCGCGCTGGTCGCCGAGGGCCGCTCCAACGGTGAGATCGGCAAGCAGCTCTTCATCAGCGCCAAGACCGTGTCGGTCCACGTCTCCAACATCCTCGGCAAGCTCAACGCCTCGGGTCGCACCGAGGCCGCGGCGATCGCGCGTCGGCGTGGACTGATCGACTGATCGGAGATGTCGGGCCGGCCGGGTCGAGCCGATCGACGCCGTCGTCTACGTCTCCCTCCTGCTGACCTCCTGGCAGCGGATCCACCACCTGTACGACGACCCGCGCGAGCTCTTCCAGGAGCCGTACGCCGACCGGGTCACCCGTCTGATGAACGGTCACACGCCCGCAGGCCAGATGATCCGCGGCCTGCCGGGCTCGGTGGAGGAGCTGCTCACTCCGGCGGGCCGGCGGCTGCTCGAGCATCCGACCGGTGCCTTCGCCCGGGCGCTCGCGGTGGCGGACAGCGTCTGCGACTGGCGACCCGCGGCGCCGACCCGCCTCTTCTACGCCGAGCACGACGAGCAGGCCGTGCCCGCCAACACCCGGGCATGCCACGCGGCGTTCGCTGAGCACGGAGCCTCCGTGTCGGTGCGGAACCTCGGCCCGGTCGATGCCCTCGGCTCGCGCCACCTCGGCAGCAACGTCACCGGTACGCTGGCAACGGTCCGCTGGTTCGCCCGGTTCGGCTGAGCGTGGCCGGTGAGCGCCGCCCGTCGGGGTGGTGTACGCACAGGTCACCCGGGTACTTCACGGTCCTCACACCCACCTACGTTCCGATGGAGGAACCATGGCTGACGAAGCGCTCGACGACGACGACATGACGACCAGCCCGACCGAGGGCGGCGGCGAGGCCGGCGGCGACGCCGACGGCACCGACTCCGACGGCACCGACTCCTCCGACGGCACCGACGCGGGCGCCGGTCCCGACACCGGCCCGCTGGACAGCACCGACTCGGACGGCACCGACGGCGGCGACGCCGACGGCACCGACGGCGACGCGACGGACACCACCGACGGGGACGCCTCCTGAGCGCTCTCGACCAGCTGACCGGTGACGCCCAGACCTTCCGCGAGAAGGTCTGGGCGTCGCGGGTCCACCATCACCAGGTCGACCCGGTCGAGCTGGCGGCGTACTTCTCCCTCGACGACGCCGACCGGCTGCTCACCGCGACCGCGATCCGCACGCCGAGCGTCCGGCTCGTGCGCGACGGCACGGTGCTGCCCGAGCGGGGCTACACCCGGGGGGCCACCCTGGCCGGCCGCGCGCTCACCGGGCTGGTCGACGGCCGCACCGCGGTCGAGGAGTTCCGCAACGGTGCGACCGTGGTCTTCCAGGGGCTGCACCGCTCGTTCCCTCCGCTGGTCGACCTGATCTCCGAGCTCGAGCTCGAGCTCGGCCACCCCTGCCAGGCCAACGCCTACCTGACCCCGCCCGGGTCACAGGGGTTCGCGGTGCACTCCGACACCCACGACGTGTTCGTGCTGCAGACCGCCGGCACCAAGCAGTGGGAGCTCCACGCGCCGCCGGGACACCCCGACCAGGACCTCGAGGAGCCGCTGCTCGAGCCCGGGCACGTGATGTACCTCCCCACCGGCACACCGCACGCGGCCCGCTCGCAGGACACCGTGTCGCTGCACATCACCATCGGCATCAACCAGCTGACCTGGCGCGGCCTGGTCGAGCGGTCGCTGAGCTCACTGGCCGCCGAGGTCCCCGCCGGCCACCTGCCCGCCGGCTACCTCGCGGACCCGCAGGCCCTGGCCCACCAGCTGGGCCGGCACCTCTCCGACATCGCCGACCGGCTGCACTCGGTGGACCCCGCCACCGTGATCGACGCGGAGGTACGCCGCTTCCTCACCTCCCGGCCGCCGCGGCTCGAGGGGGCACTGGTCGACGGGCTCGGTCTCGACGCGATCGACGAGGACACCCTGCTCCGCCGCCGCCCGGGTCACCCCTGCGTGCTGGTCGACAAGGAAGACCGGCTCGAGGTGCTGCTCGGCGACCGGACCCTCGACGTACCGGCCCGGATCCGTCCGGCCCTCGAAGAGGTCCGCGACCGTCGCGAGCTCCGCCCCCGTGACCTGCCGCTGGACGAGAAGAGCCGACTGGTGCTGGCCCGGAGGCTGGTCCGGGAGGGGCTGCTCAGGGTCGTCGCTGAATGATGACCCCGGGACCAACACTGTGATGGCCAGATGACCTTCCGCTGCTCCGCGGCCAGCGAGGAGCGTGGCGAGTCGATGGCGGGCACCGCCTCGACCGTGCGCTCCTTCCTGCTGGTCGAGCACCCCGGACCGTGGGGTGCGGACGCGCTGCGCGACGCGCGGATGCCGGAGGGCATCGGCCCGGAGCTCCGCGAACGAGCCGGTGCCAGCCACACGAAGGTGCTGCTGATCCGGAGGCCCGACAAGGCCCTGCGCACGCATGCCGGGGTCCGGGTCTTCGCGGCGTACGCCGACCACGCGAAGCCCTGGTCGGAGACCGCTGTCCTCGACGACCTGCACGGCGTGCACGACCTCGACCTCGAGGCCCTGGCCGCGGGTCGCTCGCTCGGGCTGACCCCCCACTCCGAGCCGGTCCTCGCCGTCTGCACGCACGGGCGGCACGACGCGTGCTGTGCCGAGCGCGGCCGCCCGGTCGCAGCGGGCCTGGCGGCGGCGTTCCCCGACCAGACCTGGGAGGCGAGCCACATCGGCGGCGACCGGTTCGCCGCCAACCTGCTGGTGCTGCCCCACGGCCTCTACTTCGGGCGGCTCGAGGCCGACACCGCTCGTGGCGTGGCCCGGTTGCTGGCCGCCGGCGAGCTCGACCTCGAGCACCTTCGGGGTCGATCCGGTCTCGCCGGCCCGCTCCAGGCGGCGGAGGCCGCCCTGCGTCGCCACGTCGACGAGCGCCGCCTCTCGGCGGTGCGCTTCGTCTCCCGCAGGGCGGAGGGCGGCCACACCGAGGCCGTGTTCGACGTCGTCGGCCGGCGCTATGCCGTGGCCGTGAGCTCGACCCGCGGCGACGACGTGCACAAGCTCACCTGCGGGGCGCTGCGCGAGAATCCGGTCATGCACCACGAGGTCCTCGAGATCCGAGCGCTCTGAGGTGGCCAGCGGGACGCGCCGGGCGGTGGCACTGCTGGGAGCCTGCCACCCCGGTCCGGCGCTCGCGGTCACGCTGCTGGCGGGGCTGCTCGCCGGCGCGGTGGGGCTCGGTCCGGGATCGATCGCGCTGGTCGTCGCGGCCGTGCTGGCCGGCCAGCTGTCCATCGGCTGGTCCAACGACCTCATCGACCTGGCTCGCGACCGCGCCGTGGCGCGCGCCGACAAGCCGCTGGCCGACGGCCGGGTCTCCGAGCGCACGGTCCGGATCGCCTGCGGGGTCGCAGTGGTCGCCACGGTCCCGCTCTCGCTCGCCTGCGGGTGGCTGGCCGGCGCCGTTCACCTCGTCTGTGTCGCCGCGGGGTGGGCCTACAACCTCGGCGCGAAGGCCACGCCGTGGTCGTGGCTGCCGTACGCCGTCGCGTTCGGCGGTCTGCCGGCGTTCGTCTCCTTGACCGACAACCCCGACCAGGCGCCGCCGCTGTGGCTCCTGCTGGCCGGCGCGCTGCTCGGGGTCGGCGCCCACTTCGTCAACGTGTTGCCCGACCTGGCCGACGACGCCGCCACGGGGATCCGCGGTCTGCCCCACCGGCTCGGCGCGCGGTGGAGTCCGGTGGTCGCGGCGGCCGTGCTCGTGGCCGCCGCCCTGGTGATCGTGGTCGGGGCGCCGGTCGACTCGACCGTGGTGGCGGTCGTCGCCCTGACCGTCACCGCGACCCTGGCCGCGGTGGCCCTGCTCGCGCACGGCCGCGCGCCGTTCCGGGCCGCGATCGCGATGGCCCTGGTCGACGTGGCCATGCTGGTGTGGGCGCGATGAGCTCGGCTGCGACGGAGGCGTGGGACCTCGTGGTCGTCGGTGCCGGGCCGGCCGGTGCGACCGCCGCCCTGGCGGCGCTGCACGCGGAGCCGTCGCTGCGCGTGCTGCTGCTCGACCGGTCCGACTTCCCACGCGACAAGTCCTGCGGCGACGGCATCGCGCCGCACTGCTTCGAGAAGCTCGCCTCGATCGGCGTCACCGGCGTCGAGGACGGTTGGACGCCGCTGACCCGGCTCGAGCTGGCCCGGGGCGGGGAGACGGTCTCCGGGACGATGGCCCGTCCGGTCTACGTGATCCCGCGCGAGGTCTTCGACGCCAGGCTGGTCGAGCGGGCCGTGGACCGAGGGGCGACGTTCCGCCGGGAGAGGATCAGCTCCATCGAGAACATCTCGAACGGGACCATCTTGAACGGGACCATCTCGGCCGACGTCGTCATCGGGGCGGACGGCGCCCACTCGGTGGTCCGGGCCCACCTCGGACTGCCGTCCGGGCGGCGCGCGCTGGCCATCCGCGGCTACGCGCCCACCCCGCCTGAGCGGCGCGGAACCCAGGTGATCCGCTACGGCGAACGCCGGCAGCCGGCCTACGCCTGGGCCTTCGACCGCGGCGACGGGCTCTCCAACATCGGCTACGGCGAGCTCCTGCCGCCGGACGGTGAGGACCCGCCCTCGCGAGCGCTCCTGCTGGACCAGCTCGAGCAGCTGCTGCCGGGCTACGACGGCGGAGAGTGGAAGGGGCACCACCTGCCCCTGTCCGGGTGGCGGTGGGAGCAGCCGGACGGCCGGCTGCTGCTGGCCGGTGACGCGGCCGGGCTGATCAACCCCATGACCGGCGAGGGCATCTACTACGCGATCGCCACCGGCATCGCCGCCGGGCAGTCCGCCGTGCGCGCCACCGCGGAGGGGCGCGACCCGGGGACGCTCCACCGCCAGTCGGTCCGGGCCCAGCTCGCCCGCCACCTCAAGCACACCTTCGTCGCCTCGCGCCTGGCCGAGCGCTCCGCGATCGTCGACGGCGGCATCCGGGTCGCGCGCAGGGACGGGCGGGTCTTCGACGAGCTGGTCGAGCTCGGGCTGGGCGACGGCCGGATCTCCGGCCGGCTGGTGCGCGGCCTGGTGAGCGGGCTGGCGCGCAAGGGGCTTCGTGGGCTGGCGCCGAGTCGGTCCTGGTGACCCCCGCGCGCAGCTCGCAAGATGACGGTGAAGCCCACAAGACCAGCCCCTCACTACGATCGAACCAGGGCCGACGGCGCCAGGCCGTATGGAGTGGCGCAACAAGGGGGACCTGAGGACATGCAGCTCCTCTCCGTGCGCGGTGCCCTGCCGGCCCACCGGCACTCGCAGGCCGAGATCACCGACGCGTTCGCCGGAGTGATCGCCAGGGGAGGCGGGCTGGACGAGCGGCTGCTCCGGCGCTTCCACGCAAACGCGGGGGTGGAGTTCAGGCACACCGTCCTGCCGCTGGACCAGTACGGCGAGCTCGACGGGTTCACCACCGCCAACGACCACTTCATCGAGCACGCCGTCGAGCTCGGAGCCCGGGCGCTGCAGGACGCCCTCAAGGCGGCCGACCTGACGCCGAGCGACGTCGACCTCATCGTCTCGGCCACGGTGACCGGGCTCGCCGTGCCCTCGCTCGAAGCGCGCATCGCCGCCCTGGTCGGGCTGCGGCCGGACGTGAAGCGGGTCCCGCTGGTCGGGCTCGGCTGCGTCGCGGGCGCGGCCGGGATCTCCCGCCTCCACGACTACCTGGTCGGCCACCCCGGCGAGGTGGCGGCGCTGGTCGCCGTCGAGCTCTGCTCGCTCACCGTGCAGCGAGACGACGTCTCGGTGCCGAACCTCGTGGCCAGCGGGCTGTTCGGTGACGGCGCCTCGTGCGTGGTCGCGTCCGGCGCCGACCGGCACGCCTCGCGGACCGCCCCGGCACAGGTGCTCGACACCCGCAGCCGCCTCTATCCCGACTCCGAGCGGGTGATGGGCTTCGACGTGGGCTCGACCGGGCTGAGGATCGTGCTCGACGCCGAGGTGCCGAAGGTCATCGAGCGCTACGTGCGCGAGGACGTCGACGGCTTCCTCGCCGACCACGGGCTGACCCGCGCCGACATCGGCTGGTGGGTCTGCCACCCCGGCGGCCCCAAGGTGATCGACGCGCTGGAGACGGCGCTGGACCTCGAGCCGGAGGCGGTGTCCCTCACCCGCCGGTCGCTCGCCCAGATCGGCAACCTCTCCTCGGCGTCCGTCCTGCACGTCCTCGAGGACACCCTCCGCGACCGGCCGCCGGTGCCCGGCAGCCACGGGCTGCTGATGGCGATGGGGCCCGGCTTCTGCTCCGAGCTCGTGCTCCTGCGGGCGGCATCGTGACCTCTCTGACCGCCTTCACGGTCCTGGTCGTCCTGGTCGGCATCGAGCGACTGGCCGAGCTCGTCGTCTCCAAGCGGAACGCCGCGTGGTCCTTCGAGCGCGGCGGCGTCGAGACCGGCTTCTCGCACTATCCGCCGATGGTGGTGCTGCACACCGGGCTCCTGGTCGGCGCCCTGGTCGAGGCCCACGTGCGCGAGCCGCACGTCCCGGGTGCGCTGGCGTGGTCGATGCTGCTGGTCGTCGTCCTCAGCCAGGCGCTGCGGTGGTGGTGCATCACGACGCTGGGCCCGCAGTGGAACACCCGGGTGATCGTGGTGCCCGGGATGGTCCCGGTCGAGAAAGGTCCGTACAAGATCTTCTCGCACCCCAACTATGTCGCCGTCGTGCTCGAGGGGGTCGCGCTGCCGCTGGTGCACGCCGGCTGGATCACAGCGGTCGTCTTCACCGTGCTCAACGCGGCGCTGCTGACCGTGCGGATCCGGGTGGAGAACGCCGCCCTGGCGGGGCTCGAGCAGGAGCCGTCCGATGCGTGACCTGGTGGTCGCCGGCGGCGGGCCGGTGGGGATGGCCACCGCGCTGTACGCCGCCCGGGCCGGCCTGGACGTCGAGGTCCGCGAGCCGCGACCGGGTCCGGTCGACAAGGCCTGCGGCGAGGGGCTGATGCCCGGTGCCGTGGTCGACCTGGCCGATCTGGGAGTCGACCCGCCCGGCCACCGGCTGGCCGGGATCCGCTACCTCGGCGGCGGCCGCACGGCGGACGCGCCGTTCCGCCACGGCGAGGGCCGAGGCGTCCGGCGCACCACCCTGCACCGGGCTCTGGCCGACGCGGTGGCTGACGCCGGCATCAAGATCGTGGAGCGCGCGGTCGGCGAGGTCGAGCAACGCCGCGGGCACGTCCTCGTCGACGACGAGCCGGCCGGCTACCTCGTCGCCGCCGACGGTCTGCACTCCCCGGTGCGCCGGATGCTCGGCCTCGACCGGCCGCCCGAGGGTCGGCGCCGGTTCGGGCTGCGCGTGCACGTGGAGATGGAGCCGTGGACCCCGTTCGTCGAGGTGCACTGGGCCGAGGGGTCCGAGGCCTACGTCACGCCGGTCGCCGACGAGCTGGTCGGGATCGCGGTGCTCACCGAGCGGCAGGCGCCGTTCGACGAGCTGCTGGCCGAGCACTCGCTGCTCAAGGAGCGGCTCGAGCGGCGGCCGCTGTCCCGGACGCGCGGCGCCGGTCCCTTGCGCCAGCGCTCGACCGCGCGGACCGCCGGCCGGGTGCTCCTGGTCGGCGACGCCGCCGGCTACGTCGACGCGCTGACCGGCGAGGGCATCGCGCTCGGGCTGGCGCAGGCGCGGGCCGCGGTCGACGCGGTCGTGGCCGGCCGCCCGGCGGACTACGAGGCGGCGTACAAGAAGCTCGGCCGTCGCCACGAGCTGCTCACCCACGCGCTGCTCTCGTCGTCGCGCCACCCGGTCCTGCGCCGCCGGATCGTGCCGCTCGCGGCCCGGCTGCCCCGGGTGTTCGCAGGGGTCGTCGACCAGCTGGCGAGACCGGCATGACCGTCGACGGCGCCGTCGAGGAGGTCGTCCTCCTCGACGAGGCCGGCCACGCGATCGGCACCACCCCCAAGGCAGCGGTGCACGGCACCGACACCCCGCTCCACCTCGCATTCTCCTGCTACGTCTTCGACGGGACCGGGCGGCTGCTCGTCACCCAGCGGGCCCTGGCGAAGCAGACGTTCGGCGGCGTCTGGACCAACAGCTGCTGCGGCCACCCGTCGCCGGGCGAGCCGATCGTCGAGGCCGTGCTCCGGCGTACCGGCCAGGAGCTCGGGCTCGTCCTCGGGGCCCCGACCCTGCTGCTCCCGGCTTTCCGCTACCGGGCGGTGGGGGAGAACGGGATGGTCGAGAACGAGCTGTGCCCGGTCTTCGTGGCCACCGCGACCGGTGACCCGCACCCCGACCCCACCGAGGTCGAGGCGTGGGAGTGGGTGCCGTGGGCGGAGTTCCGGGCCGACGTCCTGGCCCGGCGACGCGAGGTCAGCCTCTGGTGTCGAGAGCAGGTCGAGGCGCTGCCCGAGGACCCCCTCGCCGCGACCGCCGCCGATCCCGCCGGGCTACCCCCCGCCGCCCGCACGAGGTAGCCCGGACAGGATGACGGGGTGGACCCGACGACGTACGCCGTGATCGCGGCGGCCGTGCTCCTCGGGTCAGTGGTCCAGTCGGCGGTCGGCCTCGGAGTGGGCCTGGTCGCAGCGCCGGTGACCGCGCTCCTCGAGCCGGACCTGATGCCCGGCGCGCTCCTGATGGTCGCCGTGCTGATGCCGTGCCTCACCCTGATCAGCGACCACCACGACATCGACTGGTGGGGGCTCGGCTGGTCGCTGCCGGCGCGGCTGCCCGGCACCCTGGTGGGCGTCTGGGTCGTCACGACGCTCACCGCGCGCGAGCTCGGGATCGCGGTCGGCATCGTCGTCCTCGTCGCGGTCGCCGTCACCTGGCGGGCGATCGAGGTGCCGGTCAACCGGGTCAGCCTCTCTGCCGCCGGGTTCGCCAGCGGTGTCACGGGCACGGCCACGTCGATCGGCGGGCCGCCGATCGCGATCGTCTACCAGCACCGGCCGGCCCGCGAGATCCGGACGACGATGGCGGTCTACTTCGCGGTCGGTGCGACCCTGTCGCTGGTGGCCCTCCTCGTCACCGGCGACCTCACCGCCGACCAGGGGGTGGCCGCGCTCGAGCTGCTGCCGTTCCTCGCCCTCGGCGCCGTCCTCGGGGCGCTGGCCCGGCGCTCGATCCCCGCCCACGTCGTCCGCCCCGCGGTGCTGCTGGTCAGCTCGGCATCCGCCCTGGTCCTGCTGGTGCGGTCCCTGCTGGGATGAGCGATGAGTCCCCACGACGCGAGGAGTCAGACCCCCATGCCCAAGGTCACCGCACACCTGTCCATGTCCCTCGACGGCTTTGTCGCCGGCGTGAACCAGACCCGGGAGGAGCCCCTCGGCGTCCTCGGCGAGGACCTGCACCTCTGGCACATCGGCGCGATCGACAACGACGTGGACCGCGCCATGACCGAGCGGATCCTCGCGCCCCGCGGCGCCTACGTGATGGGCCGCAACATGTATGCCCCCGACCGTGGCGAGTGGGACAGCGCCGCCGGCGGGGAGATGTGGCGCGGCTGGTGGGGCGAGGACCCGCCCTACCACGCGCCGGTCTTCGTGCTCACCCACTACCCCGCCGAGTCGATCGAGATGGAGGGCGGCACGACGTTCCACTTCGTGACCAGCTTCGACGAGGCGATGGAGCGGGCGGTCGAGGCCGCGGGTGACGACGTCGTCACCATCGCGGGCGGCGCCAGCGCGGTCCGGCAGGGCTTCGAGGCCGGGGTGATCGACGAGATCATGCTCAGCCACGCGCCGATCGTGCTCGGCGGTGGAGAGTCCCCGTTCGCCGGTCTGGCCGACCTGCGCCTGACACCGATCGAGGTGCACGCGTCGCCCAAGGCGACGCACGTCGTCTACACCGTCGAGCGCTAGCCGAACGCCCGGTTCACGTGGCCGAGGAGGTCGGGGTAGCGCATCAGGTGCGCGCCACCGTTGAGGTCCATCACCTCGCCCGTCAGCCAGGCCGCGCGGGAGCAGAACACCACCGCCTCGGCGACCTCCTCCGGCGTCCCTGACCGGCCGAGCGGCGTGTTCGCCGTGTAGTCGTCCTCGCACCCGTCGTCCGAGAGGGCCTGCGCGCACGCCGCCCCGATCCCCGAGGCCCCACCCACCACGACCGCCACCCGGTCCATGCGTCCCCCTGATCCGATGCCTGACGTGATCCCGGCGTACTTGACGCGTGTCAAGTTAGTGCCTAGCGTCCGTCGGGTGCCAGCCCTCCAGAAGCTGCGGCGACCGACGACCGCGTTGATCGGCGCCGGCATCAGCGGGCTGACCGCCGGGAAGATGCTCGGCGACTACGGCGTGCCCTACACCTGCTTCGAGGCGTCCGACCGGATCGGCGGCAACTGGGCCTTCGGCAACCCCAACGGGCACAGCAGCGCCTACCGCTCGCTGCACATCGACACCAGCAAGCACCGGCTGTCCTTCAAGGACTTCCCGATGCCCGAGGACTACCCCGACTTCCCGCACCACACCCAGATCAAGGCCTACCTCGACGCGTACGCCGACGCCTTCGGCCTGCTCGACCGCATCGAGTTCCAGAACAGGGTGCTGCGCGCCGAACGACGCCCGGGTGGCGGCTGGGCGATCACCGACGAGGCCGGGGCGACCCGCGAGTTCGAGCTCCTCGTCGTCGCCAACGGCCACCACTGGGACCCGCGCACGCCGGAGTTCCCCGGCCACTTCAGCGGCGAGTCGTTCCACTCCCACCACTACATCGACCCGACCGACCCGCTCGACCTCAAGGGCAAGCGGATCCTCGTGGTCGGTCTCGGCAACAGTGCCGCGGACATCGCGGTCGAGCTGTCCGGCAGGGCGCAGCAGAACCAGGTGACGCTCTCGACGCGCTCGAGCGCCTGGATCGTGCCGAAGTACATGTACGGGCTCCCGGCGGACAAGTACTTCGCCACCTCGCCCCACATCCCGCTGGCCTGGCAGCGCAAGCTGATCCAGAAGATGCAGTTCATGACCGGCTCCAACCCGGAGCTCTACGGCCTGCCCAAGCCCAACCACAAGTTCTTCGAGGCGCACCCGACGCAGTCGGTCGAGCTGCCGCTGCGGCTCGGCTCGGGCGACGTGGTGCCCAAGCCGGACATCGAGCGGCTGGACGGCGAGACCGTGCACTTCGTCGACGGGACGTCGTCCGGCTTCGACGTGATCGTCTACGCCACGGGCTACAACATCACCTTCCCCTTCTTCGACGAGCAGCTCCTCAGTGCTCCGGGCAACGTGATCCGGCTGTTCAAGCGGATGTTCAAGCCCGGGCTGACCGACGCGGCGTTCATGGGCTTCGCCCAGGCGGTGCCGACGCTCTTCCCGTTCGTGGAGGCTCAGGCGCGCCTGCTCGCGGCCTACGCCGTGGGCGCCTACGAGCTCCCGGACGTCGAGGAGATGGAGCGGGTGATCACCGCCGACGAGCAGCTCTACATCGGCCACGTCACCGACCGGCCGCGCCACACCCAGCAGGTCGACTACTTCGTCTACGAGCACGACCTGCGCACCCGCGAGCTCCCCGCCGGGTTGGCGAGGGCGGCCCGATGAGTGAGGCTCGCGGTGACCGGCGGCGTACGGCCCTGCTCGAGGCGCTCGACCACCACCTGCGCCAGAATCCGACACAGGGCAGCCTCGACTCGATCAACATCGCCGACATCTCGCGCCGCGCCGGGGTGACCCGCTCGGCGTTCTACTTCTACTTCGAGAACAAGGCGAGCGCCGTCGCGGCGCTCATGGAGGAGATGTACGACGAGTCGTTCGCAGCCGCCGACCAGCTGCGTGGCGGAGGAACGCCGGGCGAGAACATCGACGCGATGGTGCGCGCGCTCTTCTCGACCTGGGACAAGCACGAGCACCTGTTCCGCGCCTCCCTCGACGCCCGGGCGACCAGCGCGACCGTGCGCGAGCTGTGGGACAGCGACCGGGAGTCGTTCGTCCCCGTGGTCGCCGCGCTGATCGAGGAGGAGCGCTCCTCCGGGGCGGCACCCGCCGGCACCGATGCCACCGCGCTGGCCTCGGTGCTCCTCGAGCTCAAC
The DNA here is from genome assembly GCA_963830145.1 of uncultured Actinomycetota bacterium. Taxonomy (GTDB): domain Bacteria; phylum Actinomycetota; class Actinomycetes; order Propionibacteriales; family Nocardioidaceae; genus Nocardioides. Next base: position 223,461 of record CAWHLI010000001.1, read on the forward strand.
GACCGCATGCTCGAGCGGCTTGCCCTGGGCGGCAGGCTCGACCGGGAGCAGCTGGTCGAGGCGGTCGTCGCGGTCTGGCTGCACACGATCTACGGGGAGGTGCGCCGATGACCCAGCCCATGAAGCGGCAGGGCAAGCACGACCAGGTCACCTTCCGCTCCGGCGGCGTCGACCTCGACGCCTGGCACTTCACCGGTGCCGGCCCGGCGTTCGACGGGCCCGGCGGCCGACCGGTGGTCGTGATGGCGCACGGCCTGGGCGGCACCAAGGACTCCGGCCTCGAGCCGTTCGCCGCCGGCCTCGCCGAGGCGGGCCTCGACGTGCTCGCCTTCGACTACCGCGGGTTCGGCGCCTCGGGAGGTACGCCGCGGCAGCGGGTCAGCATGGCCGGGCAGCTCGAGGACTACCGCGCCGCGATGGCCGCGGCCGCCCGGCTGCCCGGCGTCGACGGATCGCGGCTGGTGCTCTGGGGCGTCTCGGTGTCCGGCGGCCACGTGCTCGCGGCCGCCGCCGGCCGGGACGACGTCGCCGCGGTCGTCTCCCTCACGCCGCTGGTCGACGGGCGGGCGGCCGCCCTGCTGGCCCTCAAGCACCACCCGCCGCGCGCGATCCTCCGCTCGACCACGGCCGGGGTCCGGAGCCGGGTGGCCTCGCTGCGCGGACGCGAGCCGGTGATGATGCCGGTCGTGGCGCGGCCGGGCGAGGTCGGCGCACTCGCGCTGCCCGGCCACTACGAGTCCTATCTCGCCCTCGCGGGTCCGACCTGGCGCAACGAGATCGACGCCTCGGTCGGCATGGAGCTCGGTGGCCACCGGCCGGGCCGGCACGCGAAGTCGGTGCGCTGCCCGCTCCTCGTCCAGATCGCCGACTTCGACCGCTCGGCGCCGCCGCAGGCCTCCGCCAAGGCCGCCGAGGCCGGCCGCGCCGAGGTCCGCCACTACCCCTGCGACCACTTCGACGTCTGGCCCGGCAGCGACTGGTTCGAACCGGTCGTCGCCCACCAGCTCCACTTCCTCCGCCGCCACCTCGTTCGCTGACCCGCCCGTTCTGTACGGGCGGGTCGCCGCTTTGGGCGCTGACCCGCCGGTTCTGTACGGGCGGGTCAGCGTCTACGACCGCAGGCGGATGCCGTCGGACACCATGTCTCAGTAACCTCGAGGGCGTGGCCCTCCTCGAGACAGAGCAGACCCAGCCGACCGACCCGCGCGAGCTGACCCAGCAGCGGTTCGAGCGGATGACGCTGGTCGGCGGCGACGGACTCCCGGCGGTCGACCTCGAGGGGCTGCCGGACGGGCCGACCTGGCCGTCGTTCGTGCAGACGGTCGCGCTGCTGAGGTTCCGGCACTGGTTCCACCCCTACCTGCACCAGAAGTACGGCGACATCTACACCGTGCGACTCATGCCCAAGGGCCGCCCGCTGGTCTTCTTCACCCGGCCCGAGCACGCGAAGGAGATCTTCGCGGGGGACCCCGAGATCTTCCACGCAGGCAAGGGCAACGCGATCCTCGGACCGGTCATGGGCGAGCACTCGCTGCTGCTCCAGGACGGCGACGCGCACAAGCGCGCCCGCAAGCTGCTGATGCCGGCGTTCAACGGCCATGCCCTGCGGACCTACCAGGACATGGTCAGTGCGATCGCCCGCGACGAGGTCGCGCACTGGCCCGACGGTCAGCAGTTCAGGAGCCACGACCGGATGAACGTGCTCACCCTCGAGGTGATCCTGCGCGTCGTCTTCGGCGTGACCGACGAGGAGCGGCTGGCCGCGCTGCGCCCGCGGGTCAACGCGACCGTCAACGTCAGCCCGGCGGTGCTGCTCGTCTGGGGGATCCCCGCCCTGCACCGGGTCGGGCCGTGGGCCAGGGCGCTGCAGAACCAGATCGAGCTCGACGAGCTGATGTACGCCGAGATCCGTGAGCGGCGTGGGGCCACCGACCTCGACGACCGCACCGACGTCCTGTCCCGCCTGATCCGCGAGGGCGAGGAGGCCGGCGACCCCCTCAGCGACATCGAGCTCCGCGACCAGCTGGTCACGTTGCTCCTGGCCGGCCACGAGACCACGGCGACCGCGCTGGCCTGGGCGCTCTACGAGCTCGGCCGCGACCCCGAGCTGATGCGCCGGACGCAGGAGGCCGCGGACGCCGGCGACCACGGGGACGCCTGGCTCGACGCCGTCCTCAAGGAGTCGATGCGGCTGCACCCGGTCATCCCCATGGTGGTGCGAACCCTGATGAAGCCGCAGACCATCGCGGGGGTCGACGTCCCGCGCGGCGCCACGGTCGGGCCCTCGATCCTCATCGCGCACAGCCGCGAGGACAACTACGAGGACCCCGACCGGTTCGACCCCGAGCGGTTCCTCGGCCACAACCCGCCGACCAACACCTGGATCCCCTTCGGCGGCGGGGTACGCCGCTGCATCGGCGCCGGGTTCGCGATGATGGAGGGTGTGGCGGTGCTGCGCGAGGTGTTCCGGGCGGTCGACGTGACGACCGTCGGCACCGACGAGCCGCAGGTCCGCAACATCACCTCGGTGCCGAAGCGTGGCGCCCGCATCGAGGTCGCCCCGCGCGCAACGTCTCCGTCTACGAGAGGCACGGCTTCGAGGTGACAGCCGAGCACCGGCTGCCCGACGGTCCCGTCATGATCCTCAGGTGGCGGCCGGCGCGGTGAGCGACCTCCTCGGGACCGTCGCCGACTGGCTGGCGCTCGAGGACCCGATGCCGGACCACGTCGACGTGCTGCTGCTCTTCGGGGGCTCGCTCCCGGACGCCTGGGACGCCGCGGCCGCGGAGGTGCTGGCCGGGCGGGTGGGGACACTGGTCCTGGTCGGCGGCGTGGGCCACACGACCGACGCGCTGCGGACCGCCATCGGTGAGGACAGCGACGCCGCCGAGGCCGAGCTGATGGCGTCGTACCTCCGCCGCGAGCACGGCATCCAGCAGGTGCTCGTCGAGCGCGAGTCCCGCAACTGCGGGGAGAACGTCGTGCTCGCCCGAGCCGTCGTCCGGGCCGCGGGGCTCACCCCGAGCACGGTCGCGCTGGTGCAGGACCCGACCATGCAGCGGCGGATGGACGCCGTGTTCCGCTTGGTCTGGCCCGACGCGGTCGCGGTCAACCGGCCGGGCCCGCGCGAGGGCAGGTTCGCATGGCCGCACCAGCGCTGGGTCGAGCTGGTGATGGGCGAGGTGCCGCGGCTCCGTGACGACGCCGACGGCTACGGCCCGCGGGGCCGCGGCTTCCAGGCCCACGTCGACGTACCCCCCGAGGTCGAGGCGGCGTACGCCGCGCTGCTGAAGGCCCACCCGGGCTGGGGCCGTCCAGCCCGATAGCGGAGCTCACGTCGGTGGGCCGCACCCGCCTATCCGCGCGCCTTCAGGGCCGCCATGGCCAGGGCACCCAGCGCGCCGGCCGAGGTGAGGGCTCGTGCGACGTTCAGCTTCACCCACAGCGACTCGAAGTCGGCGCGCACGGCGGCCAGGTCCTTGATCCTGTCGACGGGGCCGGCGGCCTCGAGGGCGTCGTTGAGTGGGATGTTGCCGGCGAAGGTGATGACGAGGGTGCCCACGGCGAGCACGGTCGCGGCGATCGCCCACGGCCGAGCCTGCGGTCCGGCGAAGACCGAGGCGGCACCGGCCAGGAGCGGAGCGCCGAGGAAGGTGGCGATGAAGACCGGGTTCACGATGGCGATGTTCATCTGCTGAACGGCGCTCACGAAGGTGCGGTCGTCGACGTGGGCGAGGCCAGGCATCACGCCGGTGGCCCAGGTGAAGTAGGTGCCGGCCTGGAGGCCGGCGAAGACGGCGGCGACGAGGAGCAGTGGGCCGCGGGCGTTCGCTGTCATGGCGGTGGTCAGGACGGTCTCGCTGCTGAGGTGGCTGCTGGTGGTGGTGGTCATGACAAGCAGTCAACCGCCGACTTCTGAGACGATCCATAGTCAAATCTGTCAGATACATACGCCATCGTCTATCGTAGCCGGCATGGACGGACTCGCTGGGCTGCTCGACGGTCCGCGTGCGCGCGGCGCGTTCCTGCTCCGGATCCTGCTCGACGAGCCGTGGTCGGTCCGGCTCCAGGACGAGGCGCCGCTGTCGGTGACCGCCGTCGTCCGCGGCCACCTGTGGGTCTGCCCGGACGGCGAGGAGCCGATCCGGCTGGAGGCGGGCGACGTCGTGGTCTGGGTCGGGAGCGACCACTGGACGATCGCCGACGACCCGGCCACGCCGACCCAGGTCGTGATCCACCCCGGCCAGGTGTGCACGACGGTCGAGGGCCACGTCGTCGAGGAGGCGATGAGCCAAGGGGTGCGGAGCTGGGGCAACAGCGAGGTCGGCGAGACCGCGCTGCTCACCGGGGTCTACCTCCTGGAGGGGGAGGTCACCCGGCGGCTGGTGCGGGCGCTTCCCCGCACGATCGTCCTGCGCGCCCACGAGCTCGACACGCCGCTCATCGACCTGCTCGGCGAGGAGGTGGTGCGCGACGCGCCCGGCCAGGAGGCGGTCCTCGACCGGCTGCTCGACCTCTTGCTGATCACGCTGCTGCGCAGCTGGTTCGCCAGGCCCGAGTCCGATCCACCGGGGTGGTACGCCGCCCAGGGGGACCCGGTCGTCGGGCCCGCTCTGCGGCTGATGCAGCACCACCCGGAGCACCCGTGGACGGTGGCCGAGCTCGGCGACCGCGCCGGCGTCTCGCGGGCGGCGTTCGCCCGGCGGTTCACCGAGCTGGTGGGCGAGCCGCCGATGGCCTTCCTCACCGACTGGCGGATCGCCCTCGCCGCCGACCTCCTGCTCGAGCCCGACGCGACCATCGCCTCCGTGGCGCGGCAGGTCGGCTACGCGACGCCGTTCGCGCTGAGTGCGGCGTTCAAGCGCGAACGCGGGATCAGCCCGCGCGACCATCGCCGCCGCGGCGGGTCCACCCGGGTGACGAAACGCCGTTCGCCTGCGGAGACGGATATTGGCGGCTACCTTCCGGATGAAGGCAACTGCTGAGACTCGCCCGCCCGGACTACCGGCTGGACGACGTCAGTGCCTCGACTGAAGGCCCCCCTTGATGCGCATCTCCCCGCCGTCCCGCACGATCCTCCGGACCAGGACGGCGCGGGTGGCGATCGGAGCCCTGGCGCTGCTGGTCGTCGGCCCCTTCCTGGCCGGAGCGCCGGCCTCCGCCGCGCCCGCGGATGTCGCGGCCGGCCCGGTGAGCCTCGGCAGTGCCGCGGGGTTCTCGGTGCTCGGCGGTCCCAGCATCGCCAACACCGGGGCGGGGACCGTGCTCGCCCTGGACCTCGGAGTCACAGGAACGCTCGCCGGCTTCCCACCCGGCACGGTGAACGGCGTGCAGCACGTCGGGGACGCCGCGGCCTCGACCGCGCAGGAGGACCGGCAGACGGCCTACGACTCGGTCGTGGCCCAGACCGGTGGCACCGCCTTCGGCGGTGACCTGGCGGGCAAGACCTTCACGCCGGGCCTCTACTCGACTGCGGCGGCCATCACGAACACCGGCGTGATCAAGCTCGACGCCGGCGGCGATCCGAGCGCACGCTTCGTGTTCCAGATCGGAGCGGCCCTCAGCTCCGCGGCCTCCACGTCGGTCGTGCTGACCAACGGCGCCCTCGCGAACAACGTCTACTGGCAGGTCGTCGGCGCGGTCGCGCTGGGCGCCAACGCCAAGTGGGTCGGGACCATCCTCGGCGCAGGAGCGGTCTCCTTCGGTGACGGTGCCTCGCTCAAGGGACGGGCCCTCACACCGGGCGCCGTGGCGCTGGCCAACAGCCCGATCACCAAGCCCATCGACGACCTGACCGCACCGCTGGTGACCATCGCCGGCGGGCCGGTGAGGTCCACCAACGACGCGACTCCGTCGATCTCCGGCACCACGGACGAGCCCGGGACGCCCGTGGTCACCGTGACCATCGGCTCGCAGACCCTGACCGGGCATGCGAGCGCCGGGGTGTGGGCCCTGAGCGCGGACACCCTGAGCGCGGGACCCCACACCGTGGTGGCGTCGGTCACCGACCCGTCCGGCAACACCGGGACCGCGACCCAGATCCTCACCCTCGATCCGTCGGCGCCCGGCGTCACGATCGACGGAGGCCCGACCAGGGCCACGTCCGACGTCACACCGACCATCTCGGGCCACACCGACGAGCCCGGCACGCCGGCCGTGACCGTCACCGTCGGTGGCCAGACGCTGTCCACCGCGGCCGATGTGACCGGCGTCTGGACCGTCGAGGCGGCCACGTTGGGCGAGGGCTCGTACGGCGTGGTGGCCTCGGTGACGGACGCGGCCACCAACACGGGCACCGCGGGGCAGGTCCTGACCGTGGACGTGACCGTGCCGGTCCTGACCATCGACGGGGGCCCCTTCCGGACGACGAGCGACACGTCGCCGTGGATCTACGGCACGACTGCCGAGCAGGCCGGCTCGCTCGTGCAGGTCGGCCTGGGCGGCCAGTCCCTCACCGCGACCGTGAAGCCCGGCGGGACGTGGGGCGTCAGCGCCCAGGCGCTCGCACCGGGGACCTATACCGTGCTGGCCTCGATCACCGATGCCGCCGGCAACACCGGCACGATGACCCAGTCCCTGCAGATCGCTGTCGGCGCTCCCACGCAGGTCGTCGCGATCGACGGTGGCCCGGCCAGGTCGACGAACGACACCACGCCGACGATCTCGGGCTCGTCCAGCGCGCCGGTGAACACCGCCGTGGGCGTCACCGTGGCCGGACAGAGCCTGGCTGCGACGGTGAACGCGGGCGGCCTCTGGACGGTCGATGCGGCGACCCTGGCCGAGGGGCCCTACGACGTGGTGGCCTCGGTCACCACGGGCGGCAGCACGTCCGTCGCCACCCAGGCCCTGACCGTCGACCTCACCGCGCCGGTGCTGAGCATCAACGGCGGCCCGATGCGGTTCACGAGCGACCACACACCCTGGACGTACGGCACGACCACCGAGCCGGCCGGCACGACCGTCCATCTCAGCGTGGACGGCCAGTCCCTCACGGCGACCGTGCGGCCCGGGGGAGCGTGGGGTGCCGGTGCCGACACCCTGGCCGACGGCACCTACACCGTGACGGCGTCGATCATCGATGCGGCCCAGAACGTCGGCTCCGACACCCAGGTCCTCCAGGTCGGCGGGGTCTTCACCAACCCGGCCGTGACCATCGACGGCGGCCCGAGCAAGCACACGAACAGCGCGACGCCGACCATCTCCGGGGTCTCGGACGCGCCGCCGGCCACCGCAGTGAGCGTGGAAACAGCTGGGCAGCACCTTGCCGCGACCGTGGATGATCTCGGCCACTGGAGCGTGGTCGCCGGACCCCTGAGCGAGGGGCCGCACGCGGTGGTGGCGTCGGTCACCGTGGATGCCAGCACGGGGACTGCCACCCAGACGCTCACCGTCGACGTGACCACGCCGGCGCTGACGATCGACGGCGGTCCAGCCCGGTCGACGACCGACGACACGCCGCGGCTCCAGGGCACCACGACCGAGCCGTCCGGGACGACGGTGCTCGTCACCGTGGGTGGCCAGTCGCTCACCGCGACCGTCCAGTCCGGTGGCGCGTGGGGTGTGGGCGCGAACACGCTGGCCGTGGGCACCTACACGGTGCTGGCCTCGATCACGGACGCGGCTCAGAACACCGGGACCGCGACACAGGTCCTCCAGATCACCAGCACGACACCGGTCACGCCACCGGTCACGCCACCCGTCATCCCACCGGTGGTCCCGCCGACCGCTCCGGTCTACCCGCCGTCGCGCTACAAGCCCGACGTCGAGCTCCGCCGGCAGGCCGGGACCTACGTCGGCGGTGGGCAGTACGGAGCCTCGAAGCAGAGCGTGACCCAGAAGCTGGGGCGCAGGAAGAAGACCGTCACGTTCGAGATCCGGGTGACCAACCGCGGGGACGTCGCGGATCGGATGGTCGTGCTGGGCACGCCGAGGAGCAAGACCTTCAAGGTGGCCTACTTCGCCGGAGGCAGGAACGTCACCAAGCAGATCGTGGCGGGCACCTACAGCCCCTCCTCCCTCAAGCCGGGTGGGTCCATGCTCCTGACCGTCAAGATCAAGAAGACCAGGAAGGCCAGGAAGGGCGGCAAGGGTGCCTTCGAGATCAGGGCCACCTCCTCGCACGAGGAGATCAGCCGGGACAGCGTGACCGCCAAGGTGCGCATCGGCCGCTGAACCCGCCGGTGGGCCCGACGCAGGTCGGGCCCTATCGGGGCTGGGCCTCCAGCCAGGTCTGCCAGTCGATCCCGCGGATGAGCGCGTCGTCCGCGCGGGGGAGCATCGAGCCGCCGGCGACGCTCGCGACCGCGTCGCCGGGCTCGACGACCACATCCGAGCCGATGTGGTCGGCGTAGCGCCGCACGAGGTCGACCAGCTGCTCCGGCTGCGGACCGGCCAGGTCGATGTCCCGGTCGATCTCGCCGGTGGCCATGTCGAGCATCACCCGGGCGACCTCGGTGGTGTCGACGGGCTGGGTCGGCGCGTCCATGATGCGTGCGACGCCGCCGTCGGTGTTCCACTCGAGCATCTGCCGCGCGAAGTCGTGGAACTGGGTGGCCCTCAGCACCAACGTGCCCGGTGCGGCGGCGCGGGCGGCCTTCTCGTGGGCGAGCTTGGCGCGGTAGTAGGGGAAGTCCTGGCTCTCGTCGATCCCGACGATCGAGAGGACGATGCTCCGCCGGACACCCGCGGCAGTGGCCGCTCGACCGAGGTTGGCGGCGACCGTGGTGAAGAAGCCGGTGGCGGCGGCCTCGTCGACCGCCGGGAGCGCCGTGACCTCCACGACCGCATCGACACCCTTCAGTGCGGCCTCGAGCCGTTCGGTGTCGGGATCGGTCAGGTCGAAGCCCGTCGCGCGGGCGATCTCGACGACCTCGTGGCCCTCCTTGCGGGCGAGAGCGGTGACCTGGGAGCCGACGAGACCGGTGGCGCCGGCGACAGCGATGCGCATGGTGCAGAACCTTCCTTCGAGATACTCGGATAATGTATGTCCGAGAACATTGAAGCATGAACTCGGACAGATGTCATCCGCGTATGCTCCCTCGCATGAAGATGTCAGCGGGCGTCGAGTGGGCCGTGCACTGCTGCATCCTGCTGAGCCAGGCCAGCGACCCCGTGCCGGTGCCGCGGCTGGCGGAGTTCCACGGCGTGTCGCGGACCTACCTGGCCAAGCACCTGCAGCTGCTGGCCCGCGCCGGCCTGGTGACAGCGAGCGAGGGCCGCGCAGGCGGCTACGCGCTCACCCGCCCGGCCGACGAGATCACCGTCCTCGACGTGGTGCTCGCGATCGAAGGCGACGAGCCGTCGTTCCGGTGCACCGAGATCCGCCAGAACGGGCCGTTCCCTGCCTCACCCCGGGCGTGCCGGCGAGCCTGCGAGGTCGCCCGCGTGATGTACGCCGCCGATCATGCCTGGCGCGCGTCCCTCGCCGGCGTGACGATCGCCGACATCGTCGGGACGGTCGAACGGGACAACGGCAAGCAGACGTTCGTCAACGCGCGCGACTGGCTCGCCACAAACTAGCCAGTGCCCCGCACACGAAGTTCGCGGCACAAGTCGCACCCGCAGCACGCACCTCGCTTCGTTGGCGACGCTGGGAAGACGCCCAGTCTGCCTGCGCCCGGCTCGCAACCCGAGGTTGGTGGCGTCATCGGTCGAACGCCTTTCGGACCTGGTCATCGGTCAGTCCGTAGTCCTTGAGCGAGTAGTCGTGCTTCGGAGCGGCGTGCCCGGACTTCGACTCCCGGTCGATGGCGGTGATCGCGGCCTCCGTCTCGGGCGTCCAGTCGAGCGACCACTGGTCGTAGAGCGCGCGGGTGACGCCGAGCGGGTCGCGGCGCAGGTCCGAGAAGGCCACGTCGGCGAACTGGTCCTGGTCGTACTTCGGGCGTGCGTCGTGGAAGGCGTGGAAGGCCCGCGACCACAGGTCGAGCTGGGTGTGGCCGATCACGCCACCGACGTACGTCTCCGAGTGACCGGCCGTCGTCTCGGCCGAGAGCGAGGCGGACGAGGCGATGCAGGTGACCGGGTCGCGGTGCGTGTAGACGACGAGGGCATCCGGGTAGACGCTCATGAGCGCGTCGAGCGCCGTCATGTGGGAGGGGTTCTTGAGGATCCAGCGCTTCTCCGGGTCGTTGAGCCCGACCAGCTGGAGGTTCTGCTTGTGCCGGGCGTAGGCGTCGGTCCAGTCCTGGCCCCGCAGCCACTGCGAGTAGCGGGGCAGGTTCGCGAGTGACTCGTAGGAGTTGGACTTCCCGGTCTGGCGCAGCAGCCGCCAGCACTCCTCGACGGTCGTGGCATCCATGTAGTGGATGCCCATGAAGTCCGGGCTCTCGACGTGGTGGGCCGTGAACGCCTGCTGCATCGCGGTGAAGATCGGGTCCTGCTCCCACGTCTCCCTCGGCGGCCGGGGCTGGGGATACTGCGTCAGCCACATCTCCAGGCCCTGGGTCGCGGGGTCGGCGTGCAGGTAGCGGTGCAGGGCGGTCGTGCCGGTGCGCGGCAGCCCCATCAGGAAGACCGGCCGCTCGATCGGCACCTCGCGGTGCTCGGGGTGAGCTGCGAACTGCGCCTGGGTGAGGAGTACGCCGACCAGCGCGCTCTTGACCTCGGAGCGCTGGAAGTAGTTGCCGCGCGGAGTCAGCCCGGCCTCGGGAGAGGCGAGGTCGTCGACGAGGACGCGCAGCCCCTCCTCGTGCGCCCCATCGCCGAAGTCCGACATCCCGGTCGTGCGCACCGCGGCGGCCACGATGTCCTCGTAGGACCCGACGTCCGGCCGCTCGCGCACCATGATGTTGGCCGAGCCGGAGCCGTTGCCCTCAGTCGTGGAACTCACCGCAGTCCACGGTCAGCATCTGGCCGGTGACGGCCGAGGCCAGGTCGGAGGCGAGGAAGAGCGCCGCGCGGGCGACCTCCTCGGGCGAGGCGAGCCGCTTGAGGTCGGTGGGGCCGGCCTTCTCGGCGTAGATGTCGTCGTGGCTCACGCCGGCCTCGGAGGCCAGCCAGTCGAAGTAGCCCTTGTTGACGTCCTCGTAGATGTAGGACGGAGCGACCGAGTTGACCCGGATGCCGCGCGGCCCGAGCTCGGTGGCCAGCGACGAGGCGAGGTGCTCCAGCGCGCCCTTGGAGAGCTTGTAGCCGGCGTACTCCGGCTGCGAGCTGAACACCACGCACGAGTTGAGCATGATGATCGACCCGTGCGCCGCCGAGAGCGCGTCGGCGAACAGTGCCGAGAGGCGCAGCGGCGCGAAGACGTTGGTCTCGTTGGCCGCCCGCAGCGCCTCGACCGGGATCGTCGAGATCGGGTCCATCGGCGGGATGCCGAAGGCGTTGTTGATCAGGCAGTCGACCCGGCCGAACTCCTCGACCGCCCTCTCGACCAGCGCGACCCTCGAGTCCTCGTCGGTGATGTCGGTGGGTACGACGAGCGCGCGGCGGCCGTGCGAGCGGACCACCTCGGCCATCTTCTCCAGCCGCCGCTCGGTGCGGCTGACCAGCACCAGGTCGGCACCCATCCGGGCCGCCTCCTCGCCGAGCGAGCGGCCGAGCCCCGGTCCGACGCCGGAGAGGACGACGACCTTGTCCTTCAGCAGAGGGACGGGCTCGTAGGCGTCGGCGACGACCGTCGCGTGGTGGGAGGAGGTGGTGGTCACGGCGCAAGACTAGAACGTGTTTCAGTTTTGGTCGAGGCCGGAACCGGACCCGTCCCGTCCGGAACCACTCCTACGCTGGTCTCATGACGGACTCGGCGGTCGACTACGAGATCAAGGCACTCACTCCCGCCACGTGGCCGGACTTCGAGGCGCTGGTCGAGCGGACCGGAGGACTGTTCAGCGGCTGCTGGTGTGTCCACTTCCACCACGGCGTCCCGGACGGCCGCGGTGAGGACGAGAGCAACCGCGACTTCAAGCGTCGGATGGTCGTGGCGGGTGTCGCGCACGCGGCGCTGGTCTACGACGGCCCGGACGCCGTTGCCTGGGCGGAGTTCGGGCGCCCCGACGAGCTCCCCAACATCCACCACCGCAAGCAGTACGACGCCGAGGCGGCCGCCTCCGACTCCGGCCCGCCCGACTACCGGATCACCTGCATCAACGTGACGAAGAGCCACCGCAAGCAGGGGTACGGGCGGGCCGCGCTCCGCGGCGCGGTCCAGCTGATCGCGGAGACCGGCGGCGGTGTCGTCGAGGGCTACCCGCACGACATGGCCACCCGCGACCCGGCCAAGAAGATGAGCGACTCGTTCCTCTACAACCTGACTCGCAAGTCCTACGAGGAGGCCGGCTTCACCTACGTCCGCCCCAAGGGGCAGCAGAACTGCGTGATGAGCCGGACGGTCGCCCCCGCCTGACGAGGGCCAGAGAGGCGATGGAATGACGCGGCCTGGGGCGCGGCCATCCGATGGATCAGTGCGCTCTGGCTTGACGCTCGCCCCTCAGATGGAAAGGTCCGCGATGTGCTCTCCGACGAGGGTGAACCGCTGGTCCAGGTCGACGGCCCCGCCCGGGAAGTCACCCTCCAGATGTGTCGACACGAGGTACTGGCCGTGGCCGGTCTTCTCAGCCCCGGTGATCTCCGTCGTATAGCTGAACCGCGAAGCCACCTTCGCCCTCCAACTGCGGATCTCAGCGACACCGTGGTAGTCGTGCCCCTCATCCCGGACGTGGGCGTCGGTGGCGAAACATCCGATCAGTGCTTCGAGGTCGCCGGCCGCCGAGGCGTCGTAGTAGCGAGTGATGACATCGGGGGTGCTGGCGGGGGTGCCGGTCATGTGGGCGAACCTAGCCGCGCCCACCGACATCGACGCGCCGGCCGAGACCCGGCCGATGGTGTGCCGCCGGGACGGTGACCTCCGGGGTCCAGCCGCCTCGTGCAGCTGGGTGGTGCCGGCACGCCGCATGCTGCGCACCGGCGGCGACGTGTTCCCCCACTCCGGCTCGCGGTCACGGCGGGTCGACCACGACCACCCCACGGCCTACGACGAGCACGGTCCGCCGGGCCAGACCGGCGACCACAACGACGCGCCCCTGCTGCGTCGTGCGCACCGCGCCAAGACCCATCTCGGCTACGAGGTCGACCAGATCGGGCCGGGAGAGTACGTCTGGACGACGCCGCACGGCCTGCGGAGACTCGTGGACCCCGACGGCACCCACGTCATCGACGAGCTCGCCGCGTGGACCCTCACCCGAGGACGACGAGTCAGCTGATCATCCGGCGCGCCACGGCGCGCTGCCGCGCGGCGATGCGTGCGGCGTACCCCTCGGTGGAGATCGGCGAGTAGTGCGGCAGGTGCGCGCGTACGTCGGCGAACGGCACCACCTCGACGGTCGGGCCGTCGGCCTCCTGGGTGAGGTCGCGCTCGAGCCGCTGCCAGCGGAGCATCAGGGCGCCGGTGCGGTGACCGGTGGTCTCGAGCCAGTTCGCGATCCCCGGATCGTGGTGCGAGACGACGAAGCGCATCCGGCCGTCGGGGTCGGTCACCGCCTGCGCCTTGGTGAGCGAGGTCTGGTGGGTCTCGTAGTCGGTGGAGGCGTACCAGTCCGATCCCACCTGCGCCCCCTGGTAGGAGCAGTCCTCGCAGCGCGGCACCGTGATCACGAGCGCCTGGTCGTCGTCGAGCTCGTAGTGGCCGATCGAGGAGCGCTGCGAGGCGAGGCCGCCCGGCGTGGACTGCGGCGCGGTCAGGGTGTTGACCGGCTCCTTGTACTGGAAGAACTGAGGGAAGGCGAACCACGTCTGGATCGAGCCGACCAGTGACCGCGCGGCCACGTCGTACTTCTTCGCGAGCAGGTCGCGGGTCAGCTCCTTGGCCGGCCGGCCGAGCCTGTCCGGGCGCTCGATGGTGAGTGTGCCGCGCTCCTCGCTGTCCCAGTCGTTGAAGACCTCGCGCACGATCATCGACTTCGCGCCGGGCTCGGCCAGGTAGCGGAACTCGAAGGTGCCGTCAGGGGCCACGTCGAGCTCGCGGTCGTCGAACGCCATCAGGCTCGTGGCCGTCGAGTCCGCGGAGTAGGTGCCACCCATGACCTGGAAGGACAGGTCCGCGCTGGTCCCGCGGCGCCCACGGACGACGTACTCCACTCCCTCGCGGAGGAACGCGTTGAAGTAGACGGCGTCGGGGTTGTCGAGTCCCTGCCGGGAGAACTGGTGGGTGGGGTTCACGAACAAGGGTCGGTCGAGGTCGTAGTCGAAGGCCATCTGCATCGCCATCCGGATCCGACCCGACAGGTAGTCGTAGCCCTCCAGGCGGTCCTGCTCGGTCTTGATGAACGGCGCGTGGGCGATCAGCTCCTCCGCCTCGGCGATCGCGTCCTGCAGGGGCTTGGTCAGCCCGTAGCTCTCAGACACCCCCACCACCGTCAGCTGGCCTTGCTGATGATGCTGTCGGCGTACCTGTTCAGGTGGTCGATCTTCTTCTCGAGAGGCTCGGGGTCGGGGCCCTTGATGTAGGGGACCCGGAAGCCGACGATGCAGTCGGTCACGCCCTTGTCCTCGAGCCGCTTGACGCCGTCGGGGTCGTAGGCGTCGTAGGAGATGACGTGCACCTCGAAGTCGTCGCGGGTGTCGCCCTCCTCCTTGCGGATCTCGGCGAGCCGCGTGAGCAGGCGGTCGAGCTCCGCGCCGTCGCCGCCGGCGTGCATCCAGCCGTCGCCCTTGAGGACCGCACGGCGCAGGGCGTTGTCGACGTGGCCACCGACGAGCAGCGGGATCTTCTCCGAGGCGCCGGGGCACTGCTTGAGCTCGTCGACCTCGTAGAACTCCCCGTCGTAGCTGAAGAACTCGCCGGTCGTGAGGCCGCGCAGGATGTCCATGCACTCATCCATCCGCTTGCCGCGCCTGGCCCAGTCGACACCGAGGTTGGCGAAGTCCTCGGGCCACGGCGAGATGCCGACGCCGAGTCCGAGCCTGTTGTCGGACAGGAACGCGAGCGAGGAGGCCTGCTTCGCGACCAGCACCGGCGGGCGCACCGGGAGCTTGAGCACAAAAGGCGTCAGCCGCAGCGTCGTGGTCACCGCGAAGAGGTGGGCGCAGAGCACCATCGTCTCGATGAACTCCTTGCCGTCGAGGAACTCGCGGTCCCCGGTGTCGGTGTAGGGGTACTTCGAGTCGGAGTCCTTGGGGTAGATCAGGCTGTCCGCGACCGTCATCGAGGTGTAGCCCGCGGCTTCCGCGGCCTGCGCCAGAGGTGCGTAGAACTTCGCCTGCGTCATCGCCTCGGCATAGGTGAACCGCATGCCGGCCAGACTAGAACGTGTTTCAGTTCTGGTCGAGTCCCAGCTGCTCCTGGAGGAAGGTGACGAGGTCGTCGGCGGCCCGGTCGTCGAGCAGGTGGTCGGCGTTGTCGTAGCCCAGGCTGCGTGCCTGAGGGTTGGCCCGCTCGTAGGCCGCCCGCGCCTGGGCCGTCACGAACGTGTCGTTGCCGGCCCACTGGAGCAGCATGCGGTCGCCCAGCCGGTCGGCCACGCGGCCGACGGCCTCCACCGGCGCGAGGCCGGCGAAGCGGGCGGCGTACTCCTCGCGGGCGGGGCCCCCGAGGTCGAGCCAGTACGCCGTGAACCAGTGCTCCCAGTCGGAGTCGGCCGCCTGCATCGCCAGGGCCGAGACGCGGTCGTCGCGCTCGGCGAGCAGGGCGCCGTACATCCCGCCGTAGTCGTGGCCGACCACCGCGATGCGGGCAGGGTCCACGCCGGGCTGCGCGGCCAGGTGGTCGAGCGCGACGGCGTGCGCGGCGACCTGCTGGTGGATCCGCTGGACGTCGGTGGCGGTGCCGTCCGGGTCGGGGACCCACGGGAAGTGTCCCGCCGGTAGCAGCGAGACGACACCGCGCGAGGCGAGCTCGACCGCGAGCGGGAGGAACTCCCGCCGGTCGTTGTGCTTGTGGCCGAGCCAGTGCAGCCACAGCACCCCGGACCGCGGCCGCCCGGCGCCGTCGCCGGCATCGTCAGGATCCGCCGTGACCAGCCAGGCCTGGACCGGATGGTCCTGGCCGGGCACGGCGAGCGTGACGTCGACGATGCCGGCAACGGCTCGGACGGCCGCGGGTGTCGCACTCACGGGACGAGTCAAGCGTCAGTAGCATGATCAGTCAAGCAACTGATGAAAGGAACAGGGATGACTGGCCCAGCCGGCGACCTCGACCTGGCCGTGCTCCTGCTCAACTCCGTCGACCTGCTCGAGGAGCCGGCCGACCGGATGGCCGACGACCTCGCCTGGTGGCGCCGGGCGCTGACCCGCAACGGCCACGAGCAGCTCGCCGCCGCGCAGCGCGACGCCGACCTGCCGGTGCTGCAGGCCCTCCGGGCCACGGTGCGAGCCGTCTTCGAGGAGGACGACGCCGGCCGGGCCCGCTCGGCGCTCAACGCCGCACTGCTCGAGGCAGGTGCCGTCGTCCAGCTGCTGCCCGGCGGGCTGGGAGTGACCGGGCGCGGTCCGGGTGGTGACCTGCCGGCCCGGCTGCTCGTCGCCGTCGCCGCCCACGTGGCCGAGCGCGGGGTCGGCCGGCTCGGCATCTGCGCCAGCGACCCGTGCCGCTGCGCGTACGTCGACCGCACCCGCGGCGGCACGCGTCGCTACTGCTGCACGCTCTGCAACGACCGCGCAGCGGCCCGCGCCTACCGCAGGCGCAAGGGTGAGACCCGATCGTGACACCCCGGCCGCAACCCCTGGCCGGTCTTCGCGCGTCTTCCAGGTATGTCCCCCTCTCGGATCCTGGCCTTCACCGTCCCGCTGCTGATCGCCGCGGTCGTCGCCGTCACTCTCGTGCCCGTCTCGGAGGCGACCGGCGCTGACGAGCCCCGGCTGGGGTCGCCCTCCCACCTGGCCCCGGCGGCCCGCGGGTGGGGCAGGGCGCACCCGAAGCACGTGTTCAACGGCGGCGACCCCTCCGGCGAGGTCGCGAAGCTCGAGTGGAGGCACTGGGGCGGGACCACCGCCACCGGTCGGGGTGTGACGTGGCTGCTGCGTCCCGAGGGTGGCTACTTCGCGCGGCCGGGCCGGATCGTGCTCCGCGCCGAGGGGCTCGGCACCTGTCCGGACGGCACCGCGGCCTACACCCGGCTCGAGTTCCGCATCGCCCACCACCCCGGGGGCCAGGTCGGCAAGCGCTGGCACCGCTGGGCGGGCGACGGCGACATCTGCTGAGCCGCGGCCTCTGTGCGATCCTGCCGGACGTGGACCTGCAGGAGCTGAGCGACCGTGCCGAGATCAACGACGTCCTGATCGGCTACACCCGGGCCATCGACTCGGGCGACTGGGACCGGCTCGACACGGTGTTCACCCCTGACGCGCAGATCGACTACACGGAGTCGGGCGGGATCGCGGCGGCCTTCGCCGAGGTGAAGCCGTGGCTGGCCGAGATGCTGCCGGCGTTCTTCCCGAAGCGGATGCACACCCTCGGCCAGGTCGACATCCGACTGGACGGCGACAGCGCCGCGGTGTCGGCGTACTTCCACAACCCGATGCCCGTGGACGACGGCCGGGGCGGGACCAAGATCGTCGAGATCGGTGGGCTCTACCACCACACCATGACGCGTACGCCGGACGGCTGGCGCAGCCGCCAGCTGCACGAAGAAGTCGTCTGGAAGAACAACATCTGATGGGCATGCTTCCCGAGGACCGCCCGGCCGGGCTCGACTCGCCCTGGGCGGTGCGCGGCATCAGGCTGATGGCGCGCTCCCAGGTCGCGGTCTTCAAGGCGACCAACGGTCGGGTCGGCAACAAGTGGCGGATCGGCGCAGGCTGGAAGAAGCCGGTGCCGACGCTGCTGCTCAGCCACGTCGGCAGGAAGTCCGGCAAGGAGTACGAGACGCCGCTGCTCTACCTGCCGGACGGCGCGGCCCTCGTGGTCGTCGCCTCGCAGGGCGGCCTCCCGAAGAACCCGCAGTGGTACGCCAACCTCGCCGCGCACCCGGACACGACGGTCAGCCTCAAGGGCGAGAAGGGCCGCCCGGTGCGCGCACGGACGGCGACGCCCGACGAGCGCGAGGTGCTGTGGCCCCGGCTGGTCGAGCTCTACGCCGACTTCGCGAAGTACCAGAGGTGGACCGAGCGGACGATCCCTGTCGTCGTACTGGAGCCCAGGTAGCCCAGGTGGGCCGCATCGAGGGTGGCTGATTGGAACGCTGGGGGATCGTGGCTGAGAATGGCAGCGAGCTACCCTGCGACATCCCTCCCACGGAAGGACCTCGGCGTTGAGCGACGACGAAGGCCACCCGGTCATCTCCGGCCTCGCCGCGCTCGTGGGCGTGGGCGTGGTGGTCGGGATCCTGGTGAGCGGCGCCGCGCTGGCGGGCAGCTCGATGCTCGGCCTGGACGGCGACGACGGCGGTGGCACCGCGTCGAGCCAGCAGTCGATGTATCTCCCCAAGCCCTCGGACACCCTGTCGGAGTCCGGTCCGCAGATCACCCTGCAGCCGGGCGAGACCCCGTCCGGCACGGAGACCTCCGCGGCGGCCGAGCAGCAGTTCGCCATCTCCCTGTCTTCGGCGGCGACCGCGGTCGGTCCGATGGAGGAGATCTACCTCACCGGCGTCTACCCGGGCGGTGAGGGCGCGGTCGTGCAGGTCCAGCGGTTCGAGGACGGCAAGTGGGACGACTTCGCCTCGGTCGATGCCGTCGTGAGCGGCGAGACCTTCGCGACCTACGTCCAGACCGCCCAGTCGGGCGTCAACAAGTTCCGGGTCCGCGACACCGATGGCCCCAACGTCTCCAACGAGGTTCGGGTCAAGGTCCGCTGAGCGGAGCTCGGCGGACCCCGACGAGTCGCTGGCGAGAGCCGTGCCAGCGGTGGCTCAGCTCGGGACCATGTCGAAGGTGTCGGGGTTCGGACCCGTGCGCCCGGACTCGCCCCGGTCGAGGGCGCTGATCGCCGCCACCTCGTCGGCGGTGAGCTCGAAGTCGAAGATGGAGAAGTTCTCCTCCATCCGCTCCCGGTGCATGGTCTTCGGGAACACGATGTCGCCGCGCTCGACGTGCCAGCGCAGCGTGACCTGCGAGACGGTCCGGCCGTGCGCGGCGGCGATCCCTCCGATCACCTCGTCATCGAGGACGCCGCCCTGGGCGATCGGCGACCACGCCTCGACGAGCACGCCGTGCCGGTGGCTCGCCTCGCGGGCCGCCTCGTTGGTGAAGTAGGGGTGCACCTCGATCTGGTTGACGGCGGGCACGACGCCGGTCTCGGCGACGATCCGGTCGAGGTGCTCGGGCTGGAAGTTCGAGACTCCGACGGACCGGGCCCGCCCGTCCTCCACGAACTCGGTGAGGGTCCGCCAGGTCGAGACGTAGTCGCCGTCGTAGAGAGTGGGCAGCGGCCAGTGGATGAGGAAGAGGTCGATCTGCTCGAGCCCTAGCTTGGCGAGCGTCTCGTCGAAGGCGCGGCGGGCGTCGTCGGGCCGGTGGTACCCGTTGTTGAGCTTGCTGGTGATCCACAGGTCCTCGCGGGGTACGTCGGTGGCCTTGAGCGCCTCGCCGACCCCCTGCTCGTTCTGGTACATCTGCGCGGTGTCGAGGTGCCGGTAGCCCACCTGGAGGGCCTGGGTGACCACGTCCGCGGTCTGCGCCGGCGGCACCTGGAAGACACCGAACCCCAGCTGGGGGATCTCGGTCCGGTTGTTGAGGGTCAGGGTCGGGGCGGTCATGCCTGTCGGTAACCACGGTCGGCCGCATTCATTCCGCGCGGCCGTGTGGCTGAATTGCTGCCCGGAGTGGGGAACACTTCCGTGGCCGAGTAGCGTTGAGCCCAGTGAGCAAAGTTGAGTCGAATACGCTCAACTCCCCGGACCATGACACAGAGTCCCCGAACTCAAGGAGCAACAATGGCACGAGCGGTCGGTATCGACCTCGGCACGACGAACAGCGTCGTCGCCGTCCTCGAGGGTGGCGAACCCACCGTCATCGCGAACGCCGAAGGCGCCCGGACCACCCCCTCGGTCGTGGCCTTCGCCAAGAACGGCGAGGTGCTGGTCGGCGAGGTCGCCAAGCGCCAGGCCGTGACCAACGTCGACCGGACCATCCGCTCGGTGAAGCGGCACATGGGCGGCGACTGGAAGGTCACGATCGACGACAAGTCGTTCACCCCCCAGCAGATCAGCGCGTTCGTCCTGCAGAAGCTCAAGCGGGACGCCGAGGCCTACCTCGGCGAGACCGTGACCGACGCGGTCATCACCGTGCCGGCCTACTTCTCGGACTCGCAGCGCCAGGCGACCAAGGAGGCCGGCGAGATCGCGGGTCTCAACGTGAGCCGGATCGTCAACGAGCCGACCGCGGCCGCCCTGGCCTACGGCCTCGACAAGGGCGACGGCGACCAGACCATCCTGGTCTTCGACCTCGGTGGCGGCACCTTCGACGTGTCCCTGCTCGAGGTGGGCAAGGACGAGGACGGGTTCTCCACGATCGAGGTCAAGGCGACCTCCGGTGACAACGAGCTCGGTGGTGACGACTGGGACCAGCGCGTCGTCGACTGGATGGTCAAGAAGTTCAAGGACAACAACGGCGTCGACCTGTCCCAGGACAAGATCGCCAAGCAGCGGCTCCAGGAGTCGGCCGAGAAGGCGAAGATCGAGCTGTCGGCGTCCAGCGAGACCACGGTGCACCTGCCCTACATCACCCACGGTGAGTCCGGCCCGCTGCACTTCGAGGAGAAGCTGACCCGCGCGGAGTTCCAGAAGATGACCTCCGACCTCCTCGACCGCACCCGCGAGCCGTTCAAGGCCGTGCTCAAGGACGGCGGCGTCGCCATCGCCGACATCGACCACGTGGTCCTGGTCGGCGGCTCGACCCGGATGCCGGCCGTCACCGACGTCGTCAAGGAGCTGCTCAACGGCAAGGAGCCCAACAAGGGCGTCAACCCCGACGAGGTCGTCGCGGTCGGCGCGGCGCTCCAGGCCGGCGTGCTCAAGGGCGAGGTCAAGGACGTCCTCCTGCTCGACGTCACCCCGCTCTCCCTCGGCATCGAGACCAAGGGTGGCGTGATGACCAACCTCATCGAGCGCAACACCACCATCCCGGCCAAGCGCTCCGAGATCTTCACGACCGCCGACGACAACCAGCCGTCGGTGGAGATCAAGGTGGCCCAGGGTGAGCGCCCGATGTGGTCGCAGAACCAGCCGCTCGGCAACTTCGAGCTGACCGGCCTGCCGCCGGCCCCGCGCGGGGTGCCCAAGATCGAGGTCATCTTCGACATCGACGCCAACGGCATCGTGCACGTGACGGCCAAGGACCAGGCCTCCGGCAAGGAGCAGTCGATGACGATCACCGGCGGTTCGGCGCTGGGCAAGGACGACATCGACCGGATGGTCAAGGAGGCGGAGCAGTACGCCGCCGACGACGCCGCGCGCCGCGAGGCCGTCGAGACCCGCAACCAGGCCGACCAGCTCGTCTACACGACGGAGAAGTTCCTGGCCGAGAACGCCGACAAGGTGCCCGATGACGTCAAGACCGAGGTCCAGGCCGACGTCGACGCGCTGAAGGCCACCCTGGAGAACGCCGAGGCGAGCGCCGAGGACATCTCGGCCGGCGTGACCAAGCTGGGCGAGTCGAGCCAGAAGATGGGCGCCGCGATGTACGCCGCGGCCGAGGCCGACTCCGCTGCGGCCGGGGGCAGCACCGGGGCGACCGGTGAGTCCGACGACGACGTGGTCGACGCCGAGATCGTCGACGAGCCCGCCGACGGGCCGGCCGAGAGCTCCGCGGACGACACCGCCGAGGGCGAGAACAAGTGACCGACGTTCCTCACGAGGACGAGGCCAGGGAGGAGCCCGCCGCCGAGGCGGGCTCCTTCCCGGAGTCGGCGGGCGAGCGCGACGCCGTCGACCGGGTGGGCGATCTCCAGCGTCAGCTCGACGAGCGGACGCTCGACCTGCAGCGGGTCCAGGCGGAGTACCTCAACTACAAGCGTCGCGTCGACCGCGACCGCGAGCTGGTGAAGCAGAACGCGACCTACTCCGCCCTGGCCCCGATCACCGAGGTCATGGACACCATCGACCTGGCCCGCGAGCACGCCGAGAAGAGCGGGCAGGCTCTCGAGGGCGGCTTCAAGGCGGTGGCCGAGCAGCTCGAGCGGATCCTGGCCGGGGTCGGCCTGGTGAAGTTCGGCGAGGTCGGCGACGCGTTCGACCCGATGTACCACCAGGCGCTGAGCCACATCGGCGAGGACCCGGACGTCAGCGTGACCACCTGCAAGGTGATCGCGAAGGCCGGCTACCGGATCGGTGACCGGGTGGTCAGGGCCGCGCAGGTCCTGGTCGTCGACCCGGTGCCGGGGTCGGCCGAGGCGCCCGCCGAGCCCGCCGAGCCCGATGAGATCCCGGCGACGGACGACGTACCTCACGACGAGGACCACCAGTAGCCAACAAGTAGCCAACGAGTAGCGGAGGGGAGGTGCGCGCATGGCCACGACGGAAGGGTTCCGGGCCGACTGGGCCCAGAAGGACTTCTACGCCGAGCTCGGCGTGAAGAAGGACGCCACCGGCGCCGAGATCAAGAAGGCCTACCGCAAGCTGGCGCGCCTCAACCACCCCGACTCCAACCCCGGTGACACCGCCAAGCACGAGAAGTTCAAGTCGGTGGCCGAGGCCTACGACGTCGTGGGCGACGCCGAGAAGCGCAAGAAGTACGACGAGATGCGCGAGCTCTACGGCTCCGGCGCCGCGGGTTGGCAGGGTCGCGGCGGTGGTGGGGGAGCGGGCGGCGGCTTCAACCTCGACGACCTGCTGCGCGACCGGGGCGGCGCCGGTGGGGCCGGTGGCGGCATCGGCGACGTGTTCGGCGACCTCTTCGGAGGCTTCGGCGGGCGCCGCACCCAGACCCAGTCGCGCCCGCAGAAGGGCTCCGACGCGGAGACGGTCGCGACGATCGGTTTCACCGACGCCATCGACGGCGTCACCATCTCGCTGCGGCTGACCTCCGACGCGCCGTGCCCCGACTGCAACGGCACCGGCGGCAAGCCGGGCACCCGCCCGCACATCTGCCCGGAGTGTGAGGGCGCGGGCTTCGTCGTCAACAACATGGGTGGCGCCTTCTCGGTCAACGAGACCTGCCCCAGGTGCGGCGGTCGCCAGCTCATCTACGACGAGGCCTGCCCGACCTGCCACGGCAGCGGCCACGGTCTCTCCGCCCGCAGCATCCAGGCGCGGATCCCGGCCGGCGTGAAGGACGGCCAGCGGATCCGGCTCAAGGGCAAGGGGTCCGCCGGCGTCAACGGCGGTCCCCCCGGTGACCTCTACGTCAGCGTGAGGGTCACGCCCCACCAGCTGTTCGGGCGCAAGGGCGACAACCTCACCCTCGACGTCCCGATCTCGTTCGACGAGGCCGCGCTGGGCGCCGACATCAAGATCCCGACCCTCGGCGGCGCCCCGGTCACCGTGAAGGTGCCCGCCGGCACGCCCAACGGGCGCACGTTCCGCGTGCGTGGCAAGGGCTCGCGCAAGAAGGACGGCACCACCGGCGACCTGCTCGCCACGGTGCAGGTGCACGTGCCCGGCACCCTGAACGCCGAGGCGCGGGCGGCCGTGGAGGCCTACCGCGCCGCCGGCAACGAGCCCTCGCTCCGCGCCAACCTCTTCAGCGGCCCGGGCGCATCATGACCACCCCACCCAACGACGCGGGGACGCCGTTCTTCGGAGCCCCGTCGCCCGACGCCGCCGTCTTCGTGATCAGCGTGGCCGCCGAGCTGACCGGGCTGCACCCCCAGACGCTGCGCACCTACGAGCGGGTCGGGCTGATCATGCCGGTCCGCACCGGTGGTGGCGGTCGCCGCTACTCGGCGCGCGACATCGACCTGCTGCGCGAGATCTCCGACCTCACCGCGTCGGGCATCGGCATCGAGGGCGTCCGCCGCATCCTCGAGCTCGAGAGCCGCGTCGATGCCCTGTCGGCCCGCAACGGGGAGCTCGTCGCCGAGCTGGACGCCACCCGCGAGGCGCTCCGGCAGGCCACGTCCGGCCTTGCGCGGCCGTCCTCCGCGGGCCGGCTGCCCGCCCTGCGCCCCCAGCAGGGCAACCAGTCCATCGTCGTCTGGCGCCGCGGACGCTGAGGAGAGCACATGAGCCAGTTCGGTGCCGAGAAGTTCACCACCCGCAGCCGCGCGGCGATCGAGGCCGCGCAGCTCGCCGCGACCACGGCGGGCAACACCTCGACCGAGCCCGTGCACCTCTTGGTCGCGCTGCTGCGCGACGAGGAGGGCACGGCCGGGACGCTGGTGGCCAAGGCCGGCTTCGACCCCCGGGTCCTGCTCGGCCAGGCCGAGTCCGTGATGACCGCCCTGCCGCGGGCGACCGGCAGCACCGTCCAGCAGCCCGGCGCGTCCGCGGCGATGACCCGGGTGCTGGCCGCCGCGCTCGACCTCGCGCAGTCCATGAAGGACGAGTACGTCGCCTCCGAGCACCTGCTCATCGCGCTGGCCGGTGTCGACAGCTCCGCCCAGAAGCTGCTGAAGGATGCCGGCCTCACCGAGTCCGGCCTCCGCGAGCAGCTCACCGCCGTCCGCGGCAACCGCCGAGTCACCAGCCAGGACGCCGAGTCGACCTACGAGGCCCTGGAGAAGTACAGCGTCGACCTGACCCGGTCCGCCGAGGAGGGCAGGCTCGACCCGGTGATCGGCCGTGATGCCGAGATCCGCCGGGTGATCCAGGTGCTGTCGCGACGTACCAAGAACAACCCCGTGCTCATCGGCGAGCCCGGCGTCGGCAAGACCGCCGTCGTGGAGGGGCTGGCCCAGCGCGTGGTCGCGGGCGACGTCCCCGACTCCCTCAAGGGTCGCAGGGTGCTCTCGCTCGACCTGGCCGCGATGGTCGCCGGGGCGAAGTACCGCGGCGAGTTCGAGGAGCGGCTCAAGGCCGTGCTCGAGGAGATCAAGGACGCCGGCGGCCAGGTGATCACCTTCATCGACGAGCTGCACACGGTGGTCGGGGCAGGCGCCGGCGGCGACTCCGCGATGGACGCCGGCAACATGCTCAAGCCGATGCTCGCCCGCGGCGAGCTGCACATGATCGGTGCGACCACGCTCGATGAGTACCGCGAGCGGATCGAGAAGGACCCGGCCCTCGAGCGCCGCTTCCAGCAGGTCTTCGTCGGTGAGCCCACCGTCGAGGACACCATCCAGATCCTGCGCGGCATCCAGGAGAAGTACGAAGCCCACCACGGCGTCCGCATCACCGACGCCGCGCTGGTCGCGGCCGCGACGCTGTCGGACCGCTACATCACCGGCCGGCAGCTGCCCGACAAGGCGATCGACCTCATCGACGAGGCCGCGTCGCGGCTGCGCATGGAGATCGAGTCGTCTCCAGAGGAGATCGACCAGCTCCGCCGCCAGGTCGACCGGCTCAAGATGGAGGAGTTCGCCCTCGCCAAGGAGAGCGACGACGCGTCGATCGAGCGGCTCGCCGCGCTCCGAGCGGACCTCGCCGACAAGGAGGAGGAGCTGCGTGCCCTCGACGCCCGCTGGGAGCAGGAGAAGGCCTCGCTCGAGGGCGAGGGCGAGCTGCGCCGCCAGCTCGACCAGCTCCGCACCGAGATGGAGCGGCTCGAGCGTGAGGGTGACCTGGAGAAGGCCAGCGAGATCCGCTACGGCCGGATCCCTGCCCTGGAGAAGCAGATCGAGCGGGCGGCCGAGGTCGAGCAGTCCACGGAGAAGCTCGTCGGCGAGGAGGTCGGTGCGGAGCAGGTCGCCGACGTCGTCGAGGCCTGGACCGGCATCCCGACCGGCCGGCTGCTCGAGGGCGAGACGGCCAAGCTGCTGCGGATGGAGGAGGTCATCGGCGAGCGGCTGATCGGCCAGCAGGATGCCGTGCGGGCCGTGAGCGATGCCGTACGCCGCTCGCGGGCCGGCATCGCCGACCCCCACCGGCCGACCGGGTCCTTCCTCTTCCTCGGCCCCACCGGCACCGGCAAGACCGAGCTCGCCAAGTCGCTGGCCGACTTCCTCTTCGACGACGAGCGGGCGATCATCCGGATCGACATGAGCGAGTACTCCGAGAAGCACTCGGTGTCGCGCCTGGTCGGCGCTCCCCCCGGCTACGTCGGCTACGACGAGGGCGGCCAGCTCACCGAGGCCGTGCGCCGCCGCCCCTACTCGGTGGTGCTGCTCGACGAGGTCGAGAAGGCGCACCCCGAGGTCTTCGACATCCTGCTCCAGGTGCTCGACGACGGACGGCTCACCGACGGCCAGGGCCGCACCGTCGACTTCCGCAACACGCTGCTCGTCCTGACCAGCAACCTCGGCTCGGCCTACCTGGTCGACCCCGACCTCGACCGTGAGGAGAAGAGGGAGTCGGTGCTCGCCACCGTGCGGGCGTCGTTCAAGCCGGAGTTCCTCAACCGGCTCGACGAGATCGTGGTCTTCGACGCGCTCACCCAGGCCGAGCTGGCCAGGATCGTCGACCTCCAGCTCGCGCTGCTCGGCCAGCGGCTCGCGGTGCGGCGGATCACGATCCAGGTCACCGACGCGGCGCGTGAGTGGCTGGCGGAGACCGGCTACGACCCGGCGTACGGCGCCCGGCCGCTGCGCCGGCTGATCCAGTCGGCGATCGGCGACCCGCTGTCGCGGCTGCTGATCGGCGGCGAGGTGAGCGACGGCGGGGCCGTCACGGTCGACCGGGGCGACGACGGGCTGACCCTCCGCGTCGGCTGACTCCTTCACCCCCGGCAAGCTCGGGTGTGGACGGCGAGCAACACTAGGGCCGTGAGCGAGCCGAAGTCACCCGCGCGCCCGCCCCAGGCTGCCCTGGCCGGGTGGCTGGTCGTGGGCGGGTCGGTGATCGTCGTGCTGACCGCGCTCGGCCAGGGCGCCGCGCTGCACTCGCTCGACACCCGGGAGGCGGTCGAGGACTATCTCTCCCGCCCGCCCGGTGACCAGCTCGGCCTCGGCGTGCAGGGCATGCTGTCGCTGCTGCGTGTCGTCTGGACCGTGGCCGCGGTCGCGGGTGCCGCGATGGCCGTGCTCGGCTGGTTCGCGCTGCAGCGCTCCAAGGGCGCACGGCTCGCGCTCTCGTGGGTCGCGGCGCCCCTCTTCGTCACCAGCTTCCTGTTCGTCGGCACGCCCGGCGCGAGCATCTTCCCGGCGATGGTGTCCGCGGCGGTCGTGATGCTGTGGTTCCAGCCGGCCCGCGACTGGTTCGACGGCATCGCCCGGGAGGCGCCCACGCCGCCGCGCCGGCTGCCCGCGCCGCCGACCACGCCGACCGGCCGGGACCCTCTGCTCGACCTCCCGCCGCCGACCGCCCCTCCGCTGCACCCCACGCCGTACGCCGCCGCACCGCGCCAGACCTCGGCGGCGGTCGGCCGGCGCCCGAACGCCGTGACCTGGGCGTGCGTGCTCACGTGGTCGTTCGCGGTGCCCGCCGTGCTGCTGTTCGCAGCCACGATCGTCGCGATGCTCGCCGATCCGCAGCAGCTGGTCGACGAGCTCTTCCGCCAGAACCCGGACCTCGCAGACCAGGGGCTGAGCGAAGGCACCGTGCGCACCGTGCTCTATGCCGCCTGTGCCGGGATCCTCGCGTGGTCGGCCGCCGCCGCCGGCGTCGCCGTGCTGGCCTGGCGCCGGGTCGGCTGGGCCGCCGCCGTCCTGCGGGTCTCGGCCGGCGTCGCGGCCGCCTTCTGCGTCATCGGGGTCGTCACCTCGCCGGTCTTCATCGTCCCCCTGGCCGCGTGTGCGGCCACCCTGGCGCTGCTGCTGCGGCCGGAGGCGCGCGCGTGGCTGCGGGCGGGAGGCTCCGCGTAGCGCAGGTGCCGTTGCAGACACGTCGCGGATCGCGCGACGCCTTCGCCAGCATCGGTGGCCAGGTTCAGGCGCGCAGGTCGGCCGTCACCAGCCGGGCGATGCCGTCCTCGATCACCTCGCGGGTCTTGCAGAACGCGAACCGCACCAGGTCGCGGCCGCCCTCGGGGTCGGTCTGGTCGTCGTAGAAGACCTGGGTCGGGATCGCCACCACTCCGGCCCGCTCGGGCAGCGCGCGGCAGAACGCCATGCCGTCCGCCCAGCCCAGGCCGCCCACCGACGCGGTCGCGAAGTAGGTGCCCTGAGGAACGTAGGCCGTCAGCCCGGCCGCCCGGAGCCCCTCGACCAGCAGGTCGCGCCGCTCACGGAGGTCCTGGGCCAGTGCGAGCGGGAACGCCCGCTCCTCCTCCAGCGCCAGGGCCACGGCCGGCTGGAGCGGCGATCCGGAGGTGAAGGTGAGCCACTGCTTGGCGGCCAGCACCGCGCCCACGAGCTCGGCCGGTCCGGTCGCCCAGCCGACCTTCCACCCGGTGAACGAGTAGGACTTCCCGGCGCTCGACAACGTCAGCGTCCGCTCGAACATCCCGGGCAGGGTCGCGATCGGCAGGTGCTCGGCGCCGTCGAACGTCAGGTGCTCGTAGACCTCGTCGGTGATGACCACGAGGTCGTGCTCGACCGCCACGTCGGCGACGGACTGCAGCTCCTCCCGGCTCAGGACCGCTCCGGTCGGGTTGTGCGGGCTGTTGAGCAGGACGAACCGCGTCCTCGGCGTCACCGCGGCGCGCAGGGCGTCCACGTCGAGCCGGAAGTCCGGCGCGCGCAGCGTCACAGGACGGCGTACACCGCCCGCCATCTGGAGCATCGCGACGTAGGAGTCGTAGTAGGGCTCCAGCACCACCACCTCGTCGCCGGGGTTGACCAGGCCGAGCAGCGCCGCCGCGATCCCCTCCGTGCAGCCGGTCGTCACCACGACCTGCCGTTCCGGGTCGAGCTCGATGCCGTAGTGCCGCTGCTGGTGGGCGGCGATCGCCCGCCGCAGTGCCGGCACGCCGGTCCCGGGCGCGTACTGGTTCGCCCCGTGCTGGAGCGCCCGCACCGCCTCGGCGATCACCGTGGGAGGTCCGTCCTGGTCGGGGAACCCCTGCCCGAGGTTGACCGAGCCGGTCCGCATCGCCAGCGCCGACATCTCGGTGAAGATCGTCGGCGCGATGTCCTGCAGTCGGGTCGCGAGAGGAGTCACGCCTGGCCACGTTACTGAGCGGAGCGGCCCGGGGCCCCCTGCTCATCGTGTTGGATGTCCACCGTGACTGCAGACCAGACGCTGGCCGCCGAGATCGATGCCGCGTGCCGGCTGTCCGGGACCTTCACGCTGCGCTCCGGGCAGGTGTCGCAGGAGTACTTCGACAAGTACCTCTTCGAGACCACCCCCGCGCTGCTGGCTCGGGTCGCGGAGGCGATGGCCGGGCTGGTGCCGAGGGGCACCGAGCTGCTCGGCGGCCTCGAGATGGGCGGGATCCCGATCGCGACGGTGCTCAGCGCCCGGACCGGGCTGCCCGCGCTGTTCGTGCGCAAGAAGGCCAAGGAGTACGGCACCTGCAAGCTCGCCGAGGGGCCCGAGGTGGCCGGGCGGCGGGTCACGCTGGTCGAGGACGTCATCACCACGGGGGGCGCGGTCCGCGACGCGACGAACGCCCTGCGCGAGGCCGGTGCGATCGTGGAGGTCGTCGTCTGCGCGATCGACCGCAGCCCCGAGGGCGAGAACCCTCTGGCCGACGTCGGCCTCGAGGTGCGCCCGGTGCTCACCAAGGCCGACCTCGACGCCGCCCGCGCCTCCGCCACCTGACCCACCCGCCGTCACCCGGGTCGGGTCACGGCGGGTCGGCGTGGGTGGACCTCAGCTCGTCGTACGGCGACGGCGGGAGGCGAGCAGGACGCCGAGACCGGCGAGGATCGTGAGCAGCCCTCCGAGCAGCAGCAGCTCCGCGCCGGCGCCGAGGCCGGTGTCCGGCAGGGACCCGTGGTCGGGGCCGCTGTCGTCGTCGGGTCCCGCGCCGTCGTCGGGCGACTGGGAGACGGTGACCGGCGCGGTGCCGGCGTTGTTGCCCGGGTGGGGGTCAGCGGTGGCGGAGTCGACCTCGGCGACGTTGACGACCTTGCCCGTGGCGTGTGCCGCGATGGTGCCGCGGACCGTGACCCGGGCTCGCTGCCCGGCGGCGAGGTCGCCGACCTGGCAGGTGACGACGCGCGTGACCTTGCACGTACCGCTGCCGGCGTCGGCCGTGACGTCGACAAGCCCGTCGGGCACCTTGTCCGTCACCACCACGTCGAGGGCGGTGCCGGGCCCCAGGTTGTCGACGGTGATCGAGTAGGTGATCCGGTCGCCCGGTGCGGCGTGGCTCGAGCTCGCCTTCTTGGTGATCTGGAGGTCGGCGCCGTCGACCGGCCCGGTGGTCACGGTCGCGACCTCGTCCTCGACGTCGGGATCGGTCTCTGGTCCAGGAGTGACGGTCGCGGTGTTCGACACCGGCGACGACAGGTCGCGGGGCAGCTGACCGCTCACGGTCACGACGGCCTCGGCCCTCGGAGCCAGCTCGGGGAACTGGCAGATGACCGCGTGCGCAGGATCGACGACACAGGTCCCGGCCGTGGCGGTGACCGCGACGTCGGTCACCCGGCTGTCGATCGGGTCGTTGAGCGTCACGTTGGTGGCGGACGACGGTCCTTCGTTGCGGACCGTGATCGTGAACGTGATCGGGCCACCGGGCACCGGCTTCGGCCCGCTGATCTCCTTGGTCACCGACAGGTCGGCCACCGCGGTGATCGGCGTGGTCGCGGTGCTGGTGTTGTTGTTCGGCTGGGTGTCGGTGCCCCCCGACACGACGCCGGCGGTGTTGGTGAGGGTGCCGCGCTCCGCGGGGCCGAGTCGCCCGGTGACGTCGATGGTCACCGAGTCGGCCGGTCCGAGGTCGGGCAAGGTGCAGCGGACGCTGTTGCCCGTGACCGTGCAGGTGACGCCCGCCGGACCGGTGGCGGCGACGTTGCCGATCCCGCTGGGCACGGCGTCGGTGAGCACGACCGAGGTGGCCGTCGAGGGGCCGGCGTTGGCGACGACCAGGCGCCAGTGCACGTCGCCGCCCGCCACCAGCGGGCTGGTGACCAGTGTCTTCACGACCGACACGTCGACGGTGGGCGTCGTCGGACCGGGCACGGTCGAGCTGTTGTTGCCCGGGGTGGAGTCGGTCGGCGACGTGACGGTGGCGGTGTTGTCCACGTCGCCGGTGAACCCGGGAGGTACGTCGGCCGAGATCTTGATCGTCAGGGGCGAGCCGGGCGGCAGGGTGCCCAGCGCACAGGTGACGACGTTGCCAGCCGCGACCGCGCACGTGTTGCCGGACACCGTGGCGGTGACTCCGGTGAGCGCGTCCACGAGGTCGTCGGTGACCTGGACGTTGGTGGCCGTCGACGGCCCGGCGTTCGCGACCGTGACGTCCCATGCCACTCGGGTGCCGGGGATGACCGGCCCTGAGGTGCGGGTCTTGACCACGCTGACGTCGGCGACCGGGGTGGCCGCGCCGCCGGTGCTCGAGGTGTTGTTGGTCGGGTTGGTGTCGGACGGCGCGTCGACGGTCGCGGTGTTGTCGGCGCTGCCGGTGTAGCCCGGCGGGACCTGCGCCTGCACCGTGATCACGACCGTCTCACCCGGCGTGAGGGTGCCCAGGTCACAGCGGACGGCGTTGGCGGGGCTGACCGTGCAGCCGTTCTTGGCAGGGACGGGCGCGGCGGTCACCCCGGTGAACGCGGGGTTCACGTCGTCGGCGACGGTCACCGTGGCGGCGTTCGACGGGCCGGCGTTGGTCACGCGGAGCGTCCATGTGACGGGCTGCCCGGGGACCACCGGCCCCGAGGTGCGGGCCTTGGTGATGGACACGTCGGAGATCGAGTTGGCTGTCCCGGGCGAGGTCGCCGTGTTGTTCGCGGGTGTCGTGTCGGTCGGTGAGCTCACCTGGACCGTGTTGTCCAGCGCTCCGGTGAACCCGGCCGGCACGTCCGCAGAGATCGTGACCTGTCGGGTCTGGCCCGGTGCGAGGTCGCCGAGCGTGCAGTCGACCTGGTTGCCGGCAGCCACGGTGCAGACCGCTCCCGCGCCGGTGGCCGTGACTGCGGTCAGGGCGTCGTCGAGGTTGTCGCTCAGGGTGACCGAGCCGGCCACGGAGGGACCGTTGTTGAGCACCTCGATCAGCCACGTGACGGGGGTGCCCGGGACCACCGGACCCGAGGTCCGCGCCTTGGAGACGGTGATGTCCGCTGACGGTGCGGCCGTGCCGGTGGAGGTGCTCGAGTTGTTGCCCTGGGTGATGTCGGTCGGCGACGCCACGGTGGCGGTGTTGGCGAGCGGGCCGGTGAACCCGGCCGGGACCCCGCCCGTGAGGGTGAGGGTCACCGTGTCGCCCGGGGCGAGGTCGCCGAGCGCGCAGGAGACCTGGTTGCCGGCCGCGATCGCGCAGGGCGCCGTAGCGGTGAGTCCCGTGATCGCGTCGTCGACGTCGTCGGCGACGGTGACCGTGCGCGCGACCGAGGGCCCGGCGTTGGCGACGACGATCTGCCAGGTGACGGGCAGACCCGGGACCACCGGGCCGGAGGGTCGGGTCTTGACGACCGACACGTCGGCGGCCGGTACGGCGGTGCCGGGCACCGTGGCCGTGTCGTCACCCGTGGAGGTGTCGGTGGGCGAGGTGACGGTGGCGGTGTTGTCCGCGCTCCCGGTGTAGCCGGCCGGGACCAGCGCCGTGATCGTCACGTCGGCGCTGGTGCCGGGCAGCAGGTCGCCGAGCTCGCAGCCGACCACGTTGCCGGCGGCGACCGGGCAGGTCGACCCGTCGGGCAGGGTCGCGGTCACCCGGGTGAAGGCGTCGATCAGGTCGTCGTCGATCCGGACCGACCGGGCCACCGAGGGGCCGCCGTTGGTGGCGGTGACGACCCAGGTCACCTGGGTGCCGGGCACGACGGGACCGGAGGTCCTGGCCTTCGCGACCGAGACCGCGGCCGACGGGGCGACGACGCCGTCGTCGGTGCTGGTGTTGTTGGAGGGGTCGGGGTCACTGGTCGGCGAGGCCACCTGGCCGGTGTTGGACAGGGTGCCGGTGAACCCGGCCGGCACGCCGCCGGAGACGGAGATGAGCACCGGGGGGTCGGTGGGCGCGAGGTCGCCGACGCTGCAGCTCACCAGGTTGCCGGCGCCCACTGTGCAGGACACGCCGGCCGGGCCGGTGGCCGTCACGCCGGTCAGCGCGTCGAGCACGTCGTCGCTGACGCTGACCGAGCGGGCCGTCGAGGGACCGACGTTGACCACGCGCAGCTGCCAGGTGGTCCGCGTGCCCGGCACCACCGGGCCGGAGGTGCGGGTCTTGTTGATCCGCACGTCAGCGCTCGGGGTCGCGGGGCCGGTGGAGGTGCTGGTGTTGTTGCCGGGGGTGGTGTCGGTCGGGGACGTGACCGTCGCGGTGTTGGCCAGCGGTCCGGTGAACCCGGCGGGCACGCCACCGCTGACGGTGAGGGTCACCGTGTCGCCGGGGGCGACGTCACCCACGGTGCAGGAGATGACGTTGCCGGCCGCGACCGTGCACGAGGCGCCAGTGGCCGTCACGCCGATGAGGGCATCGTCGGCATCGTCGTCGACGGTGACCGAACGGGCGGTCGACGGGCCGCCGTTGGCGACCACGATCTGCCAGGTCACGGGCTGGCCCGGGACGACCGGTCCGGAGGTGCGGGTCTTGGTGACCGAGACGTCGGCGGCCGCCTGTGCCCCGCCAGTGCTGGTCGCGGAGTTGTTGCCCGGGGTGGTGTCGGTCGGGGAGGTGACGGTGGCGGTGTTGGCGAGGGGTCCGGTGAACCCGGCGGGGACGCCTCCGCTGACGGTGAGCGTCACGCTGTCGCCCGGGGCGAGGTCACCGAGGGCGCAGGAGACCACGTTGCCGGCCGCGATGGTGCACGGCGCGGTGGCGGTGAGGCCGGTGATCGCGTCGTCGACGTCGTCGTTGACATTGACCGAGCGCGCCACCGACGGTCCGGTGTTCGCGACCACGATCGACCAGGTGACCGGCTGACCGGGGACCACGGGTCCCGAGGGGCGGGTCTTCGTGACGGACACGTCGGCGTCGGGCACGGCGGTGCCGGTGGAGGTGCTGGTGTTGTTGCCCGGGGTGGTGTCGGTGGGCGAGGTGACGGTGGCGGTGTTGGCCAGCGGTCCGGTGTAGCCGGCGGGCACGCCACCGCTGACGGTGAGCGTCACGCTCGCGCCCGGGGCGAGGTCGCCGAGGGCGCAGGCGACCACGTTGCCGGCCGCGATGGTGCAGGGAGCGGTGGCCGTCAGGCCGGTGAGCTCGTCGGCGACGTCGTCGTCGACCGTCACGTTGCGGGCCGTCGAGGGTCCGGCGTTCGCGACGACGATCTGCCAGGTGACCGGCTGGCCCGGGACGACCGCGCCCGAGGGCCGGGTCTTGGCGATCGAGACGTCCGCGGCGGGGGCCGCGGTGCCGGTGTTGGTCGAGGAGTTGTTGCCCGGCGTGGTGTCGGTGGGCGAGGTGACGGTGGCGGTGTTGGCCAGCGGTCCGGTGTAGCCGGCGGGCACGCCACCGCTGACGGTGAGCGTCACGCTCGCGCCCGGGGCGAGGTCGCCGAGGGCGCAGGCGACCACGTTGCCGGCCGCGATGGTGCAGGGAGCGGTGGCCGTCAGGCCGGTGAGCTCGTCGGCGACGTCGTCGTCGACCGTCACGTTGCGGGCCGTCGAGGGTCCGGCGTTCGCGACGACGATCTGCCAGGTGACCGGCTGGCCCGGGACGACCGGTCCCGAGGTGCGGGTCTTGGCGATCGACACGTCCGCGGCGGGGGCCGCGGTGCCGGTGGAGGTGCTGGTGTTGTTGCCCGGCGTCGTGTCCGTCGGAGAGGTGACGGTGGCGGTGTTGTCCAGCGGCCCGGTGTAGCCGGCGGGCACGCCACCGCTGACGGTGAGGGTCACCGAGCCACCGGGTGCGAGGTCGCCCAGGGCGCAGGCGACCACGTTGCCCGCCGCGACCGTGCACGGGGCCGTCGCGGTGAGGCCGGTGATCGCGTCGACCAGGTCGTCGTTGACGGTGACGTTGCGGGCCGTCGAGGGTCCGGCGTTCGCGACCACGAGCTGCCAGGTCACCGGCTGGCCCGGGACGATGGCGCCCGAGGTGCGCGTCTTGACGATCGAGACGTTGGCGGCGGCCTGCGGGGTGTCGGAGGCCGAGCCCGTGTTGTTCGACGAGTCGGGGTCGGCGGTCGTCGAGCCCACCGTCGCGCTGTTGATGACCTGGGCCGTGGCGGTCGCGGCGAGCGTGCCGGTCACGTCGATGTCGACCACGTCGCCCACGGCCAGGTCGGGCAGCGTGCAGCTCACGCTGGTCGTCGTGACCGTGCAGGTGGTGCCGGTCGGAGCCGAGGCGGTCACGCCGCTCACGTCCGCTGGCAGGGTGTCGGTGACCGTCACGCCGCGGGCGGTGGAGGGGCCGGCCGTGTTGGTGACGCGCAGCCGCCAGGTGATCGGCTGACCCGGCACCACCGGACCGGCCGAGGTGCGGGTCTTCTGGATGGCCAGGTCGGCCCGGCCGGCGACCGGGGTCGTGGCCGAGCCGTTGTTGTCGGCAGGGTTCGGGTCGGGGGTGCTCGCGGTGGCGCTCGCGGTGTTGGTCACCGACGTGCCGGCGTACGACGCGTCGAGACGGACGCGGACGGTCGCGGTGACCTGCCCCGGGTCGAGCACCCCGACGGTGCAGGTGACGAGGGTCGCGGTGACCGCGCACGGCGTCGCCGCGGGGCCCCAGGTGGCGGACAGCGCGGTGAGTCCGGCGGGCATGGTGTCGGTGATCGTCACGCCGCGGGCCGTGGACGGACCACGGTTCGTGAGGGTGAGCAGGTAGTCGTAGGGACGGCCGGGGACCGCGGGATCCTCGGCGGTCTCCTTGGTCAGCGTCAGGTCGGCGCTGGGGGCCACGGCGGTCGAGACGGTGTCGCTGTCGTTGTCGGGGTGGAGGTCCCGGGTCGTGCTGGTCACCGTGGCGGTGTTGCCCAGGGTCGCGTTGGGATAGCCGGGTGCCAGCGTCGCCTTGATCGTCACCGTCTGCGGGGCCGAGGGAGCGACGGACCCCAGGTCGCACGACGCGATGCCGGCAGCGAACGAGCAGGTGCCCTGCGACGCGTCCACGGTGACGCTGGTGAGGGCCGCCGCCAGCGGGTCGGACACCGTGACCCCGGTCATCGTGGCCGGACCGTAGTTGACGACGGTCAGGATGTAGGTGACCTGCTGGCCGGGGACCACCGGAGTCGGCATCGCGGTCTTGACGACCTCGAGGTCACCGGCGGCTGTGACCGGGGTCGTGATCGAGGTCGCGTTGTTCCCGGCAGTCGGGTCCGTCGTCGCGCTGGTCACCGCAGCCTGGTTCTGCTGAGCGGCCGTGGTGCCCGGCGCGACGTGCACCCTCACCGTGATCGTCCAGTCCGCTCCGGCCGCGAGGACCGGACGGGTGCACGTGACCAGGCCGGCGGCCTGCGTGCAGCTGCCTGCAGCGGTCGTCGCCGACACGAACGTGACGCCCGGCGGCAGCGTGTCGGTGGCTGCCACGGTCGTCGCGTCCGAGGGACCGTTGTTGTGGACGGTCAGGGTGTAGTTCGCATCCAGTCCCGCGGCCAGCGGGTTGAGGTCGACGGTCTTGGCGATCGAGAGGTCAGCGCGGTTGTTGACGGTCGTGGTGGCCGAGGCGGTGTTGTTGGCCGGGGTCGGGTCGGGCGTGCTGGAGCCCACCACGGCGGTGTTGGTCAGGGTCCCGGCGGCGACGCCGGAGCCGACCTGCACCTTCACGGTGACGGAGGGAGTGGCGCCCGGCGCCACGGTCCCGACCGGGCAGGTCACCGTCGTGGTCGAGCCGGCCTGCAGGACGCACGGTGAGCCGCCGTCGGGCACGAACGTCGTGCCCGCGGGGAGCTGGTCGGTGATCACCACGTCGCGTGCGTCGGAGGGGCCGGCGTTGCTGACGGTCAGCGTGTACGTCGCCTGGTTGCCGGCGGTGACCGTCGCGGGGCCGGTCTTGGTCAGGCCCAGGTTGGCCTGGGTCACGACCGTGCCCGTCGAGGTGTCGGTGTTGTCCGCCTGCGTCGGGTCCGGCGGCGTGGCCGCGGTGGCTGTCGCGGTGTTGGACAGCGGCCCGGCGTTCTGCGAGGCGGACACCGTGGCGTTGATCGTGACCACGAAGTCACCACCGCTGTTGAGGGTGGGGCGGGTGCAGGAGAGGTTGACGCCACCGGTCAGGCTGCACTGGCCGGCCGGGGTGACGCTCACGCCGGTGAGTCCGGACGGAAGCGTGTCCGTGACGGTGACGGTGCTGGCCGCGGACGGGCCGCTGTTGTGCGTGGTCAGCGTCCACTGGACCGTCTGGCCGGCGATGACCGTGGCCGGCGTCTGGGTCTTGGTCATCACCAGGTTGGCCTGCGCCGCCGAGGACAGCGTGTACGACGCGGTGTTGTCGCCCGGGTTGGGGTCGGTGGAGGTGGTGCTCACCGTCGCGGTGTTGACGGCGCCGTTGCCGCTGCCGTCGGCCGGGGTGTTGGCGACCACGGTCACGACGGCGTCGGCGCCGACGGCCAGGTCACCGATCGGGCAGGTCACGGTGCGGGTCCCCGCGCTGTACGTGCAGGCCGCCGGGGTGGCCGAGACGAAGGTGAGGGCGCTCGGGACGGGGTCGGAGACGACGACGTTGCGCGCGACGGACGGCCCGTTGTTGTGCGCGGTCAGGGTGTAGGTCACCTGGTTGCCGGCCAGCACCGGCGACGGCGAGGCGGTCTTCGAGATCGACACGTCGGCGCGCGACGCGAGCGTGTCGGTCACGGTGCCGGTGTTGTTGCCCGGCGTCGGGTCAGTGGTCGTGGACGTCACGGTCGCGCTGTTGGTCAGGTTGCCGGAGGCGGTCGCGGCCACCACGCCGGTCACCGCGACGGTGGCTGAGCTGCCGGGTGCGATGGTGCCCAGGGTGCAGACGAGCAGGGCACAGGTCCCCTGGCTCGGGTTGACCGTCACCGACCCGAGCCCGGCGGGCGGGTTCTCGGTGAGCTGGACGCCCACCGCCGCCGACGGGCCGGCGTTGGTGACCGTGACCGTGTAGCTGACGGGAGAGCCGGCCACGACGGGCGAGGTGTTCGTGGCCTTGGTGACCCGCAGGTCGGCGGACGGCGCGACCGGGGTGATCGACGCGGTGCTCGAGTTGTTCGTCGCCGACGGGTCCGGCGTCTGCGAGCTGATCGTCGCGGTGTTGGGGATCGCTGTCGTCGTGGTCAGGGCCGGGTTGAGGGTGCCCTTGACCGTGATCGTGACCGTCGCACCGGCGCCCAGCCCGGCCAGGGTGCAGCTGACGTCGCGGCCGTTGACCGAGCAGGTGCCGCCCGTGGTGGTCGCGGTCGGGGCGAGCAGCTGCGTGGGCAGCTGGTCGGCCACCACCACGCTGGTCGCGTCGGAGGGGCCGTTGTTGGTGGCGGTGAGGGTGTAGGTCACCTGGCTGCCCGGCACCGGTGACGCGGGTGCCGCGGTCTTGGTGATCTGGAGGTCGGCCGAGCGGACGGTGGCGGTGGTGGTGGCCGCGCTGTTGTTGGCGGTGTTCGGGTCGGAGGTCGTGGCGTTGACCGTGGCGACGTTCGCGAGCCCGCTGCCGTCGAAGGCGGGGTCGACCTTGACCACGATCGTGACCGGGACCGTCGTGCCGTTGGGGATGGTCCCGAGCGCGCACGAGACGGTGCCCGAGGCATGGGTGCAGGTGCCCTGCGGCGCGGTCGCCGACACGAACGTGACGTTGCCCGGCAGTACGTCGGAGACGGTCGCGCCCTGGGCGGGGTTCGGCCCGTTGTTGGTCACGTTGAGCGTGTAGGTCAGGTTGCTGCCGGCGCTGACCGGGTTGGGAGCGCCGCCCTTGGTGATGGCCAGGTCGGCGCGCTCGCCGACCGGGTTCACCACCGCGGCGGTGTCGTAGGTGTAGGTCTGCCCGATCGTGAGCGCCTTGTAGTCCAGCTGGCTCTTGTTGCTGATCGTGGTGCCGGCGCCGCTCGCGTCGATCGTCACGCGGAAGGTGACCGTCGTGGAGGCGCCCTTGACCAGGGACCCGCCGGTGGTGCCGTTGGCCCCGGTCCCCACGCGGACGCGGACCAGCCGGCTCGCGCCGACGTACTCGCCCTGATCGGTGTCGGTCGCGTCGGTCTTGGTCCCGACGTTCGCGCCCGCGGTGACCTTGAGGCTGCCCGGCACGTAGGTCACGTTGGCCGGCAGGGTGTCGAGCAGCACGGCGTTGGTCGCGGTGTCGTCGCCGGTGTTGGAGTAGCTGATCGTGTACTCGAGGGTGTCGCCGACCTTCGCGGGGTCGTTGCCCGAGACGTTGTTGACCGTCTTGGTGCCGTTGATGGTCGGGGCGTAGAGGTCGACCTGGGTCGTGAGCACGGCCGGGTAGTAGACGTCGCCGTTGGTGCCGAAGCGCAGGCTCGCCGAGGTCGCGCCGTTGGGGATCGCTCCGCTTGCGTCGACGACCTTGGCGTCGACGCCGAGGTTGTTGGGGTTGGCCGGGTTGCGGTCGGTGAGGTTGTTGCCGTCGGCGGTGATCCGGCTGTTGAAGAAGTTGGTCGAGGGGCTGCCCGCGTCGGACAGCTGGGTGGAGTTGACCTGGAAGTAGTCGCCGGTGAGCTGCTGGTCGCCCTCGTAGGTGACCATCCCCACCTTGGCGCGCACGGTGCCGGTCGGCGGGGTGAGGAAGCCGGAGATGGAGGCGCTCACGGTCGCGGTGCCGGAGACGGTCGCGTAGCCGTTGAAGACCGACAGGTCGCGCAGCGGCGCGGTCGGATCGCCGAAGGCCACGACGAGCGACCACGCGCCGTACCGGTCGACGCCGGTGCCGGCCTGGATGTCGGCGCCCCAGTAGTCGCCGGAGCCGGCCGTCTTGACGATGCTGGTCACGTCGTAGAAGGCGCTGTAGTCGTTGGCGTTGGTGGTCAGCTTGTCGAGCACCTGCGGCACGAGCTTGGTGTAGGACCCGGAGCCGGGCGTCCTGAACAGCAGGGACCGGTCGCCGTTGGCGGGCGCGGCCGTGCCGTTGTTGCCGGCGGTGACGCCGGCGCCCCAGTAGAGGCCGGCGAACAGCACGGTGCCGCCGGTGGGCACGGTCAGGTGCGCCATCGAGGACGAGGTGGTGCTGGCGTTGGAGTCGGTGTCCAGCTTGACCATGGTGAAGTCGTTGTTGCCGTTGTTGCTGGTGCCGGCCAGGGCCGTCGTGCAGGTCGCGCTGGGGCTGCAGGTCAGGAGGGAGTTGCCGGTGATCCCGATCGAGCCGTTGGTCTGCGCCGAGAACACCTTGTCGAAGGAGTTGATGACCGCCGCCTCGGCGGGCGGTGCGACGCTGATGAGGACCAAGGTCGACAGGAGGCCGAGGGTCAACGAGAGCGCGATGCGGCACGCGCTGCCTGCGCGGAAGGTGAGCACGGGGCCTGTATCTCCGGGTTGTCTAGTCCGAGAGCGCCCCTGCTTGGTGGGGGTTCTGGGGTATGAGGGGATCCTGGGCAGGATAGGTCTGGACCAGTGCCCCGCGCGGAAGAAGTGAACAAATTGTCGAGGCTGTTCTCACTGCGTGGGCTCGGCGTCGTGCTGGTGCTGGGGGGCCTCGCCATGGTCGCGGCGGCCGGCTGGCAGATCTGGGGCACGACCTACGTCTCCCACCGCCGGCAGGCCGAGACCGTCGACGACCTCCATCAGGCGTGGCGCGACGGTGCCGCGGAGGTGCGGACCGACCACGGCACCGCCACCGCGGTGGTGCGGATCCCGGAGTTCGGCGACGACTACGAGGTGCCGCTGCTGGAGGGAACGTCGGACGACGTGCTCGCCACTGGCTTCGGGCACTTCCCCGACTCTGCCGGTCCGGGTGAGGAAGGAAACTTCGCGGTCGCCGCCCACCGGATCACCCACGGCGAGCCGCTGCGCCACATGCCGGACCTCGACGCCGGTGACCAGGTCATCGTCGAGACCGCCGACGCGGTCTACGTCTACGAGCTCGACACCGGCGGCGACGAGCTCGAGGTGCCGTTCACGGCCGACTGGGTGCTCGAGTCGTCACCGGTCAACCCGGACCCAGCTGGTCCCGGCCCCGTCGACGAGTCGGACCTGCTGACGCTGACGACGTGCGCCGACCTGTTCCACTCCGACGAGCGGCTGGTCGCCTTCGGTCACCTCGTCGAGACGCGGCCTCGCTGAGCGGATCCGCCTGTCAGGGCTGGGACGTCGCGGGGTCCTCGGCCGCGGGCGCGGTGCCCTCGGCGGTGTCTTCGCCGGTGTCCTCGCCGGCGTGGCGGCGCCGGCGGCGGAACCACTCGATGGCGATCGGGACCGCAGTGAGGAACAAGATGGCGAGGATCGCGTAGTCGATGTTGTCGCGCAGCCACGGGACCCGGCGGCCGAGGTTGTAGCCGACCAGCGTGATGCTGAAGACCCAGAGGACGGCGCCGACCAGGCTCCACACCAGGAAGCGCCGGCGATCCATCCGGGTGACGCCCGCGACGACCGTGATGTAGGTCCGCACGAACGGCACGAACCGACCGATGACCAGTGCCTTGTTGCCGTGCTTGTCGAAGAAGGCCTGGGTGTTGTCGAAGTACTTCTTCTTCAGGATCCGGCCGTCGCGGCGATAGAGAGGTGGTCCGACCTTCCGGCCTATCTCGTAGCCGACGACGTTGCCGAGCACCGCGGCCAGGGTGAGCAGGACGAGCGTGATGGCCAGCTCGAGCAGCCTCGGCCCGGGGAAGATGTCGATGCCGTGCGACGGGGTGGCGATGAAGATGCCCAGCGAGAGCAGCAGGGTGTCACCGGGCAGGAAGGGGAAGAACAGCCCACACTCGATGAAGACCATCACCAGGCTGACCCACAGGAACGCGGTGCCGAACCGGTCGAGCAGGTAGGACGGATCGGTCCAGCTGATGCCGAGGATGAGCGCATGCAGGTGATCGGGTGCCAGCATGCTCACGCCGAAACGGTACCTGCCGGGTCCCCGCACCGCCTGAACGACGCCGACACGTCGATACGCTGGTCTGGTGCCACAGCCTGTCGCCGAGGGGTTCGTGACGTCCGCACGGACGGCCGCCGATCTCGTGGTGCGACCGCAGGCATGACCGACGGCGAGGAGCGAGCGCCCTACGACCCCATGCCGCACGGCCCGGCCGAGGTCGGGCTCGGCCCCTGGGAGGGGCCGTGGCCGGAGGGCGAGCAGTACGACGCCACCCTGCTCGCTGAGGGCGACCGCCGCAACGTCGTGGACCGCTACCGCTACTGGACGATGGCCGCGATCCTCGCCGACCTTGACTCGCGCCGCCACGACTTCCACGTCGCGATCGAGAACTGGCAGCACGACTTCAACATCGGCACCATCGTCCGCTCCGCGAACGCCTTCCTGGCCCGCGAGGTGCACATCGTGGGCAACCGCCGCTGGAACCGCCGGGGCGCCATGGTCACCGACCGCTACCAGCACG
This sequence comes from uncultured Actinomycetota bacterium, assembly GCA_963830145.1. Taxonomy (GTDB): domain Bacteria; phylum Actinomycetota; class Actinomycetes; order Propionibacteriales; family Nocardioidaceae; genus Nocardioides. The sequence continues at coordinate 265,723 of CAWHLI010000001.1, forward strand.
TCGTCCACCACGAGGACGTGCCGGCGCTCGCGGCCTACCTCCACGACCGGCCGGGCGGGCGGGTCGCGCTGTGGGGCATCGACAACCTGCCCGGCTCGCTGCCCCTGGAGACGACCGAGGTGCCGCGCCGGGTGTGCTTCCTGCTCGGACAGGAGGGCCCGGGACTGTCCGCACCGGCCCGCGACGCGTGCGACGCGACGTTCTCCATCGCGCAGTTCGGGTCGACGCGGTCGATCAACGCCTCCGCTGCCGCCGCCATCGCGATGCACGCGTGGGTCCGCGCCCACGCAGACCTCGCCGGCGACGACGCCTGGCGGGGCTGAGGGCCGGCCCCTCGTGAGGCGATGGTTCGGAGCGCGAGATCCACGCCGTGGACGGACGCGCTGTCGGACTAGGGTTCAAGCATGCCCATCGCCACCCATGAGAAGTACGCCGAGATGCTCGACGCCGCACAGCGGGGCAACTACGCGTTCCCGGCCATCAACGTCTCGTCGTCGCAGACCCTCAACGCCGCTCTCCAGGGGTTCGCGGACGCGGGCGCCGACGGGATCGTCCAGGTCTCGACGGGTGGGGCCGACTACCTGTCCGGGCCGAACGTGAAGAACATGGTGGCGGGCTCGGTGGCGTTCGCGGCCTACGCCCACGAGGTGGCGAAGAACTACCCCGTGAACATCGCCCTGCACACCGACCACTGCCCCAAGGACAAGCTCGACGGCTTCGTGCGGCCGCTGCTCGACATCTCGGTGGAGCGGGTGTCGCGCGGTGAGCAGCCGCTGTTCCAGTCGCACATGTGGGACGGCTCGGCGGTGCCGCTCGAGGAGAACCTCACGATCGCCGAGGAGCTCCTCGCACGGTGTCGTCAGGCGAACATCGTCCTGGAGATCGAGGTCGGCGTCGTCGGCGGCGAGGAGGACGGCGTCGAGGGAGCCATCGACGACAAGCTCTACAGCACGCCCGAGGACGCCATCGCCACGGTCAAGGCGCTCGGCACCGGCGAGAACGGCCGCTACCTCACCGCGCTGACCTTCGGCAACGTGCACGGCGTCTACAAGCCCGGCAACGTCAAGCTGCGGCCCGAGATCCTCAAGCACGCCCAGGACGCCGTGATCAAGGAGCTCGGCCTCCACGAGGACGCCCGCCCCTTCGACCTGGTCTTCCACGGCGGCTCCGGTTCGACGCCCGACGAGATCAGCGCGGCGGTCGACTTCGGCGTCGTGAAGATGAACGTCGACACCGACACGCAGTACGCCTTCACCCGGCCGGTGGCGGCCCACATGTTCAGCAACTACGACGGCGTCCTCAAGGTCGACGGCGAGGTCGGCAACAAGAAGGTCTACGACCCCCGGGCCTGGGGGAAGGCCGCCGAGGCGGGGATGGCGGCCCGGGTCGTCGAGGCCTGCCAGAACCTGCGTGCGGCCGGCAACTCGATCGGCTGAAACCCGGCGTCGCCGAATACCCCTAGGGGTGTCATGATCGGGGGGTGATCCCCCCGTCGCGCCGACCCGTTGCGACGAGTTCGGCGGTTCTGCTGCGGGGACCCTCGACGGGATGTAAGCATCGATTCGTGGCGACCCCATGCCGCCACACCTTCTCGGGGGCCGTTGTCGCATGCCTGTTGGGTGCTGCGGCGGTTTACGGGGGGGTGCCTGCGGCGACTGGAGCAGACCTGGCGACGAGCTCAGTGCTCGTTGCCGCTGAGTCATGCCCGGCGACCTGGCCCGCCCTGCGGTCTGGACCACCGTCGGGGTCCTTCGACGGCAACGTGTCGGTCCTGGTCGGCGGGGCCCTGCACGTCGGCGGCGCCGCCACCGGGGCCGAGGGCACCGTGGTCGCGTTCGGTGACGCGCTCTTCGCGCTCGACGCGCCCGGGTCCTACGCCGTGGGTGTGACGGCGCTCGGCTCGCAGGTCACGCCGTACGCCGGCAGCGACATGCTCGTGGTCGGCGGCAACCTCGGCGCCGTGCCCGGCACCCATCTCGACGTGGGGCAGGGCCTCGGCGGCGACGTCGTGGTCGGAGGTGGTGTCGCCGACGGCACCGACCTCGATCCCCACGGCCAGACCGTCGACCAAGCAGTCGTCGACGCCACCGCGCCGTACGCCGACCTCGTGGGCCAGCTGGCCCCGATGTCCGCGTCCTACGCCGGGCTCCCCTCCACGGGCGAGGTCGACGTCACCGATGACGGGATCACCTTCACCGGCGACGGTGTCTCCGACCCGCAGTCGTTCATGGTCGACGGCTCGAGCCTGGGTGCGCAGGCCGGGTCCGGTCGCTCGCTCCGGTTCCGCGGAGTGCCCCAGGACGCCACGATCGTCGTCAACCTCACCGGCACCGACGTCGACATCGATGTCGACGAGCTGCTGACGCCGGACGGGCTCCCGGTCGACCCGCAGGCCGATCCCTACTTCGCGGACCTGGCCACGCACCTGCTGTGGAACGCGCCGGTCGCCACGACCGTGGACGTCGGCGGTCAGGCGCAGCTGCCCGGCTCGCTGCTGGTGCCGACCGCGCCGAGCACCACGACGCTCGCGGGCCGCGGCACCAACGGCCGCATCATGGTGGCGGGCGACCTGGTGCACACCGGCCCCGGCGAGCTGCACGCCTACCCGTTCCTCTCCTCACCGCAGCTCGGCTGTGCCGCGGACCCGGTGCACCTCACGACGCTGAGCCTGAGCGTCGACCTGATCGACCCCGACAAGGTCGTCGACCGCGACCGCTTCTACGAGGGCGAGTTCGCCTGCTCCCTCGGTGGCGTCGACGTCACCCCGTCCGACCACAAGTGGCGGATGCGCGCGGGGACGCCGCCGCGGGTGCTGTCCGACGAGATCCCCTCCGGCGCCGTGTGCGACGTCGCTCAGCAGCTCACCTCCGGACCCGCGCCGTTCCGGTCCTGGGCGCCCACGCTGATCCAGCCCGAGGTCCTGGTGGTCGAGAAGCGCCGGGACCTGGCGTTCACCATCACCAACAGGGTGAAGGACGCCCCGCCGCCCCCGGAGACGCCCACCGCGACCCCGACCCCGACCCCGACGGCCACGCCCACCCCGACCGAGTCGGTCCCCGAGCCGCCGGTGACGTCGTCCCCGACGCCCGAGGCCCCGGAGTCGTCACCGGCTTCGACGTCGGTCGCCGAGCCCACCAACCGTCCGGAGCTCCCGTCGTCGCCGTCGGCCCAGCCCACGACCGAGCCCTCCGCCACGGCCACGCCGAGCGCCGACTCGGGGTCGTCGAACGCCGAGCCCTCGTCACGCGGTGGCCCGGCCGGCCCGCTGACCACGACCGCGCCGTTCACGCTGCGCGGGGCGTTCGTCTGGGGACCGATGCTGATGCTCAGCCTGTTGACGCTGCTGTTGCGGGTCCGGCGTCGGCCGAGGCAGGTGCGCGCGCACTAGCGTTCCGCACACGAAGTTCGCGGCATCAGGCGCACCCCCAGCGCGCACTGGGAGCACGACTCATCTTCCGAACTTCGCGCGCGGGACGCCGGCCTTCGCGGCCGGCTGGGTGGCGTAGCCCTCGTGGCGCGGCCGCTCGAAGAACAGCGCCGCGACCAGGCCGACGAGCACGACCGCGGTGGGGAGCAGCAGCGCCTGCTGCATCGCGTCGCTGAACTGATCGAGCACCTGCGCCGGCAGCTTGCCGCCCGTGTTGCCCTCAGCGGGGTCGAGCTGCAGCCCCTGCGCGGCCAGCCGGGCGTCCATGAACACCGCGATGGCCGCCGAGCCGAGCACGGCGCCCACCTGCCGGGTGGCGTTGTAGACGCCCGCGCCCGCACCGGCCTGCTGCACGGGCAGGTTGCGGGTGGCCGTGGCGGAGTTGGGCGCCCAGATCATCGCGCTCGCGATGCCGAGCAGCGCCATCGGCGCCAGGATCGCCGGCGTCGAGGAGTCGGGCGTCATCTCGTAGGACGTCCAGAGGTAGGAGACGAACAGCAGGCCGAAGCCGACGCTGAGGATCAGCCGCGGGTGGATGCGGTCGGTGAGCGAGCCGATGGGCCGGGCCAGCAGCAGCGACATGAGGGCCATGGGCACCAGCAGCAGCGCCGCCCGGGTGGGGCTGAGCCCGCGCACCAGCTGGGCGTAGAGCATGAACGGGAAGAGGATCGCGGTCACCGTGAAGCCCATGACCGTGATGGCGACGTTGGCCAGCGAGAAGTTGCGGTCCTGGAAGATCCTCAGCGGCACGAGGGGCTCGGCGCGGTTGCGGGCCTGCCAGACCACGAACGCGATCATGACCAGCACGCCGCCGACGATCATCGCGATGATCCAGCCCGCCCAGTCCTTCTGCTTGCCCTCCTGGAGGCCGAAGACGATCAGGAACATGCCGACACCGCTCAGCGCGACGCCCAGCCAGTCGAAGCGGTGGGTGTGGGTGGGCAGCGTGGGCACCAGCCGCAGCGCCAGCACGATGCCGACGGCGCCGACGGGGACGTTGATGAAGAAGATCCACTCCCAGCCGAAGCCGTCGACCAGCACGCCACCGAGGATCGGGCCGACCAGGGTCGCCACGCCGGCGGTCGCTCCCCACAGCGCCATCGCGGCACCGCGGCGGGCCGCCGGGAAGATGCGGGTGATGATCGCCATCGTCTGCGGGGTGATCATCGAGGCGCCGACGCCCTGCACGACCCGGGCCAGGATCAGCATCTCGACCGACCCGGTCAGGCCGCACCAGAGCGACGCCAGCGTGAAGACCGCCAGTCCGGCGATGTAGAGGTTCTTCGGGCCGTAGCGGTCACCGAGGCGACCGGTGATCAGGACCGGGACGGCGTAGGCGAGGAGGTAGGCGCTCGTCACCCACACGACGTCGTTGACGCTCGCGCCGAGGTCGTCGATGATCGCCGGCGTCGCCACCGAGACGATCGTCGTGTCCACCAGGATCATGAAGAAGCCGAGGCACAGGGCGAACAGCGCCGGCCACGGGTCCTTCTCGTCGACCGGTGCGGTCGACGTGGGGGCAGGGGAGGACTGGGTCATGACCTCACCCAACACCCGGTCAGGGACAATGCATTCCGTGACCCACCCTTCGCACGGCGACCTGATGGCCGGTCCCCCACCCACGCACCTCCCCGTCGACCCGGCACAGACCGAGATCGACGCCGGGACCACGCCGGCCGACGCCGTTCGCCGCCACCCGGCCTCGCCGGCCGCCTGGGCGGCCCTCGCCGCGGCCGCCGTCGACTCCGGCGCCGACGACGTGACCGTCTACGCCTACGCCCGCGTGGGCTACCACCGCTCGCTCGACCTGCTGCGCCGCAACGGCTGGAAGGGCCACGGCCCGGTGCCCTGGGAGCACGAGCCCAACCGCGGCTTCCTCCGCTGCCTCGCCATGCTCGCCGACTCCGCGCGAGCGATCGGTGAGACGGCCGAGTGGGAGCGCTGCTCGGAGTTCCTGCGCGACTCCAGCCCGGCCGCCTACGACGAGCTGCTGGGCTGAGGCGAGCAGACCGACGTCGCCGTCCGCTCGTGAGCTACAGGCGGGCGGGCGGCGGGGTCAGCAGCTCCCGCACGCGCTCGGCGCCGAGGGCGGCGAAGAGCGTGGGGAGCCTCGGGCCGCGGTCGGAGTCGACCAGCAGGTTGTAGAGGAGCCTGAAGAACGCCTTCTGGTCGGCCTTGACCTCGTCGGTGGGGGCGTCGTCGAGCCCCAGGCCGCGAGCGAGCTTGGGTACGCCGTAGACCAGCGCGGTGGTCGGCTCGAGCTCCAGCGTGTCCGGCAGCCGGTCGAGGAGCTGGGCCAGCCAGAGGTGCTCGTCCTCGCTCAGCGCGGCGAGCCGCTCCGAGTCCGGAGTCTCGCGGACCGTGGTGCGGTCGCCGTACTCGCGCATCCAGTTCCACGCGCGGCTGAGCCGCGGCTCGAGGTCCTCGGTGGCGGCCCCGAAGATGCGGCTGATCTGGGCCGCGTCGCCGTTGGTGATGTCGGCGACGGAGGAGAGCTGGCGGAACGGCTCGATCGTGGTCGGCGTGGGCAGGACCCCCGCCGTCGACGTCGCGACCGCGCGCTCGTGGGCGAGCACCTGGGCATCACGCCTGGCCGGGTCGGCGGCCTTGCGACCGAGCGCGTCCCACTCGTCGTAGAGGCGCACGACCTCGGCGCCGAAGTCGATGTTGAACGCCTGCTTGGGGTTGCGGCGCACGTAGAGCCAGCGGAGGATCGGCGCCTCGAGGATCCGCAGCGCGTCCTCGGCGGTCGGTGCACCTCCCGCGGACGACGACATCTTCTGGACGCCGGCGAAGCCCACGAACCCGTAGCCGAACCACGCCGGCCGCGGCATGCCGAAGATGTCCTCCACGAGCGAGTGCCCGACGGTGAACGACGAGCCCGGCGTGGCGTGGTCCATGCCGGCCGGCTCGAAGTCGACGTGCTCGAAGGCCCAGCGCATCGGCCAGTCGACCTTCCACACGAGCTTCCCCTCGAACTCCGAGGACAGCACGGTGCTGCCGGAGTAGCCGTTGAAGTCGCACGTGTAGGACAGCTCGGTCGTCTCGTCGTCGTAGGCCGTGAGGGTGACGGTGTCGCGGCCGCAGTCGCGGCAGTAGGGCTTGTAGGGGAACCGGGCCAGGTCACCGGTGCCGATGGGTTCGTCCTCGTCGGCGACCACCGAGTCTGCGAGAGCCGCCGCCTCTTGCTCGTTCTCCAGCTCGGCGGGGACGGCGGCCTTGGTGCGGTGCCGCGCCAGCACCGCCTCGATGGAGTCGCGCGCGGCGACGGCCTGCAGCACGGCGTCGCGGTAGACCCCGGCCTCGTAGCGCTCGGTCTGGGAGACCTCGTCCATGTCGACGCCCATGGCGTGCAGCGCGTCGTGCAGGGGCTGCTTGAAGTGCGAGGCCCACGACTCGTGACAGCCGTCGGGGTCCGGGACCTTCGACAGCGGCCGGCCGATGTGCTCGCTCCACGACGGGTCGACGCCCGCCGGGACCTTGCGGAACCGGTCGTAGTCGTCCCACACGTGCAGGTGCCGGGTCGGGATGCCCCGGCGGCGCAGCTCCTCGGCCACGAAGTGCACGGTGAGGAACTCGCGCAGGTTGCCGAGGTGGACGCGGCCCGAAGGGCTGGCCCCCGACGAGACCGTCACGATCGGGGCACCCTCGCCGGCGTGGCGCACGGCGTCGTCGGCGGCGCGCGTCACCCAGTCATGCGGTTCGCGGTCCTGCTTCCTGGGCACCCGCGAACGCTACCGGCCTGTCGCGAGCGCAGCGAGCGCGCCCCGAAGCTCACGGGGGTGTCAGGCCGGCACGACCAGTGAGTACGCCGCGGGCTCGACGCGCCACGAGCGGTGCCGCTCGGGTCCATAGATCTCCCCGTCGGCGCTGCACCAGAACTCCTCGCCGGACACCGATACCGTCGTGCCCCGCAGGTAGGTGACGTCGTCGCGCTCGGGGTGCCGGCCGCTCACGAGCTTCGCGCCGTAGCCCAGCCTGGCCACCGGCCCGATGGCCCGCGAGATCATCACGTCGACCTTGCCGTCGCTCGGGTCGGCGTACGGCGTGAGCTCGGTGCCACCTCCGACCCTCGCGCCGTTGCCCACCGCCACCATGAGGATGGGCTTGTCGAGGTCGACGACGACCTCGCCGTCCACCTCGACCCGGACCCGGATGAACGGTGGCTTCACCGCCGCCAGGACCGCGCCGATGGGGTAGCCGAGCTTGCCCAGGTTGACGTCGCCGACGCCGATGGCGTGCAGCCGGTCCTTCCACTTGGCGCCGCGGCGGCTGGCCTGCGCGCCGGCGCCGGCGTGCACGTTGTTGACCACGATCTCGCCCACCTCGTCGACCACCAGGTCCATCGGCCGCGGCCTGCCGTCCACCAGGACCTGCGCGGCCTCCTCGACGTCGAGCGGGATGTCGTTGGTCCGGGCGAAGTCGTTGCCGGTGCCGAGGGGCAGGATGCCGAGCACGGCGTTCTTCAGGTCGTTGCGGCGGTAGAGCGTCGTGACCACGGCGTGCAGGCTGCCGTCGCCGCCCGCGACGATGATCCGCCGGGAGCCGGCGCGGTGCAGGGCGCTGTTGAGCTCGCCCGGGTTGGACGTCGCCTGCACCTCGACCGAGGTGTGCGAGCGGAGGACCTTCAACGCCAGTTGTAGCGACTCCTCATCGGCGGTGCCGGCGTCGCTGTTGGTGATCACGAGGAGGGGGTCCATCGCCGGTGACACTATCCTCTCTCCTTGGCCCGGACCCCACCCTCAAGGAGCCAACTCGGATGCCAGCGATCGCGATCATCGGCGCCCAGTGGGGCGACGAGGGCAAGGGCAAGGCGACCGACGTGCTCGGCAGCCGCGTCGACTACGTCGTGAAGTTCAACGGCGGCAACAACGCCGGGCACACCGTCGTGATCCGCACTGGCCGAGGAGAGGTGCAGAAGGAGGAGAAGTACGCCCTCCACCTCCTGCCCAGCGGCATCCTCACGCCCGGCTGCACACCGGTCATCGGCAACGGAGTCGTGGTGGACCTCGGCGTCCTGTTCGAGGAGATCGACGGGCTCGAGAAGCGCGGCGTCGACACCTCGCTGCTCAGGGTCTCGGCCAGCGCCCACGTGATCGCCAGCTACAACAAGACCCTCGACAAGGTGACCGAGCGGTTCCTCGGCTCGAGGCGGCTCGGCACCACCGGTCGCGGGATCGGGCCGACGTACGCCGACAAGATGAACCGGATCGGCATCCGCATCCAGGACCTGTTCGACGACAAGATCCTGCGGGCCAAGGTCGAGGGCGTCCTCGAGCTCAAGGGCCAGATCCTGACCAAGGTCTACAACCGGCGCGCCCCCGAGGTCGACGAGATCGTCGACGAGCTCGCGTCCTACGCCGACCGCCTCGCGCCGTACGTCGTCGACAGCGGGCTGCTGCTCAACCAGGCCCTCGACCGCGGCGAGACGGTCCTGCTCGAAGCCGGGCAGGCCACGCTGCTCGACGTCGACCACGGCACCTACCCGTTCGTGACCTCGTCGTCGGCGACCGCCGGCGGCGCCTGCACCGGCTCCGGCATCCCGCCCACCCGGCTCGACCGGGTGATCGGGATCGTGAAGGCCTACACGACCAGGGTCGGCGAGGGGCCGTTCCCCACCGAGCTCGACGACGACGCCGGGGAGCACCTGCGCAAGGTCGGGCAGGAGTACGGCACGACGACCGGCCGCCCGCGCCGTTGCGGCTGGTACGACGCAGTGATCGCCCGCTACGCGGCGCGGGTCAACGGCGTCACCGACTTCGTGCTCACCAAGCTCGACGTGCTCACCGGCCTCGAGCGGGTCCCGATCTGCGTCGCCTACGACGTCGACGGCACCCGCCACGACGAGATGCCCGTCAACCAGTCCGACTTCCACCATGCCGTGCCGATCTATGACTACCTCCCCGGCTGGTGGGAGGACATCACCGAGGCCCGCACGGTCGAGGAGCTGCCGGCCAACGCGCGCGCGTACGTCGAGCGGGTGGAGCAGCTGTCCGGGGCGCGGATCTCCGCGATCGGTGTCGGGCCGGCCCGCGACGCGACGATCGTCGTGCACGACCTGCTCTAGAACGTGGTCGAGAAGCCGCAGACCTTCGAGTGACCCGGTCGCGCTCCAGGGCGACAAGTTGACTACGGCAACCCTGGCCCGTTCGGGTCATCTTTGGCCTCGAAGCCCCGTTCACCCCCTCAATCACCCCCCATTCACCCTGTGGGATTGAACCGATGTCGGAGGTTCGACCTAGAGTCGCGGCGGTCCGCTCGGGCGGCCGACCTTCCGGTGAGGGAGCCGGGAGGTCCAATCCCTCCTCTCGAAGGGCTTCACCAGTTCACATGAACATCCACCATCGACGGTTCACCCGTCTCGCCGCCGCCACCTCGGTGGCCGCTGTCATCTCCGGAGGCCTGGTCATGGCCCTCCCGGCCGTCGGCCACGCCGCGGACGAGGTGCCGGTCCTGTCCTACCAGGTCGACCTGTCCGAGACCCGCGCCACCGGCCACAACGAGTTCCGCACCGACGGGTCCGGCGTCCGCGTCTGGACCGAGGGCAACACCAGCACCGACAAGGCGGCCGGCTACTTCGACGTCGACAAGAGCCTCGCCTCGGTCGGTGAGCCCTCGATGTCGTGGCTGCCCAACGGCGCCCAGACGCTGAGGCCCTCGGTGCAGCTCAAGACCGACTTCGACGGCAACGGCAGCATCGACGGCATCCTGGTCGGCGAGCCGACCTACGCCGACGGCAGCGTGCTCTACGGCACCGACTGGTGGCTGAGCAACGGCTCCGCGCAGTTCGTCAAGGACGCGGCACCCTCGCACGACGGCGGCAGCGGCTCCAGCAACCACGGCACGCTCGCCCAGTGGCGCGCGGCGTTCGCCGACGCGAAGGTGATCCAGGGCGGCTGGTCCCTCGGCTCCGGGGTCAAGGGCGACGGTGTCATCCAGGCCATCGTGATCGGTGCCCAGCCCTACTACTTCGTGAAGTCGGTCGAGCCGACCACGGCGGTCAAGCACAAGAGCGACGTGGACCTCTCCGAGACCCGCGCCAAGGGCCACAACGTGTTCCGCGAGATCGGCGGCGTCCGGGTCACCACGGACGCCAGCGACTGCCAGGACCCCAACCCGGCCGGTGGCGTCTACTGCGCCAACAAGGCCGCCGGTTACTTCCCGGCCCCGCTCGCGCTGAGCGAGGCGGGTGAGCCGAGCATGGACTACGTCCGCTACTCGGGGCTGCGTCCCAGCGTGCAGCTGGTCACCGACTTCGACAACGACGGCACCGCCGACGCGATCCTGGTCGGCGAGACCGTCTACGGTCGCGACTGGTGGGTCCCGGGCAGCGCGGCCCAGTTCGTCAAGGACGGCGCTCCGTCGCACACCGGCGGCAGCGGTTCCGACAACCACGGCAGCCTGCCCGAGTGGCGGGCGGCCTTCCCCGACGCGAAGATCCTGCGCGTCGGCTGGTCGCTCGGCTCGGGCGTAGAGGGCGACGGCGTCATCAACGCCATCACCGTCGGGTTGACGAAGTACACCTTCTCCGGTGCCAACCGGGCGCCGGTGGCGGACGACAAGACCGTGAACGCCGAGTCTGGCCAGACCATCCACGTGACCCTGACGGCGACCGACGCGGACGGTGACACCCTCACCTACTCGTCGAGCGACCCGGGCGTGACCGTGGTCGGTGACCAGCTGACCTACACCGTCCCGGAGCCGTTCTCGGGCGCCAAGGTCCTGAACTTCCAGGTGTCGGACCCCGACAACGCCTCGGACGCCGGCACGGTGACCGTCAACGTCACCCAGGCCAACCGGAAGCCCTCGGCGTCCGACCTGGCCGCGGCGACCACGTCCGGCGGCACCCTGACGGTGACGCTGGCCGCGACCGACCCCGACGGTGACACGCTCACCTACGCCTCGCCCCACGGCACGGTGGTCGGCAACAAGCTGACCTACTCCGCGCCCAAGGACTTCACCGGCACCAAGGTCCTGGCCTTCACCGCCACCGACCCCGGCGGCCTGTCCGACGGCGGCACGGTCACGGTGACGGTCAACAAGGCGTCCTCGACCAGCTCGCTGAAGGTCGTCCCGGGCAAGGTCACGACCAAGAGCAAGCACGTCCGTGCCAAGGTCGCGGTGGCCTCGGCCGGCGTGGTCGCGGGCGGCACCGTGGAGATCTACGACGGTGACACCAAGGTCGGCACCGGCGTCCTCGACGCCGCCGGCAACGTCAAGATCGCGGTGACCAAGAAGCTGTCGAAGGGCAAGCACACGTTCACGGCGGTCTTCACCGGCACCGGCTCGGCGGCGACGTCGCAGGCCTCCGTGGTCGTGAAGGTCAAGAAGGCGAAGAAGAAGAAGTAGCGCCGGGACCCTCCTCCGGACGAGTGCCCCGGTCCGCCACGTGCGGGCCGGGGCGCTCGGCGTTCCGGGCCCCTCGCTGACCGGACACTAGATTGACCGGCGTGGCGACCTCACTGAGCCCGCGGCAGGCGATCGACCGGCTCCGGGCGGCGTTCTCGCCACCACCGGGCTACCGCACCCTGCACGCGAAGGGCCTCTTCTACTCGGGGACCTTCACCGCGACGCCCGAGGCCACCGCGCTGTGCCGGGCCGGCCACCTCGACGGGCAGCCGCACGAGGTGACCGTCCGCTGGTCGAACGCCGCGGGGAAGCCGAGGTCGGACAAGAAGCCCGACATCCGGGGGATGGCGGTCAAGTTCCGGCTCCCTGACGGCTCGGCCACCGACCTGCTCGGCCAGACCTCGCCGCGGTTCCCGACCGATGACCCCGAGGTGTTCGTCCAGCTGACCGAGGCGTCCGAGAGGCCGCTGACGCTGCCGCTCTTCCTGGCCCGGCACCCCGGCGTGCTGCCCACCCTCGTGGCCAGCGCCCGGGCGAAGGCGATCGGCTCGCCGGTCACCTTCGCCGAGGTGACCTTCTACCCCATCCATGCCTACGGCTGGCTCGACGCCGAGGGCGGGCGCACCTGGGTGCGCTACGTCTTCCGCCCCACGGCCACCGCGGCCGACCGGCTGGAGCGGGCCTTCCCGGACGGTGACCGGCTCGGCGATGAGATGGCGGCGCGGCTCGAGCGTGGCCCGGTCACCCACGAGGTGTGGATCCAGGTCGCAGGCGACGGGCACGACCCGCACCGCGCGACGTCGGTCTGGTCGGGGGCGCGCGAGCTGCTGGCCGGCCGGATCGTGGTGACCTCGCCCGTCGACGACCCCGAGGACGGCCCGATGACGTCCTCGCCCACCGTCTTCGACCCCACGCGCGTCGTGGACGGCATCGAGCTCTCCGACGACCCGATCCTGCGCTACCGGGCCGGCGCCTACTCGGAGTCGGTGTCGAGGCGCACGAAGCCGACCTCCTAGTCTCCCGCGCGTGTGCGGGTCACTAGCCTTCACGCGTGAAGACCCTCGTGATCGGGACCGGTGGTCGAGAGCACGCCCTCGCGCGCGCCCTGGCGAGGGACCCGGGTGTGAGCGAGGTGCACGCGGCGCCCGGCAACCCCGGCCTGGCCGAGGTCGCGACGCTGCACGACGTCGACCCGATGGACGGTCCCTCCGTCGCGGCGCTCGCCGCCTCGCTGGGCATCGACCTGGTCGTCGTCGGGCCGGAGGCGCCACTGGTGGCAGGGGTGGGCGACGCGGTGCGGACCGCCGGGATCGCGGCGTTCGGGCCGTCGGCGTTCGCGGCCCGGCTCGAGGGGTCGAAGGCGTTCGCCAAGGAGGTGATGGACGCCGCCGGGGTCCCGACCGCGCGGGCGTTCGTCTGCAGCACCGCCGAGGAGGCGGCCGCGGCGCTCGACGAGCTCGGCCCGCCGTACGTCGTCAAGGACGACGGCCTCGCCGCGGGCAAGGGTGTGGTCGTGACCGAGGACCGGGCCGAGGCGCTCGCCCACGCCGGGACCTGCCCGCGGGTGGTGATCGAGGAGTTCCTCGACGGGCCCGAGGTCTCCCTGTTCGGGATCACCGACGGCACCACCGTCTACCCGCTCCAGCCGGCGCAGGACTTCAAGCGGATCCACGACGGCGACGAGGGGCCCAACACCGGTGGCATGGGCGCCTACACGCCGCTGCCCTGGGCGCCGCCCGGCCTCGTCGAGGAGCTGCTCGCGACCGTGCTGCAGCCGACCGTCGACGAGCTGGCCCGCCGCGGCACGCCGTTCGCGGGGCTGCTCTACGCCGGGCTCGCGCTGACCTCGCGCGGGCTGCGGGTCGTGGAGTTCAACGCGAGGTTCGGTGACCCGGAGACGCAGCCGCTGCTCGCCCTGCTGGAGTCGCCGCTGGGCGGGCTGCTCATGGCCGCCGCCACCGGTGAGCTGGCCTCGGTGCCGGCCCCTGTGTTCGCCGACGGCGCCGCGGTCGGCGTGGTCATGGCCAGCCGCGGCTACCCGGAGTCGTCCTCGTCCGGCGACGTCATCACCGGCATCGCCGCCGCCGAGGCCCTCGACGGGGTGGAGGTGTTCCAGGCCGGCACCGCGCTGCGGGACGGCGAGCTGGTCACCGCCGGCGGACGGGTGCTGGCCGTCGTCGGCACCGGCCCCGACGTGGCGGCCGCCCGCGCCGCGGCGTACGCCGGCGTCGCCGAGATCTCCTTCGCCGGCGCCCAGCACCGCACCGACATCGCTGCGCAGGGGGAAGATTCACCGGGTGCCCCGTGAGTCCGCCCGGGCGGCGCGGTGCGCGACAATGGATGCCGTGACCGTCCCCAACGTCCTCGCGACGCGGTACGCCGGCGCCGACCTGGCCGAGATCTGGTCGCCCGAGCACAAGATCGTGCTCGAGCGGCGGCTGTGGATCGCGGTGCTCAAGGCCCAGCGCGACCTGGGTGTCGACCTACCGGACGGCGTGGTCGAGGCCTACGAGGACGTGGTCGACCTCGGCGAGAAGGCCGTCGACCTCGACTCGATCGCCGCGCGCGAGCGGGTCACGCGTCACGACGTGAAGGCACGGATCGAGGAGTTCAGCGCCCTCGCGGGCCACGAGCACATTCACAAGGGCATGACCAGCCGCGACCTGACCGAGAACGTCGAGCAGCTGCAGATCCGCCGCTCGCTCGAGCTGCTCCGCGACCGGACGGTGGCCGCGCTGGCCAGGCTGGCCAGGCTGGCCAGCGAGCACGAGGCGCTGGTGATGGCCGGCCGCAGCCACAACGTCGCTGCACAGGCGACCACCCTCGGCAAGCGGTTCGCGACCGTGGCCGACGAGCTGCTGCTGGGGCTCCAGCGCGTCGAGGAGCTGCTGGCGCGCTACCCGCTGCGCGGGATCAAGGGCCCGATGGGGACCAGCCAGGACATGCTCGACCTCCTCGACGGCGACAGCGGCAAGCTGGCCGACCTCGAGACGCGGGTCGCCCACCACCTCGGGTTCGACCACGTGCTGACCAGCGTCGGCCAGGTCTACCCGCGCTCCCTCGACTTCGACGTCGTCTCCGCGCTCGTGCAGCTGGTGGCGGCTCCGTCCAACCTCGCCACGACGATCCGGCTGATGGCCGGCCACGAGCTGGTGACCGAGGGGTTCGTGGAGGGCCAGGTGGGCTCGTCCGCGATGCCCCACAAGATGAACACCCGCTCCTGCGAGCGGGTCAACGGCCTGGCCGTCGTGCTCCGCGGTCACCTGTCGATGGTCAGCGAGCTGGCCGGCGACCAGTGGAACGAGGGCGACGTCTCCTGCTCCGTCGTACGCCGGGTGGCGCTGCCGGACGCCTTCTTCGCCGCCGACGGCCTGTTCCAGACCTTCCTCACCGTGCTCGACGAGTTCGGCGCCTTCCCGGCGGTGATCCAGCGCGAGCTCGACCGCTACCTGCCGTTCCTGGCCACCACGAAGGTGCTGATGGCGGCCGTGCGCAACGGCGTCGGCCGGGAGGCCGCCCACGAGGCGATCAAGGAGGCGGCCGTGAGCGTCGCGCTGGAGATGCGCCAGGGCGCGGCCGCCAACGACGTCCTCGCCCGGCTGGCCGCCGACCCGCGGCTCGGGCTCACCGCCGGGCAGCTCGACGGCCTGGTCGCCGAGCCGATCACCTTCACCGGCGCCGCGGTCGCCCAGGCCCAGGAGGTCGTGCGGCGGGTTGCAGAGGTGACAGCCCGCCACCCGGAGGCGGCGGTGTATGCCCCCGGCGCGATTCTCTAGAAGCAGGCTGCAACGGTCCGGTCACGTCCGGACAGGTGACTGACGTGGGCCTCTCCTTCGACGAGCGCGAGCGAGCTTTCAGGGAGCTGTACGCCGCGCACTTCGATGCGATCCTCGGCTACGCGCTGCGCCGGGTGGACCGACCCGAGGACGCGGGTGACGTCACCGCCGACACGTTCCTCGTCGCGTGGCGGAGGCTGGCTCATGCGCCCCAGGGGCCGGACCTGCGGCCCTGGCTGTACGGCGTGGCTCGCCGCGTGCTCGCGAACCACCGGCGCGGCGAGCGACGGCGTACCGCCCTCGGTGACCGGCTGCGCCGCGAGCTGAGCGCCCACGTGCCCGACACGAGTGACGACGTGGTCCAGCGCGCCGACGTCATCGAGGCGATGCGCAATCTCAGCGCCCGGGACCAGGAGGTGCTCGAGCTGCACCTGTGGGAGGGGCTGGAGTCGCGGGAGATCGCCGAGGTGCTGGGCATAGCCACCGCGGTGGTCCGACCCCGCTTGTCGCGAGCCAGGGCGAGGTTGCGCGATCTCGTCGGCAACGTTCCCGAACCACCCGGACATCACCACTCCGACAGACCGATCGAGCTCATCCGGAAGGAGCGATGACCATGACCCCGAAGCTGACGGACGGCGCGATCTCACGGCTGCCGCTCGAGTCCGGGCGGGCCGAGCTCCTGGAGGAGATCATGACCACCGTCGCACCAGACCGACAGACCGAGCAGCTCCCGAACCCCACACCACGCCGGACCCGCTGGGTGGCCCCCCTGGCTGCCGCGGCGGTCGTCGCCGGCCTGGCCGGCGGGACCCTGTGGTGGCAGCAGCACCGCCCCGCGCAGGACGACTCGCACCAGGTGGCCACCACGCTGGGCCTGCCGCCGGGGCAGTCCGTCGTGCTGGACGCGCCGGGCTGGAAGGTCGACTCGCTCGGCGGCGACGGCATCCAGTTCCGCAACGGGGACGCTGCGCTCGAGGTCACGTCGTACCCCGCCGAGAGCTACGACTCCTACGTCACGGACCGCGAACACATCGTCGACCCGCCGGCTCCCGGCGCGCCGGTGACCGTGCTGGGCCGCGCCGGGCAGCTCTGGGCCTACTCGAACGACGACCACACCGTGATCCGCGAGGTCGAGGACGGCCACTGGATGGAGTTCCGCGGCCAGGGGATGGACCAGGACTCCTACCTCGCGCTGCTGGGTCAGCTGAGGCAGACCTCGGACGCGGAGTTCAACGCCACGCTGCCCGACGGCTACGTCACCTCGGACGAGCGCGAGAGCGCCGGGGACAGGATCATCGGCGAGATCCGGGACGTGTCGAAGGCCGGCTTCCCCGCGGGCACGTCCTTGCAGCTCGGCGAGGGCGACTCCAAGGACCGCTACCAGTTCGGGGCCGAGGTCGCCGGCGCCTACGCCTGCGCCTGGATCGAGGCGTTCGACAACGCCACGACCCACGGCCAGGCCGACCAGGCGACCGAGGCGGCCCGGGTGCTGGGCACCGCGCGCCAGTGGCCGATCCTCGAGGAGATGGACGCCCAGGGCGGCTACTCCGAGGTGGTCTGGGAGTACGCCGACCGGGTGGTCACGGGTGACGTGCCGGACGGCAAGTCGACGGACGGGGCCGTGACCGACGGCTACCGCGAGGCCTTGGGTTGCTCCTAGCCCTCCCGGGAGCGCAGCTGCTCGACCCGGTCGAGCAGCTGCGCCTCCTCCTCGCCGGTGAGCGGCACCGCGAGCTCGTGCAGCAGGTCCCGCACCTCGGCGACCTCGACCTCGCGGTGCTCCGTGGGGCGACCCGGCCGGCGTACCGTCACGGCCCGGTGGGTCAGTGAGGTGTGCAGCCCGTCCTGGTGGCGGGTCACCATCAGCCCGTGCCGGAAGTGCGAGGCCGGGAAGGTGCTCGTGTAGTGGTGGCCCGAGACGAGGTCCGGCGGCTGCACCTCGAGCTCGTCGTGGGTGTGCATCAGCTCCCAGTGCTCGTCGCGCCACCGGCTCAGCTCCCAGGCCCGGACCTCACCCGCCCGGACCTCACGCAGCCGGTAGGACCAGCCGGCGACATCCTCGGTCTCGCCCTCCCCGAGCACCAGCGGCCGCAGGAAGCTCATCCCGAAGCCGGGGTCGGCGAGCAGCCGCTCCCCGTCGAGGTCGACCACCACCACGCAGTGGGTCCGTGCCGTCGACTCCGGCGGGCCGACCCGGCCGAGCCTCCGGGTGACGGCGTACCCGAGCCGCTCGAGGACCGCCGCCAGCAGCGTGCCGTGCTCGAAGCAGTAGCCGCCCCGGCCGCGGCCGACGAACTTGCCTTGGACCTGCTCGAGGCCGACGCCCGGGTGCTGCTCGAGCAGCACGTCGATGTTGTCGAAGGTGAAGGTCCGCACGTGCGCCTCGTGCAGCGCGTCGAGGGCCGCGCGGGACGGCGGCAGCGCGTCCTGCCCGACGCGCGCGAGGTAGCCGTCGAGGTCGAGCCGATCGGTCTGCCAGAGGTCGGTCATGCCACATTCTGTTGGCGCAGCGCGCGGATCGCCATGCCGAGGGCGAGGGCAAGCAGCACCAGTCCGGTGCCCGTACGCCGTCACCAGCAGCGCCGCGCCGATCGAGGCGCCGATCCGCTGGCCGGTCTGGAGTGCCCCGCCCGCGGCGCCCCCCATCCGCGGCGGCACCTCGGTGAGGGTGACCGCCAGCGGTGCGGATGCGCGACGTACTCGTCGGGCTCCTCGGGCTCTCGTCGTTCGGCCGGTACGTCGACCGCGTGCTCGGACATCGGGCTCACGGTGCCCGATGGGCGCGCCGGTCAGCCTTCGAGGGTCGGGATACGTTGGCTGCATGACCACCCCACGAAACCCTGCGGCGGCGGCGCTAGGCGCGGAGGCTGCATGCTTCCGCGGGGACCCCGGAACAGCATGAGCCATGCCTTCCGGACCGACGGCGCCGACGGGGCCGGCCGTCCGGACATGGTCGACTGGGATCTCGCCGTGCGGATCGGCAGCCGGCTGGCCGGCGACGGGCCGACCGTGGATCGCGACGACGCGGCCGCGATCGTCGACGAGCTCCGCGCGGGCGCCGACCGATCGACCGGGCTGGTCCGCGAGTTCACGGGGCTGTCCGCCCGTGACCACTCCGCGCCTGTGCTGGTGGTCGACCGGGCCGGCTGGGTGCAGGCGAACGCCGACGCGTTCGCCACCCTGCTCGCGCCGGTCGTCGACAAGCTCACCCAGAAGAAGCCGCCGACCGGGCTCACCGCCTCGATCGGCTCCAAGGTCACCGGCGCCGAGGTGGGCGGCGTGCTGGGGTTCCTGGCCTCGAAGGTGCTGGGCCAGTTCGACCCGTTCCACGAGCCCGACGGCCGCTTGCTGCTCGTGGCGCCCAACATCGTGCACGTCGAGCGCGAGCTCGACGCCGACCCCCACGACTTCCGCCTCTGGGTCTGCCTTCACGAGGAGACCCATCGGGTGCAGTTCACGGCGGTCCCGTGGATGCGCGAGCACATGTTCGGCCAGATCCAGGAGTTCGCCGAGACCATGGAGCCTTCGGGGCTGCTCGACGACGGTCTCAGCCGGGTCCTCGAGGGGCTGAAGAACGCGCGGTCCGGTGGCTCGTCGGGTGGTGGGAGCCTCCTCGACGTCGTCGGCACCCCCGAGCAGAAGGCGTTGCTCGACGGTCTCACCGGCGTGATGTCGCTGCTGGAGGGCCACGCCGACGTGGTCATGGACGGCGTCGGCCCGACCGTGATCCCGTCGGTCGCCAAGATCCGCGCCAGGTTCAACGAGCGCCGCAAGGGCGTGGGAGTCCTCGACCGGGTGCTGCGCCGGGTCCTCGGCCTGGACGCCAAGATGGCGCAGTACCGTGACGGCGCGGCGTTCGTGCGCGGCGTGGTCGACAAGGCCGGGATGTCCGGCTTCAACGTGGTCTGGGAGCAGCCCGAGCACCTGCCCACCAAGGCCGAGATCGCCGATCCCGACGCCTGGATGGCGCGCGTGCTTCGGAGCTGACGCGACGTGAGCCTCCACCCCTCTGTCGCGGCGGTCCGGGTCGCCGTACGCCGTACGCTCGCGGCGCTCGTGGCCGACCAGCCCGGCACCGAGCCGTCGCCGGAGGCCGCGGTGCTGGTCGCCTGCTCCGGCGGCGCGGACTCGCTGGCGCTGCTCTCGGCCTCCGTGTTCGAGGGCCACAAGCTCGGCCTGCGGGTGATCGGCGTGACCGTCGACCACGGCCTTCAGGAGCAGTCGGCGGCGCACGCCGAGCACGTCGTGGGGCAGATGGCCGAGCTCGGTGCCGACGAGACCGCGACAGCGCGGGTCGAGGTGCAGGGCGGCGGCCGGGGCCCGGAGGCGGCGGCGCGCGAGGCGAGGTACGCCGTCCTCGACCAGCTGGTCCAGCACTTCGGCGCGATCGGCGTGCTGCTCGGCCACACCCTCGACGACCAGGCCGAGACCGTGCTGCTCGGCCTGGCCCGGGGCTCCGGCGGCCGGTCGCTGGCCGGCATGCGCCGCGGCTTCGGGCACTACCGCCGGCCGCTGCTCGACGTGACCCGCACCGACACGGTCACCGCCTGCCAGGTCGAGGGGATCGAGTACTGGAACGACCCGCACAACATCGACCCGGCGTTCGCGCGGGTCCGCGTCCGCCGCAAGGTCCTCCCGGTGCTCGAGGACGAGCTCGGGCCGGGTGTGGCCGGTGCCCTGGCCCGGACGGCCGACCAGCTCCGCGCCGACACGGAGCTCCTCGACCAGCTCGCCCAGGAGGCCTACGACGAGCTGCGTGAGCCGGAGGGGCTCGAGGTGAAGGCGCTCGACGGCCTGCCGACCGCCACCCGCCACCGCGTGCTGCGGCTGGCCGCGCTCGAGGCCGGTGCCATCCCCTCCGAGCTCTTCCACGTCCACGTCGTGGCACTTGCCCAGCTGCTGTCGTCGCGCGGCGCCGGTGGCGAGGTCCAGCTGCCCGGCCACGTGACGGGCCACCTCACCTCGGGCGGAGACGACAGGCGGCTGATCTTCCGCCCCACCGCTGTGCAAGGCTGACCGCCATGGACGCTGCCGACGTCGAGTCCGATCTCGTCGAGGTTCTCTACACCGAGGCCCAGATCCAGGAGCGGCTCCGCGAGCTGGCCCGCCAGATCGAGGCCGACTACGCCGACAAGGACCTGCTGATCGTCGGCATCCTGCGCGGCGCCGTGATGGTGATGGCGGACCTGGCTCGCTCGTTCTCCCGGCACGTCGAGATGGACTGGATGGCGATCTCGTCGTACGGCTCCGGCACCAAGTCGAGCGGCGTCGTGCGGATCCTCAAGGACCTCGACACCGACATCACCGGCCGCGACGTGATCATCGTCGACGAGATCATCGACACCGGGCTCACCCTGTCGTGGCTGACGTCCAACCTGGGCTCCCGCGACCCCGCCAGCGTCGAGATCTGCACCCTGCTCCGCAAGCCCGAGGCGCTCACCATGCCGGTCGACGTGAGGTACGTCGGCTGGGACATCCCCAACGAGTTCGTCGTCGGCTACGGCCTCGACTACCGCGAGCGCTACCGCAACCTGCGCGACATCGGCACCCTCGCCCCGCACGTCTACGGCGGTTGAGCCGGGCTGAGCGGTCCCTGGGCTGAGCGCAGCCTGAGGATTCGTCCTCCCTGAGCGAACGTGACGCTGTCGGGTCGCCCGATCCGAAGTCACCTGAGACACTGGACGTTGCGGCGTTAGGTACCGTCGTCTGTTCACCCCTGTCCGTCGTTGAGAGAAGTCCGTGAAGCGCATCTTCAAGGGTCCACTGATCTGGATCGTCGTCGCGGTGGTCGGCGTGCTCATCGCCATGCAGTTCCTGATCAGCTCCGGTGGCGGGGACGAGATCAACGCCTCGCAGATGAGCGAGTACATCCAGACCGGCGAGGTCAAGGACATCACCTTCGTCGACGGTGACCAGGTCATCAAGGCCACGCTCGACGACAGCGTCAACCGCGACGGCGGGCGCGAGGTCACGACCAAGTACCTCAGCGGCACCCAGGGCGAGATCTTCCGGGCCGCTCAGCGCCAGTACAACAAGGGCGAGATCGACAAGGTCGAGGTCGAGGTCTCCCGGCCCGGGCTGCTCAGCTCCTTCATCTTCTCGATCCTCCCGATCATCGTGCTCGTGGTGCTGTTCCTCTGGCTGATGAACTCCATGCAGGGCGGCGGCGGACGCGGCGTCATGCAGTTCGCCAAGTCCAAGGCGAAGCTCATCACCAAAGACATGCCCAAGACGACGTTCGCCGACGTCGCCGGCTGCGACGAGGCGGTCGAGGAGCTCGGCGAGATCAAGGAGTTCCTCCAGGAGCCCGCCAAGTTCCAGGCCGTGGGCGCCAAGATCCCCAAGGGCGTCCTGCTCTACGGCGCCCCGGGCACCGGCAAGACGCTGCTGGCGCGCGCCGTGGCCGGCGAGGCCGGCGTGCCGTTCTACTCGATCTCCGGCTCCGACTTCGTCGAGATGTTCGTCGGCGTCGGCGCCTCGCGCGTCCGTGACCTGTTCGAGCAGGCCAAGGAGAACGCGCCCGCGATCGTCTTCATCGACGAGATCGACGCCGTCGGGCGCCACCGCGGCACCGGCATGGGTGGTGGCCACGACGAGCGCGAGCAGACCCTCAACCAGCTGCTGGTCGAGATGGACGGCTTCGACGTCCGCGGCGGCGTCATCCTGATCGCGGCCACCAACCGGCCCGACGTCCTCGACCCCGCGCTGCTGCGCCCGGGCCGCTTCGACCGGCAGATCCAGGTCGACGCCCCCGACCTCGCCGGTCGTGAGCAGATCCTGACGGTGCACAGCAAGGGCAAGCCCCTGGCCGCGGACGTGAAGCTGATCTCCGTCGCACGGCGTACCCCCGGCTTCAGCGGCGCCGACCTCGCCAACGTCCTCAACGAGGCGGCCCTGCTCACCGCGCGCACCAACCAGAAGACGATCACGATGGCGACCCTCGACGAGGCCATCGACCGCGTGATCGCCGGTCCGCAGCGGCGCACCCGCCTGATGAGCGAGAAGGAGAAGCTCATCACGGCCTACCACGAGGGCGGCCACGCCCTGGTCGCGGCGGCGCTCCCGGGCAACGACCCCGTGCACAAGGTGACGATCCTGCCGCGCGGTCGCGCGCTCGGCTACACGATGGTGCTGCCCGACTCCGACAAGTACTCCCAGCCGCGCTCGCAGATGCTCGACCAGCTGGCCTACATGCTGGGCGGCCGGGCCGCCGAAGAGCTGATCTTCCACGACCCGACCACCGGCGCCGGCAACGACATCGAGAAGGCCACCTCGGTGGCCCGCGCGATGGTGACCCAGTACGGCATGACCGAGCGGCTGGGAGCGATCAAGCTGGGCGACGGCAACGCCGAGCCGTTCCTGGGCCGCGACATCGGCCACTCGCGCAACTACTCCGAAGAGGTCGCCGGGATCGTCGACGAGGAGACCAAGAACCTCCTCGCGACCGCCCACCAGGAGGCCTTCGACATCCTCGAGGAGAACCGCGACGTCCTCGACGCGCTGGTGCTCGAGCTGCTCGACAAGGAGACCCTCGACAAGGAGGCCATCGCGAAGGTCTTCGAGCCGCTGCGCCGCCGCCCCGAGCGCCCGGCCTGGACGGGCTCGCCCGACCGGCGTCCGTCGACGATCCCCGCGGTCGAGATCCCCGAGGAGATCCGGGCCCGCGCGGCCGTCAACGGCTTCGCGCCCGGCCTCAACGGCTCGACCCCCAGCGACCACCCGGAGGAGGGCGGCGTCGTCGTCACCCCGCCCGGCCCGGGCGGCGACGTGCACGGCGGCCCGCCGGTCGGTGGCGCCGAGCCGCCCACCCCGCCGGCTCCCGGCTCCGCCGGCCCGACGTGACGGACCCGCACCGCTCACCGGCCGACGTGCCGGCGTTCGACCACGACCGGGCGGCCGCCGCCGTCCGTGAGCTGCTCATCGCGATCGGCGAGGACCCCGAGCGAGAGGGGCTGCGCGACACCCCGGGCCGCGTCGCTCGCGCCTACGAGGAGCTGACCGCCGGCCTGCGGATGGCTCCCGAGGACGTGCTCACCACGGTCTTCGACCTCGGCCACGACGAGATGGTGCTGGTCCGCGACATCGAGCTCTGGTCGATGTGCGAGCACCACCTGGTGCCCTTCACCGGTGTCGCGCACGTCGGCTACATCCCCTCGGAGAGCGGCCGGATCACCGGCCTGTCCAAGCTGGCCCGGCTCGTCGACGTCTACGCCAAGCGCCCGCAGGTCCAGGAGCGGCTGACCACCGAGGTCGCCGACGCGCTCATGGAGCTCCTCCAGGCCCGCGGCGTCATCGTGGTGATCGAGGCCGAGCACCTCTGCATGACCATGCGCGGGGTCAAGAAGGCCGGCGCCCGCACCATCACCTCCGCGGTCCGTGGCCAGTTCCGGAGCAACGCCACGACCCGCGCCGAGGCGATGGCGCTGATCCACCGCCGCTAGGTGGGCCGAAGGGGGCCCGCACCTGGGCATTTCACGGTGTTCCCGCGCCCGACAGACGCCCCTCTCCGCTGACCCGCCCGTACTGAACCGGCGGGTCAGCGCTGCGGTTGTCGGTGACCCGCCCGTACTGAACCGGCGGGTCAGCGGTCTTCCCATTCCTCCAAGACTCGCGTTGGAGGACGCGGTTGGCTGGGCGCCATGACGACGATGTACGACGCGGTGGGCGGCGCGGAGGGCGTGCTGGCGGTGGCGCACCACTGGCACGTGCGGGTCCTGGCCGACCCCGTGGTGAGCCACGCGTTCGAGCACGGTTTCCGGGACGACCACACCGAGCGGCTGGCGGCCTACTGGGCCGAGGTGCTGGGCGGCCCGGCGGCGTACTCGGAGGCGATGGGCGACGAGTCGCACGTGGTGAGGATGCACACCGGCAACGGCCCGCACGACGAGATGGACGCGCGGGCGGTCGAGTGCTTCGCGGAGGCGCTCCGGGACGCAGAGGTGCCCGAGGAGCACCACGAGGCGCTGGTGACGTGGTTCCGCGACGCGAACCACTACGTCAACCACCACTTCGACTCGCCCGGCGCCGTCCCTGACGGGCTGCCGATGCCGGTCGTGGGCGGGTCTCCTTCCGTCGAGTGACGTCACAGCGTCGTGGGATCCGGACCAGGACAACGCTGGTAGGTCACTCGACGAGAAGCGGACGCAACCTAGAACTCGTACCCCAGCTCCGAGATCGGCGCGGCGAACAGGTCGGCGACCCGCTGCCGGGTGGCGTCGTCGTAGTAGGAGCGGTACGACGGCGCGCGGGGGCGGGTGCCGGCCTTGGCGTGGGGGAGGTCGGGGGTGCCGGGCAGGCCGAGCTCGGTCCACACGGCGGCCAGCTCGGAGTCGAGCGACTCGTAGCGCAGCACCCGGTCGACGGCGACCTCGCCCCTGACCCGGTAGATCCGCTCGTTCTTGGTCGCGAACGTCGCGATCGCCTCCGAGGCGACGTAGTCGGGGAACGAGCCGGGCTCGGAGTCGCGGAACCGCCAGTGGTAGAGGGAGACCACCGCGTCCCAGGGGTTCCGCTCGATCGCGAAGGAGAAGTAGGACTCGAACCTCTTGCGCCCCAGCATCTTGCGGACCATCGAGACCGGCATGTGGTTGAACGCCTTGCGCTCGAGGTGGGGCGGTGACTCGAAGTGCTGCGGGCCGCGGCCGCCGTGCGCCCGGCGGAGCACCTCGTCGTCGTCGGTGACCGGCGTGATGACGTCGTCCTCGCCGCAGACCCGCGACAGCGCTATCTCGACGCTCGTCCCGGCCGTCTTGCGGGTCTTCATGAACACGAAGCCGTGCTCGTGGGAGACGATCACCGCCCCAAGATAGACACCGCCGTAGGCTGCGGTGGAAATGAGCAGTGAGAAGTCCAGCCACACCGTGGTCCTGGTGACCGGCTCCATGCGCAGCGGGACCAGCTCGCTGGCCGGCAGCCTCAAGCAGCTCGGCTGGCACGTCCCCCAGCCCGAGGTCCCCGCGTCCGAGCGCAACGCCAAGGGCCACTTCGAGCCGCGGTGGGTCATCGAGTTCCACAAGCGGTTGATGCGCGGCGCCCTGGTGCGCCCGAGCGACGGCAGCCCGCGTGCCGAGGAGCGGGTGGCGGCCCTGCTCGAGGACGGCGCGGTCGAGGCCGAGCTCCGCGACTGGCTCGTCGCGCAGCAGGAGCCGCACGTCGTCATCAAGGATCCACACGCCGCCTGGGTGCTGCCCCTGTGGCGGCGCGCCGCCGAGCAGGCCGGCCGCGACCTCCGGATCCTCACTGCGCTGCGTCACCCCGCCGCGGTCGTCGGCTCGCAGGACCGCACCTGGGGCGAGGGCCGCCGCACGGACGCCGAGCGCCGGGTCAAGGAGACCTCCAACACCGCGGCCTGGCTCAACGTCGCGCTCGTCACCGAGGCGGGCTCGCGCGGTGCGCGGCGCGCGTTCATCCGGTACGACGACCTGCTCGCCGACTGGCGCACGGCGCTGGGCCGGGTGTCCGACCAGCTCGACCTGTCGCTGCCGCTCGGCGAGGAGCGGGGGCTCGACGCGTTCCTCGACCCCGGGATGCGCCGCTCCCAGCTGACCTGGGACGACATCGTGCTGCCCGACTGGCTGCGCGACCTGGCCGAGGACACCTGGCAGCGGCTCGGGGCCCTGGTCGAGGACCCCGACGACGCGCAGGTCCCTGTCCGGCTCGACGAGACGGGCGCGGCCTACCGGGCCCACCACGCCGAGGCGCTCGCGGTCGCCCTCGACGAGGCGCGGCACCGCGAGCGGCGCGGCGCGGCGGCGGGTGCTGCCAAGCTCCGGGGCCGGCTGCGCGGCGAGCGGGCCCGTCGCCAGGCGGCCGAGGCCGCGCTCGAGGCCCGTCGCGGTTCGATCCTCGGTCGGGTCCGGCGCAGGCTCAGGGGGCGCGGTACTCCGTGATGTGCCCGGGGTCGACCACCTCGTCGTACGCCGCCCGCGACTCCTCCGGTGTGACTCCGTGCTCCTCCAGCAGCGGTCGGAGCCGGTCGAAGAGCACGTCGTGGTCCCTGGCGAACTCCGGGAACGGCAGCAGCAGCGTCGGCACGCCGTGCCGGGCCAGCGTGTGCAGCTCCTTGTAGATCTGCACGCCGAGCTTCTGCTCCTGCGCCTTCGGGTTCTTCTTCGCGCCGAACGAGAGCCCGCCCGGCTGCGAGTGCGGGTCCGCCCCGGCCTCCTCGGCCCGCCTCGACATCTCGCGGCGGCTCTCGGCGGCCGCGAACAGCTCGCGGATGGGCACGATCATCCACCGCACCGAGATCTCGCCGCGGTCGAGCCAGTCGCCGAGGTTGTTGGCATACCACGGCGACTTCGAGACGTAGGCCAGGTTGCCGCGACCCAGGCTGTGCTCGAGGCCGCCACGCGAGATCGGGTTCACCCGCGACCTGGCCTCCTCGGCGGTGTAGCCGGTGTCGAAGCCGAGCTGGGTGAAGTACTGCACCAGCACCGTGGTGCCGGCCCGGCCCGTGCCGCCGATGAGGATGTGACCGTCCTCCGCGGAACGTCGATCGGCGCCGGCCATGGCGCCGAGTATGCCGGGTCGCGCCTACCATCGCCGGGTGCGGATCATCCTCCATGCCGGGCTGCACAAGTCGGGCACGACGTCGCTCCAGACGAGCTGGAACGCGGCGTACGCCGACCACCCCGACGTCTGGTACCCGCGCCGCGGCGGCGGCCGCCCGCCCGGCCACCACGACCTGGTCCGTCCCCTCCTGAAGGCCTTCGGCGAGGGCGGCGCGCCCGACCTGGTGGCTGCCCGGGTCGCCCGCTCCCTGCGTGGGCGGGAAGGCGAGACGCTGGCGCAGGTGATCGCCCAGGCAAGGGACCGCGGGGTCGCGACGCTGCTGGTGTCGACGGAGAACCTCGACCGGGCCACCGAGGCCGACCGGCCGGTGCTGGACGACGTGCTGGGAGGCGAGGACGTCACGCTCGTGGTGACCGCGACCCGCCCGGTGCACCGGTGGTGCTCGGGCTGGCAGACGCTGGTCAAGCACGGCCTGGCGGAGTATCCGGCCGACGCCGCCCGACACGTCCTCGACTTCGCCGCGCTCCGTCCGGGCCGGCTGGCCGAGCTGTTCGCCCTCATCCCCGCCACGCGACGGGTGCTGCGGCTGGTGCGCACCGCCCCACCGGAGGCCGACCTTGCCGCCGACCTGGCCGCCTCGCTCGGGCTGCCCGACCACGAGCGGGCGGCGGGGCACCCGATGCAGAACACCTCGCTCGGCACCGACACCGAGGTGGTGCTCCGCATCAACCGGGCCGACCGGGCGCTGGGCACCTCCAAGGCGGGACGGCAGCTCCTGGCCGAGCTGCGCGGCGACGGCTTCACCCACCGCGACGACGCGTCGCTGGCTGAGCGCTACGCGCTGCCCGAGGAGCTGACCGAGGGAGCTCGGGCCGAGGCGGAGTGGCTGGGCGGGCTGGGCGCCGACGACGGCCCCGACGGCCCCGCAGGCATCGAGCTGCTCTCGCCCACCGATGCCTTGTCCGGCTGGCTCGACTGGTCGGTGCCGGAGTGGTACGCCGAGATCAGCCGCCGCGAGGCCGTGCTGCCCGACCTGGAGCCGGCCGAGGACCGCGAGACCCAGCTGTGGCGGGTGCGTCAGGAGCGCGCCGCCTACCAGCGCCGGCTCGAACGGGTCCAGAAGCGGGTCGAGGGTCAGGGGAGCGAAGCGAGCACCGACCGGAGGTAGGCGCCCTCCGTCTCCGGGTCGACCGCGAAGTCGGAGTGGAAGGCCGAGCGCTGGTAGCCCGACTGGGTCCGGCGTACGTCGGGCACGCAGACCGCGAGGTCGAGCCGGTGGCCGAGGAGGGCAGCGAGCTGGTACTCGTTGTGCGCCGGGTAGCCCTCGTGCGTGATCACGATGACGTGCTGCGGCCGCGCGGCCAGGGCGATGTGGAACATGGCGCTGCCGGCGAAGCCGGCGACCACCTCCGCCGCGCGGATCCGGGCCACCTGGTCGGGCAGCGGGCTGTCCTCCGGAGCAACGATGGCGAAGCCCGCGTCCGCGAACATCGCCTCGACCTCGGCCTGGTTGCGGCAGCGCCGCTTCTCGGACCGCCGGGTGTGGAAGAGCCGGGCCGGCCGGTCGGGCGTCGTCGACCGCGCGGCCAGAGCGGCGCCGACTCCGTCGTAGAGCGCGCGCATGGCGGGGTGCACGAAGCCACCGATCTCATACATCGCCGTCGTGTCGAGCAGGGTCTCGACCCGGACCGGCTCGGTCACCTCGGTCACCAGCTCAGCCGGGACGCCCGCGGCAGCCAGGATCTCCAGCTCCCAGTCGGCCAGGCGGCGGTTGCCCTTGGTCGCCACCAGCGCGCGGAGCGACGGGTGGCGCTCGCGGGCCTCGGCCCAGCCCCACGCGTGGCCGAGCTGCTCGGTCAGCGTGTGGCCGAAGTGCCGGGGCAGCGGGCTGCTGAGGTGGAACCACGCCCCTGGCAGCCGCTGCGCCGGCTCGGGCGGCCGCTCCACGAACCGGGGGGCCAGCTCGTGCAGCTCGCGGTTGCGCAGCTCGGCGCGGCCTTGGAACCGGAAGCTCTCGGGCAGCACCCCGGCGTCGACCCAGCTCGCCCGGCCGGGCATCACCACGGCGTCGTGGTACTCGCGCAGGGAGGCCGGCGGCGCGGCGTACTCGTGCGGGAGGTCGTTGCGCGGCAGCGGCCGGCTGGTGGTCACCTCCGAGGTGAGCCGCCACGTCTCGCCGGGGACGGTCTGCAGCGTCGCGCCGGTCCCGGGCGCGTCGACGAGGAGGGCCACGGCCTCGTCCTCGCCGAGCTTGGGAAGCGCCTGCGTGGTCCGCGTCGCGCGGACCCAGTCGGCCGACAGCTCGAGCCCGTCGACGCCCTGCAGCAGGGCGCGCCGGTGCCGGGGCCTGAGCCCGGGAGCCCGGCCGGGGCCGCCGTCGGCGAGGCCCTGGAAGAACTGCCGGGCCTTGGCCACGCGCTCCGGGTCGTCGTCCGCCGAGCCGACCAGTCGTACGACGGCCGCTCCTCCGCGGCGTACGTGCCAGACCACCTCCGGGAAGCGCCGGCGCGACCCGCGCGCTCCGGCGAGGTCGACCAGGAGGTCGTAGGGCCCGCGCGCGACCAGGCGACGCCGCAGCTCGCCTGCCGGGAGGGGCAGCTGGTGCACCGTGACGTCGGCCGTCGGGGCGAGGGAGCGCAGGCCCTCGACGACCTGCGACTCGTCGCCGCGGGTCAGCACGACGATCCTCGGATCGTCGAGGCCCGAGAGCCGCTCTGCTGCGTCGGGCCACGGGAAGGGAGCCCGGTCGCGTGACCAGAGTCTCCGGCGGGGCACCGAGTGAGCCTAGACGAGTACGGTTCCGGGGTGGTGCGGTCGCAGGTGCCCTTGGTGATGGGCGTCGTGAACGTCACCCCTGACTCGTTCAGCGACGGGGGACTGTACGCCGACGCCGCGAGCGCGATCGCCCACGGGCGGCAGCTGCTGGCCGACGGTGCCGACATCCTCGACGTCGGCGGCGAGTCGACCCGCCCGGGAGCCACCCGGCCCCTGGTCGAGGAGGAGCTGGACCGGGTCATCCCGGTGATCACCGCGCTGGCCGAGGGCGGGGCCACCGTCTCCGTCGACACCATGCGGCGCGAGGTCGCGGCCGCGGCCCTCGAGGCGGGCGCGAGCATCGTCAACGACGTCTCGGGCGGCCTCGCGGACCCGGACATCCTGCGCGTCGTCGCCGGCGCCGAGGCGACCTACATCGCGATGCACTGGCGCGCGCACGCCGATCACATGACCGACTTCGCGACCTACGACAACCCGGGCGGCGTGGTGGCCGCGGTGCGCGACGAGCTGGCCGAGCGGGCCGAGGCGGCGCTCACCGCGGGAATCGCGCCGGAGCGGCTGGTGCTCGACCCCGGGCTGGGGTTCGCCAAGCACGGCGCGCACAACTGGCAGCTGCTCGCCGACCTCGGGCCGGTGCGGGCGCTGGGCTACCCGCTGCTGGTCGGCGCCAGCCGCAAGTCCTTCCTCGGCACCCTGCTCGCCGACGCCGACGGCCACCCCCGCCCGGTGGACGACCGCGAGGACGCCACCACCGCCCTGACCGTGGTGCTCGCCCGGGAGGGGGTGTGGGGGCTCCGGGTCCACGACGTACGCTCCACCCGCGACGCCCTACGGGTGCTGGATGCACTCGACACCGCTCGGGAGGAGGGGCGACATGGTTGACCAGCTCGCCCTGACCGGGCTGGCGTGCTGGGGCCACCACGGCGTCTTCGAGCACGAGCGCCGCGAGGGCCAGCAGTTCGTCATCGACCTCGTGCTCGGCATCGACACCGCCGCCGCGGCGGCGTCGGACGACTTGTCAGACACCGTCGACTACGGAAGTCTCGCCATGTCGGTGAAAGCCGCCGTCGAGAAGGATCCGGTCGACCTGATCGAGACGCTCGCCCACCGGATCGCGGAGGTCTGCCTCTTGGATCTGCGTGTTGAATGGGTGCGCGTCACGGTCCACAAGCCGGACGCGCCCATCGATGCGACGTTCTCGGACGTCGCGCTGACGATCACTCGCGCGAAGACCCAGGAGGGCCACCCGTGACCGAGACCCCCAACCCGAACATCATCGACGCAGACACGCTGACGGGGGAGATGCGCCCCATCCGCCGGGCGGTGCTGTCGCTGGGCTCCAACCTCGGGGAGCGGATGGACAACCTGCAGGGCGCGGTCAGGGCGCTCGCGGACACCCCCGACGTGTGGCTGACCTCCGTCTCGCCGGTCTACGAGACCGACCCGGTGGACGCGCCGGACGGTTCCGACCAGTTCCTCAACGCCGTCGTGCTGGCCGACACGACGCTGGCCGCCACTCGGCTCCTCGACCGGGCGCTCGCGATCGAGGACGCCTTCGACCGGGAGCGAAGTGACGTCAAGAACGCCCCGCGCACCCTCGACGTCGACCTGATCGTGGTCGGCGACCGCCGGGCCGACGACGACCAGCTCCGGCTGCCGCACCCGCGGGCCGCGGAGCGGGCCTTCGTGCTCCGTCCGTGGCTCGACGTGGACCCCGAGGCGGAGTTCCCCGACCGCGGACTCGTGTCCGACCTGCTCTCCGAGGTCGGTGAGAGCGGCATCGCCCGCCGCGACGACCTCGTGCTCGAACTGGAGTGATCGCCCCACGACAGCGCGCGAGAGGAGCGCTCCACGCGGTGTGCGCACGCTTCCACGGGGACACCGACACGCCTTGAGCAGGGACAACCCACTCGGCCGCGACCCCGACGACGACCGCGACCAGCTCCCGGAGCCCGAGGGGACGCTGCGGCCGCTGTCCTACGCCGTGGTGACCGCCTGGGCGGTCGCCGGCCTGGTGCTGGGCTGGCTCTGGCACCCGGTGGCCGAGCGGCTGGCCGGCACCGCGCCGGTGATCTCGTGGGCCCAGCCCGCCGCGCTCTGGCTGGTGGCCGGGGTCATCGCCATGACCTGGTGGCAGACCTATCGTGCCGTGCAGGTCCGCCGGCAGCGGCTGGAGCCGCACCAGGCGGTCAACCGGCTGGTGCTCGGGCGCGCGGGTGCCCTGGTGGGCGCGCTGGCAGCGGGGGGCTACGCCGGCTACGCCGTGAGCTGGATCGGCGACCCGGCCGAGCTGGCCGGCCAGCGCATCCTCCGCTGCGCCGTTGCGGTCCTCGCAGGGGGCGCGACGGTCGTCGGAGCGCTGCTCCTCGAACGTGCGTGTCGCGTCCGCAAGGATCCGAAAGACCAATAACCTGCAGGACATGGCTTCCCCACCTGCAACACAGGTCACACGCCGACGTCAGCGGTCCATCCGCGTGACGGCCGCCGTGGGCCTGATCGTGCTCGCTGCGCTGGTTGTCGCCGGCGCAGCCCTGAGCGGTTCGTGGCTCCTGCTCACGGTCGCTTCCGGGCTCGGCGTCGCCCTCGGCGCCGCGGCCACCCGCATCACCCACACCGAGCTGGTCGCCTCGAGGGTCGAGGCCGCTCGCGACCGCGCCACCCAGGCCGCCGCCTACAACGAGCTCACCGACGTCCGCACCGCCGAGCACGCGTCGTACGTCGAGGACGTGCGCAGCCGGCTGTCCGACAAGGAGCAGGCCCTCCAGGAGCTCGAGCTGGCCCTGTCGCTGTCCCAGCGGCGAGCCGCGACCTCGACCCGCAAGCGGAACGCCGAGGGCCGTCGTGCCGCCGGCCTCCAGGTCCGCCTCAGCGCCGCCGAGGAGCGCGCCGCCATGGCTCAGCTCCGCGTCGTCGAGCTCGAGCAGGACGTCCTCGCACTGCGCGCCGAGCTCGACACTGTCACCGCCGCCTGGCACGCCGCCGAGAACCTCCGGAGGCATGCGTAGCCGATACCCCGCGAGCTTCGGCCCGGCACCCACGACGGACTGCTGGCTCCGCTGCGCGGAGCTTCGCGGTCCATCGTGGCCGCCGAGCCGATCGCGGGGCGCGCGAGCTTCGCTCGCAAGACCGGGTCGCTTCGCTCCCTCCGCTCCCATTGCGTGCGGGCGCGCTCTGCTCGCAAGACCGGGTCGCTGCGCTCCCCCGCTCCCATTGCGCTCGACCCGCTCGGGTTCGTGGGGGTGGAGATCGCTACGGCAGGATGATCGGTTGTGATCCCTGAGGAGAGCCGGTTCGAGTCCGACCCGGAGGAGCTGGTCGAGCCGCCCGAGGGGCTGCCCGGGGGCTGGCAGGTCGGTACGCCGGACCCCGACGACCCGGGCGAGGTACGCCGACTGACCGACCTGCTGCGCGCCCACGAGCGTGAGGGTCGCGGCTGGGCGGGCGCCGACGAGCACGACGTGCTCGTGGAGGTGTCCGACCACGGCCTGCGCACCCGGCAGAACGTCGTGGTCCGCGACGGGGCCGGCCTGATCCGGGCGTGGGGGAGCGTGCACGACCGGGCCACCGGCCGGATGCTGTTCCTGCACATCGTCGAGCGCGGCCTGCCGGAGCACACCGGCCGGGCGTGCTCGGACCTCCTGGTCGAGTGGGCGGTCGGCCAGGCCCGGGAGGTCGGGGCGGCCCGCGGCCTCGGCGTGCAGCAGATCGACACCGGCACCTTCGCCGACGACGAGCGGCAGCGCCGCTGGCTGGCCGCGACCGGGTTCACGCACGTCCGCACCTGGTGGCAGATGAAGCGGCCGGTCACGCCGGAAGAGGTAGGGCTCGTCGACGACCCCGTTCGCTGGGAGAAGGACGGCGTCGTGGTGCGGCTGGTCGAGCGTGAGGGTGACGGCAAGCCGGCCGACGGCGACCTGCGTGCCGTCCACGACGTGCTCGAGGCGTCGTTCACGGACCACTTCAACTCCAAGCCGGAGACCTTCGACGAGTTCCTGTTCCGCCTGCGCCAGGACCCCGGGCACCGCTGGGACCACTGGTGGCTGGCCGAGGTCGACGGGAGCCCGGCGGGCGCGCTGGTCGGGACGGAGTCCGGCTCCGGGTCCTACGTCGCCTACATCGGCGTGATCGAGCTGGCGCGCGGTCGCGGCGTGGCCAAGGGGCTGCTGCGGACCGTGCTCGCGGACGCCGCCGCGCGGGGCCGCGACAACGTCGCGCTGGAGGTGGACGCCGACTCCCCGACGGGAGCGGACCGGCTCTACCGCGGCATGGGCTGGGAGACGTCCTACGTCACCGAGTCGTGGCACCGCGACGTCCTCGTGCCGTGATCGCGTGCACCTGGTGGGGGCACTCGACGTCGACGGTCGAGCTCGGTGAGACCAGGGTCGCGACGGACCCACTGCTCACGGACCGTCTGCTCCACCTGCTCCGGCACGCCCCCACCCCTGCGCCGGCGGCCGCGCAGGCGGACCTCGTCCTCGTCTCGCACCTGCACCACGACCACTGCCACCGGCCGTCCCTGGCCCGTTACGGACCCGACGTCCCGATCCTCGCCCCGCGCGGGGCCGAGCGGCTGCTGGCCAGGCTCGCCGGCGAGCGCCTGCTGCTGGTCGAGCCGGGCGACGTCGTCGAGCGCGCCGGCGTCCGCGTGGAGGTGCTGGCGGCCGACCACGACGGGCGCCGGCACCCGATGTCGCGGGAGCGCCCCCCGGCCCTGGGCTTCCGGTTCGGCAACGACGCCGGCTCGTGCTGGTACCCCGGCGACACCGAGCTCCGCGACGACATGGCCGACGTCGACCCCGTCGACCTCGCGCTGGTCCCCGTCGGCGGGTGGGGTCCGACGCTCGCCGAGGGCCACCTCGACCCGGAGGAGGCCGCGCAGGCCGTGCTGCGCGTGGGTGCCCGGTGGGCCGTCCCGGTGCACTGGGGGACGTTCTGGCCCGCCGGCCTGGAGCGCGTCGCCCGCGCCAACCACGAGCGGCTCTTCACGAGCCCGGGACCCCGCTTCGCCCGGGCGCTGGCCGGCTCCGGCGTGGAGGCCGCGGTGCTCTCGCCGGGGGAGCGCGCCGGTCGCTCGTGAGTTCCGTTCCGTTCAGGAACTAGGCGGCCGGGGCGGTCAGCGAGGCCCGGAGCGCCCTGTGGATCCCGTTGGGCGTGAGCACACCCACGAACTGGGTGCCGTCGCGTACGCCGACCACGCCCTTGTCGCTGCGCAGGATCAGCGTGAGCGCCTCCTCGAGGGTGGCGGAGAGGTCGATGGTGTCGGCGAGGTCGCCGGTGGCCAGGTCGCCGATCGGCTCCAGGTGGGTGCGGTCGATCTGCGTCACGGTCAGTCGGCGCAGCCCCTTGGTCGCGCCGACGAAGTCCTCCACGAACTCGTCGGCCGGGTGGCCGAGGAGCTCGGCGGGGGTGCCGTACTGCGCGAGCCGGCCGCCGGTCGCGAAGACGGCGACGCGGTCGCCCATCCGGACCGCCTCGTCGATGTCGTGGGTGACCATCACGACGGTCTTGCCGAGCTCGGACTGCAGCCGGAGGAACTCGTCCTGCAGCCGGACCCGCACCACCGGGTCGACGGCGCCGAACGGCTCGTCCATGAGCAGCACCGGCGGGTTGGCGGCGAGCGCGCGGGCCACGCCGACCCGCTGCTGCTGGCCGCCGGAGAGCTGGTGCGGGTAGCGGTCGCCGTAGGTCGCGGAGTCCAGCCCGACCGTGTCGAGCAGCTCGCGGGCGCGGTCCCGGGCGACCGACTTCGACTCGCCGTAGAGCAGCGGCACCGTCATCACGTTGGTGAGGATCTTCTGGTGCGGGAAGAGCCCGATCTGCTGGATGACGTAGCCGATCCCGCGCCGCAGCTTGACCGGGTCGGACTTCGTGACGTCGACCCCGTCGATCTCGATGGTGCCGGTGGTCGGCTCGATGAGCCGGTTGATCATCTTGAGCGTCGTCGACTTGCCGCAGCCCGACGGGCCCACGAGGACGACGAGCTCACCGGCGCTGACGTCGAGGTCGAGCTCGTGGACCGCGACCGTGCCGTCGTCGTAGGTCTTGCCCACGCCGGAGAGGCGGATCATGGTTTGCCCAGTAACCCGGTCGGTAACCTCCATGCCGTGACCCTACTGGCGGTGGCTGCGGGCGCGGCGGCGTCGGCCTCCCCAGCCGACGGGCCCACCTGCTACAGCCGGCTGACCAACGAGTGGATCTGCCGCCAGTACGTCGAGGACTTCCGGCCCGAGATCCAGCACGCCACCATCGAGCACCTCCAGATCACCGCGCTCTCGGTCCTGCTCGGCATCGTCATCGCCTTCCCGCTCGCGCTGGTGGCCCGCCGGTTCGCCCCGCTGGAGTCGACGGTGGTCGGCATCGCCACGGGGATCTACACGATCCCGTCGCTGGCGCTGCTGCCGCTGATGGTGCCGTTCACCGGGCTCTCCAAGACCACGGTGGTGATCGCGCTCGCCCTCTACGCCTTGACGATCCTGGTCCGATCCATGCTCGAGGGGCTCCGGGCGGTCCCCGACGAGGTCGTGGAGTCCGCCCGCGGACTGGGGTACGGCGCCACCAGGCTGCTGTTCCGGGTCGAGCTGCCGCTGGCGATCCCGGTGATCATGGCCGGGCTGCGGGTGGCCACCGTGTCGACCGTCGCGCTCACCACCATCGGGTCGCTGGTGGCGTACGGCGGTCTGGGCAACCTGATCAAGGACGGCGTCTCGACCAACTTCCGCGCCGAGCTGCTCACCGCGTCCGTCCTCTGCGTGGTGCTCGCGGTCCTCCTCGACGTCCTGATCGTGCTGACGCAGCACGTGCTGACGCCCTGGACCCGGGGGAGGACAGCATGATCACCCCACGACACCGCGCCGGTGGAGCGCTGCTCGCCAAGGATCGCTCGCTCCCGAGGGGACCCCGAGAAGCATGACGGTCTTCGGCGACACCTGGGACTACCTCACGACGTGGGCGAACTGGACCGGCGACCGCGGCATGCTCCACCTGATGCAGCAGCAGCTCCTGCTCACGATCAGCGCGCTCGTGCTGGCCCTCGTCGTGGGCCTGCCGCTGGCGCTGTGGCTCGGCCACCTCGGCAAGGGTGGCTTCCTCGCCATCAACATCACCAACATCGGCCGGGCGATCCCCACCTTCGCCCTGCTGGCTCTGTTCGTGACCGCCGACTTCCCCGGCGTCCGCGAGTTCGGTCCCTACGGCCGGGCCGGACTGGCCACCCTGCTCGCCCTGGCGCTGTTCGCGCTGCCGCCGATCATCACCAACTCCTACGTCGCGGTGCGCGAGGTGCCGGCCGACGTCAAGCAGGCGGCCGACGGCATGGGGATGACCGGCGCCCAGAAGTTCTTCAAGGTCGAGCTCCCGCTCGCGCTGCCGCTGATCGCCAGCGGGGTGCGCCTCGCCCTGGTGCAGGTCTGGGCGACGGCCACCATCGCGGCGCTCGTGGCCGGACCGGGGCTGGGCCGGGTGATCACCGACGGCTTCTTCCGCACCAACTACGGCAAGGGCATCGCCGGCGCGGTCGTCGTCGGGGTCGTGGCGCTGGTCCTCGAGCTGCTCGCGGCGTCCCTGCAGCGGCTCGTGGCTCCCACCCCTTCGGGTGGCGGTCACGGATCGTCACCCAAACGTGACGAAGGAATGTCGGTGGGTACCCCTAGCGTTGCCGCCGACGCCGGCTGAACTCGGAGCGGTCGGCTCAGGCACCGTCCCCGCACCATCCGGACACGCGTGACCACCTGGTCACGGGACACAGAAGGAACACCATGTCTCTCAGACGATCCATCGCCGCGGTCATCTCCGTCGGCACCCTCTTCCTCGCCACGGCGTGTGCCGGTGACGACCTCAGCTCCGGCGGCGGCTCCGGCGCGGACGACAACACCGAGTCCGCCTCCGCGTCCACGTCGGCATCCGAGAGCGCGACCACCAGCGCCGGCGGCCCGATCACGCTCGCCGGCCAGGCCTTCCCCGAGGCGGCGTTGGTCGCAGCGATGTACCAACAGGTCCTGGAGAACGCCGGCTACCAGGTCACCACCAAGCTCGTCGACTCGCGCGACGGCTACATGGCCGACTTCCCGGGCGGGGTCGACATCGTGCCGGAGTACGTCGGCGGCATCGTCAACTTCCTCAACAGCCAGGCCAACGGCGACGACGCCACCCCGTTCGATGCGGGTGACGGCGGCGAGCTGGCCGAGCAGGGCAAGTCGCTGCTCGACGCGGCCGGCATCACGCTGCTCGACCTGTCGGCGGCGACCGACACCAACGCGTTCATGGTCACCCAGGCCTACAGCGACGACAACGGCGTCACCAAGCTCTCCGACCTCGAGGGCGTCAGCGTCAAGCTCGCGGCCGCCCCCGACTGCGAGGGCCGGCTCGACTGCGAGGGCGGCCTGTCCGACCAGTACGGCATCGACGTCACCGAGGTGCTGCCGCTCGGCTACGCCAGCGACCAGACCTACCAGTCGGTGATCAGCGGCGAGTCCGAGCTCGGCGAGACCAGCACCACCGACGGCACCCTGGAGTCGCAGGGCCTGGTCGTGCTCGAGGACGACAAGCAGATCCAGCCGGCCCAGAACCTCGTGCCGGCCGTGTCGGCGGAGTTCCTCGCCGCCCACCCGGACCTCGCCGACCTCATCAACCCGCTGATGGCGGCACTCACCACGGAGAACCTCACCGACCTCAACAGCAAGGTGGCGGTCGACCGCGCGAAGCCGGAGGACGTCGCCAAGGACTTCCTCACCGAGAACGGCCTGCTGTAGACCCCGCAAGATTCGGCGGAGGCGCGCAGGTCGCTGCGCTCCTCCGCCGAACTGGCTCGGCACTGGCAGCCGCCGCGCGCAGGTCGCTGCGCTCCTCCGCCGACTGCTCGGCACCGCTGGCAGTGGCCTGCAGCTCTCCATCAGCTGGCAGGTGCTCAGCGCTCGGTGTCTCGGAGGGCCAGTGCCTGAGGCGCGACGGTCGTCAGGTCGAGGACCGGTACGTCGAGCATCCGGCCCTGCGGTGAGTCGATCCGGTCCACCGGGCGGCCGAGGTCGCGGGCGTAGGTGATGACCGCGGCGGCGTCCTCGCGACGGCCCTGCTCGACCAGCCACCCGACCAGCCGGTCCACGGGCAGCAGGCCGCTGTGGGTGAGCGACCGGGAGCCCCAGATGGAGAGCACCCCGGTGCGCAGCAGCTCCCACCACTCGTCGTCGCACCCCGGGATCTCCGCGAAGTAGCGGTGCAGGTCGCCCGCCAGCACCCGGTCGCGCATGGTCGCGGTGACCTTCGGGGCGCCGTAGTCCTCGACGCTGCGCAACGAGGTCAGCTTGGTGGCCCAGCGGTCGCGGAGGTCCTGGGTCGAGGAGCGCTGCTGGGTGATCGAGGTGCCGTCGGAGCGGATCCGCCAGTGGTAGACGACGTCTCGCACCAGCCCGAACCGCCGGGCGCGCAGGTAGGCCAGCGTGGTGGTCGGCTGGTCCTCGTAGCGCACGCCCTCGGGCCAGGTGAGCCGGGTGTCGCGCCAGAAGTCGGTGCGGAACACCTTGTTCCAGGCGAAGACGTCGCCCAGGATCTCCGGCAGGTCGTCGATGACCAGGTCCATCCGCTTCCGGTGCAGCCTCTTCATCCACGGCGGCTCGACCAGTGCCTCGCCCTCCGGTCCGAACTCCCAGCGGGCCACCGAGCCCGCCACGAAGTCCGAGCCGGTGCGCGTCAGCTGGCGCACCAGCGCGGCGTAGGACCCCGGCGGGACCACGTCGTCGGAGTCGGCGAAGGCGAGCAGGTCGCCGGCGACGTGGCGCAGCCCCTCGTTGCGCGCCGCACCCAGCCCGTGGTTGTCGGTGTGCACGACCCGCACCCGCGGGTCACGGGCGGCATAACGCTCCGCGATCTCGCCGACGTCGTCCGGCGACCCGTCGTCGACGACGACCACCTCGAGGCCCGTCCGTCCCAAGGAGTCCGACTGGGCCAGCACCGAGTCCAGGCAGGCCGGCAGGTACGCCGCGACGTCGTAGGCCGGCACGACGACGCTGAGCAGCGAGGACCGGCGCGAGAACATGGGCGCCACTCGCTAGCTCCGGCCCCGGGGCCAGGACGACGCTCGCTCCGCTCGCCACCCCGGCGGGCGAACACGAGCGGCAGGGCAAGCAGCAAGCGGGAAAGACGGGCGGGGGAAACAAGACGGATAGGCTTGCGCGCCGTGAGCGAGCTGAGCCTGACCGACGCGGCGACCTACCCGCGCAAGGTGCTGTTCGTCGCGGGCGCCGGCCGCAGCGGCACCAGCACCATGGCCGGGCTGATGCGGATCATGGGGCTGCACGTGCCCCAGCCCGAGGTGGTCGCCGACGAGACCAACCCCAAGGGCTTCGGTGAGCCGCGCTGGGTCGTCGACCACCACGACCGGCTGCTGCGGGAGGCGCTGGTCCAGGTCAGCGACGCGCGGCCGGAGGCATGGTTCGAGACGGGCCGGGTGGCCACCCGCGAGCCCGAGCGGATCGCCACCGCCACCTGGCTGGAGAGCCACTTCGAGGTCAGCCCCGAGCTGGTGGTCAAGGACCCGCGGCTGGCGTGGTTCCTCGGCCTGTGGCGGGTCGCCGCGGTGCGCACCGGCGCCACCCCGGTCTTCGCGACGATGCTGCGCCCGCCCAGCGAGGTGGTGGGCAGCAAGCAGACCTACTACGCCAACCGGCTCGGCTCGGCCCACCTGGCCGCGAGCTGGCTCAACATGATGCTCCACACCGAGCGCGGCACCCGGGAGTCCGTGGCCGACGGCGGCCGGGTCTTCGTGCGCTACGGCGACCTCCTCGACGACTGGGTGAAGTCGTCGATGCACGTGGCCGAGACCCTCCAGCTCCAGCACGTGCTGCACGCCGACAGCGAGCAGATCCGTGAGGGCCACCGGTTCGTCGACCCGGGGCTGCGCCGGATGAGCCAGACCCTCCAGGACCTCGCCCTGCCCCAGCAGCTGCACGAGCTCACCGGCGCGACCTGGGAGGAGCTCAACAAGCTCGCCGACCCCGGTGGCGACACCCCGGCGGTGCACGAGGCGCTCGACCAGCTCCGGGCGGCCTACGTCGACCTCTACGAGGAGTCCGCCGCGATCTCGCGCTCCTCCGTCGTGGCGGCCGAGCAGCGGCTCAGGCGCCAGCCCGGTCCGGGGGCGGCCGTCGAGCTCCGCGGCTCCCGCATCCCGCACGGCGTGCGGGCCGCGATCCCGCCGTCCGTCCGTCGCGGGCTGCGCAAGATGGCGGGCCGCGAGCGGCCCGCATGACCACCAGCACGGCCGGGCTCCAGAACGTCGAGGGCCACACCGAGTTCGACATCACCTGGCCCTGGACGAGGCCGGGAGGGCTGCGGCCGGGCGCCACCGCCGTGCTGCGCGTCAAGGACGAGGCGCGCAGCCTGCCGTGGGTGCTGCCGCCGCTGCTGCGGGCGTGCGACCACGTCCTGGTCGTCGACAACGGCTCGACCGACGGGACCCCCGAGGTGGCGGCCGCGACCGCCGCGAGGGCCGGGCACGCCGAGAAGCTCACCCAGGCGACCTACCCGTTCAGCGTCGCCCGAGCCGGAGCCGAGCACCTCGCCCAGCCCGAGCTGTCGGTGCACTCCCTGTCCTACTTCTACAACTGGTGCTTCGCCCAGGTGCAGACCCGCTACTCGTGGAAGTGGGACGGCGACATGGTCCTCACCACCGAGGGTGAGGTGTCGCTGGGCGACCTGGGCTGGCAGGTCGGCGACGTCCAGTCGATCATCCGGGTGCCCCGCCACGGGCTCTACCTCGAGAGCGGGTCCAAGGGCTACCTCGACCTCGGGCTGCGCAACGCCGAGGAGTGGGGCTTCCCCATCGGCCCCGACTTCGTCTTCACCAAGGCCTTCGAGTGGGAGATCCGGACGACGCCCCACCCGGTGCGCTCGATCGGCCTCCCGCACGGCCTCTGTGTCGAGCTGAAGTACCTCGACGGCGACGAGTTCGCCCACTGGACCGACCCGGCGTCGTTCGCGACCAGCTACCGCAACAAGCGCAAGCGCCGCGAGTGGACGGTCTACAACGCCCTCCTGGAGGGCACCGTCCTCCCAGGCGTCCACGAGATCGAGGCGCCCGCGGGGACCCACATCGTCGACTTCGTCACCCAGGAGTGGCTGCCGCGGGCGCCACGACCGCTGGAGGTGGGGCTGCCGGAGCTGGCCCCGCTGTCGCCCGCCCAGCAGGCCCTGACGCGCGCCGACTCAGCCAGATAGCCGCGCGTAAACCCCTCGCGGTGTCGCCCTCATCACGTCGGTAGCGGTGTCCGCGCGGGAAACTTCGCCGTACCGTTGTCGTTGAGCTGACACAGAAGTAGTCCGGTACCCACCCCGGCCCGCCCTCGGAGACGAGAAGCGGGTGGTCGGAGGGATTGGAACGAAAGAGGTTCAGATGACTCGCATGCGCGTGGGTGTCGTCGGCGCCGGTCGCGTCGGTGCCGTGCTGGGAGCCGCCCTGCGCGCTGCCGGCCATGACGTCGTCGCCGCAGCGGGCGAGTCCGACGCGTCGCGCCGTCGGATCGCTGAGCTGCTGCCCGGTGTCACCCGCGACAAGCCCACCGCCGTCGCCCGGGACTGCGACCTGCTGCTGCTCGCCGTTCCCGACGACATGCTCGGCAACGTCGTCCGGATGCTCGCCGACAGCGGTGCGCTGCACGAGCGTCAGCACGTCGTGCACACCTCCGGCCGCCACGGCCTGGCCGTGCTCGACCCGGCCCGCCGGGTCGGCGCCCACGTCGCCGCGATGCACCCTGCCATGACCTTCACCGGCACGGCGGTCGACCTCGACCGCCTCACCGGCACCGTCTTCGGGCTCACCGCCGATGCGTCGGAGCGGGAGTTCGTCGAGTCGCTGGTCGCGGACCTCGACGGCACCCCGATGTGGGTGCCCGAGGAGATGCGCACGCTCTATCACGCCGGTCTGGCCCACGGCGCCAACCACCTGGTCACCCTCGTCACCGAGGCGATGGAGATCCTGTCGGCGGCCGGTGCCGCCGACCCGGCCGGCACCCTGCGCCCGCTGCTCACCGCAGCTCTCGACAACGCCCTCGAGCAGGGCGACGCGGCACTGACCGGCCCGATCGTCCGCGGCGACCTCGGCACCGTGCGCGCCCACCTCGAGGACATCACCGCCAACGCACCGCAGACGCTGGGCTCCTACGTCGCCCTGGCCCGTGCCACCCTCGACCGGGCCGTGACCGACGGCCGCGTCGTGCCCATCCGGGCCGCGCGGATCCGCGACCTCCTCGACGCCGCCGTGACGGGCCGGCCCGTGCGCGGGGTCCGATCCACCCCACCGAAT
This sequence comes from uncultured Actinomycetota bacterium, assembly GCA_963830145.1. Classification (GTDB taxonomy): domain Bacteria; phylum Actinomycetota; class Actinomycetes; order Propionibacteriales; family Nocardioidaceae; genus Nocardioides. The sequence continues at coordinate 308,852 of CAWHLI010000001.1, forward strand.
GCTGCGCAGCGGACGCTTCGCACCGAGGACGCACGATTCCACGGGGACCCCGGAGAAGCGTGAACGAACCACCCCTCCTCGCGCACACCCGCGAGGAGCTCGACGCACTCCTGTCCGATGCCCGGGGCGGCGGGCGGCGAGTCGGGCTCGTGCCGACCATGGGCGCGCTCCACGAGGGCCACGCGAGCCTGGTCAGGGCGGCGAGGGACGAGGTGCAGGACGGACCGGTCGTCGCCTCGATCTTCGTCAACCCCCTGCAGTTCGGCCCGACCGAGGACCTCGACCGCTACCCGCGCACCCTCGACGACGACCTGAAGATCTGCGAGCGCGAGGGCGTCGACCTCGTCTTCGCCCCCGCGGTCGAGGAGGTCTACCCCGGCTGGCCGACCCCGCCGCAGGTCACCGTCGAGCCCGGGCCGCTGGGCACCGTCCTCGAGGGGAAGACCCGGCCCGGCCACTTCCGGGGCGTGCTCACCGTGGTCGCCAAGCTCCTCGGCCTGGTCCGGCCCGACGTCGCCGTCTTCGGCCAGAAGGACTACCAGCAGCTGGTGCTCATCCGGCGGATGGTCGAGGACCTCTGCCTCGGCACCGACGTCGTCGGCGCCGAGACGGTCCGGGAGCCGGACGGCCTGGCGCTGTCCAGCCGCAACCGCTACCTCGACACCGACCAGCGGCTCGAGGCGGTCGCGCTGAGCCGGGCCCTGCGCGCCGCACAGGTCGATGCCGAGCGCGGCCTGGACGCCGCCCTCGGAGCCGCCCGAGCCGCGCTCCGGGCCACCCACGGTGTCGACCTCGACTACCTGGTGGTCACCGACCCCGACCTCGGCGAGCTGCCTCCCGTCCTGCCCCCGGGCACGGAGGCCCGCATCCTCGTCGCCGCCAAGGTCGGGAGCACGCGCCTGATCGACAACCTCCCCCTCACCCTCGGACAGCAGGAGGCACGCTGATGCTCCGCACCATGATGAAGAGCAAGATCCATCGCGCCACGGTCACGCAGGCCGACCTGCACTACGTCGGTTCGGTGACGGTCGACGAGGACCTGCTCGACGCGGCCGACCTCCTGCCCGGCGAGCTCGTGCACATCGTCGACGTCACCAACGGCGCCCGGCTGGAGACCTACACGATCGCCGGGGAGCGCGGCAGTGGCGTGATCGGCATCAACGGCGCGGCGGCCCATCTGGTGCATCCGGGCGACGTCGTGATCCTCATCGGCTACGGCCAGATGGACACCCGCGAGGCGAGGGACCTGGAACCGCACGTGGTCTTCGTCGACGCCGCCAACAGGATCCGCAGCATCGGTCCCGACCCGGCCGCGACGTCCGGCGGTCCCGGACTCCTCCGGGGCGACCTCACCGCGGCTCGCTAGATTCCTCGGGTGACGACGTTGAATCACGGCGGCCCCGTCCGCCGGCTCCCCGGCCGCCTCACCGCGCCGGACCCCGGCTGGACGACGACCGCCGACGTCGTCGTCATCGGCTCGGGCATCGCCGGGCTGACTGCGGCTCTCCGGCTCAAGGAGTCGCTCGCCGACACTGCCGATGGCGGGCCTGGCAAGGTCCTGGTCGTCACCAAGGACGTCCTCGCGGCCGGCTCCACCCAGTGGGCGCAGGGCGGGATCGCCGCGGCGCTCGGCCCGGGGGACACCCCCGAGCAGCACGAGTTCGACACGCTCGTCGCGGGCGCCGGTGCGTGCGACCTCGAGGCGGTCCGCGTCCTGGTCCAGGAGGGACCCGAGGCGGTCCGCGAGCTCATCGCGCTCGGCACCAACTTCGACCACAACCCCGACGGCGAGCTGTCGCTGACCCGCGAGGGGGGCCACCACCGCGACCGGATCGCGCACGCCGGCGGTGACGCCACCGGCGCCGAGATCCAGCGGGCCCTGATCGCAGCCGTCGAGCGCGCCCCCGAGATCGAGGTGATCCAGCACGCCCTCGCCGTCGACCTGCTGCTCGCCGAGGACGGCGGCGTCGCGGGTCTGACCCTGCACGTGATCGGCGAGGGCGTCCGCGACGGGGTGGGTGCGGTGCACTGCCGGGCCGTCGTGCTCGCCTCGGGTGGTCTCGGTCAGGTGTTCTCCCAGACCACCAACCCCGCGGTGTCGACCGGAGACGGCATGGCGCTCGCCCTGCGGGCCGGCGCCACCCTGCGCGACCTGGAGTTCGTGCAGTTCCACCCGACGGTGATGTACCTCGGCCCCGACTCCCGCGGCCAGCAGCCGCTCATCTCCGAGGCGGTCCGGGGCGAGGGCGCGTTCCTCGTCGACTTCGAGGGCGACCGCTTCATGCAGGGCGTCCACGAGCTGGCCGACCTGGCCCCGCGCGACGTGGTCGCCAAGGCGATCATGCGCCGGATGATCGAGACCGGGCAGCCGCACATGTGGCTCGATGCCCGGCACCTCGGTGCCGACTTCTGGGAGCGCCGGTTCCCGACGATCCTGGCCACCGCCCGCTCCCACGGCGTCGACCCGGTCACCGACCTGATCCCGGTCGCCCCGGCGTGCCACTACGCCAGCGGCGGCGTCCGCACGGACCTGTGGGGCCGCTCCGACCTGGCCGGTCTCTACGCGACCGGCGAGGCGGCCTGTTCAGGGGTGCACGGCGCCAACCGGCTCGCCTCCAACTCCCTGCTCGAGGGCCTCGTCTTCTCGCGTCGCATCGCGCAGGTGCTGCCCGGCGAGCTGCGCGAGTGGGCCGACCCGGCCACGGACCGGCGTACCGCCGGCCTGGTGCCCGGCACCTCGCGACGCGAGCTGCAGGAGACCATGACGGCCGAGGTCGGAGTGCTCCGCAGCGCCACGGGGCTCGCCGAGGCGACCGCCGGGCTCGACAAGCTGGCCGGCATCGGTGCCGACGTCGTCGACCTCGAGTCCTGGGAGACCACCAACCTGCTCACCATCAGCACCGCGCTGGCCGACGCGGCCGCGCTGCGCGAGGAGACCCGCGGCTCACACTGGCGCGAGGACTTCCCCGAGCGAGAGGACGAGCGGTTCGCCGGCCACTTCGACGTCGTGATGCGCGACGGCGCGACCGAGCTGGTGTTCGTCCCGAGCCCCGCCACGGACACGCTGTGACCACCACACGCACGAGCCCGCTCCGCGACGAGCTCGTCACGGCAGGGCTCGACCCCGACGAGGTGCAGGCCGCGATCGACCGCGCACTGGCCGAGGACGTGCCGACCGAGGACGTCACGAGCGTGGCCACGATCGCGGCGGGCGCTCGGGGCGAGGGGGTGTTCGCGGCCCGCGAGCCGGGCACGATCGCCGGGCTCGGCATCGCCGCCCTGGTCTTCGAGACCGTCATGGGTGACGCCGTGACCGTGAGCGACCGGGCGCCCGACGGCACCCGGGTGAGCGCCGGTGACGTCGTGATGCGGGTCGCCGGCCCGACCCGCGGTCTGCTCACCGCCGAGCGCACCGCCCTCAACTTCGCCTGTCACCTCTCGGGGGTGGCCACCGCCACCGCCGCCTGGGTCGACGCCCTCGAGGGCAGCACCGCGCGGGTGCTCGACACCCGCAAGACGCTGCCCGGCTGGCGGACGCTGCAGAAGTACGCCGTCCGCTGCGGCGGCGGCCTCAACCACCGGATGAACCTGTCCGACCGGGCCATGGTCAAGGACAACCACGTGCTCGCCGCCGGCGGCGTGGTGCCGGCCTACGAGGCCGTGCGCGCGGCGTACCCCGACCTCCGCGTCGAGGTCGAGGTCACCGACCTCGACCAGCTCCGCGAGCTCCTCGACGCCGGTTGCGAGGAGATCCTGCTCGACAACATGCCCACCGACGTGATGGCCGAGGCCGTCGCCATCACGGCCGGCCGCGCGAGGCTCGAGGCCTCCGGTGGGCTCACCTTCGACCGGGCCCGCGAGGTGGCCGCGACCGGGGTCGACTTCATCTCGGTCGGCGCCCTCACCCACTCGGTGAAGGTCTTCGACATCGGCCTCGACCTCACCGACGGCTGAGGCAGACCGTGCCCCTCCTCGCCGCCGACATCGGCAACAGCCACACCGTGCTCGGGCTGGTCGACCGCGGCGAGGTCAGCGCGGACTGGCGGATCTCCACCGATGACCGGCGCTCGGCCGACGAGTGGGCGGTCCTGCTCCGCGGCCTGCTGGGCACCGCGATCGAGGAGGTCGACGGAATCGCCGTCTGCGCCACCGTGCCCGCGGTCCTGCACGAGTGGCGGGCGATGCTGGCGCGGCACTTCCCCGAGGTCACCGCGGTGGTGGTCGAGCCGGGCGTGCGCACCGGCATACCCGTGCTGATGGACAACCCCCGTGAGGTCGGCGCCGACCGGATCATGAACGCGCTCGCCGCGGCCACGGACTACGGCGGCCCCGCGATCGTCGTCGACTTCGGCGGGACCGCGACCACCTTCGACGTGGTCAACGGCGCGGGCCAGTACGTCGGCGGCGCGATCGCGCCCGGCATCGAGGTCTCCCTCGAGGCCCTGGGCCTGCGGGGCGCCCAGCTCCGCAAGGTGGAGCTGGTCCGGCCGCGGACGGTGATCGCCAAGAACACCGTGGAGGCTCTCCAGTCGGGACTGGTCTTCGGCGTCGCGGCCCAGGTGGAGGGCATCGTGGCCCGGATGGTCGAGGAGCTCGGGGCCGCTCCCGACGACGTGCGCGTCATCGCGACCGGCTACCTGGCCGCGCTGGTCGTCGACGAGTGTCGCTGCTTCACCGACACCTCGCCGTGGCTGACGCTGCGCGGGCTGGAGCTGGCCTTCGACCGCAACACCTGACCCGACGACGCACGCCTAGGATCGTGTGCATGAGTGCCACCGTGGCGATCGTCCTCCGCACCAGCGCCCGTCCGCTGCTGCTGCAGCGCGCGCTCGGCAGCGTCCGCGCGCAGACCCACGAGGACTGGCGGCTGGTCGTGGTGGTCGACGGGGGCGACCCGGCCGAGGTGACAGCGGCGCTCGCGACAGCCGGGCTGGCCGACGACGAGCGGGTCACGGTGCTCACCGACGGTGCCGGCCGCGGCCCTGCCGGAGCCGGCAACGCAGGGCTGGCCGCGGCCGACGGCGACCTCGTGGCGCTGCACGACGACGACGACACCTGGGCGCCCGGCTTCCTCGCTGCCGCCGTCGCGCACCTCGAGGCCAACCCCGACCAGGTGGCGGTCGCGGCGTCCACCGAGGTGATCACCGAGACCATCGGCGAGCGCGGCATCAAGGAGACCGGACGCGAGCCCCTGGCCCTCGAGCTCGACCGCATCTCGCTCCTGGCGGTGGCGCGCCGGCACGTCGTGCCCGCCATCTCGCTCGTCGCACGTCGCGAGGTGCAGCGCGAGGTGGGTGAGCTCGACGCCGGCCTGGCCGCCCTCGAGGACTGGGACTTCCTGCTGCGGCTCCTCGCCCACGGCCCGGTCGGCTACCTGGGCGGCGAGCCGCTCGCGGCCTGGCACCGGCGTCCGGACGCGACCGGCGCGGACGCCAACAGCGTCATCGCCCGTCCCGAGCTGCACCGACAGGTCGCCGACCAGCTCCGCGAGCGCTACCTGCGGGCCGACCTGCCGTCGGGTGCCGACGGCGTCCGCGGCCTCGGGCTGCCGCTCGTGCTTCTCGGTCAGCTCGACGACCACCACGCTCGGCTCGCCGCCGCGATCGCCAACCGGGCCGACGAGGCCGCCGAGCGCGCCGACGACCACCGTCAGCACCTCGACCTGCTCTCCAACTCCCAGCGCGAGCACGTCGACGTCACGATGACCGAGCTCCAGCTCGAGATCGGCCGGCTCCGGGGCGAGCTGATGGTCATGCGTGACCTGGTCGGCGACCTGAACGAGCAGCTGGAGAAGCACGAGGAGGACGTCGAGAGCGCCCTCCAGCGCACGACCCGGACCATCGAGGTCACGATGAACGCGCTGCGGTCCGCCGCTGCGGAGCCCGCCAGACCGGTCCGCGAGTCGTTCGGTGGCCTGCCGCGCAAGGTGAAGGGAGCCTGGCGCCGCAAGGAGGAGCCACGCCCCGCGGCGCCGTCCTGAGGGCCGTTCCGGGTCCTGCCAAGGATGCCGGGTCAGGCGCTGCTGGCCGGTATAGTCCGAGCGGTTCCGTCCCCGCCTTCTGCCCCCGCGAGGAACCCCGGGTGTATCCCTTAACGCCACGGCAGCGCCAGCGCCGCCCACTACGCACGCCGGCGGTGTCGCCGACGCTCGAAGGACGCCCAGTCCGCCATCGCGCCGGTGGGGATACTCCCTGATGCGCCGCGCCGTCTTCTACCTCTTCTACGACCCGCAGGGTCAGGTGGACGACTACGTCCTGCACACCCTGGGTCACCTGCGGGCCCAGGCGGAGCACATCTTCGTCGTGTCCAACTCCCCGCTCGACGAGGTCAACCGCGCGCGGCTCGAGACCGTGGCCGACACCGTCTGGGAGCGGGAGAACGTCGGCTTCGACGTGTGGGCCTACAAGGAGGCCATGCACGTCCACGGCCCCGACCGCCTCTCCGACTACGACGAGATCGTGCTCATGAACTGCACGTTCTTCGGCCCGATCGGGACCTTCGACGACCTGTTCGCCGACATGGACCGGCGCACCGACATCGACTTCTGGGGGATCACCGAGCACGCCGAGCGCTCCGAGCACCCCTACGAGGTCGGTGTCGCGCTCGACGCGCACATCCAGTCCCACTGGATCGCGGCCCGCCGCCGGCTGGTGGCCTCCGAGGCGTGGCGCACCTACTGGGACGAGATGCCGATGATCACGTCCTACGAGGACTCGATCTCGAGGCACGAGGGCAAGCTGACGGCGTACTTCCTGGCCCGCGGGTTCAGGCACGAGGTGGCCTACCCCAGCGACCGCTACGACTCCGACCACCCGATCATGGACCTCCCGGCGGTCCTGCTCCGCGAGGGCTGCCCCATCGTCAAGCGGCGCAGCTTCTTCCACGACCCGCTCTACAACGAGAAGCACGCCAACGACGGCCGCCAGATCATCCGGCTCATGGCGGAGCGCGGCTACCCGGTCGAGACGATCTACGCCAACCTCGCACGCACCACGAAGCCGCGCGCCCTGGTGACCAACCTCGGCCTGCTCGAGGTGCTGCCCGAGGTCGACCTGGGCTACGACGGGGCGACCCCACTGCGGGTGGTCGCCATCGCCCACCTCTACTACCCCGACATGACCGACGAGATCGTCGACCGGCTCGACCACCTCCCGGGCGACTACGACCTCGTCGTGACCACCGCCGACGAGGAGCGCAAGGCGGTGATCGAGGACATCCTGGCCCGGCGCGGCCGCGACGCCGAGGTGCGCATCGTCGGCAGCAACCGGGGGCGCGACATCTCGGCGTTCTTCGTCGACTGCCGCGACGTGCTCGAGAGCGACGCCTACGACATCGTCGTGAAGGTCCACTCCAAGCGCAGCCCGCAGGACGGCCCCAACATCGGCGAGCTGTTCAAGCGACACCTGCTGGAGAACCTGCTCTCCTCACCCGGCTACGCCGCCAACGTGCTGCGCCTCTTCCAGCAGCACCCCTCGCTCGGCATGGTGTTCCCGCCGATCTACCACATCGGCTACCCCACGCTCGGCCACGCGTGGTTCACCAACAAGGACGCCGCCCAGGACGAGGCGAAGGAGCTCGGCATCCACGTGCCGTTCGACGACACGACCCCGGTGTCGGCCTACGGCAGCATGTTCATCGCCCGGCCGCAGACGCTGCGCGCGATCACCGGGGCCGGCTACGTCCACGAGGACTTCCCCGAGGAGGGCGGCTACGGCGACGGTGCGCTGAGCCACGTCATCGAGCGGCTGATGAGCTACGCGGTGCTGAGCACCGGCCACCACATCCGCGAGGTCATGAACGCCGACCTCGCGGCGGTCAACTACAGCTTCCTGGAGTACCGCGCGATCGCGATCGGGGCCGAGCTGCCCGCCTACCCCGGCCAGCAGCTCAACCGCATCCGCAAGCTCAAGCAGGTCAATCGGCGCAGCGCCAAGGACGGCAAGGACACGACCGGCAAGCGGCGGGGCGGAGAGCCGGCCGGCGCCGGGGCACGCGCCGACGGTGCGCAGCGCGCCAGCGGTTCGAAGGCCGAGGAGAGCCGTCGCGGCGGCGTCCGTTGGCGGCGGTTCTGATGCAGGCTCCGTGGACCGGGGTCCGCTCCGTCGCGACCTCCTTCAACTCCCGCGCCAACAGCATCGGCTTCTTCCGGTGGCTGATGGCCTTCTCGGTGATCTTCTCCCACGCCGGCCCGGTCGCCGGGTTCTACGGCCAGGAGGACCTCGGCGTCCAGATCTCCGACGAGCAGTCCCTCGGCGGCGTGGCAGTCGCCGGCTTCTTCTTCTTCAGCGGCTTCCTCATCACCCGGAGCCGCCGCCGCACCGGTGTCATCCGCTACTTCTGGCGGCGGTGCCTGCGGATCATGCCGGCGTTCTGGATGGCGCTGCTGCTCACCGGCTTCGTCCTCGCCCCGATCGCGTGGCACCACGAGAGCGGCTCGATGAGCGGTTTCTGGAGCTCACCCTTCGACTCGCCGTTCACCTACGTCTGGCACAACATGTTCCTGGTCCTCGACCAGCGCAACATCGCCGGGATGGGCACGTCGGTGCCGCTCGCTGACATCGGCGGCTACGACTGGAACGGCTCGGCCTGGACGCTCCAGTACGAGTTCAAGGCCTACATCATGGTCGGCATCCTGGGCATCTTCGGCTGGGCCGCCAACCGCTGGCTCTCGTCGTTCGTGGCCGTCGGCATCATCGCCCTCAACGCGATGCTGTGGTCGGGCCACGTCAACATCTTCGGCTGGAACGACCTGTTGTCCAGGGTGTTCGGGCACTCGGTGGTCATCGACAAGGTCGACGCGTTCATGTATGCACCGCTCGACCACCCGCTCCTCGGTGACGCCTACAACCTCATGCTGCTGGCGCCGTTCGCCTTCGGCATGCTGTTCGCGCTGTGGGGCGACAAGATCCCGGTCAGCGGCTACCTCGCCCTGGTCGGCATCGCCGTCGCCCTCTACACCTACGACCAGGGCGGCTGGAACGTCGGTGGCCAGTTCGGCCTCCTCTACTGCCTGATGTGGGGCGCGATCCGCTTCACCAGGCTCCAGCACTGGGAGAGGTTCGGCGACTTCTCCTACGGCGTCTACATCTTCGCCTGGCCGTTGATGCTGTTCGCGTGCTTCTTCGGACTCGAGAAGCAGGGTGAGCTCGTCTACTTCGCGGTGCTCGTCGTCGCCATCCACGCGATCGCCTTCCTCAGCTGGCACCTCATCGAGAAGCCGGCCATGTCGTTGAAGGACTGGACCCCCGCCCCGGTGATCGGTCGGCTGCGCGGCCGGTCGCCCGACGCCGTCCCGGCCCGGACGGGGTCTCCTGCCGACGTCCCTGACGAGGTCCCCACGTCCTCGGCCGATCCCGCCACCCCCGAGCCCGCAACCCCCGAGCCGGCAACCCCCGAGAACACCCACCCCCACGGTGCCGGCCCGGCGCCGGTCCCAGCACTGGTCCCCGCCAGAGCGTCCGAGGAAGGCCCGCGATGACCACCCCCGAAGACGATCCCGACGTCGTCGAGACCGCGCCCGAGCTCCCGGCGGAGGCAGCGCCGGAGACCGATCAGCTCGCCGCCGCCCAGCGGCCGAAGCTGACCAACCGGCTGCGGCTGCTCCCGCTGGCCGCTCTCTGCCTCGCCATCACCGGCACCGCGGTCGTGGGCGCCGTCCACGGCGGCACCCTGGTCGGGGGCGCCGGGCCGGCCGCGGCCGAGGCAGCGGCCAACGCGCAGGCTCGGCACGCGGAGCGCGAGGAGCGGCGGGCCGAGCGCGCGGTGGAGCGGGCCAGGAACGCCTGCACGCCCAAGTTCAACCCCGGCCACAAGGCCGAGCCGTGGCGCGGCAAGGCCAAGAAGGTCAGCGAGAAGGCGTTCCAGAAGGCGATCAAGAAGGAGCACCCGGGCTACGTCCGCGGCAAGAACGGCTGGCTCTTCTTCACCGACTACCAGGTCGACAACTTCTCCCAGGCCCTCGGCCGGGTCACCCAGACCCCCGCGGAGGAGAAGGCCTGGGCCAAGTTCTTCAGGAAGCAGGCCAAGACCGTCCAGGCAGCCGGCGGCAGGTACTACGTCGTCGTCGCTCCCGCCAACTGGAACGTCTACCCGAACAAGCTCCCGGCCTGGGCCCAGAAGCTCCGCGGCACCACCTCGCTCGAGAGGCTGATGTCCGACCACCCCGAGCTGCCCTGGCTCGACCTGCGCGCGCCGCTGCAGAAGGCGGCCAAGAAGCACGACACCTACGAGCCGCTCAACAGCCACTGGTCGCCGTACGGCGGCTACGTCGCGTGGCGGGCGATCAGCAAGTGCCTGCGCGCCTCCGACCCGAGGTTCGCCGCGGTGAGCGTGCCCCCGATCAACGGTGTGGGCATCGAGGCCAACTCCAACGAGTTCGCGATGAACGGCGTCCCGGACGGCAAGCCGAGGCGCACCTACCCGATCTACCTGTCGCCGCACCCCGCGACCACGCTGACCCACCTGCCCGACAACGCGCCGGTCGGCAACGTGCCGGACGACTCGGTGGACATGCTCCAGCTGCCGGTCCGCGCCTCCACGCCCGGGGCGCAGAGCCAGCTCAAGCTGCTGGCCCTGCGTGACTCGACGGGCAGCGCGCTCTCGCCGCTGTGGAGCTGGTCCTTCGGCAACACGGTCCAGTACGGTCACGAGATCGGCAGCAACGCCCGGCCGACGCCGCTGGCCCAGATCCTGGCCACCGAGCACCCCGACGTGGTGCTGTTCGTGATGACCGAGCGCTACTTCTCCCTGCCGCCCAAGTCCTAGGACCTAGGAGTTCCACCTTGACGACGACCTGCCTGGTCACGGGCGGGGCCGGTTTCATCGGCTGCGCCCTCTCCCCGATCCTGCCCGAGCACTTCGACCGCGTCGTGGCCTTCGACAACATGCACCCGCAGGTGCACCAGTCGCCCGACCGCCCCGCAGCGCTCGACCCGCGGGTGGAGCTGGTCGTCGGCGACGTCACCTCGCCCGCGGACTGGGACGCCCTGCTCGCCGACCTGAAGCCGACCGTGGTCGTGCACCTCGCGGCCGAGACAGGCACCGCGCAGTCGCTCACCGAGGCGACCCGGCACGCGCTGGTCAACGTCGTCGGCACCACCGAGATGCTCGACGCCCTGGTGCGTCACGACGCGCTCCCGGACAAGGTCGTGCTGACCTCCTCGCGGGCGGTCTACGGCGAAGGCGCCTGGCAGGCCGCCGACGGCACCCTCACCTATCCCGGCCAGCGCAGCGACGCGATGCTCGAGGCCGGGCAGTGGGACTTCGAGGGGCTCGAGCCCACGGCGTTCGAGTCCTCGCGGGTGACGCCGACGCCGACCAGCGTCTACGGCTCGACCAAGCTGGCCCAGGAGAACGTGCTGACCTCGTGGTGCCTGGCCCTGAACGTCACGCCGGTGCTCTACCGGCTGCAGAACGTCTACGGCCCGGGCCAGTCGCTGAGCAACCCCTACACCGGCATCGTGTCGTTCTTCGCGCAGCGGGCGAAGGCCGGCGAGGTGATCCCGGTCTACGAGGACGGCCAGATCATCCGCGACTTCGTCTACATCGACGACGTCGCCAGCGCGATCGTGCAGGGCGTCCTGCACTCCGGCGCCAACCGGCACCCCTACGACATCGGCTCCGGCGAGGGCACCAGCATCATGCGCCTCGCCGAGCTGATCGCCGAGGTCTACGGAGCGCCCTCCCCGAAGGTCAACGGGATGTTCCGCAACGGCGACGTCCGCGCCGCGAGCTGCGACATCTCGGCCGCCGAGACCGCGCTCGACTGGCACCCCCAGGTGATGGTCGACGAGGGCGTACGCCGCCTGTGCGCCTTCATCGACACCGTGCTGGATGGCTCGGCCACGTGACGGACGGGCCCGTGCGCGAGCCGACGGGCGAGGTGCCCCAGTCCGTCGACCCCGCGGCCGAGCTGGAGCGTCGGCGCGCGCTCTACTGGGAGCTCGGTGACTTCGGGCAGGGTCGCGGGCTGGAGATCGGCCCTCTGCACCGGGTCCTGGTCCCGCGCGACCAGGCCGACGTGCGCTACCTCGACGTCCAGGACCGCGCGGGCCTGGTCAAGTGGTATGAGGAGATGGACCCCGATGTCGTCATCGAGGACATCGTCGAGGTCGACTACTTCCTGATCCAGCCGGACGGCCGGACCCTCACGATGGCCGAGGCGGCCAGCGAGGGTGCGCCGTTCGACTGGGTGGTGGCCTCCCACGTCATCGAGCACATCCCCGACCTGATCGGCTGGCTGGCCGAGCTCGCCGAGCTCGTCGCGGACCACGGCCGGGTCGTGCTCGCCGTGCCCGACCGGCGCTTCACCTTCGACGCCTACCGGCCGCTGACCACGGTCGGTCAGATGATCCAGGCCCATCTCGACGGCGACACCAGGCCCTCCGCCCGAGCGGTCTACGACCACTACGCCGGCACCGTCGACTACAACCACGAGAACCTCTGGCGTGGCGAGCGGCCGTTCTACGACGGGCCTCGGTTCGGCGCGGCGAGCGCCGAGGAGCAGCTGCGCCGCACCCGCGATGGCGAGTACGTCGACAGCCACGTCTGGCTGTTCACGCCGGACACCTTCCTTCGCCAGCTCCGCGAGCTGCGGCTCAGCGGCCGGTCGGAGTGGTTCGTCGACGAGATCGTCCCGACCCCGCGCGACGACATCGAGTTCCGGGTGCGGCTGCGGCGGATCCCGCGTGGTGCCGACGCCACCGTCGAGACCTACCCGGGCGAGGTCGTCGCCGAGGGCGAGCGCCCCGAGTGGGTCGAGCAGCAGGCCAGCTGGCACCGCGCCGACACCCTGCAGGAGCGGATCGGCACCCTCGAGAGCCTCCTCGAGCTCACCCAGGCCGACCTCCAGCTTGCCGAGCGCCGCCTGGCGAACTCCAAGAGCAAGATCGGCCGACGAGACGCCAAGCTGGCGCGGCTGCGCAAGCGGCTCAAGCGCAGCGAGGCCACGGTGGCCGAGCTGCGTGCCGCCGCGGCGGCCACCCCTCCCGCCCCACCGGGAACCCTCGGCAGGCTGGCGCGCAAGGTCGTCGGACGAGGACGTTGACCGACCGCTTTATCCGGGCCGGACAGAACGCACGCGATATCGCGACGCTATTCGCTTGGGGACGGCGCACTTCTTGTGAATACGTGCTCGGCGTCCGGCATTTCGGGTTATGTGCCATGATCGCTGCCGTATTGACGCTATTCATCGATACGACCGCATATTCACCACACCTCGTCAATTGCCTTTCCCAGGACCGGAGACCACTTCATGGCACAGAAGGTGCACATCGTCCTCGAGGACGACCTCGACGGCAGCGACGCCACCCAGACCGTCACCTTTGCCCTCGACGGGACCTCCTACGAGATCGACCTGAACGACAAGCATGCCGCAGCCCTCCGCGACGCGCTCGCCACCTACGTCGGCCACGCGCGCAAGGTCAGCGGCAGCCGCCGCGGGAGGCGTTCGTCCGCCTCGTCGTCGGCCAGCGGCCACAGCGCCAAGGAGATCCGCGACTGGGCCCGCTCCAACGGCCACAAGGTGCCCGAGCGCGGTCGCATCCCTTCCGCCGTCCGCGAGGCCTTCGAAGCCGCCAGCTGATCGCGATCGCGCGGGCGCGCTCGCGTCGCGCCCAGGTCGCTTCGCCTCGCTGCCTGCTGGCGGTCGTGGGCAGGCCCTGAGCGGTGTTCGTGTTCGCTGACAGCGGATGCCCGTGTGTGCGTGGCGGGAACGCGTAGGCTGGCAGCGGGGTTGTCCTGAGCGACCCCACACAAGCTTTCGAGGAGACACGCATGTTCGAGCGGTTCACAGACCGTGCTCGCCGGGTGGTGGTGCTGGCCCAGGAAGAGGCCCGCATGCTCTCCCACAACTACATCGGGACCGAGCACATCCTGCTCGGCCTCATCCACGAGGGCGAGGGAGTGGCCGCCAAGGCGCTCGAAAGCCTCGACATCTCCCTCGAGGCCGTCCGCGCCCAGGTCGAGGAGATCATCGGCCAGGGGCAGCAGGCGCCGAGCGGGCACATCCCGTTCACGCCGCGCGCCAAGAAGGTGCTGGAGCTCTCGCTCCGCGAGGCACTGCAGCTCGGCCACTCCTACATCGGCACCGAGCACATCCTGCTCGGGCTGATCCGGGAGGGCGAGGGCGTCGCCGCCCAGGTGCTGCAGAAGCTCGGCGCCGACCTCAACCGGGTCCGCCAGCAGGTGATCCAGCTCCTGTCCGGCTTCCAGGGCAAGGAGTCGACGGCGTCGGCCGCCGCAGCCGCCGGCGGAGGGGACGCCCCGTCGTCCTCGCTCGTCCTCGACCAGTTCGGCCGCAACCTGACCCAGGACGCCCGCGAGGGCAAGCTCGACCCGGTCATCGGGCGCGAGCAGGAGATCGAGCGGGTCATGCAGATCCTGTCCCGCCGCACGAAGAACAACCCGGTGCTGATCGGAGAGCCCGGCGTCGGCAAGACCACGATCGTGGAGGGGCTGGCCCAGGACATCGTCAAGGGCAACGTGCCCGAGACGCTCAAGGACAAGCAGATCTACACCCTCGACCTCGGCGCGCTCGTCGCCGGCTCCCGCTACCGCGGTGACTTCGAGGAGCGGCTGAAGAAGGTCCTCAAGGAGATCCGCACCCGCGGCGACATCGTGCTGTTCATCGACGAGATCCACACCCTCGTCGGTGCCGGCGCGGCCGAGGGCGCGATCGACGCCGCCAGCATCCTCAAGCCGATGCTGGCCCGGGGCGAGCTGCAGACCATCGGCGCGACCACCCTCGACGAGTACCGCAAGTACCTCGAGAAGGACGCCGCGCTCGAGCGCCGGTTCCAGCCGATCCAGGTGGCGGAGCCGTCGATCGCGCACACGATCGAGATGCTCAAGGGGCTGCGCGACCGCTACGAGGCCCACCACCGCGTCACGATCACCGACGAGGCCCTGGTCTCGGCGGCGACGCTGGCCGACCGCTACATCTCCGACCGGTTCCTGCCCGACAAGGCGATCGACCTGATCGACGAGGCTGGCTCGAGGCTCCGCATCCGCCGGATGACGGCGCCCGCCGACCTGCGCGAGTACGACGACAAGATCGGCGATGTCCGTCAGCGCAAGGAGGCCGCGATCGACGGCCAGGACTTCGAGGCCGCGGCCCGCCTGCGCGACGAGGAGAAGCAGCTCATCCTCAAGAAGTCCGAGCGCGAGAAGCAGTGGCGCGCGGGCGACATGGACGAGGTCGCCGAGGTCGACGAGGAGCTGATCGCCGAGGTGCTCGCCGTGGCGACCGGCATCCCGATCGTGAAGCTGTCCGAGGAGGAGTCGACCCGGCTGCTCAAGATGGAGGACGAGCTCCACAAGCGGGTCATCGGCCAGGAGGAGGCCGTCAAGGCGCTCTCCCGGGCGATCCGGCGTACGCGTGCCGGCCTCAAGGACCCCAAGCGTCCCGGTGGCTCGTTCATCTTCGCCGGCCCCTCCGGTGTCGGTAAGACCTGGCTCTCCAAGTCGCTGGCCGAGTTCCTGTTCGGCGACGAGGACGCGCTGATCCAGCTCGACATGTCGGAGTACGGCGAGAAGCACACCGTCTCCCGGCTGTTCGGCTCGCCTCCCGGCTACGTCGGCTACGAGGAGGGCGGCCAGCTCACCGAGAAGGTGCGGCGCAAGCCGTTCTCGGTCGTGCTCTTCGACGAGGTCGAGAAGGCCCACCCCGACATCTTCAACAGCCTGCTGCAGATCCTCGAGGAAGGTCGCCTGACCGACTCGCAGGGCCGGGTGGTCGACTTCAAGAACACCGTGATCATCATGACCACCAACCTCGGCACCAAGGACATCGCCAAGGGCATCAACCTCGGCTTCCAGCAGTCGGGTGACGTGGCCGGCTCCTACGAGCGGATGAAGAACAAGGTCCAGGAGGAGCTCAAGCAGCACTTCCGTCCCGAGTTCCTCAACCGCGTCGACGAGATCATCGTGTTCCCGCCGCTGTCGCAGGAGCAGATCGTCCACATGGTCGACAACATGATCGCGTCGGTCGAGCTGAGGATGCGCGACCGCGACATGCGGATCGAGCTGACCCAGGCGGCCAAGAACCTGCTGGCCAAGCGGGGCTTCGACCCCGTGCTGGGCGCCCGCCCGCTGCGCCGCACCGTGCAGCGCGAGATCGAGGACATCCTCGCCGAGAAGATGCTCTACGGCGAGGTCGGCCCCGGTCAGATCGTGCTGGTCGACGTGGAGGGCGAGGGTCCGACCGCGACGTTCACGTTCGCGGGCCAGAAGGTCGGCGAGCTGCCCGACCTGCCGCCGTTCGAGACGGCCGGCGTCGAGGTCGGCGACTCGCGCGGTGAGGTGGCCCCAGACGACGAGCCCGGCCCGGTCGACGTACCCAAGTCGGCCGGCGACGACTGAGCTCCGCCCAGCCACTGAACGGCGCTCGACCCGCTCCTCCCACGTCGGGAGGGGCGGGTCGTTCGCCTTTGACGGGGACCGTGGTCAGGAGCGGTGGTGGTGCTTGCCGTGCCGCAGCTGCCTGCGCACGTCGGCACGGAAGGAGGCAGTGGCCAGGATGCTGGTGGAGACGAACCGCTGCACCACCTCGATGACGACGGTGTCGGAGCGGGCGATGCCCGCCGCGATCTTGCTCAGCATGTTGGGTTGGATCCACATGAAGGTGCCCTTGGCGAACAGCGGCCGCAGCGCCTCGAGCCCGAGGTAGGCGAAGGAGTCGCCGATCACCAGCGTCTTGCCGGGAAGCGTCCTCTTCGCGGGCCTGGAGGTCCACGAGTGCGTGAACGAGACGCCGGCCACCGGGTCGAACCCGCCGCTGCCCGGGACCGGCGTCACCGTCACGCCGTCGTTCGGCACCAGCGCGGAGGCGGTCTCCGGAGACGAGAGGCCCAGCAGCTCGTAGAGGTCGCCGAGCTCGGTGCGGATCGTGGGCAGGTACTTCTGCCGGCGGCCGAGCTTCTTGTCCAGCCGCTCGGCCAGCTCGGTGGCGAAGATGGAGGACCCGACGGTGGTCCAGTGCGCATCGGTCTTCCAGTAGACCTCGCGAGGGTCGTCGGCGAGGCTCTTGCGGATCGACAGGTAGCGCCTGTCCCGGAACGTGTCCAGGGCCCGCTGCTGGTCGGTCACGCCGAAGACACCACAGCTCCCGTGCGGCACGGTCGGCCAGTAGACGTTGTTGCTGTTCACCGAGGTCTTGTTGGGTGCGATGGTGAAGACCACCCGCTTGCCCGCGGCCTCGATCGTCCTGGCCAGCTTGGCGAGCCGCCGCATGCCCTTGGCGTAGCTCAGGCCGTCAGCGCAGGCGACGTCGAAGTCCTGGCCGAGGAAGAACTCGTCGGAGTAGCCCGCGATGACCAGTGGCGCATAGGGGTAGAAGACGCCGTCGGCGCCGACGAACCCGGTGGCGTTGGTGGTCCGCTGCGAGCCGACTGTCCCGGTGGAGCCGCGGGCGTCGAGGTCGTTGAGCGAGGGGCCGACGCGCTCCTGGCCCTGAGCTGCCCGCTGACCAGCGGGTCGACCCGGCTCTCCGGCCGCCGCGTCGAGCGCGGACAGCGGGACGAGCAGGGCACAGGCGAGCGCGCCCAGGCGGCGGAGCGACATGGTGAGGGCCTTGGGGGGAGGTGGGGGATGCCTTCGAGCGGACAACGCGCGGCAGGCATCGCCGGTTACGAGCCCGGGGCCGATGCTGGGGTCCCCTAGCCCGTTCGGACCAGTCAGTGCCGGTCCGCCCGGAGGGCGGCCGCCACCCAGTGGCGGAACGCCGGGGTGCCGATGACGCTGTTGAAGACGCCGCCCTGGTAGACCTCGATGGCCACTGTGTTGGAGTGCACGATCGCATCGACCATGGTGGCCGGCTCGACGTGGCCGGTCCACAGGAACCGGCCGTGGCGGAAGACCGGCCGCAGGTTCTGCAGGGCGAACAGGCTGAAGGAGTCGCCGATGAGCAGCGTGCGGCCCGGCCAGGTCTTCTTGCGCGGCTTGGAGTCCCAGGAGTGGTCGAAGATGACGTAGGGCATGGACTCCCAGGCATCGGAGCCCGGCGCGGTCGTCACGGTCACCCGGTTGGCGGGGTTGGCGCCCTGTGCCGTCTCGGGCGTGAAGATCTCGAGCAGCTGGTTGAGCTGGCCCACCTCGGTGTCCTGCACCGCGTCGTACTTCTGCTTGCGACCGATCCGGGGGCTCAGCCGGCTGGCGAGCTGCTGGGCGTAGATCGAGCCGCCCACGGTCGTCCAGTGTGGGTCGGTCTTCCAGTAGGTCTGCCGCGGGTCGGCTGCGAGCTTCTTGCGGAGCGGCAGGTAGAGCGGGTCCTTCTTCGAGTCCATCGACTCGGTCTGGCTCTTCAGGCCGAAGCTGTCGCACACGCCCTGGGGCAGGGCGTTCTCGTCGATCCCGCCCGTGACGACGGCGCTCTTGCCGGGGGCGACGGTGAACACGACCTTGCGGCCCGAGTGCTCGATGATGCGCGCCAGCTTGCTGAGGCGCTGCATGCCCCGCTCGAACCGCCTGCCGAGGGCGCAGTAGTAGTCGAACTCCAGGCCGAGGTAGAGCTCGTCCGAGAGTCCCTGGACCACCACCGGGGCGGAGTCGTAGGTGAGGCCGTCGCTGCCCGCGATCCGCTCGGTGCCGACCCCCGCGGGCGGCTTCGCGGAGCGTGCGTCCAGCCCGAGCGGGGCGCGCGGGCGGCCCGCGCGGTCACGGTCGGCGGCGCTCGTGGACCCCGCGGCCTCCGAGAGCGGCAGGGCGAGGGAGAGGACGAGCGCCAGGAGGGCGGCGCTGCGGCGTAAAGACATGTGTGGGGGAGCTTTCCAGTGCATCAGGTGGTCGCGATGACGATACCTTCCCCCGATCTTCGCTGCGGGGCAGGTGCTCGGAGAAATAGATGTCGCCGCGTCGCTGGGATCAGCCGGGTAGCGACCAGGTCGACGGCCCTCGCCGGACGACCAGGCCGTCGCGCGAGAGCCCCTCGAGACACCGCACGCGCTGGGTGGCGTCCACCGGCCACGCGGCGTCCAGGCTGCTGGCGTGCACCGGGCCGTCGGTGTCGCGCAGCACCGCCATCAGCCGGCCCCGGCACTGCCGGTCGGTCCCCGTCCAGGCCTGGCTGCGCCGGGGCGGTCCGTCGTATGCCGGGTGACCGGCGGCACGCCAGGTGCACCGGTCGGACACGGGGCAGTCCCCGCAGCGCGGGCCGGCCGCGGTGCACACGAGCGCCCCGAGCTCCATGACCGCGACGGCCCAGGTGGCGGCCGTGGCGTCGTCCTGCGGGAGCACCGCGGCAGCCAGGTCGCGCTCGGCCCGGGTCACCGAGGCGGCCGGGAACTCCACCGCGCTGAGCACGCGGGCCAGGACCCTGCGCACGTTGGTGTCCAGCACCACGTGGCGGTGGCCGAAGGCGAACGACGCGACCGCGGCCGCCGTGTAGTCGCCGACCCCGGGCAGGCTGAGCAGCTCGTCGTAGGAGTCCGGCACCGCGCCGTCGTAGCGCTCCACGATCGCGACCGCGGCGGCGTGCAGCCGCAGCGCCCGACGGGGGTAGCCGAGCCGGCCCCAGGCGCGGACGGCCTCCCCGGACGGCTCGGCGGCCAGGGCGGCAGGGGTCGGCCACCGCGCCAGCCAGGCCTCGTGCACGGGGAGCACCCGGGCGACGGGCGTCTGCTGGAGCATCAGCTCGGAGACGAGCACCGACCAGGGCGAGGCCTCCGGGCGCCGCCACGGCAGGTCGCGCGCGTGGTCGGCGTACCACCGCAGGACCGACCGGTGCAGGGGCTCCATCGGGGCAGAGGCTAGTGCAGGCCGGGCGAGGCTGCTTCGGCGTGGGTACGCCGCCGGACGGCCGCGGCGTCCTACCGTGCGACGTATGGCTGCGAGCACGCGTGGTCCCCTGCCCCCGGGGGTCTACTGGCGTCGCCGGCTCGCCGTGCTCACCGCTGGGCTGGTCATCGTCCTCGGGGTCGGCAAGGTGCTCGACCACGGCAGCGACGGTTCCTCGGACGAGAAGGCCGAGCAGGCCGGCGCCGCGACCCTGACCAGCCCCACCGCGACGGTGCCCGCATCCGAGCCCACCAAGAAGGGCGGCAAGGGGAAGGGCAAGGGCGGCAAGGGCAAGGGTGGCAAGGGTGGGAAGGGCAACCAGACGCCGAGCGCGACGCCCACCCCGACCCCGCCCCCCACGCCGACGCTGCCGGACCCGAGCGGGCCGTGCGCCGACAGCGACGTCTACCTCACTCCGAGCATCGCCGCGCCGATCGGCGGCTCCGACATCACGCTCATGATCAACCTCCAGACCCGCACGACCGAGGCCTGCACCTGGCACGTGTCGTCGGAGACCGTGACGATGAACATCGTCTCGGGGCGCGACCAGATCTGGCTGAGCAAGCAGTGCCCGGACGCGATCCCCGACCAGGACGTCGTCGTGCGGCTGGCCTCGGTGACCCAGGTGCCCGTGGTGTGGAACTCACGGCGCTCCGACGAGGACTGCTCCGACCGCACCGCCTGGGCGCTGCCCGGCTTCTACCACGTGCGTGGTGCTGCGCTCGGGGGCGAGCCGACCGACGTGCAGTTCGAGCTGCTCGCGCCGGCGCCGGCCACGGTCACCGCGACGGCCGACCCGAACGGCGGCAAGGGTGACGGCAAGGGCAAGGGGCAGGGCGGGCAGTAGGCGCCGGCTCGTGGTCAGCGGCGCCGGAGCCGGTTCCAGGGGCGGGACCGCAACCGCTCGATCTCGGCCTGCTGCGCCGCGACCCTCCCCTTGGCTTGTCGGAGGCGGCGCCGGACCTCTCGAGCCGCCTCCTTGTCCGTCTCGAGCTTGTCCTTGAACCCGCGCGCCATCTTGTCGGTGCGTTCCTCGAGCGCGCGCAGCCGCTTGCGTCGCGCCTCAGCCCGGTCGACCAGTCGACCGATCCGCTCCTCCTTCGCCGCCAGCATCTCCTCGAGCAGCCCGATCCGGTGCTCCAGCGCCTCGTTGTGCTGCCAGCCGCCCTGGTGCTCGACCCATTCGGGACGGTCTGAGGTCGCGACGACCTCCTTCGGGTGCTCGCCCACGGGGTCGGCGTAGCGGGGGATGCGGCGCAGCCGCGCCCGGAACTCGATGTCGTCGCGTGGGGTGGCGACGATCTCCTCGACGTACCAGGCCGAGTGGCCGAGCAGCCGTAGCTCGCGCATCTGGTGGAGGAACGTCTCCGGCGTGAAGAGCCACACGTGGCAGTCGACGTACTCGCCGTCGCGGGTGCGGGCGACGTTGTCCACCGCCTCCTGGAGGCTGTGCACGCGCGCCGAGTAGCTGGTCGTGACCCCCCGCCACAGGTCGACGTGGTTGTAGCCGACCGCGGCGGAGAAGTGGTCGTAGACCGCGCGGACCGAGGGCCGGTCGTCCTGGTTGAGATGCGCCTCGAGCATCTGGCCGACCGTGGTCGGGGGGCGGTGCAGGTCGAAGGTGTAGCGCTTGTCGGGCACCGCGAGCACCAGTGCACCGTCGTCTGCGACCAGCTCGGCGATGTCCGCGAGCCAGCCGATCACGTCGGGGACGTGCTCGATCACGTGGGAGGCCATCACCCAGTCGAACGGCGCGCCTGCCTTGGCAGCCTCTGACAGGGAGAGCGTGCGTCCGTCGGGCTGGATGAGGAAGTAGTCGATCTCGGGGATCAGGCTCACGTCGACGCCGTGGTCCTCGACGCCGTAGTGGGCCACGAGCCCGTCGCGGTCCATCACGTCGACGTAGCTGACGTCGGCCCTTCCGCGCTCGACGATGGCGCGGTGCAGCGGCCCGATCTCGAGGCCGTGGCCCTGGCCGAAGTCCTGGAGCCCCCAGTAGGAACGGCGCCGCATGTCGAGCTCGCCGAGCTCCTCTTTCTCCTCGATGACGGGCCTCCCCCGAACAGTCTGGATTTCCAACCAGTCAGCCTACCTTTGTGGCTCCTGTGGGTCCGAAACCTGCGCTGCCCCTCAGCCGTCGTCGCCGCGCACGATCGGCACCAGGTGGGCAGCGAGCATCGGGGCCAGCGTGCGGGCGTAGGTCGCGGTCATGTGGACGTTGTCGCGATAGACGATGACCCCGCCGATCACGCTGGGGCAGGTGGTGCCGTCCGGACAGAAGTACTCGTTCATGTCCACGGCCTGCACTCGCGGGTCGGCCAGGGCCCTGACCTCCTCGTCCAGCGGATCGGGCAGGATCCACGCGGCGGCCTGGCCGTCGCACTCCGTGCTGTCGTCGAGGTGGCGGGCGACGCAGTCCGCCACCTCCTCGCCCTCGAGCGGTGTCGGCGTGCTCCGGATCACCACGACCGGCACTCCGGTCGCCGCGAGGGCGGCGACGGTCGTGTCGAAGTTCGGCGCGGAGACGGGAGCCCCTTGGGTGAACGCCGAGACCACGATCAGGTCGTAGCCACCCTGCGCCATCAGGGTGATCTCGTCCTGCAGGATCTGGACGCACTCCTCCGGCGTCGTCTCGGTGCCGGGCGCGACCCCGACGGGACGGAGGATCGTGGCGCAGGCGCCGATGAGGTAGGTGTCGACCTGCCAGTGCCGGTTGCGCCCGAGCTCCTTGAACGTCGGGAGCCACTCACCCATGTGGGAGTTGCCGAAGATCGCGACGTGGTGCTGCGGGTGCTTGGTGTCGCCGACCTGGCAGTGGCCCAGCCGCTCGTCGAAGGGGGGCCAGTTGAGGCACCAGTGAGGGGCGATGCCAGGTGAGATGTCGTCCTTGGCGAAGGCCGGATCGGTGACCAGCTCGGGGTCTGCCGGGCACTTCTTGCCGGCCGTGAGGGCTCCCGCGCCGAGACAGGGGTCGCCCTTCGAGATCGCCTGCCGGACCGCCAGCTTGTTGTCGCGCACCACGGCGTCGACGTGCCACTTCAGCCCGAACGAGGCCGCCACCACCAGCACTGTGAGCGCCAGGCCCAGCAGGAACGACCGCCTGGTCCGGTTGCGCAGGGCCGGGTGGTTGCGGAGCGGGTTCTCGACCAGGTAGGTGCTGGCGGTGGCGAGGCCGAGGGTCAGCGCGACGATGACGAGCTTGGCGACGGGACCTGGAGAGCGGTCGAGTGCGAACGGCGCCAGGATGATCAGCGGCCAGTGCCACAGGTAGATGGCGTACGACGTGTCGCCGACGTGCTGCACGGCGCGGGAGTGGTGCAGCCGGCGAGGGTTGAGCCGGTGCTCGGGGTCGCTCGCCACGATGAGTGCCGCGGCGGCGAGGGTTGGCAGCAGCGCCGCCACCCCCGGGTAGGCGGTCTGGTCGTCGATGACGACGAGTGCCACGACGAGGGCGAGCACCCCCGCCCAGAGGAGCGCCGCGCGGACGGCCGCGCCGAGCCGCGGGATGAGGACGGGGCAGGCCACGGCCAGCAGGCTGCCGACGCCGAGCTGCCACAGTCGCGTGTACGTCGCGAAGTAGGCCCGGGCCGGGTCGCTCGAGGTCAGGGTCAGCGAGAGCACCAAGGAGGTGAGCACCAGCGCTCCGAAACCGGCCCCGAAGGCGATGGTGCGCGCCCGCCGGCTGTGCCTGCGGGTGAGCCAGGCGAGCAGCCCGGTGACCAGCGGCCACAGCAGGTAGTACTGCTCCTCGACCGACAGCGACCAGTAGTGCTGGAACGGCGACGGCGCGCGGTTCTGGTCGAGGTAGTCGGTCGCGTCCGAGATGAGCCGCCAGTTCTCGACGTACAGCATGGAGCTCAGCGCGTCGCCTGCCACCCGGTCCCACTGGGACACCGACATGAAGAGGAGCGCGCCGCCCAGGGTCGCGAGGATCACGAGGGCGACGGCCGGGATGAGGCGGAGGACCCGGCGGCCCCAGAAGCGGGCGAGGTCCGCCGGGCGCGAGGGCGGTCGGCCCACGAGCTGGCTGGTGATGAGGAAGCCCGAGATCACGAAGAAGACATCGACGCCGACGAAGCCACCGGGCAGGGCAGCGGGCCACAGGTGGTAGACGACGACCGCGGCGACGGCGATGGCACGCAGGGCCTGGATGTCCTTGCGTACGTCGCGCTCGGCCGCGGGGGCCGTGTGTTCGTGGCTCGGCGCCACGAGTGTGGTCATGCGTTCTCGCCCCGTTCAGCAGCTCGCGAGGTCGCGCGAAAGTAGCATCCCGCCGCCCTGCGGGAGGAAACCGCGCCGCGGCACGACCCGCTCAGACGTAGCGCTCGAGGATGGTCGACTCGGCCAGGCGGGAGAGCCCCTCGCGGACGCTGCGGGCCCGCAGCTCGCCGACACCCTCGACGACCTGGAGGTCCTCGACCCCGGCCGAGAGCAGCTTCTGGAGGGTGCCGAAGTGGTCGACCAGCCGGTCCACGACCGCCACGGGCAGCCGCGGCACCTTCGCCAGCAGCCGGTAGCCGCGTGGGGCGACCGCGCCGTCGAGGTGCTCGACGCTGCCGAGCCCGAGCACCCGGGCTGCCGACGCGGGGTCGACCAGCTCGGTGGCGGTCAGGGCTTCGAGGCGCTGGAGCAGCACCTCGGGCCGTTTGCCGCGCCGCCCGCCGGGGACGTAGTCACGGATCACCAGCTCGCGCTCCATGTCGACGCCGGTGATCAGCTCCTCGAGCTGGAGGGCGAGCAGCCGGCCGTCGGTGCCCAGCTCGAGCACGTAGTCCTCGATCTCGCGAGCGATGCGGGTGACCATCTCGAGCCGCTGCGCCACGACCGCGACGTCGCGGACCGTGACCAGGTCCTCGATCTCGAGCGCGGACAGGGTGCTGGACACCTCGTCGAGACGGAGCTTGTAGCGCTCCAGCGTCGCCAGCGCCTGGTTGGCGCGGGAGAGGATCTGGCCGCCCTCCTCGAGCACGTGGCGGATCTCCCCGACGTACGCCGCGATGATCTGCATCGACTGCGACACCGAGATCACCGGGAAGCCGGTCTGCCGCGCCACGCGGTCGGCGGTGCGGTGCCGGGTGCCGGTCTCCTCCGACGGGATCGTGTGGTCGGGCATCAGGTGCACGGCCGCCTTGAGGATCCGGGTGATGTCGCGGTCGATGATGATCGCGCCGTCCATCTTCGCCAGCTCGCGCAGTCCCGTGGCGGTGAAGGGCACGTCGAGGTCGAAGCCGCCGGTGGCGATCGAGTCGACGGTGCGGTCGTTGCCGAGCACGATGAGCGCGCCGGTCCGGCCGCGCAGGATGCGCTCGAGACCGTCGCGCAGGGAGGTGCCGGGGGCGATGGCCTGCAGGGTCGCGCGCAGCCGCAACACCTCGTCGGACCGTTCCGCCATCGCACACCTCCTCACGGGCTCTCGTGCTCCAGCGCAAGAGTAGGCGGTCCGGACCGTGATCCGGCGTGCCGACCGCGGCCGATCGTGCTCCAGGCGACCGTCCCGCTCTCTCGGCGTATCGGCGCGAGCGCACGAGACCGGCCACTAGGCTTGCGCGGTGATCATGTCCGAGAACCGTCCATGGGGGTCCTGGCACGTCCTGGACGCGGGTGACGGATACAAGGTGAAGCGCATCAACGTCGACGCGGGCTGCCGGCTGTCCTACCAGCGCCACGCCCGCCGCTCCGAACACTGGTTCGTCGTGGCCGGCACCGCGACCTGCACCCTCGACGGCGAGACCGTCGTGCTCATCGCGGGCCAGACCGTCGACGTCGAGGTCGGCCAGGCACACCGGATCGCGAACCTGGGCGACGACGAGCTGGTGGTCATCGAGGTGCAGCGCGGCTCCTACACCGGCGAGGACGACATCGTCCGGCTCGAGGACGACTACGGACGAGTGGTCTCGCGCTAGGGGGTGGTGCTGCCCCGCAACAACTAGTCGTCCGCGGCGCGCAGGCGCGGCTCGCCCGAGGCGGTGAGCTGGAGCAGCCGCAGGGCCGAGGCGACGTCGGGGACGTCCAGCACCCGCATGCCGTCGACGATCCACGACTCCGGAGACCGCGGCCCGGGCTTGCTGCGGTCGCTCGGGACCACTGCGACCCGGAAGCCGAGGCGGGCGGCCTCGGCCAGCCGCTGGGGGAGGTCCCTGACCCGACGGAGCTCGCCGGCCAGGCCGATCTCGCCCATCGCGACCACGCCGGACGGCGGGGCGACGCCGAGGGTGGCCGAGCCGATCGCCACGGCGACCGCGAGGTCGCTGGCGGGCTCGTGCAGCCTCGCCCCGCCGACGGTCGAGGCGAAGACGTCGTAGGAGTGCAGCCGGATCTGGCAGTGCTGCTGGAGCACCGCGAGCACCATCGCGACCCGGGAGGAGTCGAGCCCGGACGTCGTGCGGCGGGGTCGCTCGAGCGGCGAGGGCGTGACGAGCGCCTGGACCTCGGCGAGCAGGGGGCGCCGTCCCTCCATCGTCACGGCGACGCAGGTGCCGGCCACCTGGCCGGTCTGGTGCTCGACGAACAGGCCGGTCGGGTCGGTGACGGCGGTGATGCCGTCGGGGCCGAGGTCGAAACAGCCGACCTCGTCGATCGGGCCGAAGCGGTTCTTCATCGCGCGGACCATGCGGAAGCGGGAGTTGCGGTCGCCCTCGAAGTGGAGCACCACGTCGACGAGGTGCTCGAGCACGCGAGGACCGGCGATCG
Source organism: uncultured Actinomycetota bacterium (assembly GCA_963830145.1). GTDB lineage: Bacteria > Actinomycetota > Actinomycetes > Propionibacteriales > Nocardioidaceae > Nocardioides. The sequence goes on from CAWHLI010000001.1 coordinate 335,312, forward strand.
CGCCGTCCTTGGTGACGTGGCCGACGAGCACGGTGGTGATGTTGCGGGTCTTGGCGACCCGGATGAGCGCGGCCGCGACCTCCTTGACCTGGGTGACGCCGCCGGGGACGCCCTCGATGCCCGAGGCACCGATGGTCTGGACCGAGTCGACGACCAGCAGCGCCGGCCGGACCTCCTCGATGTGGGTGAGCACCGCGCCGAGGTCGGTCTCGGCGGCGAGGTAGAGCTCGTCGTGGACGCCGTTGGTGCGGTCGGCGCGGAGCCGGACCTGGGACGCGGACTCCTCGCCGGTGACGTAGAGGACCCGTCGCTTGACCCGGGCGGTCTGCGCGGCGACCTCGAGCAGCAGCGTGCTCTTGCCGACGCCGGGCTCGCCGGCCAGGAGGATCGCGGCGCCGGGCACCAGACCGCCGCCGAGCACGCGGTCGAGCTCGGGCACGCCGCAGGTGCGCGACGTCGACTCCTCCACCGAGACCCGGCCGATGGGGACCGCGGGAGTGGTCACCGGGCTGGCGGAAGCACGCAGCTGGGGGGCGGCCGCCTCGGCCACCGAGCCCCACGCCTGGCACTCGCCGCAGCGGCCGACCCACTTGGCGGTCTCCCACCCGCACTCGGTGCAGCGGTAGGCGGGGCGGGTCGTGGACTTGGGCACGGAAGCAACCTAGGCGGCTCCGCCGACACCCCTGGTCAGCCGCTCCGCAACCATCCCCACCCCGAGAGGTGAGGCGGGCGTTATCCTCTCTTGGAACGATCCAGAGGACGCCGGTCGTCAGTGCAGCCATCAGTGGAGGGGACGTGTCGAGCACCTTGAACCGCCCGCCGGTGACCCCTCCGACCCTGGCCGACGTCGCGGAGCGCGCGGGGGTCTCGCGCCAGACCGTCTCCAACGCCGTCAACAACCCCGACCTGCTGCGCGAGGACACCCTCGAGCGGGTCCAGCAGGCGATCGCCGAGCTCGGCTACCTGCCCAACCGCGCGGCCCGCAACCTCCGCACCCGCGCCTCCCACCTCATCGGCCTGCCCATCAAGGCCGCCGAGGAGGGCACGGCGAACGCCGCGATGGACCGGTTCGTCCACTCGCTGGTCGACTCCTCGCGCGAGGCCGGCTACCACGTGCTCCTCTTCTCCGGCACGCGCACCGGCAAGGCCGAGGACGAGCTGCCGGCCTATGACGACCTGCTCCGCTCGACCGCGGTCGACGCGTTCGTCGTCACCGACACCTACCTCGGCAACCCGCAGGCGGCCTGGCTCAACGACCGGAGGGCGCCGTTCGTCGCGTTCGGCCGGCCGTGGAACGACCCGGCCGCCCGCCACCCCTGGGTCGACGTCGACGGCGCGGCCGGCGGCGACATGGCGACCTCCCATCTCATCGAGCGCGGCCACCACCGCATCGCCTGGATCGGCTGGCGCAAGGACTCGCTGCTCGGAGAGGACCGCCGGGCCGGCTGGTCGCGGGCGATGCGCTCGCGTGACATCCCGACCGCGGGCCTGGCCTCGCGCGTCGAGGACACCATCGCGTCGGGCCGCGACGCGAGCGCCGTGCTCCTCGACGAGGCGCAGCCCACGGCGTTCGTCTGCGCCTCCGACACCCTCGCCATGGGCGTGCTCCACACCCTCGCCGACCGCGGTCTGCGCGCGGGCCACGACATCGCGGTGACCGGCTTCGACGACTCACAGGTCGCCCAGACCGTCCCGCCCGGCCTGACCTCGGTGCGGCTGCCGCTCGAGGAGGTCGCCGTCGAGGTGGTCAAGGCACTCGAGGGGCTCCTCGCCACCCCGCCCGTCGTCACCCCCGGCGTCCTGCTCACTCCCACCCTCGTCGTCCGCGGCTCCAGCTGACAGGTCAGCGCTGTCAGAACGACCTGGACCAGAGGTTGACGGCGTAGTCGACCTCGGTGCCCTCGTGCTCGGCCAGGACCGCCTCGGCGGTGGGGGCGTCGAACTCGATGCGTACGACGGCCTCCAGGTCGGCGCGCGAGGAGAACCTCCAGCCCATGTCGACCGGCGTGCGGGTCCAGCCTCGCGTCGACCAGAACCTCTCGACCGTCGCCGGGTCGGGCTGCTTCGGGTAGCCGCGCCGGAACCACGCACCGAACGTCGAGCGACTGGCGTCGTTGTCGACGACCAGCCCCACCCCGCCCCGGCGTACGACGCGGTCGAGCTCGGCCAGCCCCGGCTCGCAGCCCGGGCCGAAGAAGTAGGCCCACCGCGCGTGCACGACATCGACGGAGGCGTCGGGCAGCGGCAGAGCCTGCGCGGTGCCCTGGTGGACGCTCACGTGGGTGAGTGCCCGCGTACGCCGCCGCGCCAGCGCGAGCAGGTCGGGGTGCGGCTCGACCCCGGTGACCCTCGCTGCGTCCACCGCGAACCGCGGCAGGTGGAAGCCGGTGCCGCAGCCGACGTCGAGCACGTCGCGGCCGGCCCAGCCCCCGTCGCCGGCCCGCGCGAGCATGGCCGACCACAGCCTTCCGTCAGGGTCGGCGGCGAGGTTCTCGACCTCGTAGGTGGCGGTGTGCTGCCAGATGTTGGGGCTCGGGCGGGTGCCCGCCGGCAGCTGCTCGCTCAGAGCCGGACGAGGCCGTGCGGGGTCTGCACCTGGACGGCGATGATGCCGGGGGTGCCGTTGGGCGCGGCCCACTCGACCTTCACGTCCTCGAGCGGCGCCTCGACGGTCTCGCCGAGCCACTCGCTCACGCGCTGCGGGTCGCCGGCGATCTCGAGGCAGGCCAGGGAGTAGTCGGCGTCCGCGCCGAAGCTCGGGTGCAGCTCGGCCGGGCCCTCCCACTGGATGAAGAACGGCAGCTGGGCGTCGGCGATCAGGCCGTTGACGCCGATCTGCTTCCAGCGCAGCTCGGTGCCGTCGGGGCGGTGCCGGTTGCCGACGGCCGCCTCACGACCGAGCCGGTGCTCGACCACGGCGATGTCGTCGACCGCGACGACCCAGCCGAGCCAGCCGCCGCCGAGCAGCGAGCGGGCGCGGACCGCCTGGCCGAACGGCGCCTTGTCGGAGGCCGGGTGGTCGAGGACCTCGACCACTTCGAGGTAGGTGTGGTCGGCCAGCGGCAGGAGCATGTTGCGGGTGCCGAACCGCGGGTGCACGCCGCCGTCGACGAACGCGGTGCCGAGCAGACCGCCGATGCGCTCGGCCGTCGCAGCCAGGCCGTCGGGTCCGGCGGCGAACGAGAGGTGGTCGAGGCGCATGCAGAGATTGTGAACGCCGAGTCGGCCGACAACCAAAGTGGGGTCGGGGTCTCTTGATGTCGAGATGGTTGAGCAGTGCCGTGCGAGGAACGAACGCGGAGGTGAACTCCCGCGGGCAGCCGACCGTCAGGTTGCGGTCAGGTGCGCGGGTCGGCGGGATGGATCGCCAGCGCCGACCGGGACCGCAGATGTGCCTCGCAGTGGCCCACCAGCTCGTCGTAGGCCGCCTTGCCCATCAGCTCGGTCAGCTCGGGCGCGCTGCTCACGTAGAGCGGGTCCGGCGCGGTGTGCGCCTCGGTGTTGCCGGTGCAGTACCAGTCGAGGTCGTGGCCGCCCGGACCCCAGCCGCGGCGGTCGTACTCGCTGATGGAGACCTCGGTGTACTCGCTGCCGTCCTGGCGCTTGACGGTGCGGAAGGTACGCCGGATGGGCAGCTGCCAGCAGACGTCCGGCTTGGTCTCGAGGGGGTTCTTCTCGAGCACGAAGGCGAGCGCGTGCAGGGCGCACCCGGCCCCGAGGTGGAAGTCGTTGCGGTTGTGGAAGATGCAGGCCGACTGGCCGTCGTACTCGACCACCATCGTCTTGCGCTCGCCGTCCTCGTCGACGTCGATCCAGTCGCTCTTCTTCACCTTCGCACCGGGCTTCTTCGACGGCCGGAACTGCCAGAGCGTCTCGTCGAGCATGCCCACGTGGTCGGCCACCCGCTTCTCGTCGTCCTTGTCGGCGAAGTGGGCGCCGAGGGCGCAGCAGCCCACGTCGGGCGACTCCTTGTAGATGCCGTGGCACCCCTGGCCGAAGATGCACTGGTAGCTCGACGTCAGCCAGGTCAGGTCGCAGCGCATCACCTCGGACGCGTCGTCGGGGTTCTCGAACTCCACGAACGCGCGGGGGAACACCAGGTCGACCTCGGGCACCGGGCAAGGCTAGTGTCCCGTCCCTCGGATCCGCACACGCATCCCCAGCCCAGGACACTGGTCGTGATCTGTCGCCGCGACGGGCACGAGTAGGTTTGATCCATGCGTGTGGGCGTCCTGGACATCGGGTCCAACACCGGACACCTGCTCGTGGTGGACGCCCACGGCGGCGCCGCGCCGCTGCCGGCCTACAAGTTCAAGCAGCCCCTCCGGCTGGCCGAGCACCTCGACGAGGCCGGTGACGTCTCCCAGACCGGGATCGACGCGCTGACCGCCTTCACGGCCGAGGCGCTGCGCGTGGCCGAGGACAAGGGCTGCGAGGACATGCTCGGCTTCGCGACGTCCGCGGTGCGCGACGCGGGCAACAGCGAGCACGTGCTCGAGCACGTGCAGGACCGCACCGGCGTGATGATCGACGTGCTCGCCGGGGAGGACGAGGCGCGGCTGACCTTCCTGGCCGTACGCCGCTGGTTCGGCTGGTCCGCCGGCCGGCTCACGGTCTTCGACATCGGCGGCGGCTCGCTCGAGATCGCCGGTGGCGCGGACGAGGCGCCCGACGTGGCCTGGTCACTCCCGCTGGGTGCCGCACGCCTGGCGCGGGCGCACTTCCCCGACGGCGTCGCCGACGAGGAGACCGTGCGTGAGCTGCGCCGCGAGATCCGTGCCGAGATCGCCCACGACGCCGGCCACCTGCTCCGCGGTGGCCCGCCGGACCGCGCGGCAGCGACCTCCAAGACGTTCCGCTCGCTCGCCCGCATCTGCGGGGCCGCGCCGTCCACCGACGGCAACCTGGTCCCGCGCACGCTGCCGCTCGACGAGCTGCGCGAGTGGATCCCCAAGCTCGCGGCGATGGCGCCCGACGAGCTCGCGGGGCTGCCGGGGGTCTCGCCGAGCCGGGCGCACCAGATCATCCCGGGCGCGCTGGTCGCCGAGGGCTGCATGGACATCTTCGACCTCACCGAGCTGGAGGTCTGCCCGTGGGCGCTGCGCGAGGGCGTGATCCTGGAGCGCCTCGACCAGCTCTCGGTGCTCGGCCAGTGATGAGGCAGTGATCCCGGCGTGACCCGCGTGGGTCTCTCGACGTCCTCGGTCTACCCCGAGTCGACCGCGCACGCGTTCGGGTACGCCGTGAGCGTGGGCTACGACGCCGTCGAGGTGATGGTCATCGACGCGCTGTCACAGTCCATCACCGCCGTCCAGCAGCTCTCCCAGCACCACGGCATCGGGGTGTCCGCGATCCACGCGCCGTGCCTGCTGTTCACCCAGCGCGTGTGGGGCACCGAGCCCTGGGGCAAGCTCGAGCGCTCCGCGGAGATGGCCAGGGCCGTGGGCGCCGAGGTGGTCGTCGTGCACCCGCCGTTCCGGTGGCAGAAGGAGTACGCCCGCGACTTCGTCAACGGCATCGCCGCTCTCGAGGAGTCGACCGGCATCGCGTTCGCCGTCGAGAACATGTATCCCTGGCGCGCCTCGTCGAAGCGCGGCATGGAGATGTACATGCCCGGCTGGGACCCCTCGGCCGAGTCCTACGCCAACACCACCATCGACCTCTCGCACGCCGCGATCGCGCAGGACGACCCGATCGAGATGGCCGACCGGCTCGGCTCCCGGCTCCGCCACATCCACCTCACCGACGGCACCGGGTCGGCCAAGGACGAGCACCTGGTTCCCGGCCGTGGGGTCATCGGCGCCGCCGGCTTCCTGCGCCACGTGGCCCGCGCGGGGTTCAGCGGCGAGATCGTGGTCGAGATCAACACCCGCAAGGCCTCGTCCCGCGAGGAACGCGAGAAGGACCTCCGCGAGTCGCTGGACTTCGCGCGCGAGCACTTCCTCGCACCCACGTCCTGACCGGTCAGCCGACCAGTCCGGCTTCGTAGGCCGCGACCACCAGCTGCGCCCGGTCGCGGGCGCCGAGCTTGGTGAAGAGCCGCGACACGTGGGTCTTGGCGGTCAGCGGGGAGAGCACCAGGTGCTCGGCGATCTCCTGGTTGGACATGCCGCGACCGACCAGCGTGAGCACCTCGCGCTCCCGGGGTGTGAGCTCGGGCAGTGGGTCGGTGCTGGGCGGCGGCTCCTCGGTCGAGCCGTTGGCGGGCGAGGCCGCGACGAAGGCCTCGATCAGGCGGCGCGTCACGGCGGGTGCGAGCAGGCCCTGGCCGTCGGCGACGAGGCGTACGGCGTCGATGAGCGCCACCGGCCCGACGTCCTTGAGGAGGAAGCCCGAGGCACCAGCACGGAGCGCACCGAAGACGTACTCGTCCAGCTCGAAGGTGGTCAGCACCAGCACCTTGGTCGCCGAGAGGTCCGGGTCGGCCACGATCCGGGCGGTGGCCTCCAGACCGTCGAGGCGTGGCATCCGGATGTCCATGAGCACGACGTCGGGCCGGGTCTCCACCGTCAGCGCGACCGCGTCCTCACCGTCGACGGCCTCACCGACGACCTCGATGTCGTCCTCGGAGTCGAGCAGCGCCTTGAAGCCGGCCCGGACCAGTGTCTGGTCGTCCGCCACGAGCACCCGGATCGTCACGACGCCCCCGTCGGCAGCCCGGTCGGCACCCCGGTCGGCACCCCGGTCGGCAGGGTGGCCACGACCCGCCACCCGCCGCCCGCCTGCGGGCCGGCCTCGAGCGTCCCGCCCGCGGCCAGCGCCCGCTCGCGCATGCCTCGCACACCCTGCCCTGCCCCGGGAGGTGCGCCCGACACCGCCACACCGCCGTCGTCGTCGACCTCGATCACCAGGGTGTCGCCGTCGCGTGTCACCCGGACCCGGGCGCGCGAGCCACCTGCGTGCCGGACGACGTTGGTGAGCGCCTCCTGCACGATCCGGTAGCCGGTCGAGGTGACCGACGCCGGGAGGGTGGCGGTCGCCGGGTCGACGTCGAGGTCGACCTCGATCCCCGCCGTGCGCAGGCTCTGGCCCAGCTCGTCGAGCGCACCCAGGCCCTGCGTCGGCCCGATGGGTGCACCGTCCGCGGCCCCGTCCTCGCGCAGCATCCCGAGCGTGGACCGCAGGTCGGAGAGGGCCTCGCCGCTGACCTTCTCGATGTCCTTCAGGGTGCGGCGGGCCTGCTCGCGGTCGCGGTCGAGGAGGTGCGCCCCCACCCCTGCCTGCACGTTGATCGCCACCATGGCGTGCGCCACGACGTCGTGCACGTCGCGGGCGATCCGGAGCCGCTCCTCGCCCACCCGCCGCCGGGCCTCCTCGTCGCGGGTGCGCTCCGCCGTCTCGGCGCGGTCGACCAGGGCCGCGAGGTAGTTGCGCCGGTTGCGGACCGCCGTGCCGTGGATCAGGGGCGCGGCCACGAAGACGAGGTTCTTGGGGACCTCCGGGTCGAGCAGGGTGCGGTGGTCGCTGTAGAGCAGGATCGCCGCGAGCACGGCCGGCACCAAGACCACCGCGGCGACGACGAGGCGACGGCGGTCCGCGACCAGAGCCAGGCTGTAGCCGCAGAGCATGCTCGAGAACGGCGCGGTGTTGTGCACGTCGACGATCGCGAGCACGCCGAAGAGCAGGACCATGCAGGCCGCCATCGACCAGCCCGGGTAGCGATGCCGCGCGAACGTGGGCAGCACCGCGACCACGCAGACCGCGATCGAGAGCGGCGTCGTCTCGGTGCGGTGGTCGTCGCGCACGACCGACTCGACCACCATGGCGGCCGCGAAGGCGGCAGCGATCCCCAGGTCGAGAATCAGCTGCCGCCTCATGGGCCGACCGTATGTCACTCGCGCAGGCCCATCCGGTCGTGAAGTCGACGCAGCGGCATCGGCGCCCACCAGTTGTACTTGCCGAGCAGCCCCATCAGCGCCGGGACCAGCAGCGACCGGACCACGAACGCGTCGACCAGCACGCCGAACGCCGTCGCCACACCGATCTGCTGGATGAACGAGATCGAGCTGGTGCTGAAGGCGCCGATCGCCACCGCCAGGAGGATGGCCGCGGCGGTGACGACCGCTCCGGTCCGCTGGACGCCGACCGCGACCGACTCGCGCTCGCCGAGACCTCCGTCTCGGACCTCCTTGATCCGGCCGAGGAGGAACACGCCGTAGTCGGTCGACAGGGCGAAGATCAGCGTGGCCGTGACGAGGAAGTCGGTGGGTTCGACGCCTCCGTTGGGCGTGTAGCCGAGCAGCCCGGTCAGCCGTCCGTCCTGGTAGACGAAGGTCAGGACACCCAGGCTGGCCGCGACGGTCAGCGCGTTCATCAGCACCGCCTTGACGGGCAGCACCACCGAGCCCGTCATCAGCCACAGCACCAGCAGGGTGAGAGCGATCAGCAGGCCGAGCGCCAGCGGCAGTCGGCTGCCGATCGCGGACTGCTGGTCCACGAAGTCGGCCGCCGGGCCGGCGACCAGCGCGTCGACGCCTGGTCCGGCGTCCACGGCGCGGGTCTCCTCGACCAGCCGCTGCGCGGTGTCGCCCGCCGGCTCACCCGAGGCGGCGACGTCGAGCTGCCACGTGGTGTCGTCGAGCTGCACCGGGGTGCCGGCGGTGGCGACGCCGGGCAGCGCGTTGACCCGGTCGGCGTACGCCGCCACGTCGGCCGCACCGGCGTCCCGGCTCGTGGTGACCGCGATCGTCAACGGGCTCGCGCCGGTGCCGTCGAACGCCGTCTCGATGGTGTCGGCGACGGTCCGCGCGCTCTTGTCGGTGGGGATCACCGAGCTGTCGATCGGCGTCCACTCGGCCCGGACGGCCGGTGCCGCGAGGGCGAGCATGACGACGCCGGTCGCGACCGCGACGGCGCCGGGGCGACGCATCACCGCGTGGGAGAGGCGGTACCACCGACCGCGCTCGTCGGCGTCCCGACGCTCCTTGCGGGCGAGCTTCGCGCCCCACAGGCCGAACATCGCCGGCGCGATGACCAGGGACGCGATCGCGGCGACGGCCGCGACCGTGGCCCCGGCCAGGCCCATCGACTTGATGAAGCCCAGGGGGAAGACGGTGAGCGCCGCGAGCGCCACGGCGACCGTGCTGGCAGAGAAGGCGACGGTCCGGCCCGCCGTACGCATGGTGGTGAGGATCGCCGCGGAGGTCGGCCCCTGGCGGGCGAGCTCCTCGCGGTAGCGGGTGAGCAGGAAGAGGCTGTAGTCGATGGCCAGCCCGAGGCCGAGCCCGATGACGAGGTTGAGGGCGAAGATGCTCAGCCCGTAGAGCTCGTTGACGCCGGTCAGGACCAGGAACGTGCCGAGCACGGTCGTGACGCCGACGACCAGCGGGATCAGCGCACCGCGGCCGCGGAAGAAGATCAGCGAGAGGATGATCAGCAGCGGGAAGGCCAGCATCTCGGCGCGGCCGAGGTCCTCGGTGACCGTGCTGCCGAGCTGCAGGCCGGCGACGGCGGAGCCCCCGACGGTCACGTCGTCCTCTCCGTCGAAGGCGTCGAGGACCGAGTCGGCGACGTCCTCGTCGCCGGCGTCCGCCGACAGCGTGCCGAGCACGAGGGCCTGGGTGCCGTCGCGGGAGACCAGCGCGCCGGGATCACCGCGCGTGGTCGTGGGGGAGGCGACCTGGGTGATGCCGCTCTCGGCCGCGAGGGTGTCGGTCACCTGCTGCACCCGGTCGGCGTCGGCCGGCAGCCCGTCGGGGGTGTCGACCACGATCGCGATGCCGGGTCCACCCTCGGTGCCGGTCGCGGCCTCGATCGTCTCGATGGCACGCACCGAGTCCGCGTCGTCGCTGGCGAAGCCGCCGGAGGCGTCCAGCGTGCCGGCGAGGGGACCGCCGAAGAAGCCTGCGACGAGCACGAAGAGGAGCACCGCGAGCAGGCTGCGCCGCGGGTGCGCGCCGAGGGCGCGGGCGATGCGACCGGCCCGGGCGGGCTCCGCCACGAGGTCGGGGTCGTGCTCCTGGAGCGGGGTGGGGCGGGGAGGAAGGGTCTGGTTGGTCATGCCCCCGACTCTCGGTCAGCGGGCACCCTCGGGTCGTCCTGCTGGGGGAGGCTGTTCGCGGGCCCGCTGCGGGCGGCGTACTCCCGGGGAGGTACTCCCCGCGCCGTACCGTGGGCGCGTGGCCACCACCCGCCGCGGGCGCCGACCCGGCTCGCCGGACACCCGCGCCGCGATCCTCGCGGAGGCGCGGTCGCTCTTCGCCGAGAAGGGGTACGCCGGCACCTCGGTCCGCGCGGTGGCCACCGCGGCCGGGGTCGACGCGGCTCTGGTGCACCACTACTTCGGGACCAAGGACGACCTGTTCCTGGCCGCCCTCCAGGCCCCCATCGACCCCCGGGCCGTGCTGCGGCCCGTGGCCGAGGGGGGCCTCGACGGCGCGGGCGAGCGGCTGCTGCGCATCTTCCTCTCGGTCTGGGACGCCGAGGAGACCCAGCTGCCGCTCCTCGCGATGGTCCGCAGCGTCTTCGACCCCGAGCGCCGCCCGCTGGTCCGGGACGGCTTCATGCGGATGGTGCTGGCGCCGATCGGGCAGGCGCTCGCACTCGACGACGTGGAGCTGCGGATGTCTCTGGTCGGCTCGCAGCTGATGGGCATCGTGCTGGCGCGCTACGTCGTCGAGGTCGAGCCGCTGGCCTCGGCCTCGCACGACCAGCTCGTGGCGGCGTACGCCCCCACGCTGCAGCGCTACCTGGACGGCCCGCTGAGCTGACCGCTTGCGCGCGAGACGTGCCATGAGCAACAATTCATCACATGGTGAATAACGTGATCGAGGTCCGAGGGCTGACCGTGGTCCGGGACCGGCCGGTGCTCGACGGGCTGGACCTGACGATCGGGTCCGGCGTGACCGGCCTGCTCGGCCCGAGCGGCTGCGGCAAGTCGACCCTCCTCCGCTCGATCGTCGGGGTGCAGCAGGTGACGAGCGGGGTGGTGACGGTGCTCGGCGAACCGGCCGGGAGCGCACCCCTGCGCAGCCGGATCGGCTACGTCACCCAGGCGGCCAGCGTCTACGACGACCTCACGGTCACCGAGAACCTGCAGTTCTTCGCCCGGGTCCTCGGCTGCCCCGACGGTGATGTCGGCAGGGCCGTCGACGCGGTCGACCTCGGCTCGCACGCCAGCACGCCGGTGGGCCGGCTCAGCGGTGGACAGCGCTCGCGGGCCAGCCTCGCGGTCGCGCTCCTCGGGGCACCCGACCTGCTGGTGCTCGACGAGCCGACCGTCGGCCTCGACCCGGTCCTGCGCAGAGACCTGTGGGACCTGTTCCACGCCATCGCCGGCCGTGGCGCCGCCGTCCTCGTCTCCAGCCATGTCATGGACGAGGCCGAGCGGTGCGACCAGCTGCTCCTGATGCGGGACGGCGCGATCCTGGCCCACGACACCCCGGCCGCCATCAAGGAGCAGGCCGGGACCGACGACATCGAGTCGGCGTTCCTCTCCCTGGTGGAGGCGGCATGACCCCGCGCGTCACCCTCGCCGTGGCGGCTCGGGTGCTCATCCAGCTCCGCCGCGACCCGAGGACCATCGCCCTCCTGCTGGTCGTGCCGTGTGTGCTCATCTCGCTGCTGTGGTGGATGTTCAAGGACTCGCCGGGCGACCCCTTCAACCACATCGGGCCGGCGCTGATCGCGATGTTCCCGTTCACCGTGATGTTCCTCGTGACCAGCGTGACCACCCTGCGCGAGCGCTCCAGCGGCACCCTCGAGCGGTTGCTCGCCATGCCCATGGGCAAGCTGGACTTCCTGCTCGGCTACGCGCTGGCCTTCGGGATCGTGGCCACGGTCCAGGCGCTGCTCGCCGTCACGGTGTCGGTCGGGCTGCTGGGCCTCGACATCGCCGGCTCGGTCTGGTTGCTGGTCGTCGTCGCGATCGCGGACGCCGTGCTCGGCTCGGCGCTCGGCCTGTTCGTCAGCGCCTTCGCCCGGACCGAGTTCCAGGCCGTGCAGTTCCTGCCGGCGCTCGTCTTCCCGCAGATCCTCCTGTGCGGGCTGTTCGTCCGCCGCGACTCCCTTCCCGACGTCCTGCACGCCGTCAGCGACGCGCTCCCCCTGTCCTACGCAGTCGACGCGATGACCCACCTGACCCGGGGCACCTCGACCTCGGACGTCTGGGTCGACCTGCTCGTCGTCGCGGCGTTCGCGCTGGGCGCGCTCGCGCTGGGCGCCGCGACCCTGCGCCGGCGTACGCCGTGAGGGACCGATAGTCCCTGACGATCTGGCCGCAGCCACGCCGGGCGGCTGACCCGAACGTCAGGGACTATCGGTCCGGACGGCGTCGACGGCGGCCCCGCGTCGTAGCCTGTCTGGCATGGCGTTGATGAGCCGGCCGCTGCTCCTGCTGAGCCGTAGCGACGTGATCAAGAATCTGGTGAGCACGATGCCGGTCTCGGCGGGCATCGTGCGCAGCTACGTCCCCGGGGAAACCACCGAGTCGGTGGTCGAGGCGTCGGCGCGGGAGGCCGACGAGGGGATCCGGGTGACCCTCGACTTCCTGGGCGAGGACACTCTCGACGTCGACCAGGCGGACGCGACCGTCGCGGCCTACCTCGAGGTGCTCGAGGCGCTCTCCGCGCGCGGGCTGACGCGGATGGCCGAGGTGTCGGTCAAGCTGTCCGCCATCGGCCAGGCGCTCCCCGACGATGTCGCAGGGGGAGGCCACAAGATCGCCCTCGAGAACGCCCGCACCATCTGCCGGGCCGCCCGCAACGCCGGCACGACGGTGACCCTCGACATGGAGGACCACACCACCACCGACTCGACGCTGTCGATCCTGCGCGACCTGCGCAAGGACTTCCCCGAGACGGGCGCGGTGCTGCAGGCCTACCTGCACCGCACCGAGGCCGACTGCCGGGCGCTGGCCTACGAGGGGTCGCGCGTGCGGCTGTGCAAGGGCGCCTACAACGAGCCGGAGGAGGTCGCGTTCCAGGCCGATCTCGACGTCGACAGGTCCTACGTGCGCTGTCTCAAGGTGCTGCTGGCCGGCCAGGGCTACCCGATGATCGCCACTCACGACCCGCGCCTGGTCGAGATCGCCTCGACCCTCGCGTCGCGCTACGGGCGCGACCAGGGGTCATATGAGTTCCAGATGCTCTTCGGCATCCGGCCCGACGAGCAGCGCCGGCTCGTGAAGGCCGGTGAGCGGGTCAGGGTCTACATCCCCTACGGCCAGGAGTGGTACGGCTACCTCATGCGTCGCCTCGCCGAGCGCCCGCAGAACCTGTCATTCTTCCTGCGATCGCTGATCTCGAAGAAGTAGAAGTGAGCACCGTGAAGCAGACAGCCATCCTCGGCGCGGGAGTCATGGGCGAGACCCTCCTCTCCGGGCTGGTGCGCGCCGGCCGCCGGGTCGACCAGCTCCTGGTCGGCGAGAAGCGGCCGGACCGGGCCCGCGAGCTCGAGGAACGCTACGGCGTCGCGGTGGTCGGCAACGCCGAGGCCGCGGCCAAGGCCGACACCGTCGCCATCGTGGTCAAGCCGCAGGACATGGGCGGCCTGCTCGACGAGATCGGCCCCTCGCTGCGCCCCGGCCAGCTCCTGGTCTCGCTGGCCGCCGGCATCACCACCGCCTTCATCGAGTCGCGCGTGCCCGAGGGCGTCGCGGTCGTGCGGGTCATGCCCAACACGCCGGCGCTCGTCGACGAGGGCATGGCCGCCGTCTCCCCGGGCTCGCACTGCTCGGAGGAGCACCTGCGCGAGGCCGAGGAGCTGATGGCCTCGGTCGGCAAGGTGCTGCGCATCCCCGAGCGCCAGCAGGACGCCGTCACCGCGATCTCGGGCTCCGGTCCGGCCTACATCTTCTTCGTCGTGGAGTCGATGATCGAGGCCGGCGTCCACCTCGGCCTGCCCCGCACCACCGCGACCGAGCTCGTCATCCAGACGCTCGTCGGCTCGGGCAAGATGCTCCGCGAGACCGGAACCCACCCGACCGTGCTGCGCGAGCAGGTCACCTCGCCCGGCGGCACCACGGCGTCGGCGCTGCGCGAGCTCGAGGTGCACAAGGTCCGGGCCGCCTTCCTCGCGGCGATGGAGGCCGCGCGCGACCGGTCGCGCGAGCTCGCCGAGGGCGACTGACTGTCTACCCCCGCGATCGCGGGGCGCGCGAGCGGAGCTCGCGAACCGCCCGGTGGACCGCATCGGTCGAGAGGACTCACCGGGTCTGGACGCGGCCTTGGTGCGTCAGACCGCAGTAGGACGACGTGCCGGCGTCTCGCCGCGAGACTGGGGGCATGCCACTGCCGATGGTCTGGGGTGCGACGTCCGACGAGGTGGCCCGCCACTACCCGGCCGACGACCAGGTGCCGCGTGCCCAGCTGATGACCCGCGCGATCTCGGTGCGCGCCCCCGTCGAAGTCACCTGGCGGTGGCTCTGCCAGATCGCGGTCGCGCCGTACTCCTACGACTGGATCGACAACCGTGGTCGCCGCAGCCCCCAGACGCTCACGCCCGGCGCGGACCTCCTCGAGATCGGTCAGACCATGGCCATCGTCTTCCGCCTCACGTCGTACGACGCGGGCCACCACTGGACCGCGGTCACCACCCCTCGCGGCCAGCGGATGTTCGGCCCGGTGGCGATGACGTACGCCGCCGAGCCCGACGGCCAGGGCTCCCGGATCGTCTGCCGGATCGCCGCCGCCTCTCGCGGCCCGCTCGCCCGGGTGCGCGCCCACGCCCTGGCCTGGGGAGACCTCGTGATGATGCGCCGCCAGCTCCTCAACCTGAAGGCCCTCGCCGAGCGGGACGTGGCAGCTCCTCGCTCGTGGTGACCACTAACTGTTGGCGTGACCGTCCCAGTCCAGCAGCCGCTGGGCGATCAGGGTCCTGCGCTCCTCGGCGCTGCCCGACTCGAGGACCGCCCAGTCGCCGGCGTCGGCACGCAGGTAGACGCCCGACGTGCGGATCGGCGGGCGCTGGTCGTCGGCGCGGATCGTGTACTCGCCGGCGGCGCGGTCGACCGACTCCAGCTTGATCTCGCCGGTGCCCTCGAACCGCGGCGCGTCCGCGTGGCGGGGCCGCTCGCCCCGGTGGAAGTAGAAGACGCCGGCCGGATCGTCCAGCTGCTTGGCCGCCTCGCTCCAGTAGCGCGCCGAGAGGGTCCCGTCCGCTTGCCACGAACGGCCACTGACCTCGAGGCCGCCGGCTCGGTGGCGGGAGATGCGGAGCAGGCTGACGGCTGAGGGCTCGACCTCGCTGCGGGCGCTGAGCGAGTACTGCCACCAGTCGCCCTCGATGCGCGCGAGCCGGCCCTCGTCCTCGATCGCCTTGCGGACCTTCTGGTTGACCGACTTGAGCTCCTGGGGAGCCAGCTCAGGGTCGTAGCGCACGCTGGTCAGGCCGAGCAGGTCGGTGGGCAGCTTCGCGCCGTTCGCGTGCAGGATGAAGGTCCTGCGCATGCCGAGCGCGCCGCCGAACAGCCCTGCCTCGAAGACGACGTTGTCGCGGGGCGACGCCATGCCCGGCACCGCCGTTCCAGGGTCGCCGGGGGTCGCCGTCGTCCAGTCGTCCTGCGCGAAGACGAAGGCTGCGAAGTCGACCTCACGGGTGAGCCGGACCAGTGTGTCCAGGGTGGATGAGCCGGGGTTGAACACGCCCGTCCATGGCTCGACCTCGGCCACGGTCGCGAGGCCACCGGTCAGGGACTTGAGCAGCCTCGCCTGCTTGCCCGAGGACCCGAGGAAGATGCGCGGCTTGTCCATGGTGCCGGTCATCCTAGGCCTGGACCGGCCATCGGTGGATCCACGCCAGGACCCGCCACACTGGGCTGATGGACACCCACCGCACGCCCGCCGAGCGCTTCGCTGGTCTGCCGGACTTCCCGTGGCCGTCGTCGTACGCCGAGGTGGCGGATCCCGACGGCGGCACGGTGCGGATGGCCTACGTCGATGCCCGCCCGGATGACGCCGCGGCGGGTGCACCGGTCGCGCTGCTGCTGCACGGCGAGCCGTCGTGGTCGTTCCTCTACCGCCACGTGATCGAGGTCCTCACCGGCGCAGGCGTCCGTTGCGTGGCGCCCGACCTGGTGGGCTTCGGGCGCTCCGACAAGCCGCTCGCGGCGTCGGACCACAGCTTCGCCCGGCACGTCGAGTGGACTCGAGAGCTCGTTGTCGACCACCTCGACCTGCGCGACGTCACCCTGGTCGGCCAGGACTGGGGCGGCCTGATCGGCCTGCGGCTGGTGGCCGAGCACCCCGACCGGTTCGCCCGCGTGGTCGCGGCCAACACGGGTCTCCCGACGGGCGACTTCGACATGCCCGAGATCTGGTGGATGTTCCGCAAGGCGGTCGAGAAGGCCGACGTGCTCGACATCGGCCGCCTGGTCGCGTCCGGCTGCGCGCGCGGGATGAGCGACGAGGTCCGGGCGGCGTACGACGCGCCGTTCCCCACCGAGGAGTCGAAGGCCGGCCCGCGGGTGATGCCCACCCTGGTCCCGACCCGCCCCGACGACCCGGCCACGCCGGCCAACCGCCTCGCCTGGGCGGCGCTGGGGGAGTGGGACCGGCCGTTCCTCACGGCGTTCAGCGACTCCGACCCGATCACCGGCGGCATGGACGCGATCCTGCAGCAGCACGTCCCCGGCGCCCACGGCCTCGACCACCCGACCATCGCCCACGCCGGCCACTTCCTCCAGGAGGACGCCGGGGAGGAGCTCGGACGGGTCGTCGCCGACTTCATGGCCGCCGGCTCGGGTTAGTCCCTGACGATCGTGCCGGCACACCGGCGTGTCGTTGGTCAGAACGTCAGGGACTATCGGCCCGCCGCGCTCACAGGCCGATGGCGGTGGTCGCGGCGGCGAGCACGGGGGCGGTGACGTCTCGGCAGCGGGCGGCGCCGGCGGCGAAGACCTGGGTCACGTGCACGGCGTCGGCGGAGAGGTCGGCGTACTTCTTCTGGATCGGGTCGAGGGTGGCCACGACCGCGTCGGTGACCGCGCGCTTGAGGGCGCCGTAGGTGTCGATGCCGTCGGGGGATCCGCCGCAGGCCTCGAGGATGTCGAGCAGGTTGGTGACGCCCGGCTTGTCCACCGAGCGGCGTACGGCGGCCGGCCCGGTCTCGGAGTCCGTGACGGCCCGCCCCACCTTCTTGCGTACGACGTCCGGCGGGTCGAGCAGGTAGACCGAGCCGGCCGCGTCGGCGGACTTCGACATCTTGCGGTCGGGGTGGAGCAGGTCCATCACCCGAGCGGTGCCGCCCTCGGGCACGACCACCTCGGGGACGGTGAAGACCGGCCCGTAGCGGTGGTTGAACCGCAGCGCCAGGTCGCGGGTCAGCTCGACGTGCTGGCGCTGGTCGGCGCCGACCGGCACCTGCTCGGGCCGGTAGAGCAGGATGTCGGCCGCCATCAGTGCCGGATAGGTGAAGAGCGAGACGCGGGTCGAGTCGACGCCGCGCCCCTTCTCCTTGAACTGGATCATCCGGTTCAGCTCACCGGTGGTGGCGACGCACTCCAGCAGGAAGGCGAGCTGCGCGTGCGCCGGCACGTGGCTCTGCCGGAACAGCGTGGCCCGGTCGAGACCGACCGCGAGGAACAGCGTGGCCGTCTCGTCGGCGTAGGCGCGCAGCAGGCGGGGGTCGTGCTCCGTGGTCATCGCGTGCAGGTCGGAGACGCCGTAGAAGGCGTCCTCCTGGCGGCGCGACATGGGCAGCAGCGCACCGAGGTAGCTGCCGAGGGTGAGCCGGCCCGAGGGGGTCAGCAGGGAGAGGGTGCGAGTCATGTGGAGCTCCTGGTGTGAGAGCCCACGGGCCGCGCCGGAAATGCAGAAAGGCCGCCCGTGGGCGGCCGTTGGGAGGTGTGCCGAGCTGTGCTCGTTCCTGGGGCGGGCCGCCTAGGAGGCGGGCCACCACTGGACGGGACGGTTGCTCAGCACGACAGCAGGATAGCGTCCAAGACCGTGGAATGCTCAGGCCCGAGCACGGTCGTCTTCGACCCGACGCTCACCGACTACGACTTCGGCCCCGCCCATCCGATGTCGCCGGTCCGCGTCGACCTGACCATGCAGCTCGCGCACGAGCTCGGCGTGACGACCGGCGGGCCGCTCCGCGTCGTCCCGGCGCCCGTGGCCACGCTCGACCAGATCGCCACCGTCCACGACGCGGCGCTGATCGACGCGGTGCAGCGGGCCGGCCACACCGGCGCCGCCGAGCTCCAGGTCGGCCTGGGCAGCGACGACAACCCCGTCTTCCTCGGGATGCACGAGGCCGCCGCGCACGTCGTCGGTGCGAGCATCGAGGCGTTCCGCCAGGTCTGGTCCGGGGAGTCGCTGCACAGCGCCAACGTCACCGGTGGCCTGCACCACGCCATGCGCGACCGGGCCAGCGGCTTCTGCGTCTACAACGACGTCGCGATCGGCATCCAGTGGCTGCTCGACCAGGGCGCCGAGCGGGTGGCCTACGTCGACGTCGACGTCCACCACGGAGACGGCGTGGAGGCGATCTTCTGGGACGACCCGCGGGTGCTGACCATCTCGCTGCACGAAACGGGCCGGTTCCTCTTCCCGGGCACCGGCTTCAGCGACGACCTCGGCGGAGAGGGTGCCGAGGGCAGCGCGGTCAACGTGTCGCTGCCGCCCGGCACCGGCGACTCCGGCTGGCTGCGCGCCTTCCACGCGGTCGTCCCCGACGTGGTGCGCGAGTTCGCCCCCGACGTCCTCGTCACCCAGCAGGGCTGCGACTCGCACGCGGAGGATCCCCTCGCCCACCTGATGCTCAGCGTGGACGGCCAGCGGGCGGCGTACGTCGCCCTGCACGAGCTCGCCCACGAGGCGGCCGGCGGGCGCTGGGTGGCGACGGGGGGCGGCGGCTACGCCCTGGTCGACGTGGTCCCGCGGGCGTGGAGCCACCTGCTGGCCGTCGTCTCCGGCACGCCTCTGGAGCCGGAGACGCGGACCCCGGAGGCCTGGCGCGAGTACGTGAGCGAGAAGCTGGGCGTCACCGCCCCCCGGGTCATGACGGACGGCCGAGCGCCGGACTTCCGCGACTGGCGGGAGGGCTACGACCCCGACGCGTGGCTCGACCGTGAGGTCAACGCCACCCGCAGCGCCGTCTTCCCGCTGCACGGGCTGGACCCCCTGCCCTGACGGGACACCCTGACGCCGGTCTGGACCACCGGGGCTGGGAGGGGAATCAGCCCCCGGCGCAAGGTGACACGCCAGACCACTCGCAACACTTTTCAGAACCACTTCCCCATGAGTCACAACTGCCCCTATTCTCCCTTTGGGGCAGCACGGGGTTCATCGGTGGGGAAGCCGATGGCGTGCTGCACAGGAAAGCACGGTGCACCGATGGCTGGTTCTGGGGACATGTCTGACGCGAAGTTTCTGACCGTGGCCGAGGTCGCGGCGATGATGCGCGTCTCGAAGATGACGGTCTATCGCCTGGTCCACAACGGCGAACTGCCAGCCGTGCGCGTCGGCCGCTCCTTCCGGGTGGTCGAGGAGGACGTCAACGAGTACCTCCGGAAGAGCTTCTACAACGCGGGTTGAATACCCCGGCGAATTTCGGCCCGGACCCACGACGGACGCTCGCTCCGCTTCGCGGGCTTCGCAGTCCATCGTGGGCACCGAGCCGATCGCCGGGTGCGCTCGCTTCGCTCGCAACGCTCGCTGCGCTCGCCCGCCCCAATTGCGACGTGTCGCGGCTCGCGACGCTCGCAGGCCGTGTTGGACCCCCGCGAGCTTCGGTCTGGTCCCGGGTGGGAGCAACCTCACCTACCCGCAGGTGATCGCGGGTTCGGCGCGGCGGCGTACGGCGGATAGGCTTGCCCGGTCCTGCGGTCCTTTCCGCGGGGCGCTGACGCGGTCCTGACGGTCCGGGTCAGCCTTCCGTCGAAAGGTCTGTTCGTGGGTTCGGTCATCAAGAAGCGGCGCAAGCGCATGGCGAAGAAGAAGCACCGCAAGCTGCTCAAGAAGACGCGCGTGCAGCGTCGCAAGCTCGGCAAGTAAGCGCCGACCCACCTCAACGGTCAGGTCCAGATGACTTCCGGCGAGCGAGTCGTCCTCGTGACCGGGGTCTCGCGAGACCTCGGTCGCCGTTCGGCGCGCGCGCTCGCTGCCGACCCGACCGTCGACCGCGTCATCGGCGTCGACGTCGTCCCGCCTCGCGGTGACGTCGGCGACGTCTCGTTCGTGCGCGCCGACATCCGCAACCCCGTGATCGCCAAGGTGATCGCGAAGGAGAACGTCGACACGGTCGTGCACATGAGCGTCATCTCGACGCCCGGCAGCGCCGGCGGCCGGGGCACGATGAAGGAGCTCAACGTCATCGGCACCATGCAGCTCCTCGCTGCGTGCCAGAAGGCCCCGAGCGTCCAGCACCTCGTCGTGAAGTCCACGACCACGATGTACGGCGCCAGCAACCGCGACCCCGCGATGTTCACCGAGGACCTGGAGCCGCGCCGTGGCGCCCGCTCCGGCTACGCCAAGGACGTCGCGGAGATCGAGGGCTATGTGCGCGGGTTCGCCCGTCGCCGCCCCGACGTCCGGGTGACCACGCTGCGCTGCGCCAACGTGATCGGTCCCCACGTCGTCAGCCCCCTCACGTCCTACTTCCGCCTCCCGGTGATCCCCACGGTGCTCGGCTTCGACGCCCGGCTCCAGTTCCTGCACGAGCAGGACCTCATGGACGTGCTGATCCACGCGGTGCGCCACGACCTGCCGGGCACCTTCAACGTCGCGGGGGACGGCGTCCTGATGCTCTCGCAGGCCCTGCGGCGGCTGAAGCGTCCCTCGGTGCCGATGCCCGGCTTCGCGGTCGGAGGCGTCGGGTCCCTGCTCCGCAGTGCCCGGCTGGCGGACTTCTCTCCGGAGCAGCTCAGCTTCCTCACCTACGGTCGCGGGGTGGACACCTCCCGGATGCGCGAGCAGCTCGGCTTCGAGCCCGCCTTCACGACCGCGGAGGCGTTCGACGACTTCGCCGCGGGGCTGATGCCCACCGGCGGCCGCGTGGAGAAGGTCCTCACCGTCGCCCTCGACCAGCTGCCGCCGGTCGAGGACCCCCCGGCGCTGCACCCGGTAGGAGCCCCCCGTGGGTGACGCGGAGATCATCCCCATCGGCACCCGCGGCCGGCCCGGGCGCGGACAGGGCAACGGGCGGCCCTCGGCGGCGTCGCGCAACCTGGCCTCCGGCGCACGCAAGCCCGCGGCCAGGGCCGCCGCCAAGGACCGGCCCGCCGGGCGGCCCACCGACGCGATCGACCCTCCTCAGCTCGACGAGGCCCTCGAGGCTCCCGCAGCGGAGCAGACCCGAGCGCCGGCGCACGCCGAGGAGCGGCTGCCCACCGGCGGCATCCCGGCCGGCGACTGGCTGGCGGCGTTCCAGCACGCCGCCCGCGACCTGTTCGGTGACCAGTGGGAGCCCCAGCTGGCCCGCTTCCTCGCCTTCCTGCGCCGCCGGGTGACCGGCGACTACGTCGTCGACGAGTACGGCTTCGACCAGGAGATCACCGAGCGGTTCTTCATGACCGCGCTGCGCCCGATCGCGCAGAAGTGGTTCCGCATCGAGGTGCGCGGCATCGAGAACATCCCCACCGAGGGTGGCGCGCTGGTGGTCTCCAACCACTCCGGCACCATCCCCGTCGACGGGCTGATGACGATGGTCACGATCCACGACCACGCCGGCCGGTTCCTGCGGCCGCTCGGCGCCGACCTGGTCTTCAAGTCACCTGTGGTCAGCACCCTGGCCCGCAAGGGCGGCACGACGCTCGCCTGCAACGAGGACGCCGAGCGGCTGCTGCGCGGCGGCGAGCTCGTGGGCGTGTGGCCCGAGGGGTTCAAGGGCATCGGCAAGCCGTACGCCGAGCGCTACAAGCTGCAGCGGTTCGGCCGGGGCGGCTTCGTGTCGGCGGCCCTGCGCACCCAGGTGCCGATCATCCCGCTCTCCGTCGTCGGCGCCGAGGAGATCTTTCCCCTCGTGGCCAACCTGCCGTCGCTGGCCCGGGTGCTCGGACTTCCCTACCTCCCGATCACGCCGCTGTTCCCCTGGCTGGGACCGCTCGGCATGGTGCCCCTGCCTTCGAAGTGGCTGCTGGAGTTCGGTGAGCCGATCCGCACCGACGAGTTCGATGCCGGCGCCGCCGAGGACCCGATGCTGGTCTTCAACGTCACCGACGAGGTGCGCGAGACCATCCAGTCGACGCTCTACTCGCTGCTGATGCAGCGGCAGTCGGTGTTCAGGTAGCAGCGCCGGCCGGCTGGCGGCTACGGGCTACTTGCCGGTGAGCCCGTTGAGCAGGCCGTTGACGCCCTCGACCGCGCCCGTCACGACCTCGTTGACCGTGTCGGTGACCGGGGTCAGGTCGAGCGGGTGGTGCTTGCCGCCCTTGGGGCCGTGGCCGCCGCCACCGCCCGTGGTGGTGTCGGTGCCGCCGGGCAGGACGCCGCCGAGGTCGGTCGCGGCGTCGCTGGGGTCGGTCGGCAGCTGGATAGGCGTCTCGGGCGGGTTCATGCCGCTCGGCTTGCCGTGGCCCTTGCCGCCGTGGTGCTTCGGGTCGGCCGCACCGGTGGGGCCGGAGGTCGGCAGATCGGTGCCGGGCAGCTGGCCCCCGGTCACGGTGGTGAGCGTGTCGGAGACCGCCTGCGTGGCGCCGGCCAGCAGCGTGGACGGCATCTCGAGGAGACCCTCGCCGCAGGCGGGGTCGGAGCAGAGGCTCAGCGCGAGCGAGTCGGCACCGAAGACCGCCTGCGCGGCCTGTGTCAGCGCATCGTGGGCGGCCGGCGGGATCACGTCTGCGAGGCCGACCAGGACGTCCACGCTGGCCGCGGCGTTCTGGTGGACCTGGTTGATCGAGGCCGGGTCGCCGTTGTCCTCGAAGTCGTTGAGAAGGGCCTGGCTGCCGTCGGTGAACTGGTCGGTGAAGTCGTCGAGCGTGTGGGTGACCAGCTTGGCGTCGGGCTTCTTCTTCTGGCTCAGCTTGTCGACCTCGTCGAGCCGCGTGGAGGCGTTGCCGAGGATGGTCTCGCCCTTGGCGTCGTCGCCGACGCTGAAGCCGGCCTGGGTGTTCTCGATGGCTCGCTTGACGGGGTAGAGGGCGTCACCCGGGATCGCGCTCTGGGAGGCGACCGCCATCGACGTGGAGGCGCCGATGATCGCCACGGCACCGAGGGCGATGCCGACCCGGCGCTCGCGGCGGGTGCGCGCCGGCTTGATCGTGAGCCGCGCGACGGTGTCGCGCTCACCGGCGGCCGTGGCCGGGGCCAGCTCGCTCACCGCGGCGAGCACCAGCCGCTCGCGCAGGTCGGCCACGAAGTCGGGGCGGGCCTGCGGGCCGGGCACCGAGCGGAGACTGCTCACGAGCTCCAGCAGGTCGGAGGTGCTGCGGTCGACATCGTCTCGTCGGCCGCCCTCGACCAAGGAGTCGAATCGCTCGGCACGTCGTCGTGCCGGGAACAGGGGGGTCATCGCTGCGGTCCCGTCATGTGGTTGTCGGCGCCATCCCCGTGATGTGGCGTCGACGTACGGAACAACGACCCGGTCGCGCGCCGGGTTACGCGGGTGAAATCAACGGCTGGGTAACGGGACTTCCTCATCACGGCACTCACCGGATCCCCTCCGGCATCAGCTTGGCGAGGTTGCGCACCCCGCGGAGCTGGAGCTGCTTGACCGCACCCTCGCTGCGGCCGAGGACCGCGGCCGTCTCGGCAATGCTCATGCCCTGCAGGAACCGCATGATGAGGCAGTCCTTCTGCTCGTTGGGCAGGTCGGTCAGCGCCTTGAGGAGCAGCTCGTTGGTGAGGCTGGCGAGCACCGCGGTCTCGGGACCCTCGGTCGCGTCGTCGTGGAGCCCCATGTCCTCGGTGGCCAGCTCGAGGCGGGTCCGGCCGGCCTTGAAGTGGTCGGTGGCGAGGTTGCGGGCGATGGTCATCAGCCAGGCGCCGAAGTCCTTGCCCTGCCAGCGGAAGTTCTGCATGTTGCGCAGCGCGCGGAAGAAGGTCTCGGAGGTGAGGTCCTCGGCCAGCGTGCTCGACCGGGTCCGGTAGAAGAGGAAGCGGTAGACCGAGCCCTGGTAGTGGTCGTAGAGCATCCCGAAGGCCTCGCTGTCGCCCGTGCGGGCGAGCTCGACCAGGGCGATGAGCCGGGAGCGCTCCTCCTCGGTCTCCTCCGAGGAGGCGGCCTGGTCGGAGTCGCCGAAGCCCGTGCCGCCGGCGCCCCGGTTCGTCGCACCGACCTCGTCGCCGGCGACGGCCTCGCTCAGGAGCCAGCCGAGAGGGTGCGGCGCGCCGTCCGGCCCACGTCGCGGGGCATCGCCCGCCACGGCCACGGCGACGGGTGGCCGGCCGCCGAGAAGGGCGCACGCGACCGCCTCACGAAGGGCATCAAGCCCTCGCGCGACGTCGTCACCCAGTCCGGGCACAGGACCCTCCCTCGGCTCCCCCTGTTGCACTACCCACAGTAGAGGCGAACCTCACATCGCGGGTAGGAATCGTTGTCTAAGACACAGTGGACCGAGCAGCCCGGCCCCACCGGGCGCCGTTTCGGATCAGCGCCTGCGTCTGCGAAGAGACACTCCCGCGGCCACGGCACCCGTGGCGGCGCCCGCCACGGCGCCGACGAGCAGCCCGGCCCGGGCGGCCTTGCGGCCGGTCCGGTAGTCGTGGATCCGCCACCCCTGCTCGCGGGCGTGCGCGCGCAGCTTGGCGTCGGGGTTGATGGCGCAGGCCTCGCCGACCATGGAGAGCATCGGCAGGTCGTTGTAGGAGTCCGAGTAGGCAGCGCAGCGGCTCAGGTCGAGTGACTCCCGGGCGGCCAGGGCCTTGATGGCCTCCGCCTTCGCCGGGCCGTGCAGCATGTCGCCGACCAGCCGGCCGGTGTAGACGCCGTCCACGTGCTCGGCGACGGTGCCCATCGCGCCGGTGAGCCCGAGCCGGCGGGCGATGGTCTGGGCGATCTCGACCGGGGCGGCGGTGACCAGCCAGACGCGCTGCCCGGCGTCGAGGTGCAGCTGCGCGAGAGCGCGGGTCCCGGGCCAGATCCGGTGGGCCATCGCCTCGTCGAAGATCTCCTCGCCGAGGTCCTGCAGCTCCTTGACGGTGTGCCCGGCGATGAAGCTCAGCGCCGAGTTGCGGGCCTCGGCGACGTGCTCGGGGTCCTCGACGCCGACCACGCGGAAGTAGGCCTGCTTCCAGGCCGCGCCGAGGATGTCGCGGGTCGTGAAGAACTCGCGCCGGTGCAGGCCGCGCGCGAGGTGGAAGATGCTCGCGCCCTGGATGATGGTGTTGTCGACGTCGAAGAACGCCGCCGCCGAGGGGTCCGCCGGGTGGTTGAGCGCGTTCTCGACCTCGGCCGCGGCCGCCGCGGCCTCGCCGGCGAGCGTGGACCGCTGCTGGAGGTTGCGAGGGGCTCGCGGCCGGTCGGAGGGCACCACGTTCACAACCCTAGGGGCTGAGCGGTGTGGAAGTATCCGCCCATGGCTGCCGGACCCGCGACCGACGTCGCGGACCTCCTCGTGCAGGCGGCGGCCGAGGATCCCGACCGGCTCGCGATCGTCGAGTCGGGCGGTCGCCGGGTCACGTGGGGTGAGCTCGACGACGAGGTCGGACGGATAGCCACGGGGCTGGGCGCCTCGGGGATCGTCGCGGGCCATCGCGTGATGATCGTGCTCGGCAACCGGATCGAGTTCGTGACCACCTATCTCGCGGTGCTGCGCACCCAGGCGGTCGCGGTGCCGGTCAACCCGACCTCCCAGGCCGGCGAGCTGGCCCGGATGATCGCCGACTCCGGCGCCCGGATGGTCGTGGCGGACGCCGACACCGTGACCTCCGTGCGCGGCGCGGTCAGCGCCCTCGAGGAGGCGCAGGGCGCCGAGCACCCCCCGGCCTCGATCGAGGGTGACTTCCTCGCCCGGCTCGTGATCCCGCGGGTCGTCGTGGTGGGCGGCACCCTCCAGCCCGGCGAGCGCTCCTATGACCACCTGCGTGCCGACACCGCGCGCGCCGTACCCCCGCTCCAGGACCCCGAGAAGCTGGCCGCCCTGCTCTACACGAGCGGCACGTCGGGCCGGCCGCGGGCGGCGATGCTCACCCACCGTGCGCTGCTGGCCAACATCGAGCAGGTCGCGGGCGTCCAGCCGCCGATGATCCACGGCGACGACGTGGTGCTCGGCGTGCTCCCCCTGTTCCACGTCTACGGCCTCAACGCCGTGCTGGGCGTCGTGATGCGGCACCGCGCGAAGCTGGTGCTGACCGCTCGGTTCGAGCCCCAGGGCACCCTCGACCTCATCGAGGACGAGGCGTGCAGCGTCATCCCGGTCGCCCCGCCCGTCTTCGCATACTGGCGCGACGTCGACGGGCTCAAGGAGCGACTCGGGCCGGTGCGGCTGATCCTGTCCGGCTCGGCGCCGCTCTCGCCGGAGCTGGGTGCGGAGTTCAGCGAGCTCGCGGGGCTGCCGATCCACCAGGGCTACGGACTGACCGAGGCCTCGCCCGTGGTCACCAGCACGCTGTGCAGCCAGGACCTCCAGCTGGGCTCGGTCGGCGCGGCGCTGCCGGGCATCGAGATCCGGCTCATGGACGAGACCGGCCGGCCGCCCGAGGGCGAGGACCCGGGCGAGATCCAGATCCGGGGGGCGAACCTGTTCAGCGGCTACTGGCCCGACGGCGCCCAGGGGCCGGACGACGACGGCTGGTGGTCGACCGGCGACGTCGGCTTCCTCGATGCCACCGGTGACCTCTTCCTGGTCGACCGGCTCAAGGAGCTGGTGATCGTCTCGGGGTTCAACGTCTACCCCGTCGAGGTGGAGGACGTGATCCGCGAGGTCCCTGGTGTCACCGAGGCGGCCGTGATCGGCGTCGAGGACCGCGAGACCGGGGAGGCGGTGGTGGCCTACGTCGTGGCCACCGGCGATCCGGCGGCGCTCGCGGACGCCGTACGCGCCCACTGCGAGCAGCGCCTGGCCCGCTTCAAGCAGCCCAGCCGGATCGAGGTCGTCTCCGAGCTCCCCGTCGGTGTCACCGGCAAGGTGCAGAAGGGCCGGCTGCGCGGCATGGAGCGCCGCCGCGCGCTCGGACTGCTCGAAGGCTGATGGCCAGGTCGTGACCGGTCGCGTCACCCTCTACTCCAAGCCGGGCTGCCACCTCTGCGACGACGCCCGCGCCGTGGTCGAACGGGTCTGCGCCGACCTGGGGGAGTCCTTCGACGAGATCTCGATCCTCGATGACCCCGCCCTGCTGGAGAAGTACGGCGAGGAGATCCCGGTGACCCTCGTCGACGGCCGGCAGCACGACTTCTGGCGGGTCGACGAGGGGCGGCTGCGCGCCGCCCTCGCTGTCCCACCGCGGGAACCTACCGACCGGTAGACGTGGGAGAGGCCACGTCCCGCCGGTTTTGTTCTCTCGTTCACAAACTCTTAGAGTGGCAAGGCCGACGGCGTGGCGCAGGCCCGAGAAGGCCTCCACCGCCGGCTGGAAAGCAGGTGTCGTGGTCACCACCGGAGGTACGCCGTGTGTCCCGCACTCGGGGCGCGCACCTCTCACCCCACGAAAGACGCTCGCTGCGATCGCGCTTTCGCGGGGATCCCTGACGACCGGGTGTGGCGTCGTTCCGGCGCCTTGCGATGCCCGCACCCCGAGCACGGGCCACCCCCGTCGTACCTCCGGCGGCGACCACTGGTGAGCGGCGCACGAACGACCGACAACGCCCGGGACATCCCCGAGGCCACGGTCGCTCGCCTGCCCATCTACCTCCGCGCCCTCACCACGCTCGAGGAGGAGGGCACCGCGACCTGCTCGAGCGAGGAGCTCGCCGCCGCGGCGGGCGTCAACAGCGCCAAGCTGCGCAAGGACCTGTCCTACCTCGGCAGCTACGGGACCCGCGGCGTCGGCTACGACGTCGACTACCTGCGCTACCAGATCGCCCGCGAGATCGGTGTCACCCAGGACTGGCCGGTCGTCATCGTCGGCATCGGCAACCTCGGCCACGCGCTGGCCAACTTCTCCGGCTTCCGCAGCCGCGGCTTCCGGGTGGTCGCGCTGCTCGACGCCGACCCCAAGCGGCGCGGGGAGCGGGTCGCCGGCGTCGACGTGCGTGACTTCGCCGACCTCGACGCCATCGTCCGCGAGCACGGCGTCGCCATCGGGGTCATCGCCACCCCCGCCTCGGCCGCCCAGGACGTCGCCGACCAGATGGTCGAGGCCGGCATCAGCAGCATCCTCAACTTCGCGCCCACGGTGATCGCCGTGCCCGACGGGGTCGACGTGCGCAAGGTCGACCTCTCGATCGAGCTGCAGATCCTCGCCTACCACGAGCAGCGCAAGCAGGGCGAGGTCACCGCGTCATGACCACCCCACGAAGCCGCTCGGAGCGGGCGCTGCGCGCCGCGGGCCCGCACCTGCGCGGCGACCTCGGGAGGTGCTGGTGAGCGTTCTGGTCGTGGGTGTGTCCCACAACTCCGCCCCGGTGGCCCTGCTCGAGCGGGTGGCTCCCGGGCCGGACTCCGTGCCCAAGCTGATCCAGTCCGTGGCCGCCTGCGAGCACGTCACCGAGGCGACCGTGATCGCGACCTGCAACAGGGTCGAGATCTACGCCGACGTCGACCGGTTCCACGGCTCGGTGGAGGAGCTGTCCCGGCTGCTCATCGACCCGTCCGGCGAGTCCACCGACACGATGCTGCAGCACCTCTACGTCCACTACGACGACGGCGCGGTGTCGCACCTGTTCCAGGTCGCCGCCGGGCTCGACTCGATGGCCGTCGGCGAGGGCCAGATCCTCGGCCAGACCCGCGACGCGCTCCGGCTCGGCCAGGAGCTCGGCACGGTCGGCCCCGCCCTCAACGTGCTGTTCCAGCAGGCCCTCCGGGTCGGCAAGCGCTCGCGGGCCGAGACCGACATCGACAGCGCCGCGCCGACGATGGTCGGGGCGGCCCTCGACCGCTCGGCCCGCCACGGCGTCGATGTCGCCGGGCGCCGGGTCGCCGTGGTCGGAGCGGGCGCGATGGCCGGGCTGGCCACCGCCACGGTCTCGCGCCGCGGCGCCGCCGAGGTGGTCGTGGTCAACCGCACCCGCGAGCGTGCCGAGCGGCTGGCGGCCGAGTACGCCGGCAGTGCGGCCTCGCTCGAGGAGCTCTCCACCGTCCTCGCACGGGCCGACGTGGTCATCGCCTGCGCCGGTGCCAGCGGCGTGCTGGTCACCCGCGCCCACGTCGAGGCCGCCCGAAGCGACGGCCGGCCGATGGTCTTCCTCGACCTGGCGCTGCCCCACGACGTCGAGCCAGGGGTCGCGGAGCTCGACGGCGTCACCCGCATCGACCTGGTCGACCTGGCCCGCGAGCTCGAGGACTCCGACGCCGGCCGCGAGGTCGCCGAGGTCCGTCGGATCGTCACCGAGGAGGTCGCCGCCTTCGTGGCCGTGCGCCGCTCCGCCAGCGTCACGCCGACCGTCGTCGCGCTCCGCTCGATGGCGACCTCGGTGGTCGACGCCGAGATGGCGCGGCTCGACCACCGCCTTCCCGACCTCGGCCCCGAGCAGCGCGCCGAGGTGCTCCGCGCCGTACGCCGAGTGGCCGACAAGCTGCTCCACGAGCCGACCGTCCGGGTCAGGGAGCTCGCCAACGAGACCGGCGCCGTGTCCTACGCCGCGGCCCTCGCCGAGCTGTTCGCGCTCGACCCCGAGGCCGTCGACGCCGTCACCCGACCGGAGGGGCTGGCATGAGCAGCCCCGTCCGGATCGGCACCCGCGCCTCGCTTCTCGCCACCACCCAGTCCGAGCTGGTGGCCGCGATGGTCCGTGACCGGCTGGGTCGCGAGACCGAGCTGGTCGAGATCAGCACCGAGGGCGACCGCTCGCAGGCCGCGGAGACGCCGATCGAGCAGGCCGGCGGCACCGGCATCTTCGTCAGCGCGCTCCGTGATGCCCTGCTGCGCGGCGAGGTCGACCTCGCGGTCCACTCGCTCAAGGACCTCCCGACCGCCGCGGCCGACGGGATCGCCCTTGCGGCCGTGCCTGCCCGCGAGGACCCCCGTGACGTCGTCGTCGCGCGCGACGGGCTCACGCTGGGCGAGCTGCCGGCGGGTGCGCGGGTCGGCACGGGCTCGCCGCGGCGGGTCGCGCAGCTGCTCGCCCTCGGCCTCGGTTTGGACGTGGTGGGCGTTCGTGGCAACGTCGACACCCGGATCGGCAAGGTCCGCTCCGGGGAGTACGACGCCGTACTCCTCGCCCGCGCCGGGTTGGCCCGGATCGGCCGGCTCGAGGAGGTCACCGAGGTGCTGGACCCACTGCAGATGCTGCCCGCGCCCGGGCAGGGTGCGCTGGCGGTCGAGTGCCGGGCCGACGACGACCTCCTCACCCAGCTGGCGGCGCTCGACGACCGCAGCAGCCGGGCCGCGGTCGAGGCCGAGAGAGCGGTGCTGGCCACCCTCGAGGGCGGTTGCTCCGCACCGATCGGGGCACTGGCAGACGTGGTCGAGGGCGAGGACGGCGAGGAGCTGTGGGTGCGCGCGGTGGCGCTCTCCACCGACGGAGGCCTGTCGGTGCGGATGTCCGCCACCGGCGACCTGAACGATGCGGCCGGGCTCGGTGCCCGGCTGGCCAAGGAGATGCTCGCGGACGGCGCGGGCGATCTCGACGCAGCAACAGAACCAGACAGGGTGCACGACGCATGACGCGAGGCAAGACCACCATCAACGACCGCTCGGCCGCGCCCACCACGGGCAGCACCGGCCGCGGCTGGGTGTCCTTCGTCGGAAGCGGGCCGGGTGATCCCGACCTGCTGACCGTCCGGGCGGTGACCCTGCTCGAACAGGCAGAGGTCGTCGTGACCGAGTCGCCCGAGCACATCGACCTGGTCCGCCGGTTGCTGGAGCTCCCGGCCGAGTGCGAGAGCCCGACCTTCGTCGACGGCGGCTTCGGTGAGGACGGCCAGCCGCTCACCCACGCCGCGCGGGCCAAGGTCGTGGTCCGGCACGCCAAGAAGGGGCTGCGGGTGGTCCGCCTCATGACGGGCGACCCGTTCCTCTACGCGTCCGGACCCGAGGAGGCACAGGCCTGCGTCAAGGCCGGCCTCGGCTTCGACATCGTGCCCGGCGTCTCGTCGGTGTCCGCGGTCCCGGCCTACGCCGGCATCCCGCTGACGACCAAGGACCACCGCGAGGTGGCCGTGGTCACCGCGCACGAGAAGGTCGACTGGGCGCCGTACGCCGACGACCGCACGCTCGTGATCCTCTCCGGCGTCAACATGGTCGGCGACATCGCCAAGGCGCTGGTCGCCGCGGGCCGTGACCCCCAGACCCCGGTCGCCATGACCCGGCTCGGCACCACCACCGAGCAGGCCACGGTCACCTCGACGCTGACCGGCATCGCCGCCGAGGCCCGCGCGGCCCGGATGGCCCCGCCGGCCGTCATCGTGGTCGGCAAGGTCGTCGACCTGCGCGAGACCCTGTCGTGGTTCGAGACCAAGCCGCTGTTCGGCTGGCGGGTGCTGGTGCCGCGCACCAAGGACCAGGCCGGACCGCTGGTCGCGCGGCTGCGCGGCTACGGCGCGGTGCCCGACGAGGTGCCGACCATCTCGGTCGAGCCGCCCCGCAACCCGCTGCAGATGGACAAGGCCGTCCGCGGCCTGGTCGAGGGCCGCTACGAGTGGATCGCGTTCACCTCGGTCAACGCCGTCAAGGCGGTGCGCGAGAAGTTCGAGGAGTACGGCCTCGACGCCCGCGCCTTCTCCGGCCTCAAGATCGCCGCGGTGGGCGACAAGACCGCCCAGGCGATCGCGGCCTGGGGGCTGCGCGCCGACCTCGTGCCCTCGGGCGAGCAGTCCGCCGCCGGGCTGCTGGCCGACTGGCCGGAGTTCGACGACCTGCTCGACCCGATCAACCGGGTCTTCCTGCCGCGGGCCGACATCGCCACCGAGACGCTGGTCGCCGGCCTGATCGACCTGGGCTGGGAGGTCGACGACGTGACGGCCTACCGCACGGTCCGGGCCACTCCGCCGCCGGCGTCCACGCGCGACGCGATCAAGTCCGGCCGCTTCGACGCCGTGGTGTTCACGTCGTCCTCGACGGTGCGCAACCTGGTCGGGATCGCCGGCAAGCCGCACCCGTCGACGGTGATCGCCGTGATCGGGCCGGCCACCGCCAAGACGGCTGAGGAGCACGGCCTGCGGGTCGACGTTCTCGCCCCCAAGCCGGACGCCGACGAGCTCGTCGACGCGCTGGCCGACTTCGGCGCCGCCCGTCGCGCCGCCATGGTCGACGCCGGCGAGCCCGTCACCCGCCCGTCCGAGCGCAAGCCGTCGGCGCGGCGGTCGAAGGCGCGTTGACGCGATGTCCGAGGGCGACGCAGCGGAGCTGACCGGACCTCTGGTCCGGCCGCGCCGGCTGCGTCGTACCCCCGGGCTGCGCCGGATGGTCGCCGAGACGCGCGTCGATCCCGGGCAGCTGGTGCTGCCGCTGTTCGTCCGCGAGGGGATCAGCGAGCCGGTGCCGATCGCGTCGATGCCGGGCGTCGTCCAGCACACCCGCGACAGCCTGCTCAAGGCGGTCGCCGAGGCGGCGGACGCCGGCCTGGGCGGCGTGATGCTCTACGGCATCCCCGAGCACAAGGACGCCGTCGGCTCCGGTGGCATCGACCCGGCCGGCATCCTCAACCTCGCCATCACCGACGTCGTGGGCGAGGTCGGAGACGCGCTCACGGTCATGAGCGACCTGTGCCTCGACGAGTTCACCGACCACGGCCACTGCGGGGTGCTGACGCCCGACGGCCGCGTGGACAACGACCGCACCCTCGCGGCGTACGCCGAGATGGGGCTGGCCCAGGCCGACGCCGGCGTCGACATGGTCGGTCCCAGCGGGATGATGGACGGCCAGGTGCGGGTGATCCGCGACGCACTCGACGCCGGCGGCCACACCGACGTCTCGATCCTGGCCTACTCGGCGAAGTACGCCTCCGCCTTCTACGGTCCGTTCCGCGAAGCGGTCGCGAGCTCGCTGGAGGGCGACCGCCGTACCTACCAGCAGGACCCCGCCAACGCAGTGGAGGGCGTGCGTGAGGCGTTGCTCGACGTCGAGCAGGGCGCCGACCTCGTCATGGTGAAGCCGGCGCTGGGCTACCTCGACGTCGTCCGCCGCGTGCGCGACGCCGTCGACGTACCCGTCGTCGCCTACAACGTCTCAGGTGAGTACGCCATGGTCGAGGCCGCCGCCGCCCAGGGCTGGATCGACCGCGAGACCGCCATCCTCGAGACCCTCACCTCGATCCGCCGCGCCGGCGCCGACGTCGTGCTCACCTACTGGGCCGTCGAGGCTGCCAGCCTGCTCCGCCGCTGACCCGCCGGTACTGAACGGGCGGGTCACGCCGTGTCCTGCTGCGCGCTGACCCGCCGGTACTGAACGGGCGGGTCAGCGGTGCGCCGTGGTCTTGGGGTTCATGTAGTTGTTGAGGCAGGTCTGGAACGCCGCCGGGTTGAGCAGCGAGTTGAGCCCGTCGAGCGTGCACTGGAGCGTGGCCTGGGCCAGGGTCAGCGCGTCGTCGACCGGCTGGACGTGGGTCGTCGGCAGCGGCGGGATGGAGACCTGGGTGCCGGGAACGTGTACGCCGCCGGAGCCGCCGCCACCGCCACCGGTGGTGCCACCGCCGGTCGGGTCGTCCTGGTCGACGGTGCCGCCACCCTCGGTGGTCGTCGGGTCGACGGTCTCGCCGGTCGCATGGTCGTTGGGAGGCTTGGTGATGGCCGGGTCCTGCTGGGCCGGCGTGCCGGGCACGTGCAGCGGCGGCGGGGTCCTGGTGATCGCGCCGGCCATCACGGTGCCGTTGGGGATCGAGGTGAAGTCGCCCTCGAGGTAGGCGTTCATGATGTCGAGCACGAGGTCGACGTAGGACTGGCTGTGGTTGTAGCGGTAGACCGCCGCGCGCTGGCCGGCGTCGGTGCCGAGGTCGTCGGAGCCGGAGCAGAGGTAGACGGCGGTGCCGAGCGCGGCGTCGTCGATGTCCTGAGGGTTGCGGACGCCGTCGCCGTCGGCGTCCACGCCCACGACCGACCACGTCGAGGGGATGAACTGCATCGGGCCGACCGCCCGGTCGTAGGCGGTGTCGTTGTCGAACTGGCCGGCGTCGGTGTCGACGATCTCGCTGGTCCGGTTGGCGCCGTTAAGGGCCACACCGAAGATGCCGGGCGTCGCGAGGCCCTCGTCGTCGAGGGTGTTGCCGTTGGCGCGGCCGTGGTTGGACTCGACGCGGCCGATCGCCGCGATCAGCTGCCAGCTGAGGTGACAGCCCTCGTCGGCGGCGTTGATGACGGTCTCGGCGCGCTGGTAGGCGGCGAGAGCGGCCGACGGGATCCCCGAGGTGGAGGCCGTGGCGACGATCTGGTCGGCGTCGGCGTTGCCGACCCCGAGGGCGAGGAGGCTGCCGTCGGAGACGCTCGCAGGCGCCTCGATGGCCTGTGCGGGGACGCTGGTGCCGTCCGGCAGGGTCGGGTCGGGACGCTCGCCGGCCGAGGCGGTGGGCGCGCTGACGCCCATCAGGTTGGCAGTCCAGGCTGCCGACAGCAGGGCCATCGGCACGAGCGCGGTCGCCTTGTGCAGGCGGCCGAATCGCTTTGCGGACATTGCGCTCTCTCCCAGTTGCTTTCGAGGCATCCCCTCCGACGCCTC
Organism: uncultured Actinomycetota bacterium; assembly: GCA_963830145.1. Taxonomy (GTDB): domain Bacteria; phylum Actinomycetota; class Actinomycetes; order Propionibacteriales; family Nocardioidaceae; genus Nocardioides. The sequence goes on from CAWHLI010000001.1 coordinate 369,874, forward strand.
GTGCACCCAACGAATCGTGTCACGAACAAGTTACGCGTTGGTAGGTGACAAGGGACCGTTGAGTGACGCCCGTCACCGATTGAACGAGTCTCCCCCTCCGACGTGACGCGAAACCCGGCAGTTCCGCGCTCGGGTCCAGACCAGCCGGGCCCCTGTGGCAGCAGTACCCAGAAGATCCGACCCGAGCCGGATGCGGAGCTCTCAGGGGCCTCGGAGACAATGAGGTGTGCCCCAGGGAATCGCTCCGCAGACGGTGGAGTCCGCCGCTCTCTACGCGCGGGCACGGGCGGTCACACCGGGCGGCGTCAACTCCCCGGTGCGGGCGTTCAACGCGGTCGGCGGCACGCCTCGCTTCATCGCCTCCGCCCGGGGCGCCTGGCTGACCGACGTCGACGGCAACGACTACGTCGACCTGATCTGCTCGTGGGGCCCGATGCTGCTCGGCCACGCGCACCCCGAGGTCGAGGCGGCGGTCCGCGACGCGGTGGCCCGCGGCACGTCCTACGGCACGCCGACCCGGCCGGAGGTCGAGCTGGCCGAGGAGATCGTGGCGCGTACGCCGGTCGAGCGGGTCCGGTTCGTCTCCTCCGGCACCGAGGCGACGATGTCGGCGATCCGGCTGGCCCGCGGCTTCACCGGCCGCGACGTGGTCGTGAAGTTCGCCGGCTGCTACCACGGCCACGTCGACTCGCTGCTGGCCTCGGCCGGCTCGGGAGTGGCGACTTTCGCGCTGCCGGAGACGCCCGGCGTGCCCGCCTCGTCGACCGAGCTGACCCTGGTGCTGCCCTACAACGACCGGGCCGCGGTCGAGCGGGCGTTCGCCGAGCACGGCGACCGGATCGCCTGCCTGATCACCGAGGCCGCGCCGGGCAACATGGGCGTGGTCCCGCCCGAGCCGGGGTTCAACCGCCTCCTGGCCGAGACCTGCCGCAGCCACGGCGCGCTCTTCGTCAGCGACGAGGTGATGACCGGCTTCCGCGCCTCGCGGCTCGGCCAGTGGGGGCTGGACGGCGCCGTCGAGGGCTGGCGCCCCGACCTGATGACCTTCGGCAAGGTGATGGGCGGCGGCTTCCCGGCGGCAGCGTTCGGCGGCCGCGCCGACGTCATGCACCACCTCGCGCCGGAGGGGCCGGTCTACCAGGCCGGCACGCTCTCCGGGAACCCGATCGCCACGACCGCCGGCCTCGCCACGCTCCGTCTCGCCACCGACGAGGTCTACGACCACCTCGACAAGACCGCCGACGTCCTCAAGACCGCCGTCTCCGACGCGCTCGCGGTGGCGGGGGTCGCCCACGCCGTCCAGGCCGCCGGCACGATGTTCTCCGTCTTCCTGTCCGAGGGTCGGGTGCGCAGCTTCGCCGACGCGCAGCGCACCGACACGGCGGCGTACGCCGCGTTCTTCCACGCCATGCTCGACCGTGGCGTCCACCTGCCGCCCTCGGCCTACGAAGCCTGGTTCCTCTCCGCCGCCCACGACGACCGCGCCGTCCAGACCGTGCTCGACGCCCTGCCCGCCGCGGCGCAGGCCGCAGCCGCCGCCCAGGAGATCGCATGAGCAAGACCCCGGACACCGTCGTCCACCTGCTGCGCCACGGGGAGGTGCACAACCCCGAGGGCGTCCTCTACGGCCGGCGCGACGGCTACCACCTCTCCGAGCTCGGCCTGAAGATGGCCGACCGGGTGGCCGCGGCCATGACCGACCGCGACATCACGCACGTGCGCTCCTCCCCGCTCGAGCGCGCCCAGGAGACCGCGGCGCCGATGGCCGCTGCGCACGACCTCGAGATCGTCACCGACGAGCGGGTCATCGAGTCGACCAACTACTTCGAGGGCAAGAGGTTCGCCAACGGCAACAACGTGCTGCTCAAGCCGTCGGCCTGGCGCCGCCTCTGGAACCCCTGGAAGCCCTCGTGGGGTGAGCCCTACAAGGACGTCGTGGCCCGGATGATGGCCGCCGTCCACGACGCCCGGGTCGAGGCCCAGGGCCACGAGGCGGTGATCGTCTCCCACCAGCTGCCGATCTGGATCACCCGGCTGCACGTCGAGAAGCGCTCCTTCCTCCACGACCCTCGTCGCCGCCAGTGCACGCTCTGCTCGGTCACGTCGTTCCACTTCGTCGACGACGCGATCACCCAGGTGTCCTACAGCGAGCCCGCGGGCGACCTGATCCCCGAGAAGGACCGCAAGGCGCCGTTCTCGGCGGGCGACGCACCAGACGACAACAAGCCTGTCTGACGCATGGCTCTCCGTCGCCGCCTTCCCCTGCTCGTCGCCGCGCTCGCGGCGACGGTGGCGGCGGCGAGCGCGTGCACCGACGTGAGCGGCACCAACGGCAAGGACTACGTCGGGAGCGGCGGCGGGGTGGAGGAGATCCCGGTGGCGGACCGCAAGGCACCCGTCGAGGTGTCCGGGGAGACACTGACCGGGGGCCGGCTCGACCTGGCCGACCGACGCGGGTCGGTGGTCGTGGTCAACGTGTGGTGGTCCGGTTGCGGGCCCTGTCGCGTCGAGACCCCGCTGCTGGTGGACGCGGCCGACGAGCTCCCGGGCGACGCCACGATCGTCGGCATCGACATCCGCGACTCCAAGGACGACGCGCTGGCCTTCGAGCGGGGCCTCGAGGTGCCCTACCCGTCGATCTATGACCGCGGCAGCGAGCAGCTGCTGAACTTCCCGGAGCCGTTCAACCCGCGCGCCATGCCGAGCACCGTCGTCCTCGACAGGCAGGGCCGCGTGGCCGCGCTGATCCCCGGCCAGCTGCCCTCCAAGCTGACGCTGCTCGAGGTCGTCGAGAAGGTGGCGGCCGAGGATGGATGACTGGCTGCGGGACACGGCCGGCTCGGGCTCCCTGGTGCTCGCGGTGCCCGTCGCGGTGCTGGCCGGACTGGTGTCGTTCTTCTCGCCCTGCGTGATCCCGCTGCTGCCTGGCTACCTCTCCTACGCGACGGGGCTGTCCGGTGCCGATCTCGCGGACTCGGAGGTCACTCCGCACCGCGGCAGGATGCTCGCCGGCTCGACGCTGTTCGTGCTCGGCTTCTCGGTCGTCTTCGTCGGGCTGGGGGTGGTGTCGGTCGGGGTGAGCCGGTGGTTCTTCGAGTACTCCCGGACCTTCAACGTCGTCCTCGGCGTGCTCGCGGTCGTCCTCGGCCTGGTCTTCATGGGGCTGGTGCCGCTCTTCCAGCGCGACGTGCGGATCCACAAGGTGCCCGCGGTGGGGCTGGCGGCCGCGCCGCTGCTGGGCTTCCTCTTCGGCCTCGGCTGGACGCCGTGCATCGGCCCGACCCTGGGCGTGATCCTGACCCTCGCTGCCAACGGCGAGAGCGTGGCGCGCGGCGGCGTGCTCCTGGGTTTCTACTCGCTCGGCCTCGGCGTGCCGTTCATCGCCGCGGCGCTGGCCTGGCGCAGGGCCCTGGGCGGGCTCGCGTTCGTCCGCAGGCACCAGCAGTGGGTGACTCGGATCGGTGGCGCGATCCTCGTCGTCGTCGGGCTGCTGCTGCTCACCGGCTGGTGGGACCAGATGGTGCAGTGGCTCCAGCTCCACCTCGTCGACCAGTTCCAGGTCAGTGTGTGAGCCCCTCATGACCGCCACCGAGACGAAGCCCAGCGCACCGGCTCCCGAGCGCCGTTCGGGCGAGCTCAACCTGCGCGAGCTGCTGCGCTGGACGTGGCGCCAGCTCACCTCGATGCGGATCGCGCTGATCCTCCTGCTGATGCTGGCCCTGGCCGCGGTGCCCGGGTCGCTCGTCCCGCAGGAGCGGGTCGACTCGCTCAAGGCCTCGCAGTGGAAGGACGCCCACGAGACGCTGACGCCGATCTATGAGAAGTTCGGCATCTTCAACGTCTACGGGTCACCGTGGTTCGCCGCGATCTACATCCTGCTGGTCGTCTCGCTGCTCGGTTGCATCGTGCCGCGCACCTTCGTCTACGCGCGCGGCCTGCGCGCCCAGCCTCCCGAGGCGCCGCGCAACCTGACGCGGATGCCCAGCCACGCGTCGTACGCCTCGACGGAGTCGGCGGAGGAGGTGCTCGCCCGGGCCCGAGGGCTGCTCGAGCGCAAGCGCTACAGGCTGCGCCGCGAGGCCGCCGCCGGCACGGTCAGCGCCGAGAAGGGCTACCTCCGCGAGCTCGGCAACCTGGTCTTCCACCTTGCCGTGCTGGTGGTCCTCGTCGGCTTCGCGACCGGCACGCTGTTCGGCTACAAGGGCGGCGTGATCCTGGTGCAGGGCGACCCGTTCGGCAACAGCCTCACGCAGTACGACGACTTCGTCCCCGGCAGCCTCTTCGACCCCGACGGCCTGGACCCGTTCTCGTTCAAGGTCAACAACTTCGACGTCGAGTGGCTGTCGTCGGGAATGGCGCGCGGCTTCAGCGCCGACGTGACCTACACCGAGGCTCCAGGTGAGCCGGAGAAGTCCTACGACCTGCGGGTCAACCACCCGCTGACCATCGACGGCACCGAGCTGTTCCTGATCGGGCACGGCTACGCACCGGTGGTCACGATCCGCGACGGCGAGGGCAACATCGCCGCGTCCGGACCGGTGCCGTTCCTGCCGACCGGGCCCGACCTGTTCTCGTTCGGCGTGGTCAAGGCGTCGTTCGCGCAGCCGACCCAGATCGGGCTGGAGGGCTTCTTCTACCCGTCGTTCGCGAGCCTGGACGGCAAGCCGATCAACCTCGGGGGCAAGGACGTCAACCCCCTGCTCTCCCTCAACGTCTACGCCGGCGACCTCAACCTCGGCTCGGGTGCCTCGCAGTCGGTCTACACCCTCGACAAGTCCAAGCTGACCGAGGTCAAGGACGACAAGGGCAAGCGGCTGCGGATCGGCCTCGCGCCGGGCGACACGGTCCAGCTGCCCGACGGCATGGGCAGCGTGACCTTCGAGAAGGTCGTGTCCTGGCAGCGGATCCAGATCAGCCAGACACCTGGCAAGAGCGTCGCGCTGCTGGGCGTGGTGCTGGCGCTGCTCGGGCTGATGGGGTCGCTGTTCATCCGCTCGCGCCGGGTCTGGCTGCGCGTGACGGAGGGCGAGGACGGCACCCTCGTCGAGATCGCGGCCCTGGACCGCTCGGGGGGCGCCGACACGGACGCCGTACTCTCAGGACTGGTCGCTGAGCTGCAGGAGGAACCATGATCACCCCACGAAAGCGCGAGACGGCGGCGCTGCGCGCGGAGGGCTCACGCTTCCGCGGGGACCCCGGAACAGCATGACCGACGCCGCGTGGGGCACCCTGAGCAACCAGGCGGTCGCGGCCGCCGCGGTCGTCTACTTCCTGGCGCTGCTCGCGCACGTGGTCGAGTGGTCGTCGCTGCGGCAGGTCGACCGCGCCATGGTGGTCGTCGGACCGGGTGGGGGCAGCGTCTCACCGCCGCCCGCGCCTCGACCCGATGTCGAGAGGCAGCAGGACCGCGTCGCGGTGTTCGGCCGGCTCGGACTGCTCCTGACCGGGATCGCGGTGGCGCTCCACTTCGTGGCCCTGGCCGCCCGGGGGATGAGCGCGGACCCCAACCGCGTGCCGTGGGGCAACATGTACGAGTTCACGCTGGCCGGCACGTTCGTGGTCGCCGCGTTCTTCCTGGTGATGAGCCGGCGCTACGCGCTCGACTGGCTCGGCCCGGTCGTCGTCACCTTCGTGCTCGCCCTGCTGATGGTCGCCGTCGTCTGGCTCTACGACCCGACCGGCCCGCTGCCCGAGGCGCTCAACAGCTACTGGCTGGTGATCCACGTGGTCTCCGCGATCACGGCGACCGGCGCGTTCACCCTCGGCGGGATGACCTCGGTCGCCTACCTCGTGAAGCGCCGTCGCGGTCCCGACGCCCCCCAGACCGGCATCTGGGCCCGGGTCCCGTCACTGGAGAAGCTCGACCTGATCTCCTACCGGATGCACGCCTTCGGCTTCCCGATCTGGACCTTCGCGGTGCTGATCACCGGGCCGATCTGGGCGCACCAGGCCTGGTCGTCGTACTGGAACTGGGACCCCAAGGAGGTCTGGGCGTTCATCACCTGGGTCGTCTACGCCGCCTACCTCCACGCGCGCACGACGGCCGGCTGGCGCGGCCGCAACGCCGCGATCCTGGCCCTCGTCGGCACGCTGACCCTGTGGTTCAACTTCATCGGCATCAACTACTTCTCGAGCACGAGCCAGCACTCCTACGCCGGGGCGCACGCCTTCGAGCAGCCCGACCGCTGAGCCTGTCTCAGCCGTCGAGCTCGTCCAGCTCTGCGGTGTCCACGTCCTCGTCGTCGGCCGGGGCGTAGCCGTCGGTGGCGTTGCGCTTCTCGGTCGGCGACTTGTCGAGGTCCTCCTCGACGGTGCCGGAGTCGATGCCCTCCTCGTCGGGGACGGACTCGACCTGGGAGCGGGACTCGATGTCCGCCGGGTCGTTGGGGTCGGGCGGCGGGCGCATTCCGGTGCTGGTCATGAGTGACCAGTAACCCTCAGGGCGTCGGGTCAGCCGTCCAAGCGGCGGAAGGCGAAGTCGCCCGACTCGAGCCCCGCGGGGTTGGGGCCGTAGATGGCGAGCATCCGGGCGTGCTCGGGAGCGGCGTACGTCGCCTTCGACCCCGCCGCGACGACGACGGTGTCGCCCGGGCCGGCGACGACGGTCTCGCCGTCGGACTCGACGTGCAGCTCACCGTCGAGCACGTAGTTGACCTCGTCGTGCGGGTGCCGGTCGGTCCACTCCGCGCGCGTCAGCTGCCACTCCATGAGGGCGAAGCCGGTCCATGCCCGACCCGGCTGGTCGATGATGCTGCGGCCGGGCATGTCGCCGTCACCGCGAGAGGCGAGCGGCTCGTGGGGGACCAGCCGGACGGTCACGCGTGCTCCACCTTGCCGTCGTCGTCCTGGTCGAGGAAGCGGCCGATCACCATCCGCTGGATCTGGTTGGTGCCCTCGAAGATCTGCATGACCTTGGCCTCGCGCATGTAGCGCTCGACCGGGAAGTCGCGGGTGTAGCCGTAGCCGCCGAAGACCTGGACCGCGTCGGTGGTGACCTTCATGGCGTTGTCGGTCGCGACCAGCTTGGCGATCGAGGCCTCCCGGCTGAAGGGCAGGCCCTGGTCGCGCAGGCGCGCGGCGTGGAGGGTGATCGCGCGGGCGGCCTGGGTGTTGGCCTCCATGTCGGCGAGCACGAACGCCAGCCCCTGGTGGTCGATGATCCGCTTGCCGAAGGTCTCGCGCTCCTGGGCGTAGGCGACCGCGGCGTCGAGCGCGCCCTGGGCGAGCCCGGTCGCGACCGCTGCGATGCCGAGCCGGCCGGAGTCGAGGGCGGAGAACGCGATCTTGAGCCCCTCGCCCTCCTCGCCGATCAGCCGGTCGGCGGCGATGCGTACGTCGTCGAAGTTCATCGCCGACGTCGTGGAGCCGGTGAGCCCCATCTTCTTCTCCGGCGGGTTCGCGCTCAGGCCGGGCGCGTCGGCGGGGACCATGAAGCAGGAGATCCCGTTGCGGCCCTCGCCCGTGCGCGCCATCACCTTGTAGAAGTCGGCGAAGCCGCCGTGCGTGGTCCACGCCTTGGTGCCCTTGATCACCCAGTCGTCGCCGTCGCGGCGGGCGGTGGTCCGCATCGCGGCCGGGTCGGAGCCGGCGTGCGGCTCGGAGAGGCAGTAGGCGCCGAGCAGCTCGCCGCCGAGCATGTCCGGCAGCCAGCGCTGCCGCTGCTCCTCGGTGCCGTGGGTGGCCAGGCCGTAGCAGGAGAGCGCGTGCACGGAGACGCCGACGCCGACCGAGGCCCAGACGGCACCGATCTCCTCCAGCACCTGCAGGTAGACCTCGTAGGGCACCCCGCCCCCGCCGTACGCCTCGGGGTAGGGGAGGCCCAGCAGCCCGGCCCGGCCGAGCTTGAGGAAGATGTCGCGCGGGAAGGTGCCGTCGGCCTCGGCGGCGACCGACCGCTCGGCCAGGTCGTCGGCCGCGATCTGCCGGACCAGCTTGACCAGGTCGGCGGTCTCCTCGGTCGGCAGCACGCGGCGAGCGGTCATGTCCTCACACTAGTTGGACGTCCGAGCATCGTGCCGCCCAGGAGGCGGCCTCCTAGGGTGAGGGCCGTGCCCGACACCGAGCCCGAGTCCCGCGTGGAGCCGGACGTGGAGGACGACGAGCCGCTGCGCTGGTGGGTCATCGCGGCGTACATGCTCACGGTGGTGGGCGGTTTCGCGCTGGCGGTGCTGTTCACGGTGAGGTGGTTCGCCGACTGCGACGAGGGCACCGGCACCGGCCGGACGACGTCGTACGCCGGGGACTCGGCTCGCGGCACGCTGTGCGAGTCGGCGCACGGCGCCGCCGGCCTGCTGGTCCCGGGCGGATGGATCCTCGGGCTCGCGCTGGCGACCCTGGCGCTGGCGCGGTGGGGGCACGGCGTGGTGAGGACCCTGCTGCTCGCCGCGCTCCTGTTGACGCCCGCCGCGCTGCCGGCCGCGGCGTTCGCCGGGCTGGGCCTCTCCAGCAAGGCCTGCGTCGGCGAGGAGCGTGAGGAGTTCCGCGCGTGGGTCGACGAGGGCAGCAAGGGCAAGCCGCCGTACGACTGCCGGACCTACTGACAAGGTGACGGCTGTGGCCGCGGCCCACCGGGGGTGGTCGACGGCGGTGGTGCCGGACCGGCACCCTACGACTGCGACACCTAGTGCCCCGCACACGAAGTTCGCGGCATAAGTCGCACCCCCAGCACGCACCTCGCTTTGTTGGCGACGCTGGGGAGACGCCCAGTCTGCCTGCGCGCCGCCGCCTCGCGATGCGCGCACTGGGAGCACGACTTACCTTGCGAACATCGCGCGCGGGACACTAGCTGACCCAGCGAGAGGAACCGCATGTCCGACGAACCGACCGACACCGCCGTCCTGACCGAGGAGCGCGACGGCGTCCTCGTGATCACGATCAACCGGCCCGAGGCGCGCAACGCGATCAACGGCGACGTGGCCCGCGGCATCGCGGCCGCCCTCGACCGGCTGGACGACGAGGACGGGCTCCGGGTCGGGGTGCTCACCGGTGGGGGTGGGTTCTTCTCCTCGGGCATGGACCTCAAGGGCTTCCTGTCCGGCGACGTCCCGGTCATCGAGGGCCGGGGCCTGGGCGGGCTGACGGAGAAGGCGCCGCGCAAGCCGCTCGTCGCCGCCATCGAGGGCTACGCCGTGGCCGGCGGCTTCGAGCTGGTGCTGGCCTGCGACCTGGTGGTGGCGGCCGAGGACGCGAAGCTCGGGGTGCCGGAGGTCAAGCGGGCGCTCGTCGCCGGCGCCGGCGCGGCGATCCACCTGCCCCAACGCATCCCGCCCGCGATCGCGATGGAGATGCTGCTCACCGGTGAGCCGATCACCGCGGCCCGGGCCGCCGAGCTCGGCCTGGTCAACCGCGTGGTGCCGTCGGGCACCGCCCTCGATGCCGCGGTCGCGCTGGCCCGCGAGGTGGCCGCGAACGGACCGCTGGCCGTCGCGGTGACCAAGCAGATCGCCCGGTCCGCGCCGGACTGGACCCTCGAGGAGGGCTGGAAGAAGCAGGCGGAGCTGATGGGACCGGTCTTCGTCTCCGAGGACGCGCAGGAAGGGGCCCGGGCCTTCGCCGAGAAGCGGGCGCCGGTCTGGAAGGGGCGCTAGACCTGCGTCAGCCAGTCGCGGACGGCGCGGGTGAACGCGGCCGGCTGCTCGAGGTTCGCGACGTGGCCGGCACCTGGGAGCAGCTGCAGCCGGGCGTCGGGGATCGCCGCCTCGAACTGCCGCGCCACGGTGCGCGTCGACCGGGCGTCCTGCTCGCCCCAGAGCAGCAGGGTCGGGACGGTGATGGTGGGCAGCACGTCGGAGAGGTCTGCTGCCGCCATCAGGGCCAGGTTGCGCTGGATCGTGGCGGGCCTGGCCTCTGAGGCCATGTCCTCGAGGAGCGCCTCCGCCTCCGGTGAGGGTGGACCGGCGAAGACGTCGGGGACGTCGCCCGCGTCGGCCACCCGCCGCTCGATCTCCGCGGCCGGCAGGCTGCCCCGCCACCCGGCGTACGTGCCGGCGAGCACCAGCGACCGCACGAGGTCGGGGCGCTGGCGCCAGAGCTCGAGGACCACGGTGCCGCCCCAGGAGAAGCCGAGCACGTGGGCCGGCCCCACCGTGGCCACCACCGCGGCGAGGGCGCCGGCCAGCCACCGGAGGTCAGCGTCCCCAGGCGGGTCGTCCGAAGCACCGCAGCCCGGTTCGTCCCAGGCGACGACGGTGGCGACCCCGGCCAGGTCGGGCATCTGGGGCTGCCACGTCCGGTGGTCCTCGACCGCGCCGTGGACCAGCACCAGAGGCGGCCCCGAGCCGACGCGCTCGAAGCTGACCTCGCACTCCCCGACACGCACAGCCAGCATGTCGTCACGGTACGGCGTGGAAACGGTTGGATGACTCCATGGACACCACGACGACGCTCGTCTTCGTCGCGGTGGTGAGCGGGCGCTTCGTCCTCCCCCTCTTGATCCCGTACTACCCGCTGCCCGCGGTGGTCGCCTGCCTGATCCTCGACGGCGTCGACCAGACGATCTTCCAGCTCTTCGGCCACGACCCGCCGAACTACCAGAGCTACGACAAGGCGATGGACGTCTTCTACCTGTCCATGGCCTACCTCTCGACGCTGCGCAACTGGGAGAGCATGCCGGCGTTCCGGATCGGCTGGTTCCTCTACTTCTACCGGCTCGCGGGCGCGCTGGCGTTCGAGCTCACCCACGCGCGATGGCTGCTGCTCGTCTTCCCGAACGTCTTCGAGTACTTCTTCATCGCCTACGAGACGATCCGCTCGCGCTGGAAGCCCGTGAACCTGCTGGTCGGCTGGTGGCTGAGCGCGGCCGCCGTCATCTGGGTGGTCGTCAAGCTCCCGCAGGAGTACTGGCTGCACGTCGCCCAGCTCGACGTCACCGAGGAGATGAGCCGCCACCACTGGCTGGTCGGGCTGCTGCTCGTCATCGTGATCGGCCTGGGGCTGGCCTTCCAGAAGCTGGTGCGCCCTCGGCTCTGGCCACCGGACTGGACCTGGCGGTTCCGGCCCGAGACGCTTCCCGAGGCGATCGACGAGCCGGAGGAGCAGGACGCCTGGCGCATGAGGTACGACGCCATCATCTCCACCGGCACCCTCGAGAAGGTCATGCTCGTCGGGCTGGTGGCGGTGATCTTCTCGCAGATGCTGCCCGACTTCACCGGCTCGACCACCGACGTCTTCATCGGCGTCGCCGCGGTCGTGGTGGTCAACTCCGGCATCACCCTGGCCGCCGCGCGGCGGCGCTGGACCATCCGGTCCACGGCCCTCGCCTTCGCGGCCCGCCTGGCGATGAACGTCGGCCTGGTCCTCATCGCCGACCCGCTGCTCGGCCGCCACAACGCCCGGCTCGACGGCTACGACACGATCTTCTTCCTGTCGCTGATCTCGCTCATCACCACCCTCCACGACCGCTGGCGGCCGGTGCACGAGGTGCGCGAGGTGCTGGCGCTGGGGCTGCCGGCTCCCGAGCTGGAGGTCGAGCGCGACTGACGTGGCCACCGACCCTCCTCAACCAGCGTCGGCGACCCGGACCCGGCCCAGACGACCTCAGGCGACGAGGTGCGCCTTCAGCCAGTCGGAGAGGTCGCCGAGGACGAGCTCCTGCTCGGGCTCGTTGAAGACCTCGTGGTAGAGGCCGTCGTACATCTTGAGGGTCTTGTCGGTCGAGCCGGCCAGGCGGTCGACGAGCCGGGAGCCCTCGGGGTTGACCAGCTTGTCGGCGGTGCCGCTCATGACGAGCAGCGGCAGCTCGAGCGACGGCAGCCGGGCCGGGAAGGTGTCCATCGTCCGGAGCATCGCGCCGCCGATGCCGGCGGGCAGGGCGCCGCGGAAGTTGAGCGGGTCCGCGTCGTAGGCCTCGACCACGGCGGGATCGCGCGAGATCGAGGCCGAGCTGAGCTTCTGGCCGGGCAGGCCGGGGACGAGCTTGCCGATCACCTTGGCGACCTTGATCAGGACCGGGTTGATGTCGTCGCCGGGCAGCACGGCGGGCGCGGAGAGCATCAGGGCGGTCAGCACGTCCTGGTGGTCGAGCGCGTAGTCGAGGGCGATCTCGCCGCCCATGCTGTGGCCGAGGAGGTACGTCGGACGGCCGTCGACCAGCTCGAGCGTGCGGAGGGTCTCGAGGTCGGTGGTGAACTCCGACAGGTCGCGCACCAGGAGCCGCTTGCCTCCCGAGCGGCCGTGGCCCCGGTGGTCGGGGATCGCCACGCGGAGGCCGAGGTCGGTGAGGACCTTGGCGACGTGGGGGTAGCGGCCGGCGTGCTCGGCGACGCCGTGGACCACCAGGATCAGCCCGACCGGGGCGCCCTCGGGCTCGTAGACGTCGTAGACGATGTTGGTGCCGCCCACGCCAGTGAATGCCTTCTCGACCGGGGTCATGGCGCTCATCATGCCGTGGCCCCGCTGTGAAGGCCGCCACGGTTCACGCGGGCGTCAGGAGAACTCGGATGCCCCTGTCCGTGCCGCGACCTACCGTGGGTGCGTGACGACCGACACCTCCCCCACCCAGACCGGATCGAGCGGCGAGGACAAGCTCGACCGCGGCGTGCTCCTGGTGGCCGGCGTGGTCGTGCTCGGCGCGATCATGTCGATCCTCGACATCACCGTCGTGTCCGTGGCGCAGCCGACGTTCCAGCGGATCTTCGACGCCTCGCCCGCGGCGGCCGCCTGGACGATGACCGGCTACACCCTGGCCCTGGCGACGGTCATCCCGTTGAGCGGGTGGGCGGCCGACCGGTTCGGCACCAAGCGCCTCTACATGCTCGCCGTGCTGCTGTTCGCGGCCGGCTCGGCGCTCTGCGCGCTCGCCACCAGCATCGAGATGCTCACCGCCTTCCGTGTCCTCCAGGGCCTCGGCGGCGGCATGCTGATGCCGGTCGGCATGACGATCATGACCCGCGCGGCCGGCCCCGACCGGGTCGGCCGGGTGATGGCCGTGCTCGGCGTTCCCATGCTGCTCGGCCCGATCTTCGGGCCGATCCTGGGCGGCTGGCTGATCGACGTGGCCAGCTGGCACTGGATCTTCCTCATCAACGTCCCGATCGGCATCGGTGCCCTGACCTACGCCGCCAAGGTCCTGCCGAAGGACGAGGTGGTCCCCTCGGAGAGCTTCGACTTCCTCGGCATGCTGCTGCTCTCGCCGGGCCTCGCGCTGTTCCTGTTCGGCGTCTCGTCGATCCCGGGGGAGGGCACGGTCTGGGCGGCCAGGGTCCTGGTCTCCGCGGCCGTCGGGCTGGTGCTGATCGTGCTGTTCGTCCTCCGCTTCTACGCCCGCAAGCTCGAGCACCCGCTCATCGACCTGCACCTGTTCCGCAACCCGCGGCTGACGATCGCCGTGATCGCGATGGCGCTGTTCGCGATCGCGTTCTTCGGGGCCAGCCTGCTGTTCCCGCAGTACTTCCTGCTGACCCGCCACGAGACCACGCTCAGCGCCGGGCTGCTGCTCGCGCCGCAGGGCATCGGCGCCATGCTGACCATGCCGGTCGCGGGCGTGCTCACCGACCGCATCGGACCGGGCAAGATCGTGCTCGGCGGCATCACCGTGATCGTGGTCGCCATGGCCATGTTCACGCAGGTGGGCGTGGGTGCGTCCGACGTGTCGGCGTCGGGCGACTCGTTCGCGGCCGGCTCGCCGTCCTACCTCTACCTGATCGGCGCGCTGTTCATCATGGGCCTCGGCATGGGCTGCACGATGATGCCGATCATGACCGCGGCGCTCCAGACGCTGCGGGACCACGAGATCGCGCGAGCCTCGACGCTGATGAACATCACCCAGCAGGTGGCCGCCTCGATCGGCACGGCGCTGTTCTCGGTGCTGTTGACCAACGGCTTCAACAGCTCCGACGCCACCACGCCGACCGGCGTCATCAGCGACATGACCGACTCGTTCGCCTTCTGCTTCGTCGTCGGCACGATCCTGGTCGCAGCCTGCCTGATCCCGGCGTGGTTCCTGCCGCGCACCAAGCCGGTCAAGGAGCTCGATCCCGCCGCCGTGATGGGGGCTTAGGCGCTCGTCGCCTCGGTCTCCTCGCCGAGGTAGGCCTTGCGCACCCCCGGGTCGTTGCGGATCTCGGCGGGCGCGCCCTCGGCGATCTTGTGCCCGAAGTCCAGGACGACGACCCGGTCCGCGGTGTCGAGCACCAGCGCGACGTCGTGCTCGATGAGCAGCACGCCCATGCCCCACTCGTCGGCCAGCCGGCGGACCAGCCGGCCCAGCTCTGCGCTCTCGGTCTCGTCGAGGCCGGCGGCGGGCTCGTCGAGCATCAGCACCGACGGGCTGCTGGCGACCGCTCGGGCGATCGCGACCAGCCGCCGCTGCCCGTAGGACAGGTCCTCCGCCCGTCGGTCCAGCACCGGCGCGAGGGACAGCTCGTCGATCGCCGCGACCACGGGCGCGGGCAGCGGCGGGTGTCCGGGGAACACGAGGTCGGTGACGTAGGCGAGCCGGTCGCGCGGGTCGGCCGCGGAGAGCAGGTTCTCGCGGACGGTGAGGTCGTCGAAGAGCTCGAGGGACTGGAAGGAGCGCGAGAGCCCGGCCCGGGCTCGGCGGTAGGGCGCCCAGCGGGTGATGTCGGCCCCGTCCCAGATGATCGAGCCGCCGCTGAGCCGGTTGTTGCCGGCCACGCAGTCGATGAGCGTGGTCTTGCCGGCGCCGTTCGGCCCCAGCAGCCCGACCACCTCACCGGGTCCGACCCGCAGGGAGACGTCCTCCAGCGCGGTGAAGCCGCCGAACCGCTGGGTCAGCCCCGTGATCTCCAGCGTCCGGGCCGACACCGAGGTGCGGGCCGCGGTCGGCAGGGGCTCCGGCGCGCCCGGTCGCAGCCCGGGGAGCCGCTCGCGGAACGGGCGGGTGAGCGCGTCCAGCCGCTCGGCGACGCCGTTCTGGCTCAGGATCAGCACCAGCAGCAGCAGCACCCCGGTGGCGATGGGGAGGTACTCCTGCAGGGTCGAGGTGTCCTCGACCGCGGCGTTCACCGGACCGCCGGACGACGTGAGGGTGATCAGCCCGTTCGACGCGAGCAGCGAGCCCAGCACCGGGCCGGCGACGTAGCCGGCGCTGCCGATCACGGTGAGGACCAGGACGCTGATCGAGGCGCCCGGCTGGAAGACGCGGTCGAAGAGGATCGCGCCGTACCCGAACCCGAAGAGGACGCCACCCAGCCCGGCGATGCCGGCCGAGAGCGTGAAGCCGTAGAGCTTCGCCTCGAAGACGTTGACGCCGATCGCCGCGGCCGCGCGCTCGTTGGTGCGTACGGCGAGCAGCCGGCGGCCCGTGCGGCCGCGGCGCAGGTTGGCCACCGCGAGCGCGGCCACGATGAGGAACCCGACGCAGACCACGGCGTAGTTGCGGGCGTGCCCGACCGGGTCGATCGACCAGCCGAAGAGCGAGAGGTCGGTGGGCTGGACCCGGGCGCTCTCGGTGTAGGCGCTGTTGCTGAAGACCAGCTGGTGCACCGCGAAGCCGAGCCCGAAGGTGACGACCGCGAGGTTCACGCCGCGGGTGCGCAGCGCGGGCAGCCCGAAGAGGAACCCGATCGCCGCTGCGACCAGCACGCCGACGAGCAGGGCCGGCTCGAACCGCCAGCCGTGCGCCGCGACCAGCTTGGCCGCCGCGAAGGAGCCGATGCCGGCCAGGGCGTACTGCGCCAGCGAGAGCTGGCCGGTGTAGCCGCTCAGCACCACGACCGACAGCCCGATGATCGCGAACGTCGCGCTGACGACGGTGGGTGCATACCAGTCGCTGGAGGCGCCGAAGGCGATCCACAGCAGGGCGGCGGTCGAGACCACGACGACCACGCCGGGCCGGACCCGGCCGGTGCCGACGCGGGGGAGCCGGTCGGTGATGCTGCCGCGCAGAGGGAGCCCGCGGCCCCGGATGACCAGGACGACGATGATCACGAGGAACGGCACCGCGTCCGGTATGCCGGGGCGGTGCTGGGCGGCGAGATGGTCGGTGCTCAGGTGCTGGGCCAGGAACTGCGCGACGCCCAGGAAGACGCCGCCCGCGAGGGCCAGCGGGTAGGACTTGAAGCCACCCAGCAGAGCGGTGGCGAGCGCGCCGATGATCAGGATGCTGAAGGTGATCGGCGAGATGAACCCGGCAGTGGTGGCCGGCATCAGGCCACCCGCCACCGCGGCCAGCCCGCCGCCCACCGCCCAGGTGATGCTGGCCAGGACGTCGGGCGACCAGCCCAGCGCGGAGGCGGCGCGGGCATTCTCTGACGCGGCGGAGATGGCGTAGCCGAAGCGGGTGCGCACGCTGGTCACGGTGAGGAGCAGGGCCATCGCGGCCGCGATGGCCACGAGGTAGAACCCGTAGCGGCCCACGACGATGTCGCCGGGCAGGTGGAGCGCGTCGGTCGGCACGGGCGACTGCGCGATCACCTGCTTGGCGCCGAACTTCAGGACCACCGCCTGCGTGAGCACGGTGAGCACGCCGAGGGTCGCGATCACGCGGGCCAGCGGGCTGGCCGTGCGCAGCGGGCGCATCACCAGCCAGTGCACCGCCACGCCGAGCACGGCGCAGCAGACGATCGCGGCACCCCAGGAGACGAACATGCCGTGGCCGCCCACCACCTGGAACCGGTAGGTGAGGTAGGCGCCGACGAGGGCGAAGCCGGACTGCGCGAAGTTGATCACGCCGGACCCGCGGTAGATGACCACGAGCCCGAGGCCGAGCAGGGCGTAGATGCCGCCGGTCCCGAGGCCGAGCAGGGCGAAGCGGAGGAGGTCGTTCATGGCGTTGAGGAATCACCCGTGAGGTAGTGGGCGGCGATGCCTTCGGCGTCGCCCCGGAGGTCTTCGGCGTCCCCGGACATGACGACCCGGCCGCGCCGCAGGACGTGCACGCGGTCCGCGATCGCCAGAGCCTGCCGGACGTGCTGCTCCACGAGGATCACGGCGACGCCCTGGTCGGCGGCGGCGCGTACGGCGGCGAGCAGCCGCTCCACCACCATGGGCGCCAGCCCCAGCGAGAGCTCGTCGGCGAGCAGCACCCGCGGCTCGGCGGCGAGCACCCGGCCCAGGGCGAGCATCTGCTGCTGGCCGCCGGAGAGCAGCCCGGCCCGCTTGCCGAGGTGCTCCTCGAGCTCAGGGAACAGCTCCAGGGCCCTCTCGGGACGACCGCGGCCGAGCTTGAGGTTCTGCCAGCCGCTGAGCTGCATGAACACACAGCGCTCCTCGGTGAGGAAGCCCAGCCCGCTGCGGGCGCGCTGGTGCAGTCGGCGCCGCCGGTCGTCTCCGTGGAAGGAGACGGTGCCGGAGATCGGCGCGACCTCGCCGGCGAGCGTGAGCAGCGTCGTGGTCTTGCCGGCCCCGTTGGCGCCCAGCAGGGCCACCACCTCGCCGGCCCTGGCCTCGAGGTTCACGTCGTGGATGGCGGGCGTGCCGCCGTAGCCGGCGGTCAGCCCTCGCGCCTCCACGACGACATCACCCTGACCCCGGGCCGCGACCGGCCCGGGGGTCTGTGTCGTCGTCATCGGCAGATCAGGACGCCGGCACGAGGGCGAGCCGCATGTCCTTGGTCTCCGTGCCGACCTGGACGAGCTTGCCGTCCTTGATCTCGAAGGTCAGCTCGGAGTAGTTGAAGACCCGGTTCAGCCCCGGCGCCGGGAAGTCCTCGGCGAAGCTGAACGGTGGTGCGAACCCGTCGGTGTCGACGGCGGTGGTCGCGTCGAGCGTCGCCTTGATGCCCGCCGCGCTGAAGTCGTCGTTGTTCTTCACCAGCGACAGGAGCGTCCGGTAGCCGACCCAGGTGTTCGAGAAGTAGAGCGCGGACCAGCCGCCGTTCTCCTCGTCGGCCAGGTCGCCGACGTACTTCTTGGCCTGGTCCCAGATCGGGTCGGCGTCGTCGGGGAAGTTCGACAGGGACTTCGAGCCCTCGACCGACTCGCCACCGCTGCGGGCCACGGCGTCGGTCAGACCGCCGGGGACGACGTAGTAGGTGGTCTCGCTGCCGAGCGAGGCGCCCGCGGCCGCGATGCCGAGGAACTGCTGCGGCCCGGTGCCGACCACGGCGCAGTCGTAGTCGCTGGCCTCCTGCGCGATGGCGCTGTAGTCGGTGGTCGTCGGCGGCACCTTGATCAGCGTGGACGGGTCGTGGCCCTGGTTGGTGAGGGCCAGGTCGACCAGCTGGCTGATGCTGCCGGCCGACGGCAGGTCGAAGTTGACCGACGCGACCTTGTCGCAGCCGTCCTCGGCCGCCATCTGGCCGAGCCCGGCCAGGCCGAGCACGCCGGAGGTGATCGGATAGCTGTCCTCGCTCGACAGCTCGGCCGCCGAGATGCCCGGAGGCGCGAACCAGGGGATGCCGGCCGCCTCGAGGATCGGCATGACGGCGTCGCCGTTGGCGGTGAAGCCGCCGACGACCACTGAGACGCCCTCGTCGACCGCCTGCCGCGCGCACTCGGCGGCGGCGTTGGGGTCGGCCTTGTCGTTGCAGGTGATCAGCTTGAGCTCGTGGCCACCGAGGCCGCCGTCGTTGTTGATCTGGACGACCGCACCTTGGGCGATGTCGAGGACTGCCTTGGCGTTGAAGGTGTCGGTGTCGTAGGTCGACATCGTCATGACCGTGATCGGGTCACCCGTGAACGTCACGTCCGGGTCCTGCGACGGCCTTCCGGAGCTCTCCTTCTTGTCGTCGTCCCCGCCACCGCAGGCCGCCAGGCCCAACAGCAGGGTCACGGCGCTCGCAGCGGCGAGCCATTGTGTGCGCATAGGCACGGCAGTCATCGGATCCCTCTCCCCAAAGCGTTTGCTTCCCCTCGGAGCACCCGGGAGGCGCAAGCGGCCCCGTGTGATCGCCGACACTCTGCCAACTAGAACGTGTTCTCGTCTATGGCTCGGACGGATGGTTGGCCGAATCGTCACCTGGCAGCGGACCTGGGCCGGCCCGTGTGGGATCCGGATTGACGGGTACCGGTCGCTGTTGCCTACGCTGGGTGGCCGCAGCCGCGTTCGCGGCGTTCGTCTCGGGATCTCGGGCAGGTGATGGTGGTCGGCTGGTTCAGGCGAGTACGCCTGCGGACCCTGCGTCGTACGTCGCCCGGTCCAGCGCAGGGGGCCGTCGCCCTCGCGCGCAGACCGGATCGTCTCCGGCCACTGGCCGAGCTGACGACCGCCCAGCTCTGCTCGCTGTGGCGCAAGAGCCGGTCCGGCCTGCACGCCGCGCCCACACCAGCGGAGCGCGCCCGCGTGGCGGCGGCCCGCGGCATGCTCCTGGAGGAGCTGGAGCGGCGCGAGCCCGAGGTGATGGCCGACTGGCTCCAGTCGGGCGCCCGCGAGCCAGAGGGCCCCTCGGCCTACCTCGTGCGCTGACGCCGATGCGCGGCGGGCGAGATGCAGCCGTGGCGCACCTCGGAGGCTCTGAGCGCCCTTCGGCCCGAGGATTGCCCGTGGGTACCGGGTGACCATGACTGACGACTCCCAGGCCGCCCGCGATCGGCTGCTCCACGAGGAGCTCGATCGCCAGGACGGCGATCCGCTGCGTGGATCGCGCACCAGCGGAGTCTGGGCCGCGACCGTGGGCCTGGGGGTCGTGCTGCTGCTGCTCATCATCTTCATCGCGCAGAACACCCGCCAGACCACCGTGTCGTTCCTGGCCTGGGACGGTCAGGTCCCGGTCTCGGTGGCGTTGCTCATCGCCGCCGTCGCAGGGCTCTTCCTCGCCCTGCTCGCCGGACTACTGAGGATCCTGCAGCTGCGGCGCCGGGTGCGTCGCGACCGGAAGTAGCAGCCTGTCCTCCAGCTCCGCGACGATCGTCCGTACATATCCCGCGAAGCCGCCGGGCGTCCGCCCGTGGGTGCGGCCCGAGGTGCGCACGGTCGGCCCTCCCTGGGTCCAGGTGCAGCCCGCCGCGAGCGCCGCGTCCACGAACACGACGTCCTCGTGCTCGGTGACGGGAGGGAACCCTCCCGCTCTGATGAAGGTGGCTGCCGAGAAGCCGAGGTTGGCGCCGTGGACGTGCACCTGGTCGGAGTGGCGATGTCGCGCGCGCCACTCGCGCAGGACGGGAGCCGAGATGCTCGTCGGGTCCGGCTGCACCGCCCCGATCCAGAGGCCGGTCCCGTCGACCGCTGACCGGTGCTGGGTCGTCAGCCAGTCGGGGGTGACGGTCGAGTCAGCGTCGGTCATCGCGATCCAGACCCGCGACCGGTCCGCCGGGCCCGCGCCGGCCAGCACGTGTCGCACGCCGGCGTCACGCGCTCGACCGACGGATCGGGCCTGGAGAGGGAGGACATCCGCACCGTGCTGGTGGGCGACCTCGGCCGTCGAGTCCGTGCAGCTGTCGGCGACGACGGTCACGGTCGCCGTCACGCCCGTGCTGGCGTGGAGGCGGGCCGCGGCGTTGCGCACCGACGCCAGGCACGGCCCGATCAGCGCGGACTCGTTGTGCGCGGGGATCACCACGTGCACCGCGAACGGCGCTCGGGTCGTCATGCGTCGACGTCCGGCCAGGCCTCGTCGGCGCACAGCACCAGCGCCTCGAAGTCCCGTTCGGAGTAGCGCGCCTGCACCGGCCGCAGCTGTGCCTTCTCGACGGCGGCGTGGACCTGGCCACCGTTGAGCGGCCAGCCGACGACGCGGTGACGCCAGTGGCAGAGCAGCAGGACGCCGTCCGGGGCGAGTGACCCCTCGATGCGCTCGGCCAGCTCGTCGAGGTCGCGTGGGCTGAGGAAGTAGCCGATCTCCGAGACCACGATCAGGTCGAAGACTCCCTCCGGCCACTCGGCGGGCACGTCCGCGAGGCGCACCTCCACCTGGCCGGTGGACCGGCCCGCGGCGAGGCGTCCGCGGGCCGACTCGACCGCCGAGGAGCTGGAGTCGAGTGCGACCAGCGCGTCGCAGTGTGGCGCGAGGTCGGCCGTCAGGGCTCCGACGGAGCAGCCGATCTCCAGCCCTCGGGCGAATCGGTCGCGCGGCAGCATCGCCAGGCTGAGTGCTCGCTTGCGTCGCTCGTAGCGCCGTTCGTCGACGCCCCACGGGTCGGGTTCGGCACGATGCAGCCGGTCGAGGGAGTCGTCCGAGGTCCGCTGCAGGACGAAGCGTTCGCGAGGTCCGGTGAAGTGCTGGACGAAGAGGCTGCTGAGCAGGGCCTCGTCACCGGGCTCGTCGGAGAGTGGTTCGGTCTGGCTCCGGTGCTGGGCCAGTGCGCGACGGCGGCGCCGGGTGGCGACCACGGTCAGGTCCAGCTGCACCAGCTGGCCCCATGGGGCCTCACCGGGGCGGGCCCAGTGCCACCACCAGATGGGGTACTCCCACAGCGTCGCGCCGGTCCGGTGCGCAGTGGTCGCCGCCGCGCGGCCGGCCGCGTCGTGGTCGGGGTGCCCGTCGTGACGCCAGGGCGCGACGATGAGGGTCCGGCGGCCATCCTTGACCAGGCGGACGAGAAGGTCGACCAGCCCCTGCTCGTGCTCGTGGAGGCGTCCGTCCTCGCCGTTCAGCAGGGTGAGGCCCGCACCTGGCGCCAGCTCGTGCAGGGCCTCCTTCACCTCGCTCCCGCGCAGCCTCGCAAGGTCCTCGGGCCGGTGGGTGGTCGAGTTCGGGTGGCTGTGCTCGCCGGCCGTGCAGACGAAGAGGTGTACGTCGAGGTCGGCCGCGGCGGCGGTCGCGATCAGTCCGCCGGCACCCAGGGTCTCGTCGTCAGGGTGCGCGGCCACGACCAGCACGTGGTCGAAGCCGTCGAGGTCGGCCGACGGGACGTGCTCCCACTCCGGCCGCTCCGCCCACTCGCTCGCCGGCGTGCCCGGTCCGTCGTGGCTGAACGACCTCACCACAGCCCCACTCGCGCAGCTGCTCTGCCCAGCGCGGCGGTGTCACGCTCCGCGTGGTGCTGGCGCACGTAGACACGCAGGTCCGAGACCCGGGTGGCGTGCTCGTCCTCGAAGGCCAGCGGCGCAGGCCCCAGCGCGTGGTCGCTGACGCGGATGACCGCCTCCACGGCGTCGGCCACGACCTGTCGGACGCGTAGCGCCAGCAGGGCGCCCGACTCACCGTCGGCGCGGCCGTGGTCGATCGCGTCCGCGGACTCCACCAGGACCGACCGCGCCGCGTGCAGCGCGGCGTCGACCGACCCGAGATGGGCCCAGCCGATCTGGTCCGGCTCTCGTTCGGTGACCTGCCGGCGCAGCCGTCTCGCGATGCCCACCGCGCCGCCGAACCAGACGGCGGCGACGCCGATCCCGCCCCAGGCGAAGCCGTCCCGCTCGAGGTACCACCCGGGCGGGCCGACGGGCGTCGCCTCGGCCGACTCATACGACGTCGGCGTGCTGCGGACGCTGCGCAGGCCGTGCGAGACCCAGGTGCCCGGCTGGGCCTGGACGGTCACCCCGGCTTGCCGCAGCGAGACCGCGAACAACCCGCGCCGCTCCTCGTCCACCCAGGCCGTGACCAGAGCGCGGTCGACCGCCTCGGCCAGCGAGCACCAGGGCTTGGTCCCGTCCAGCTGCCAGGCGTCGGGTGCCTGGTCGGGTGCCTGGCCGTCGAGACCGGTCCTGGGACGCGCACGCAGGCGCGCGGCGCCGCCCTCGGCGGCGTACACGCCCCAGGTGGAGTCGCGGAGAGCGGAGCCGCGGGGAGCGGCGTCGGCGAGCTGGCCCGACTCGGCCAGGATCGCCAGTGCGTCGAGGTGGGGCTCGGCAACCCGAGCCACGGTCAGGTCGACCGCCCCGAGCGTGGCCAGAGCGGACCACCGGCTGCGGGTCCTGCCGACGCCTGGCGCCGGAAGCTCGGCGCCGAGGTCCCGCGCCACCGCCAGCGCCTGACCGATGTCCCCGGCGGCAGCCCGGGTGCGCGCGGCGAGCCCGGCGAGGAAGTCGTGGCCCTCCGCATCGGCGTCGGGCGTCACCAGCACGCTCTCGCCGAGATCGAGCCCCACGGAAGTCATGACGGTCGGTACCCGGTGTCGGTCACCTCCACCCCGCCGAGAGGTCGCCCGGAAGGGTGAGATGTGCAGCAGGACGGTGGGTAGGCCTACCTGCTGACCACGAGGCCGGACCGGTGGTGACTACTCGTCTGGGGGGCTAGTGTCCCGCGCGCGAAGTTCGCAAGATAAGTCGTGCTCCCAGTGCGCGCATCGCGAGGCGGCGGCGCGCAGGCAGACTGGGCGTCTCCCCAGCGTCGCCAACAAAGCGAGGTGCGTGCTGGGGGTGCGACTTATGCCGCGAACTTCGTGTGCGGGGCACTAGCAGCAGGCTGCCGCGGCAGCGGCCTCCTCCTGGGCCGGGGAGGCGTCGGTGGCGGCGCTGGTGCAGCACTCCTGGCCCGTGGCCTCGCCGTTCGGCGTGGCGCTGTCGGCGAGCACGGTGTAGATCTCCCACCGCTCGCCGTTGGGCGTGCCCGAGACCCAGAACTTGTCCTGCTTGGCGTAGCAGCACGTGGTGTCGCGCTCGTCGACCGAGGCCAGTCCGTCCTCGGCGAGCCGGGTCTGGATGGCGTCGACCGTGTCGACGTCCTCGACCTCGACGCCGAGGTGGTTGAGCGAGCCGCCGTGGCCGGGGTTCTCGATGAGGACGAGCTTCAACGGAGGCTCGGCGACGGCGAAGTTGGCATAGCCGGCCCGGACCTTGGCCGGCTCGGTGGCGAAGAGTCGCCGATAGAAGTCGATGGAGGCTTCGAGGTCGTCGACGTTGATGGCGAGCTGGACGCGGGACATGAGCTGCTCCTGGAGAGATAGATGAATGTCGATGTCATGTGGAGTTTGCGCTGCACATTGATGAATGTCAATATTGATGCATGTCGAAGTCTCTGCTCGAGCTGACGCCTGTCGAGACCGTCGCCTGCTGCGCCCAGGTCACCAAGGAGCCGATGCCCGCCGACGCCGCTGAGCGGATCACGCCGCTGCTCAAGGCACTGGCCGACCCGGTCCGGCTCCGGCTGCTCTCGCTCGTCGCGTCCCACGCCGACGGCGAGGCGTGCGTGTGCGACCTCAACGACGCCTTCGACCTCTCCCAGCCCACGATCAGCCACCACCTCAAGGTGCTCCACGAGTCCGGGCTGCTCGACCGGAGCAAGCGCGGCGTGTGGGTCTACTACCGGGTCCAGCCCGCGGCCCTCGCCGACCTGGGCGCGCTGATCGGCGGCGTCGCTGGCTGAGCCTCAGGCGCCGGGTGGCCGCGGAGGCGATCGGTACGACGTTCCTCGCGACGGCCGTCGTCGGCCGTCGTAGGGTCACCGCGTGCTGCACGGCCGCGCGAGGGAGCAGGCCCGGACAGCGCAGCTGCTCGACGCTGCGCGATCCGGTCAGGGTGGTGCCCTCGTGGTGCTCGGCGACCCGGGTAGCGGCAAGACCGCGCTCCTGGCCGACACCCTCGAGGTGGCCGCACACGACATCCAGGTGCTGCGGACCCAGGGGATCGAGTCGGAGGCACCGCTCGCGTTCGCAGCGCTGCAGCGGCTGCTCAGGCCCCTGATCCCGCTCGCCGACCACCTGCCGACGCGACAGGCCACCGCGCTGCGGATCGCTCTCGGCATGGACGCCGGTGAGGACGCCGGGGACCGGTTCCTGGTCTTCCTGGCGGCCCTGAGCCTGCTCGCCGAGGCCGCCGAGACCCGGCCGGTGCTGGTGGTCGTGGACGACGCGCACTGGCTCGACGATGCATCGGCGGCGGCCCTGCTCTTCGTGGCGAGGCGGCTCGAGGTCGAGCGGGTGTCGATGCTGTTCGCCGCCCGGGAGATGGACGTGAGGACCTTCGACTTCGGTGAGCTGCCGACCCTGCGGCTGGCGGGGTTGGATCTGGATGCGAGCACAGGACTCCTGCGGGCGACGACGGGCTCAGACCTGAGCCCGGCGGTGGTCTCCGAGCTGCTGGTCCGCACGGGGGGCAACCCCCTCGCCCTGATGGAGGTGCCCCGGGCCCTCTCGTCGGACCAGCTGGCCGGTCGAGCGAGCCTTCCCAGCCGGCTTCCCGTCACGGCAACGATCGAGCACGTCTTCCTCGACCGCGCCCGACGCCTGTCGTCTGACGCGCAGCGGCTCCTGCTCGTGGCCGCCGCCGACGACTCGATGCAGCTCGTCACCGTGGAGCGCGCCGCCGCCGCCGTGGGCGCCGGGCCGGACGCCTTGTCCGAGGCCGAGCGTTCCGGGCTCGTGCAGCTCACCGGGGGAAGGGTCGAGCTGCGGCACCCGCTGGTCCGTTCCGCCCTCTACGCCGCCGCGACCAGCTCCGAGCGCCGCGCCGTGCACGCCGCCCTGGCCGATGTCCTCCCTCACCCCGAGGACGCCGACCGCCGCGCCTGGCACCTGGCCGCCTCGGTCGACCGACCCGATGCCGCGGTGGTCGCCGAGCTGGACGCCGCGGCCGCCCGCGCCGAGAGCCGCGGCGGGCACGAGGCGGCAGCCGCGGCCTGGGAGCGAGTCGCGGAGCTGAGCGCGGACGCCGGGGAGCGCGCTCGCAGCCTGTTCCGGGCGGCCCGAAGCGCCTGGCTCGCCGGGCTGCCGGTGCGTGCTCGCGTGCTGGTCGACGCGGCCCGAGCCGCCGCCGAGGACCCGGAGCTGGTGGCCGACGTCGTCCGGCTGCGCGCCCGGGTCGAGTGGAACACCGGCTCGGTCAAGGTGGCCCACCGGATGCTCCTCGAAGGGGCTCGCGACGTCGTGAGCCACGATCCGGCCAGAGCACGGGAGATGGCGATGGTCGCGGCGGCGATAGCCGCGTTCGGAGGCGACTCCGGCGTGGCGCTCGACCCAGCCGCCTTCGCCACCGTCCCACCCGATGCGTCGGAGCGGCAGCGCTGCTACGCAGAGCTGACCCTCGGCCTGGGCGCGGTGGTGTCGGGCGACTGGGCCGCCGCCTCGCAGATGTTGCGTCGGTCGTTCGCCACGGGGAGCCGGGTCGACCTCGACGACCTCGAGCTGCTGCCCAACCTCGGCATCGCCGCCCTCCACCTCGGCGACACGATGGCCTCTCACGACTACCACCAGCGCCTGCTCACCGCGGCGAGGAGCTCCGGTGCCGTCGTGACGGTGCTCTACGCGCTGACCAGGCTGGCCTTCAGCGACCTACCCAACGGGCACTGGTCGACCGCCGTGTCCCGGCAGCAGGAGGCCCTGAGGCTGGGCGAGGGGACCGGCCAGCCGGTCCTTGCCGCCATGCCACTCGCGACCCTGCTGCTGCTCTCAGCGCTCCGCGGCGACGGCGTCTACGACGAGCGGCTGGTCGACCTCGAACGCCTGCTGGAGGAGCAGTCGACGGGAGTCCTCGACATGGTGCTGCGTGACGTCACCAGATGGGCGCAGGGCCTGCGCGCCGCGCCGGCATGGTCGACGGCGTTCCACCATCTCGCCCAGATCAGCCACCCGATCATCGGCCGGTCCGCGGGCATCGACAGGGTCGAGGCGGCGGTGCTCGCGGACCAGTCGGAGACCGCACGCCTGTGGATCGACGACCTGGAGACCTTCGCGTCCGCCACCGGGCAGTCGTGGGCCGCGGCCATGGGGGCCCATGGTCGAGCCGTGCTGGCCGTGAGCCGTGACGACGAGGAGGCCGGCTCGTGGTTCGAGCGGAGTCTCGCCCTGCACGCCGACTCGGTCCGCCCCTTCGAGCGGGCACGGACCCAGCTCGCCTACGGCGAGCACCTGCGGCGTCAGCGGCGCCGCGTCGACGCCCGGCCTCACCTGCGCGCGGCGTTCGAGTCCTTCGAGGACCTGAGGGCGGCACCGTGGGCCGCTCGCGCAGCCCAGGAGCTGAGGGCGTCTGGCGAGAGCGCACGCAGGCGCGACGAGGGCACCGGGGCCGAGCTGACGCCGACCGAGCTGCAGGTGGCGCAGCTGGTGCAGCAGGGTCTGTCCAACCGTGACGTCGCGGCCCAGCTGTTCGTGAGCCCTCGCACCGTGGACTTCCACCTGCGCAACGTCTTCGCCAAGACGGGGGTCAGCTCGCGCGGCGCCCTCACCCAGCTGACCCTGACGTGATCCCGGCGCGGCGGCTGAGCCGTCGCGCCGGGACCGTCGGTCGGGATCAGTGCAGGTGACCTCCGCCTCCGCCTCCGGTGCCGGCGGTCCTCGGCACGAAGGCCGTCGGCACGAGCAGTGCGAGCAACAGCCCGGCGACCGCGACGAAGGCCCCGGGGTGACCGGCGATCAGTCCGGCCCGGGTGGTGATGTCCCCTGCCACCGCGGTGAGCACGGCGACGCCGAGAGCGGCGCCGACCTCGTGGCCGGTCATCATCACGCCCGACGCGAGTCCCGACGCGCGCTCCGGGACCTCGCTCATGGCGCCGACCGAGACGGCCACGAAGAGGGGGCCGATCCCGAGACCGAGGACGAGGAAACCAGGCAGCACGTCGGCGGCGTACGTCGCGTCCGCGCCGGCGCTGCTCAGCAGCAGCGCACCGCCGGCGGAGACGACCAGACCGACAGCGATCAGCAGCCGAGGGCCGGCGCGACCCATCAGGTGTGAGGCGGCCGCCGCGCCGAGCGTGATCATCGCGGCCAGGGGCAGGAACTCGAGGCCGGTGACGATCGCCGAGGAGCCGAGCACCTGCTGCAGGAACAGCGAGCTGAGGAAGATGACGCCCACCAGCGCACCGGTGACCCCGGCCATGACCGTGGAGGCCGAGACCAGCGAGCGGAGCTTCCAGACGTGCGGGGTGACCAGCGGGTTGGCCACCTTGCGCTCGATGAGCGCGAAGGCCACCAGCAGCGCCGTCGCCGCCGCGGCGCAGCCCACGGTGGTGGTCGACGCCCAGCCGTGGCTGTTGGTGCTCTGGACCGCGTTGACCATGAGCAGCAGTCCGCTCACCAGCGTGACCGCTCCGGGCACGTCCAGGCCGCGGAAGCCCGCGCCCGTCGATGACCCCCGGGGCACGAGGTGCAGGACGCCGAGCAGCGTCACGATCCCGATCGGGACGTTGATGAAGAACACGGCACGCCAGTCGAACACGCTGGTGAGCAGCCCACCGAAGAGCACGCCGGCGGCGATGCCCATGCTGGCGATGGTGCCCCAGACGGCGAGCGCGGCGGACCGTTGGCGACCGGAGTACGTCGTCATCACGATCGACATCGCGGCGGGCGTGAGCATCGCAGCGCCAGCGCCCTGGGCGCCGCGGGCGAGCACCAGCATGAGCGCGGACTCGGCGAGGCCGCTGACCAGCGATGCGCCGGTGAAGAGCGTGACTCCGATCAGGAACATCCGCCGCCGGTCGAAGAGGTCGGACATCCGGCCTCCGAGCAGCAGCAGACCTCCGCTCATCAGCACGTAGGCGCTGATCGCCCACTGGTAGTCGGAGGAGCTGAGGCCCAGGTCTGCGCCGATGCTCGGCAGCGCGACGTTCACGACGCTGACGTCGAGCACGACCATGAACTGCGCGGCGAGCATCAGCGCGAGCACCGTCCAGGGGCGGCGCACCTCCTGCTCGTCGGTGGTGTGCGGCGCCGGGGCCGCGTGGACTGCGTGGGACATGAGGACTCCTGGTGGTTTCGAGTTGCTCGAGCCTCGCTCCGAGGACGCCGGGGTCGCGCCGGGAGAACCGCCGGGTTCCGTCGCGCCGTGTCGTCGCGTCGCGGAGCCGGTCGAGCCCGGCGATTTCACCGGCGCGGCCCCAGCTCTCTGGTTGGGAGCGTGAGAGCACCCCGCCCGACCAGGGCCGCCCTCACCCGAAGGACATTGCGATGCAGCGCACCGACACCCAGGACGCCCTCGACGTGATCGTCGTCGGCGCCGGCCAGGCCGGTCTGGCCGCGGCCTACCACCTCAAGAAGCGAGGCATCCGCTTCCTCGTCGTCGACGCCGCCTCCGAGATCGGCCACGCCTGGCGCTCCCGATGGGACTCGTTGCGGCTGTTCACGGCAGCCGAGTACGACGCGTTGCCGGGCATGGCTTTCCCTGCCCCGGAAGGCACCTACCCGACCAAGGACGACGCGGCCGACTACCTGGTGGAGTACGCCCACCACTTCGACCTGCCCGTGCTGCTCAACTGCGTGGTGCGACGCCTCACCCGGCTCCGGTCGGGCTTCGCCGTCGACACCAGTCAGGGCCGGCTGCTCGCGCGCCAGGTCGTCGTCGCCACCGGAGGGTGGCAGCAGCCGGTCGTCCCGCACCTCGCTCGCGGCCTGGACGACGTGGCTCAGCTGCACAGCTCGGCGTACCGCAACCCGACCGATCTTCCGCCGGGCGACGTGGTCGTGGTCGGGGCCGGCAACTCCGGTCGGCAGATCGCTCTGGAGCTCGCAGCCACCCACGATGTCACCCTCGCCGTGGGGGCAGGGTCACTCCAGCTGCCACCGCGAGTGCTGGGCCGCGACCTCTTCTGGTGGCTCACCCGTCTCGGCGCGGTCACCAAGACCGACCAGTCCCTGCTTGCGCGCCGGTTGCGGGCCCGAGGGGACCTGGTCATCGGCACTCCGCTGCGAGACCTGCGCCGGGCCGGGGTCGAGCTCCGCCCGCGGGTGACCGCCACCGAGGGGGACGCCGTCCGGTTCGCGGACGCCGCCATCGTCCGTCCGGCCACGCTCATCTGGGCCACCGGTTTCCGGCGCGACTACTCGTGGATCGAGGTGGCGGGCGTGGTGGACGGCGGCACGGTCCTCCACCACCGCGGGATGACGGAGGTGCCCGGACTGTCCTTCCT
The DNA here is from genome assembly GCA_963830145.1 of uncultured Actinomycetota bacterium. Taxonomy (GTDB): domain Bacteria; phylum Actinomycetota; class Actinomycetes; order Propionibacteriales; family Nocardioidaceae; genus Nocardioides. The sequence goes on from CAWHLI010000001.1 coordinate 399,428, forward strand.
CGGTCTGCCGTGGCAGCACTCCCGCGGCTCGTCGTTGCTCGGGTTCGTCCAGCACGACGCCGCCTGGCTCGTCGAGCGGATCACCGCCCGCTCCACGCGCACCAGCCAGCAGGCGGTCCGGAAGGAGCACGCGCGATGACGCGCCCCCGCCGCCAGCGCATCGGGCTCAGGGTCGCCGGCAGCATGGTGGGTGGAGCGGTCCTGGCGCTGTTCCTCGTGGTGCTCGCCTTCGGCGGAGCCGCTGAACCAGCCATCACTGGACTCGCCCTGTGGGGCTTCGCCTCCGGCTGGGCCGCGCTCGCCCTGACGATGGACCGCACCGACCAGCCGCAGCCGTGGGCCTGGGTCCCGGCCGTGGGGCTTGCCGCGCTCGGTGCGGCCAGCCTCGCCCTCCGACCGTCCGACAGCCTCATGCGCGCCGCCGGGTGGGTGTGGCCGGTCCTTGCCGCCGCCATGGTCGTGTGGGTGGCTGTGAAGGTGCGTGGTTCGTTGCACCACTGGTCGCGGATGGGGGTGCTCTACCCGGTCCTCGCCCTCACGGCCCTGGCCGCCGTCGGCGGGGCCTACGAGAAGGTCAACGAGGTCGGCGACGCGTCGGCTGTCATGACAGGCCGACTGATCGACGTGGGCGACCACGCGATGCGGATCAGCTGCACCGGCACCGGAAGCCCCACGGTGGTCCTCGAGCCGGGTCTGGGTGAGTCCGGGGCGATGATGGCCGGCTGGATCCAGCCGGGGGTCGCCTCGTCCACGCGGGTGTGCGTCTATGACCGCTCCGGCCGTGGGTGGAGCGAGATGGCTGCCCACCCGCAGGACGCAGCGGCCAGCGCCGCCGACCTGCACACCTTGCTCACACGTGCCGACGTGGACGGTCCCTACGTCATGGTGGGCCACTCCTCCGGTGGCGCCTACGTCAAGGTCTTCGCGGCCCGCTACCCCGACCAGATCGCCGGCATGGTGTTGCTCGACGCGCAGCCGAGCGAGGCGATGACGAGGCTTCCGGGCTACCCGACCGTGTATGCCGGGCTTCGCCGGGGGATGGCGCTCGCGCCGTCGCTGGCAAGGACGGGTGCCATGCGCCTCTTCTACAGATCGGCGGTCGCCGGTCTGCCGCCGTCCGCCCGCGACGAGACGCGGAGGACCTGGTCGACAGCGGGGCAGTACCGCAGCGTGAGGGACGAGATCCTCGCGCTCCCGCAGGCGTTGCTCGAGTCGAAGGCGCTCGCCAGCATCGGCGAGAAGCCGTTGATCGTCGTCACGGCGGTCGAGGACGCGCAGCAGGGCTGGCTGCCGCTCCAGGCGGAGATGACCGGGCTCTCGACCAACAGCGTCCAACGGCTCCTCGACGACTCGACACACGCCTCGCTCACGGAGGACCAGGGCGCGGCGGCCGCCTCGGTCCGGGCCGTTCTCGACGTCGTGAGTGCGGTCCGCACGGGCAGCGCGCTGACGTCCTGAGCGGACCGGCTCAGCTCACCGTCGCCTGCCTCGGCGGAGTTCGCCCGTTGGGGTGAGGCAGCGGCCCCGGTGCGTGGATACCGGTGGCAATGACCACCGTGACCCGCACGTTCACCGTCTCGCCCGCGCCGGAGGTGGTCATCGACTACCTCAAGGACTTCACGCACGCCGAGGAATGGGACCCAGGCACCGAGAGCTGTCGTCGCCTCGACTCGGGACCGGTCTCCGTCGGCAGTCGATGGCACAACACGTCCAAGATCGCCGGCGTGACCACCGAGCTGATCTATGAGCTCAAGGAGCTGACCGGGGACCGCATCGTCCTGGTCGGCACCAACGACTCAGCGTCCTCGACCGACACCATCACCGTGGAGCCCCATGCCGAGGGCAGTGAGGTGACCTACGAGGCCGAGATCGAGATGAAGGGCGCCGCCAAGCTCGCCGGCCCGATCGTCAAGCTCGTCTTCGAGAAGATCGGCAGCGACACCGAGGACGACATGGTGCAGGTCCTCGACCGGCTCGCCGCGGGCCCGGCCTGAGCTGAGCGGTCGGCGCTCGTCGAGCCCCCCTTCGGGGTGAAGAGCGCGTCGATCGACACGGGTACCGACCACACCCGCCCTCTCACGCCGCCCTATCACCTGGAGTCACCCCGTGGCCTCGAAGACCCCCGCCAAGCCCGCTGCCAAGAAGGGCAGCAGGACGACCAGCAAGACTGCGAGCAAGAAGTCCGGCGAGCCGACTGCGAAGCAGGCCACCGAGGCCGCCGCTCGCAGGGCGACGAAGACGGCGAAGACGGCGAAGAAGACGGCGAAGAAGACCGCGAAGAAGGCCGCGGGGAAGGCCGCCCGGAAGGCCGCCCAGCTGGTGGAGCCCACCATTCCGGGCGCTCCCGCGACGGAGCCCCCGCCGGTCGAGGAGCCGACCACGTCCCCGCGGCCCGCTGCCCCGCAAGAAGGACCAGGGGGCACCGGCCCTGCGCACGCCGACGGGGACCGAGCTCTCGGCCGAGCCCGAGGACGTCGGTCAGCAGGGCGGCTTCCTGACCACGTCGACCGGGGCGCGGCTGCTCGACAGCGACCACTCCCTGAAGGCCGGTCCCCGGGGGCCGACGCTGCTCCAGGACCACCATCTCCGGGAGAAGATCACCCACTTCGACCACGAGCGGATCCCGGAGCGGGTGGTGCACGCCCGCGGCGCGGGCGCACACGGGGTCTTCGAGGGCTACGGGACGGCGTCCGACGTCTGTGTCGCCGGCTTCCTCGCCGAGGGCAGGCAGACCCCGGTCTTCGTCCGGTTCTCGACGGTGCTCGGCTCCCGCGGCTCGGCCGACACCGTGCGGGACACCCGCGGGTTCGCGACGAAGTTCTACACCGACGAGGGCACCTTCGACCTCGTCGGCAACAACATGCCCGTCTTCTTCATCCAGGACGGCATCAAGTTCCCCGACGTGATCCACGCCGGCAAGCCGCACCCGGACCGAGAGATCCCCCAGGCCCAGAGCGCGCACGACACGTTCTGGGACTTCGTCTCGCTCCACACCGAGGGCCAGCACCACGCCATCTGGAACATGTCGGACCGGGGCATCCCACGCTCCTACCGGATGATGGAGGGCTTCGGCGTCCACACCTTCCGCTGCACCAATGCCGACGGCGACACCTCGCTGGTGAAGTTCCACTGGAAGCCCGTGCTCGGTGTCCACTCCCTGACGTGGGAGGAGGCACAGATGCTGTGCGGCCTCGACCCGGACTTCCACCGCCGGGACCTCGCCGACGCGATCGAGTCCGGCGCCTTCCCGCAGTGGGAGCTCGGCATCCAGGTCTTCGAGGACACCGAGGACCAGCTGTTCGCCGGCATCGACCTGCTCGACCCGACCAAGCTGGTGCCCGAGGAGCTGGCCGAGGTGCAACCGATCGGGCGGCTCACCCTCAACGCCAACCCGACGAACTACTTCGCGGAGACCGAGCAGGTCGCCTTCCACGTCGGGCACCTGGTCCCCGGTATCGACGTCACCGACGACCCGCTGATGCAGGCGCGGCTCTTCTCCTACGTCGACACCCAGCTGACCCGGCTCGGCGGGCCCAACTTCAACCAGCTCCCGATCAACCGGCCGCACGCCCCGGTCAACGACCTGCTGCGCGACGGCTTCCACCAGCACGCCGTGCACGGCGGCGTCGCGCCGTACAAGCCGAACTCGCTGGACGGCGGTTGCCCGTTCTTCGCGGGCGCGGACGACGCTGCGTTCGTCGACACGCCGGTGCGCGTGGCGGAGGCGACCAAGGTGCGCGCGAACCCGGCGTCGTACGACGACCACTACAGCCAGGCCCGCCAGTTCTGGTTGAGCATGACCCCGGTCGAGAAGGAGCACATCGTCCGGGCCTACACCTTCGAGCTCGGCAAGTGCTACGAGCAGGCGATCAAGGAGCGCCAGCTCCTCGCGCTGGCCAACATCGACCCGGTCCTCTGCCAGGAGGTGGCGACCGGACTCGGCCTGCCGGCGCCCGGGGCGACGATCGAGCTCGAGGACCTCGACCCCAGCCCGGCCCTGTCGCAGGTCGGTGGCGAGTACCCGCCGGACGGACGGACGGTCGGCATCGTCATCGACCCCGAGGGCGACCTCTCCGGCCTCGGCGACCTCCGCGCGACCATCGACGCGGCCGGCATGGTCCCGCTGCTCATCGCCCCGCACGGCGGCGAGGTCGGCGGGATGCCGGTGCAGCGGACCTTCGCCACGGGCCGGTCGGTGGAGTTCGACGTTCTCCTGCTCGCCGGTGCGCCGGAGCCGGCGCCGGATGCCCAGCCGGCCCGCGACGAGAAGGCCGGGGCCGACCGGGCGGCAGCGGTGGATCCCAGGGTCCTGCTCATGGTCGAGGAGTGCTACCGCCACGCCAAGGTCATCGGTGCGTGGGGCGAGGGCAGCCGCTCCCTCGATGCCACGGGCCTGATCGGTGCCGTCGGCGTGGTCATCGGCGACGAGGCAGCCACCGTCTTCGGCGACGTGCAGTCACTCATGGCCACGCATCGCTCCTGGGACCGATTCCCCTCCTCCCTCACCTGAGCACCTCACCCACCACCAGAAGGAAGCCCATGTCCACAGACGCCATCGTCATGCTCAAGAACGACCACAAGGAGATCAAGCGCACCTTCGACGCCTTCGAGAAGGCAGGCGACAACGCCCATGCCGCGAAGGGCCGGCTGGTCGACAAGATGATCGAGCTCCTGACCGTGCACACCTACATCGAGAACGAGGTGATGTACCCGCGGGTGCGCGAGCTCCTGCCCGAGCTCGAGGACGACGTCCTGGAGTCCTACGAGGAGCACCACGTCGCCGACGTGCTGGTCATGGAGCTGGTCGGGATGAAGCCCGACGCCGAGCGCTTCACGGCCAAGACCACCGTCCTGATCGAGAACGTGCGCCACCACATCGACGAGGAGGAGCAGGAGTGGTTCCCCCAGGTCCGCGCCGGGCTCGGCCGCAAGGCCCTCCAGGAGATCGGCGCCGAGATGGAGGCCGCCCGCAAGAAGGCGCCTCGTACGCCGGCCCAGCCCGGAGCGCTCAAGAAGACCATCGACGCGGTCATCTCCTGAGCACGCGCGGCGGGGTCAGGCCAGCTCTGCGCGCAGGGTGCGGAGGATCCGCTCGAGCAGCCGGGACACCTGGATCTGGGTGACTCCGAGCCGACGGCCGATGTCGGCCTGGGTCCAGTCCTCGAAGAAGCGCAGGTAGAGGATGGTCCGGTCGCGGTCCGACAGCACCGGGAGGGCGGCAGCCAGGTCCAGCCGGTCATCGACCATCGACTCCTCGGTGTCGCAGACGAGCAGGTCGCCCACGGTCATGCCCGACCCGTCGCGCAGGGTGCGGTCGAGTGAGGGCGGCTGGAAGCAGCCGAACGCCTCGATGGTCTCCCGGAGCTCGGACACCGAGCAGCCGAGGTCCTCGCTGAGCTCCTCGTCGGTCGGGTCGACCACCCCCGCTGGCGGAGAGCTTCTCGATGCTGCCGTTGACGCGCCACTGCAGCTCCTGCAGGCGACGCGGTGGCCGCACCATCCAGCCCTTGTCCCGGAACCAGCGCTGCACCTCGCCGCGAATCGTCGGGACGGCGTAGGTCAACAGGTCCGGTCGGACCGTGGGGTCGAACCTGTGCACCGCCTTGACGAGCCCCTCGTAGGCCGACTGGTGGAGGTCCTCGACCGGGACCCCTCGCCCGCGGTAGCGGTTGGCGACTGCCTCGGCCACGCCCCGGTTGAGGACGATCACCTCGTCGAAGAGGCGGGCGCGTTCTTCGGCGTCCTCCGACGCGTGGGCGGCCGCCAGGAGCTCAGCGGTACGCCGGCTCCGCTCGGCGCGGCTCACCTGGGCCTCCGAGGCCCTCGACCTCCGATCGCGCAGCGCGACATCACTGTGGGTGGGCACCTCTCGAGGATCCCGCTCGGTCGAGCATGCGCGTTACACCCTTGTAGGTGAACTTCGAACCAGTGTCTAGTTCTTGGGCCGTTTGGCGTTGATACTTCGACAGTGAGTCAGGAACCCCGCGTCGCTGCCCGTCGCCGTACCAGGCCTCCCTCCGGGCTAGCGTGACGGCGTGGACGACGCGCCGGGCCGACCCGGGCAGGCCGAGAACGGAGCCGTGCTGTCGATCGGCGAGCTCGCCCGCGCCACCGGCGTGACGGCCGCGGCCCTGCGCGTCTGGGAGACCCGGCACGGGTTCCCGACGCCGGTGCGGCTCGATGGTGGGCACCGGCGCTACTCGCGCAGCGACCTGACGGCCATCGTCGAGGTGTGCCGTCGTAGAGAGGCCGGGACCCGCCTGGACATCGCCATCCGGCAGGTTCGCGCCGAGGCGAACCCTCCGCCGCGGCCCTCGGTCTTCGCTGACATCGTCGCCCTGCATCCGGCTCATCCCCCTCAGCGGCTGCGCAAGCGCACCCTGCTGAGCATCTCCCGCGCCATCGAGGACGAGGTCGCGGCCACCGCTCAGCACGGCCACCTGTTCGCCGGCTTCCAGAACGGCCGCCACTTCGCGGCCGCGCGCGACCGGTGGCGGGATCTCGCCCGGTCCGCGGCCAGCGCCCACGTCTTCGCCGACTTCACCGACCTCGGTGACGAGCAGCTCGACGAGGGCAGCGGACCCGGCCCGGTGCGGGTGCGGGTGCCTCCGAGCGCGCCGATGGCTCAGGAGTGGATCGTCATCTGCGACACCCCGGACCTGTCGGTGGCCCTGCTGGCCTCAGACCTTCCGGGGCAGGACAGGACGCCGGATGCCGAGCGTGCCTTCGACGCGATCTGGACCGTCGCCCCTCACGTCGTCCGCGATGCGTCTCGACGGTGCGCGGAGGTCGCGGCCGCAGCCGGCAGTCGTCGTGCGACGGAGCTGCTGACCGGCGCCCTGGCCCTCGCGCCCCGGGCAGGGCACGCCGACGTCCTCACCGTCGAGCGGCTGCTCCACCGCATCCTCCGCTACCTCGAGGACGACCCGCGCGCCTAGCTGATCCCGCAGCCCGGGCACGCACCTGGACCACGGACCGAGCGCACGGACCTGGCCGACACGGACAACCGCGGACGGGACGGCGGTCACAGCTCGTCGGTGCTGGCCTCGCCCTGGACGTCGCCGGGGATGGACGTCGCGGCGCTCTCGCCCTGGAGCGACCGCTCGAACGCCTCGCGCATCGAGGTGAACTCGTGGCCGGGCAGGAGGTCGGCGCGGACGTCGTCCTCCTCGCACACCATGTCGTGGGACAGGCTCTCCACCAGGGCCAGCACGGTGCCGCGCGGGATGCCTGAGACCAGGGCCACGATCTCGCTGACCACCCGGTGCGGGACCAGCGGGACGACGAACTGCGGCCGCCAGAGTCCGGCCACGTCCGCGAAGAGCGCGAGCAGCTCACGATAGGTCAGCACCTCGTCGCCGCCGACGTCGTAGTGGCGGTTGCGGGGCTCGCCGTCGAGCGCACGGACGAGAGCGAGCACGACGTCCTCGACCGCCAGCGGCTGGAGCTCTCGGCGCATCCACGACGGGACCGGGACCACGGGCACCCGCTCGCTCATCCGGCGCATCAGCTCGAACGACGTGGACCCGGCGCCCACGATCATGGCCGCGCGCAGCACCGTGGCAGGCACCTCGCCGTCGAGGAAGATCCGCTCGACCTCCAGCCGCGAGCTGAGGTGGTCCGACAGCTCACCCGGTGGGACCAGCCCGGAGAGGTAGACGATCCGTCCGACCCCCTGCTTGGCGCAGGCCAGGGCGGTCAGCTCGGCGGCCTCGCGGTCCCGGTCGACGAAGTCCTCGCCCTCCATGGAGTGCACGAGGTAGATCACGGCGTCCATCCCGTCGACCGCCTCGAGCACGAGCCGCTCGTCGGTCACGTCGAACTCGACGGCCCGCACCTCGGGCGCCCACGCGAACTCGTCCAGCGCTCCTGGGTCCCGCCCGCCCGCGGCCACGTCGTGGCCGGCCTCGAGCAGACCGGGGATGAGCCGTGAGCCGATGTAGCCGCTGGCACCGGTGACGAGGATGCGCATGGATCTCCTGACCTGGGACGAGATCGCCCAGTGGTCACCAAGCGTCTTCACTGCCGGTGCCCCGCGGACCGGTCCGCCACCCGTCGCGGCGGCGTGACCCTGCTCTCCTCGGACGTGGCGAGCCGAGGAGCCGCCCCGTAGGGGTGTACCCACCAGCGCTTCGGCGTGCCACAGTGGCGACAGCATCTGCTGCCCCCGGACCATGGTCGGCCTCGCACCTCACGGGCGAACAGGACTCACCATGACGACCACAGCAGCAGCACCGGCCGGTCTCCTCAGTCTGGCCGCTCCGATCCTGGCCCGCCGCTGGCCCATCACGCTGCAGGCGGCGACCGCTGCGATCGTCGATGTCGCCGAGGAGCTCGACCTCACGGCCGAAGACATGGCAGCCATCGTGTGGGCCGCCAACCACCAGGCCGGGGCCACGTCCTGGGTCATCCATGCTCCTGCCCGACGGTCCCTGCCTTCCTCCAGCTGGACACTGAGGAAGTCCCCATTCTCCCGGGGGTGAGCACCCCGATTCCCATGGACCCAGAACGCCCCTCGCATCTCCCCCGGTGGTGAGGGGCGTTCTGCCTGGGCCTCCGCGCCTGCTCGTGACGAAGCATCGGCGGGCTGGACCTGGCGGCGGCCGCGGTCACGACCACGGTCAGGCTGGACCCGGTCTTGATGGCGACGACTCATGAGCGCCGCTGCGGGAGCGGATCCGAAGCCCGGGAGCTGCGGAATCACTGAGTAGGCCCTGTCGGGCTCGAACCGACGACCAGCGGATTAAAAGCCGGTCTGAGGCCTGCCGACGCGGAAGCTCGAAATGCCGTCTGACCTGCGCAAACGTTGCTGACGGTTCTCGTCGGTTGTGGCACATTTCGGCTCTGGTGTGCCACACATGTGCCACAGATCGGCCTCGTGGGACACCATTCTCAGCCGGTTCGGGATGCCGTATCGCCGGCCGCCGAATCGAGGGTCCACGCTGACGAACCGAGCTGTTGACCTGGTGAGCGAGGTGGTGAGTGATCACCGTCTGACTCACCACGCGTGCGGTGTTGAGCGCACGCTCGCCCTCTCGTTGCGCGCGGTAGCCGCCATCTCTGATCCCCGTCGCGGTCGGCATCCGCTGCTTCGCCGCACCTAACCATCCCGGTCGCAGAAGCCCGACAAGCGGCGGTAGGAGGCACTGAT
>CAWHLI010000002.1:0-41642 GCA_963830145.1 uncultured Actinomycetota bacterium
CCCACAACGCCTTCGGCTACCTGGGCCGCTACGGGCTGCTTCATCGAGCCGATCTCGGGCCTCTCCCCCGACGCCGAGCCGACGCCGGCCGACCTGGCCCGGCTGCAGCAGCTGATCGAGCGACGACGGGATCACCACCGTGTTCGGCGAGCGGCTGGTCAGCCCCAAGCTGGCGCAGAGCCTCGCCGACGACATGGGCGTCACGACCGCAGATCCTCGACCCGATCGAGGGGCTGACCACGGAGACCGCCGATGAGGACTACCTGTCCCTGATGCGCGACAACCTCGCCGCCCTACGAGAGGCCAACGGATGTCCGTGACCCGCGGTCGGCCGAGCTGCCGATCCGGCTGACCGACGGCGCCGTCGCCATCGGCGGCCGCCCGGTCCTGCGCCACATCGACCTCGAGGTGCCGGCCGGCGAGTTCCTCGCCCTCATGGGCGCCAACGGCTCCGGCAAGTCGACGCTGGTGCGGGCGCTCATCGGGCTGCGGCCGCTGACCGCCGGGACGCTGGAGCTGTTCGGCACGCCGATCGACCGGTTCCACGACTGGTCGCGGATCGGCTTCGTGCCCCAGCGCGGCGGCGCGACGTCCGGCGTACCGGCCTCGGTCTGGGAGGTGGTCGCGTCGGGCCGGCTCACCCACCGCCGGCTGTTCCGGCCGCTCTCGCGCGCCGACCGGGCCGCCATCGCCGAGGCCCTCGAGGTGGTCGGCCTGGCCGGCCGTGCCCGCGACGGGGTCGGGCACGCTCTCCGGCGGCCAGCAGCAGCGGGTGCTGATCGCGCGGGCGCTGGCCGGCGAGCCGGAGCTGTTCTTCCTCGACGAGCCCACCGCCGGCGTCGACCTGGCCAACCAGATCTCCCTCGCCGACGTCGCTGGGCCGGCTCAAGGAGCGCGGCGCGACGATCGTCCTCGTCGCCCACGAGCTCGGCCCGCTGGCGTCCCTCGTCGACCGCGCGGTGGTGATGCGCGACGGGCGGGTGGCCTACGACGGCGCGCCGCTCGCCGACCACGCCGTGCACGAGCCCGGTCTACGGCGACGCGCACACCCATCACCACCACGCGTCGCACCACCGGCACGACCACGTGCCGCGTGGTCGCGCTCGCCCCTGGAGGGCCGGCCGATGACCTTCTGGGAGCTGTTCCAGTACCCGTTCATGCAGCGGGCGCTGATCGCCGCGCGCCTTCACCGGCCTCGCCGCGCCGGCGGTCGGCACCTACCTCGTCCAGCGCCGCCTGTCGCTGATGGGCGACGGGATCGGCCACGTCGCGGTCACCGGCGTCGCGCTCGGCCTGCTGACCGGCACCTCCCCGACCTGGACCGCCGTCGTGGTGGCGATGCTCGGCGCGGTCGCTGATCGAGGTGATCCGCGCGCGCGGGCACACCAACGGCGACGTCGCGCTGGCCCTGCTCTTCTACGGCGGCCTGGCCGGCGGCGTGCTGCTCACCGGGCTCGGCGGGCAGAGCGCTGCCCGGCTGCAGGAGTACCTCTTCGGGTCGATCACCACCATCTCGATCTCCGACGTGGTCGTCACGATGGTGCTGGCGGCGGTGGTGATCGTGGTCGTGCGTCGGCCTGTCGCCGCAGCTGTTCGCGGTCGCCCAGGACCAGGAGTTCGCCCGGGTCGCCGGGCTCCGCGTGCGGCTTCTACAACGTGCTGGTCGCGGTGCTCGCCGCGGTGAGCGTCACCGTGGCGATGCGCACCGTCGGGCTGCTGCTGGTCTCGGCGCTGATGGTGGTGCCGGTCGCGACGTCGCAGCAGCTGACCCGCTCGTTCCGCACCACGCTGGTCGCCGCCATGGTGCTCGGCGCCGCCGCCTCGCTCGGCGGGCTGGTGCTCTCGGCGTACGCTCTCCTTCCACGCGCACCGTCGCGCCCGGCCCGACGATCGTGCTGCTCGTCGCTGGCCGGCTTCGCGGTCACCTGGCCGGTCGGCGTCTGGCTGCGGCGCCGGGCCCGGCTGCGCGAGCCGTTCCCCGCCGTGCCGCCGCCGCGACCACGAGCCGACCGAGCACCACGCACCAGCACGGGCCGGACTGCGGCCACGTCGCGGTGCGCCACGGCGACCACGTCGACTACGTCCACGACGGCCACCGCCACGCCGAGCACGGAGCGCACTATGACGAGCACTGACGGCGCCCGATCGCCGGCGGCGATGCGCCCGACCAAGCAGCGGCTCGCGGTCGTCGAGGCGATGGACTCCTTCGACGACTTCCGCTCCGCCCAGGAGATCCACGACCTGCTCGGCCGGCGCGGCGACCCGGTCGGGCTGGCCACCGTCTACCGGACCCTGCAGCGGCTCGCCGACGCCGGCGAGGTCGACATGCTGCGCACCGAGGACGGCGAGGCGATCTACCGGCGCTGCTCCGACACCCACCACCACCACCTGGTCTGCCGCGGCTGCGGCCGGACCGTCGAGGTCGAGGGCCCGACCGTCGAGCGCTGGACCCGGGCGATCGCCGCCGAGCACGGCTTCTCCGACGTGAGCCACACCCTGGAGATCTTCGGGACCTGTCCCGACTGCGTCCTAGGCGGCTGAGTCCTCGGCGACCTCGGCGTAGTGCTTGAGCATGCCGCCCCAGGCGTCGGGGGCCTCGAAGGTCTCGCTGCATCTGGGCCGCGTCGGCGCCGTACGCCTCCAGGTCGCGGTGCACCAGCTCGACCAGGGTGCGGCCGTCGTCGGTCGGCGTGAACGTCACGTCGATGTGGGTGACCAGGTCGTCGTGGAAGGCCCAGTCGGCGCCGATCTGCCAGGTGACGGTGAAGCCGTGCGGCGCGTCGTACGCCGTGACCACGCCGGTCTCGGTCTCGGAGCCGTCGGTGTGCCTGGTGTACCAGCGCCCGCCCACGAACGGCTCGATGACGACCTTCTCGATCGGCGCCTCGCCGATGTGGTGGCCCGCCGGCCACCACGACGTCATCTCGTCGGTGAAGACCTCGAAGCAGCGCTTCTGGTCGAGGCCCACGGAGACGCTCACGCGCACGGGCTGATGGTCTGCTGCGTCATCGGTCCTTCTCCTTGCGTGCTTGCTCTTCGGCGTACTGGTCCTCCGCGTATTGGGCGAACGCGACCATGGCCTTCTTCCAGAACCGGTCGAGGTAGGCGCGGACCGGGGCCAGCCCGGCCGGGTCCACGCGGTAGACCCGACGGGTCCCGTCCTGCCGGTCCACCACGAGCCCGACCTCCTTGAGCACCTTGAGGTGCTGCGAGACCGCCGGCCGGCTGACCGGCAGCCGCGCGGCGAGCTCGCCCACGGGCTGCGGCCCCTCCAGGAGCAGGTCGAGGATCGCCTGCCGGGTCGGGTCGCCGAGGGCGGTGAGGATGGCCGATGCGTTCGTCATGACTTACCGTAAGTTACGACTAACGGTAAGTCGCTGTCAACCGTTGACGGCGACCGGGGTGTGCTCGTCCTGGGGGAGCAGGGTCTCGGCGGGTACGTCGAGGGGAAGGCGGACGCGGAAGGTCGAGCCGTGTTTTTTTTTTTTTTTGATTTTGATTTGTTATTTTTTGCTGTTTACGATCGCTTAGGTGATGGTCAGGCCCGAGCCGATCGCCGTGGATCGGACCGCTGCTGCGGCGGGACGTCGAGGGGCAGCCGGACCCGGAAGGTCGAGCCGCGGCCCTCCTCGCTCTCGACCTCGATCCGGCCGCCGTGGCTGTCCACGATCGCCTTGGTGATGCTCAGCCCCAGGCCGATGCCCTGGATCGACCGCTGGGCGGCGTGCCGGGTGCGGAAGAACCGGCTGAAGACGTGGTTGCGGTCGCGCACGCTGATGCCGATGCCGGTGTCGAGGACGACCAGCTCGACCCGGTCGTGGGTGACCGAGAGGTCGACCTCGATGCGGCCGCCGGCCGGCGTGTACTTGACGGCGTTCGAGAGCAGGTTGTCGACGACCTGCGCGAAGCGCTGGGGGTCGACCATCACGACCAGGTGCTTGGGCACCCGGCTGGCCAGGGTCAGCCCGGCGGCCTCGACCGCGGGGCGGGCGGCCTCGATGCGACTGCCGGACCAGCGCCGCGAGGTCGGTGCGCTCGCGCTCGAGGTGCACGAGGCCGCGCTCGACCTGGGCCGTCTGGAGCAGGTCGGCGACCAGCCGGTCGAGGCGGTCGACGTTCCGCTCGACGACGCCGAGCTGGTGCCGCACCTCGTCGGGCAGGTCGTCGCGCTCGAGGACCAGGCTGGTGAACCCGTGGATCGAGGTGAGCGGCGTGCGCAGCTCGTGGGAGACCGAGGCGACGAACTCCTCCTTCACCTCGAGCGCCCGCATGAAGTCGGTGACGTCCTTGTAGGCGAGGGCGGCGCCGGCGAACCTGCCGCTCTCCTCGCGCACGACGCGCGAGGAGACCGACAGCGCCCGCCGGGTGAGCGGGTCCGAGCCGACCCAGATCAGCTGGTCGTCGAACTCCTCGCCCTGGGTGGCGCGGTAGGTCGGCATGTCCTCGTGCTGGACGAACGTCTCGCCGTCCTCGTGGAAGACGTCGCCGAGCTGGCCGGCCTGCCCGCGGTGGCCGGCCGGGAAGGCGAGCCGCATGAAGTCGTGGTGGCGGCGGTTCATGGTCAGGTAGCGGCCGTTGCCGTCGAGCAGCACCAGGCCGACGTCGACGGTGTCGAGGATCGCCTCACCGACCCGGCGCTGGAGCTCGATCAGCTCCTGGCCGCCGCGCACCCGCTGGATGACGTTGGCGATCGCGAGCGAGACGGTCACCGCGATGACGGTCGTGGTCACCGAGCGGGAGAGGTTGATCCCGGTCACGCCGATGTAGAGCAGGCCGGGCACCATCACCAGCAGCACGGTCGAGACGCCGGTGACGACCGCGCCGCGGACGCCGTAGGCGAAGCCGAGCCAGAGCGCCGGGATCACGACGAGCAGCGCCGAGCCGCCGACCGGGTCGAGCCGGCTCAGCCCGACCAGCCCGACGTCGAAGACGAGCAGCGCCAGCCGGCACCACTCGGGCGTCCGCGTCCACGGCACCGTGAGGGTGACCACCCAGGCCACCGGGACGAGCACCAGCCCGATCATCGGCCCGGTGCGCAGCTCGACGTCGCCGGCGACCCGCAGCGCCATGTCGAGCAGGAAGAGCAGGCTGAAGCCCAGCTGGAGCAGCCGCGGGTCGCGCGGCTCCAGCCACAGGCGGCGGAGCTCCTCCCTCAGGCGTGCCCTCACAGGTAAAACAGTGGCAGAGCGGCCTCACCCGCGAGGGTGAATCAGGCTTTCCCGTAGCGCCGGTTGCGCGCGGCGTACTCCTCGATGGCGGCCCACAGGTGCCGCCGGTCGACGTCGGGCCACAGCACGTCGGTGAAGACGAGCTCGCTGTAGGCCGCCTGCCAGAGCATGAAGTTGGACAGCCGCTGCTCCCCCGAGGTCCGCCAGACCATGTCGGCGTCGGACTGCTCGGGCACGTAGAGGTGGCGGGCGACGCGTGCGCTCGTCGATCTTGTCGGGGTTCAGCCGGCCGGCGGCGACCTCGCGCGCGATCGAGCGCATCGTGTCGGCGAGCTCCGCGCGGCCGCCGTAGTTGACGCACATCGTCAGCGTCAGGACGTCGTTGTCGCGGGTGAGCTCCTCGGCGACCTGGAGCTCCTTGATCACCGACCGCCACAGCCGCGGCGCGCGGCCCGCCCAGCGCACCTGCACGCCGAGCTCGTGCATCTCGTCGCGGCGCCGCCGGATCACGTCGCGGTTGAACCCCATGAGGAAGCGGACCTCGTCGGGCGAGCGGGTCCAGTTCTCGGTCGAGAAGGCGTACGCCGAGATCGCCTTCACGCCGACCTCGATGGCGCCCTCGACCACGTCGAACAGCGAGGACTCCCCCGCCTCGTGGCCCCTGGTGCGCGGCAGCCCCTGCTGCTTGGCCCAGCGGCCGTTGCCGTCCATGACGATCGCGACGTGCCGCGGCACCAGGTCCTTCGGCAGGTCGGGCGGCCGTGGCTCCCGACGGGTGCGGGGTCGGCGGGCGGACGCGCTCGCTTCATCGCTTCGACGTAGGCCATCGAGCGGAGCCCGCGCTCCAGGTGCCAGGCGAGGAACGCCGCGACCAGGCCGCTGGCCTCCTTGAGGTGGCGCGGGTCGGCGGCCTCGACGACCGGCCAGTCGCCGGCCAGCAGCGCGCCGAGCACCGTGATCGTCTCCGGCGGCCGGGCCGGCCGAGCCGGGGACCCGGCAGGTGGTGCAGAGCATCCCGCCGTACGACGGGTTGAACCAGCGGTGCGGCCCCTCACGGGGCAGGCCGCAGCGGGCGCAGTGCTCGAACGACGGCGCGTAGCCGGCCACCGCCAGCGAGCGCAGCAGGTAGGAGTCGAGCACCTGGCTGGGCCGGCGCTCGCCGCCGACCATGGCCCGCAGCCCGCCGACCAGCAGCAGGAACTGCTGGGTCGAGGGCTGCTTCTCCTCGGTGACCAGCCGCTCGGCGGTCTCGAGCATCACCGTGCCGGCGGTGTAGCGCTCGTAGTCGGCGCCCAGCGGCGCCGCGAACGCGTCCTGGGTCTCGGCCTGGGTGACGGTGTCGAGGTTGCGCCCCTCGGCGAGCTGGACGTCGACGTGGGTGAACGGCTCGAGCCGGGAGCCGAACTTCGACGTGGTCCGCCGCACGCCCTTGGCCACCGCGCGCACCCGCCCGTTCTCACGGGTCAGCAGGGTGATGATGCGATCGGCTTCGCCCAGCTTGTGGGTGCGCAGCACGATCGCCTCGTCGCGATAGAGAGGCACTCCTCAATTCTGCCGGGTCGGACCAGCAGTACGGCGGCGGCGCGTCGGCTGCGCCCAGACCTCCTGCGCGAACTCCGCGGCCTCGTGGTTGAGCCGCTCGGGCCAGAACCGCCACTCGAGGATGCTCCGGGCGCGGACGAAGCGGGCGTTGGGCAGCTCCTCGGCCAGCATCGCCGCGTCGGCGGCCGGGTGGATCGGGTCGGCCGGGTGGCCGACCACCAGCGCCGGTGCCGTGATCGCGCGGCGCCGCTTGGCCGGTGGGGCGACCCGCCCGAAGAACAGCCCGTGCACCACCGCCGCGACCGACTCGGAGCGCTGGTCGAGGGTGTCGAGGGCGATGCCGACCCAGAACGGCACGACGCCCCGCGGGATCGGGCGGGTGACCGCGCGCAGCCCGTCGACGGTGAACGGCAGGAAGCGGGCGGCGAACATCAGCGGCGCGAAGGCGAGGATGCCGGCCTCCACGGCGTTGTCGAGGACCGGCATCTCGACCAGCAGCCCCCGCACCCGGTCGGGCGCCAGGTCGGCGACCTCGAGCGCGACGTTCGCGCCGAGCGACGTGCCGCCGACGATCGCCTCGGGCGCCTCCAGGTGGTCGAGCAGCGCCACGACCTGCTCGGCGAACGCCGTCATGGAGTAGACGAGCGGGTCCGCGGGGCGGTCGGAGCGGCCGTGGCCCAGCAGGTCGAGGGTGACCACGTGCAGCCCCTCGGCCGCCAGGGCCCGGGCCAGCGGCTGGTGCATCCGGCGCGGCATCAGCTGTCCGTGCAGCAGGACCACCCAGCGCTCGCCGGCGCCGTACTCGGTGTACTCCAGCCGGTCGCGACCCGACCCGGCGTCCACGAAGAACTGGCCGATCGGCATGCGCTCGGAGACCAACATGCAGCCAGCCTATGGCGCTCCGAACGGCCGAGGCCCGGTGGCCACGCCCTGCGGAATGCGCCAACTTCCCGCGCGGGACGGGCGGGGTGGCCGAGACTGGTGGGGTGACACCCCACGCCGATCGACCCCTCGGCTGGGCACCCTCCCTGGCCCTGCTCGCAGGGGTCGTCGCAGCCGGTGCCGTCGCGGTGCGTCTCGCGCCCGACGGCCGGGCGGTCGCGACCTTCTGGCCGGCGGCCGGACTGGGGCTGATCCTGCTCTCCCTCACGCCGGTACGCCGCTGGCTGGCGCTGGCACCGCTGCTGGCCGTCGCGACGGCGGCCGGCGACCTGATCGCCGACCGGGGCCTGCGGCTCGCGTTCGCCCACGGCGTGCTCGAGGCGGTCGCGCTGGTCATCGCCGCGCTGCTCGTCACCCACGCCGGCCGGAAGCGGCCGCGGCTGGTCGACCAGGAGGACTTCGTCCGGCTGTTCGGCGCGGCCGTCGTCAGCGGCGGCATGCTCGTGCTCGGCGGGGCGAGCGCGTCGCGGCTCGTCAGCCTCGACCCGCTGGGGGTCTCGCTCGCCACGTCGTTCGCCGCTCACGTCGCCGCCGTGCTGCTGCTCTTCCCGCTCGCCGTCGTCACCGAGAACCACTGGACCGGCCGCAGGCTCGAGCTGTGCGTCCAGGTCGTGCTGCTGGCCGGAGCGAGCGTGCCCACCTTCGTCCCCGGCGCGAGCTCCACGCTGACCTTCGCGCCGGTGCTGCTGCTGGCCTGGGCGGCGCTCCGCTTCGACCTGCGGGTCGCCTGCGCCGAGCTCGTGCCTGGTCGGCATCTTCGTGACGGCCCAGACGGTCGGCGGCATCGGCCCGTTCGGCGACGCCGTGCTCAACGACCGCGTGAGCGCCCTGACCGGCGGCGCCCTCACCCAGGGCTACCTCGCCAGCGCCGCGTTGCTGGTGCTGCCGCTGGGCATCGCCGTGCAGCGCAACACGATCCTGCTCGACCGGATCACCGCCGACGGCAAGCTGTTCCGCCGCAACTTCACCGAGTCGCTGGTCGGCATGGCGTTCCTGGAGCCGGACGAGACCGGACGCGACCTGGTCATCGTCGACCTCAACGAGACGGCGCTCGGCATCCTCGGCGGCCGCGAGGAGTCACTGCTGGGGTTGCGGCTCAGCGACGTGATGGACGTCGGGCCCGACTACGCCGAGGCACTGCCCCGGCTGATCGACGGGTCGATCGACGGCTGGCGGGTCGAGGGGCCGCTCACCTACGCCCGCTCGGGCCAGGTGACCCTGCAGATCTCCTCGCTCGGCGAGAGCGGCGACGAGCCGTTCTTCGCCGCCCAGCTGCTCGACGTCACCGCGGAGTACGACGCCCGCCACGGGCTCGAGGCGGCGCAGACGCTCACCAACGCGACGCTCGACACCACCAACTGCATCATCATGGTGACCGACCTCGAGGGCCTCGTGGTCCGCGTCAACCAGGCCACGTCGGCCATCACCGGCTACCGCGAGGAGGAGCTGCTGGGCCGCAAGGTCTGGGAGACCGGCATCACCCCCTCCGACGCCGACGACGTCGAGGCGCTGATCATGTGGCCCAACCGCTCCGGCGTGCCGATCGTGCGCGAGTCCGACTCGATCACCAGCTCGGGCGAGAAGCTCCGCATCGTGTGGAACACCAACATCGTCCGCGACGAGCAGCAGCAGCCGATGTACGCCGTCATGACCGGCATCGACGTCACGGCAGAGCGCACCACCGCGGGGCTGGTCAACCACCTCATGGAGGCGTCGCTCACCACCGCCATCGTCGGCATCGACACGGCCGGCCGGATCTCGGTGGCCAACTCCGGCATCCAGCACCTGCTCGGCTACGAGCGCGACGACCTCGTCGGCGAACCCTTCCACCGGCTGCTCAAGGGGTCGGAGCTGCTCGAGCGGACGGGCGCGGACACCCTCGACGAGGCCTTCGACATCCTGGTCCGCGGTCTGGGCAGGGACGGTGAGACCCGGGCCCGTGACTGGACCTGGGTCACCCGGGCCGGCGGCGAGCAGCTGGTCTCGATGACGCTGTCGGTGGCCCAGGACGCGTTCGCCGCGCAGAGCGGCTACCTGTGCGTCGCCCGCGACGTGACCGAGCAGCGGCACAGCCAGGAGATGCTGATCGCCGCCCTCGACAAGGAGCGCACCGCGGTCGAGCGGCTCCGCTCCCTCGACCAGGCCAAGAGCGAGTTCGTCTCCACGGTCTCCCACGAGCTCCGGACACCGGTGACGAGCATCGTCGGCTACACCGAGATGATGACCGACGGGTCGATCGTCGCTCCGCTGCCCGAGCAGCTGCCGCTGCTCGAGACGATCAACCGCAACGGCCAGCGGCTGATCGCCATGATCAACGACCTGCTGATGCTCTCCGGGCTCGACTCCGAGACCGTCCACTGGCGCCACGACCGGGTCGACCTCGCCGCCACCATCGGCCCGATCGAGGAGGCCATCCGGCCGCTCCTCAACGGCCGCCGCCTCACCTTCGAGGTGGACCGGCCCGGCGCTGCCGTTCCGGTGCTCGGCGACCGCGCCCAGCTCGAGCGGGTCATGATCAACCTGCTCTCCAACGCCGTGAAGTTCACCGAGGACGGCGGCACGATCGGCTTCGGCGTCGACGGTCGTCGGCGACCACGCGGTCATCACGGTGCGCGACACCGGCATCGGCATCCCGACCGACGAGCAGGGCGACCTGTTCCAGCGGTTCTTCCGCTCCTCGACCGCCCAGGTCCGCCAGATCCAGGGCACCGGCCTCGGCCTCTCGATCGTGGCCGCGATCGTCTCCGGCCACGGCGGCACCATCGAGGTGAAGTCGGGCCACCTGCAGGGCTCGACGTTCACGGTGAGGCTGCCGCTGGCGAAGTCCGAGCGGCTCACGCACGCCGGCTGAGGCTGCGGTCCGGCACGCGCCGCGGGCAGTAGGGGTTTTCCCTAGTGCCCCGGCGGCGCCCGCGGTCCTAGTGTCATGTCACGGGGTCGATCGTGAGGAGTCCTGATGCTCAAGTCCGCTTTCGCCCTCGGCGTAGCTGCCGTGCTCGCGCTCTCCCCCAGCCTCGTGGGCGCGTCCGACTCCCCACGCGAGGCGCCCGGCCAGGTCGTGGTCGGGACCGTTCACCCCATGGACTTCGGCTGCGGGGCCGGACAACATCACGTTGGTCCAGGCGCAGTCCTCCACCGTCCCCTACTCGGTGCCCGGTGCAGGGGTCCTGACCAGCTGCTCTCCGGGCTCGACTCGGAGACCGTCTACTGGCGCCACGACCGGGTCGACCTCGCCGCCACCATCGGCCCGATCGAGGAGGCCATCCGGCCGCTCCTCAACGGCCGCCGCCTCACCTTCGAGGTGGACCGGCCCGGCGCTGCCGTTCCGGTGCTCGGCGATCGCGCCCAGCTCGAGCGGGTCATGATCAACCTGCTCTCCAACGCCGTGAAGTTCACCGAGGACGGCGGCACGATCGGCTTCGGCGTCGCGGTCACCGGCGACCACGCGGTCATCACGGTCCGCGACACGGGCATCGGCATCCCGACCGACGAGCAGGGCGACCTGTTCCAGCGGTTCTTCCGCTCCTCCACCGCCCAGGTGCGCCAGATCCAGGGCACCGGCCTCGGCCTGTCGATCGTGGCCGCGATCGTCTCCGGCCACGGCGGCACCATCGAGGTGAGGTCGGGCCATCTGCAGGGTTCGACGTTCACCGTGAGGCTGCCCCTGGCGAAGTCCGAACGGCTCACGCACGCCGGCTGAGGCTCATGCTGCTCGCCCTGTGGAGTAGGGATTTCCCCTAGTGCCCCGGCGGCGCCCCCGGCCCGCAGTCGGCCCGCACCCAGGTGACCTGCCCACCGGCCGAGACCACGCCGGTCAAGGTCAGGTTCCGCGTCGTCCGGCCTCCCCGTGAGCCGTCCCGCCCGGGCCGGCATCGCGGTCCGTCTCCACCGCAGTGAAGCTGGTCGGAGGTCACCTGTGACCGAAGAAGCTGATCACCTGCTGGAACGTCGGGCGGTTCTGCCAGTCGATCGGCCGGACGCCCACGACCCCGGCGGTGTTGGCGCGGATGTAGTCCTCGGACTTGTCGTAGGTGAGCTGTCCGACCGACGACTTGCCCTGCCGCTTCAGCACTCGCGCCACCGCAGCGGCGAGCGACGCCCGCAGCGTGGCGCGACAGGCCTTGAGCGAGCCCTTGCCGCAGTAGCCGGTGGAGTAGGGTCCGGCGACCTGCTTGCCGAGGACCGAGCGGAGGTCCTTGGACAGGTAGCCGTACCAAGCGACGCCGTTGAACGAGGAGCCCCCGCCCAGCCGCGGGTGGTCGTCGAGGCTCTGCGGCAGCTGACGGGTCAGCGACCCGAGCCGCCCACCCATGGCGTCGTAGGCAACCGACTGCGAGCCGTCCTCCCACCAGGCGTCGAAGAGCGCGATCGCCGACTGGAACTCATAGGCGCCGTTCCGGTCGCGGTCCGCGCGCGGTGCACCCGCCTTCAGCCACTGCGCGAGCAGGGCGCGGGCGGCGGCGGTCCTCTTGTCCTTGCCCACGACCTTGAGCAGCCACTTCAGGGTGTACGCCGCCCGGGAGTCCGCCGTGGCACCTCCGGCCATCACGGAGACCATGCCGGGCAGGTCGGTCTTCCGCTTGCCCTTGATCTTGGCGAGCAGCCGCTTCTCGAGCGCCAGCGAGCGGTAGACCGCGCCGTAGGACCACGTGTCGTCGGCGGCTGAGAAGTCGGGCGCGGGCTTGTTGTTCCAGCTCACCAGGTAGCCGCGCTTCGGGTTGGTCTCGCGCGCGTGCTTCTTGAAGCCCAGCCAGCCCTTCCAGCCGTACTTCTTGCCGGCCCAGTGCGGCAGGTCCGGCTCGACCCGCTTCGACCGCTGCGGCAGCAGCCCGGAGGAGTAGTAGGAGATGTCCTTGGAGTCGGCGTAGAACCAGTTGAACGTGTAGTCGACGTCGCTCGCGGCGCGCTGGAACGACTTCGCGCTGTGCACGAAGCCAGGGTCGTTGAACTCCCCGAAGCCCAGCACCGAGTCGACCTCGTGGCCGTAGGTCGACCGCTGGATCACCAGAGCGACCGGCCTGCCGCCGACCGTGGTGCGCTCCTGGACGATGCCGTGCCGGGTGCGCAGCACCTGGAACTTGTAGGTCCTCGCGGGCGCCGGCGCGGTGAGGTTGGGCGTGGTCGTCTCCGAGTGCACGTCGGACTGCATCGGCACGCACTTCTTGCCGACCAGGTAGCCGGTCGAGCCGACCGTCACCTTGCCGCCGCCTGGGTTGCAGAGCTTCTCCACGACGGTGTCGACGATGTCGCTGCCGGCCGACGTGGCCGACCAGGCGTAGTCGACGCCGCGGCCGAGCTGCACGAAGAGGTTGGTGCCGGCGAAGGCGACCCCGCGGGCCTGGATGCCCGGGCCGTTCAGCACCTGCTCCACCAGCAGCTGCGGGGCGTAGTAGCCGGTCTGCGGTCCCATCACCGCCAGGGGCTTGCCGGTCCGCGACTCCTTGCCGGCCACGAGCAGCGCGTTGCTCATGCCGTGGGCACCGAGCTGGGACAGGTCGACGTGGACGCCGCCGGGCAGGTCGAGCCTCGGTGTGACCTTCCCGGGTGCGGGGGCCGACCCGCGCAGGACCGCCCCGGTGCCGGACGCGGTGGGGCCCTTGGGATCCGGGAGCGCGACGCCGGGCAGGTCGGGGTTGAACGCCCTCCTGTCGTAGGGCGCGCGCTTGCTGGACGTCGTCGGCGCCTCGGGGTCGTTCTTCTCGCGGAGGTCGCCGTAGATCTTCAGCGCCTGCCGCTTGCCGAACTTCGCCTTGAGCGCCTGCCACCACTTCGCGTTCTGGATCTCGTGGCCGCCGCCCTTGCCGAAGATGCCTCCGACGAGGGAGGCGATGTAGACGATGTCGGCGCGCGTCCAGTCGGTCGGCAGCTTCTGCAGCAGCAGGTACTCCGCCGGACAGGTCGGCGACGCGACGGTCGGGCACAGGTCGTGCTGGGCCTGGTTGATGCCGGCCAGGAACGCGTCGACGCCGCCGAGCAGCTTCTGGCCCTGGGCGCCGGCGTCCGCCGCGGCCTTCGCGATCTGGGCGTTCGCCTCGGCGGGTGTGTAGTAGGCCGAGCGCAGCTGCGCCTGGTCCATCGCGACGTTGCCGGGGGTGTTGCCGACGAACTCGGCCATCCGGGCCGCACCGGTGTGCCGGAGCACGTCCATGAGGAACATCCGGTCCTCGATGGCGGCGTAGCCGGCGCCGTACTCGGTGTCGTCGAACGTGCTGCCGGTGATGAACGGGACACCGAAGGCGTCACGCTGGATCGTCACCCCCGGCCTGGGGGACTTCGTGCTCACGACGGTGGCGGGCGTGAAGTCCTCGCGCTTGTAGAGCTGCTCGATGTCGGCCTGCGTCATGCTGCCCGGAGCGCGCCTGGTGAGCGCGTCGTACATCTCCAGCTGGTCGGCGAAGTGCGACGGGGTGGTCGGCGTCGCGGTGGTCCCGAGCAGCGCGGCGACGTCGAGCGCGGTGACGTTGCCGTTCGAGCCGGGCGGCAGGATGTTCCAGAGGTTGCCGTAGGACGGGATCTCCTTCTGGGTCGTCGACGGCGCTCCACCCGAGCCCCCGGGATCGGCACCGGCCACTCCGGACGGGGCGAGGCCCGCGACCAGGGCTCCCGTCGCAACGAGTCCGACCAGGCCAGTCACCGAATGACGCATGGTCGCCAAACTACGCGTTCAGCACCGCTCCCACGCCGAACGACCCGGATCAGCCGGCCGCGCGGTTCACGGCGCTGATCACGGCCTTGAGCGAGGCCGTGACGATGTTGGCGTCGATGCCCACACCCCAGTAGACGGCGTCGCGGACCAGGCACTCGACGTACGCCGCGGCGACGGCGTCGCCACCCGACGAGAGCGCGTGCTCGGCGTAGTCGAGGACTCGGACGTCGAAGTTCTGCGGCAGCTCGTTGATCGCGGCCACGAAGGCGGAGAGCGGCCCGTTGCCCTCGCCCTCGAGCTGCTGGATGTCCCCGTCGACGTAGACGTTGACGAGGAGCGCGTCCTTCTCCCCCGCGGCCGAGGAGGTGTGCACCGAGTTGAGCCTGAGCGGCGTCTCGCGGTCGAGGTACTCGGCGCGGAAGACGCCCCAGATCTCGTCGGGCGTCATCTCGCCGCCCTCGGCGTCGGTGCGCTCCTGGACCACCCGGCTGAACTCGATCTGCGCCCGGCGCGGCAGGTCGAGCTTGTGCTCGGCCTTGAGGATGTAGGCCACGCCGCCCTTGCCGGACTGGCTGTTGACCCGGATCACGGCCTCGTAGCTGCGTCCGACGTCGTGCGGGTCGATGGGGAGGTACGGCGCTTCCCACGGCAGCTCCCCGACAGGGACGCCCTTCTCGGCCGCCTGCACCTCGAGGTCCTCGAGCCCCTTCTTGATGGCGTCCTGGTGGGAGCCGGAGAACGCCGTGTAGACGAGGTCGCCGGCGTAGGGGTGGCGCGGGTGCACGGGCAGCTGGGTGCAGTACTCCACCGTGCGGCGGATCTCGTCGATGTCGGAGATGTCGACCATCGGGTCGACGCCCTGGCTGAACAGGTTCATCGCGAGCGTGACCAGGTCGACGTTACCGGTGCGCTCGCCGTGGCCGAACAGGCAGCCCTCGACCCGGTCGGCTCCGGCCATCACCGCGAGCTCGGTCGCCGCGACGGCCGTCCCGCGGTCGTTGTGGGGGTGCAGGCTGATCACGGTGCTCTGGCGCCGGGTCAGCTGGCGGGAGAACCACTCGATCTGGTCGGCGTAGACGTTCGGGGTGGCCATCTCGACGGTGGCCGGGAGGTTGAGGATGATCTCGCGGCCGTCCTCCGGCTGCCACACGTCGCTGACTGCCTCGCACACCTCGACGGAGAACGGCAGCTCGGTGCCGGTGAAGATCTCGGGGCTGTACTCGTAGCCGATCACCGTGGTGTCGAGATAGCTCTCAATGCCCTTCATCACGGCCTGGGTCCCGCGGACGGCGATGTCCTTGATCTCGTCCTTGCTGGCCCGGAAGACCACGCGGCGGAACAGCGGCGCGATGGCGTTGTAGAGGTGGATGTTGGCGCGGGGTACGCCGACCAGGGACTGGACGCTGCGCTCGATCAGGTCCTCGCGGGCCTGGGTCAGCACCGAGATCGTCACGTCGTCGGGGATCTTGTCGCTCTCGATGAGCTGGCGGACGAAGGCGAAGTCGGTCTCGCTGGCGCTCGGGAAGCCGACCTCGATCTCCTTGTAGCCCATCTTCACGAGCAGCTCGAACATCATCAGCTTGCGGGCCGGGCTCATCGGGTCGATGAGCGCCTGGTTGCCGTCACGGAGGTCGGTGGACAGCCAGCGCGGCGCCTCGGTGATCACGGCGTGGGGCCACGTGCGGTCGGGCAGGTCGATGGGCGGGAACGGCGAGTAGCGGCCGTAGGGCATCGGGCTGGGCTTCTGCGGAGGGATGGTCATGTCCTGTCCTCGCTGTGCTGGCAAACCCGATCGTCGAAACCGGGAGCCGGTGGTCTGGAGGCCGGTCGCGCACGCTCACTCCGCAGCGAGGGGTCCGGCTCTGCTTCAGACCTCGCTGCGGCAGCCAAGGAGGAGGCGGCGCATCATGATTCGTCAACGCTACCGCACCGGAACGCGCAGATGCGATCGTGTTCACGTGAAGACCCGGATCCAGTGCCCGTGCGGCGAGACCATCGTCGGCAAGGACGAGGACGAGCTCGTCGAGCTGACCAACGCGCACCTCGAGGAGCAGCACGACGGTCGGACCTACGACCGCGACGTGATCCTGATGATGGCGACCTGACAGGTCACGGGACCAGCGCCTGGAGGATCTCCCCGGCCGACCGCTTCTCCACGCTGCGATGACCCGCGCCGGCCCAGAGGTTCACGTGCTCCGGGTTGCCCCGCGCGACCGCCGCCTTGCGGATCGGGCTGGTCAGGTGGTGCAGCGCCGGGTAGCCGAGCGGGCCGCGCCCGTCGTAGGTCGCGAGGAACGCGTTGGGCAGCCCGCTCGCGGGACGGCCGGAGAACGCGCTGGTCGTGACCGGGTCGCCGCGGTCCCGGTCGAACCCCGCCCGGTGCGCGGTGTTGGTGCCGGCCTCCGTGGCCAGCAGGAGGACGGTGCCGACAGCAACGGCGTCGGCCCCTGCCGCGAGCGCAGCGGCGACGTCGGCGCTGGTGCCGATCCCACCGACCGCCATGACCGGCAGGTCCGTGACCGACCGCACCGCGCGGACCAGGTCGGGCAGCCGGAGCCTCTCGGGAGGGCCAGCCGGGGTGAACGTGCCCCAGTGCCCCCCGGCGTCAGCCGACTGGACGATCAGCGCGTCCACCCCCGCGTCCGACGACTGCCGCGCCTCGGCGGCCGACGTCACGGTCTGGACGAGGGCGCAGCCGGCGCGCTTGAGCTCGGTCGCTGCCGCGGGCTCGGGCAGCCCGAAGGTGAAGGACACCAGTGGCGGCGCCGCCTCGACGAGCACGTCCACCTTGTCGCGCCATCCGTCGTCGTCCTCGACCGGAGTGGCGGGCAGCTCGACGCCGTAGGTCGCGGCCAGCGGGAGCAGCAGCTCGCGATAGGCGGCGTAGGCCGCCGGGTCGACGGGCTCCGGGTGGGGCGAGAACAGGTTGACGCCGTAGCGCTCGCTGGCCGCCCGCACCTCGACCACCTCGCTCGCGAGCGCCTCGGCGGTCTTGTAGCCGCCCGCCAGGGAGCCGCCCGACCCGGCCCGGACCGCCGCCAGCACCAGTCCCGGCGTCGTGGGGCCGCCCGACATCGGCGCGGCCACGACAGGGAGATCGCTCCCGAGCAGGTCCAGCAGATCCCTCGCCACGCTCATAGTGTCCTGCCAGTCACCACCGGTGACCACTGGTGTCGCACATCGCGAGGCGGCGGCGCGCAGGAAGACCGGGCGTCTTCCCGGCGTCGCCAACGAAGCGAGGTGCGTGCTGGGGGTGCGACGTATGCCGCGAACTCCGTGTGCCGGGCACTAGCCTGACGCGATGGCCCGGCTGCTCGTCGTGCACCACTCGCCGACCGACGCCGTCCGCGCGCTGACCGACGCCGTCGTCGCAGGAGCGAACGACGACGCGATAGAGGGCGTGGAGGTCGTGGTCCGTCCGGCGCTCGAGGCCAACGCGGACGACGTGCTGGCCGCGGACGGCTACCTGCTCGGGACTCCCGCGAACTTCGGCTACATGAGCGGCGCGCTCAAGCACTTCTTCGACACCATCTTCCTGGAGGCCGGCGGTGCGCTCAGCGACGACGGCTCGGCCGGCGCCGCGGCCGGCGGGAAGAAGCCCTTCGGGCTGTGGGTCCACGGGCGCTACGACACCACCGGCGCGGTCCGGTCGGTGCTCTCGATCGTGCAGGCGCTGCCCTGGACCCAGGCGGCCGAGGTGCTGGAGGTGCTCGGCGACGTGACCGACGCGCACGAGGAGGCGGCCTACGAGCTGGGCGGGACCCTCGCGGCTCTCCTGATCGGCTGAAGCGTCCCCAGTGCCTCGGTAGGCTCTGGTCGGTTCAGGCGAGGGGAGGTCCGGTGCGCGCTCGTGTCGTGCTCACGAGCCTGCTTGCCGCGACGGTCCTGGCCCTCGGCGCCTGCGGTGACGACGACGACGGCGACGTCGACTCCGACCAGGTCGACTCGGTCGAGGCGCCTCAGCAGGGCGCGTGCCGCACCCTCACACCCGAGGACGTCGCGCTGCCGAGCAACGCGACCAAGGTGGTCGACTGCGCGGAGCCGCACACGGCCGAGACGTTCGCCGTGGGAGACCTGCCAGCGGACTTCGCGGAGGCGGAGTACGACGCGCAGGGGCTCGGGGCCTTCGCCTACCAGACCTGCTCGGCGAAGTTCCAGGAGTTCCTGGGCGCCGACGAGAGCACGGTGATGCGCACCATCGTCAGCTGGGCGTGGTTCCGGCCCTCGGAGAAGGCGTGGGACGAAGGCGCGCGGTGGTACCGCTGCGACGTCATCGGGGGCGGTGAGGAGAGCGAGAAGTACGCCGCGCTGCCACCCACCGCGGCCGGACTGCTGGCCGAGCAGCCGACCGACGACGCGTGGATGGTCTGCGTCAACGGCCGCTCGGTGCAGGGCGCGCCGAAGATCTCGTGCGCGCAGAAGCACAACTGGCGGGCCGTCACCACCATCAAGGTCGGTGACCCGGAGGACCCCTACCCCGGCGACCAGGTGGTCGAGGTGACCACGCGCGACTACTGCTCCCGCTCGGTCGGCGCTTGGCTCGGCTACCCGCCGGAGTACGACTACGGCTACACGTGGTTCCACGAGGGCGAGTGGCAGGCCGGCAACCGGCGTTCGGTCTGCTGGGCAGCGACCACGGCATGACCACCCCGATGGTGAAGAGGCTCGTCCTCGTCGCGGTGGCGGTGCTCGCGCTCGCTGCCTGCACCTCGGACGACACGACGCCCTCGGGCGACTCCACGCCGACGTCGCCGCCCTCCCCCACGGTCACCGCGACTCCCGCCCCGCCTCCGCCGCCCGCCCCGGCCGTGGGCGCCTGCTACCGGCTGTCCTACGACGAGGCGGTCGCGCCCACCAACCAGGACACCCCGATCGCCTGCGAGAAGGGGCACACGGCCCAGACCTTCGCGGTCGGCCGGCTCGACCTGGTGAACAACGGGCACCTGCTGGCCGTCGACTCCGACGCGGTCCGGGCTCAGGTGGCCCGTCGCTGCCCGACCCGGCTCGCGGCCTACGTCGGGGCCACCGCCGAGCAGCTGCGCCTCTCACTGCTGCGGCCGGTCTGGTTCACGCCGACGATCGAGCAGTCCGACGCCGGCGCGACGTGGTACCGCTGCGACGTCATCGCCGTCTCCGGCGACCGCAAGGTCGCCAAGGTCGAGCGCAGCCTGGCCAAGGCTCTCGCGAAGCCCGAGGGGCGCGACGAGGTCGCCATGTGCGGGACCGCCCAGCCCGGCAGCCCGACCTTCAGCCGGGTGCTCTGCAGCGAGGACCACAGCTG
Organism: uncultured Actinomycetota bacterium; assembly: GCA_963830145.1. Classification (GTDB taxonomy): domain Bacteria; phylum Actinomycetota; class Actinomycetes; order Propionibacteriales; family Nocardioidaceae; genus Nocardioides. The sequence goes on from CAWHLI010000002.1 coordinate 19,580, forward strand.
GAAGGCGATCTCGGTCATCGACCTGAGGGACCGGTCGAAGGACGGGAAGTATCCCGGCGAGGCCGCGGTCAAGAGCGCAGGCGACACCGTCTGCGCCGACGCCGCCCGCGCCATCGCCTCCGACGCGCTCGACTACGAGTGGGGCTACGAGTGGCCGGTCAAGGACCAGTGGCAGGCGGGCCAGACCTACGGCAGATGCTGGTCGCCCGACCCGGCGTGACCGGGCCGTCCCTAGGCTCGTGAAGTGAGCTGGACCGAGAAGAACCTCCCCGACCTGACCGGCAGGACGGCCATCGTGACGGGGGCGAACTCCGGGATCGGGTTCCACACCGCCCGGCACCTCGCCGGTCACGGCGCCCACGTGGTGCTGGCCTGCCGCAACACCGCCGCCGCCACGGAGGCCGCAGCGAAGATCTCCGGCTCGACCGAGGTCGCCGAGCTCGATCTGGCCTCCCTGGAGTCCGTACGTCGTTTCGCCCAGCACTATGACCGGTCAATCGACCGCCCGGTGGACCTGTTGATCAACAACGCGGGGGTGATGACGCCGCCCAGGCACCGCGAGACCACCGACGGCTTCGAGCTGCAGTACGGCACCAACCACCTCGGCCACGTCGCGCTCACCGCCCGGCTGCTCCCCCGGCTGCTGGCCGCCCCCGCCCCGCGCGTCGTGGCGGTCGGGTCGGTCGCCCACCACGCAGGCAACGCGTCGGTCCTCGAGGGCAACCCGGAGGCGACCTACCGCCCCAACGAGGCCTACGGCAACACCAAGCTGGCCAACATCCTCTTCGCCCGCGAGCTCCAGCGCCGGGCGGCCGCGGCCGGCTCCCAGCTCACCGCGACCGCCGCCCACCCGGGCGTCGCCGCCACCCACCTGGTGGCGAGCCGCGACGGCCTCGGCGCGATCGCGCCCATCCGCTGGACCGCGCCGATCTGGACCAAGGTGATCTTCCAGTCCGCGCTGAACGGCGCCCGCCCGGTGATGTATGCCGCCACGGAGGCCGCGCCCGGCTCCTACTCCGGCAACACCTGGCTGGGTGAGTGGCGCGGCCCGGTCGGTCCGGCCAAGCTCAGCCGCTGGGCGCAGGACGACGAGCTGTCCGCGAAGCTGTGGGACAAGAGTCTCGACGAGGTCGGGCTGTCGTTGGACCTGTGAGCCCGTCGGTGCGTCAGCCGAAGAGCTCGGCGGCCATCTTCTCGATCAGCTTCTCCAGCCCCTTGACCGGCCTGACCATCACGGTGAACTCGACGATCTGGCCGGCGTCGTTCCACTCGAACAGGTCGATGCCGTGGACCGTGAGGCCGTCCAGCTCGGCCTCGAACTCGAGGACGGCGTTGCGCTCGGCGTACCACTGCCGCTTGTAGTCGAGGGTCGGGCCGAGGACGACGACGGCCGCGGAGAGGTATGCCGTGGTCAGCTCCTTGCCGGGCTGGGGGCTGTGGACTGCCGGCGAGCGGAACACCACATCGTCGGACAGCAGGGCAGCCAGGCCAGCAGGGTCGCGGGAGGCGGCGATCGCGCGCCAGGCGGCGACCGGGGCGGGCACGGGAGGATCCTGAGACATCAGAAGCCCAGCTTGCGGAGCTGCCTGGGGTCGCGCTGCCAGTCCTTGGCGATCTTGACGTGCAGGTCGAGGTAGACCGGGGTGCCGAGCAGGGCCTCGATCGACTTCCGGGCGCGGGTGCCGACGTCCTTGAGGCGGGCGCCCTTGTGGCCGATCACGATCCCCTTCTGGGAGTCGCGCTCGAGGTAGAGGTTGGCGTGGATGTCGAGCAGCGGCCGGTCCGGGGGGCGACCCTCGCGCGGCAGCATCTCCTCGACCACGACGGCGATGGAGTGCGGGAGCTCGTCGCGCACGCCCTCGAGCGCGGCCTCACGGATCAGCTCGGCCACCAGGATCTCCTCGGGGGCGTCGGTGAGGTCGCCGTCCGGGTAGAGCTGCGGTCCCTCCGGCAGCAGACCGAGCAGCAGGTCGGCCAGCAGCTGCACCTGGTCGCCGTTGACCGCCGAGACCGGCACGATCTCGGCCCACTCGGTGCCGGTCTCCGCTCCGAGGCGCTGGATGTCGAGCAGGTGCTGCCCGATCCGCTCCGGCGCGGCGAGGTCGGTCTTGGTGGCGACCGCGACCTTGATCGTGCGCCGGACCTTGGACATCTCGGTGACGATGAACCGGTCGCCCGGCCCGATCTTCTCGTTGCTCGGGAAGCACACCGCGACCACGTCGACCTCGCCCCACGTGGTGCGGACCAGGTCGTTGAGCCGCTCGCCGAGCAGGGTGCGGGGCCGGTGCAGCCCGGGGGTGTCGACGAGGACCAGCTGCCCGTCGGTCCGGTGCACGATCCCGCGGACGACGGTGCGGGTGGTCTGCGGCTTGTCGGAGGTGATCACGACCTTCTGGCCGACGAGCGCGTTGGTCAACGTCGACTTGCCGGCGTTCGGGCGGCCGACGAACGACGCGAAGCCCGAGCGGTAGCCCCCTGTCGTCGGCTGGCTCATGCCCGCGCCTCGTCGTACTCGGCCCAGATCTCCTCGTCGGAGAGCCCCTTGGCCTTGCCCGCGCGCCAGATGGGGCCCGGGTCGACGGCCCGCGGCTGGCGGCCGGACGACGCCCGCCAGTAGCCCATGACGTCGTAGGCCGTGGGGGCCAGCTTGCGGTCCCTCATGAGGTACTTGCGGATCGCCCGCATCTGCGCCGACTCACCGGCCATCCAGAAGTAGCCGTCACCGTCGGGCCACTCGAGCGCCTCGACCACCTCTGCCAGCCGGCTGTTGCCGGACGGTGCCTCGAGCCAGGTGACGCCCGCGGTGTCGGGGAGGTAGCCGGGCAGAGGGTCGGCGACCTCGGCCCAGATCCGGGTCGGCAGGTCCGTCGTCTCGGCGATCCGCGCCATCGCGGGCAGCCCGGTCAGGTCGCCCACCAGCATCAGCCAGGCGGCTCCGACGGGAGGCTCGAAAGAGCCCTTCGGTTCGGTGATCATGACCTCCGACCCCACGCAGTCGTCGCGCACCACCCACTCCGTCACCAGCCCGACGTCGTGCAGCACCACGTCGAGCACGAGCGTGCCGGCGTCGTAGGAGCGCACCGTGTAGTAGCGGCTCTGGAACTGCCCCGGCACCACCACACCGACCCACTCATCGAGGATCCCGCTCGACTCGAACGCCGGGTCGATCGCCAGGGTCAGCCGGACCAGGTGTGGCGAGAGCTCGTCACGGCGCTCGACGCGCGCGGCGTACTGGCTGGCCCGGGTGCTCACCCCAGCAACGCTAGTGGTGCCCTCCTCAGAACGTGTGGCGGAGGGGGTAGCCGCTGATCCCGTCGACCGTCTTGGTGGCCAGCACGTGGTGGAGCTGGGTGTCGTTGCGCTCGAACCCGATCCGCGAGCCGGCCATGTAGAGGCCCCAGACCCGCGCGGTGCCCTCGCCGACCTCGGCGACGCAGGCGTCCCAGTTGTCGACCAGGTTGCGGCACCAGCCGGTGAGGGTCTTGGCGTAGTGCACGCGGATGTTCTCCGCGTGCTGCACCTCGAGCCCCGCGTCCTGGACCTCCTTGATGATCGTGCCGGAGCCGATCAGCTCGCCGTCGGGGAAGACGTAGCGGTCCAGGAAGGCGCCGGTCTCGCGGAAGTTGTTGTCGTGCCGGGTGATGCAGTGGTTGAGCAGCCGGCCCTGCGGGCGCAGCCGGTCCTCGATGAAGGCGAAGTACGACGGGTAGTTCTTCACGCCGATGTGCTCGGTGAGCCCGATCGACGAGATCGCGTCGAAGTCGCGCTCCTCCACGTGCCGGTAGTCCATGTGGCGGACCTCGGCGAGGTGGTCGAGCCCCTCCTCCTTGATCTTCTGCTCGCCCCACTCGGCCTGCTCGCGGGAGAGGGTCACGCCGATCGCGTGGACGCCGTACTCGCGGGCGGCATGGCGGACCATCCCGCCCCACCCGCAGCCGAGGTCGAGCAGGCGCTGACCGGGCTTCAGGTCCAGCTTGCGGGCGACCAGGTCGTACTTGGCGAGCTGCGCCTCCTCCAACGTCGAGTCCTCGGTGGGGAAGACCGCGCAGGTGTAGGTCATCGAGGGGCCGAGGACCATCTCGTAGAAGGCGTTGGAGACGTCGTAGTGGTGGTGGATCGCCTCGGCGTCACGGCCCAGCGAGTGGCGCAGCCCCTCGAGCGTGCGGCGCAGACGGGACGGCGCCTCCTGGGGCGGCGGTGCGATCGGCCGCAGGTGCGAGAGACCGAGGGAGCGCAGCAGGGTCGGCAGCTCACCGGGTCGGGGGCGTCGGAAGCCGAGGCCACTCTGCACCAGCCTCAGGGCGTCGTAGGGGTCTCCCGGGTGGACGCCGTGCAGCTCGAGGTCGCCGGACACGTAGGCGCGCCCGAAGCCGAGGTCGCCCGGTGCGGTCAGCAGGTAGGTCAGCCCACGCTCGGTGGCCAGGTGCAGGCGGTACGGCGACTCCTCGGGGCCGGTCGCGCTGCCGTCGTAGGCCGTGAAGCGGATCGGGAACGGGTTCTTGAGGAGCGTGTCGATGGCCTCGGCGATCGTGAGCCTGGTCCTGGTCGTGGTCGTGGTCATTGCCTGCGCACCGCCTTGTCGTAGAGGCTCGAGAGTCGGTCTTCGGGGTCGTAGTGCCGCTTCACCGCGGCCAGGTGGTCACCGTCGTAGAGACGGTCGAAGGTCTCGCGGTCGTAGAAGGCCTCGGAGTAGAGCGACTTGTGGCCGCCCAGCTCGTGCACCTCCGCCTCGATCGCGCGGTTGATCGGCGCGTTCGGGGCTTCTGGGCCGACGTGCACGTTGCCCCAGAAGCCGACGTTGACGTAGGTCGCGCCGGGCTCCAGCGGGTAGGTCGGCCACTGGACCCCCGCCGAGGTGCCCGGGGAGACCAGCGGGCAGAGCCACACCGGCCGCATGCCGACCTCGGCGTCGAACCACGCGAGGAACTCCTGCAACCGCTCGACCGGGATCTCCACGTCCTGGACCACCCGCTCGCGCAGCGCCTTGCCCTGCCGACGGTCGAGCCAGTCGATGAAGCCGGTGCGGTCGTTGAGGCCGATCAGCCGGTGGTAGACGTCGCTGCGCCGCCACCGCCTCGGCCAGAGCCGCCGGAGCCGGGGGTTCTGGGCACCGAACGCGCTCGAGCACCAGAACCAGTCGGTGTCCCAGCGCCACAGGTAGTCGTGCATGGTCAGCAGGTCACGGCCTGATCCCGAGGACGCGCGCTCCTGGATCGAGCGGTAGTAGACCCGCTGGCCGGTGTAGTCGCTGGTCGCCTCCAGCGCCTTCGGCTCGCCGCCGATGGGCGTCTGGTCGCCCTCCTCGGCGCTGAGCCAGCGCGCCAGGGTGAGGTAGTACTCCCCCGGCTCGAAGGCGACCCCGTCGAGGCCGTCGACCTGGAGCCCGTCGTGCTGCCGGGTCTCGACGATCTCGGCGATGGTCTTGGACAGCAGCCCGGCGTCGTCGAACCGCACGTGGCGCAGCTCGACCCGGTCGGGCACCCGCTCCAGCCTGATCCGCAGCCGGGTCGCGTAGCCCAGCGAGCCGTAGGAGTTGGGGAAGGTGTCGAAGAGGTCGTCACCCGGCCGGGTCGTGACGACCTCACCGGCCCCGGTGAAGACGTCCATCTCCTCGACCGACTCGTGCGGCAGGCCGCTGCGGAAGCTGGTCGACTCGATGCCGAGCCCCGTCACCGCCCCACCGAGCGTGATGGTCTTGAGCTGCGGGACGACGTAGGGGATCAGTCCGTGGGGCAGGGTCGCCTCGACGAGGTGCTCGTAGGTGCACATGCCCTGCACCTCGGCCGTCTGGGCCTGGGCGTCGACCTCGATGACTCCGTCGAGGCCGCTGACGTCGAGACCGGGCGTCTTGCTCTTCGTCCTGGGGCGGAACAGGTTGGAGGTCTTCTTGGCCAGTCGGACCGGCTCACCCGCAGGGATCGCGGCGTACGACGCCCGGAGCCGCTGCACAGCATCTTCGTGGCGCGCCCAAGCCGACCCCTCAGTCACTCGGCTCACGTTACTCCCGGGTCGTGTCGAGCAGGTTTCGGGTCCGTCTCGAGGCTCAGCCGCGCGGGATGCTCGGCCCGGCAACGATCGAGAGGCCCGTGGTGACCGGGTGGTACTTCGTCCGCAGCGCGGCGGCCCGGAACCGCACGATGTCGGCGTCTGGACGGTCGGTGCCCTGGCAGTCGTGGCACGGTCCGACGAGACCGGCACCGGCGGCAGAGCGGCGAGGCACGGCACGCACTCCAGGCATCAGGTCGTGGTGGACGACGAGACGCTCCCGCGCGGGTCACCGACGTGCACGGTGACACCCTGACCTGCGAAGTCGCGCAGGACGTCGAGGTCCAGGGGCGAGACCTGCTCCTCTTCGGTGAGCAGCACCGCGGCCTCGAGGCCGCGGGAACCGGAGGAGACCGCCATGGCGACACAGACGGCGAGTGCCGAGAGCTGGAGCGAGGGCAGGGCGACGGTGGCGGCGGCGTAGGTGCGGCCGTCGGAGTCGCGGACGGCAGCACCCTCGGGCCCGCCGGTGCGGGAGCGGGTGGTGCGGGCGAGGGTGACCAGCTTCTGGTCCTCGGCGGCGAGCTCAGTCACGCACTGCCTCCTTCGAGACGGCCCTCGCGGGCGGGGGGTAGTCGGCGTCCTCGGGGTCGGGCTCGACGCGGGAGATGCGGACCGTGCCGATCTTGTTGCGGCGCCCGGCGGTGTCCTCGGCGGTGAACCGCAGTCCATGGGCGACCACCTGCGAGCCGGGGATCGGCACCAGGCCGAGGTGCTTGGCCATGAGCCCGCCCACCGAGTCGACGTCGTCCTCCTCGACGCGGAAGCCGAACAGCTCGTCGAGGTCGTCGGTCGGGTAGCGCGAGGAGACCCGCACGGAGCCGTCGTCGAGGGTCTGGGTCGTGATCACGTCGGCGTCGTACTCGTCGGTGATCTCGCCGACGATCTCCTCGAGCAGGTCCTCGATGGTGACCAGGCCCGCGGTGCCGCCGTACTCGTCGACCACGATCGCGAGGTGCTGGCTGCGGGCCTGCATCTCGCGCAGGAGGGCGTCGACCGGCTTGGACTCGGGGACCCAGTAGACCTCTCGCATCACCTCGTCGATGTGCTGGGTGAACTCCACGTCGGGCGCCTCGAAGTCGCGCCGCACGATGTCCTTGAGGTAGGCGATCCCGACGATGTGGTCGAGGTTGTCCTCGATGACCGGCACCCGCGAGAAGCCGGAGCGCAGGAACAGCGACATCGTCTGGCGGAGGTTCTTGTGCCGTTCGACGAAGACCACGTCGTTGCGCGGCACCATCACCTCGCGGACCGTGGTGTCACCGAGCTCGAAGACGGAGTGGATCATCTTGCGCTCGCCCGACTCGATGAGGGCCGATGCCTCGGCGATGTCGACCAGCTCACGCAGCTCGGTCTCGGTGTTGAAAGGGCCCTCGCGGAACCCCTTGCCCGGCGTGAGCATGTTGCCGATCAGGATCAGCAGCCGCGGGATCGGGCCGAGGACCGTGGCCACCCAGGTCAGCGGCGCCGCCGACCAGAGCGCGACCCGCTCGTTGTGCTGGCGGCCGAGGGTGCGCGGCGCGACGCCGATGGCGACGAACGAGACGACCAGCATCACGCCGATCGTGGTCACCGCGCTCGGCAGCCAGCGACCGTCGTAGGCCCGGGTGATCTCGCGGGTCACGATGACGATCGCCGCGATCTCGCAGAGGAGGCGCAGCAGGATCGCGGTGTTGAGGTAGGGCGCCGGGTCGGCCAGCATCGTGACCAGCCGCCGCGAGCCGGCCTGCCCCTCCGCCTGCAGCTCGTCGGCGCGGGCGCGGGAGAACGACGTGAGAGCGGCGTCGGCTGCCGAGAAGAGGCCTGCCAGCAGCACCAGCGCGGCGGCCAGGACGATGATCATCGGCGGCTCAGCGGCCCGTCAACGACTTCGCCAGGCGGCCAGCAGCTCGTCCTGCAGCCCGAACATCGCAGCGTGCTCGGCCGGCTCGGCGTGGTCGTAGCCGAGCAGGTGCAGGATGCCGTGCACGGTGAGCAGCTCCAGCTCGGCGTCGGTCGAGTGGCCCGCAGTCACCGCCTGCCTCTGCGCGATGACCGGGCAGAGCATCAGGTCTCCCAGGATGCCCTCCTCGGGGTCCTCGTTGACCAGGCCCGGGCGCAGCTCGTCCATGGGGAAGGCGAGGACGTCGGTCGCCCCCTCGCCCTCCATCCACTTCTCGTTGAGCCCGGCCATGGTGTCCTCGTCGACGGCCTTGATGCAGAGCTCGGCCAGCGGGTGGACCCGCATCCGGTCCATGACGAACCGGCTCAGCCCCACCAGGTGGTCGACGTCCAGGGCCTCGCCGGACTCGTTGAGGACCTCGATGCTCACTGTCGTCCTGTCGTGCGCGGTCCTCGCTGCTCGGTGCGGTCGTCGAACTCCTCGTAGGCCGCCACGATCTTGCCGACCAGTCGGTGGCGCACCACGTCGTGGGCGGTGAGCCGGCAGAAGCTGATGTCCTCGACGTCGTCGAGGATCCCCTCGACCACCCTCAGTCCGGAGTGGATGCCGCTCGGCAGGTCGACCTGGGTGATGTCTCCGGTGACCACGATCTTGGAGCCGAAGCCCAGGCGGGTGAGGAACATCTTCATCTGCTCGGGCGAGGTGTTCTGGGCCTCGTCGAGGACGATGAACGCGTCGTTGAGGCTCCGCCCCCGCATGTAGGCCAGCGGAGCGACCTCGATGGTGCCGGCGGCCAGCAGCTTGGGGATCGACTCCGGGTCGATCATGTCGTGCAGCGCGTCGTAGAGCGGGCGCAGATAGGGGTCGATCTTCTCGCTCAGCGTGCCGGGCAGGTAGCCGAGCCGCTCGCCTGCCTCGACCGCGGGCCGGGTGAGGATGATCCGGTTGACGGACTTCGACTGCAACGCCTGGACCGCCTTGGCCATCGCCAGGTAGGTCTTGCCGGTGCCCGCCGGGCCGATGCCGAAGGTGATGGTGTGCTTGTCGATGGAGTCGACGTAGCGCTTCTGGTTGAGCGTCTTGGGGCGGATCGAACGGCCGCGGTTGCTCAGGATGTTGAGGCTGAGCACGTCGGCCGGCCGCTCGGTCGTCTCGGCGCGCAGCATCGCCAGCACGCGCTCGACCGTCTCGACGCTCACCCCCTGGCCGGTGCGGATGATCGCGACCAGCTCGTCGAGCAGCCGCTCGGCCAGGGCGATCTCGGACGGCTGGCCGGAGAGCGTGATCCGGTTGCCGCGGACGTGGATGTCCGCGTCGAACGCCTGCTCGATGAGACCGAGGTGCTCATCGCCGGGCCCGAGCAGGCTGACCATGTTGATGCTGTTGGGGACCACGACGGTGTGCTTGGTCGTCGGCGCGGTCGTCGTCCCCACATCGGATGTGGTGTCAGTCATCTGGTGCCCGGGTAGGCCTCTCTGGAAGGGGGTGCAGCCCCTTCATGTTACGGGCTGGGGCCTCAGGCTCCCACCGTGATTGCGCCGGGCTCGCCGCGAGGCCACGTAGGGTCTGCTCATGCCCGCCGATGACGAGATCGCCGGAAACGGGTGGAGCGGCGAGGAGTACGGCGACGAGAACACGCCGCCCTCGTGGTTCCCGGGCGGCCACCTGCCCCCCGACGCGAGCCGGATGGGGCTGACCCACCACGTGCCCGAGGGCGCGCTGCTCGACTTCGCGGGCAAGCTCGACGCGACCAAGCCGTGGCACCGGATCTCCGCCTGGGCGCTGCTCGTCGTGTTCGGCCTGCCGGTCCTCTTCGCCGTGCTCCGGCTGGTCGACGCGCTGACCGCGTAAGGCGGTCAGCCCTCGTCGTCGTAGGCGACCGAGAGCATGCCGAGGCACATCTCGTCGGTGCTGCCCTCGGCCCAGATGACGTAGCGGTCCTCGCGCTGGGTCTCGAACGCCGGCAGCTTGTCGCGCAGCCACTGCTGGTGCTGACACGTGACGCGGACGGTGTCGCCGGGCTCGAGGTGGACCGGGTCGATCGGCTTGGAGCCCTGGTTGTCGAAGTCCCAGATGGGGATCCGCAGGATGGTCTTCGCTCGGTCGGTGTCGGGGTTGACCTCGATGGTGATCTTGCGGCCGAGCAGGTGCATGTGGCCGGCCACCCCCAGGATGGACATGCCCCGGCTCACGTTGCGGGTGCAGGTCGTGGTCTCGCTGGGCACGATCTCGGTGCCGCAGAGGATGTGCAGCAGCGTGTTGGTGTTGCCCGCGGAGCCGAACCGCTTCTTCACGTCGATCGACGCGGCCTCGCGATCGCACAGCGGCCCGTCGCTGTGGTCGGGGCGGCACGGCAGCTCGACCGGCGCGGGCATGAGGAAGGTGTGCAGCGCCGTGAGGTCCTTGGTGCCGGGCATCCAGCGCAGCTGGGTGGCCGACCGGTCGGCCGAGGCGCCCTTGAGCAGGTTGTAGTGGACCTGCATGACGATCCGCGAACCGGCCTCGAGCTCGACGCCGTAGCCGTTCGAGACCTTGGTCTCGTCTCCTCCAGGCGCCCAGGCCGCGAGCCAGTTGGCGTCGTCGAGGTCGCCGAACTCACCCGAGATGCCAGTGCCGCCGAAGCAGGTCCAGCCCGGGTCGTCGGTGGCGGCGTCCTTGGCCTCGGCCTCGCCGACCGAGTCGGGCGCGATCTTGAACAGGATCACGTGGTGGACGACGTCGGGGTTGCCGGGCAGCACGTTGCTGCCGGTGAGCCAGATGTCCTGGTCGGTCTGCGGGTCGAGCAGGAAGCAGCGGTAGTCGTCCGTGCCTGCGCCCATGGGCGCGGACGGCGTGTAGGTCTCGGGCATCGTCAGCGTCATCCGCTGCTCGCCCGCGCGGAGCGGGAGCTGCTTGCCCGGGGGGATGGACGCCAGCTGCTGGGCCTCGACCTCGGGCGGCTGGGTCGGCTCGAGGAGCGAACCGGGGTCGCCGGCTCGACGTCCCTCGTCGCCGGCGTCCATGCACGACGCCGCGAACGGCACGACCAGGGCGGCCGCGGCCGCGACGAGCAGGAGCCGCGAGACCTTGCGGTTCACCCGGGAGGCCAGGTCATCGAGCGCCCGGCGAGCAGGTGCAGGTGGGTGTGGAAGACGCTCTGGCCGGCCCCGGCGCCGGTGTTGAACACGAGCCGGTAGTCGTCGTGGCCCTCAGCGGTGGCGACCGCGGCCGCCGCAGTCACGAGCTCGGCGGAGGCCGCGGGGTCGCCGGACGCCAGCTCGGCGGCGTTGCTGAAGTGGTCGCGCGGGACGACCAGGACGTGGGTCGGTGCCTGCGGGTCGAGGTCGCGGAAGGCGACCGTGCGCTCGGTGGCGTGCACGATGTCTGCGCCGACGTCACCTGCGACGATGCCGCAGAACAGGCAGTCCTCCACGATCACGCTCCCCTCCCAGGCAGCCCCGGCGGTCATCGTCCCACACGCATGTCAACCGCCGGGGGCGGTCAGGCGTCAGACTGACGTGACCGCACGCACACTGTTGGCCACGTCGAGGCCGCTGGAGGTCGACCTGGACGCCGACACCGCACTCGAGCAGCTGTACGCCGCACACTGGCGTGGGCTGGTGCGGCTGGCTGTCCTCCTGCTGCGTGACCAGGGCGCGGCCGAGGAGGTCGTGCAGGACGCCTTCGTCGCGATGCACGGCCGCTGGCGCTCGCTGCGCGACCACGACAAGGCCCTGGCCTACCTGCGCAGGACGGTCGTGAACCGGTCTCGCTCGGCGCTGCGGCACCGCGGCGTCGTGGAGCGGTACGTCGCCCGTCAGGGCCCGGTGCTGTCCCTCGCCGACTCGGCCGACACGCCCGCGCTGGTCGGCCACCGGCGCAGCGCCGTCCTCGACGCGCTCCGCGCGCTGCCCACCCGCCAGCGCGAGGTGCTCGTGCTCCGCCACTACCTCGAGCTGTCCGAGATCGAGATCGCCGAGACCCTCGGGATCAGCCGGGGGTCGGTGAAGGCGCATGCCTCCCGCGGCTCCGCCGCGCTGCGCGCGCTGCTCACCGACCAGCTCCACGAAGGAGAGCTCTGATGGACGACCTTTCCACGCTCATGCGGGAGGCCGTGGTGGACGTCGAGCCGACCGACCGGCGCGGCGAGCTGCGCGAGCGGGTGGCGGTCGCGTCCAAGTCCCGGCACCGCCGCTACGCCATCACGGGAGGGCTGCTGGCCGCTGCCGTCGTCGTCACCGGAGTCGCCGTGGCCACCCAGCAGTCCGGCGGACACGAGACCGCGCCGGCCGGGTCCAAGCACGCCATCGACCGGACCCGCGACCACCGTCCGGCGTACGCCCTCTACTACCTCGGCTCGACCCCGCACGGCAACCGGCTGTACCGCGAGTTCCGGGACGGCCCGGGACCGCAGATGACGCCCGCCACGGCGGTCAGCCTGCTCCAGGAGCGCCCCAACGACCCCGACTACCGGACCCTGTGGCCGGCCGGCAGCTTCTCGGACGCGCGAGTGGTCAACGACGTGATCGAGGTCGAGGTGGCAGACCCCGCCGGGCTCGACGACCGGCTGTTCCGCACCTCCGCCGCCGATGCGTCCCTCTCGGTCGAGCAGGTGATCTACACCGTGCAGGCGGCGGCCGGCGACCCCCTGCCCGTCCAGTTCACCCATGGAGGGTCACCGCTCGCCGAGGTGATCGGCGTGCCGACCGGCGAGCCGCTCGAACGCGCGGCCCAGCTGGACGTCCTGGCACTGGCGAGCATCAGCGACCCCGCCGACAGGCGGGTCGTCGATGGCTCATTCAGCGCCCAGGGACGGGCCAGCTCCTTCGAGGGCAACGTGCCCTGGGAGCTGAGGTCCCAGGACGGGACGGTGGTGCGCTCGGGCACCTCGCAGACCTACGGCTGGCAGGGTCATCTCTACCCGTGGGCCACCGGCCGCATCGACGTGTCCGACCTCGAGCCCGGCAACTACACCTTCGTGGTCATGACGGCGGACCCGTCCGGCGGTGCCGAGGGTGCGGGGTCGACGGTCGACACGCGTACCGTGATCATCAAGTAGGTCCCACCAGTCACACCCGTCCCATCGGAGGATGGAAGCCATGACCGCTCGCACCCGTCTCGCTGCCCTGTTCGCCCTGCTACCGGCCGCGGCGCTGGTGGTGGCCGGCTGCGGAGACAACGACGAGCCGTCGGCCCAGGACCCGAACGACAAGCCCTCGCAGACCAGCAAGCCCACCAAGAAGCCGTCCCCGTCGTCGGCCTCCCCTTCGGCGAGCGACAGCGGCAGCCCGGAGACGGTCACCGTGCCGATCTACTTCGTGGGTGACACCCCGCAGGGGCCGCGGCTCTTCCGCGAGTTCCGGCAGGTGGAGGCCGACAACCCGATGGCCGAGGCGGTCGCGCTGATGACCGCGGGCGACGCGGACGACCCCGACTACGGGACGCTCTACCCCGAGGGCAGCTTCGCGGACGTGAGCTTCAGCGAGGGCGCGGGCGCGATCGTGGTCCAGGTCAGGGACGACGCGTGGAGCGCCGTCCCCGGCGACATGAGCAAGCGGGACGCCAAGCTGGCCGTTCAGCAGCTCGTCTACACCGTCCAGGGGGTGCAGCAGGAGCGGCTGCCGGTGCTCGTGCAGAAGGGCAGCGACCCGGTGCCGCTGTTCGGGGTGGCCACGGACGGCGGGCTCAAGGCCGCGCCCCAGAACGACGTGCTCGCGCTCGTGAACGTCACCGAGCCCCACCAGGGTTCCGAGCCGGGCGCCACCTTCCTCGCGAGCGGCGTGGCGAACTCCTTCGAGGCCACCGTCCCGTGGGAGATCCGCGACGAGTCAGGCGCGAAGGTCCTCGACGGGTTCGCGACCGCCGACGGCTGGGGCGACCACCTCTACCCGTGGGAGTCGGAGGTCGACGCCAGCAACCTCGCTCCCGGCAGCTACACCTTCGTCGCGATGACCGACGACCCGTCGGGCGGCGAGGGCGGCGGCCCGACCGAGGACACCAAGACGTTCGTTCTCCACTGAGACCTTCTGGTGTCGCGCGTCACTAGTCTCGCTGCGTGAGGCTCTCGGCACGGCGGCTCAACCGCACCCTGCTCCTCCGCCAGCACCTGCTCGAGCGGACCACCGCGACGCCGCCCGAGCTGGTGCGCCACCTGGTCGGCCTGCAGGCCCAGGAGCGGCTGCCGCCGTACCTCTCGCTGGCCGCGCGGCTCGCGTCGTTCGACCCGGAGGACGTGACCGCGGGGCTCGAGGACCGGTCGCTGGTGCGGCTTCTGACGATGCGCGGCACCGTGCACCTGCTGGTGGCCGACGACGCGCTGATGCTGCGGCAGTGGACCGCGCCCGTGCACGAGCGCGAGATCAAGATCAGCCAGAGCATCGGCCCGGCGCGTGACCTGGACCGGGACGACTTCCTCGCCGCGCTCTCCGCGCTCCTCGATGACGGCCCGCAGCCCCAGAAGGCGCTGGGAGCAGCGCTGGCCGAGCGCTTTCCCGAGGTGGCAGCCACCCAGCTGGGGCAGCTCGCCCGGTCGGCCGCGCCGCTGGTGCAGTGCCCGCCGCGCGGCACCTGGCGGGGCACCGGCGCGGTGGTCTACCAGTACGTCGACCGCTGGCTGGGCCGGCCGCTGGTCGAGCCCGACGTGGAGGAGGTCGTCCGGCGCTACCTGCGTGCGTTCGGCCCGGCCACCGCCGCCGACGTCACCGCCTGGTCGGGCATCACCCGGCTCGCGCCGGTGGTCAAGGCGATGGACGACCTGGTCACGCACGAGGACGCGCAGGGCAAGCCGCTCTTCGACGTGCCGGACGCAGGGCTCGCCGAGGAGGACACGCCGGCGCCGGTCAGGCTGCTCGGCCAGTACGACAACGTCTGGCTCTCCCACGCCGGCCGCGACCGGGTCACGACTCCTGAGTCGCGCAAGCTCTGGATGGGCGTCAACGGCGGCCTGGCCAGCACCGTCTTCGCCGACGGCATGCTGGTGGGCCTCTGGCGGGTCACCGACGGCCGCGTCGAGCTCCTCCCCACCCTCCGGCCCCTCACCAAGCCGGAGCAGTCGGAGCTCGACGACGAGGTCTCCCGGGTCAACGACCTGCTCTCCCGCTGACCCGCCCGTTCAGTACCGGCGGGTCAGCCCCAGCGAGGGGTGCGCGACAGCAGGGCCGAAGCGGCGGCGAGACCGGCGGTGGAGGTGCGGAGCACCTCGGAGCCGAGCCGGACCGGGTGGGCGCCGGCGACCGCGAACGCAGTGAGCTCCTCGGGCGCCAGCCCGCCCTCGGGACCGACGACGAGAAGGATGCGGTCGGGCAGCTCGTCCGGCAGCGGCTCGGTCGCCTCCTCGTGGAGGACCAGCGCAAGAGGAGCGTCGGCGACCAGGGCGGCGACCTCGGCGGTCGATGCCATCGGAGCGACCTCGGGGAACCACGGGCGCCGGGCCTGCTTCGCCGCCTCGCGGGCGGTCGACTGCCACTTGGCGAGCGACCTCGCGGCCCGGTCACCGCGCCAGACGGCGACCGACCGCGCGGCCGCCCACGGGACGATCCGGGCGACGCCGATCTCGGTGAGCAGCTCGACGGCGAGCTCGCCGCGCTCGCCCTTGGGCAGGGCCTGGACGACGACGAGCTCGGGAACAGGCGGCGGCACGGAGGACAGCGAGCGGACCACGACGTCGAGTCGGGCCTTCCCGGTCCCCGTCACCTCGCACACGGCGAGGTGACCCGCACCGTCGGTCAGCAGGACGGGCTCCCCCACCGCGAGGCGGCGTACGGCGACCGCGTGGTGCGCCTCGGCGCCCTCGACGGTGACCGGTGAGCCGGCGCCCACGCCGGCCAGGGAGGGCACCAGATGGACGTGCAGGGACATCGGCGGGGCTCAGTGAGGGTTGAAGGCGTCGCGGAGCCGGCCGAACGGGCTCTTGCGGCCGCCGGGCTTGAGCCGGCCGGCGGGCTGCTCCTCGCCACGGATGGCGGCCAGCTCGCGCAGCAGCTCCTCCTCGCGGGGCCCGAGCCGCGAGGGCGTCTCGACCGCGATGGTGACGACCAGGTCGCCGCGGCCGCCGCGCAGGCCGGGGACGCCGCGCCCGCGCAGCACCTGCTCGGTGCCGGACTGCGTGCCGGCGTGCACGTCGAGCTCGAAGCTGGTCTCGAGGTCGGTCGACGCGCCCTCGGGCGGCACGACGTCGGCCTCCAGGGTCGGCATCTCGAGGGTGGTGCCGAGGGCGGCGGCGGTCATCGGCAGGGTGACCGTGCAGTGCAGGTCGTTGCCGTGCCGCGTGAAGACCTCGTGCTGCGCGACGTGGATCTCGACGTAGAGGTCGCCGGCCGGGCCGCCACCAGGACCGACCTCGCCCTCGTCGGTGAGCTGCACGCGCGTGCCGGTGTCGACCCCGGCCGGGATCTTGACGGTCAGGGTCCGCCGCGAGCGGACCCGGCCGTCGCCGGAGCACTCGCGGCAGGGGTCGGGGATGATCGAACCGAAGCCGCGGCAGGCCGCGCACGGCCGCAGCGTGCGGATCTCGCCGAGGAAGGAGCGCTGCACGTGCGCCACCTCGCCCGCGCCACGGCAGGTCTCGCAGGTCTGGGGGTGCGACCCCGGAGCGGCACCCTCGCCCTGGCAGGTCGAGCAGACCACGGCGGTGTCGACCTTCAGCTCGCGGGTGACTCCGAACGCCGCCTCGGCGAGCTCTATCTCGATCCGGATCAGGGCGTCCTGGCCGCGCCGCATCCGCGGCCTCGGCCCGCGCGCCTGCCCTCCCGGCTGGCCGCCGAAGAACGCGTCCATGATGTCGGTGAACGAGAACCCCGCGCCCTGGCCGAAGCCGCCGCCCATCCCGCCGAACGCGTCGCCGCCCCGGTCGTAGGCCGCGCGCTTCTGCGGGTCGCTGAGGATCTCGTAGGCGCGCCCGACCTCTTGGAACCTCGCCTGCGCCTCCGGGTCGGGGTTGACGTCGGGATGCAGCTGACGGGCCTGCTTGCGGTAGGCCTTCTTGATGGTGTCGGCGTCCGCGTCCCGGCTCACGCCGAGCAGGCCGTACAGGTCAGGGGTGGCCATGGTTCCTTTCAGCCCTCGTCCAGGATCCGGGAGACATAGCGCGCGACGGCTCGCACCGCGGCCATGGTCCCGGGGTAGTCCATGCGGGTCGGCCCGACGATGCCGAGGGTCGCGACCGCCTCGTCGCGCGGCCCGTAGCCGGTGGTGATGACGCTGGTGGCCGACAGAGGCTCGTAGGAGCCCTCGGTGCCGATGGTCACGGTGACCGCGCCGCCGGTGGACGCCTCGCCCAGCAGCTTGAGCAGCACGACGTGCTCCTCGAGCGCCTCGAGGAGCGGCCGGACCGCGGAGTCGAAGCTGTCGCCGTAGCGCGCGAGGTTGGCCGCGCCACCGACGACGATCCGCTCGTCGGAGCGCTGGTCGATCATCGCGTCGACCAGCACGTCGGCGACGGTCGCGGTCGACGCGTCGTCGGTCGCGGACGCCGCGGCCCGCAGCGCCGCCACCGCGTCGGCGATCAGCTCGCCGGCGGCGGCGGCGTTGAGCCGGGTGCGGAGCTCGCCGAGCGCAAGGTCGGTCAGGTCGGCGCCCAGCTCGACGACCCGCTGCTCGACGCGGCCGGTGCTGAGGATGAGTACGACGAGGAGCCGGTTGGGCGCGAGCGCGACCAGCTCGATGTGGCGGACCGTGGAGCGCGAGAGCGTGGGGTACTGGACCATCGCCACCTGGCGGGTCAGCTGCGAGAGCACCCGCACCGAGCGGCCCACGACGTCGTCGAGGTCGACCGCGCCGTCGAGGAACGTCGAGATCGCGCGCTTCTCGGGGGCGCTCATCGGCTTGACCGTGGTCAGCCGGTCGACGAAGAGCCGGTAGCCCTTGTCGGTCGGCACCCGCCCGGCGCTGGTGTGCGGCTGGGTGATGTAGCCCTCGTCCTCGAGCGCGGCCATGTCGTTGCGCACGGTGGCCGGCGAGACGCCCAGCCCGTGCCGCTCGACCAGGGCCTTCGAGCCGACCGGCTCCTCGGTCGCGACGTAGTCCTCGACGATGGCCCGCAGCACGTCGAGCCGCCGTTCCTCCTGCATCGCCACCTCCCGAGGTCGCTTCGTCGTGCTGGCACTCGCGGCTGGCACTCTTTGTCGTGGAGTGCCAATGCTACTCGGGGGCGGGAGCCAGGCGGGGGCGACCAGCGCCGGGGTGCCGCTCGCAGCGTTCCGCTCCCCATACTGGGGCAGTGCCGTTCACCGAGGTCGCCCACGACGTCTGGGTCGCTCGCTACGAGTGGTTCGACGTCAACGTCACGCTGGTCCGCGGCTCCACCGGGCTGTTGGTGGTCGACACCCACGCGTCCTCGGTCGCCGCGCGCGAGGTGATCGACGACGTGCGCGCGCTGGGCGCCGGCGAGGTGGTGGCGGTCGTGAACACCCATGAGCACTTCGACCACACCTTCGGCAACGGCGCCTTCCGCACGGCGTACGGCGCCGTCCCGGTGCACGCGCACGAGGTGGCCGCCGAGAGCACGGTGGCGGCCGGCGAGCGGATCAAGGCGGTCTACGACGAGCCCGACAACCTCGCCGACCCCCACCGCGACGAGGTGCAGGCGACCGAGATCGTGCCGGCCGACGCCACCTTCTCCTCCGCGGTCGCCCTCGACCTCGGAGACCGGATGGTCGAGCTCGTCCACCCCGGCCGCGGCCACACCGGCGGCGACCTGGTGGTCCGGGTGCCCGACGCCGACGTGCTGATCGCCGGCGACCTGGTCGAGGAGTCCGCACCGCCCGGCATGGGCAGCGACTGCTACCCGATGGAGTGGCCGCTGAGCCTCGACATCGTCCTGGGCCTGCTCACCTCCGGCTCCGTCGTCGTGCCCGGCCACGGCGCGCCGGTCGACCGCGACTTCGTCGAGACCCAGCGCAACGAGCTCGGCATCGTGGCCGAGACCATCCGCGACCTCGCCACCCGCGGCGTGCCGGTGGCCGAGGCCCTCGACGCCGCCGACTGGCCCTTCCCGCGCGACCGCCTCCCCCACGCCGTACGCCGCGGCTACGAGCACCTCCCCCGCAGCCAGAAGCGCCTCCCTCTCGTCTGACCCTCCGCCGAGCCGGGGTCACTGCGATCAGTAGCCCCGACCCGGCGTCGGGGTACCGGTGGGCATGACCAACTCCAGCGATGAGCAGGACACCGGGCACGGCATCGAGGACGGCGACCTGCCCGAGGACCTCCAGCCCGGCGATGACAACCCTCTGGCGGAGGGGCTCGACGCCGCGGAGACCGCCGGTGACCTCGAGCCCGGGGAGCTGCTGGAGGAGGGCAAGACCGCCGACCAGTGGGACGACGAGCAGCTCGAGGACTAGCGCCCCGGACAGCCTCACCCTGGGAGGCCCGGCGTGTGCTCCCGGCCGCCGTCGGTGCTCACCCCTAGCGTCGAGGGCATGGCCGATCGCTACGGGTCCGACGTGCTCGCGTCCGACTGGCGCGCCCCCAAGCGTGGCCGGGCCGTCGAGGCGGCCGCCGAGCTCGGGGCGGTCGTCGAGGAGGTCACCACCGACTGGTGCGGCGAGATCGTCGCCGTCGACCGCGACCTCGACACCCTGACCCTGGAGGACCGGCGCGGTCGGCGCCGCACCTTCCCGCTCGGCCCGGGGTTCCTGCTCGAGGGCAAGCCGGTCATCCTCAGGCCGCCGGTGCGGCAGGTCGCTCCCGTGAGACCGAGCCGCACGGCGTCCGGCTCGGTCGCCGTCCACGACGCGAGGGCGCGGGTGGCCCGGGCCAGCCGGATCTACGTCGAGGGACGCCACGACGCCGAGCTCGTCGAGAAGGTCTGGGGCGACGACCTGCGCGTCGAGGGCGTGGTGGTCGAGTACCTCGGCGGTGTCGACGACCTGGCCGGACACCTGCGCGACTTCGGACCCGGGCCGGACCGAAGGGTGGGCGTGCTCGTCGACCACCTGGTGGCCGGCTCCAAGGAGAGCCGGATCGCCGCCGACGTCGCCAGGTCCGCCATCGGCGCCCACGTGCTGGTCGTCGGCCACCCGTTCGTCGATGTCTGGCAGGCGGTCAAGCCGGACCGGATCGGCCTCGCGGTGTGGCCGGAGATCCCGCGCTCGGTCGAGTGGAAGAAGGGTGTCTGCGCCCACCTGGGGTGGCCACACGACACCCAGGCCGACATCGCGCGCGCCTGGCAGCAGATCCTCGGCCGCGTCCGCTCCTACGACGACCTGGAGCCGGCCCTCCTGGGGCGGGTCGAGGAGCTCATCGACTTCGTGGCCGCCTCGGACTGAGGCCGGCAGCGTCAGGGCCTGAGGATGTAGCCCCGCGAGTCCCTGGTGTCGTCGTGGACGAGGATCAAGATGCCGTCGATGAGGCTCCAGAGGCCGCCGATGCCGCAGGTGATGACCGCGACGATCAGCTGCCAGACGCCGGTCTTGGTGTCGCCGATGTAGAACCGGCCGATGCCGAACGGCAGCAGGATCTGGAGCAGCCCGGCCACCAGCTTCTGCTTGTCCGAGTAGGGGATCCCGGTGCGCGGGTCGAGCCCGTACGGCGCCTGCGAGCTCACGCCGTAGGCGCCGACCGGCATCCCGGGTGCGGTGTAGCCCGCATAGCCGGGAGACGGGGCGGCCGGAGGGGGCGGCGGAGGCGGGACCGAGCCGTAGGGCTGGGTCGGGTCCGGCGGCGGGGTCTCACTCATGAACCCCAGCCTAGGGCCGTCGACGACCGGATCCGGCCGGGCTCAGGGAGGGTTCGGGGTCCGGCCAGGGTTCGGGGTCCGGTCGGGCCTCAGCCCAGGAGGTCGCGCACCACGGCGTCGGCCAGGAGTCGGCCTCGAGCCGTGAGGACCAGCCGGTCACCGGCGACCGCGACCAGTCCGCGCGCCACCTGACCGTCGACGGCCGCCCGGCCGGCGTCGTCCAGCACCGAGAGCGCCAGCCCGTCGCCCAGCCGCAGCTCCAGCAGCACCCGCTCCACCCGCCGGGTCTCCGCGTCGAGCAGCTCGCGTCCCTGGGCCGGGCTGACCCCGGCGGCGATCCGGTCGGCGTACGCCGCGGGGTGCCGGACGTTCCACCAGCGCACTCCGCCGACGTGGGAGTGCGCGCCCGGCCCGACCCCCCACCAGTCCGCGCCGGTCCAGTAGAGGAGGTTGTGGCGGCAGCGCGCCGCGTCGTCGCGCGCCCAGTTGGAGACCTCGTACCAGCCCAGCCCCGCGGCCGAGAGCCGGGCGTCCGCGAGGGCGTACTTGTCCGCGAGGTCGTCCTCGTCGGGCATCGGCAGCTCGCCGCGACGGACCCGTCGGGCCAGGGCGGTGCCGTCCTCGACGATGAGTGAGTACGCCGACACGTGGTCGGGCGCGCAGGCCAGCGCCGCGTCGAGCGAGGCCTCCCAGTCGGCCAGCGACTCCCCCGGGGTGCCGTAGATGAGGTCCAGGCTGATCTGCTCGAACCCGGCCGCGCGCGCCCACGCCACCACGTCCGGCACCCGGGCCGGGTCGTGGGTGCGGTCCAGCACCGTGAGCACGTGGCCCACCGCCGACTGCATACCGAAGGAGATCCGGGTGAACCCTGCCTCGCGCAGCGCGACCAGGTCCGCCTTCGTCACGCTGTCCGGGTTGGCCTCGGTGGTCACCTCGGCGCCGGGCGCCAGCCCCAGCTCGCTGTCGACCGCGGTCAGCACGGCAGCCAGGTCGGCCGGGCTGAGCAGGGTCGGCGTGCCGCCGCCGAAGAAGACGGTCTGCACCGGCGCGGGGTCGCCCAGGACCCGCCGCGCCAGCCGCAGCTCCTCGACCGCCGCCCCGGCGTAGGTGGTCCGGGAGGCGCCGGCCACGCCGGCGGCCGTGCCCAGATCGGCGACCGTGTAGGTGTTGAAGTCGCAGTAGCCGCACCGCACCGTGCAGAACGGCACGTGCACGTAGACGCCGAACGGCCGCGCCCGCGCACCGGCCAGCGCCGAGTCCGGGAGGCTGCCGTCGCTCGGCGCCGGCTCTCCTTCGGGCAGGGCGGACGGCACCCGCCCAGTCTGCCGACCCGGGCTCAGACCGGCACGTCGAGGCCGAACGTGTAGCCCTCGTCCGCCGATCCGGTCACCGTCGCCCGCCGCGGCTCGTCGTGGGACGGGCCGAGGGCAGTCAGGCGGTGTAGAACGCGTCGATCCGCGCCTTGTTGTTGACCTCGACGATGT
>CAWHLI010000003.1:0-855365 GCA_963830145.1 uncultured Actinomycetota bacterium
CATGTCGAGCGAGATGATCCACTCGCCGTCCGTCGCTCCGTCGAAGGTGACGACCTTGGCGACGTGTGGCAGCTCGGCCCGGCGCTCCTTCAGCTTCCTGATCTGCTCGTCGTCCTCGGCGAAGACGACCCGGCACTCGGAGTCGCTGACGATGTAGGCCGTGTCCTCGTCGTTGGTCGAGGGGTAGACGGTGGTGGTGGCGCCGCCGGCGCACATCACGGCGAGGTCGGCCAGGATCCACTCGTAGCGGGTCGACGAGGCGATGCCGACGCGCTGCTCGGGCTGGATGCCGAGCGACAGGAGGCCGGCCGCGAGGTGGGAGACCCGGTCACCGGCCTGCTGCCAGGTCACCGACTCCCAGGCGTTGCCCCTCGGGAAGCGGTAGGCCTCCAAGGAGGAGGACCTGGCGACCCGGTCGAGGAACAGCTGGGCGAAGTTCGGTGTCATGCTGTCGACGAAGCTCGGGTCGATGTTGCGCGGCATTGCTTCTCCTGGCTGGTCTGTCCGAGACCGGTCGAGGGGTGAGGTTCGCGAAGTAACCTAGTTCACAATGGCTACTGGTCGGTAGCCGACAGCTCCGCGCTGGCCACGAACGCCTCCGCCTTGAGCCTGGCCTCCTCGACCATGCCCTCGACCTCGAGCAGCCGGGGCAGCAGCTCCGGCTCGCGGTGCACGGCCCGGAACATCAGCGACGCGGTCACCCCGTGGCCGGGCCGGTGCACCACCTCGATGGGGTCGCCCACGGTCAGGGTCCCGGGTTGGAGCACTCGCAGGTAGGCGCCGGCCCGCGCGTGCTCGGCGAAGCGACGCACCCACGCCGAGCTGTCGTGACCGCCCCGGCCCATCCACACCTTGAAGTCGTTGCACGGCGTCCGGATCGAGGCGACCTCGAGCAGCACGGTGCCGATCCGCCAGCGCTCCCCCATCTCGGCGTCGTCCACGGCGAGACCCGCGGTCGTGAGGTTCTCACCGAACTCGCCGTCCCTGAGCTCGTCACCGAGCTGCCCGGCCCACCAGTCCAGCTCCTCGCGGGCGAACGCGTAGACCGCCTGGTCGGGGCCGCCGTGGTGCCGCGTGTCGGAGACCTGGTCACCGACCAGCCCCAGCCGGTGCACCTCCACCGGGCCGGCGATCGCCCTCTTGTCGATCGACGTGCGACCGATGCCCGCCCACGCCGCCTCGCGCGGCATCCCGACGTTCACCGACCTCAGCACACCCTCGCTCACCGGCTCATCATCGGGCTCCTGCCTGGACCGATCCAGCGCAATTGCGCCCGTTCGGCAGCTGCGTCTCAGTCCTGGACGGCCTTGGCGATCGCGATGCACATCGTCAGGTAGTCGTGGTCCGGCGCCGCCGGGTGGTCCTCCAGCTCCCAGAAGGCGTTGTGCAGCATGCGCACGACGACCCAGTCGCGCGCCCGGTCCTCGTCGAGGTAGGCAGCGTCGACGAGGGTGTGGAACCTCTGTCGTACGGCGACGCGCAGGTCTCCCGAGGCGACCGCCTCGTCCCAGCGGTTCCAGAGCATCGGGGCCGGCTCGTAGTGCGCGTCGCCGCTGACCGGCTTCGGGTCGATGACGAGCCAGGGCTCGCGGTCCCCGGCCAGCACGTTCTCGTAGTGGAGGTCGGCGTGGATCATGGTGCCGTCGGTCGCCTCGTCGGTCGCGAGGTCTCGGCCGAGGGACACCGCCTGCTGCACGAGCCGATGCGGGACGGGCGCGTCCCGGGGCAGCTCGGCGAGCTGGTCGGTCCACCGCACGACGTAGGACGAGAGCGAGCGCAGCTGCGGCGGAGCGGGCACGTGCAGCCGGGCGTACCTCTCGGCCACGAGCTCGCACGCGTCGAGCACCGGTGCCGAGGTCAGGTCGGTCGGGTGCAGCCGCTCGAGGAGCAGGGCCGAGCGGTGCGGGTCGGCGCTGAGCAGGCGGACCGCGCCGTTCCCCGCCCAGTGCTGCAGCGCCAGCCCCTCGTGCTCACCCTCGTCGTGCGGCCAGCCGAGCTTGAGCACGGCGGGCTCGCCCTCACGCTGGACCGGGACCACCAACGAGCAGAAGCCGTGGGTGGGCTCGCCGTCGACGCTCAGCCCCCACTCCGCGGTCAGCTCGGCGAAGAGCCGCGGCAGGCGCTCGACGAAGGCCGCCCACTCCGGACCCCGGTCCGCGAAGGCGAGCACGCCGGGCGGGAGCGACAGCGCGGGCACCCGCCGATCCTGTCCAACGTGGACAAGCCGGGCCAGCAGGGGTTGTATGAGTGGAGCGGTGCGCCTGGAGGGGGATGCGCCGCGTGCAGGTGGTCTGGGGGGACAGTCTGTGGTGGCACGTGTGCGCCGACGGATGCCGTGGCTCGGCACGATCGGTCCGGTGCTGACGCTCGCTGACTTCGCCGGCGTGGTCGCCACCGGCCTGGTCGCCACCGACGACTCGGCGGCGACCCTGGCGGTCGCGGCCGGACTCGCGGTCCTGGTGGCCCGCGCCGCGGACCTGCACCGGTCGCGGCTGGTGCTCTCGATCGTCGACGACCTCTCCGGCCTGTTCGTGGCGGCGGCGGTCGCGACCGCGGTCCTCGCCGGTCTCGGATCGGCGGGCCTTGGCGTCGGCCTGCTCGTCCTCGCCTGCCTCGTGCTCGCACACGCTGTCGTCTACGCCGGCACCCACCTGCTGCGCCGCGGCGGGCGGCTCGGTCGGCCGGTGCTGGTGGTCGGCACCGGCACGACGGCCCGGCGGCTCGCGTCCAGCCTGCTGAGCCGCCCCGAGCTGGGCCTCCGGCCGGTCGGCTTCGTCGGCACCGGCTCGGCCGACGCTCTCGACCAGGCGCGCGGGCTCCCCCTTGCTCTGCGCGGACCCGTCGCCGTCCTGCCGCGGCTGATGAGCGAGACCGGCGTCGACGCGGTGCTGGTCGCACTCGCCGGGCCGGCAGGCGAGGAGGAGACCGCCGCCGTCGAGGGCCTGCTCGCCACGCCGGCCGAGGTCTACGCCGTGCCGGCCTGGTTCCCGCCGG
The DNA here is from genome assembly GCA_963830145.1 of uncultured Actinomycetota bacterium. GTDB lineage: Bacteria > Actinomycetota > Actinomycetes > Propionibacteriales > Nocardioidaceae > Nocardioides. The sequence goes on from CAWHLI010000003.1 coordinate 2,995, forward strand.
TGCGGGCCCGCGCGCGCCACCCGCGCGAGCTGGTCGACGGCGTCGCCGTCGTGCACCTCCACCGTCGCGGCACGTGGCGGCCCGTCCGGGCCTTCAAGCGGGTGGTCGAGGTGCTCGTCGCGCTGGTCACGCTGGTGGCCCTGCTCCCGATCCTGGTCGTCCTGACCGTCCTGGTCCGGATCGAGACGGGCGGCGTGCTGGTCGGCCAGAGACGGGTGGACGAGCGCGGGCGCGCGGTCACGGCGCCACGGTTCCGCACCCGGCGGGCGAGGTCGGTGGGCCGGCCCGGCACGACGTTCTCCGTCGCGATCTCGGGCCGGGTCGGCCCGGTCGGTCGGCTGCTGCGACGAAGCCGTCTGGAGACGCTGCCGGAGCTGGCGGTATCGCTGCTGCTCAGGATCCGGCACTCCGGCGGCGTGCCAGGTGGCGCCTTCGACGGATCAGCGCCCGCGCCGAGCGCCGACCAGCCGCAGGTAGACGCGGGCCAGCTCACGCGCTGACGCCGTCACGTCGTGGTGGGTCTCGACGTGGGACCGGCCGACCCAGCCCTCCTCCTCGGCGAGCGCCGGGTCCTCGAGCCGGGCGACCAGGGCCCGGACCAGCCCGGACGGGTCGTCGAGCGGCACGATGGCACCCGCGCCGGACGGGACGCTGTCGACGATCCCGTTGACGTCGGTGGCCACCACGCTGCGCGCGCTGGCCATCGCCTCGAGCGGCACCAGTGCCATCCCCTCCCAGCGCGACGGGACCACGACCACGTCGGAGGCCGCCATCCAGAGGGGGACGTCGGTGCGGGCGCCGATGAAGCTCACTCCCTCGAGGCCGCCGGCCAACCGCTCCAGGGCTCGGCGGTCGGGACCGTCGCCGACGAGGAGCAGCTCGGCCTCGGGTATCTGCGCCCGGATCACCGGCCAGTCGGTGAGCAGGTCCTGCTGCCCCTTCTGCACCACCAGCGCGCCCACGCAGAGCACGGTCGGGACGTCTTCCAGGCCCAGCAGCTTGCGGGCGTGGACCCGGTCCCGCGGTCCGGCCGGGCGGAACTCGGCCAGGTCGACGCCGTTGAGGATCACGGTCGTCGGCGCGTGGACGCCCAGGCTCTCGCCGAGCTGGCGCTCGGTCGTGCTGACGCAGACCAGCTCGGTGGCCCAGCGGGCGGCGTACCGCTCCCAGCGCAGCGAGGCACCCTGCACGCCGCTGCGCGAGGCGAGGAACGACCAGGCGTGCGGCTGGAAGACGGTCGGGATCCTGTCGCGCACCACGAGCCGACCGGCGAGCCCGGCCTTGCCGCTGTGCAGGTGCACGACGTCGGGCCTGATCTCGTCGACGATCCGCTTCAACCGCACCACGGCGCCGGGCAGCGTGCTGTCGTGGGAGTCGGCCCGCCACCACCGCACCGCGGCGCCGGCCTCGCGGACGGCGTAGCCGAGGTCGCCCCGCGACGGACAGGCCACCGTCACGTTCCAGCCGCGGTCGACCTGGTCGCGCACGTAGCGGGTCGCCACGGTGGCCACGCCTCCGGTCGTCGGCACCGAGACGTGCAGGACGTGCAGCCGCCGGTTCGTCTGGATCGGCCGATCCTTCGGGCTCATCAGGCCGCTCTCTCCGACTGCTTGGCGACGAGCACGACGCCGAGCAGCCGAGCGCCGGCGGCCCGGATCCGGTCGGCGTGCTGCCGCAGGGCGCTCGCCGAGACCGAGCCCTCGACCAGCGCGAGCACGATCGAGCTGTCGACCGCCATCGCCCGCGCGTCGTCGGAGACGTCGAGCGGCGGCCCGATCACCACCACATGGTCGAACTCGGTCGCGGCGGAGTCCATGACGGTCAGGAACCGCTGCGCGATGAGCTCCGGCACCTGGACCTCGCCGTAGGTCCCGGCGGGCAGCACCTCCAGCAGGTCCACCGGGCCTGGGCTCATGGCCGCCTCGAGGTCGGCACCGAGCAGCACGTCGTAGAGGCCGGGCGTGTCGGGTGCGTCCTCGACCGGCGTGCCGAACCGGTCGCCCATGCGGCCGTCGACCAGCAGCACCCGGCGGCCGGTGCCGGCCAGGGCGAGCGCGGCGTTGGCGCCGATCCAGACGTTCACGTCACCGTGGGTGATGCCGGCGACCACCACGCGCGGGGAGCCAGCCTGCGCCTGGCCCTCGATGGCCAGCCGGAGGTGGCGGAACAGGTCCGCCTCCCCGCTGCCCGGGTGGAGAGCCGGCATCGACGTCAGGTCGTCGGGTGGCGTCAGGTGCGCGAGCAGCGGCGCGGTCGCGGCGTCCTCCACCGCGGCGGCGTCGCCGAGGGTGTGGGTACGACGGTCGCGCCAGACCGCGGCCGTGGTCGCCAGCCCGAGGGCAAGCAGCAGCCCCAGGGCCAGCGCGAACCGCAGGTCCGGGCTGCTGAAGGACTCGGGGGTGTGGGCAGGGTCGCTCTCCGTGAGCACGAGGGACCCCTCCAGCGACGGGCCGGCCACCTGCGCGACCACGTCACCGTCGACCAGGACGGCGGCCACGGCGTTGGCGATCTCGGCGGCGGCGTCCGGGTCACGGTCCTCGACGGTGACGTCCACGAGGATCGTGCCCCGGACCCAGTCGCCCTTGATCGAGCGACGCAGCTCACCCACGCTCCGGTCGGCCCGGATCCGGTCTCGGACCTCATCGACCACCCCCCGGGAGTTGGCGAGCTCCGCCAGGGTTGCGCGCAGCGTGTCGGGATCGTCGGTGGCGGCCACACCCGGCGCCTCCGCGGCGCTGATCGTGGCCGTGGCGGCGTACGACTTCGGGGCAAGGAGGATCCCCGCTGCGACTGCGCCGCCGGTGATCACGAGGATCAGCACGACAAGCGGTCGCTGGCGCCAGAGCGCCACCCCCACGTCGCGCACGTCCATCAATGTCCCCACGCTTTGCTCAGGCGGCCGGTGCTCAGACCCCCCTGAGCACCTGGCCGTCGTGTGACGTCAGTATTCCCTTCCCGGCGTCACGAACCCCAGTGCGGCAGCGCCCCCCACGATGCGCACAGGACGCACCGCTGCCGATGCCATGGTTGACGACGATCGGCCATGGCGGCGCGGATTCCACCATCTCGGCACGACCTGTCCAGACGAGCTGTCGCCCGGGTCGTCGGGAAACAGGGGGCGCCGGAGGCGCCGCGGACGGCCCAGCGCGAAGGTCATCGCGGCCATGAACCACAGCGGGAGGGCGTACTGCTCCGACTCGAGCAGCGACGCGGTGAGCAGCCCGCCCAGAGCCAGCAGCGCTCCGGCCGCCAGCGTCGAGCGGCCGCGGAGCCATCGTCGCCGCGCCACCGCGACGGGCACCAGCCAGACGGCGTAGAGGGCCAGGAGGCCGAGCAGTCCGAGCTCCGCGGAGGTCTCGAGGATGGTGCTGTAGGCGGTGTCGAGGTCCCGCTGCCGGTAGTGGTCGTCGTGGTCTCGGTAGTCCTGGTGGAACAGCGAGAACGCGCTGGGACCGAGCCCCACGACCGGGCTGGCCGTGGTCATCTCCAGTGCGGCCCGGCGCACGTCGTTGCGCTGCGCGATGTTGGTGTCGGAGTAGAGCTGCGGGTCGCTCAGGGCCTGGCCGATGGGCAGCGGCAGGACCGCGACGAGCAGCGCCACGGCCGTCGTCACGATCGCCAGCAGCGCCCCTGCATACCTCAGCGCCAGCAGCCCGGTGAGCACGGCGACCACGGTCATCACGACGAGGGCGACGAAGGCCGCCCTCGACTGGGTCCCGATGCCCGCGACGATGAGGACCCCGCAGCACGCCCAGATCCGCCAGGCGCCCTGCTCGGCACGGGTGCGCACGGTCCCGACGAGCGGGACGGCGGCGATGAGGAAGAAGGCGAGCGTGTCGACGTTCTCCACCGGCCCCACCACCCGGTGCCGCTCGGTGAGGACGGCGGTCGCGAGGCCGCACACCGAGGCGGCGACACACGCCAGCACGTAGGCCCGGGCCGCCCGGCGCGGCGTGAGTGGTCCGCACAGGACGTCGGCGAGCACCAGCACCACGATCGACAGCTCGGCGAACTTCACGCAGGCCTGGAGACCGGCGGTGCCGTGGGGATGTCCGACGTAGGCGACCAGGAGCACGCCGGCGAAGGCCACGACCGGGACCGCGACGGCGGTCAGCCGCTGGTCGTGCAGAGGCCCCTGCGCCCGCCGGATCGCCCAGGCGACCAGGAGCACGGCGGCCAGCCAGTCCGTCGCCCAGGGAGAGACCAGTGAGAGGTAGCCCTCGAAGACGCCGGCGCCGATCACCGCAAGGGCCGCCCACTCCACCCGCGTGACCAGGACGACGGCCGAGACCACGGCCGCCAGGACCGCCAGCGTCGGGCCCGGCGACGCTCCGGCGGCGACCCCGGCCGCGGCGGCCACCGGGAGCGGCAGCAGGAGAAGCGCCAGGCCGCGTGGCCTGGTCACCGGCACCGGGCGGGCGTCGAGGCGCGACGACGGCATGCTCACCTGGTCAGCCCGCCCCGCCATCGCTGTCCCTCGCGGGAGGCCTAGGACGTCGAGCGGAACAGCCACCCGAGCGGCTTGCCGGACGCTTCGGCGTCATCGCCGCTCGCGTCGAGGTGGGCGGCGGGCCCGCCCTGGTCGTCGCCGACCGCGCGCTCGTCGGGAGCGGACCGGCCGTCGCGGCGCGGGCGGCGCTCGACCTCGCGCTCGGGCAGCACCTCCAGCGTCTCCTCGTCGCGGCGCGTGCGGGCGCGGGCGGTGGCCCGCATCGCGTCGCGCGCGTAGCGGGCGCCGACGTCGGTGTCGTCCGTCGGGGGCAGCGGCGGGTCGCCGTGGTCGAGGTGGGCAGACCGGAGGAAGGCCTCGGTCGCGGTCAGCGGACGGTCGTCGTCGCCGTGCACCCGCCCGTCGAGGTCTGCGAGCGCGTCGACGAGGTGGCCGGACCGAGCGGTCCGGCTGGCGACCGGCTCGGCGTCCTCGCCGTCCTCGGCCTCGTCACCCCCGTCGTCACCCCCGTCGTCACCCCCGTCATCGGCGGCATCGGCGGCGTCATCGGCATCGTCGTGGACGTCGTCCTGGGCTGCTGCGGTGAGGTCCTCCACCGCCTCGGTCGGGGCGTCCGCGTCGTCACCCCCCACCTCGGCGTGGCGGGGCGGCGTGGTCGGCGTGACGGTGGCCTCGCCCAGCGACTCCGCGGAGTGGGCGCGCAGCGTGTCGAGCGCGCCGAGCATCTCGGAGATGTTGGCGGTGGCCGCCTCCATGGAGACACCGAGGATGCGCACCGACGCCTCGATGTCGCCGATCATCGACTGCTGGCGATCGTGCAGCCTCGCCAGCTCGCGCCGGCTCTGCTCGGCGACCTCACGGGTCACCTGCTCGGTCAGCTCGGCGCGGACGCGCTTGCGGTGCTCCTCGACCTGGGCCTCGGCGCGCGCGCGGACCGCGTCTGCGGCGGCCCGGGCCTGCCGGGTGATGTCCTCGGCCTCCTCGCGGGCGCGGGCGACGACCCCCTCGGCCCGCTGCCGGGCCTCGGTGGTGGTCCGCTCGGCCTCGGTGCGGCTCTCGCGCAGCAGCTGCTCGGAGACCTGCTGGGCCTCCTCGATGACGGCGTCGGCGTCGGCGACCGCAGCCTCGCGGGTCGCGCTGGCCTCGGCCAGCATCGCCTCGACCTCACGCCGAGTGCCCAGGCTGGCGCGCAGCTCCTGCGCTCGCGCGCTGGTGCTGGCAGCGTCGTTCGGCTCCATCAGCCGTTCCCCCTGTGCTCCGTCGCCGACTCCCCACAAGCCGACACCCCGAGACGCCCCCACAATGCCCGACCGGAGCTGGTCGAGGGCAACTCGGGGTCAGGATATCCCCTCTTTGGGAGACTGCCGGCGCTGGCCACCCGGGTGTCGCGGGCTGGAGGCGCGACCGGTGTGACGCGTGTGAAGCCCTGTGCCCGGATGGGGCTGAGGGGTCGCGAGGGGTTACTTGGTGGAGCGCTCGGTGGTCGAGAGCGCGGCGACGAACGCCTCTTGGGGCACTTCGACGCGGCCGACCATCTTCATCCGCTTCTTGCCCTCCTTCTGCTTCTCGAGGAGCTTGCGCTTGCGGGTGATGTCGCCGCCGTAGCACTTGGCCAGCACGTCCTTGCGGATCGCGCGGATGTTCTCGCGGGCGATGACCCGCGCCCCGATCGCGGCCTGGATCGGCACCTCGAACTGCTGGCGCGGGATCAGCTCCTTGAGCTTGCCGGCCATCATCACGCCGTAGGAGTACGCCGCCTCCTTGTGCACGATCGCGCTGAACGCGTCGACCGGCTCGCCCTGCAGCAGGATGTCGACCTTCACCAGGTCGGCGGCCTGGTCGCCGTCGCGCTCGTAGTCCAGTGAGGCATAGCCCTTGGTCCGCGACTTCAGCTGGTCGAAGAAGTCGAAGACGATCTCGCCCATCGGCAGGGTGTAGCGCATCTCGACCCGGTCCTCGGAGAGGTAGTCCATCCCCTTCAGCGTCCCGCGCTTGTGCTGGCAGAGCTCCATGATGGTGCCGATGTAGTCCGACGGGCTCAGGATCGTGGCCCGCACGACCGGCTCGCGCACCTCGGCGATCTTGCCCTCGGGGTACTCGCTGGGGTTGGTCACCTCGATGACGCTGCCGTCCTCCATCGCGACCTCGTAGACCACGTTGGGGGCGGTCGAGATCAGGTCGAGGTCGAACTCGCGCTCGAGCCGCTCGCGGACGATCTCCATGTGCAGCAGGCCCAGGAAGCCGCAGCGGAACCCGAACCCGAGCGCACCCGACGTCTCCGGCTCGTAGGCGAGCGCCGCGTCGTTGAGCTGCAGCCGCTCCAGGGCGTCGCGCAGGGTCGGGTAGTCGTCGCCGTCGATGGGGTAGAGGCCCGAGTAGACCATCGGGTTGGGGTGCTTGTAGCCGCCGAGCGGCTCGGTGGCGCCGTGGTGCTGGCTGGTCACCGTGTCGCCGACACGGGACTGGCGGACGTCCTTGACCCCCGTGATGAGGTAGCCGACCTCGCCGACGCCGATCTGCCCCGCCTTGACCGGCTCGGGGCTGATCACGCCCACCTCGAGCATCTCGTGCACCGTGCCGTTGGACATCATCTTGATCCGGTCGCGGTGGGTCAGCTTGCCGTCGATCACCCGGACGTAGGTGACCACGCCGCGGTAGGTGTCGTAGACCGAGTCGAAGATCAGCGCGCGAGGCGGGGCGTCCGCATCACCGACCGGCGGCGGCGTCTGCTTGACGATCTCGTTGAGGAGCGGCTCCACGCCCAGACCGGTCTTGGCGCTGGTGAGCAGCACGTCGGACACGGCGCAGCCGACCAGTCCGGCCAGCTCGGCGGCGTACTTGTCGACGTTCGCGCTCGGCAGGTCGATCTTGTTGAGCACCGGGATGATGTGCAGGTCCGCGCCCATCGCGAGGTAGAGGTTCGCGAGCGTCTGCGCCTCGATCCCCTGCGCGGCGTCGACGAGCAGCACCGCGGCCTCGCACGCCTCGAGCGACCGGGAGACCTCGTAGGTGAAGTCGACGTGGCCGGGGGTGTCGATCATGTTGAGCACGTAGGTGCCGGGCTCGGCGCCCTGCTCGTTGTCGGCGGCGACGGTCCACGGCATGCGCACGGCCTGGCTCTTGATCGTGATGCCGCGCTCGCGCTCGATGTCCATCCGGTCGAGGTACTGCGCCCGCGCGGCCCGCTCGTCGACGACGCCGGTCAGCTGCAGCATCCGGTCGGCGAGCGTCGACTTGCCGTGGTCGATGTGGGCGATGATGCAGAAGTTGCGGATCGTCGCAGGGTCGGTCTGACCAGGCTGCGGCGCAGGCTTCACGGGACTTCGGCTCCCTCTCGGGTGGTGCTGGGACGGACCCCCGATCCTCCCACGCCTCAGGCTGCGGACCGATTCCTGAGGACGGGCCCGGGACCGGCAGCTCGACCGACCGGAGGCCCACCTCGACCGCACCCTGCGGGTCATGCGCTTCGCCGACTCGTTCACGGTGCGCCGGGGCCTGGAATGCGAGCCTGGCGTCCTACGTCGTCCCGGCCGGCCAGGAGCCTCCCGGAGAGACGAGCCCGCGGTCGAAGGCGTAGACGATCGCGGCGGCTCGGTCGCGCAGGTCGAGCTTGGTGAAGATCCGGCCGATGTGGCTCTTGACGGTGACCTCGGAGATGAAGAGGGTCTCGGCGATCTCGCCGTTGCTCAGGCCGCGCCCCATGAGCTCGAGCACCTCGCGCTCGCGGGCGGTGAGCTCCTCGATCGCCTCCGGCCGGGCGGGTAGGTCGTCCGGGGCCGCCCGGAAGCGGTCGAGGACGCGCCCCGTCACGGCGGGGTCGAGCAGTGCCTGGCCCGCGGCCACGGCGGTGACACCACGCACGACGTCCTCGGCGGGGCTGTCCTTGAGCAGGAACCCCGCGGCGCCGGCGCGCAACGCCCCGGACAGCAGCTCGTCGTCGTCGAACGTGGTGAGCACCAGCACCGGCGGCGCCTCCGGGCGGCGTCGGAGCTCGGCGGTCGCGTCGATGCCGCTCACCCGGCGCATCCGCAGGTCCATCACGACCACGTCGGGCCGGAGCTGCTCGACGGCTGCGGCGACCTGGTCGCCGTCCTCGCACTCCCCCACCACCTCGAAGCCGTCGCGGCGGCGCAGGATGCGAGTCAGCCCGGACCGCACCAGCTCCTGGTCGTCGACGAGGAGCACGCGGATCAGCGGCGTCCCCGCGGTGGTCATGCGGGCCCTGGTGCGGCTCGCCGGAACGGCGCGCTCAGCCTGGGCAGCGGGCAGGCGTGGCCGTCGCCGACCAGGTCGCCGCGCGGCAGCTCGACGTGGACGACCCAGGACCGGTCGACCGGCCCGGCGCGGAACCCTGCCCCCAGCTGCGCGGCCCGCTCGGCCATGCCGGAGAGGCCCGAGCCGCCCGGGTCGCGGCGGGCGCCCCGCGGCAGCTCGCTGGTGACGGTGAGCTCGCCGGGGTCGCGCGCGACGTCCAGCCGCACGCTCACCCCTGAGCCGGGCGCGTGCTTGGCGACGTTCGCGAGCGACTCCTGGACGATCCGGTAGAGGCCGAGGGCGGTGGTCGTGGGGACCTGCGCGAGGTCGCCGTGCGCGTCGTAGGCCACGGCCAGGCCGGCGCCCCGGAAGTCGGCCAGCAGGGCGGGCAGGTCGTCCAGGCCGGGCGTCGGCACGGTCACCGACTCGTCGTCGCGGCCGAGGAGCCCGACCGTGCCGCGGATGTCCGCCATCGCCTGCCGGCCCACCCGCTCGGCGTCGCGAAGGGCGGCCATCGCGTCGTCCAGGGTCGCCTGTTCGGTCTGCGCGGCGGCATCCTCGACCTCGCGCCGGGCAGCGGTGAGGTGGAGCATCGTGACGCTCAGCGAGTGGGCGACCAGGTCGTGCACCTCCCGGCCGATCCGGTGGCGCTCTTCGAGCACCGCCTGGCGCTCGCGGGTCGCGTGCTCGCGCGACTGCGCGTCGATGCGCAGCTGCTGGGAGCGCATCACGAAGCCCATGTCGAGACCGACCGCGATCCCGGCCGCCCAGATGCCGACCTCGGGTCCCGCGAGGTTGCCGTTCAGCCAGACGGCGACGACGATCGCCTCGCCGGCGACGGTCACCGCGACCCCGCGCCACAGTCCACCGACCGCCGTGACGTGCCCGGCCGCGAGGATGAGCAGGAACGGCGCCCACTCGTAGTCGACCGGGTAGGCCGTCATCAGGAGCAGGACGGCGCCGCCGGTCAGCACCACGAACGCGATCCAGGTCGACGCGTGGGTCCACATCTCGGCGACCCATGGGACCAGCGCGACCAGCGCGAGCCCGACGGCCGGGACCGCACCCTCCGCGTGTCGCTGGACGACGACCACGACCACCGTGATGAGCGCCGAGGAGTCGATGAGCGCGGCGATCCACAGCGGGTAGTCGGGCAGCCCGTCCGCGACCCAGCGCCGCTTCATGCGCAGCACGAAGCCGGGCAGCGCGAAGCGGGGAAGGTCCACGCCATCGAGGGTAGGCCCGGGCGCGGGCGCCCACATCCGACTCCGGTCGTAGGCGGGCCCGCCCCGCCGCAACCCGGTCGCTCCCTCGCCCGGGTTGCGGCGAGGATGGGCCGGTGCATCCTTCGCCGATCCCCCACGGACGGACCGCCCGCCGCCTGGAGTGGACCCACCTGCCCTCCACGGTTCGGACTGCCATCGAGCAGGAGTGCGGCACGGCGGTCCGCTCCGCCACGTCGCAGAACGGCGGTTTCACGCCCGGTTTCGCGTCCGTGCTGGAGGGCGAGGACGGCAGCCGCCACTTCGTGAAGGCGGCGTCGACCCTCGCCCAGCGGATGTTCGCGCAGGCCTACCGCGAGGAGGCCCGCAAGCTGGCGGCTCTGCCCGCCGAGGCGCCCGCCCCCCAGCTGCTCTGGACCCTCGACGTCGATGACTGGTTCGTGCTGTCGACCGAGTACGTCGACGCGCGGCCGCCGGCCCGGCCCTGGCGGCTGCCCGAGCTGCGGCTCTGCCTCGACACGCTCGCCGCGGCCGTCCCGGTGCTCACGCCACCGCCTGCCGGGCTGGACCTGCCACCCGCCTCCGAGGAGCTCGCCGGGTGGCCGGCGTACTGGGAGACCCTGCGCACCTCCCGCCCGGACCTCCAGCACGTCGACGAGGCGGCGGCGCTGGCCGGGAGGTTCGTCGAGGTGATGGCCGGCGAGACCCTCGTGCACACCGACGTCCGCGACGACAACCTCCTGCTGACCGCTGACGGCCGGGCTCTCCTGTGCGACTGGAACTGGCCGATGGCCGGCGCCTCGTGGCTGGACTCGCTGTTCCTGCTCATCGGCCCCCGCGGCGACGGCCTGGACGTGGCCGCCGTGATCAACGGCCATCCCCTCCTGTCGACGGTGCCGGTGGAGGACATCGACGTCGTGCTGGCCCTCATCACGGGCTACTTCCTCAAGAGCGCCGGCGACCCGGTCCCTCCGACCTCGCCCTTCGTCCGCGACGCCCAGCGCTGGCAGGGCGACGTGTGCTGGGACTGGCTGTGCGAGCGCCGCGGGTGGACGTGACCGCTCCCGCACCGTGGGCGCGCACGCGCCCGGACTCCTCGCCCGCCGCCGCCTCGATTTGAGGCGCTGAGCGGCGCGCTGTTACCGTTGTCCGTCGCGCTGGCGGTCCGTCCGCCGCGCCCATCGACTTCATCCCAGCACACCCACCGAGGCGAGAGTTCACCTGTGGCCAACATCAAGTCCCAGATCAAGCGCAACAAGCAGAACGAGAAGGCGCACGAGCGCAACAAGTCGGTCAAGACCGGCCTGAAGTCCGCCGTGCGCAAGTTCCGCGAGGCCGCCGAGTCCGGCGACGCCACCCAGGCGCAGGAGCTCGCGCGCGAGGCCACCAAGAAGCTCGACAAGGCCGCGTCCAAGGGCGTCATCCACAAGAACCAGGCCGCGAACCGCAAGTCCGCGATCGCCAGGAAGGCCGCCTCTCTCTGAGGTTCCTTCCGCGCACGACCCGCCCGATCCGGGCGGGTCGTCCTGCATTTCGGCGCCCGCGAGCCGTGGCCGCTAGCGGGGTTCCCGCAGCCCGGTGATGGTCAGCACCAGCCGCTCGAGCGTGTAGTTGGCGTCGCTGGCGGCGCCCTTGATGTCCGCGTCGGCCTGGGCGACCGCACGGATCGCCCGGCCCAGGCCGGCCTCGCTCCATCCGCGGGACTGCTCGCGCAGGCTGCGCAGCTTCCAGGGGGGTACGCCGACCTCGCGGGCCAGGTCGGCCTCCTTCATCCGCGGGGGCGCGCCGTGGTAGCGGGCCAGCCCGCGCACCCCTCCCGCGAACGCCGAGGTGACCAGGACCGGCGGCGTGCCGCCGTCGAGCGCCCAGCGCAGCTCCTCGAGCGCGTTCTGGCGACGGCCGGAGAAGGCGGCGTCGGCGACCGCGAACGACTTGGCCTCGGCCCGGCCACCGAAGTACTTCTTCACCGACTCGACCCCGATGGTCTCGCCGGGGAAGTCGCTGACGAGCTGGTGCGCCGCGGCCGCGAGGGACCGGAGGTCGAGGCCGACCGCCTGCACCAGCACGGACGCCGCCTCGCCGTCGATGCGCGCCCCCAGGCGCTTGACCTCACCCGCCACGAACTGCGGGAACTCGCTCGGCCGGAGCTCCGCCGACTTGAACTCGGTCACGCTCGCGAGCTTGCGCAGCTTGGTCAGCACTCCGCTCCCCCTGGCCCCTCCGGAGTGCACCAGGACCAGCGCGACGTCCTCGGCCGGCGCGGCGGCGTAGGCGAGCAGCCCGTCGACCGACTCGTCAGGGAGCTCCTCGAGCGCCCGCACCACGACGCAGCGCACGGAGCTGAACAGCGACGGCGCGGCCAGCTCGCCGAAGGTCGCCAGGGTCAGCCCGGATGCCTGGGTCTCGGAGAGCTCGGACTCGGGGTCCACCCGCCGCACCGCCTCGCGGGTGGCGGCGACGGTGCGCTCACCGAGGAACTCCTCCTTGCCGGTGACCAGCACGACCCGGCCGAGCGGCGACTCCGGGCTGGACATGTCGCTCACCCTAGGTCAGCGGACCGACAGGCTCGGCGATGGTCACTCGCTGGTGACCACGCGCAGTCCCCCACCGTCGGCCACGACGGCAAGATCGCCGTCCTCGTCGGTGCGGAAGACCTCGGCGCCCGCCTGTGCGAGAGGCTGCAGCGCAGCCTGGGCGGGGTGGCCGTAGTCGTTGTCGGCCCCCACCGAGACCAGGACCACGGAGGGCTCGAGCGAGAGCAGCCACTGCTCGTCCTGGTGGGCGCTGCCGTGGTGGGGCATCTTCAGCACGTCGACCCGCAGCCCCGGCAGCAGTCGGGCCAGCCGGGCCTGGCCCTCCGGCTCGACGTCGCCGGTGAGCAGCAGTCGGAGCCCCGCCACCTGCACGAGCAGCACCACGCTCGCCTCGTTGGCGGTCGACCCGTCGCCGGGGCCCAGGGTCGGGGAGTCGGGCGGCGGCCAGAGCACCTGCAGGGTGACCGGACCGACCGAGAAGGCCGCGGCGTACGTCGCCGGCGCGGCGGCGAGCCCCGCGCCCGCCGTCGCGTCGTCGACCTCGCGCACTCCACCGGGCGGGTCGAGCAGCCTCGTGGTCTCGACCGCGCCGACCCGACGCCCCGCGAACACTCCGCTGATGCCGTCGACGTGGTCGGCGTGGAAGTGCGTGACCACCAGCAGCGGCACGGTGCCGATGCGGAGCCGGTCGAGGCAACGGTCCATCGCCGCGGGCTCCGGTCCGGTGTCGACGACGACCGCCTGACCGGCGCCGACGTCGAGCACGAGCCCGTCGCCCTGCCCGACGTCACACGCCACCAGCACCCACCCGTCGGGTGGCCAGCCGAAGGCCGGCGGGCGCACCAGCACGGCGACCACCAGCACCAGGGCGGCGCCGAGGCCGGTCACCGGGCGGCGCAGAAGCCACGGCCCCGCGGCGGCGACGGCCACTGTGAGCACCGTGAGCAGGACCAGCGCCACGGTGCTGGTCCCCCACCCGACCGCCGCCGTGGGCAGGGCGGCTCCGTGCTCGGCCACCGCGATCAGCCAGGCCACGCACCACGACGCGAGGGTCCCGCACAGCCGCCCGATCGGTGCCCACACCAGGGTCAGCAGTCCGCCGGCCAGCCCCAGCACGGTCGCGGGGCCGACCACCGGAGCGGCCAGCAGGTTGGCCACCACCGCCACCAGGCTGACCTGCCCGGAGATCGCGGCGACCAGCGGCGTGCAGGCCAGCTGCGCGGCCGCCGGCACGGCGATCGCCTCGGCGAGCCACCGGGGCAGCCAGCGCGCGAGGGCGTCGCGCCACGCGGGTGCGAGCAGCAGGATGCCGCCGGTGGCCAGGGCGGAGAGGGCGAAACCGGCCGAGACGGCGAGCGCGGGATCGAGCAGCACCAGGACGAGGACCGCGGCGCCCAGGCCGCGCAGGGCCCGGTGCCGGCCGTCGGTGCCGAGCGCGACCAGACCGATCGTGCCCATCACCGCGGCCCGCAGCACGCTCGGCTCGGTCCGGGCGAGCAGCACGAAACCGACGATCCCGGCCGCCGCCACGACGTGCAGCCAGCGTCCGCGCACCCGGCACCAGCCGGCGAGCGCCAGCAGGAACCCGACCACCAGGGTGAGGTTGGTGCCGGAGACGGCGAGCAGGTGCGTCAGCCCGGTCGCGCGGAACGCCTCCTGGAGGTCGGGTGTGACCTCGGCGTCGTCGCCGTCGACCAGCGCCGGCACCAGCGCCCGCTGGTCGGCGGGCCGGTGCGACACCGAGTCGCGGAGAGCCTGGCGGACCGCGCCGGCCGCCCGCCACCACACTCCGGGCGGCTCGACCACCTCGATCTCGCCGCTCGGCTGGAGCAGGCCAGCCAGGTCACGGTCATCGGCGGGGACCAGCCGGCCGTGCAGCTGCACCGTGGCGCCCAGCGGCACCCGTGGGTCGTCGGCGTCGCCCAGGACCAGCACCGGGGCGGCCAGGTCGAGGGTGCGACCGCGACCGGTGACCTGGTGCAGGGTGAGCCGCCAGACCACCTGGTCTCCGCCGAGCGACGCGGGACCGCTCGCGACGACGTGGGGGTCGGAGGCGACCGCGCCGACAGCCGTGACGGCGGCACCGTCGGCCGCGAGGGTGGCCACGGGGTTGTGCGCGATCCGGTCGGCCCGGAGCGAGGCGACGGCGCCGGCCACGGCGGCCACGAGCAGCAGCGCGGAGACGGCCACCACCAGCTCGCCACGGCCGCGAGCGAGAACCGCCACAGCCGCGGCCACCAGGGCCGCGACGACGAGGCCCGAGACGAGCAGCCGGCCGGTCGCCAACGTGCCGGCGACGGCCCCGAGCCACGCGGCCGCGCCGAGCATCGGCAGGCGGAGGTCGAGTCGGCTGGCGAGTGCAGGCTCGGTAGCAGGGTCGGCACGGTCGGTCACACCGTCACGAAGGGGGCGAGCTTGTCGAGGGTGACCTCCCCGATGCCGTCGACCTCGAGCAGCTCGTCGACCGAGGTGAAGCCGCCGTGCTGGTCGCGCCACTGGAGGATCGAGGCCGCGGTGACCGGGCCGACCTCCGGCAGCGTGTCGAGCTCGCCCTCGGTCGCGGTGTTGAGGTTGACCAGCGTCACCGGCCCGCTCGGTGCAGCGGCCGGGGTCGAGGCCCCCGCGGCCGCGCCCGACGGCGCCGGAGCGCCGACGACGACCTGCTCACCGTCGACGAGGACCCGGGCGAGGTTGAGGCCGGTCAGGTCGACCCCGGGACGGGCGCCTCCGGCCGCCTCGAGCGCGTCGACGACCCGCGCCCCGGAGTTGAGGACGGCGATGCCCGGGTGCCGGACCTTGCCTGCGACGTCGACGGTCACGGTCGCCGCGGTCGCACCCGCGGACGGAGAGGCGGACGGAGCTGCGAGCGGACCGCCGCCTGCGGCGTCGACCGCCGGCTCGACCGCCTGCGAGGCGGACACCAGCCCCTGCGCCGGGCCCGCGGCCAGCGCGGGGGCCTCGTGGGCCGAGCCGCGCACCAGCCACCAGCAGGTGACCGCGAGCCCGACCGCCACCACGACCGAGACCACGGCGAGCTGAGCCGCTCCCAGCCTGCCGAGGCCCATCTGCCGTGGCGCCGCATGGCGACCGGGTGGCCGCTGCGGTGAGGCAGGGGGCTGCCTCGTGGGTGCGGGCGGTGGCGGTCGACGTGGCGCGGCCGGCCGCGTGTGCTCGTCCCACCACGGGGCGGTCGTCAGGTCGGTGGCGGGTGGTGGCGCCGCTCGGGCCGGGCGCACCTGGGAGAGCTCCTCGCCGAGCTGGGCCAGCCTGCGCGACAGCGCGTCGTCTCGCTCGAGGGATCGTCGGGTGGGCATGCGACGAACCTAGGAAGATCCGGCGACCTCCGTCGGGCTCGAGGCCCCGGCCTGTGGACAACCGGCTGGTGGAGGGCGGCTGTGGACGACTGGCGGCTCTCTCACTCGAAGCGGTGCATCCGGGGGCCGGGGGGCAGTCAGCCGAGCAGAGGGGCGACGCAGACCGCCAGCATCCCCGGCCCGACGTGCGCGCCGAGCACCGCACCGAGCTCCCCGCAGCCGACCTCGCGGCCCTGGAGGTTGTCCGCGAGCCGCGCGCCCAGCTGGGCCTGCAGCTGGCCGGCGCGCTCCGGGCTGGCCAGGTGGGCGACCGTGACGTCGACCGGCTCCGAGCCGGCCGCCTGGACGGCCAGCTCCTCCAGCCGCGCCAGCGCGCGTCCCGACGTACGCACCCGCTCGAGAGAAGCGACCCGGCCCTCCGAGATCTCCAGCAGGGGCTTCACGGCGAGCGCGCCGCCGACCAGCGCGGCGGCAGCGCCGATCCGACCGCCACGCCGGAGGTACTCCAGCGTGTCCACGTAGAACAGCGAGCGGCAGCGCGCGGCGCGGGCTCGCGCGGCCTCGGCGGCCTCCGCCGCGGACCCGCCGGTGTCCACCACGTCGGCGGCCGACAACGCGGCGTACCCGGTCGCCACTCCGACCTGCCGGCTGTCCACGGGTACGACGGGCACCGACGCCTCGCGCGCGGCGAGCTGCGCCGACTCGAAGGTCCCGCTCATCTCCGCCGACAGGTGCACCGACACGATCTCCGTGGCACCGGTGCGTGCGCACTCCTCATAGACCTCGAGCAGGGCGGCGGGCGTCGGACGCGACGTGCTGACCGGGCGGAACTCCTTGAGCGCCGCCGCCACCAGCTCGGGCGTGGCGCCGTCGGAACCCTCGTCGTAGACGTTGGCGCCGATCACGACCTGCAGCGGCACCACCACGATGCCGCGCCTGGCGGCCAGCTCGGGCGGAAGGCTGGCCGTCGAGTCGGTGACGACGACGACCGGCATGGACGCGAGGCTAACGCGTCTGGTTCAGGAGGCTGTGAGCCCAGGGACTCAGGTGATGAGCTGGCGTAGTCGCGCCGCGGCCTCGGCAACCCCGGTCGCCTGGGCGTAGGAGCTGTCGAAGAAGTTGCCGTGGTCGCCCGGGAAGTCCGCCACCTCGAGCCCGAGCCGCCGCGCGGTCTCCCGCCCACCTCGAGCCGCCGCGCCGTCGGCCGACTCCTCCCCCACGGCGACCACGACCCGGTCACCGAGTGCAGCGAGCGCGGCGACGTCCACCTCGTAGGCCGTGCACGCCGGCATGTTGCGCATCAGCGGGTTGTCCCTGCTGCCGTCGTCCTCGGCGGGCTGCCCGAACATCGCCGGGTCGGGCGGCGGCTGGTCGAGGTAGTCCGAGGGGAGCTCCTCGGTGCGCATCACGAGCTGGATGAACTTGGCCATCGCCGGCCCGTTGCCACTTCTGGCGTACGTCGCCTTGATGTCGTCGATCGCCGCCAGGACGACGTCGGTGTCGGGCAGCCCCACGAACGTCGCCGGCTCGTGGGCGACCGCCACCCGCACGTCCTCGGGGTGGGCGGCGCACAGCGCGAGCAGGTTGACGCCGCCTCCGCTGCTGCCGAACGCATCCACCGGGCCGACGCCGAGCGCCTCGATGACGCGATGGAGGTCCTCGGCGTGCAGCTCCGGCGTCACGTCGCTGGTCGCCTTGGGGTTGCGGCCGGCACCGCGAGGGTCGTAGGTCACGACCGGTCGGTCGGTGAAGTGCGAGGCCAGCGAGCCGAGGCCCGAGGCGTCCATCGGCGAGGCGAAGAGGAACAGCGGCCGCGCCGAGGCCGGGTCGCCCCGGACGTCGTAGGTGATCAGGTCGTCGCCGTCGCCCACGGTCAAGGTCTGCATGTCGGTCATGGCGCTCAGACCCCCTTCGCGCGGACGACTCATCGCTCAGACGACGACGTTGACGAGGTTCGGCTCGCGGACGATGACCCGGCGTACGTCGCGTCCCTCGATCGCCCGGGTGACCGCCGGGTCGGCCAGGGCCAGCGCCTCCAGGTCGGCGGCGGCGATGTCGGGGCTGACCTCCAGCCGGGCCTTCACCTTCCCCTGCACCTGGACGACGGCGGTGACCGACGACTCGACCAGCAGCGCCGGGTCGACGGCGGGCCAGCCGGCCCGCGCCACGGTCGGCTCGTGGCCCAGCCGCGACCACATCTCCTCGGCGGTGTACGGCGCCACCAGGGACAGCATGATCGCGACCGCCTCGGCGGCCTCGCGCACCGCGGGGTCGGCCGGGCCGCAGCCGCTGTCGATGGCCTTGCGGGTGGCGTTCACCAGCTCCATGGTCCGGGCGATCATCACGTTGAACCGGAAGGAATCGATCAGCTCGGCCGCGTCGTGGACGGCCCGCGCGGTGGCCCGGCGCAGCGAGACGTCGCCCGCCTCCGCTGCCGTGCCCGGAGCCGAGTCGACGTCGCCGCTCAGCCGCCAGGCCCGCTGCAGGAACCGCACCGAACCTGCGGGCGACATGTCGGCCCAGTCGATGTCGTCCTCGGGTGGGCCGGCGAAGACCAGCGTCAGCCGCACCGCGTCGACCCCGAAGGCCGTGAGTTGCTCCCCCAATCGCACGCCGTTGCCCTTGGACTTCGACATCTTGGCGCCCTCGTTGATGACGGTGCCCTGGTTCAGCTGCGCCGAGAACGGCTCGCGGAAGCCGACCAGGCCCATGTCGTTCAGCACCATCGTGAAGAAGCGCGCGTAGAGCAGGTGGAGGACCGCGTGCTCCACGCCGCCTATGTAGACGTCGCACGGGCCCCACCTGTTGACCAGGTCGCTGTCGAACGCCTGGGTGTCGTCGTGAGGCGAGCAGTAGCGCAGGAAGTACCACGAGGAGTCCACGAACGTGTCCATCGTGTCGCTGTCGCGCTTGGCCGGCCCGCCGCAGGAGGGGCAGTCGACGTTGACCCAGGCCTCGGCCGCCGCCAGCGGGGAGACGCCCTTGGGTGTCAGGTCGGCACCGCGCAGCTCCGGCAGGACGACCGGCAGCTGGTCCTCGGGCACCGGAACCTCGCCGCACGACGGACAGTGGATGATCGGGATCGGCGCACCCCAGTAGCGCTGGCGGGACAGCAGCCAGTCGCGCAGCCGGAAGTTGACCGTGCCCTCTCCGGCTCCGATCTTCGCCAGGTGGTCGATGGTGGCGCGCTTCGCGTCCGCGACGGACTCGCCGTTGATGTCCAGCTCGCAGTCGACCCCGGCGGCGGGTGAGTTGATCGCCGGGCCCTCGCCGTTGAACGCCTCACCGTCCCAGTCGGCCGGCGGCTGGGTCGTCCGGATGATCGGCAGCCCGAACTGCGTCGCGAACTCCCAGTCGCGCTGGTCTCCGCCGGGGACGCCCATCACCGCGCCGGTGCCGTAGTCGGCGAGCACGTAGTCGGCGGCCCAGACGGGGATCTGGTCGCCGGTGACCGGGTTGGTCGCCTGCACGCCCAGGTAGACGCCCGTCTTGGGACGGTCGGTCGACAGCCGCTCGATGTCGGACGCCTTCCGCACCTCCTCGACGTAGCTGTCGTACTCGGCACGCTGCTCGTCGGTCACCAGCTCCGCAGCCAGCCTCGCATCGGCCGCCACCACCATGAACGTCGTGCCGAACAGGGTGTCCGGCCGGGTCGTGTAGACCGTGATCGGCTCGTCCCGGCCCGCCGACGGCGAAGGAGACGTGCGCGCCCTCGGAGCGACCGATCCAGTTGCGTTGGGAGTTGATGACGCGGTCCGGCCACGTCGGCTCCAGGACCTCCAGGTTGTCCAGCAGCTCCTGGGCGTACTCGGTGATCTTGAAGTACCACTGGGTCAGCTCGCGCTTGGTGACCTCGGCGCCACAGCGCTCGCAGTGCCCGTCGATGACCTGCTCGTTGGCCAGCACGGTCAGGTCGACCGGACACCAGTTGACCGGGCTCTCCTTGCGATAGGCCAGGCCGCGCTCGCGGAACTTCAGGAACAGCCACTGCGTCCAGCGGTAGTACTCCGGGTCGGAGGTGTTGAGCGTCCGGCTCCAGTCGAAGCTGGTGCCGAACTTCTTGCACGACTCGGTGGAGATGGCGATGTTGGCGTAGGTGAACGTCGCCGGGTGCTCGTTGTCGCGGATCGCGGCGTTCTCCGCGTTCAGGCCGAACGAGTCGAAGCCCATCGGGTTCAGCACCTCGTAGCCGCGCAGCCACCAGTAGCGCGCCATCACGTCGTGCAGCGCGAACACCTCGGCGTGGCCCATGTGCAGGTCGCCGCTCGGATAGGGGAACATCGTGAGCGCGTAGCGCTTCTCGCGCGGTGAGTCGTCGGCGGCGCGGAACGGGTCGAGGTCGGCCCAGACCTGCTGCCACTTCTCCTCGACCGCGGTCGGGTCGTAGCGCTCGTCTTCCTGCTCAGTCATCTCGAAGTCCTCGTCGTGGGTCCTGTCCTCGGGCACGCCGTGCGCACAAAGAAAGAGCCCCTCGTGGCAGAGGGGCGGCCGCGCTGACGTCAGTGCGTCGTCAACGCGGCTGGGTAAGGAGCAGGGTCCTGCGCATGTGACAAGCCTAGCGGACCGGGTCCATCGGTTTGGCCGACGAGCTGCTCAGCGTCAACGGCATCAGCGCATGCACCTGCTCGACCAGGATCGGCAGCGCCGTGGCGTCGCCCGCCACGTGACCGAGCAGCGCCTGCTGGAACAGCCCGTCGAGGACGCCGTAGGCCGCGGCGGGGCTCATCGCGGGTGGTCGCCCGGCCAGCTCGGCGTAGCGGCTGATGACGCGCCAGATCATCTCCTCCAGCGTCTTGTCGATGAGGGTGACCGCCTCGCGCAGCTCCTCCTCGAACAGGCTCTGCGTGCGCAGGTCGTACCAGAGGCTGTGCATCGGCGCCTCGTCGTGCACGGTCTCGACCAGCTTGGCCGCGAAGGCGTCCAGGAGCTCCGCCGCGGTCGTCGAGTCGGCCACCACGCCGTCGTAGCGGGTCACGCAGCGCGCCTTGTAGTAGCGGACGCTGTAGACCACCAGCTCCAGCTTGTCGGCGAAGTAGTAGTGGACGACGCCATGGCTGAACTCTGAGTTGTTGGCGATCTCACGGAGGCTGGTGCGGGCGTAGCCGCGCTCCCCGAGGGTGCGCAGGGCCGACTCGGCGAGCTGGTCGCGCCGCTCGTCGTGCTTGTCGGCGGGCGGTCGCCGCGCCTCCCTGGTGCCAACCACGGCGTCACTGTACGACAGCGAGCTCGTGGTCTTGACGATTGCCCGGTTTTTTCTTGACGAATGTCAAGGTTTCTCTTGACAGTCGTCAAGGTCACAGGCCTACGTTGTGACGGCCGCCACCGACGCGGCAGCACCGGACAGCCGACACCGAGGAGCAGGCATGACCGATCTCGACCTCACGGGCCGCAGGGCCCTCGTCACCGGAGGGGCCCAGGGGCTCGGCGAGGGGATGGCCCACGCCCTCGCCGCCGCGGGCGCCACGGTGGTCATCGCCGACCTGCAGGACGACCTCGGGCCGAAGGTCGCGGAGTCGTTGGCCAACAGCGGAGGGAGCGGGCACGGCTTCGTGCACCTCGACACCACCGACGACGCCAACTGGGCCTCGGCCATCGCCGAGGCCACGTCCCTGCTCGGCGGCCTCGACATCCTGGTCAACAACGCCGGCATCGAGATCACCAGCCTGATCGTCGACCTCGACCCCGAGGCGGTGCGCAAGCAGCTCGAGGTCAACCTGCTCGGCACCGCGCTCGGCCTCAAGCACGCGTTCCTCACGATGCGCCCGGGCGGCGCGGCGGGCAACGGTGGCGTCGTCATCAACGTCGCCTCGGTGGCCGCGACCATCGCGTTCCCAGGCATCTCGGTCTACTCCGCCACCAAGTCCGGCGTCGACCGACTCACCCGGGTCGCGGCGATGGAGTCGGGCAAGCTGGGCTACGGCGTCCGCGTCAACTGCATCTACCCGGGCCTGGTCCCCACCGCGATGGGCGCGGGGCTGGCCAACGACGTCGCCCAGATCGGGCTCTTCGGCTCCCCCGAGGAGGCCGTCGGCGCGGTGATCGAGCTGACGCCGTCCGGCCGGCTCGGAGCGGTCGAGGACATGGCCGACGCCGTGGTCTTCCTGGCCTCCGACGCGTCCCGCTTCGTCAACGGCGTCGGCCTGCCGGTCGACGGCGGAATGGGGATGTGACCATGGCCGCCAGCTCCGATGCACAGAGCAAGCCAGTCGTCGTCTACGGCGCCTCCGGCTACACCGGCCGGCTCATCTGCGAGTACCTCCGCGAGTACAACGTCCCCTTCGTGGCCGCCGGCCGCGACGAGGGCCGGGTCAAGAGCTCGATGGAGTCCAACGTCGCCGGCATCGAGACCGCCGACTACGAGGTCGTCTCCTGCGACGGCAGCCCCGAGGCCCTCGCAGAGCTGTTCGCCGGCGCCTCGGTCGTGTGCAACACCGTCGGCCCGTTCAGCCAGCTCGGCCCGGCGGTGGTCGAGGCCGCGCTCGCCGCCGGCGTCCACTACCTCGACACCACCGGCGAGCAGGACTGGCTGATCACCTGCGAGGAGCAGTACGGCGCGGCGTACGCCGAGAAGGGTTTGCTGCTCGCCCCCGGCGTCGCGCAGATGTACACCACCGGCGAGATCGCGGCCGAGGTGGCACTGGAGCGCCCGGGGCTCGACACGCTCGACATCGCGGTGTTCTGGGGTGGCAGCCCGACCGTCGCCTCGACGCTGACCATCCTGGTCAACGCGGCCCTGGCCGGTGCCTTCTACCTCGAGCAGAACGCCTACCAGCCCTGGGACCCCGAGGCCGGCCTCTACCAGCTCGCCATCCCGGGCCAGCACGAGCTCGCACTGGCGCTGCCGTGGGGCGGCACCTCGCATCCTGTGTGGTTCAGGCGCGACCCGCGCGTCGCCAACGTCAAGGTGCTCGGCGGTGTCTTCAACAAGGCACTGATGACCGGCGTACCCCAGATCGTGGCGGCCGCCGTCGAGGCGACCAAGGACATGGCGCCGGACGAGAAGTACGCCGCGCTCACCGCCACCGCCTCGCAGGTGATGAGCCAGATGCCGCCTCGGGAGAACCCGCGGCTCAACAGGTCGATGGACTCGGTGCACGCCTCGGGCCCGCTCGGGCGGGCGCACGTCGTGATCCACGGCAACCAGAACTACAAGCAGACCGGCGCGCTCCAGGCCTATGCGGCCTACGCACTCCTCCAGCAGCCGCCGAGGCGGGTCGGGTTCGCGTCGGGCTGCCAGGCCTTCGGCCATCGCGAGCTGCTCGGCGTGCTGCGCAGCTTCGGCCTGGTCTCCGAGCCGGTGGTCACGGTCGAGTCCTGATGCGGCTCTCCGACTACCTCGACAAGGGCGCGTCCCTCGGACCGGATGCGCCGTGTCTCACCACGGACGGCGAGACGCGCAGCTACGCCGAGGTGCAGGAGCTGAGCAGGCGGATCGCGGCGGCGCTCGCCGGCCAGGGCATCGAGCCGGGCGACACCGTCGCGATCCTGTCGGCCAACGACCCAGTCGCCTTCACGACCGTGTTCGGGATCAGCCGGCTCGGAGCGGTCTGGTGCCCGATCAACCCGCGCAACGAGGCCGCCGAGAACCGCGAGCTGCTCGACCTGTTCGGCTGCCGGGCGCTGGTGTTCCAGGCGTCGTACGCCGAGCTGATCGGTCAGATCCGTGGTGACCTGCCCGCGCTCACCACCCTGGTCTGCCTGGACGGTCAGGTGGAGGGGGCGCTCACCTGGGCGGAGTTCCTGGGCCTCGGGACGCCCGTCGATGAGACGGCCCCGCCCGAAGACCTGGCCATGATCGTCGGCACCGGCGGCACCACCGGCCGGCCCAAGGGTGTGATGCTGACCAACACCAACCTCGAGACGATGTCGGCGATCACGCTGATGAGCTACCCGTTCGAGGGGCGGCCCGTCTACCTCGCGCTGGCGCCGCTGACCCACGCCGCCGGCGTGCTGTGCTTCCCGGTGCTCGCCCTCGGAGGCGAGATCGTCGTGATGCGGCGACCCGACGTCGGTGCCTTCCTCGAGCACGTCGAGCGCCACGCCGTGACCCACACCTTCCTGCCGCCCACCCTCGTCTACATGGCGCTGGCGCACCCCGCACTCGACACCACGGACCTCTCCTCGCTGCAGTGCTTCTGGTACGGCGCCGCGCCGATGTCGGCGTCCCGGCTGGAGGAGGCGCTCACCCGGATCGGCCCGGTGATGGCGCAGCTGTTCGGCCAGACCGAGGCGCCGATGATGATCTCGACGCTGCCACCCCGCGACCACTTCCGCCCCGACGGGAGCGTCGCCCTCGAGCGGCTGTCATCAGCGGGGCGTCCGGCTCCGTTGGTGACGGTCTCGATCATGGCCGAGGACGGCACGCTGCTGGCGCCCGGGGAGAAGGGCGAGATCGTCGTCCGCAGCTCCCTGGTGATGGCCGGCTACCACCGCGACCCCGAGGCCACCGCGCAGGCCTCGGCGCACGGCTGGCACCACACCGGCGACCTGGGCTACCTCGACGCCGACGGCTACCTCTACATCGTCGACCGGGCCAAGGACATGGTGATCACCGGCGGTTTCAACGTCTACTCGACCGAGGTCGAGCAGGCCCTGATGCAGCACCCGGCCGTGCAGGACTGTGCGGTGATCGGTCTGCCCGACGACAAGTGGGGTGAGCGGGTGACGGCCGTCGTCCAGCTGCGCAGCGACCAGGCGGTGGCTCCCGACGAGCTGGCGGCGTTCGTGAAGGAACGGATCGGCAGCGTCAAGGCGCCCAAGCAGATCGAGGTGTGGACCGACCTGCCGCGCTCGAAGGTCGGCAAGGTGCTGAAGACCGACATCCGCACTTCACTGCTGGAGGCTCAGCCGGGCTAGTGCCCCGTGACGTCCGCGTCCCCCACACCGGGGACATCCGGCTACCCCCCGGCGCCTCCCCCGGCCGGAGGATGGTCGACCGGCCGCGACCAGTGGCTCGCCCGGTCGACCACGCCGACGCTGATCGAGTAGTCCTGGTAGTAGTCGCGTACGCCGGCCCGCTGCGCCTCGCGGTGCTCGGGATCGCGTCCCCACGCGTCGTGGCTGGGCCGGTCGGCGAAGGTCACCACGGTCACCCGCTCGCCGTCCTCGGCGGTGAACGTCTTGTGGTCGACATAGCCGGGCATGCTCCGCGCCCGCGCGCTGATGCGGGCCACGTGGTCGGGATAGGCGTCCGCGTCCGGCCGCAGCCGGTTGCGGAACACGGTGACGACCTGGCCGGGCTCGGGCTGCATGCGGCAAGGCTAATCTCGCGGACATGACCGACCGACCCGTCCTCGACCGATTCCGACTCGACGGGAAGGTCGCCGTCGTCACCGGCGCCTCGAGCGGGCTGGGCGTCGCGTTCGCCCGGGCGCTCGCCGAGGCCGGTGCCGATGTCGCGCTGGGGGCTCGCCGCGTCGACCGGCTGGCCGACACCGCGGCACTCGTCGAGGCCACGGGGCGCAAGGCGCTGGCGCACGGCACGGATGTCGCCGACCCGCAGTCGTGCACCGACCTGGTGGCCCTGGCGATGGAGGAGTTCGGCCACGTCGACGTGCTGGTCAACAACGCCGGGATCGGCACCGCGGTGCCGGCGACCCACGAGACCCCGGAGCAGTTCCGCCAGGTCATCGACGTCAACCTCAACGGCTGCTACTGGATGGCTCAGGCCTGCGGCCGCGTCATGCAGCCGGGCTCGAGCATCATCAACATCAGCTCGGTCCTCGGTCTGACGACGGGCGGACTGCCGCAGGCGGCGTACTCCTCGTCGAAGGCGGCGCTGATCGGTCTGACCCGCGACCTGGCGCAGCAGTGGACCGGTCGGAAGGGCATCCGCGTCAACGCGATCGCTCCCGGCTTCTTCGAGTCCGAGATGACCGACCAGTACCCACCCGGCTACCTCGACGGGCAGCTGGCCCGGATCCCGACCGGCCGCAAGGGCGACCCGGCCGAGCTCGCCGCGGCCGTGGTCTTCCTCGCCTCCGACGCCGCCGGCTACATCACCGGCCAGACGCTGGCCGTCGACGGTGGCATGACCATCGCCTGAGAGTCACCGAGCCGGGATCCGGTGGCCACCCGGCCAGTGGCCGGTGAACACGGCGACGGCCGAAGATGGCGTCCAGGTGGCTCCGACCTGATCATCCGTGGACGGACCCGACCGTCGGCACCCACGACGTCCTAGGCTGGTGCGTCGTGACCGGCCCGCGCTGTCTGATCATCGGTGCCGGCTTCGGAGGGCTCGGGGCCGCCCGGGCGCTGCGCCAGCAGGGCATCGAGGACGTCACGATCCTGGAGCGCGCCGACGCGGTGGGAGGCGTCTGGCGCGACAACACCTACCCCGGCGCGGCGTGCGACGTGCCGTCGCCGCTCTACTCGTGGTCGTGGTCGCTCAACCCGCAGTGGAGCCACCGCTACTCCGGGCAGGCCGAGATCCTCGCCTACCTGGAGCGGGCCGCGGGTGACGCCGGGCTGCTGGACCTCGTGCGCACCGGGCAGCAGGTCGCCGAGGCGACCTACGACGACCGCACCTCGGCCTGGCGCGTGGTGACCACCGACGGCACGGCGTACGACGCCGACGTGGTCATCTCCGCGGTCGGACAGCTCTCCGACCCCGTGGTCCCGGACCTCCCCGGGCTCGCGTCCTTCGCCGGCCCGGCGTTCCACTCGGCGCAGTGGCGCCACGACGTCCCCCTCGAGGGCACGCGCGTCGCGGTGGTCGGCACCGGCGCGAGCGCGATCCAGTTCGTGCCGGCGATCGTCGACCGGGTGGCATCGATGACGGTCTTCCAGCGCTCCGCGCCGTACGTCGTGCCCAAGCCGGACACGGCCTACCGGCCCCGGCACCACCGGCTCTTCGAGCGCTTCCCGGCCACGATGCGCGGCGAGCGCGGCGCCACCTTCCACCTCACCGAGCTGCTCAACCGGGCGCTCGGCGGCGGCTCGCTCACGTCCCGGCCGCTGCTGGCGGCCATGCGACAGGCCTGGCGGGCGCAGCTGCGGCTCCAGGTCAAGGACCCGGGCCTGCGCAGCAGGCTCGAGCCCGACCACCCGATCGGCTGCAAGCGGATCCTGTTCAGCAACGAGTGGTACCCCGCCGTCGCCCGTGACCACGTGTCGGTCGTCACCGACGCGGTCGCGTCCGTCGAGCCGACCGGCGTCCGCACCTCCGACGGCACCCGGCACGAGGCGGACGTCCTGATCTGGGGCACCGGCTTCTCCGCGACCGACTTCCTCCGGACCATCCGGGTCACCGGCCGCGACGGCGTCGAGCTCCACGACGTCTGGCGGGACGGCGCCACGGCCTACCTCGGCATCGGCGTGCCGGGCTTCCCCAACCTCTTCTGCGTCTACGGGCCCAACACCAATCTCGGTGGCAGCTCGATCATCGGGATGATGGAGGCCCAGGCCGGGTGGATCGCGAAGGTCGTGCGCCGGATCGCCGACACCGGGCGCCGGACGTTCGAGGTACGCCGTGAGGCCGCCGAGCGGTACGACCGCGAGATGCAGGACCGGCTGGGCGCCAGCGTCTGGGCCGGCTGCGACAACTGGTACCGCGACGGCGGCCGGATCACCACGAACTGGCCGGGCAAGGTCGGCGAGTACAAGAACCGGCTCGAGCAGGTGGCGTGGTCCGACCTCGCCTGACCGATGAGTCCGGCCCCCTGACACCGTCTGTCCCCGCATGACCTTCGTACTGGTTCCCGGCGCCGGCGGCGAGAGCTGGTACTGGCATCGGGTCAGCCCACTCCTGGAGGCGGCTGGTCACCGGGTCGTGGCCGTCGACCTGCCCACCGGCGATGAGGAGGCCGGGCTGGCGGCGTACGCCGACGCGATCGTGACGGCGACGGGCGGGGCACCCGACGTGGTGCTGGTCGCACAGTCGATGGGCGCGTTCTCGGCCCCGCTCGCCGCCGGCAGGTTGGACGTACGCCGGTTGGTGCTGGTCAACGCGATGGTGCCCACCCCCGGCGAGTCGGCAGGCGAGTGGTGGGACGCGGTCGGGCAACCGGAGGCCCACATGGAGCACGAGCGGGCCGAGGGTCGTGACCCCGACGCGCCGTTCGACCTGGTCGAGGGGTTCTTCCACGACGTGCCGGCCGACGTGGTGGACGAGGCCATGACCCGTGGCGCACCGGCCCAGGCGGACCGGCCGTTCGGGGAGCCCTGGCCGCTGTCTGCCTGGCCGGACGTGCCGACCACGGCGGTCGTCGGCCGCGACGACCGGCTCTTCCCGGAGCCGCTGCAACGTGCCTACCTGAAGGACCGGCTGGGGATCGAGCCCACCGTCATCGACGGCGGTCACCTCGTGGCCCTTGCCAACCCCGATGGGCTGGCCGCAGAGCTGCTCCTCTCGGCTGCGTGACGTCTCCGTCCGTGAGATGCGAGGACGGTCGCCGCGCATCCCGTGGGTTCAACCCAAGCCCGGGTCTGGGTGCTCGGTCGCGAACTGTTCCGCGGCCGCGGCGTTGATGAGTCCTTGGTCGAGCAGCCATTCGACGGCTCTGCGTCGAGCTCGAGCATCCCGCAGGAGTGCCACGCCGGAATCAGGTCGGGGTGGTGTTCATGAATCTGGTTCTTGAACCGTCTGAACGGTCCTCGCCCGCGCAGTGACCGCGCCAGGCGCCGGCCGGCTGCCAGGTCGCTGATGCCGTCCGCGAAGTCGGCCATGTCCTGGAACCACACGGAGGGCGGAAGGGGGTCGATGGGAATGAGATCCAGCTCGTCGATCTCGACGGGGTTCTCCCCGTCGATGCCCGTGTCGCTGGTCCAGTACGCCACTTCACCCGTGTGCGGGTCGATCAACCATCGATGCTCGTAGTCAGTCTGATCCGCCAGCGCGGTAGCGATCTCCTCGACGTCGATGTCGCTCAGGTCGAGCACCCACTCAGGCTAGGACCGACGCCCGCGGCGCGGTAGTGCCGTAGCGATGGGGCGATGGGGCGTGGAGCGGACGCGAGGATTTGAACCTCGACTCCTTCCCTGGAAGGGAAGCGTGCTGCAACTACACCACGTCCGCGAAGCCGCCCTCTGACGAGACCGACACGTTCACAGTATGAGTCACCTCTGGGCGTTTGCGGGCAGCTCCCAGATCCCGACGCCCATCCCGTGCCGAAGTCTCCGCACGAGATGAAAGCCGTTTGCGAGGGTGGCGAGCGCTGATAGCGTGCGGCAGCCGGACTGAGGACGAGGAGGTGGTGCCCGTGAACGCATCGACGTTGGCGCTCTCCTACGGGGCCGGGTCCGGGCGATAGGTCGTCGGGGAGCGCCGTTCCTGAGCACTCCCGAAAGGCACGATCATGCGAGTGACTTCCCAGCAGTTCATCGATGGCGGCATCCTCGAACGCGAGTTCACCCACGACGAGATCCCAGGGATCTTGTGGACGCCCGCGACCGCCACTCCCTCCGCGCCGGCGCCCCTGATTCTCATGGGCCACCCAGGTGGGCTCCGCGCGATGTACACCCGCCTGGAGGCTCGAGCACGACACGCGGCAGCGCTCGGGTTCGCGTCGGCAGCCATCGAGCTGCCCGGGAGCGGCCAGCGGCCGGGCATCGCCACCGTCGACCAGGCCCGGGCTCAGCTACGTCAGTCCATCACCGCTGGGGAACGACCGGGCGAAGACGTCATCGACGGGCTGATCCTGCCGCTGGTCGAGCAGGCGGTTCCGGAGTGGCAAGCCGTGCTCGACACCGTGCTCACGCTTCCAGAGGTGGCCGGCCCAGTGGGCATCTCGGGAGGGGTGACCGCCATCGGTGTCCGGTTGGCGCGGGTCGAACCCCGCCTCGCAGCAGTAGGGCTCTTCGCCGGCAGCTTCGTCCCCCGTACGATCATCGAGGAGGCGCGCCGGATCACCATCCCGGTCCATGTCCTGCTCCAGTGGGACGACCAGAGCAACGACAGGCAGATCGCTCTGGACCTGTTCGACGCCCTGGGTTCGGAGGAGAAGACCCTCCAGGCGAACATGGGCGGGCACACGGGCATCCCGCCGCACGCCGCGGAGGACGCAGGTCGCTTCTTCCTCCGCCATCTCCGGACGTGAGCAGGTCCGGCGTCCGCCACCTGGCCGCAGGTCAGAGGATCTCGGCGGTCGAGGTGTAGGTGTGGCCGGTGGGGGTGGTGGTCTCGACGGTGTGTCGGGGGCCGTGGATGGTGCGGGCGGTCCAGCCGTGGGCTTGCTTGGCGTAGTTGCACAGCTCGCAGAGCCCTTGTCCGTTGTGGGCGGTGGTGGGTCCGCCTCGGGCGCGAGGTTCGACGTGGTCGGTGTGTCGGATGGGGGCGCCGCAGCCGGGGGTGCGGCAGACCCGGTCCCTGAGGCGGATGAACTCGGCGAGCCTGCCACTGAAGAGCTCGGCTCTGGAGTCCATGGCGACCAGGGCGCCGGTCGCGGGTTGCTCGTAGAGGCGACGGATCCAGACCTCGACACCGGCCTCGGCGTTCTCCGCGATCCACTGGCGGATCAAGTCGCCGGGGACCGGTCCGTGTCCCTCGACCCAGCCCGTCGCGTTCTCGTCGCCGAGCAGGACGTCGTCGCGGACGATCAGGTTGACCATCACCGGCACCGCGCTGGCCGTGCTGGCCGCGGCGACCGGGTCGACCGGGGTCGGCGAGCCGGCTTCGGCCCAGCTGATCCCTCCACCACTCGCGGCGGTCTCAGCGAGACCTGGGTGGACGATGCGTTGGACCAGGAGGTCGGCCATCAGCTGTCCGAGGGGGCGGGGGTCACCGGCGGCCTTGGCCCGACAGGCAGCACGGTGCAGCGTGGCGTGGACCGCGACCCCGGCCTTGACCGGGAGCAGCACGCCGAGCCAGGTCATCACGTCCGGTGCCGGGCGGAGGGTGACGTGGCGGTCGGCCTCGGCGCGGGCGCGGCGCTTCACGACGGCGGCAGGGTCGAGGTCTGCGGCGGCCTTGTGCAGCCGCCCCACCAGCCGCCGCGGCGAGAGGCCCTCCACGAGCGTCGGGTCGCTGCAGAGGTCTTCGTCGACCCGGGCCCGGTCCTGCGCGGACAGGCACGCGGTCTCCCGGGCGATCAGGGTGGCCTTGAAGGCGTCGATGCGCCCGCCCCGGTGGGCGGCCCGGGTGTGGGGCAGCTCGGTCCGCAGCACCATGGCCAACGCGACGTCCTGCTGGCCCCGGGTCGGGGAGACGCCCCGGGCCAGCGCGACCTGGAGCCCCAGGCCACGATCACGTCGGGCGGCCGGAACACCCCGCTCAGCCGCCAGCGACCGCTGGGAGAGCACGAAGTCGGCCACCGTCTCGATCGACGCCGCCTCAACAGCGCGGCGCAGCCTCTCCAGCGCCGCGATCCGGTCGATCCGCTCCGCGTCGTCGAGCCCCAGGGCGTCGAGGGCCAGCCGCTGGGTGAACACCTCGATCTCGGTCACCGTCGGCGCAGCCAGCACACCAGCACCGGCCGTCCCCGCCGTCGCGTCGGTCCCGAGATTCCGCATGTTCACCACCCCTGAGCAGTTCGTGGTCCGGTACTGAACACACTAGGACAAGCCACCGACAGCCGTCGGCGGCCATCCACAGCCGCGTGACACGAGGCGCGCCCTGACCGGATGCACCCCGATCCCCGTTGCGGTCGCGGACCGTCCGGAACCCCCCGTAGCGTCTGTGGCATGGCTGAAGTACTCCTCTTCCACCACATCCAGGGACTGACGCCCGGCATCGTCGCGTTCGCCGACGAGCTCCGCGCGGCCGGCCACACGGTGCACACCCCTGACCTCTACGACGGGCAGACCTTCGACTCGATCGAGGCGGGGGCCGGCTTCTCGCAGGGGGACGGCGCGCCGGACCTCGACAAGCTCGCCGACGAGGCGGCCGCGGCCCTCCCCGCGAGCCTGGTGTACGCCGGCATCTCGTCCGGCGTCATGCAGGCCCAGCGGCTGGCCCAGACCCGGTCCGGTGCGGCGGGTGCGGTGCTGGTCGACGCGTGCATCCCGATCACCGGCGACTGGGCGTTCGGCCCGTGGCCGGACGGCGTGCCGGTGCAGATCCACGGCATGGACGCCGACGAGTTCTTCGCCGGCGAGGGGGACATCGACGCGGCCCGAGCGATCGTCGACGCGGTGCCGGACGCCGGGCTCTTCGTCTACCCGGGAGACAAGCACCTGTGGATTGACTCGTCGCTCGGAGTGCACGACGCCGCCGCCGCCGCGCTGCTGCAAAAGCGGGTGCTGGAGTTCCTCGGTCGCGTCTAGCGTGGAGGGATGCCCTCCCAGCTGCAGGCCGTCACGTACGACGCCCAGGACCCGGCCGCCCTGGGGAACTACTGGGCCAGGCTGCTCGGTCGGGATGTCGTCGAGGAGCCCGACGGGGTGTTCCTGCCGGGGAGCGACTCCCAGGTGGGGCTCCGGTTCGTGGCGGCCACGGAGGAGATCGTCCGGCCCAGGTACGAGTACCTGCACCTCCACCTGACCAGCACCAGCCTCGAGGACCAGCAGCGGACCGTCGACCGGGTCTTGGGCCTCGGTGGGCGGCACCTCGACGTCGGCCAGCTGCCCGAAGAGGGGCACATCGTCGTGGCGGACCCGGAGGGCAACGCCCTGTGCGTCATCGAGCCGGGAAACAACTACCTGGCGGGCACCGGTCACCTCGGCGAGGTCGCCTGCGACGGGCGCCGCGAGGTCGGGGTGTTCTGGGCTGAGGCCCTCGGCTGGCCCCTGGGCTGGGACCAGGACGACGAGACAGCGATCCAGTCACCGGCAGGCGGCACCAAGCTCGCCTGGGGCGGTGCCCGCGACGAGCCCAAGACCGCGCGGAGCCCTCAGCGCTTCGACCTCACGACGTCGGACGTGGCCGCCGAGGTCGAGCGGCTGGTCGGGCTCGGCGCGACCCGGCTCGCTGACCGGGCCGGCCTCGTCGAGCTCGGCGACCCGGACGGCACCGAGTTCTCGCTGCGCGCCGGCTGACGGGCTCACTCCAGCGACTCCAGCATCCGCTCGGCCACCTGGCGGACGGCGGTCCTGATCTCGGGGCCACCGATGACCCGGTACGGCGCGGGGAGCTCTGCGAGCACGGTCGCATACCAGTGCAGGTTCTCGGTGGTGCCGGTCAGCCGCGTGCGGTGCTCGTCGATGGCTTCGGTGTGGCCGAGGCTGCGCCGCACGCAGTGGCGCACCTGGTCGAGCGGGGCGTCGATCTCGACCTCCACCTGGTGAGGCCAGCCCTGCGACATCTGCTCCTCGAGGGCTCGGAACGGGTCGAGGTCCGCCGGCGGGGTGAACCGGTCGTCGAGCACGTCGACCGACCGGACCCGGTCGATGCGGTACATCCGGCGGGCGTCGGCAGCGTGCGACCAGCCCAGGACGTACCAGCGGCCGTGCCGCACGACCACCGCCCACGGGTCCACCTGGAGGGTGCGCTCGCGGTGCGGGCCGAGCGCGTAGCCGATCCGGACCCGGCGCTGGTCGGCGCTGGCCCGGACCAGGGTGGCGGTGGTCTCCGGGTGCGGGGGGTCGGGATCGGTACGCCGACCGGCCACGAGGCGCAGGGCCTCGAAGGGCCGGGCGATGTTCTCGGGCAGGACCCGCACCATCTTGCCGACCGCGGTGGCGACGGGGTCGTCGCCGTGGGTCCGGCCGTGCGCCTCCAGCACGGCCATCACCAGGCCGAGCGCCTCGGTGGCGGTGAACATCAGCGGCGGGAGCCGGAGCCCGCGACCGACCCGGTAGCCGCCGTAGGGTCCCCGCACCGACTCGACCGGCACCCCGGCCTCACGCAGGATCGCGACGTAACGTCGAGCCGCCCGCTCGGAGACGCCCAGCCGGTCGCCGAGGCGCTCGGCGGTGATGCCGGGGCTTCCCTGGAGCAGCTCGAGGGCCAGCAGTGCCCGGGCAGTGGGGCTGCAGGCGTCGTGCACGGACGGCACGCTAGCCGACATACTGGAAGCGAATCGTCCTAAAAGTCCGCACCGAGGACGACCGGATCCTCGAAGTCCGTGTCCGGCGAGCTGGGACACGCGCCTACACCATGCAGGGGAAGTGGTCCAGAGAGCACTCGGCGCGGATCAACCACGCCGCTATGCTCGGGCGCCTGACGGGGGGTCAGATGCGTCCTGACGCGGCGAAGACTTGGCTCGGCTCGGCGGGCGCACCCCCATGGGACGCCGCCGACGATCCGTCACGCCTCAGTGATGCTGAGCTCCTCGCAGGCTGTCGGCGCGGCCACGAGCCAAGCTGGGACGTACTCGTCCGCCGCTATGAGTCGCTGGTGTTCACTGCTGCCCGGGGCGCGGGCCTCCCGACTGCCGACGCAGCTGACGTCACTCAGTCCTCGTTCGTCGCACTGCTCGACTCGATCGAGACCCTTCGGGTCGACGAGCGCCTCGGGGGCTGGTTGATGACCGTCGCGCACCGCCAGATCTGGCGAACCCGACGCCGACTCGAGCGGCAGGATCCGGTTGTGCAGCTGCCGGCGTCGACGGCGAGCATCGAGGAATGGGACCGCGTCACAGCGATTCATGAGGCGCTGACCGAGATCGGTTCGCCCTGCCGGGAACTGCTCTTCGCTCTCTATCTCGACCCGGCAGAGCCGACGTACGCCGTGGTCGCCGCGCGCCTGGGTGTCGCCACCGGCACCGTGGGACCGATGCGCGGACGCTGTCTCGGCAGGCTGCGTCGGCTCATGGAGGACGGCTGATGACCGGGTCGGCTCGAGCTCCCCGAATCGCCGTCCTGATGGACTGGCTGGAGCACCGCCTGCCGCCGCAGGAGATGGCGACCGTGGCGCGCGCCGTCGAGACCGGCGATGAACGGCTCAAGGAGACCGTGGCCTGGCTCCGGGACTTCCTCGACACCACCAGCAAGCACCGCCTGGAGGAGCCGCCGCCCATCGTTCGCCAAAGTCTGCAGCAACACTTCCGACGTTGGAGCGGCGCCGCGGACCAAGTCCCGGAAGCCACGGTGGTCGGCGACCTCCTCTTCGACAGCCGGCGCGACCTGAGCCAGGCCGCCGTCCGTTCCGTCGGAACCGACGAAGCGGACTTCCACCTGGCCTACCGCAGCACTGTCGGAGATCTCGTCCTGGACATCAGCCCCACCAGGGACGGATACGTGCGGCTGGAGGGACAGCTGCTCCATAACGACGGTGATCTCATGGCATTCACCGCAGAGCTGCGGACGCCGTCCTTCACCGTGCGCTCGGTGGGGGGCGATGACTACGGCAGGTTCTCGTTCGACGAGGTGCCGGCCGCCGTCGGCCGGCTCACCGTGCACAACGGCGAGCTGTCGATCACGGCGGACGTCGACCTGTCGGGGGCGCGATGATCACGTCCGACGACCGGTCGAGCCCCGTCGACGAGACGCTCGCGGCTCGCGCTGCGGAGGTCGAGCAGCTCGTCCACACCGACCCCGGTCGCGCCGAGCAGCTGATGGCAGCGGTCACCGCGGCGGCGGTCCGGGACGGAGACCTCGACGTCGAAGCACGCGTCACCTACGCGCTTGCCCGCGTACGCGCGGAGCGTGGCGAGCTCGACCACGCTCTTGCCCTCATCGACCGGGCCTGCGATCTCTGGCTCGAGGCCGACCGTCCCCTGGCTGTCGCACGCACCGACCTCGGCCGCATGCAGATCCTCGACGACCTCGGCCGGCACGTCGAGGCGCTCCGGGTCGGAGACGCGCTGCTCCTCCGGCTCGACGCCCTGGCCGGGACCGACCCCGACGCCTCTCGGCTGACGACGATACGGGCGGCGGCACTCGGGAACATCGGAGTCGCCTTCAGCTTCCTCGGCCAGCATGACGCCTCGCTGTCCAGCTACGAGGAGTCCGAGCACCTCTACTCCGGGCTCGGCATGCCGGTCCAGGTCGCCCAACAGCGGGCCAACCGGGCGATCGAGCTGCTTGCCCTCGGCCGGGCCCGCGAGGCGCTGGTCGCGATGAGCTCGGCGGAGCGCGAGTTCCGGGCAGCAGGCGACTCGCTGTGGGCGGCCAAGTGCGCGACCCATCTCGCCGAGGCCCACCAACAGCTCGGCGACATCGTCGTCGCGCTGCGCACACTCGAAGCGGCCCGCCACGAGCTCGTGACCCTGGGTGCCACTGCCGAGGAAGCCCGGGTTCACCTCCAGCTGAGCCGCGTACAGCTCGAGGCCGGCCTGCTCCCCGAGGCGGCTGAGTCAGCGCGGCAGGCGGTACGACTGTCGGAACAGGCCGGGATGGCGCACGACGCGGCGTTCGGAAGGCTGGTCCTGGCCTCGGCGCACCTCCGAGCGGGACGCTCAGCCGAGGCACTCGGCGAGGCCGAGGCCTGCGTCCGCACCTTCGACGACATCGGCGACGAGCAGTTCCTCGCGCGCGCCCACCTCCTGCTGGCCCAGATCGGCGTGGCACAGCACGACCCGCGCGCTGACGACCTGTTGACCGAGGCCGTCGACCGACTGGAACGCGGCGGGTGGCAGGTCCCACTGGCCTGGGCTCTGCTCGAGCGTGGACAGTCGCTCGACGAGCGTGGCCGGGCCTGTCTTGCGAGGGCAGCCCAACTCGTCGATGACCTGGCCATCCCGTCCCTCTCGCACGCGCTCGCGGTCCGGCGAGGAGCGGCTGCGCGCGCGGCCGGCCGGCTCGACGAGGCGATCGAGCTGCTGATCGCAACGGTCGAGGACATCGACGTGCGCGGTCGGCGCATCATGGACCCAGTTCTCCGGGTGGCAGTCCAGAACGACGCGACCGCTGCGCACGACCTCTTGGTCGACCTCCTCGTGTCGCGGGACGGACCGGGGGATGTCGCAGACGCCCTGCGGGTGAGCGACGCAGCCCGTGCCCAGACGCTGCAACACCTACTGACCACAGGACCGAGCCCGACTCGCGTCTCCAGTGCTGCCGGTCATGAGGGCTCCGAGACCCAAGAGCTGGCTTCCGACCTCAGCGCCGTCTACAGCGCCATGGCGGGCGCATCGAAGGCAGTGGAACGGGCGGCCCTCCTGCGCCGCGCCCGGTCGATCGAAGCGCGACTCGGGACTCGTCGGATGGGTTCGGTGCTGGGTGGGCCGGTCCAGGATGCGGCCCCGCCCGCATCACCACGAACCGACTTCGGGACCGCCCTCGTCTACCACGTCGTGGACCAGGACGTCATCGCATTCGTCGTCGGCGATCAGGGCGAAGTAGCGGCGCGACGACTCGCCGAGGCCGTACCAGGCTGCGAGCGGCTGCTCGGCCTGCTCGCGGCTCAGTGGACCCGCTTCGCCATCGGGGGAGGCTTCACCGATCGACATGCCGAGGCTCTGGAGGGGACAGCACGAGCGGTCCTGCGCGACCTGCACGAGCTTCTGGTGGCGCCGCTCCGACCGCTCCTCGAGGCGTTGACCACCCGAGAGCTCACCGTGGTCCCCCACAAGCTGCTCCACCGAGTGCCCTTCGCAGCCCTGCATGACGGGGAGCGGTACCTGATCGAGCAATGGACCGTCAGCCTGAGTCCTCTGGTGCCCCCGTCGCGCGTGGCACCTCCTGTCCCGACAGATTCCGAACAGGTGCTCGTCCTCGCAGTGCCCGACCGGCGCGCACCCATGATCCTCGCCGAGTCCGAGCGCATCGTGGCCGTCGCTGGAGATGTACGCCTGCTGAGCGAAGAACGGGCCACGAGTACCGCCCTGCGTGACGCACTTCCAGGGCCGGACATCGTCCATCTCGCCTGCCACGGGCTGCACCGCCCGGACAACCCGACGTTCTCGGCACTGCGGCTGGCCGACCGCTGGCTCACGGCCGCCGATCTGCTCGAGCTCGACCTGTCCGGAGCCCTCCTCACCCTCAGCGCCTGCGAGTCCGGCGAAGCCGACCACCGATCGGCGGAGCCACTGGGCCTGGCCTGGGCGGGGATCGGCGCCGGGGCCCGCGGTGTCGTGGTCAGCCAGTGGGTCCTCGACGACGCGGTGGCGGTGGAGCTGATGGAACACCTGTATCGCCGCCTGGCGGACCACGCCACCGCGGCCGGCGCGCTCCGCGAAGCCCAGCTCGCCGTGGCGCGCGCCCACGGACATCCCTACTTCTGGGCTCCGCTGACCCTGGTGGTGCCCATGTGGAACAACGAAAGGACGACGCCATGACCCGGCTCGTTGTCGCAACCAGACTGACGGCACAACTGGCCGCCAGTGCGTTGCTCGGCGTCACGCTCACGATGGCCACGGGGGTGCCGTCCCGTGCGGCCGAGCCCACGAGCGAGTCGTTCGGCCTGGTCGTGAAGGTCGGCGACCACAGCCGGTGCTCGGTGGACGGCCTGGCCGCCCGCTATGGGTTCGCGGTCGATGGCCAGCTGATGGCAACGCGCGGCATCTACCGGGGAGTGCCCAGCAATCCCGCGAAAAGCCAGCTCGCCGACGTCAAGAAGTTGACCGACAAGATGAGGAACGACGACTGCGTCGACTACGCGGAGCCCGACTTCAGGATCGCCCTGGCCGATGAGCAGTTCCACTCCTGGACACCGAACAGCCCGGCGCCCGCCAGCCAGGTGGACTGGTTGAACCAGGCCGCCCGCCAGACGTTGCAGCTGAGCCTCGCCCACGAGACGGCCACCGGTCTCAGCATCACGGTCGCAGTGCTGGACACCGGAGTCGACCAGCAGCAGGAGGCACTCGCGGGTCGGTTGGTGCCCGGCCACGACTACGTCGACGACGACGCCAGCCCCGACGACCGTCCCACCGGCACCGACTCGGATGGCGACGGTGTCACCGACAGCGCCGTGGGCCACGGCACCTTCGTCACGGGAATGGTGGCCATGGTCGCCCCAGATGCCCGCATCATGCCCATGCGCGTGCTCGACAGCGACGGTGTGGGCACCGTCTTCGCCGTGGCCGAGGCGCTGTACGACGCGGTGGCTGCGGGGGCGGACATCGTCAACATGAGCTTCGGGACATCTGACAAGGTCGAGTCCAAAGTCGTCTCCAAGGCCCTCAAGCACGCCGCCAAACAGGGCGTGCTGGTGGTGGCCTCGGCCGGCAACGATTCCGACTCCAAACCCCGGTTCCCGGCCTCCGTGGACGGCGTCCTCGCCGTAGCGGCCACCAACCCGGGCAACGCCGGACTGGCCAGCTACTCCAACCAGGGTCCCTGGGTCGACGTCGCTGCCATCGGCAACGAGCTCGTCGGCCCTCTGCCCGGCAACAAGTACGGCACGTGGTCCGGCACCTCGCTGTCGGCGCCACTGGTCGCCGGGCAACTGGCTCTCCTGCGATCGGCCGATCCGGACCGGGAGAGCAAGAAGGTCGCCGAGGCGCTCGACAAGACATGCCACCGGGTGAGCCACGCTGAGGTGCGGGACGGTGTCATCGACCCCGTGGCCAGTCTCGTGTACCTGTTGGCCCACTGACCGCGGCTAGCCCCTCGTCGCCGAGGCGAGCGAGCTCGGCATGCAACACGGTCAGCGACGGACGCAGTGTCGACGATGTCACCAGGCACTGGTCGAGCAGCCCGAGGAGCCTGCGTGTGACGTCGCGGCGCGGTCGGTAGAGGCGGCGCCCCGTGCGGTGCCGTGCTTCGAGTGGCGCCTCCTCCAGGTCGCGCCCCAGCAGGGCGCGTCTGAGGACGGCCGCCAGTCCCCACACGTCGGTGGCCTCGTCGAGCCAGCCGCCCGCGAGCTGCTCCGGAGCACGGTAACCACCGGTTCCCGCACCGCGGCGTACGCGTCGCGGCGGCCCGGCGAGGCTCAGGTCGATGAGCTTGGTGGTGCCGCCGTCCAGCATGACGTTGCCCGCGCTCAGGTCACCGTGCACGATCGCGCGGTCGTGGAGATAGAGGAGTGCCGAGGTCAACTGGGCTCCGAGCAGCGCCACCTCGCGCGCGGCGAGCCTTTTCGGACGCTGGAGGGACTGCTCGAGGGTCAGCCCGACCAGCGTCTCCATGACCACCACGGGGCTGGGCTGCAGCTCGACGACCTCGTAGGCCCGGACCAGGTGGGGATGGTCGAGCTCTCGCAGGAGCTCCCCCTCCTGTCGGAGCAGGAGCGTCGTGTGCGGCTCCGCGACGCGGTCCGGTCTGACCACCTTGGCCACGCACCGCGTCCGACGGGCGTGGCTCCACACCTCGTAGACGTCGAGCCGGTGCCCGCGCCGAAGCAGCCCCACGACGTCGTATCCCGGAGCCAGCGGCATCCCGGGCTCGATGACCTGCGGCTCGTCGGCGTTCGCGAACTCTCGGGTGCCGGGGTGCGGCCCGAGATCGGTCTGCAACGAGGTCATGTGGACACCTGCCTCAGCTGTCGACGTGAGCCGGAGTCCGACGCGACCGCCCCGCCCTCGAGGGTGATCACCCGATCAGCAATCTCCAGGACGATCGGGTCATGGGTCGCGACGATCACCGTGCGGCCCTGGTCGCGAGCACGGCGAAGCGGGCTCAGCACTTGGCGTGCGGTCTTGGGGTCGAGGCCGGTCGTCGGCTCGTCCAGCAGCATCACGGGGCTCGTCCGCAGGAAGGCCCGGGCCAGCGCGATCCGCTGCCGCTGGCCGCCGGAGAGCGTGCGTCCCTCGGTTCCCGTCGGGGTGTCATAGCCCTGCGGGAGCGCGGAGATGAACTCGTCCGCCGCGGCGGCGCGAGCTGCGGCCACGATCTGCCTGCGGGTCGCGTCCCTGCGCGCGAAACCGATGTTCTCCAGGACGGACATGTCGAGCAGCGTGGTCTCCTGCGGCACCAGGGCGATGGCGTCACGCAGGGAGCGGAGGGTCACCTCGTCGATCCGCTCACCCGAGATGCGCACCGCCCCGGTGCTCGGCTCGACGGCTCGCAGGAGCAGCTTGAGGATCGAGGACTTGCCGGCGCCGCTGGGACCGGACAGCGCGACGATCTCGCCGGGAGCCAGACGGAGTGTCACGGCACGGAGTGCCGGCTCCGTGGCCCCTGGGTAGGTGAGCGTGACCCCGTCCAGCTCGACCCACGCGGGTCCGGACGGCAGTACCGGCGCGTCCGGGAGCTCGGTCGGAGGCTCCTCGTCGAGCAGCTCGGCCACCCGTTCGCAGCCAGCCAGATCGGCGAACACCGAGGGTCCCATGCTCGCCAGGCTGCGAAGTGGCCGATACAGCTGGATCATCAGGGTCAGGAACGCCATCAGGCCGCCCAGCGACAGCCGTCCGGACGACACGGCATGGGTGCCGAGGAAGATGACAAGGAGGACGCCGCAGAGCTCGGCCACGTCGACTATCGGCGTGAACAGGCCGCGAATCCGGGTCGAGGCCAGCGCGGCCTCCTTGATCCCCACGTTCTGCCGGGTGAAGTCGCGCGCGGCCTCGCCCTCGCGGCCGAACGCCTGCACGAGCGCGGCGTGCCCGAGCTGCTCGTGGGCGATCGCGGAGAGTGAACCGCCCCGTCGCCGCATCTCGCGAGCATTTCGCTTGATCAGTCGCGCGAAGCGGTGGGACACGAACCAGAAGACGGGTATCACGACCAGCGATCCAACGGTGAGCCACCCGTCCAGCCGGACGAGGGCCACCACGTAGAAGACGATCGTTATCGTCGTCGAGACCAGGGCGGTGACGCTGGACAGCATCAGACTCTGCACGGCACCGGTGTCGCTCGTGAGGCGGCTCAGGCAGTCACCGAGTCGCGCGCGGTCGTGGACCTCCTGCGGCAGGGACAGCACCTGTTCGAACACGCGGCTTCGGAGCCTTACCAGGAACGTGTGCGACGTCCAGGTCGACAAGTAGGAGCGAGCGCCGGAAAGGACGCCCGCAACCAGGGTCAGACCGATGTAGGCGCTGCCCAGCCACAGCAGCGGATCGAGGTCCCCGGTGGCCAGCACATCGTCGACCACGTACTGGAAGAGGCTGATCTCGACAACCGTCACCGCCGAGCCGAGCGACGACAGCACGATGCCGACCACGAGCCACCAGCGGAGCGGGCGGGCGTCGGGCCAGAATCTCTGAAAGGTCTCGCGCAGGGTGAGGTGACGCGCCTCGAGAACCACCGAGTGGTGCTCGGGCGGGCCGCCGGTCAGCCGGTCCATCCAGCGCTTGACGGCACCCGCACCCCGCTGGGTGCCGCCTCCTGCTGAGACAGTTGCGCCGGGACGACTCCCCCAATGCTCGTCCCGGCGCAACCGACTCGTCATCGTGCTGGTCACCGGGCCGCCGGCATCGACGGCACCAAGGTCAGCACGATCCTGCACCGTCCGGCGTCAGCAGCCGTGCGACTTCGAGCCGTGCGACTTCGAGCTCTTCGAGCTCTTCTTGGTCTTCTTGGACTTCTTGGTCTTGGTGGAGCCTGAACCGCTGCCGCCACCACACGGGTTGCCGCTGGTCTTCAGTGCCCTGACGAGTCCTGAACGTGGCATTTTGCATCCTCCTGGGTAGGCGGGAGCCCTAGTCACCCAGGCCCCCCGATCTGATGTGTCAGTGCTCATTGCAGGCACTGGCAGATGGCCTGACAAGACTTGTTCTGCACCCCCGGGCGACGTATCGCGTGCACGCGGTGTCACCGGCAGGGCAGTTTGATGCACCTCGCATCGCTCTGGAGTGCGAGCCGACGCTCTGGGGGAGACTGCGGCGGTCACCTATGCCGTCGATCGGACACCGACCGTGGCGTCAGGTGTCCTCGTGCGCGCGAAACGCTAGCCGATTTCCGGCGGCAGGCCGTCCGGAATGCTTCATATGGTCGCAGCATGACCACTGCTACTGAGACTCCCGGACAGATCGAGCTGCCGGTGGCCGGGCCCGAGGTCGACACGCTGCTCGGCGCCCTCGACCGCAACCGCCGGACCTTCGCCTGGAAGTGCTTCGGCCTCCCCGCCGAGGAGATGCGGCGGACCCTCGGCGCGTCGACGATGACCCTCGCAGGGCTGGTGAAGCACGTCGCCCTGGTGGAGGACTACTACTTCTCGCTGGGCCTCGGGGAGTCCATGCCTCAGCCGTGGGCCGACGTCGACTTCGACACGGATCCCGACTGGGACTGGCACTCCGCGGCCGCGGACTCCCCCGAGGAGCTGCGGGCTCTCTGGGAGGCGGCCTCCGGCCGCTCGCGCACGGCGGTCGCGGCGTTCCTCGCCGAGGGCGGCCCCGACACCCGGGTGAAGTGGAGCGAGTGGGCCGAGCCGCCGAACCTGCGGCGGATGCTGGTCGACATGGTCGAGGAGTACGCCCGGCACACCGGCCACGCCGACCTGATCCGTGAGTCGATCGACGGCCTCGTCGGTGAGGGTCTGCCGCCCGAGGGGACCGCATCGTGAGCGACACCCCGTGGGAGCCGCCGCTGTCCGGCACCGAGGTCGAGCACGTGCTCGGCGCACTCGTCGAGGAGTACGGCCGCCACACCGGGCAGGCCGACCTGCTGCGCGAGGCGGTGGACGGCCGCACGGGTGAGGACCCCCAGGCCGGCTGGAGGCCCGCACCGGGCTGGTGACCGACACCCCGCACGTGAGGCCGCCCGCGCGCGGTCGTTGGCCTATGGTCATCGAGGGGAAAGACCTGTCCGCAACGGCAGTGGTGTGGGGGCACGCCAGAAGACCAAGAGGTAGAGGTGCCCACGCCACCGCGCGCGGTCGTCGTTCCCGGCCTGCTGTTCCTGATGACGTCGTTCGGCGTCGTCGCAGTCATGGCCACGCCCGAGGGCGGTCGCGGCATCGGCATCTGGCCGGTCGCCCTGGCGACCGCGACCCTCATGCTGACGCCGCGACCGGCAACGACCCGGTGGCTGCCGGTCCTCGCGTTCCTCGCGATGGGGACGGTCTGGGCGGGCGGACGCCCGCTCGACGTCGCGGTCGGACTCGGCGTGGGGCTCACGGCCGAGGTCTGGGTCACCTGGCGGATCGCCTGCCTCGGCCGGCGCGAGCGCGCGTCGCTGCAGACCGTCCCGGACCTGGCCAGGTTCCTGGTCGCGGTGACCGCGGGCGCGGTGACCATGGCGGCCGCGTCGGTGCTCACCAGCCTCGCGACCGGCTGGGGCTCGCCGTACCTGCTGGCGCTCACCACGAGCAGCGCCGGCCTGGCCGCCCAGCTGACGCTGCTGCCCTTCTTCTGCCGGTTCCGCAACCATCCGCCGCTGGCCGGGCCGGTCGAGCGCTGGGCTCAGTGGATCCTGCTGCTCGCGGTGACCGTGGCCGTCTTCGTGCCCGCGGACTTCCCGTTCCTCGTGCTGCTGGTCCTGCCGGTGCTGGCCTGGGGCTCGCTGCGCAACGGCACCTACGAGTCCCTGGCCCAGATGGCCGTCGCGGTGGGCATCGCGCTGCCGATCACCACGTGGGGACACGGTCCCTTCTCCCGACCGGACCAGCGCTTCGACGTACCCGTGGACCTGCAGGGGATCATGCTGGCCACCTTCGCCGCCGTCTGTGCCCTCGTCGTGCTGGCGCTGCGGCTGAC
Source organism: uncultured Actinomycetota bacterium (assembly GCA_963830145.1). Taxonomy (GTDB): domain Bacteria; phylum Actinomycetota; class Actinomycetes; order Propionibacteriales; family Nocardioidaceae; genus Nocardioides. The sequence goes on from CAWHLI010000003.1 coordinate 47,038, forward strand.
GGTCGGCGAGCAGCACGAGAACGCGCGGCAGGTGGTCGCGGAGCGCGATCGCATGCGCAACGTCGTCGACGGGATCGACAGCGTCGCGATCATCGGCGCGGACCTCGACGGCCGGATCACGCTCTTCAACCCGGGCGCCCAACGGTTGCTGGGGTACTCCGAGGAGGAGGTCCTCGGCGAGCACACGAGGATGCTGCACTCCGACCGCGGGGTCGCCGAGAAGGCCGCCGAGCTCGGCGTGGCCAACGACTTCTCGACGGTGGCCCGGACCCTGACCGGTGGCGGGCCGACCGAGATGGGGTTCGTGCGCAAGGACGGCGAGGAACGCCGGCACTGGATGTCGCTGAACAGCGTCATGGACGACCGCGGCGCGTCGATCGGCTTCGTGAGCACGTCCGAGGACATCACCGAGCGGGTGCGGGCCGAGGCCCGGCTCGTCGATGCGCTCGAGACCGAGCGCCAGGCGGTGGAGCAGCTGCGCGAGGTCGACCGGGTCAAGGACGCGTTCGTGTCGAGCGTCAGCCACGAGCTCCGTACGCCGATCACCTCGATCCTCGGCTACACCGAGCTGCTCCAGGAAGGCCACCTCGGCTCCCTCTCCTCGGACCAGCTCGACGCCGTGGTCCGGGTGAGCCGCAACTCCAGCCGGCTGCTCACGCTGATCTCCGAGCTGCTCACGCTCTCGAAGATGCAGGCCTTGGAGGGTGCCGGCGACGACGAGGTCGTCGATCTCGTGCAGGTGGTCGGGACCGGGCTGGCGGTCCTCTCCCCCACGGTGGCGCGCCGAGGCGTCGAGCTCACCGTCGACCTGCCCTCGTCGCCGGTGCCTGTCACCGGAGACCGCGAGATGCTCGAGCGCGTGGTCATCAACCTCACCGACAACGCCGTGAAGTTCACCCCCGACGGCGGCCACGTCTCGGTCACGCTCACCTCGTCGCCGGACCGGGCCGTCCTCGAGGTCGCGGACACCGGCATCGGCGTACCAGCCCACGAGCAGCAGCGCCTCTTCGACCGGTTCTTCCGCTCGTCGCTGGCCCAGCACCACGCGATCCCCGGCAGCGGCCTGGGACTCTCGATCGCGCTCAAGATCGTCGAGGACCACGGTGGCAGCCTCGAGGTGCACTCCGAGGCCGGCCAGGGCTCGACGTTCCGCGTGTGCCTGCCGACCTGAGCCCGGAGACGGGCCAGAACGGGTGGCAACTACTACGAACTCGTACTAATCTACCGCGATGCCCTTCCCTCTACGACGCACGCTGGTCGTGCTCGCCGCGTCCGCCCTCCTCGCCACGGGCTGCGACTCGGGCGACGGGAGCGAGCAGGTGGCCGCCGCACCGGACCCTCCGGCGAGGAGCACGGCGGCCCCGGCGCCACCGCCGACCGGCGCTCCTTGGACCGCTCTTCCTGGGCCGCTGGAGCGGTGCGGGCCGCAACCCGAGTCCGTCCACCAGGCGCCGTTCGACCCGATCACCCTCCGGGACCGAGTGGTCGGCAGGATCCCGGCCGTCCGGCTCGGCGAGGGGCGGACCGTGGTCGTGCTGCTGCACCAGACCGACGGCAACGGGCTGTGCGGGTGGCTGCCGTTCATGCCGGTCGCGGCCGACGCGGGGCTCACGGTCCTGGCGATCGACCTGTGCCGCTACGGCGAGTCCGACTGCCGGGCCGTCAACCGAGGCACCTTCACCGACGCCGACCAGACCGACGCCGTGGCGCTGGCCGTCGCGCACGCCCGCACCCGGCTGCACGCCGAGAGGGTGGTCGTGGCCGGCGCGTCGATGGGCGGCAGCGTCGCCCTGATGAGCGCGGCGACGCTGCCCGGCATCGACGCCGCCGTCGACCTCTCCGGGCCGGTGGAGTGGGACGGGATGGACGTCGTGCGCCGGGGACGCGCGCTCGACCTACCGGTCCTGGTCGCGATGGCGACGAGCGAGGGCCCGGAGGAGGCCGCGGGGGCGCGGGAGATCGTGGCCAACGCCCCGGCCGGCAGCGAGCTGCTGACCCCCGACGTCGGCCACGGCTACGTCCTGCTCAACGACTCCGACGGTGCGGTGCTCCCGCTCGCGGCGGACGTGCTCCGCTGGATCAAGGGGCGCGGACCGGCCCTTTGACGCACTGCTCGGCCGGCACTGCCTCGGCAGGCTTCAGCTGCGCTTGGCGACCGTCAAGAGCACGGCGGAGTCCGCCACGGCTTCGAGGGAGTGGCGGGAGTCGGGGATGGTCATGAGGTCTCCGGGAGAACCGTTCCACTGGTTCTCCCCCGCCACGAGGGTCACGCGTCCGTGGAGCACCTGGACCGTGGCGTCACCGGGGTTCTCGTGCTCGGCCAGGCTCGCTCCCGCCCGCAGCGCGATCAGGGTCTGGGACAGGGCGCGTTCGTGCCCTCCGTAGATCGTATGGGCGCTGCGACCGCTGGACGCGGTCGTCGCGGCCTCCAGGTGGTGGCGAACGAGTGCGGTGAGTGACTCTTTCTGCATGGCGTCCTCTTGTCGTCTTGATGGTGGGAAGGTCTGTCCATCACCGCTCAGGCGGGGGCCGGGGTCGGCGCCGCAGCAACGCCGGAGCCGTCCGGATCGAGCAGGAAGCTCGGCGAGCTGCGGTGCGCGTCGACGACGATCGCCCAGCCCGTCGCGCCGAGGGTGACCCCGCGAAGGTCCGGCGTACGTGCTCGGCCTGGTCGACGAGGGCCGTGTGCTCGTCGATCAGCTCGGCGATGGGCGGGACTCCGCGGCAACCGCAGTACTCGCACATCAGCCCACCCGGTCCCAACCTCGGCGCGGACGGTGGCTGCCGAGCTGGGCGTCGTCCCTGCTGCGGTAGACGATGTAGGGACGGGTGAGGTAGCCGAGCGGTGCGCTGAACACATGGACCAGCCTCGTGAACGGCCAGAGCGCGAAGAGCCCGAACGCCACCAGCGCGTGCAGCTGGAAGCCGAGCGGGGCGTCGGCCATCAGGGTCGGGTCGGGGTTGAACGCGAGGAACGAGCGGTACCAGACCGAGACGCCCTCGCGGTAGTTGTACTCACCGCCGATCGTCATGATCGAGCCGGCGATCGTGTTCCACATCCCGAGCACGATCACGACGCCGAGGAAGGCGTACATGACCTTGTCCATGACGGTGGTGGCGGAGAAGACCGGCCCGGTGGTGCGCCGGCGATAGATCAGGATCGCCATCCCGACCACCGTCGCGACCCCGGCCAGCAGCCCGCCGCCGACCGCGGCCACGTGATACATGTGCTCGCTGATGCCCACGGCGTCGGTCCACGACTGCGGCACGAGCAGGCCGATCACGTGCCCGCCCACCACGCCGAGCATCCCGAAGTGGAACAGCGGGCTCCCGATCCGCAGCAGCCGGTTCTCATAGAGCTGCGAGGACCGCGTGGTCCAGCCGAACTTGTCGTAGCGGTAGCGCCACAGGTGACCGACCACGAACGTCGTCAGGCACAGGTAGGGGAAGACCACGAAGAGGAAGTCGCTCATATCCGCGCTCCTGGGAACGACGGCATCGGCAGCAGGGTGGCCGCACCGGGGCTGAACTGCGGGTTCGCGAACGGCGCGAGGCCGACCTCCTCCTCGGGCGGACCCTCGGCGGCGAGACGGCGTACGGCGTCGCGCTCGTCGCCGCGCAGCGGCGGCAGCGTCGAGGTGACCGCGTCGACCAGGCCGGCCCACGGCGAGCCGAGGTCGCGCAGCGAGAGGCGCAGCAGCTCGAGCCCGGCCCGGTGGTCGAGCATCAGGTCGCGGCCCAGGCCCTGGTCGCCGGTGGCGGCGAACTCGAGGACGACGCACAGGTGGTCGGGCAGCTCTGCGTCGTCCAGCTCGAAGCCCGCGGAGAGGTAGGTCTGCTTGAAGCGCAGCAGCGCCATCCCGCGCTTGCGGGTGTCGCCGTGCGCGAAGTAGGTCAGGAACAGGTTGCAGCGCCGCCGGGTGTCGAAGGTCTCGACGTAGTCGGCCTGGAGCTCCGGCAGCGGTCTGGACTCCAGGTGCACCAGGAACGCGCGGATCGAGTCGCCGATCCCGCTCGGCACGCCGTGGGACGCCGAGCGGAGCAGGTCGACCCGGGCGAGCAGTGCCTCGTCGGGATAGTCCAGGAGCAGCGAGACCGACTGCCACACGATCGTCAGCTGATCGGGCGGCAGGGCCGGCTTCGGGCGACGGCCGCTCACGAGTCCGACCCCTTCGGCGGAAACAGTCCGGACGGCGAGCCCTTGCCGTCCCAGTTCAGCAGGTTGACCCGCGAGCCCTTGTTGTCCGGGCCGGCGAGCGAGTCGGAGGTCTGCCGGTCCTGGAGCATCTGGAAGTTCTCGACCGCGATCGGTGTCGGCGCACCCGAGCCCTCGCCGAAGAGATCGTTCTGTCCCCCGCCGTACTCCGAGACCGAGCACTCGGTGGACAGCTCCTCAAGCGAGTGCGCCTGCTCGGCGTGCGCGGGCGGGATCACGTAACGCTCGTCGTACTTGGCGATCGCGAGGAGCCGGTACATGTCGTACATGTCCTCCTCGGTCATGCCGACGGCCGCCGGGATGGACCCGTCGGGGTCGCGGCCCATGTTGATGTCGCGCATGTAGCAGCGCATCGCGGCGAGCTTCTTCAGCACCGCGTCGACCGGGGTGACGTCGCCGGCGGTGAAGAGCTCGGCGAGGTACTCGACCGGGATCCGGAGCGCGTCGATCGCGGCGAACAGGTTGCCCTTGTCCTCGGCGTCCTCCCCCGTCTCCGCGACGACGTCGACCACCGGTGAGAGCGGCGGGATGTACCAGACCATCGGCATCGTCCGGTACTCCGGATGCAGCGGCAGCGCGACCCTGTAGGTGTTGATCAGCGCATGGATCGGGGACCGCTGGGCGGCGTCGATCCAGTCGCGGGCGATGCCGGCCTTCTCCGCCTCCCGGATCACCTCGGGGTCGTTCGGGTCGAGGAACACGTCGCGCTGCGCCTCGTAGAGACCCTGGTCGTCGGTGGTCGAGGCCGCCTCGAGGACCTTGTCGGCGTCGTAGAGCATCAGCCCGATGTAGCGCAGCCGGCCGACGCAGGTCTCCGCGCACACGGTGGGCAGGCCGACCTCGATGCGCGGGAAGCAGAAGGTGCACTTCTCGGCCTTGCCGGTGCGGTGGTTGAAGTAGATCTTCTTGTAGGGGCAGCCCGAGACGCACATGCGCCAGCCGCGGCACCTGTCCTGGTCGACCAGGACGATGCCGTCCTCCTCGCGCTTGTAGATCGCGCCGCTCGGGCACGACGCGGCGCACGAGGGGTTGAGGCAGTGCTCGCAGATCCGCGGCAGGTAGAACATGAACGTCTGCTCGAACTCGAACTTCACCTTGTCGGCGATCTTCTTCAGCATCGGGTCGAGGTGCGCGGTGGCGGTGGAGCCGCCGAGGTCGTCGTCCCAGTTGGCCGACCACTCGATCTTCATGTTCTTGCCCGAGATCAGCGACTTCGGGCGTGCGACCGGGGTGTGCTCCTGGGCCGGCGCGTCGGTGAGCGTGGCGTAGTCGTAGGTCCACGGCTCGTAGTACTCGCCGATCGAGGGCAGCTTGGGGTTGGAGAAGATCGTCATGAGCTTCTTGAACCGGCCGCCGGCCTTGAGCTTGAGTCGGCCGCGCTTGTTGAGCTCCCAGCCGCCCTGCCACTTCTCCTGGTCCTCATAGGTGCGCGGGTAGCCGAGGCCGGGCCGCGTCTCGACGTTGTTGAACCAGATGTACTCGGTGCCGGACCGGTTGGTCCACGCCTGCTTGCAGGTCACCGAGCAGGTGTGGCACCCGATGCACTTGTCGAGGTTCATCACCATCGCCATCTGCGCCATGACCTTCATCAGTAGGTCACGTCCTGGCTGCGCTTGCGGATGATGGTGACCTCGTCGCGTTGGTTGCCGGTGGGGCCGAGGTAGTTGAAGGCGAAGGCGAGCTGGGCGTAGCCACCGATGAGGTGCGAGGGCTTCACCAGCAGCCGGGTCAGCGAGTTGTGGATGCCGCCCCGCTTGCCGGAGGTCTCCGCCAGCGGTACGTCGATCAGCCGGTCCTGCGCGTGGTACATGTACACCGTTCCCTCGGGCATCCGGTGCGACACGATCGCCCGCGCCACGACGACACCGTTGCGGTTGACCGCCTCGATCCAGTCGTTGTCGACGATCCCGACCTTGGCGGCGTCCCGGTCGCTCATCCAGATGTTCTGGCCACCGCGCGAGAGCGAGAGCATGAACAGGTTGTCCTGGTACTCCGAGTGGATCGACCACTTGTTGTGCGGGGTCAGGTAGCGGACCGTCAGGCCCTCGACCTCCGCGCCAGACCCATGGGAGCCCGCCCCGTCTGAGACGTTGCCAAGCTTGGGCTCGGCGAACAGCGCCGCCATGTTGAGCGGTGGTCGATAGACCGGGAGGCCCTCGCCGAGCTCGGTCATCCAGTCGTGGTCGAGATAGAAGTGCATCCGCCCGGTCAGCGTGTGCCAGGGCTTCTTGCGCTCCACGTTGATCGTGAACGGCGAGTAGCGGCGGCCGCCGGTCTCGGAGCCCGACCACTCCGGTGAGGTGATCACCGGGACGGGCGGGCCCTGGGTGTCGGCGAAGGTGATCTGCTTGCCCTCGTGCTCCTCGGCGAGGTCCGCGAGGCGTACGCCGGTGCGCTTCTCGAGGGTCTTGAACCCCTGCGTCGCCAGGTGCCCGTTGGTGGTCCCGGACATCGCCAGGATCGCCTCGCAGACGTTGATGTCCTTCCTCAGCGACGGACGGCCGTCGGCCACCCCGCCGCGCACGGCGCCGTTCTTGGCGCGCAGGTAGTCGACCTGCTTGCCGAGCTCGAAGGTCACGCCCTTGGTGGTCGCCCCGAGGGTGTCGACCAGCGGCCCGAGCGCGTTCATCTTCTCCGCGACCGCGCCGAAGTCGCGCTCGACCTCGACGAGCTTGGGCATCGTGACGCCGGGGATCGGCTCGCACTCCCCCTTCTTCCAGTCGCGGACGACGCCGTGCGGGTTGGCCATCGCGTCGGGGGTGTCGTGGGTCAGCGCCACCGCGACGACGTCCTTGCGGACCCCGAGGTGGGTGGCGGCCAGCTCGCTGAACTTCTCCGCGATCGTCTGCCAGGCGTCCCAGTCGGTGCGGGTCTGCCACGGCGGGGCGATGGCCGGGTTGAAGGAGTGCACGAACGGGTGCATGTCGGTGGTGTTGAGGTCGTGCTTCTCATACCAGGTGGCGGCCGGCAGGACGACGTCGGAGAAGACCGTGGTGCTGGTCTGGCGGAAGTCGATCGTCATCAGCAGGTCGAGCTTGCCCTCGGGCGCCTGCTCCCGCCACCGCACGTCGACCGGTCGCTGCTCCTCGGGCGTCTCGGTGGCGCGCAGCGAGGAGTCGGTGCCCAGCAGGTGCTTGAGGAAGTACTCGTTGCCCTTGCCGGACGAGCCGAGCAGGTTGGCGCGCCAGATCGAGAGGATCCGCGGGTAGTTGCCGGGGGCGTCGGGGTCCTCCCCGGCGAAGTCGAGGTCGCCCGACTTGAGCTGCTCGACGACGTACTCCCCCACCGGCTTGCCGGCGGCGGCTGCGTCGTCGCTGAGGTCGAGTGGGTTGCGGTCGAAGGTGGGGTAGGACGGCATCCAGCCCATCCGGGCGCTCTGGGCGATCACGTCTGCGGTGGACCTGCCGGCGAGCTGTCCCTTGCCCGTGGTCGCGGAGAGCGTGTCGGCGCCGAACTGGTCGTAGCGGAACTGGTCGGTGTGGAGATACCAGAACGCGGTCTGGATCATGTTGCGCGGCGGCCGGGTCCAGTCCAGCGCGTTGGCGATCTGGGTGTAGCCGGTGATCGGGCGGACCTTCTCCTGGCCGACGTAGTGCGCCCAGCCGCCGCCGTTGACGCCCTGGCAGCCGGTGAGGTTGGTCAGGGTGAGGAAGGCGCGATAGATCGTGTCGGAGTGGAACCAGTGGTTGGTGCCCGCGCCCATCACGATCATCGAGCGGCCCTTGGACTCCTCGGCGTTGGCCGCGAACTCGCGGCCGATCCGGGCCGCGGTCGCGGCGGGGACGCCGGTGATGGCCTCCTGCCAGGCCGGGGTGTAGGGCGACTCGGCGTCGTCGTAGCCGCTCGCCCAGGTGCCGGGCAGGCTCTGCCCGTTATTGGTTCGTGCGACGCCGTACTGCGCCATCAGGAGGTCGAAGACGGTGGTGACCAGGTGGCCGCCGATGCGGCGCACGGGCACTCCGCGCGGGAGGTCGGCGGCGGCGCCGTCGGGGGTGTCGAAGCGCGGCATCCGGACCACGACCGACTCGGTGGCGGTCTCGAAGCAGGGACAGGACCGGGTCCACGTCGCCGAGCTCGAGGTTCCACTTGCCGACGCCGGCCTCGCCGTAGCGGTGACCGAGCGAGCCGTGGGGGACGACGGCCTCGCCGGTGCGCGAGTCGATGAGCACGGTCTTGAACGCGGCGTTCTCCTCGCCCTCGTGGTCGGCGAGGTCGGCGGCGGTGAGGAACTTGCCGGCCGTGAACTCACCGTCGGTTGCCTCGTCGAGACGGACCAGGTGCGGCAGGTCGGTGTAGGTCTTGACGTAGTCGGTGAAGTACGGCGTCGAGCGGTCGACGAAGAACTCCTTGAGCACCACGTGGCCCATCGCCATCGCGAGCGCCGCGTCGGTGCCCGGGTGGGCGGGCAGCCACTCGTCGGCGAACTTCACGTTGTCGGCGTAGTCGGGGGCGACCGCGACCACCTTCTGGCCGCGGTAGCGCGCCTCGGTCATCCAGTGCGCGTCGGGCGTGCGGGTCACCGGGAGGTTGGAGCCCCACATGATCAGGTAGCCGGCGTTCCACCAGTCCCCCGACTCGGGGACGTCTGTCTGGTCGCCGAAGACCTGCGGCGAGGCGACCGGCAGGTCGGCGTACCAGTCGTAGAAGCTCAGCATCGAGCCGCCGATCAGGTTCACGAACCGCGCGCCCGAGGCGTGCGAGACCATCGACATCGCCGGGATCGGCGAGAAGCCCGCGACCCGGTCCGGGCCGTACTTCTTGATCGTGTGGACGTGCGCGGCCGCGACGATCTCGCTGGCCTCGTCCCAGGTGGCCCGGACCAGCCCGCCCTTGCCGCGCGCGGACTTGTAGGCCTTGGCGCGTGCCGGGTTCTCCACGATGTGCTCCCAGGCCTTGACCGGGTCGCCGCCGTGCTGGCTCTTCGCCTCGCGGAACATCTGCAGCAGCACCCCGCGCACGTAGGGGTAGCGGACCCGGGTCGGCGAGTAGGTGTACCAGGAGAACGCCGCGCCGCGGGGGCAGCCGCGGGGCTCGTACTCCGGGGAGTCCGGGCCGACCGACGGGTAGTCGGTCTGCTGGGTCTCCCAGGTGATGATCCCGTCCTTGACGTAGACCTTCCAGGAGCACGAGCCGGTGCAGTTCACGCCGTGGGTCGATCGCACGACCTTGTCGTGGCTCCAGCGGTCGCGGTAGAAGTCGTCGGCCTCCCGGCCACCCACCTTCGACAGGGTCCTGAGGTCGTCCGACACCGTGCCCTTGGTGAAGAACCTCCTGCTGCGCACCAGCATGTCGGCCAGTGGGCCGTCCATGCCGACGTCCTTGCTCAACGGGTCTCCTGTCCCTGCGCCGTCCGGCGGACAAGGGTCAGGGTCAGCACCAGAGTGAGAGCCGCGGTGATCGACAGCATCCAGAGGCCGATCGCGTACGAGTCGGTTCGACCATAGACCCATCCCATGATCAGCGGGGGCAGGAATCCGCCCAGACCTCCGGCCGCCCCGACGAGCCCGGTCACGCCACCGACCCGGCCCGGGTCGGTGACCTTGGCGATCAGGGCGAAGGTCCCGCCGCTGCCGGCCCCGAGAGCCGCGGCCATCGCGAGGAAGGCCACCGTGCCGACGCCGTCCAGCGGCGGCGTGCCGGCCGAGACCGCGGCACCGAGGACCACGACGGCGTACGCCGTGGCCAGCACCGGGATCGCTCCGAGCTTGTCGGACAACCAGCCGCCGACCGGCCGCATGACCACGGCCACCACCACGAAGCCCGCCATCCGGTTGGCCGCGTCGGCCGGGCTGAGCCCATGGGCGGTCTTCAGGTACGCCGGCAGGTAGACAGAGAACGCGACGTAGCCCCCGAACGCGACGGCGTACAGGATGCAGGCCTGCCAGGTGATCGGCAGCTTGACGTTGTCCTTCAGACGGCTGACCAGGCTGGTCGCCGGCACCGTGCGGCCGGGAGCGTCGCGCAGGACGACCGCGGCGACGACGGTGTAGGCCGCCAGCGCGAGGGCGGTGATCAGGAACGGCGCCCGGTCGCCCTGGTGGGTGAACAGCTTGACGGTCGTGAGCGCGCTGATCGCGGTGCCGCCCATTCCTGCGCCGAAGACCCCTACCGCCAGACCGCGGCGCTCCGGGGGAAACCAGGCGTTGACGAAGGGGACACCCACCGCGAACACCGTGCCCGCGATGCCGAGGAAGAAGCCTCCGACGAGCAGGAGGGCGTAGGAGTCGAGGGCGAAGAAGCCGATGAACAGGACAGGCAGGATCGTGACGGCGGAGATGAACGGGAACATCACCCGGCCGCCGTAGCGGTCGGTGAGTGCTCCCACCACGATGCGCCCCAGCGACCCGACCAGCACCGGAACGGCCACCAGCAGAGCGACGTCCGACTCGCTCATCGCCCCGAGCGCTCCCGAGTCGCGGAACATCGGACCGAGGGGGCTGATCAGGGCCCACGCCCAGAAGTTCACCGCGAAGCCCAGCGTGGCCAGGGTCAGCATCAGGACCGGCGTGCGGCCATGCGACTCCGTGCCGGCACTCGTGTCCGCGGCTCTCGTGCCGGCCATGTTGGCCACAGGGACTCCTATCGCATCGGCTGGTGCGGGGTGGGCGCCCTGCTCCCCGGCATGTCCGGTCGATCCCGACCCTGCACCGATCGCGAGTCAGATCACAGAGTCCTGTGTCCGGCGCTCTCGGGACCAAAGGCCCTCCCGCCGGGGCGCCAGCGCTGGTGGCCGTCGCTCGCGCCCTGGGACCGGATGAGCTCGAGCCGGGGCTTGGGCCCGTCGGACCGCCCGGTCTGGGGCTTGCGGCGCCCCGGCAGCCAGGGCATCGGCCACCGGACTCCGGCTCCGTCGTAGTCCTGCTCGACCGCGGCGTGGAGGGTCCAGCTCGGCTCGTAGAGGTGCACGCGGCCCAAGGCGCAGAGATCCGCGCGCCCGGAGAGCACGATCGTGTTGACGTCGTCGGCCGAGGAGATCACGCCCACGGCGATCGTCGGGATGTGCAGGCTGTTGCGGATCGCGTCGGCGTAGGGCGTCTGGTAGGACCTCCCGAAGGCCGGCCGCTCATCGGGCGTGACCTGCCCGGTCGAGACGTCGATCGCGGCCGCACCCGCCGCCTCGAAGGCGCGCGCGACCTCGAGCGTGTCCTCGAGGGTGATGCCGCCCTCGACCCAGTCGGTGGCAGAGATGCGGACGGTCATGGGCCGCTCGGCCGGCCACACCTCGCGCACCTTGGCGAAGACCTCGAGCGGGAACCGCAGCCGGCGGGCGACGTCGCCGCCGTAGGCGTCGGTGCGCCTGTTGGTCACCGGCGACAGGAACGAGGACAGCAGGTAGCCGTGGGCGCAGTGGAGCTCCAGCAGGTCGAAGCCCGCCACCGCGGCGCGCTGCGCTGCCGAGACGAAGTCGGCGACGACGGCGTCCATGCCGGCGCGGTCCAGCGACGACGGGGTCTGGTTGACCCCTTCCCTGTAGGGCAGCTCGGAGGCCGAGACGACCGGCCAGTTCCCGTCGCCCAGGGGCTCGTCCATGCCCTCCCACATGAGCTTGGTCGAGCCCTTGGGCCCGCTGTGACCGAGCTGGACCCCGATCCGGGCCGCCGACGAGGCGTGCACGAAGTCGCAGACCCGTGCCCACGCGTCGCCCTGCTCGTCGGTCCACAGTCCGGCGCACCCGGGGGTGATCCGGGCCTCGGGCGAGACGCACACCATCTCGGTCATCACCAGCCCGGCACCGCCGAGCGCCTTGCCGCCGAGGTGCACGAGGTGGAAGTCGCCCGGCAGGCCGTCCTGTGAGACGTACATGTCCATGGGCGAGACGACGACGCGGTTGACCAGGTCGAGCTCCCCGAGGCGGAACGGCGCGAACATCGGCGGGCATGCCTCCCCCGTGCCGTGGCCGGCGGCCAGCTGGGTCGCGGCGAACCAGTCGTCCACGCGGGCGATGAACTCCGGGTCGCGCAGCCGCAGGTTGTCATAGGTGATGCGGCGGCTGCGGGTGAGGATGTTGAAGGCGAACTGCAGCGGGTCCTGGTGGGTGTACTGGCCGAGGTTCTCGAACCACTCCAGACTGGCCTGGGCCGCGCGCTGAGTGGAGACGACCACGGCCTTGCGCTCGGCTTCGTAGGCCGCGAGCGCGTCCGCCACGCCGGGAGACTCGTGCAGGCAGGCGGCCAGGGAGAGCGCGTCCTCCATCGCCAGCTTGGTGCCGGAGCCGATGGAGAAGTGCGCGGTGTGGGCGGCGTCGCCGAGCAGCACGACGTTGTCGTGGAACCAGCGCTCGTTGCGGACCGTGGTGAAGCTGACCCAGCGCGAGTTGTTGGCCAGGACCTCGTGCCCGTCGAGCGACGAGGCGAAGAGCTCGCGGATCGCCGCGACGGAGGCCTCGTCGGACTCCCCCGGCCCGAGGCTGTGCGCCGGCTCCCGGTCGAACCCGGCCCGCCGCCACACGTCGTCGTGCATCTCGACGATGAAGGTGCTGCCGTGGGCGTCGAAGGGGTAGCCGTGCATCTGCATGACACCGTGGGGCGTCTGGAGGATGTCGAAGGTGAACGCCTCGAAGACCTTGTCGGTGCCGAGCCACATGTAGCGGCACTGCCGCACGTCCAGCGTGGGCTGGAACTGGTCGGCGTACTTCGTGCGCACGAGCGAGTTGACGCCGTCCGCGGCGACGACGAGGTCGTAGTCCGCCGAGAGCTGCTCCACGTCCGGAGCGGTCGAGCGGAACCGCACGTCGACGCCGAGGTCGGCGCACCGGCGCTGGAGGATCTCGAGGAGCCGCTTGCGGCCCAGGGCCGCGAAGCCGTGGCCGCCGCTCGTGACGACCTCGCCCCGGTAGTGGACGTCGATGTCGTCCCAGCGCGCGAACTCCCGCTCCATCTGGTCGTGGATGACCGGGTCTGCGTGGGCGATGCCACCGAGCGTCTCGTCGGAGAAGACGACGCCGAAGCCGAAGGTGTCGTCGGCGGCGTTGCGCTCCCAGACGGTGATCTCGTGGTGCGGGCCGAGCTGCTGGGCGAGAGCGGCGAAGTAGAGCCCTCCCGGGCCGCCACCGATGACTGCGATGCGCACTGACGCCTCCTGGCCTCGTCCTCCGAGTATATTGTTTGCTTGACGTGCGTTGTCAACCCGATATAACTTCGGGGCACTCGACTGAAGAGGTGCGGATGGCTGCGCTGGCGCTCGACGACGAGCAACGAAGCTACCTACGACGTGTGCGCGAGACAGCCGTCGACCTGCTGCCCCTCGTCGAGCAGGGCACCGAGGGTCGGGTCAACCGGCCTCTCCTGGCCGAGATGGGCGGCCAAGGGCTGCTGCGCGACCTGTTCGGGGGCGCCGCGGGCGAGCCGGTCCGCGACGCAGCGGCGATGCGGCTCTGCCTGCTCCGCGAGACCATCGCATCGGTCTCCGCTGAAGCGGAGACCGCGCTGGCCCTGCAAGGACTGGGGAGCTACCCCATCCTCCAGTCCGGCTCCCCCGAGACGGTCGACCGGTGGATCCCGGGTGTCGTCGCGGGCACCACGGTGGCGGCATTCGCGCTGACCGAGCCCGAGGCCGGCTCCGATGCGGCAGCACTGTCGCTGCGCGCCGACCGCGACGGCGACGGGTGGCGGCTCTACGGCGAGAAGCTGTGGATCTCCAACGCGCCCGAGGCCGACGTCTACACGGTGTTCGCCCGCACCACCGAGGGCGCCGGGGCGCGCGGTGTCACGGCGTTCGCGGTGGCCGGCGACGCCGACGGGCTGAGCGGCGAGCACCTCGAGCTGCTGTCACCTCACCCGATCGGTCGCCTCCTCCTCGACGGGGTCCGCGTGGAGGCGTCCGACGTGCTCGGCGAGGTCGACGCCGGCTTCCGGGTCGCGATGCGCACCCTCGACCTGTTCCGCCCCAGCGTGGGCGCCTTCGCCGTCGGCATGGCCCAGGCCGCGCTCGACGCGACCCTCGACCACGTGTCGACCCGCCACGCGTTCGGCGGCCCGCTGGCCGAGCAGCAGTCGGTGGCCCACACCCTGGCCGACCTGGCCACCCAGCTCGAGGCCGCACGGCTGCTGGTCCACGCCGCGGCGACGGCCTACGACAGCGGCGCCGACCGCGGCACCGTCACGAGGTCGGCCGCCATGGCCAAGCTGTTCGCGACCGAGGCCGCCCAGACGATCGTCGACCAGTGCGTGCAGCTGCACGGCGCCCGCGCCCTCGAGCGCGGCCACCTCCTCGAGCACCTCTACCGCGACGTCAGGGCGCCGCGGATCTACGAGGGCGCCTCGGAGGTGCAGCGCTCGATCATCGCCCGTGTGCTGTTCAGCGAGAGGATCACCCCGTGACCCGCTTCCGCGCCTCCGCCCCGCTGACCCCGACCTGGGACCACTTCGACTTCACCGTCGAGGGAGCCGTCGCCACCGTGACGCTCAACCGTCCCGAGAAGCTCAACCCGCTCACCTTCGAGTCCTACGCCGACCTGCGCGACCTTCTCGCGGAGCTGCCGCACCACCCCGAGGTGAAGGCCCTCGTGATCCAGGGCGAGGGGAAGGGGTTCTGCGGCGGCGGCGACGTCAACGAGATCATCGGCGAGCTGCTGAAGATGAAGGCCGGCGAGCTGATGTCGTTCACCAAGATGACCGGTGACGTGATCCGGGCGATGCGCGAGTGCCCCGTCCCGATCATCGTGAAGATCCAGGGGATCGCCGCCGGCGCCGGGTCCGTCATCGCCCTCGCGGCCGACTTCCGGGTCGTCGGGGCGTCGGGCCGGTTCGCGTTCCTCTTCACCAAGGTCGGGCTCTCCGGTGGCGACATGGGGGCGGCCTACCTCCTTCCGCGCGTGGTGGGGCTCGGCCGCGCCACGTCGCTGCTCATGCTCGGCGACACCATCGACGCCGAGACCGCGGACCGCTACGGCCTGGTGTCCCAGCTGGTCCCCGACGAGGAGCTCGACGACGCCGTGCGGGCGCTGGCCGCACGCATCGCGGGCGGCCCGACACTCGCGCTGGCCCAGACCAAGTCACTGCTGACCCGGGAGCTGGACATGTCGCTCTCGGCAGCCATGGAGCTGGACGCGATGACCCAGGCCTTGCTGATGACCACCGACGACCACGCCGAGTTCCACGCCGCGTTCAACGCCGGCCGCAAGCCCGAGTGGAAGGGGCAGTAGTGGAGCCGGTCGCCGTCGTCACCGGGGCCGGCCAGGGTGTCGGACGAGCCGTCGCCCAGCGCCTGGCGACCTCCGGCCACCGGGTGGTCCTGGTCGGGCGCGACCCCGCCAAGCTCGAGCGGGTCGCCGCCGAGATCGCCACGGAGTCGCTCTGCCTGGCGGCCGATCTCACCGACCCCGAGGAGGTGCTGCGCATCTTCTCGACGGTCGAGGACACCTGGGGGCCCGTCGCCACCCTCGTCGCCAACGCGGGCACGTCACTCGCCGCGCTCCGTCACCGAGACCACCGACGAGCAGTGGCAGCAGATGCTCGACAGCAACCTCACCTCGCCGTTCCGCTGCATCCGCCGCGCGCTGCCGCCGATGGTCGAGGCCGGGCACGGCCGGATCGTGGTGATCGCGTCGGTCGCCGCGAAGCGCGGCGAGCGCCAGGTCGCGGCCTACTCGGCGAGCAAGCACGGCGTCCTCGGCCTCGTGCGGGCCGTCGCCGACGAGGTCGCCCGCTCGGGGGTGACGGCCAACGCCGTCTGCCCCGGATACGTCGACACGCCGATGACCGAGCAGACCCTCGACGCGATGAGCGCGCGGCTCGGGATCTCCGTGGACGAGGCGCGGTCCAAGCTGGCCCGGCGGCAGCCGATCGGCCGGCTCGTGACGCCCGACGAGGTGGCCTCCGCGGTCCTGGCGTGCGTCGACAACGGCGCGATCAACGGGCAGGGCATCAACGTCGACGGTGGGGCGGTGCAGTCATGAGCTTCGAGCGGGTCAACCCACCCGGCCTGGCCGCGCCGCGCGGGTTCAGCCACGCGGTCAGCACCACCCGGCAGCGCACCGTCTACCTCGCAGGGCAGACCGCGCTCGACGCGGACGGCCGGATCGTCGGCGACGGCGTGGTCGGGCAGTTCGAGCAGGCGCTGTCCAACCTGCTGGCCGCCCTCGCGGCGGCCGGGGGCACCGGCAGCGACCTGGCGACCGTGACCATCTACATCGTCGACGTCGACGACTACCTCGCCCACGCTCGGGAGATCGGCGCGGTGTGGCGACGCCTGGTCGGCACGGACTACCCCGCCATGGCGGGCATCGGCATCTCCCGCCTGTGGGACGCCGAGGCGCTGGTCGAGGTCGTGGGCGTCGCCGTCCTGGACTGACCTGTGTTGCTCAGGCGTGGATCACGGCGATGGCGTGGTCGCGGGCCGGGCCGCGCAGCACGGCGTCGAGGTCGGTGAAGAGCTCGGCCGCCTTGCTGCCGTTCCAGCCGGGTGGCAGCAGGTCGAGGGGCAGGCCCGGGTCGAGATAGGGCAGCCGCCGCCAGTCCGTCAGCATCGCGGCGTAGGTCTCGAACGCCGTGCGCGAGGCGGCCTCGGAGGCCCTCCAGCGCGCCTGCGCGCCGGAGTACTTCGCCAGGAACTCGGCGTACTCCTTCTCGATCGCCGGCAGGTCCCACCACTCGGCGATCCGGTCGCGCAGCGAGCCGAAGCCGTCGTGGTGGGCCCGGAACAGGTCGACGAACGACGCCAGCCCCTGGTGCTCCAGGGTTCGGGCGACCTCGTCGTGGAGCAGGCCGGGAGCCACCCACACCCCCGGCGACACGGTCCCGAAGCCCATGGAGACCAGCGCGCTGCGCAGCTGGTGCCGCTTGTCGCGCTCGGACTCCGGGATGGAGAAGACGACCATCACCAGGCCGTCGGCCGCGACGGCGCGCCGACGGCCGAAGATGCGGACGTCACCCTCTCGCAGCAGCTCGAGCGCCTCCTCCGACAGCGCGTAGCCGGCGGCGCCGTCCACCTTCATCGCCTGCAGGACGCCGCGCCGCTTGAGCCGCGAGATCGACGACCGCACGCCGGCGGAGTCGACACCGAGGTCGCCCATCAGCCGCACCACGGAGCTGATCGAGAGCCAGTTGTGCTCGTCGCGGGCGTAGAGCCCGTAGAGGGTCAGGATCAGCTGTCGGGGAGCAGGCTCGGCCATGTCGTCGCTAGCCGGGCTGTCGCAGCCGGAACCGCTGGACCTTGCCGGTCGCCGTGCGGGGCAACGCGTCCACGAACTCGACGATGCGGGGGTACTTGTACGGCGCGATGACGGACTTGACCTGGTCCTGGATCGCACGCGCCAGGTCGTCGTCGCGACCCACGCCGTCGCGGACCACGACGAACGCCTTGACCACCGCTCCCCTGGCTTCGTCGGCCGCTCCGACCACCGCGCACTCGAGGACGTCGGGGTGGGTCAGCACCGCCTCCTCGACCTCGGGAGCGCCGATGTTGTAGCCCGACGAGATGATCATGTCGTCGCTGCGCGCGCAGAACCAGAAGTAGCCGTCCTCGTCCCTGCGGAACGTGTCGCCGGTGATGTTCCAGCCGTTCTCGACGTAGACCTTCTGCCGCGGGTCGGCGAGGTAGCGGCAGCCTGTCGGCCCCTTCACCGCGAGCCGGCCGGGCGTGCCGTCCGGCACCGGCTCGCCCTGCGCGTCGACGATCCGGGCCTCGTAGCCCGGCACCGCCCGGCCGGTCGCTCCCGCGCGGATGTCGTCGTCGGCTGCGGAGATGAACACGTGCAGCAGCTCCGTCGCACCGATGCCGTCGATGAGCTTGACCCCGGTCGCGTCGTGGAACGCGTGCCAGGTCGACTCGTCGAGATGCTCGCCCGCTGAGACCGCCCGCCTCAGGGTGGACAGGAGACCGACGTCGCCCGACGCGACCATCGCGCGGTAGGCGGTCGGGGCCGTGAAGCAGACCGAGACGCCGTGGTCGGCGATGTGGTGGGCGAGCTCGGCCGGCGTCGCCTTCTCGATCAGCAGCGTGCTGGCCCCGACCCGCAGAGGGAAGACGACCAGCCCGCCGAGGCCGAAGGTGAACGCCAGCGGTGGCGTGCCGGCGAAGACGTCGTCGCCGGTCGGCCGCACCACCTGTGCCGAGAACGTGTCGGCGATCGCCAGCACGTCGCGGTGGAAGTGCATCGTCGCCTTGGGGCGGCCCGTCGTGCCGGAGGTGAACGCGAGGAGGGCCACGTCGTCGGCAGCGGTCTCGACGTCGGCGTAGGTGTTCGGCTGGCTGCCCAGCCGCGCCGTGAGGTCGTCTGGTCCATCGCCGCCATAGGCGAGCGTCGGGACGTCGGGCATCCCGGCGACCAGGTCGTCGAGGAACCGGTGGTCGCACAGCGCGAGGTCGATCCGGGCGATCTCGTGGATGTCTGCCAGCTCGCGCGCTCGGAGCATGGGCATGGTGGCCACGACCACCCCGCCCGCCTTGAGCACGCCGAACCAGCAGGCGACCAGCCAGGGGGCGTTGGGTCCGCGCAGGAGCACCCGGTTGCCGGGCACCAGCCCCAGCTCGCCCGTGAGCAGGTGGGCGACCCTGTTGGCCGTGCTCAGCAGCTCGCCGTAGCTCCAGCTCTCGCCGCCCGGGGCGAGCAGGCAGGGCCGGTCGGCGCCCAGGGCCTGGATCGTCTCGTCCAGCAGCGCGGTCGCGCAGTTGAGCCGGTCGGGATAGGTGACCTCGGGACGGTCGAGCAGGAACTCAGGCCACTCGGACTCTGGCGGCAGGTTCGCGCGACAGAAGGTGTCGACGTGCGCGGATGAGCTGTCGACCATCGCCGTCCTTCCTCAACGGAAGCCACGACTTTATGCCGTTCTCCTGACGGCGGTCAATGGGTCAATATGGGCTCGAGCTCGTAGCGGAGGAGGACCACGCCGTTGTCGAACGCGGTGGCCTCGAGCGGCTTCAGCTCCTGGGAGTCCGCGAAGACGCGGCTGCCCTTGCCGCGGGACGTCGGACAGACCAGCATCCGCACCTCGTCGACGACGCCGGCGTCCATCAGCGACCGCATGAGCTCCAGGCTCCCCCACAGCCAGAGGTCCTTGCCGTCCTGGCCCTTGAGCTCGCGGATGGTCGCGACCGGGTCGCTCGTCACCGTCGCCGCGGACCAGTCGCCCCACGGCGCCTCGTCCATCGTCGACGAGGCGACGTACTTGGTGAGGCCGTTGAGCTTCTCGCCGTACAGCCCCTGGTCCGTGGCGGTCGGCCAGTAGCCCTTGCCCATGTTGTAGGTGTTCGCCCCGAGGATCATCGTGTCCACCGAGTCGATGAACCGCATGATGCTGTTCTGGAACGGGTTGTCGGTGACCTCGTCGTCGAACGGCTCCCCTGACACGAAGCTCAGCCCGCCGTCCTCCTCCGCGGCGACGTTGTCACACCGTCGTGGGTCGTTGCCCGCTCCGTGCGGCCCGACGTCCTGTGGACTACTGGCGGAGCTGCTCTCGGAGGATCTTGACGAACTCGTCGGCCATGTCGAGCTGGAGGGTGAGCTTCGCCCGCCGTTGGTCGGCGTCCTGCTGCACGAGAAGAAGGCGCTGGCGAGCCGTGGTCGTGTCGCCGGTCGCAGCCCGCAGGGTCTCGATGTCGGTGAGCACGGCCTTCATCTCCTCGAGGGTGAACCCGAGGGGCTTCATTCGCCGGATGACGAGGATCTTCTCGACGTCCGCCTCCGTGTAGAGCCGAAAGCCACCGTCGGTGCGTCCGGACGGACGCAAGAGCCCCACTTCGTCCCAGTGTCGAAGGCTCCGCAGTGACAGCTCGGTGCGGGCGGCGACTTCGCCGATGTGCATGGCAGGCGTCGGCTCGAGGGACGCGGGCGGCGTCGTTGGGCTCGTCACAGAGGCTCCCTGGCTCGCGATGGATTTCAACTCTAACGCTACGTGAGGGTATGGTTCCCACCAACAAGTCTTCGGCGGGCGGTGACGCCAGCCTTCGCACCCATGGTGCGCAATCCCCTCATCTCAGTCTCGTCGGACGGTCGGGTCCTCTGCCGTGGCGACCGACCCGCCCGACCTCGAACGGAGCAACACCCTCTTGAGCGCGTCCGTGTCCTCACCTGACGTCCACCGCGAGCCCACGGTGATGAGCGCCCTGCGCTCCCCGAGACTGTTGCGCACCGAGGTCCTGGCCGGGCTCGTGGTTGCTCTCGCATTGATCCCGGAGGCGATCTCCTTCTCGATCATCGCCGGCGTCGATCCTCGGGTCGGCCTCTTCGCCTCGTTCACGATGGCTGTGGCGATCGCGTTCCTCGGTGGCCGCCCGGCCATGATCTCCGCGGCCACCGGCGCGGTGGCCCTGGTCATAGCGCCCGTGATGCGGGACCACGGCTACGACTACCTCATCGCCACCGTCATCCTCGGTGGCCTCATCCAGGTGGTCCTCGCCCTGGTGGGTGTGGCCAAGCTGATGCGGTTCATCCCGCGCTCGGTCATGGTGGGCTTCGTCAACGCATTGGCGATCTTGATCTTCGAGGCCCAGATCGACCACATGGTCGACGTGCCCTGGCTCGTCTACCCGATGATCGCCGTCGGCATCGCGGTGATGGTCGGGTTCCCGCGGATCAGCAAGGTCATCCCGGCGCCGCTCGTCGCGATCCTCGCCCTGACCGGGTTCACGATCCTTGGCGCGCTCAACGTGCCCAACGTCGGCGACGAGGGCGACCTGCCCGACAGCCTCCCCAGCCTGTTCTTCCCCCACGTGCCGTTCACCCTCGAGACCCTGCGGATCATCGCCCCCTACGCGCTCGCCATGGCGCTCGTCGGGATCCTTGAGTCCCTGCTGACCGCGAAGCTCGTCGACGACATCACCGACTCCCACTCCGACAAGACCCGCGAGGCTTGGGGACAGGGCGCGGCCAACCTGATCACGGGCTTCTTCGGCGGCATGGGCGGCTGCGCCATGATCGGCCAGACGATGATCAACGTGAAGGCATCCGGCGCGCGGACCCGCATCTCCACGTTCCTCGCCGGCGTCTTCCTGCTGATCCTGGTCGTCGGGTTCGGTGACGCGGTCGCCCTCATCCCGATGGCGGCGCTGGTCGCGGTGATGATCATGGTCTCCGTCGGCACCTTCGACTGGCACTCCGTCCAGCCCGCCACCCTGCGCCGGATGCCGAAGTCCGAGACGGCAGTCATGGCGTCGACGGTCGCGGTGACCGTGGCCACCCACAACCTCGCCATCGGGGTCATCGTCGGCGTCCTGGTCGCCATGACCCTGTTCGCCCGACGGGTCGCCCATCTCACGGAGACCCACCGCGAGCTCGTGGAAGACACCCACGGCGACGCGACGGCCGTCTACCGCGTCACCGGAGAGCTGTTCTTCGCCTCCAGCAACGACCTCTACACGCAGTTCGAGTACGCCGAGGACCCCGACCGCATCGTCATCGACCTGAGCGACTCCCACATCTGGGACGCCTCCACTGTCGCCGCCCTGGACGCCATCACCACCAAGTACGCCCGCAAGGGCAAGACCGTCACGATCGTCGGGCTCAACAACTCGAGCGCCGCCCGCCACGGTCGACTCTCGGGCCAGCTCTCGGCACACTGACCAGACGCCCACACCGGTTGCGCAGCCCCACCTGAGGTCGCAACCCAGCCAACAGCCGAGAACGGACCTTCGTCATCCATCCGCATCCTGAGTTGAAGACGCCGCCCCGCCTACCTGACCGGGGCCTGCGAGTCGTCGCCCTGGGCGGCCTGGGCGAGATCGGCCGCAACATGACCGTCTTCGAGTACGCCGGCAAGCTCCTCATCGTCGACTGCGGAGTCCTCTTCCCCGAGGAGCATCAGCCGGGAGTCGACGTCATCCTCCCCGACTTCACCTACATCAGGGACCGTATCGACGACGTCGTCGGCATCGTGCTCACCCACGGCCACGAGGACCACATCGGCGGCGTACCGTACCTCCTTCGCGAGCGGGCCGACATCCCCCTCATCGCCTCCAGGCTGACCCTGGCCCTCCTCGTCGAGAAGCTGAAGGAACACCGGATCCGGCCCGTCACCCACCGAGTCGCGGAGGGTGACCGCGACACGACGTCGTACGGCCCGTTCGACCTCGAGTTCCTCGCGGTCAACCACTCCATCCCCGACGGCTTGGCCGTCGCGATCCGTACCGGCGCGGGGATGGTCCTGCACACCGGCGACTTCAAGATGGACCAGTTCCCGCTCGACAAGCGGATCACCGACCTGCGCGGGTTCGCACGCCTCGGCGAAGAGGGGGTCGACCTGCTCCTGATCGACTCGACCAATGCCGAGGTGGCCGGCTTCACCACCTCCGAGCGCGACCTGGCGCCAGCGATCGAGCAGGCCTTCCGAACCGCACCGAAGCGCATCATCGTCTCCAGCTTCGCCAGCCACGTCCACCGCATCCAGCAGGTCCTGGACCAGAGCCACGCGCACGGCCGCAAGGTGGCCCTCGTGGGCCGCTCGATGGTGCGCAACATGGGCGTCGCCCAGGACCTCGGCTACCTCAACGTGCCACCCCACCTCATCGTGCCGCTCGACGAGCTCGAGAAGATGGCCCCCCAGAAGGCCACACTGATCTGCACGGGCTCCCAGGGCGAGCCGTTCGCCGCGCTGTCGCGGATGGCCAGCCGCGAGCACAAGATCCGGGTCAGCGAGGGCGACACGATCCTCATGGCCAGCTCGGTCATCCCGGGCAACGAGAACGCGATCTCCAACGTCATCAACGGTCTGACCCGATGGGGCGCCCACGTCGTCCACAAGGGCAACGCCAAGGTCCACGTCTCAGGGCACGCAAGCGCCGGAGAGCTCGTCTACTGCTACAACGTGATCAAGCCGGCCAACGTCATGCCCGTCCACGGTGAGTATCGCCACCTGCGCGCCAACGCCGACCTCGCCATCAGCACCGGGATCGACCCCGACAGGGTGGTCCTGGCCGAGGACGGGGTGGTGGTCGACCTGGTCAAGGCTCGCGCCCGGATCACCGGGAAGGTGCCGGCCGGCAACGTCTACGTCGACGGCGAGGTCGTCGGCGGAGTCACCGAGGCAACGCTCAAGGACCGCCGCACCCTGGCCCAGGAAGGCGTCGTCACCGTGCTGGCCATCGTCGACGCCGACACCGGAGCGCTGGCCGACCGGCCGGACTTCCTGGTCCGCGGCTTCGAGCACGATCCACGCGCCTTCGAACCAGCCGTGCCGGTCATCGAGAAGACTCTTGCCAGAGCCGCTGCCGAGGGCATAGGCGACGCCCACCAGCTCGAGCAGATGATCGGTCGCGACGTCGGCCGTTGGGCACAGCGTGCCTTCCGACGAACTCCCTTGATCATCCCTGTCGTCATCGACGCCTGAGTCGGCCGGGGCTGCTGGGTCACGCACGGTTCACGGACGGCTCACGGCCGCGACCTAGTGCCGTCCTGGGCCTCGCTGCCCGGCAAAGTGGTCCAGTCCCAGCAGCGCGCGGAGCGAGGAGCGCGTGGCCAGCGCACCCCGTGCACCGGCCGCGACCGTGGCGTGTGCGCCGCACGCGGCTCCGACCGCCACCGCGGACTCGACCGTGAGTCCCTCAGCGAGCGCCACCCCGAAGCCCGCGACGAAAGCGTCACCCGCACCGGTGGTGTCGACGGGGTCGACCCGGTGGGGTGCGTGGTGCCACCGAGTGCGGTGGGTGCGGTGGAGGTCGACGCCGTGAGCCCCGCGGGTGATCACGACCCCCGCGAGTCCGGACGAGAGCAGCGTTGCCACACCTTCCTCGGTGGAAGCGGCTGCTCGGGTGAGCAGCCCGACCTCGTGTTCGTTGGGCGTGACGAAGGTGATGGCGGCGAGCAACGCGTCGTCGAGAACCTGCGCGGGAGCCGGGTCGACGATCACCACGGCGCCCAGCCCCGCCGCACAGGACGCCGCCGCCGAGACCGTAGTCATCGGAATCTCGAGATCGACAGCGACCACGTCACCAGGGACGACGAGCTTGCGCAGCGCGGCGCACACCGTCTCGGCGTCGAGACTGTCGTTCGCCCCGGCGCTCAGGGCGATCAGGTTCTCGCCCGCCTCATCGACCAGGATGGTCGCGGTTCCGGTCGGCGTCCCGACGACGGAAACGAAGGTGCAGTCGACGCCTCGGCCGTGCAGGTCCTCCATCGAGGCCCGGCCGTGCTCGTCATCTCCGACGCAGGCGATCAAGTAGGACTCGACCTCGAGTGCGGCAGCCGCGGCAGCCTTGTTGGCGCCCTTTCCTCCCAGCTCGACATGGGAGCGACCACCGCCCCGGGTCTCGCCGGGCAGCGGCAGCTGCGGGAGGCGGGTGACCAGATCGACGTTCACCGAGCCCAGCGACACGACCCGGGCACGCGCTCGCCGTGACGGCGGGGTGCTCACGGCCTGCCTCCCACCGAGGTCGACAGCAAGGGCACCGCGCTCCGCATCGTGAGGAGACAGCGCAGCGCCGACGTGGCCATGATGCTGCGCTCCTTTCCTTCAGCCTCGAGCGAGGATCAGCCGGCCGCGAGCCCGGCGGCCACACCAACGTCCGTGATGAGGATGTTGACCCATCCCCCGCGCACGGCCGCCTCGATGGCCTCCAGCTTGTCGCTGCCCCCGGCGATACCGACCCGGCGTGGAACGCGCAGGATGCCGGCGCGATCGATGCCGATGATGCGCTGGTCGAACCCCGACTCGACCGGCTCACCGGCCCTGTTGAAGTAGCGCAGGCACACGTCACCGACCGCCCCCGCCGCGCTGAGCTCGGCCTGTTCGACCTCGGAGAGACTGTTGCCGCTTCGGCGAAGCAGCGGTGAGGGCTGGAGGGTCCCGATGCCGACGAGGCTCACGGTCAGCTCTGCCCATGCCGTCTGGACGGTGGCGACGCCCGGGTCCTCGAAAAGAGCCTGGCGGAGCGCCGGGGAGCCGACGAGCCCGGGTGAGGGCACGAACACCGGTTCGGCGCCTGTGAGCTCGGCCAGGCGACCGGTCAGGCGGGTCGCCTGCATCTGCACCTCGGGGCTGCCCACGCCGCCGACCACCTGGATGACCCGGTCGGCCGCGAGGCCTCGCTTGGGTCGCATGACCTCGACGGCAGCCAGCAACGTCGCACTCCAGGACGAGACACCGATGACGTCGCCACTGAGCAGGGTGTTGTCGAGGTAGGCGGCGGCGCCGGAGCCGAGCCCCGCGGTCATGTCCCCCGTCGTCGCCTCGACGTCCACGACGACAGCGTCGCGAAGCGCGTACTTCTCGACCAGCCGGTCTTCGAGCTCGGCGTGGACGCCAGGAGGCGGAATCACCACTGTCCTGACGATTCCGTGCTCGGAGGCCTCCTTGAGCAGCCGAGACACCCTGGCTTGGGACAGGCTCAGCTGTGCGGCGATCTCGGGCTGTCGGATGCCCCGTTCGTGATACATCCGCGCGACCCTGGTCAGCAGCCGGAGCCGATCCCTGTCGAGGGTGCGGGTGACGGGCATGTCCGTAGTATCTCCCTGCCTGCAGGCTCTTTCATGACATGCACGACCGGTGGGCGGCCGAGATCCGACCGCCCACCGATCCCGTCAGGTCAGGTCAGCTTGGCGAACACCCCGTAGTCGTCGGCGTTGTCGATGGTGATGAGCTCGCAGTCGATCGACTGCTTCTCCTCGGCGGGCGCATCGCCGTCCTCGACCATCTTCACTGCCTGCTCGACCGCGGTCTCGGCTCCCAGCGCTGCGGGCTGGAGTGCAGTGGCGTACATGTCGCCGGCCTTGATCGCCGCGATGGCGTCAGGGCTGCCGTCGAACCCCACCACCACGATGTCACTCAGGTTGGCGGCCTTGATGGCGGCCACGGCGCCGAGTGCCATGGTGTCGTTGCCGGCGATGACGCCCTGGATGTCGGGGTTGCGCTGGAGGATCGTCTCCATCTTGGTGAACGCCTCCTGCTGGTCCCAGTTGGCCGTCTCCTGCTGGACCAGCTTCATGTCCGGGTACTGCGAGATCACGTTGGTGTAGCCCGTGGATCGGACGCCGGCGTTGGTGTCGGACTCCTTCCCGACGAGCTCGACGTAGTTGCCCTTCTGGCCCATCGCCTCGACGAAGGCCTGACCGGCCAGCTGCGCGCCTTGGGCGTTGTTGGAGACGATCTGGGCCGCCGCCACCCCGGTGGCGTTGATCTCACGGTCGATGAGGAAGACCGGGATGCCCTTGTCCGTCGCCTTCTGCACCGCGCCGATGGAGGCGTCCGCCCCGGCGTTGTCCAAGATGATCGCCGCAGCGTTGCGAGAGATGGCCGCGTCGATGAGCTCGCTCTGCTTGTTCGGGTCGTCGTCGTGCGAGGCGACCGACGACTCGTAGCCGAGCTCCTCGGCCTTTGCCTTGGCTGCGTCACCCTCCGCCTTGAAGAACGGGTTGTCGGGAGAGGGGGTGATGATGGCGATGTACTTGCTGTCCTTGCCCCCTCCCGAGTCGCCGCTCGCGGAACCCGAGTCGTCATCGCCGCCGCAGCCGCTGAGGGCGAGCGCGCCCACGGCCGCGAGGGCCGCGATCTGCACGCCGGTACGCCGTGTGAATTGTCCAAGCATGGTGTTCCTCCTGTGACGGGTGAGACCCGGTTGTGATGTGTCCTCTCGAGCGAGCCCAGGGCTCGGTCAAGAAGCTGTGGTTGGTGACTTGTCGTCGTCGAGCTGGTCGGCTGGCTGGTCCCCTCCTCGGCCTGGCTGCGCGGAGTCCTCGCCGGGCGCGTCGGTGCGATCACCCGCATGGGCGGGCGGATCCGGCTGCGCCTCGTGCTGCTTCATGGCCGTGACGGTCGCGGCGGCCGCCATGCTCTTGCGCTGGAAGCGCTGCTGGCCCTGGTCGAGGATGACGGCGAGGATGATCACCGACCCCTTGATGAAGATCTGCCAGAAGGTCGAGACGCCGAGGATCACCAGTCCGTCGGCCAGGAACCCGATCACGAACGCGCCGACCAGCGTCCCGCGCACGTTGCCGCGCCCACCGGACAGGGCGGCGCCACCGATCACGACGGCGGCGATGGCGTTCAGCTCGAAGCTCTCGCCGGCCTGCGGGGCGGCCGAGGTGAGCTCCGAGGCGACGATCGCGCCGGTGATCGCGGCGCAGGCGCCCGAGATCATGTAGACGATCGTCTTGACCCGAATCACCGGGACCCCAGAGAGCTCCGCCGCACGCTCGTTGCCGCCGGTGGCGTAGAGCCAGCGACCGAACGGAGACTTGGTCAGGAGCAGGGTGACCGCGATCGCGAGGATGACCATGATCCAGACCGAGGTCGGCAGCCCCAGCGGCCGCTCGTTGCCGATGAAGGAGAAGCCGGTGTTGCCGAGGGCCGGGTCGCCGCCGAGGTCGGGGTAGGTCGTGCCGTCCGAGATCAGCAGCGCCGCACCGCGGACCACGTAGAGCATGCCCAGGGTCGCGATGAACGGCGCCACGTTGAAGCGGGTGATCAGGACACCGTTGATGGTGCCGACGAACGTTCCGACGGCGATGGCGCAGACGATCACCACCCACGCCGAGGGGTAGGCAATGGTGTCGGTGCCCGGGACGTGGACCCCGCCGAGCATCTCGCCGCAGACCACCCCGGAGAGGCCCACGATGGAGCCGACCGACAGGTCGATGCCGCCCTTGAGGATCACGAGCAGCATCCCCAGGGCCAGCACCGCGTTGATGGCGACGTGCTTGGTCATGATGATGACGTTGGACACCGTCAGGAACGAGTCCGACAACAGGCTGAAGACGACGATCAGCACGAACAGGGCGATGAACGCTCGCAGCTCGAAGACCAGGTTGAGCAGGCGCAGCCGGCGTACGTCGCGGTCCGTGGGTGCGTCATCGACGCTGGTGGCGATGGTGGTGCTCATGCCGGGTCTCCAGTTCGGTTGCGGGACGAGCCGTCGGCCAGCCGCATCAGATGTGGGCGGTCGATGGACCGGGGGTCGAGGTCTGCGATGAGACGGCCTCGGTCGAAGACCAGGAGCCGGTCAGGAATGTGCAGCGCTTCCTCGGCCTCGGAGGTGGTGAACAGGACGGCGAGGCCATTGGCGGCTTGCTCGGTCATCAGGGCGAAGATGTCGGCCTTGGCGCCGATGTCGACGCCGCGAGAAGGCTCATCCAGCAGCAGCACCCGGGGGCGGGTGAGCAGCGCCTTGCCGATGACGACCTTCTGCTGGTTGCCACCGCTGAGCGAGCCGATGGCGGCGCCGGCCCCTGACGTCTTGACCGTGACATCGCGGATCATCGAGGTGACGGCCTTCATCTCCCGGGCCCGCGAGACGAGACCGTGGCGTACGAACTTCGCGAGCGACGACAAGCTCAGGTTGTGCCCCACCGTCATCGTCTGGACGAGTCCATGACGCTGCCGGTCCTCAGGGACCAGCGCGACCCCGCGCCGGATGCGCTCGCGGACGGGCGTCTTCTTCAGGTCCTCGCCCAGGAACTCGATCGTGCCCCCGGCGAGGGGCAGGCGACCTGCGACGGCCTCGAGGAACTCGGTGCGGCCCGAGGCCATGAGCCCGTAGATGCCGACGATCTCGCCGGCGTGGATGTCGAGGTCCAGCGAGTCAACAGCGAGGCGTTGCGGGTTGCGTGGGTCGGTGACCTGCAGCCCTCGGACTGAGAGCAGGGACTCGCCGATGGTCGCCTCGCGTTCGGGGAACAGCGACCCTTGGTCGCGGCCGACCATGTGCCGCACGATCCAGCCGAGGTCGACGTCGGCGGCCGCGGACTCGGCCACCATGCGACCGTCGCGGAGCACCGTGACGTCATCGGCGATCTCGAGGGACTCCTCGAGGTGGTGGGAGATGTAGACGACGGCCACACCGGCCGCCGTGAGCTCGCGGATGACACGGAAGAGCAGCTCGACCTCGGCCATGGACAGTGCGGACGTCGGTTCGTCCATGATGAGCACCCGGGCGTCCTGCAGCAGTGCCCGCGCGATCTCGACGAGCTGCTGCTGCCCGATCCGCAGGTCGCCGACCATTGCGTCGGGATCGAGCTGCTCCTCGAGTCGCGCCAGCACCTTGACGGTCGCTGCGCGCTGGTTCTTTCGGTCCAGGGTCCCGAGCCGGGACCGCTCCTCCCGGGCCAGGAAGAGATTGTCCTGGATGGACAGGTTCGGGCAGAGGCTGAGCTCTTGGTGGATGATGATGACGCCCCGGTCGGCGGCGTCTCGCGGTGAGCGGAACTCGACGGTGCCGCCGTCGAGGACGACGTGTCCGGTCGAGGGTTGCTCGATGCCGGAGAGCACCTTCATCAGCGTCGACTTCCCGGCGCCGTTCTCGCCGAACAGCGCTGTGACGCGGCCGCGACGGATCTCCAGGGAGACCCCCTTGAGCGCGCGCGTGCCGCCGTAGTTCTTGGTCACGTCGACCGCTCTGAGCACCTCGGCGACGTCGGTGTCCTGCGTGATGCTCACGGGTTCTGCCTGAACTCGACGGCCGTGATCGTCATGAGCTGCGGGTTGAGGGGGGCCGTGGCCCCGGTCACCGTCACCTGCTTGCCTTCGAGCGCGGCCGGGTCGAGCCCGGCCAGCACCTCGGTCTTGGTGATGTTGTTGAGCTCGGTCGCCACGTTCGCGTAGTCCACCTGGTTCACGAAGTCGTTGAAGGAGATCTCGCCCGTCGCGTCCCGCAGCGCGGTGCCGTTGATCGCCGGGCCGATCTGCACCGAGACCCGCGTGCCTTGTGGCAGCCCCGGGACATCGATCGGCAAGAGGCCGTTCTGGGCCTGGCCGGCCGTCCCGGTCACGGTCACCGGGAAGGTGTAGGGAGACGTGCCGTCGCGGTGGCCGTACTGCTCGCCGGCCGCTTCGGGGTCCTGTGCGATCAAGGGCAGGAGCACCGAGACGTCGACCGCGTTCTCCTTGATGCCCGGCAGGACGGTGGACTCCCAGTGGTCGGCCGCCCAGGCGGAGGCGTCGAACTTCACGCGCTCGCCGGGGATCGGCTTGCTCGCCGGCCACCACGTCGTCGACAGCGCCATGGCAACAAGCAGGACCGCCAGGGCCGATCCGGTCACGACTCGACTCAGCCTCACCTGCCGCAACCTGGTCACCGCATCCGCGTTGCTCACCGATCTGCCTCCCACTCGTCTCTGCGCACGGAGCGGGCGCGTCCCACCGCAGCGCCCCAGCTGTCGCGCCGGGCGGCACGCTGCGCCGGGTCGATCCGAGGCACCAGGTCGATGACCGGGGCCTCGTCGATGTCTCCCCCCGCGTTCTCGAGGTCGGCAAGGCGCCACCAGCAGGCGACCACCCCGGCGAGGTGCGCAGCGCCCAGGCCCGAGAGGTTGGCGGTCGGTGAGACGTGCACCGGCACGCCGCTCAGGTCCGCCTGCATCTGCATGAGGGCGGCCGAGCGCGTCATCCCTCCGTCGCAGGCCAGCCGCTGCAGGGGTCCGATCACCTCGGTGAACGCACGAAGCACGTCATCGACCTGATGGGCGATGGACTCCATCGCCGCGCGCGCCAGATGCGGCCGCCGTGTGCCCAGCGAGAGGTCGCTCACGACCGCGGCCGCGTCACGATCCCAGTACGGCGCGCCCAGTCCGCCGAAGGCGGGCACCATGTGGACCCCATCGGCGACCGCCTCCGCGGCCTCTTGCCAGAGGACCTCGGGGTCGATGCCGAAGAGATCGGCCAGCCACGACATGGTGCGGCCGGTCGAGCGGATGTTCGCCTCGAGCGCGTGGACGACGCCATCGAGCTGCCAGGCGATCGTCGAGCAGACTCCGGACGTCTCGGGTGCCCGCGGTCCCACTGCCATCACCGACGAGCCCGTGCCGTAGGTGCACTTGACGATGCCCGGCCGCCAGCCTTGGTGCGCGAACAGGGCAGCGTGGGAGTCGGCCATGACGCCCAGCACCGGGGTCCCGTCAGGCACTGGCTCGAGGCCCCGCACGCCGTGGAAGGGCCCGGTGGAGGGCACCACCCGAGCCAACGCAGCTTCCGGTACGCCGAAGAGATCGAGCAGGTCCGCGTCCCAGCTGCCGCTGTCGATGTCGAGGAGCTGGGTGCGCGAAGCGCAGCCGATCTCGGTCACAGGCTCCGCCCCGGCCTCCGCCGACATGCGCGAGAGCAAGAAGGCGTCGAGGGTCCCCACGCACCACTCCCCGGAGCGGCTTCGCGCCCGAGAGGGGTCGAACTCCTCCAACAGCCACCTGGCCTTGAGCGCCGAGAACATCGGATCGAGCGGCAGGCCCGTGGTGGCGAAGACCTTGCCGGCGTGCCCACCCGCGTCCAGGAGGTCGGCGGCGGCGGCGGTCCGTTGATCCTGCCAGCTCAGCACGGGGCTGACCGGGTCGCCCGTCCGACGGTCCCAGAGGAGCACCGACTCACGCTGCACGCTCAAGGCCACACCCGCGATGTCGCCGGCACGGTCCACCGGCACGCAGTCCCGCACCGCGCGGCGTACGCTGCCCCACAGCTCGTCAGGGTCCTGCTCCACCCATCCCGGGTGCTGGTGCGTCTGCCCGATCCCGGCGGAAGCTTCGCCGACGACCCTCCCCTGACGATCGACGGTCATCGCCTTGGTCGAGCTCGTGCCCTGGTCGATGGCGAGCATGAGGTCACCTGGAGGCATGGTGCATCACGTCGTGGGCGGCGCGGACGATGCTCTCGGTGTTGAGGCCGAAGTAGTCGAGGAGGTAGGACGCGTCGCCGGTGGGCGCGAACTCGTCGTGGATCCCCAGCAGCCGCATCCGGGTCGGGGCGCTCTGGCTGACCAGGGATGCCACCGCCGCGCCGAGGCCTCCGCTGACGTTGGCTTCCTCCACCGTCACGATTCCCCGGGTCTCCACCGCGGCGGCGATGACCGCGTCCTTGTCGAGCGGTTGAACGAACGCCATGTTGAGCACCCGGGCCGACACACCTTCGGCCGCGAGCTGGTCGGCGGCCCACAGGGCGCGCGAGACCATCGTGCCGATGGCGATGATCGTCACGTCGTCTCCCGCTCTGGTGAGCACCGCGCGGCCGGCCAGCCAGTCGTCGTCCGGACGGCTGACCTGGGGCACCTTGAACCGCGGGATCCGAAGGTAGGCGCCGCGTCCGTACGACGCGGCCCACCGGACGGCCTGACGGGTCTGCTGGGAGTCGGCCGGCACGACGACGGGCAGGTCGGCGATCGCCCGCATCCAGGAGAGGTCCTCGACCGAGTGGTGCGTCGGACCGAGCTCGCCGTAGGCCATGCCGGGGCTCTGTCCGCAGAGCACCACATGTCGTTGGCTGTAGGCGACGTCGGCCTTGATCTGCTCGGTCGCGCGACCGGTCAGGAACGGGGCGGCGGCACACACGAACGGGATGAACCCGGCGTTGGCCAGCCCTGCGGCCACACCGACGAGGTCCTGCTCGGCGATGCCCACATTGACCAGGCGCTCGGGGAACTCCTCACGGAACGCGACCAGGTTGCTCGACCCGACGGAGTCGTTGCACACCGCCACGATCCGGTCGTCGGCGCGCGCGAGGATGGCGAGCTCGTCGGCGAAGTCGACGCGACAGTCGAACGCCGGAGCGTCCACCTCCAACAGGGCGGTCATGCTGAGAGCTCCTCGAGTGCGGCGGTGACCTGCTCGGGTGAGGGGACCTTGTGGTGCCACTCGACCCGGTCCTCCATGAAGGAGACCCCACGCCCCTTGATCGTGTCGGCGACGATCGCCACGGGCTTGCCGGTCGTCGACGGCCCTAGCGCGTCGGTCAGCGCCTCGAAGTCGTGACCGTCGATGCGACGCGTCTCCCAGCCGAAGCTGGTCCACTTGTCGGAGAGGGGCTCGAGGCTCTTGGTGTCCTCGGTGCGGGCACCCTGCTGCAGCCGGTTGCGGTCGACGATGGCGGTCAGCGAGGACAGCTCGTAGTGGGCCGCAGTCATCGCGGCCTCCCAGTTGCTGCCTTCCTGCATCTCGCCGTCGCCCATCACCACGATGGTGCGGAACGACTCGCCCTTCAGCTTGGCGCCCAGGGCGCAACCCGTCGCGACGGGGAACCCATGGCCGAGCGGCCCCGTGTTGGTCTCCACTCCGGGCACCTTGACCCGGTTCGGGTGACCGTTGAGTGGCGACAGCGGTCGAGCGAACGTCGAGAGGGCGCCGCGATCGAAGAAGCCGCACGAGGCCAGGACCGCGTAGAGCGCCGTGGCGCAGTGACCCTTGCTGAGCACGAACCGGTCCCGCCCCTGGGCATCGGGGTCACGAGGATCGATCCTCATCGCGCTCCAATACGCCGCGACCAGGATGTCGGTCACGGACAAGTCGCCCCCGACGTGACCGAGGCCGGCCCCGCTGATGGTGGTCACGATGTCCCGGCGGATGCCACGCGCGATCGCTGCGAGCGCCACCGACAGGTCGGCGCTGCTCATCTCGCGATGCCGGTCCATCAGCGCCAGGTACCGGTCGGCGGTCCGGACGTCCACCGACAGCGGCACGGGGAGATGCAGGACCTCCTTCTCCGCCGTCATGCGCCGACCTGTTCGGCCAGCGCGACATACAGCGCCTTCTTGGCGATCCGCTGCGCGAGCAGCGCGTCCTGAGCCTCCTGGGCGGCGCGCAGCGCCTCCTGGTCGAGCAGGACGAGGGCACGGTGGAAGGCCCGCATCGTCTCCACACCGTCCCTAGCGGCCTGCACCGGGTCCTCGCGGAAGGGGAACTGGTCCAGCTGCCACACACCGGCGAAGCCCCCCTCGTGAAGGGCGTGGAAGAACTCGAACGTCTCGAGCAGGTGGACAGAACCGACGACCATGTCGTCGTCCCAGCCGCGGTAGTTGTCGTTGACGTCGATGGCGAAGAGCCGGTCGCGAGCCATGATCATCCGAGCCGCTTCGGCTGGGTTCTCTCCGCCGTACATCGAGTGACCGAAGTCGAGCAGGATGCCGACGTTGTCGCACGCCATGTCCTCGATCGCCAGCAGAGTGACGGCGGCGGAGGAGAAGAACATGCGGTTGCGGGGTTCGCGCGGCTTGTACTCGATGGCGAACTTGAGGTCAGGGAAGCTCGTGGCCAGTTCGCGCACGGCCTCGACGGAGAACTTCCACAGGCTCTGGTGGTCGGCCTGGAACGGGTAGTCGACACCGTCCTGACCCGGCCAGAGCTTGATGTAGTCGACACCCAGGTCCCGACCGAGCTCCGCAGCCTGGGACACCAGATCGATCGCCGAGGCACGAACCTTCGGGTCAGGGTTGGTGAATCCACCCTTGACGAAGTCCTTGTTGTAGATCTCCGGAGTGATCGCGATCGCCCGGAGCCCCTGCTTCTCCAGCGCAGCCTTGATGTCGTCGGTCGCCACGTCCTTGGGTGCGAACGGCCAGTTGAGATCCACCACCGAGAGCGATCCGACCCGCCCGGCCATCTCGATGCACTCGAGGGTGGTGACCGGGTCTCGGTATCCCTCGGTCGCGTAGCGGTCGAGGTAGCTGGCGAAGTGCCAGATCCCGGCCCCGAACCTGGGCTCCTGAATATCTATTCGCGATTGCGTGGACACGCAGACATGATGTGGTGTCGATCACAGCAATGTCAACAGTCGCCGTCGAGTTGATCGCTCGCGCCCTCGACGTCCTCGACCACGGCAGGCGCGGACGCGGGCTCCCCAGCACCGCCGGACCGGCTTCGGCCAGAGACGAAAGCACCCCGTCCCAGCGCTCTGCGCTGTGACGGGGTGCTTGTTGTGTGTGGAGCTGAGGGGACTCGAACCCCTGACCCTCTGCATGCCATGCAGATGCGCTACCAGCTGCGCCACAGCCCCAAGTGTTGCCCGAGGGTGGAAGCCCCGCGGACAACTCGCGGAATCTTAGCCAACGGCATGGCCGGCGGCTAAATCGGGCGGACCGGGACGGTGCGGTTGTAGGCGTTCAGCCGCCAGCGCGCGTCGGGCGTGGGCCGGCGGAGCACCGCCCAGCCGCAGTTGTCCATGCCGTGCAGGGTGAGCGCCTCCTCCGACGACCAGCCGATCAGGGACGCGACCGCGGTGCGGATGGCGGCGCCGTGGGAGACCACGAGGGCCACCCCCTCGTCAGGGACGGCAGCCGCGACCTCGCTGAGTGCGGCCGTCATCCGCGCGGCCACCTCGCCGTGCTTCTCGGCGCCCGGGACGGCGTCCCAGTTGGCGCGGACGAACTCGGCGTACTCCGCGGGGGCCTCCGCCTCGAACTCGTGGTGGAAGAGCCCCTCCCGGGAGCCGAGGGAGTACTCGCGCAGGCGGGCGTCGTAGGTGGGGGTGAGACCGCACGCCGCGGCGACGTACGACGCGGTCGAGCGCGCCCGGTCGGAGTCGGAGGACCACAGCACGGAGGGCTTGAGTGCGGCCAGCGTCGGCGCGACGGCCTCGGCCTGCGCGTGCCCGAGGTCGTCGAGCTGGGAGTCGGCCTGACCCTGGATGCGGCGCGCGGCGTTCCAGTCGGTCCGGCCGTGGCGCAGCAGGACGAGGTCAGCCACGCCGGTCACTCACGAGAGGACGAGGTGACGTCCGCGGGGAGCGGGATCGTCGGGCAGTCGCGCCAGAGCCGCTCGAGGGCGTAGAACTGGCGCTCCTCCTCGTGCTGCACGTGGACGACGATCTCGCCGTAGTCGATGAGCACCCAGCGACCGTCGCGCTCGCCCTCGCGCCGGATCGGCTTGGCGCCGATCTCGCGCAGCTTGTCCTCGACCTCGTCGACGATCGACTTGACCTGCCGGTCGTTGGTGGCCGAGGCGAGCACGAACGCGTCGGTGATCGCGAGCTGCTCGCTCACGTCGAAGGCGATGATCTGCTGCGCGAGCTTGTCGGACGCCGCGCGTGCGGCGGCGACGACGAGCTCGACGGCGTGGTCGGTGGCGGTCACTGTGCTCCAGGGGACGAGGGGTAGAGGCCATGCTTGGCGATGTACTGGACGACGCCGTCGGGGACGAGGTACCAGACGGGCTCGCCCCGGCGGTGCCGGTCGCGGCAGTCGGTGGAAGAGATCGCCAGCGCGGGGATCTCGACCATCGTCACCTTGTCGGAGGGGATCGAGGCCAGGGTCTGCGGGTCCATCTCGTGGCCGGGCCGGGAGCACCCCACGAACTGGTGAGCCAGCGCGAACAGCTCGTCGGCCCGCTTCCACGTGAAGATGTCGGCCAGGGCATCGGCGCCGGTGATGAAGTAGAGCTCGGCGTCCGGCATGGCGGCCTGGAGATCCTTGAGGGTGTCGACCGTGTAGGTCGGCCCGGCGCGGTCGACGTCCACCCGCGACACGTTGAACCGCGGGTTGGAGGCCGTGGCGATGACCGACATCAGGTAGCGGTGCTCGGCCTGGGTGACCACGCGGTCGGACTTCTGCCACGGGTCACCGGTCGGCACGAAGACGACCTCGTCGAGGTCGAACCACGACTGCACCTCGGAGGCCGCGACCAGGTGACCGTGGTGGATGGGGTCGAAGGTCCCGCCCATCACGCCCACACGGCGGATCATGACTTGCTCAAGGTCAGGAGTGCTCGCGCCCGCCGCCGAAGGCGACCAGGGCGCCCAGCAGCCCGAGCAGGATCAGGAGCGCCGTGCCGCCGATGGCGAAGCTGATCCGCTGGTCAGCCCCGGCCAGCACGGTGATCCAGGCGTTGGTCATGCCGACACCCTATCGACCTCGGTCCGGAGTCAGCGCACGTGGCCGTCGCCGATGACGACGTACTTGGTCGACGTCATCTCGGGCAGCCCCATCGGACCGCGTGCGTGCAGCTTCTGGGTGCTGATCCCGATCTCCGCGCCGAAGCCGAACTCGCCGCCGTCGGTGAACCGGGTCGATGCGTTGACGAGCACCGCCGCCGAGTCGACGGTCGCCGTGAACCGGCGCGCCGCGGCCTGGTCCTCGGTGAGGATCGCGTCACTGTGCTGGCTCGACCAGCGGCGGATGTGCGCGATCGCCTCGTCGAGGTCGGGTACGACGCGGGCCGAGATGTCGAGGGAGAGGTACTCCTCGCCCCAGTCCTGGTCCGTCGCCGGCTCCACCCCGTCGTACGCCGCGAACGCCTCGTCGCCGTGGATCGTGACGCCGGCGTGCTGGAGGGCCGGGACGACCCGCGGCAGGAAGGTGTCGGCGACGGTGGCGTGGACGAGCAGCGACTCGGCGGCGTTGCAGACGCTGGTGCGCTGGGTCTTGGCGTTGACCACGATGGCGAGCGCCTTGTCGAGATCGGCGGCCGCGTCGACGTAGACGTGGCAGTTGCCGACGCCGGTCTCGATGACCGGGACCGTGGACCCCTCGACCACCGAGCGGATCAGCCCCGCTCCCCCGCGCGGGATGAGCACGTCGACCAGCCCCCGGGCGCGCATCAGCGCCTTGACCGCGTCGTGCGAGTCACCGGGCACGAGCTGGACGACGTCCGCCTCGAGGCCGGTCGAGACGGCCGCGTCGCGCAGGATCGCCACGATGGCGGCGTTGCTCGACCGGGCGGACGACGAGCCGCGCAGCAGCACGGCGTTGCCAGACTTGAGGCAGATCCCCGCGGCGTCCGCGGTCACGTTGGGCCGCGCCTCGTAGATCATCCCCACCACGCCGAACGGCACCCGCACCTGCCGCAGCTCCAGCCCGTTGGCCAGCGTGCTGCCGCGCACCACCTCACCCACCGGATCCGGGAGCGCGGCCACCTCGCGCAGGCCACGGGCCATGTCCTCGAGGCGCTGCGGCGTCAGCCGGAGCCGGTCGACGATGTTGGACGGCGCTCCGTCGGCCTCCGCACGGACCACGTCCTCGGCGTTCGCGTCGAGCACCTCGCTCCAGCGGGACAGCAGTGCATCGGCCATCGCGAGCAGGGCGGCGTCCTTCTGCGCCCGGGTCGCCAGCGCGAGCCCGTGGCTGGCCCCACGGGCCCGCTTGGCTGAGTCCATGACGTCCTGGGTACTCACGCACGCGAGGATAGGCGGGAGGAGGTTCCCGAGTGCCCGTGTACCTGCAGGCCGGACTGTGGGGGCTGGCCGCCGGCGGCACGCTGGTGGTCGGCGCCGCCATCGCCTGGTTCGCGCGCGTTCCGCGGGTGGTCGTGGCCTCCGTCATGGCCTTCGGTGCGGGGGTGCTCTTCTCCGCCCTGGCCTTCGACCTGGTCGACGAGGCCGAGCGCTCGGGAGGCCTCACGGCCACCCTGGTCGGGCTGCTGGCAGGGGCGACGACGTACGTCGTGGCGAACGTCGCGCTGAGCCGCCGCGGCGCAGCGCGGCGCAAGAGCGACGGCGACGAGCAGATGTCCGAGGACGACATGGCCGGCAGCGGGACCGCGATCGCGGTCGGCGCGCTGCTCGACGGCGTCCCCGAGTCGATCGTGCTCGGCCTCTCCCTCCTCGGCGGTGGTGGCGTCGGGGTGCCCGTCCTGGCCGCCATCGCGATCTCGAACCTGCCCGAGGGTCTGTCCAGCTCGGCGGGCATGAAGCGCAACGGCCGCAGCGCCCGCTACGTCTTCGGCGTGTGGGGCGCGATCGCCGTGACCAGCGGCCTGGCCGGCCTGGTCGGCTGTCTCGCCCTCGACGGAGCCTCCGACGCGACCATCTCGGTGATCACCGCCGTCGCGGCGGGGGCGATCCTCACCATGGTCGCGGACACCATGATCCCGGAGGCGTTCGCGCGGACCCACCTCTGGACGGGGCTGATCACCACGCTCGGCTTCATCACGGCGTTCGCGCTGACGAGGGCCTGACCGTGACCGATCCCCTCAGCTTCGTCGTCAACCGGCACCACGCGACCACGCTCCACTACGACCTGCGGCTCGAGGCGGACGGCGTGCTGGTGTCGTGGGCGGTGCCCAAGGGACCCTCCCTCGACCCGAAGGCCAAGCGGCTCGCCGTCCAGGTCGATGACCACGGCATGGAGCACCTCGACCTCGAGGACGAGCGCAAGGTCGTCTGGGACACCGGGCTCTACGCGCCGGCCGTCGACCCCGGCCCCGCGCTGGCGCAGGGGCACCTGCGGTTCGTCCTCGCGGGCCAGAAGCTGCGCGGCGCCTTCGCGCTCTCGCAGACGCGGATGGGCGGCAACGAGCGCAACTGGATCCTGGTCAAGATCGACGACGAGTACGCCGTCCCCGGCCACGAGTGGCCCAGCGCAGAACTGGGTTCGGTCGTCAGCCACCGCCGACTAGAGGTCGACGACGAGTGAACCGTTCCCAGGCCGACAGCATGCTGGGAGGAGCGAAGCGGCCTGCGCGCTCCCTGTGATCGGCTCGGTGCCCACGACCGAAGCTCGCGGGGGCAGCCCATCAGCCCTTGCGCTTGTTGACGTCCTCGGTCGCGGCGGGGAGGACGGTCTTGAGGTCGCCGACGACACCGAAGTCGACGAGCTCGAAGATCGGGGCCTCCTCGTCCTTGTTGACCGCCACGATCGTCTTGGAGGTCTGCATGCCGGCGCGGTGCTGGATGGCACCGGAGATGCCCGCCGCGATGTAGAGCTGCGGAGACACGGTCTTGCCGGTCTGGCCGACCTGGAACGTGTGCGCGATCCAGCCGGAGTCGACCGCAGCGCGCGAGGCGCCGACGGCGGCGCCGAGCGAGTCCGCGAACTCCTCGATCGGGGTGAAGTCGCCACCGGTGCCACGACCACCGGAGACCACGATCGCGGCCTCGTTGAGGTCGGGCCGACCGGACGCCTTGCGCGGCTGGGAGGCCACGATCTTGGCGCCCTTGGCGGCGTCGGAGATCTCGGCGGTGAACTCCTCGACCGAGCCCGCGCCCTCCGACTCCTCGGGAGCGGCGGAGTTCGGCTTCACCGTGATGATCGGCGTGCCCTTGGTGACCTTGGCGGTGACGGTGTAGCTGCCGGCGAAGACGCTCTGCGTCGTGACCGGCCCTTCTCCCCCGGATCCGGCCGAGACGTCGACCGCGTCGGTGATCAGCCCGGAGTCGAGCTTGATGGCCAGCCGGCCGGCGATCTCCTTGCCCTCGACGTTGGACGGGATGAGTACCGCGGCCGCGGAAGACTTCTCCGCCAGCTGCTGGAGGACCTCGGCCTTCGGCGCGACGAGGTAGCCCTTGATCTGGGCGTCGTCGACGACGTAGACCTTCTCGGCGCCGTACTTCTTGACCTTCTCGGCGACCTCGGAGGCCTTGGAGCCGTCGCCGATGAACACGGCCGAGGGCTCACCGAGCCGCTTGGCGATGGTCAGCAGCTCGTAGGTCGGCTTGCGGACGGATCCGTCGAGGTGGTCGACGAGGACGAGTACTTCAGACATGGGAATCCCTGTTCGTTCTATCGACGGATGCTCAGATGAACTTCTTGGACGCGAGGAACTCGGTCAGCGCACC
Organism: uncultured Actinomycetota bacterium; assembly: GCA_963830145.1. Lineage (GTDB taxonomy): Bacteria > Actinomycetota > Actinomycetes > Propionibacteriales > Nocardioidaceae > Nocardioides. Next base: position 87,358 of record CAWHLI010000003.1, read on the forward strand.
AGCGCCGGAGCCGTCCTCGTCCTTGACGATCTCGCCCTGGCTGCGCGGCGGGCGCGCGGTGGTGTCCTCGACCTCGGACCAGGCCACCGACAGCCCGACGTCGCCGGCGTCGACGCCCAGGTCGCCCAGCGACCAGACCTCCAGCGGCTTCTTCTTCGCCGCCATGATGCCCTTGAACGACGGGTAGCGGGCCTCGCCGGACTGGTCGGTCACCGAGAGCACCATCGGCATGGTCGCACCGATCACCTCGGTCGCCGTGTCGCCGTCGCGCTGGATCCGGACCTGGTCGCCCTGGCTCTCGATCTTCGAGGCCATCGTGACCTGCGGCCACGAGAGCCGCTCGGCGAGCATGGCCGGCACCACGCTCATGGAGGCGTCGGTCGAGGCCATCCCGCACAGGACCACGTCGACCTTGGTCTCCTCGCCGGCCTTCTCGACGGCCTTGGCCAGCACCAGCGAGGTCGCGATCGCGTCGGAGCCCGCGATGGCGTCGTCGATGACGTGGATGCCCTTGTCGGCCCCCATCTGGAGCGCCTTGCGCACCGCGTCCACCGCCTTCTCGGGGCCGACGCACAACGCGGTCACCTCCACCTCGCCGTCACCGGCCTTCTCCTTGAGCTGGAGGGCCTGCTCGACGGCGTACTCGTCGAGCTCGGACAGGAGCCCGTCGACGCCCACCCGGTCGACGGTGTTGTCGTCCTCGAACTTCCGGTCGGCGGTGGCGTCAGGGACATGCTTGACACAGACGATGATGTTCATGGTGCTTCGGAGGCTACCGCCGTGTCACTCCGAGTTACATCTCGGTCCGGGGAGGCCTTCCTCACACCAGACCTGGTGAGGGAGCCGTCGACGTCCGGGGTAGCGCACGGGGCTCACGGACGGACGACGCGATCCAGGATCCGGCCCACGAACAGCCAGGCGGCGGCGCCGAGCCCCCAGTTGAACAGCGCGTTCTTGGTGTCCGCGTCGGCGCCGGAGAACTGCTTGATGCCGTTGTCCCGGCTGAAGATGCCGAGGTCGACCCGGTCGGCGCCGTCGAGCACGAACTTCACGAGGTCGTTGTCGTGGTTGGCGTCGAGCGCGACGAGCAGGGCCCCAACGGCCAGGAACAGCGCGGCCAGCAGGAAGAGCAGCCACAGCACCTGTGAGAGCACCAGCCGCACCCGGGTGACCGTCATGGCGCCCCGGCCCGGCGCTCCCGACGTGCCGGAGGCCTGGGCCCCCGTGTCGACCTTGGCGCCGCTGCCGCGTCCGAACATCCCGCTCCCTCGTTGGCCGATCTGCGGTCAGCGGCCCTCGAACCTGGCCTTGCCGGGCCCCTGCTCGACGAAGGATTGCATACCGGCGGTGCGGTCCGCGGTGGCGAACAGGCCGGCGAACGCCGCCCGCTCGATCTCCAGTCCGGCGTCCAGGTCGACCTCGAGGCCACGGTCCACGGACTCCTTCGCGGCCCGCAGCGCGAGGGCGGCGGCGCCGGAGAACTGGGCCGCCCAGGCGACGGCCTCGTCGTAGACCCGCTCCTTGGGTACGACGCGGTCGACCAGCCCCATCGCGAGCGCCTCGTCGGCCTTGACAAAGCGGCCGGTGAAGATGAGCTCCTTGGCCCGGCTCGGCCCGATCAGGCGGCTCAGCCGCTGGGTGCCGCCCGCGCCGGGGATGATCCCGAGCAGCACCTCGGGCTGGCCGAGCTGGGCGTCCTCGGCGGCGAACCGGACGTCGGCGGCCAGTGCGAGCTCGCACCCGCCGCCGAGCGCGTAGCCGGTGATCGCGGCGACCACCGGCTTCGGGATCTGCGCCACGGCGGTCACCGCTGCCTGCACCGAGCCCCCGAGCTCGACCATGTCGGCGTGCGACAGCGCGGCCATCTCCTTGACGTCGTTGCCGGCCGCGAAGACCCGCTCGCCGCCGTAGAGCACCACCGCCCGCACGTCATCGCGCTCGGTCGCCTCGGTGGCCGCCTCGCGCAGCTCGGTCTGCACCTGGAAGCTGATCGCGTTCATCTTCGGCCGGTCCAGCCGGATGGTGCCGACGCCGTCGACGACCTCAAGACCCACGAACTCACCCATGCCCTGCATCATGCCGCTCAGTCGGTCTCTCTAAAGTGACCGGGTGCCCGGACTATGGCGGACCCGCGGCGAGGTGGCACCCATCTGGCCCGGCTCCCACCACCAGCTGGGCTCGACCTGGACCGAGGAGTCGACCAACTTCGCGGTCTGGGCGCCGGAGGCCAGCGCGGCCTCCCTCTGCCTCGTCGACGAGCACGGCGTCGAGACCCGGCACCGGCTGACCGAGCGCACGCTCGGCATCTGGCACGGGGCGGTGCCCGGCATCCGGCCGGGCCAGCGCTACGGCTACCGGGTGGCCGGGCCGTGGGCTCCCGAGCAGGGACTGCGCTTCAACCCGCGCAAGCTGCTGCTCGACCCCTACGCGCGCGCCGTGAGCGGCGAGCTCGTCCAGGACCCGGCGATCTTCGGCCACACGGTGGACGCCCCCGAGGCGCGCGACAAGCTCGACTCGGCCGGCAGGGTGCCGCTCAGCGTGGTCGTCGACGACCGGTTCGACTGGGGCGATGACCGCCCCGCGCGACGCCGGTGGCGCGACACCGTCATCTACGAGCTGCACGTAAAGGGGATGACCCAGCTGCACGACCGGGTGCCCGAGGAGCTCCGCGGGACCTACGCCGGCCTCGCGAGCCCGGCGGTCATCGACTACCTGTGCGACCTCGGCGTGACCGCGGTCGAGCTGCTGCCGATCCACCAGTTCGTCACCGAGCCGGCCGTCGCGGCGCGCGGGCTGACCAACTACTGGGGCTACAACTCGATCGGCTTCTTCGCCCCCCACGCTGCCTACTCCTCCGGCGGGGACCGCGGCGAGCAGGTGACGGAGTTCAAGGCCATGGTCAAGGCCTTCCACGAGGCCGGCCTCGAGGTGCTCCTCGACGTGGTCTACAACCACACGGCCGAGGCGGGGGTCGAGGGGCCCACGCTGTCCTTCCGCGGCCTCGACGACCGGATCTACCACCGCGCCGGGGCCTCGAACCCCGGCGTCCTCGACCGGCACGGTCACGACGTCTACTGGGACGTGACCGGCTGCGGCAACACCGTCGACGCCAGCCACCCATTCGCACTGCGGATGATCCTCGACTCGCTGCGCTACTGGGTCACCGAGATGCACGTCGACGGCTTCCGCTTCGACCTGCTCTCCGCGCTGGCGCGGACGGGGCGGGCCATCGACATGCACAGCCACCTGCTCGTCGCCATCGGCCAGGACCCGGTGCTGCGGCGCGTGAAGCTGGTCGCGGAGCCCTGGGACGCCTCGTCGGAGGGCTACCGCGTCGGCGAGTACCCGCCGCCCTGGACCGAGTGGAACGACCAGTACCGCGACGAGGTCCGCGACTTCTGGAACGGCCGCTCCTCGGGCATCCGGGAGGTCGCGACCCGGCTGGCCGGCTCCTCGGACCTGTACGCCGACGACGGCCGGTCGCCGTACACCTCGGTCAACTTCGTCACCGCCCACGACGGGTTCACGGTGCGCGACCTGGTCAGCTACGACCACAAGCACAACGAGGACAACGGCGAGGGCAACCGGGACGGCACCGACAACAACAGGTCCTACAACTACGGCGTCGAGGGCGAGACCACCGACCCGAAGATCGACGCGCTGCGCCGCCGCCAGGCCGCGAACCTGATGGCGACCCTCTGCCTCTCCAACGGCGTTCCGATGATCACAGCCGGCGACGAGCGGGGCCGCACCCAGCGCGGCAACAACAACGCCTACTGCCAGGACAACGAGATCTCCTGGATCGACTGGCGGCCCGACGACGCGTGGCTGGACGTCCACGACCTCACCAAGGCCGCTCTGAGGCTGCGCCGCGAGCACCCCGCGCTGCGCCAGCGGCACTTCTTCGAGGGCCGTCCGACCATCCGCGGCGGCCCGAAGGACCTGGCCTGGCTGCACCCCTCCGGCCGCGAGATGACCGGCGACGACTGGCACGACCCGACCCTGACCACGGTGGGCATGTTCGTCTCGGGCGCCCCGCTCCGCTCCCCCGGCCCCCGCGGCGAGCAGCAGGTGGACAGGTCGTTCGCGATGTTCTTCAACTCCGGTGACCGCTCCGTGCAGGTCGAGCTCCCCGCCAACGACTGGGTGCACGCCGGCGAGGTCGCGCTGTCCACCGATCCCAAGCTCCCGATCGGTACGCCGGTCAAGACCGGCGACCGGATGCGGCTCGGCGGCCGCAGCGTGGTGGTGCTGCGGGAGGTCTGAGCAGCGTGGGCACAGACATGCCGCGGCTCTCGGACCCCGACGGTGGGGCGATCAGCGACGACGACCTCGCCGACCTGGTTGCCGGCCCGACCGGCTGACGTGCCCTACCGCGACCGGCTCGCCCTGGCCCTGGGTGCCGGGCTGCTGGCCGCGGTGAACCCGTGCGGCTTCGCGCTGCTGCCGGCCCATCTCTCCCTCCTGCTCGGTCTGAGCCGGGGACGGACCTCGCGCCCTCGATGAGGTCGCTACGCCGTCGCCGCGCCGGCGCCACCGATGACTTCTCCCGCCAGGGCTGGTCGGGACGTCGCCATGTGCGCGACCCCGTCATCGCGCCGGTCACCACCTAGGAGTCGAAGTGAAGCTGCTGCTCACGTCCGGAGGCGTCACGAACCCGAGCATCCGCGAGGCGCTGGTCGACCTGCTGCCCAAGCCGCTGGAGGAGTGCAGCGCGCTCTGCATCCCGACCGCGGCGTACGGCCATCCCATGGTCACGCCCGAGCGCGCGTGGCAGTTCATCAGCGGGAACGAGCCTCAGAACCCCATGGCCGGGCTGGGCTGGAAGTCGGTGGGAGTCCTGGAGCTCACGGCCCTCCCCAGCCTCGCTCGGGAGCGCTGGCTCCCCTGGCTGCAGGAGGCCGACGTCCTCCTGGTTGGAGGCGGCGACGTCCTCTACCTGTGTCACTGGATGCGGGAGTCCGGACTCGCGGCGCTCCTCCCGGACCTGACCGAGACGGTCTGGGTGGGGCTGAGCGCGGGGAGCATGGTGATGACCCCGCAGGTCGGTGACGACTTCATCCAGTGGCGGCCGCCCAGTGGTGACGACACCACCCTGGGGGTCGTGGACTTCGCGATCTGCCCGCACCTGGCCCCCGACGGCATGCCGGGCAACTCCATGGCCGAGTGCGAGGCCTGGGCAGCCACCATCGACGGGCCGAAGTACGTCATCGACGACCAGACCGCCATCAGGGTCGTCGACGGCACGGCTGACGTGATCTCGGAGGGCGACTGGAAGCTGATCCCGGGCTAGCGTCCCGCACACGAACCCGGCCAGGGGTCAGGCGATGGCCACGACGCCCAGCTCGGCGACCGACGTGAGCAGCTCGTTGCGCGGGATGACTCGGACCGTGTAGCCGAACGGGCCGCCGCGGTCGAGCTCGATGTCACCGTCGAAGCGGAAGCGGCCGCCATCGTAGGTCTCGGCGAGGGTGAGGTCCTTGACCGTGACGTCGGTGAGGACGTCGTTGCTGTCGATCTTGCCGTGCAGGACCTGGACCTCGACATCCTCGGTGGCGAGCTCGCCGAGCGAGACGAAGGCGCGGACGTTGAGCAGCGCTCCGACCTCGGCGGCGTCCCCGACCCCGGACGACTCGACGTGCTCGACCCGGACGGTCGGCCAGGCCGCCTTCACCCGCTTCTTCCAGGCGGCCAGCTTGGCGGCACCCACGTAGTCGGAGTTCAGGAGCCGGGCGTTGACCACGGCCGGCGCGTAGAGGTCTCGCACGTAGTCGCGGACCATGCGCGTGGCCAGCACCTTGGGGCCGAGCGACTTCAGGGTGTGCCGGACCATCTCGAGCCACCGGTTCGGGACGCCGTCCTCGTCGTGGTCGTAGAAGCGCGGGGCGACCTCGCGCTCGATCAGGTCGTAGAGCGAGGCCGACTCGAGGTCGTCGCGCTTGTCGACGTCCTCCACGCCGTCGGCGGTCGGGATCGCCCAGCCGTTGTCGCCGTCGTACCACTCGTCCCACCAGCCGTCGAGGACCGACAGGTTGAGGCCGCCGTTGAGCGCGGCCTTCATGCCCGACGTGCCGCACGCCTCGTAGGGGCGCAGCGGGTTGTTGAGCCACACGTCGCAGCCGGGGTAGAGCGGCTGCGCCATGGCGATGTCGTAGTTGGGCAGGAACACGATCCGGTGCCGGATCTCCGGGTCGTCGGAGAGCTTGACGATGTCCTGGATCAGCTTCTTGCCGCCGTCGTCGGCCGGGTGCGCCTTGCCGGCGATGACCAGCTGGATCGGGCGCTCGGGGTGCAGCAGCAGGCTCTTGAGCCGCTCGGGGTCGCGCATCATCAGCGTCAGCCGCTTGTAGGACGCCGCGCGGCGCGCGAACCCGATCGTGAGCACGTCGGGGTCGAGGGCGGTGTCGATCCAGGACAGCTCCGCCTTCGCGGTGCCTCGCTGCTGCCAGGACTTGGCCAGCCTGCGGCGCGCGTCGAGGACCAGCCGCTCACGCAGCTGGCGCTTCACCGCCCAGACGTCGCCGCCGGGGACCTTGTCGACCGCGGCCCAGAACGAGTCGACGTCGTCGGACCTGGCGTCGGCGCCCTGGGCAGTGGCGAGGTCGAACATCTCGCGGGCCACCCACGACGGCGCGTGCACGCCGTTGGTGATCGACCCGATCGGCACCTCGGCCTCGTCGAAGGCCGGCCAGAGCCCGTGGAACATGTCGCGGCTGACGTGGCCGTGCAGCTTGGACACGCCGTTGGCGCGCTGCGCGAGCCGGAATCCCATCACCGCCATGTTGAAGACGGTCGCGTCTCCCCCGGTGTAGTCCTCGGTGCCGAGGGCCAGCAGCTTGTCGATCGGTACGCCGGGCGTGGCGCCGTTCTCGCCGAAGTACTGCTCGACCAGGGTGCGCGGGAACCGGTCGATGCCGGCCGGCACGGGGGTGTGCGTGGTGAAGACGGTGGACGCGCGGCCCATCTCGAGCGCGGTGTCCCAGTCGACCTCCGGGCCGCCCTTCTCGACGGTGAGCTCGCGGATCCGCTCGATGCCGAGGAAGCCCGCGTGCCCCTCGTTGGTGTGGAACACCTCGGGCGTCGGGTGCCCGCTCAGCCGGCTGAAGACGCGCAGCGCGCGGACGCCGCCCACGCCGAGGAGGAGCTCCTGGCGCAGCCGGTGCTCGCTGTTGCCGCCGTAGAGCCGATCGGTCACGTCGACGTAGTGCTGCGGGTTGCCCTCGACGTCGGTGTCCAGCATCAGCAGCGGGACCCGCCCGACCTTCACGACCCAGATGCGGGCCACCAGCGGCGGCCCGTCGGGCAGGTCGATCGAGATGGTGGCGCGGGTGCCGTCGGGCTCGCGGAGCAGCGAGATGGGCAGCTCGTCGGGGTCGAGCACCGGGTAGCTCTCCTGCTGCCAGCCCTCGCTGGAGAGCGACTGCTTGAAGTAGCCGTGCCGGTAGAGCAGGCCGACGCCAACGATCGGGACGCCGAGGTCACTGGCGGCCTTGAGGTGGTCGCCGGCGAGGATGCCGAGGCCGCCGGAGTACTGGGGCAGCACCGCGGTGATGCCGAACTCTGGCGAGAAGTAGCCGATCGCCTGCGGGCCGTCCTGCACCCGGCGCTGGTACCAGCGGTCCTCGGAGAGGTACGCCGCGAGGTCGGCCTGGGCGGCGCCGAGCCGCGCGCAGAACTCGCCGTCGCCCGCGAGCTCGTCGAAGCGGGCCTTGGGAACCTCGCCGAGCATGCGGACGGGGTCTCGGCCGGTCGACTCCCACAGCGCAGGATCGACCGAGGCGAAGACGTCCTGGGTCGGCGGGTGCCATGACCACCGCAGGTTGTTGGCCAGGTCTCCGAGGGCGGAGAGCGCCTCGGGGAGCACGGGGCGGACGGTGAATCGTCGGATGGCGCGCACCCGCAGACGTTAGCGCGTGCACTTGGATCGTTCCAACCCTCCGAAGCCATCTCGAGGGATCTGGACCAGTCGTCGCAGGTCAGAGCGGCCATAACGCCTGCCCGAGCCCCTCGTTGATGAGAGCGCGGGTGGGTGCGACATGGGGACGCGCCCACCCGCCTCATCCTTCTCCTGCCCCCGTCGGCCACGCTCGGTGCCGGGGTTCGGGCCTCGCCATCACTGCCTGGGGCGAGCTTCGGGTACCGGGCCGCCCGCAGCGGCTGTGTCCCCACGCCGCGACCTCGCTAGGTTGGAGAGATGGTCGGACGCATCCCCGTCATGGACGTCATGCCCGTCGTCGACCTCGGTCGACAGGCGGCCAAGGCGACCGTCGGCGAGCCGTTCCCCGTGCGAGCCACCGTGTTCCGCGAGGGTCACGACCTCCTCGCGGCGGAGGTCGTGCTCACCGCGCCCGACGGCACCAGGCGACCGCCGGTGCGGATGACCAGGCACGAGTCGGTGCCCGACCGCTACGACGCGTGGGTGGCGCCCGACGTCAGCGGCCCGTGGACGTTCGAGATCCACGCGTGGTCCGACCCCGTCGCCACGTGGGAGCACAACGCCGGGCTCAAGATCCCCGCCGGCGTCGACGTGGAGCTGATGTTCGAGGAGGGCCGGGTGCTGTGCGAGAAGGTGCTCGCCCAGGTCGACCCGGCGGGCGCCGAGGGGAAGCTCCTCCAGGGGGCCATCGAGGCGGCTGCGGACCCCGGACGCCCGCCCGCCGCCAGGCTCGCCGTCCTCCAGGACCCCGCGCTCGTGGCCACGATGCAGGCGCACCCGATCCGCGAGCTCGTGACGGTGGAGGGCCCCTACCCGGCCTACGCCGACCGCCCGCGCGCGCTGTTCGGCAGCTGGTATGAGTTCTTCCCCCGTTCGGAGGGCGCCACGCTGGCCGCCGACGGCACGGTCTCGTCCGGGACCTTCCGGACCGCCGCCGCACGGCTCGACGCGGTCGCCGCGATGGGGTTCGACATCATCTACCTGCCGCCGATCCACCCGATCGGTGAGGTCAACCGCAAGGGCCCCAACAACACGCTGACCCCCGGGCCCGACGACCCCGGCTCACCGTGGGCGATCGGCTCGAAGGACGGGGGCCACGACGCGATCCACCCCGACCTCGGCACCCTCGAGGACTTCGACGCCTTCGTCGAGAAGGCCCGCGACCTGGGGCTCGAGGTCGCCCTCGACCTCGCCCTCCAGGCGGCCCCCGACCACCCGTGGGTCACCAGCCACCCGGAGTTCTTCACCACGCGGCTCGACGGCACCATCGCCTACGCCGAGAACCCGCCCAAGAAGTACCAAGACATCTACCCCATGAACTTCGACAACGACCCGGTCGGCATCTGCCGCGAGGTGCTCCGCGTCGTCAAGCACTGGATGAGCCACGGCGTCCGGGTCTTCCGCGTCGACAACCCGCACACCAAGCCGGTGGCGTTCTGGGAGTGGCTGCTCAAGGAGATCCGGCGCACCGACCCCGACGTGATCTTCCTCGCCGAGGCGTTCACCAAGCCGGCGATGATGCAGGGGCTCGGCGCCGTGGGCTTCCACCAGAGCTACACCTACTTCACCTGGCGCAACGCCAAGTGGGAGCTCGAGGACTACCTGCTCGAGGTGTCCCACGAGACCGACCACGCGATGCGCCCGAACTTCTTCGTCAACACCCCCGACATCCTCCATGCCTATCTCCAGTACGGCGGTCCGGCGTCGTTCAAGATCCGCGCGGCGATCGCCGCGACCGGGTCACCGAGCTGGGGCGTCTACGCCGGATACGAGCTCTTCGAGCACGTCGCCGTGCGCCCGGGCAGCGAGGAGTACCTCGACAGCGAGAAGTACCAGATCCGGGTGCGCGACTGGGACGGCGCCACCGCCGAGGGCCGCACCCTCGCGCCCTACCTCACCCGGCTCAACGAGATCCGCCGCGAGCACCTCGCCCTGCAGCGGCTCCGCAACACCGTGATCCACAGCAGCGACGACGAGAACGTCCTGGTCTTCTCCAAGTCGGCCACGCTCCCTGACGGCTCGAGCGACATCGTGATCACGGTGGTCAACCTCGACCCCCACGGCACCCGGGAGACCACGATCCACCTCGACCTGCCCGCGCTCGGCCTCGACTGGGGCGACAGCTTCGCGGTCCACGACGAGATCACCGGGGCCGACTGGAGCTGGGGCCAGCACAACTACGTGCGGCTCGACCCCGGCCACGAGCCCGCACACGTCCTGACGGTGAGGAACTCCTGATGGCCGCCAAGAAGGTCTCGTCCGACCAGGACCCCGACGTCGAGCCGAGCCTCGAGGAGGGCACCGTCGTCGAGACCTCGCCGCCGCCGGACACCGACCCGTTTCCCGACCAGGAGGGCAGCACGCCCGACTGGTTCAAGACCGCGGTCTTCTACGAGGTGATGGTCCGCTCCTTCCGCGACTCCAACGGCGACGGCACCGGCGACTTCAAGGGGCTGATCGAGAGGCTCGACTACCTCGACTGGCTCGGCGTCGACTGCCTGTGGATCCCGCCGTTCTTCAGCAGCCCGCTGCGCGACGGCGGCTACGACGTCTCCGACTTCGTCAACATCCTCCCGGAGATCGGCACCGTCGACGACTTCCACGAGTTCCTCGACGAGGCGCACCGGCGCGGCATCCGCGTGATCATCGACTTCGTCATGAACCACACGAGCGACCAGCACGCGTGGTTCCAGGCCAGTCGGGAGGACCCCGACGGGCCCTACGGCGACTTCTACGTCTGGTCCGACACCGACGAGAAGTACCAGGACGCCCGGGTGATCTTCGTGGACACCGAGCCGTCCAACTGGACCTGGGACCCGGTCCGCCAGCAGTACTACTGGCACCGGTTCTTCTCCCACCAGCCGGACCTCAACTACGACAACCCGGCGGTGCACGACGCGATCCTGGAGGCGGTGTCGTTCTGGTTCGACATGGGCCTGGACGGGTTCCGGCTCGACGCGGTCCCCTACCTCTACGAGCGCGACGGCACCAACGGCGAGAACCTCCCCGAGACCCACGAGTTCCTCCGCAAGGTCCGGCGCTTCGTCGACGAGAAGTACCCCGGCAAGATCCTGCTCGCCGAGGCGAACCAGTGGCCCTCCGACGTCGTGGACTACTTCGGCGAGTTCGAGTCGGGCGGCGACGAGTGCCACATGTGCTTCCACTTCCCCGTGATGCCGCGGATCTTCATGGCCGTCAGGCGCGAGTCGCGGTTCCCGATCTCGGAGATCCTCGAGCAGACGCCGCCGATCCCGAGCGGCTGCCAGTGGGGCATCTTCCTGCGCAACCACGACGAGCTCACCCTCGAGATGGTCAGCGACGAGGACCGCGACTACATGTGGGACGAGTACGCCAAGGACCCCCGGATGAAGGCCAACATCGGCATCCGCCGGCGGCTGGCACCCCTGCTCGACAACGACACCAACCAGATCGAGCTCTTCAACGCGCTGCTGCTCTCGCTGCCCGGCTCGCCGGTGCTCTACTACGGCGACGAGATCGGGATGGGCGACAACATCTGGCTGGGCGACCGCGACGGCGTGCGCACGCCGATGCAGTGGACGCCCGACCGCAACGCCGGCTTCTCGTCGGTGACGCCCGGCAAGCTGCACCTGCCGGCGATCCAGGACCCTGTCTACGGCTACCAGAGCGTCAACGTCGAGGCCCAGCAGGAGAATCCCTCCTCGCTGCTGCACTGGACCCGCCGGATGCTCCAGATCCGGCGCAGCTACGACGCGTTCGGCCTCGGCGCGTTCACCGACCTCGGCGGGTCCAACCCCTCGGTGCTCAGCTTCGTGCGCGAGCACGTCAACGACGACGGCTCCAGCGAGACCATCCTCTGCGTGAACAACCTGTCCCGGTTCTCGCAGCCGGTCGAGCTCGACCTGCGGAGGTTCGAGGGGATGCGGCCGGTCGAGCTGATCGGTGGCGTGCAGTTCCCCGCAGTCGGCGAGCTGCCGTACCTCCTGACGCTGTCTGGGTACGGCTTCTACTGGTTCCGCCTGACATCGGCCGACGACCCTGAGGAGGGCCAGCTCCTGTGACCACCCGCCACCTCGACACCGAGGTGTTCGCCGAGTTCCTGAACCGCACGCGGTGGTTCGGGGGCAAGGGACGCCCCTACGCCGTCACCGGCGTGCGCACCCTCGGCGAGCTCCCCGGCGGTCCACCCGTGGTGGTGATCCACCTCGTCGAGGTGAGCTACTCCGACGACGAGGGCGGCACCGAGCTCTACCAGGTCCCGCTGGCCTTCTACGAGCACCCCGAGGGCCGGCTCGACCACGCCTTCGTGGGCTGGTGGGAGAGCGCCGACCACGGCTGGGTGCACGCCTACGACGCGCTGCACGACCGCGACGCCATGGCGCTGTGGCAGCGGGCCTTCGACCGCGAGGCCGAGAGCAGCGGTCTCCGGTTCCACCGGCTGCCCGGTCACGAGCTCGACCTCGAGGTGCACTCGACGCTGTTCAGCGGCGAGCAGTCCAACTCCTCCGTGGCCTTCGGCGACGACGCCCTGATGAAGGTGTTCCGCAAGGTCACCCCCGGCGTGAACCCCGACATCGAGGTGCACGACGTGCTGACCCGGGCCGGCTCGGGCCACGTCGCCGCCCTCTACGGCTGGCTCGACGTCGACGACGGCGGCCAGACGCTGCAGCTCGCGATGCTGCAGCAGTTCCTGCGCACCGCGACCGACGGCTGGGACCTGGCCCTGGCCAGCGTCCGCTCGCTGTTCGCCGACCCGGAGGTGCACGCCCATGACTCCGGCGGCGACTTCGCCGGCGAGGCGACCCGGCTCGGGGAGGCGCTGCGCGAGGTGCACGAGGCGCTGCACGGCCTGTTCCCCGCCGAGGTCTGGCCGGCCGCCGCGGCGGCCGAGCTCGCCGCCCTGATGACCGGACGGCTCGAGGCGGCGCTGGGCGTCGTACCCGAGCTGACCGAGCACGCCGAGGTGCTGCGGGCGACGTTCGCCGCCGTCTCCAAGCTCGACGGCCTCGACGTCCAGCGGATCCACGGCGACCTGCACCTCGGCCAGACCCTGCGCACCTCTCAGGGGTGGAAGATCGTCGACTTCGAGGGTGAGCCGGTCAAGCCGATGGCCGAACGGCTGCTGCCGGACTCGCCGTGGCGCGACGTGGCCGGGATGCTCCGCAGCTTCGACTACGCCGCCCGGGTCGTCGAGCGGTCGCTGAACACCAGCAACGAGTCCGACGCCGAGCTGATCGACACCCGGGCCCAGGAGTGGTCCGAGCGGAACAAGAACCACTTCCTGTTCGCCTACGCCGGAGGCGGGCTCAGCGCCGCTCAGCACGTGCTGGTGAACGCCTACGTCGCCGACAAGGCCGTCTACGAGACCGTCTACGAGACCCGCAACCGTCCGTCCTGGGTCACCATCCCGCTCCAGGCCGTGGCCAGGATCGGAGCAGCATGACTCCCTCGCCCGGAAGCCGGACACCCGCGATCGCGCCGGTGGCGGCCGATGAGCTCGACCTGCTGGTCGCCGGCCGGCACGGCAGCCCGCACTCGATCCTCGGCCCGCATCCGCACGACGGCGGTGTCACGGTGCGCGCCTTCAAGCCCCTGGCCAAGCGCGTGACCGTCCAGCACGGTGACGGCACGACCCACGAGCTCTCCCACGAGCACGAGGGCATCTGGGTCGGTCGGCTCACAGGAGAGGACGTGCCCGACTACCGCCTCGAGGTGACCTACGACGACGGGCACCCGCACACCGTCGATGACCCCTACCGGTTCCTGCCGACGCTGGGTGAGATGGACCTGCACCTGATCAACGAGGGCCGCCACGAGCTGCTGTGGACCGTGCTCGGCGCGCGGGTGCACCACTACGACACGCCGTTCGGAGACACGATCTCCGGCACGTCGTTCGCGGTGTGGGCGCCGGCCGCCCGCGCCGTCCGGCTCAAGGCCGACTTCAACAGCTGGGACGGCCGCGAGCACCCGATGCGCGAGCTCGGCCACTCCGGCGTCTGGGAGCTGTTCGTGCCCGGCGTGGGCTCCGGCAACGCCTACAAGTACGTCGTGCTCGGCGCCGACGGCGAGTGGCGCGAGAAGGCCGACCCGATGGCGTCCTGGGCCGAGGTGCCGGCCGACACCGCCTCGAAGGTCTTCGAGTCGACCTATGCCTGGAGCGACGACACTTGGATGGCCGAGCGGCCGGGCAAGGAGCACGTGCACGAGCCGATGTCGGTCTACGAGCTGCACCTCGCCTCGTGGCGACGTGGCAAGAGCTGGCAGGAGCTGGCCGACGAGCTCCCGGCCTACGTCTCGGACCTCGGCTTCACCCACGTGGAGCTGATGCCGGTCATGCAGCACCCGTTCGGCGGCTCGTGGGGCTACCACGTGACGTCGTACTTCGCCCCCGACTCGAGGTTCGGTGACCCCGACGGGTTCCGGCTGCTCGTCGACCGGCTCCACCAGGCCGGGATCGGCGTGATCCTCGACTGGGTGCCCGGCCACTTCGCCACCGACCCGTGGGCCCTGGTCAACTTCGACGGCACCCCGCTCTACGAGGACCCCAACCCCCAGCGCGGCTGGCACAAGGAGTGGGGCTCGCACATCTTCAACTTCGGCCGCAACGAGGTGCGCAACTTCCTCTACGCCAACGCGCTCTACTGGCTCGAGGAGTTCCACGCCGACGGCCTGCGCGTCGACGGTGTCGCGTCGATGCTCTACCTCGACTACTCCCGCGAGGAGGGTGAGTGGACGCCGAACAAGTACGGCGGCCGCGAGAACCTCGAGGCGGTGCAGTTCCTCCAGGAGATGAACGCCACCGTCTACAAGCGCACCCCCGGGGTGACCACGATCGCCGAGGAGTCGACGTCCTGGCCGCAGGTCACCGGGCCGACGTCCGAGGGAGGGCTGGGCTTCGGCTTCAAGTGGAACATGGGCTGGATGCACGACTCGCTCGGCTACGTGCAGCACGACCCGGTCCACCGCGCCTACCACCACAGCGAGCTGACCTTCTCCCTCGTCTACGCCTGGTCGGAGAACTACGTGCTGCCGATCAGCCACGACGAGGTCGTGCACGGCAAGGGGTCGCTGCTGCGCAAGATGCCTGGTGACCGGTGGCGTCAGCTGGCCAACCTCCGCGCCTACCTCGGCTTCATGTGGGCGCACCCCGGCAAGCAGCTGCTGTTCATGGGGGCCGAGCTGGGCCAGGAGTCGGAGTGGGCCGAGGCCCGCGAGCTCGACTGGTGGCTGCTCGACCACCCCGAGCACCGCGGCGTGCACTCGCTGGTGCGCGACCTCAACGCGGCCTACGTCGCCTCGCCTGCGCTGTGGCAGCGCGACGACGACGCCAGTGGCTTCCAGTGGGTCGACGCCAACGACGCCGGCCGCAACACGTTCTCCTTCATCAGGCGGGCCACCTCCGGCCCGGACCTGGTCTGCGTGTCCAACTTCTCCGCGGTGCCGCACGAGGGCTACCGGCTAGGCCTGCCCACGGCCGGCACCTGGGACGAGGTGCTCAACACCGACGCCGAGGGCTACACCGGCTCCGGCGTCGGCAACCTGGGCGGCATCACCGCGGTCGACGGCGACCACCTCGGCCAGCCGGCGTACGCCGACATCGTCGTGCCGCCGTTGGCCACTGTGTGGTTCCGCCACTCCGGTGGTTGAGGTGCGACGAGCGCCGGCGACGAGCCTCGAAACCACGCGGCCCGGGGCTGGGACGCAACCACTAACCTCGACCGCGTGAGCGACCCAGCCGCCGTCCGCGTCACCACGGTCGGAGACGGCGTCGCGCGCCTCGAGTGGCCGGACGGACAGCCGATCGAGGACGTGCAGGCCGCCGTGGCCGAGGCACTGGGGGCTCACGGCCGGGTCGAGGCGTGGGTGGCTCCCGACGACAAGACCGCCCAGCGCGTGGCCACGTGGTCCGGGCTGCGGCGCGAGGGAGTCATGCGTGGCGGCCTCACGGTCGACGGAGTGGCCTCCGACCGGATCGTCTACGCACGGCTCGCGGACGACCTTCCGGCCCATGAGCCGGAGGGTTTCCGTGCGCTGCTCAACTCGTTCCTGCCCCGCAAGCGCGCGATCAGCCAGCTGCTGGTCCGCGACCGGGGCGGCCGGGTGCTGCTGTGCCGGTTGACCTACAAGCAGGACTGGGACCTGCCCGGCGGCGTGGTCGAGGTCGGCGAATCGCCTCAGCTCGCCGTCACCCGCGAGGTCGAGGAGGAGCTCGCGCTCCAGATCCCGGCCGGCCGGCTGCTGCTCACCGACTGGCTGCCTCCGTGGAGCGGCTGGGACGACGCGCTCTGCCTGGTCTTCGACGGTGGTGAGCACGACCCGTCGATCCTCGACGACGTGGTGCGGCAGGAGCGCGAGATCCGCGACGTGGCGTTCTGCACCGTCGAGGAGGCCCGCGAGCGGTGTGCGGACTTCACCGCCCGGCGCCTCGAGTCGGCGCTCGCGAACCTCGGCGGAGGCGCTCCGGCCTACGCGGAGTCCGGCCGCGGCTGAGACGGCCCACACGCCGGGCAATGGCCCGTTCGCGTCATGCCGGGTCCGGCCGGGCCGCGCACGCTCGATGCATGGACATCGACAGCAGACTCTTCGTGCTCATCGCCTCTCGCGTTCCTGCCATCTGGGACGTCATCGGACCGGTGGCCCTCAACCCGCAGCCGCTCCCGCCGCTGCGCGCCGAGGTCTACACCGAGCTCAACCCCCAGCCCCTCCCGCCCGGTCCACCGCCCGAGACCTACGGCGCCGTGGTCGGCCGCGAGCTGGTCAAGCTCCAGTGGCGGGCCGAGAAGCTGGGCCAGCAGGTCGCCCCGCTCGCGGACTGGGAGGACGACCCCTGCCCGACCTACCCGCACCCGCCCAAGCTGCCGCCCTGGCTGCCGCCGATCCCCGACCCCAACCCCGCCTGGCTGGACGGCTACTACCTCGGCCTGGCCTGCGCGCTCGCGGTCGGCGGCGCCGGCGTCCGGGAGTCGGCGTTCACGGACGAGGCCTTCGAGCGCGCGCTCAAGGCGCTCGGCGGTCGGCCATCGGTGGTGGCAGGCTGAGCCTGCATCAACTAGGCCGGGCAGGCGCTGTTGAGGAACGTCGAGAACGCGCCCTGCTCCTCGGGAGTCGCCGTGCTCGTCCTCTCCTCGACCTCGGCGACGAACCCCGCAAGACCGGCCCGCAGCTCGTCGGTGAGATCGGTGTCGCGACCGGCTGCGAGGAGGTCCGCGGCGGCGCTCTCGACGGCGGCGATCGTCTCCGGCGTGCGCTCGGCGACGCGGCTGTTGTAGGCGTCGACCATCGCCAGGAACGTCTGGCAGAACTGCTCGTAGTCGGCCGGGTCGACACCCGGGTCGACCTCGTCGACGTGGTCGCCCTCGTGCTGGTGACCCTGGCTCGGCGACTGGCTCGGCTCGGTCGAGCCCGCGGGCGGCTCGTCCCTCACGCCGTCCGTCGCTGACTCGTTCGGGCCGGGATCCCGGACCACCAGGACGACGATCACCGCAGCGACCAGGAGCAGGGCCGCGACAGAGAGCGCGACGACCTTGGAACGCATCCTCAGAACAGCGCGCTGGCCAGTGCCTGCCGGCCCTTGAGCACCCGCGGGTCGTCGTTGCCGACCGCGGCGAACAGGCCGAGCAGGTGCTCGCGCGCCTTGTTGCGCTCGTCGTTGCTCGTGCGCCGGACCAGCTCGACCAGCCTGGCGAAGGCCGCGTCCGCGTCGCCCTCGAGAAGGTCGAGGTCGGCAGCGAGGGTCTGCGCCTCCACGTCGTCGGGGTCGGCGTCGGCAGCCGCCCGCGCGGCGGCGGCATCGACGCCACCGGTGCGCTGGAGGACCTTGGCCATGGCCAGCCCGGCCGCGGCCTCGGCGTCTGCGGGGTTCGCCTTCACGAGCCGTTCGTACTCCGCGACGGCGGTGTCGTAGTCACCGGCCTCCAGCGCGTCCTGGGCGGGTGCGTAGCGGGGGTCGAGCTGCGGCTCGCCGTCCTCCGCCTCGGCCGCGGCGGGCGCTGCCGAGCGCGGCTGGTGCCGGCCGGTGATGCCCTGGGTCGTGAGCTGCTGCATCACCTGGTTGATGGCGGTGCGCAGGCCGTCGAGGGGCAGCACGTCCTGGATCAGCGGCTGCGGGCGGCCGTCGATGACGGCGAACACGAACGGCACGGACTGGAGCTGCACGGCTTGCGCGATCGCGGGCTGGGCGTCGATGTCCACGAGGCCGGCCAGGAACCGGCCTTCGTACTCCTCCGCCACGGTCGCCAGGTCGCGCGCCATCTGCTGGCTCTCCGGCAGCCGGCTCGCCGAGTAGAACGCGAGCAGCACCGGTGCCGTGAGCGACGCCTCGACCGCAGACTGGAAGTTCTCCTCGGTGATGTCGAGCCAGTAGGACGAGCCGCCCGGCGCTGCCCCCGCGCCACCGGCCGGGACGCCCGCCCCGGCCGCAGGTGCGGCGCCTCCAGCAGGTCGCTTCAGCCCGGAGAGGTCGATCGCGCCTGGGCGCGTGAACGGCTGCTGACTCATGCGGGCAATCCTAGAGAGGGCTTGCTCAACGGCCTCATCGGCTCCAGCGGTAGATCTGGTCGTCGCGGACCGCGACCTCGGTCGGAGGCCGCGGCGTCGGGTGCGCCTGGAGGTGACGCAGGACGTTGGACCTGCCGCGCAGGTCGACGCCGCGGTCGTGCCAGTGCAGGTGGGGGTGGAGCATCGGCCGCAGCTCGCCCCACTCCCCCGCGTCGATCGCGGCCCAGGCCGCCGCCGTCGGCGCGGGCAGCTCCGGGAGCTCGTGCAGCATCTTCGGGGTGCACATCCGCCAGGCGTCGACGACGAGCTCGCGCATCTCCTCGGTGTCGAGCCGGTCGAGGCGGGCGCAGACCCACTGGTAGCGCAGGTCGCTGGTCGACGGGAGGAAGAACGTGTCCGGGTCGGAGGCGATCAGCCCGTCACGCTCGGCCTTGGGGAAGCCGAACCCCATGTCGGTCTCGTCGCGGTCGAAGGCCGCGAACACGATCTGCCCGACCCTGAGCTTCGAGCGGCCGCGCACCGTCGCCTCGTAGGCACGCGGCAGCGCGAGTCCGACCGCTCGTACGTCGTCCGCGCTCACCACGCTCCGGACGCTAGTCCTGGGTGGGGACAGGGGGCGACTGGGCTCAGCGCTGGTGAGCGATGCGCGGCCCGCGGAGGCCGACGACCTGGACCACACGCTGGATCTTGAGGTCGCGCTGGTCGGGCCGGCCGACGTACCTGATCTCGCGCAGCCCCTGGTCCTGGGCGGCGGACTCGAAGGTGAGGTGGCCGTAGCCGAGGAGCCGGCCCGCGATCGGCTTGTCGACGGTGATGTCGAGGATCCGGTGCAACGGCATCGTGGCGCGGTGCGTCGAGAGCACGCCGTGCAGCCGGAAGACCCGCATGTTGGTGACCACGAAGCACTCGCGGCGCTCGCGGACGGTCACCCAGGTGGCGTGCAGGCACAGGCCGAGACCGACCAGCACCAGCCAGCCGCCGGGATCGGCGGGCTCGATGACGAAGGTGCCGACGAACATCAGCACGATCGCCAGCCACAGCTCGGCGACCGGCAGCACGTAGACGATCCAGTGCCTGCGCACCTCGTCGACCACGACCTCGTCCTCGTCGCGCAGGAGATAGCGACCGACGTCTGGCTCGGTGATCCGAGCGAGCAGGCTCACCGGTGGTTACAGATCGCCGAGGAACTCGATGAGCGAGGTGAAGAGCTCCTTGCCCCACCCGCCCACGGCGTCACCGGAGGACTGGGTGAAGTTGGCCAGGCCATGAGGATCGGTGAACATCCAGAAGCCGAAGAAGACCACGAGCACGGCGAGCACGCCCTTGTTCACGGTGGGTCCGTCCTGTCGAGCCGGGGAAGAGTGCACAGGTACGCGTCTACTGTTACCAGAGTTGCCGGTGGGACTGCGGGCGGCGCGCCGCCGACTCCACCTCCGCATGCGAGCGCAGCGAACGTTGCGAACGCTCCTCGTGATCGGCCCGGGCCGAGACTCACGAGGGAATCAGGAGCCGCACCAGCGGGAGGTGTTCTCCCACAGCAGCCGGCCGGCCTCCTCGTCCTGCGCGTCCTCCGAGGGGAGGCTCGGCGCCGAGGAGCGGTGGTAGCCACCCGGCTCGGCGTGCTCCGAGGTCGCGCAGAAGACGACGGTCCGGGCCGCCTCGGACGGCGCCTTGAGTGCGCGGCGCTCGAGTGGCGCGGCCAGCTTGCGGAGCCTGCCCAGCAGGGGCGCGGTCTCGAGGCCGCGGTCGGCGATGTTGGTGGCCACCGCGCCCGGGTGCACCGAGTAGGCGTGCAGCCCGCGGTCGCCGTAGCGCCGGTCGATCTCGCGCGCCTCGTGCACCAGAGCCAGCTTCGAGGTGCCGTACGCCGTCCAGGAGTCGTAGGGCGTGAGATGGCCGTCGAGCCCGTCGTTGCGGCCGCGGGCGTGCAGCTTGGAGACGACGTTGACCACCCGGGCGTCGCCACCCGCCTCGCCGGTGGCGAGCAGCAGCGGGACCAGCAGCCGGGTCAGCTGAGCCGTGCCGAGGTAGTTGGTGCGCCAGTGCACCTCCGCGCCGTCGACCAGCCGCGGTTCGTGCCAGGCCGAGCGCAGGTCGAGGTGGATGCCCGCGTTGTTGACCAGCACGTCGAGCCGGTCGGTGCTGTCCTGGACCCAGCGGGCGAAGGCCGCGACCGAGTCACGACGCGTCAGCTCCATGGCATGGGTGTCGGTCGTGGTCGGGCAGGTCCGGGTCGAGGTCAGGACGCGGAAACCGAGGTCGCGCAGCGATGACGCGATCGCCTCGCCCAGGGAGCCGGTGCCGACCCCGGTGACCACGGCGACCCGGTCCGGACTCATCGGCCCTCCCCCTGCGCGTCGGCCTTGACGGCCGAGTAGAACTCCCGCATCTGGGCCCCGACCCGCGCCAGCTCGACGTACGGCGCACCGGCGGCCGAGGCATCGACGTAGGCGAGCTCGATCTCGCCGTCCATCATCGAGCCGCGCATCGCTCGGTCGCCCCGAGGTCGTCGGTCACCCAGCAGATCTGGGTGATCGGTCCGCGCGCGATCACGATCGGAGGCTATCGGCTGGCCCATGCGGACCATCTCGACCCCAGTGTTGCGGCGACGCGGACGCTTTGCCGTCACGTGAGCGGCTCCATGTCGTTGAATCGACCGACGCCTTCCCCCGGAGGCGTCACTCCCCCCGGCGAGAATGTGGGTCTCCCGATGGCCATGGCCAACTCAACCTTCGTCCTGCTCTACGCGAGCCTGGCTCGTGCTCCGGAAACGGCCATGGGCCTGGCGTCACGGATGGCCGCGACCTCCTTCGAGGCGCGCGATCTCGGTGGCGTCCAGCGCTGGACGCAGTGCTACGCCGAGCTCCGATCGGTCTTCGGCGACCCTCAGGACGAGTGGGTCCGGGTCAGCCACTGACCGGCCAGCACACCTCCGTGTGGTGGGCGAGCAGGTCATCCTCGTCCCCCAGCGGCAGGTAGCGCTCGACCACCGGTCCGTCCGAGGCCAGCGCCTGCTCGACGGCCGTCCTGCCCACGGCCGAGTAGGCGCCGTCGAGGTCGACCATCGGGCCGTCGTGGAGCGCCACGGCGTACCGCACCGCTGGCCGTCCGACCGCCTCGGCCCGGCCGGCCAGCGCCGGCACCCGGTCGACCGGCACGAAGGCGACCAGCTCGGCAGCGCCCTCGGTGAAGAACTCGGTCGGGAACACGGCGCCGTCCGGGCCCGTGCGGCTGATGCCCGCCGTGCGCAGCAGCCGGTGCAGCTCGGTGAACGCCTCGATCCACCACGTCACCGCGGAGTCGGCGTCGACCTGACCGCGGATGGCCAGCGCCAAGGTGGCGGGCTCGTCGCGGATGCTGACGCCGATCTCGTCCCCGTCGCTCGAGAGCATCCGCCGCAGCGAGTCGACGGTGTCCTGCACCTGCTCGAGCTGGCGGCTCATCCGGTCGAGGTGCTCGACCATGACCGCGTTGCGGGTCGCCTCGTCCGGTGCCTGGAGCATCGTGCGGACGTCGTCCACCGGCAGGTCGAGGTCGCGGAGCCGGCGGATCAGCCGGGCCTGCGCCACCTGCTCGGGGCGGTAGTAGCGATAGCCGCTGCTGGGGTCGGTCCGGGCCGGCGCGAGCAGCCCCACGTCGTGGTAGTGGCGCAGCGCCTTCACGGTCAGGAACGTCATCCGCGAGAAGTCGCCGATGGTGAGCAGCTCAGTCATGAACCCTCCATGGAGACAGCCTGCACTCTCCCCCTACGGGAGGGTCCAGCGGCCCGGAAAGGGGATTGACCCTCCCGTGACGGGAGGCCGGAGAACGGTCCCCATGAACACCTTGACCCATCCAGACACCGCCTTCCGGCGAGGACCGCTGGCGGTCCTGCTGACCGGGATCTTCCTGATCGTCCTCGACTTCTTCGTCGTCAACGTCGCGCTGCCCTCGGTGCAGCAGGACCTGGACGCCGACGCCACCGCCCTCCAGTGGCTGGTCGCCGGCTACGCCCTCACCTTCGGCGGCCTGCTGCTGGTGGCCAGCCGGCTCGCCGACCGCTGGGGACGCCGACGGATGTTCTTGCTCGGCACCGGCCTGTTCGTCCTCACCTCGGCCATCTGCGGCTTCGCCCCTGATGTCAACACCCTGCTCGTGGCCCGCTTGGCGCAGGGCGCCTCGGCGGCGATGGTCGCCCCTACCGTCCTCTCCCTCATCGGAGACGTGTACGACGGCCCGCACCGGGTCCGGGCGCTCGGTGCCTACGCCACGGTCATGGGCGTGGCCGCCGCCTCCGGTCAGCTGGTCGGCGGGCTGCTCATCCACCTGGACATCGCGGGCTCCGGCTGGCGGTCGATCTTTCTGGTCAACGTGCCGATCGGCATCGCCGCCCTGTTCGCCGCGCCTCGGCTGCTGCCCGACACCAGGCTCGCCGGCCCGCGCCCGGATGTGGTCGAGACCGTGCTCGTCGTCGGCGCGCTGACCGCGCTGGTGCTGCCCCTGGTGCAGGGACAGAGCCAGGGCTGGCCGCTGTGGACGTGGCTGACCCTGGGCGGAGCGGCGGTGCTCGCCGTCCTGGCCGGACTCCGGAGTGCCGCGCTGCGGCGCCGCGGGATCGCGCCGCTGGTCGACGTCGAGCCGATGCGGGCCCGGCTGGTCGGCGCGGGGCAGCTCGGTCAGTTCCTGCTGTTCACGGGCATGGCGGCGTACTTCCTGGTCCTGGCGCTGTATCTCCAGGACGGCCGCGGCCTCGGCCCGCTCGCCTCGGGCGCCGTCTTCACCGCAGTGGCGGTCCCCTACATGGTCGGCACCCGCAGCGCCGTGCCGGTGCTGACCCGGTTCGGTGCCCGCACCGGGATCACGCTCGCCGCGCTCACCTTCGGCCTGGGCCACGCGCTGCTCCTGGTCGCCGTCGCCGAGATCGGTGTGGGCGGGTCGGTGCTCTGGCTGGTCCCGGGGCTCGCGCTCGGCGGCGTGGGCATGGGCGTCACGCTGTCCGGCCTCGTCGGCGTGGTGATGGGCTCGGTGGGGCCGCAGCACGCCGGCACCGTGTCCGGCACGTCGTCCACGCTGCAGCAGGTGGCCAACGCCGTCGGGGTTGCGCTGGTCGGGATCATCTTCTTCGGCCGGCTCGACCACGGCATGGTCGACGCCTTCGAGGCGAGCCTGCTCTACCTGGTCGCCACGACGGTGGCGGTCGCGGTGGCCGCGTCGTTCCTGCCCGGGCGGCCGCGCGCGGCCGGCGACCAGCAGGGTCAGTCGGTGGAGCTCGCGACCAGCTCGTCGGCAGCGGCGTAGGGATCCTTCACACCGGCCACGACGGCCTCGGCCAGTGCGTCGAGGTCGTCGTGGGCGTGGCCGAGGCCGCTCTCCCACCGGTCGCGCAGCGCGGCCACCGCGATGGCCTCGATCTCCTCGCGGGCCCGGCGCGTACGTCGCCGGGTGAGCTCGCCGCTCTCCTCCAGCCAGGCGCGGTGCCGCTCGAGCTCCTGCGCCACCTCGTCGACGCCGCGGCCGGACTGGGCCACGGTGAGCACGATCGGCGGCTTCCAGCCGCCCTCGGGCCGGGCGCCGAGAGCGATCGTGGAGCGCAGCTCGCGGCGGACCTGCTCGGCGCCGTCGCGATCGGCCTTGTTGACGACGTAGACGTCGCCGATCTCGAGGATGCCGGCCTTGGCGGCCTGGACACCATCGCCCAGCCCGGGTGCCATCAGGACCAGCGTGGTGTCCGCGAGCCCCGCGATCTCCACCTCGCTCTGCCCGACACCGACCGTCTCGACGATGACCACGTCGCACCCCGCCGCGTCGAGCACCCGCAGGGCCTGGGGCGTCGTCCAGGACAGCCCGCCGAGGTGACCGCGCGAGGCCATCGAGCGGATGTAGACGCCCGGGTCGGTCGCGTGGTCCTGCATCCGCACCCGGTCGCCCAGCAGCGCGCCGCCGGAGAACGGCGACGACGGGTCCACCGCGAGCACGCCGACCCGCTTGCCGGCCCTGCGGAGCTCGGCCACCAGCGCGTTGGTGGTCGTCGACTTGCCGACGCCCGGCGAGCCGGTGATGCCGACCACCTGCGCGTGGCCGGCGTGCGGCGTCAGCGCCGCCATCACCTCGCGCAGCTGTGGTGCGCCGTCCTCGACCATCGAGACCAGCCGCGCGACCGCCCGGGGCTCGCCGGCCCGGGCGCGCGTGACGAGGTCGTCTACCGCTTCGGGGCTACGGGACACGCACGATCAGGGCGTCGCCCTGGCCGCCGCCACCGCAGAGCGCCGCGGCACCGACGCCGCCACCCCGGCGCTTGAGCTCGAGGGCCAGCGTCAGCACGACGCGGGTGCCGGACATGCCGACCGGGTGGCCGAGCGCGATCGCGCCGCCGTTGACGTTGACCTTCTCGGGGTCGATGCCCAGAGCCCTGGTCGACTCGAGGCCCACGGCCGCGAACGCCTCGTTGAACTCGAAGAGGTCGACGTCGGCGACGGTGAGCCCCTCCTTGTCGAGGGCCTTCTTGGTCGCGTTGGCCGGCTGCAGCTGGAGGCTCGAGTCGGGGCCGGCCACCATGCCGTGCGCGCCGATCTCGGCGAGCCACTCGAGGCCGAGCTCCTCGGCCTTGGCCTTGCTCATGACGACCACCGCGGCCGCGCCGTCGGAGATCTGCGAGGCGGAGCCGGCGGTGATGGTGCCCTCCTTGGAGAACGCCGGCGGCAGCTTGCCGAGCGACTCGGCGGTGGTGTCGCCGCGGACGCCCTCGTCGGCCGCGATCACGATCGGGTCACCCCTGCGCTGCGGCACCGAGACCGGCACGACCTCGTCGTCGAAGAGTCCGTTCTTCCAGGCCGCGGCGGCCCGCTGGTGCGAGGTGGCGGCGAACTCGTCCTGCTCCTCGCGGGTCAGCTTCACGCCCTCGGCGTTGATCTGCTCGGTGAGACCACCCATGGCCTGCTTGGTGACCTGGTCGTAGAGCGCGTCGTAGGCCATCGAGTCGACCAGCTTCACGTCGCCGAACTTGAACCCCTCGCGGGACTTCGGCAGCAGGTGCGGGGCGTTGGTCATCGACTCCATGCCGCCCGCGACCACGATCTCGACCTCGCCGGCCCGGATCAGCTGGTCGGCCATGGCGATGGCGTTGAGCCCCGACAGGCACACCTTGTTGATCGTGATCGACGGCATGTTGGCCGGCAGCCCGGCGGCGAGGCCGGCGGCGCGCGCAGGGTTCTGGCCGGCGCCGGCGAGGATGACCTGGCCCATGATCAGGTAGTCGACCTGCTCGGCCTGCACGCCGGCCTTCTCGAGGGCGCCCTTGATGGCGACCCCGCCGAGGTCTGCGGCGGTGAGGTCCTTCAGCCCGCCGAGCAGCCGCCCGATCGGGGTGCGTGCGCCGGCGACGATGACGGATGGGCCGGTGTTGGATTCTTGGCGAGACACGGTGACCTCCAGGCAGAACGTGACGAAAGACTCGCGCCGAGGCGAGGATTCGACCTTACTTCGCGGGTTAGCGGTCTGTAACCATGCCCAGCATGACCTCGGACACGTCTGGCGGCTTCTCGGACCTCTTCAGCGCGATCGACCACGTGGGCATCGCCGTGGCCGACCTCGACGAGGCGATCGAGTTCTACTCCTCGACCTACGGCATGCGGCTCGCGCACCAGGAGGTCAACGAGGAGCAGGGCGTCCGCGAGGCGATGATGGCCGTGGGCGACTCCGGCTCCTGCATCCAGCTGCTCGCGCCTCTCGATGACCAGTCCACGATCGCGAAGTTCCTCGACCGCTCCGGCCCGGGCATGCAGCAGCTGGCCTACCGGGTCACCGACCTCGACGCCGTCTCCGCCACCCTTCGCGAGCGCGGACTTCGGCTTCTGTACGACGAGCCCCGCCGCGGCACCTCCGACTCCCGCGTCAACTTCATCCACCCCAAGGACGCCGGCGGGGTCCTCGTCGAGCTCGTCGAACCCGCTCCTGCCCCCCACTGACGCAGACTCCACGCGTCGAATGAGTCACAACCGGTCGAATCCCTCTATTACTGATAGGTAACCTCCGCACATGCGCCAGATCCTCGACGCCATCCTCGCCGGTGCCCACCTCGAAGACGGGGGCCAGGAGGAGTTCGCGAGCCTCGACCTCCCTGAGTCCTACCGCGCCGCCACCGTGCGCAAGGACGAGGTCGAGATGTTCGAGGGGATGGAGGCACGCGACAAGGACCCCCGCAAGTCGCTGCACGTCGAGGACGTGGCGCTGCCGGAGCTCGGCCCGGGCGAGGCGCTGGTGGCGGTGATGGCGAGCGCCATCAACTACAACACCGTGTGGACCTCGATCTTCGAGCCCGTGTCGACGTTCGGGTTCCTCGAGCGCTACGGCCGCCTCTCGCCGCTGACCAAGCGGCACGACCTGCCCTACCACGTGGTCGGCTCCGACCTGGCCGGCGTCGTGCTGCGCACCGGCCCCGGCGTGACCAAGTGGAAGCCCGGCATCGAGGTCGTGGCGCACTGCCTCTCCGTCGAGCTCGAGGACGCCGACGGACACGGCGACACGATGCTCGACCCGCAGCAGCGGATCTGGGGCTTCGAGACCAACTTCGGCGGCCTGGCCGACGTCGCGCTGGTCAAGGCCAACCAGCTGATGCCCAAGCCGGCTCACCTGACCTGGGAGGAGGCGGCCTCCCCCGGGCTGGTCAACTGCACCGCCTACCGCCAGCTCGTGAGCAAGAACGGCGGCGACATGAAGCAGGGCGACAACGTCCTGATCTGGGGCGCCTCCGGCGGGCTGGGCGGCTTCGCCACGCAGTATGCGCTCAACGGCGGGGCCAACCCCGTCTGCGTGGTCTCGAACGAGGACAAGGCGGACATCGTCCGCTCCATGGGCGCCGAGCTGGTCATCAACCGCAACGACGAGGGCTACAGGTTCTGGAAGGACGAGCACACCCAGGACCCGGCCGAGTGGAAGCGGTTCGGCGCGAAGATCCGCGAGCTCACCGGCGGTGAGGACATCGACATCGTCTTCGAGCACCCCGGCCGCGAGACCTTCGGGGCGTCGGTCTACGTGACCCGCAAGGGCGGCACCATCACCACCTGCGCGTCCACGAGCGGCTACATGCACGAGTACGACAACCGCTACCTGTGGATGAACCTCAAGCGGATCATCTCCTCGCACTTCGCGAACTACCGCGAGTCGTGGGAGGCCAACCGCCTCATCGCCAAGGGCAAGATCCACCCGACCCTGTCCAAGACCTACCCTCTCGACGAGGTGGGCCAGGCCGCGCTGGACGTCCACCACAACGCCCACCAGGGCAAGGTCGGAGTCCTCTGCCTCGCCCCCGAGGAGGGGCTGGGCGTGCGCAACGCCGAGTTCCGCGCCCAGCACGAGGACGCGATCAACCGGTTCCGGGGCGTCTGAACCTTCTCCTGATGACCGGGTGTGCCAAACCCCTGTCCATCAGGGAGGATGGGCGAGTTCAGTCGTCCCCATGCGAAGGAGCTCGGCCACCCCATGAGCAACCAGGACAACCAGGGTCTGTCCATCTTCGACGACGAGGAGCCCGCAGCCGGCTCCGCGAGCGAGGGCTCCGGCAAGGCTGCTGACGCCGACGCCGAGAAGACGCAGGTGATTCCCACTCTCCCCCAGGACGCCGCCGACACCGCTCCCCAGCCGGAGCTGCCCGTCGACGAGGACGACTCCGACGTCGACGGCGCCGAGCAGGAGGCCGACGAGACCGACGCCGCGCCCGTGGCGGCCGCGGCGACGAAGCCCGCCCCGGAGAAGACCCGGCAGGTGCCGGTCCAGCCGAAGCCCGCCGAGGCGCGCCCCGTGATCCCGCCCGTGCAGCAGAAGCCGGCCCCGACGCCCAGCACCCCGGCCGCGCCGGCCGCGCCGGCCGCCAAGGCCGCGCCGCTGCCGCCCCTGCCCACGGTGCGCCGCGGCGGCTACGACAAGGACGCCGTGGACGGCCGCCTGCGCCAGATCGCAGCCGACCAGAGCGACCTCGGACAGCGCGCGGCCCGTGCCGAGTCGAGGATCAACGAGCTCGAGGCCGCGCTCGTCGAGGCGCGCAGCCAGGCCTCCGAGGCCGCCGAGCCGTCGTACGCCGGACTGGGCGGCCGCGCGAGCGCCATGCTCCGCCTGGCCGAGGAGGAGGCCGCCGAGATGCGCTCGGTGGCCCAGCGCGACGCCGACGAGATCCGCGAGCAGGCCACCCGTGACGCCCAGGCGGTCAAGGCGGACGCCAGCCGCGATGCGGAGGAGCTGCGGATCGTCCACACCAAGGAGCTCGACGACCACCGGGCCCGGCTGATGACCGAGGCCGAGCAGGACCGCAGCAACGCCAAGAGCCAGGCCGCCGACATGTTGGCCAGCGCCCAGCGTGAGGCCGACCAGCTCCGGCTGGCCGTCCAGCAGGAGGTCAGCGAGCTCCGCACCGGCGCCCAGCGCGAGGCCGAGCAGTCCAAGGCGGCGGTGGACCGTGAGGTCCAGGAGGCCCGCCGGATGCTCGCGGTCGATCGCGAGCGGCTGGCGCGCGAGGCGTCCGAGCACCACACGAGCGCCCTGACCGAGACCAAGCGGCTGGTGGAGGAGTCCGAGGCCCGGGCCACGGCCGCCGAGGCGCGCGCCAAGGAGGCGGTGCAGCAGGCCACGGAGGCCCGAGGCGCCGCGCAGACCGAGGCCGAGAGCATCCTGACCCGCGCCCGGCGCGAGGCGGAGCAGATCACCGCTTCCGCCAACACCCAGGCCGAGTCGATCATCGCCAGCGGCGACTCCGAGAAGCAGCGCCAGGTGGCCTCGCTCCGTGCCGAGGTGGACCGGCTGGCCAAGCGCCGCGACGCGATCACCGCTCAGCTCGCCTCGCTGCGAGACGTCGTCGCCGGCTTCGGCGACGACGAGGAGGAGGACGCCTGAGCGTCCGGAAGCCCGGGCCCGGACGGGCCGGGGACGACGCGGCGGCAGGCCAGGACCGGACCGAGGACGAGACCGGGGACCCGACCGAGGACAAGGACGCGGTCGGGGGTTCGGAGTACCTCGGCGAGCCCGGCCCTCCCCTCGACCACCGTGCACCGTTCTACCTCGGGTTCGTGGGGGCCGCGGGCGCGCTGGTGGCCTACTGGCTGCTCACCAACGTCGCCGCCATCGGGTCGACGCTGATCCTCATCGTCGTGGCGCTGTTCCTGGCCGCGGGGCTCAACCCGGCGGTGATGTTCTTCGAGCGGCGCGGGCTGCGCCGCAGCTATGCGGTGCTCGTGGTGATCATCTGCGTCATCATCGCCGTGCTGCTGTTCCTCGTGGCGATCGTGCCGGTGATCACCGACCAGGTGAAGTCCATCACCGACCAGGCGCCCGAGTGGTTCGACCGGCTGCAGAACAACAAGACCGTCCAGGACCTCGACGACGAGTACGACGTCATCAACAAGGCGCGCGACTACGTCACCGGCGGTGACTTCGTCGGCACGCTCTTCGGGGGTGCGCTGGGCATCGGCCTGGCCGTCCTGGGGGCGCTGTTCAACGCGTTCATCGTCCTGGTGCTGACCCTCTACTTCCTGTCCTCGCTCGACACCACCAAGAGCGCCCTCTACCGCCTCGCCCCGGCGACCCGCCGCGACCGGGTGAGCCGGCTCGGCAACCGGATCATCGAGAGCGTCGGCGGCTACGTCTCGGGGGCGTTCATCGTCGCGATGTGTGCGGGGCTCTCGTCGCTGGTGTTCCTGTTCGCCGTCGGCCTCGGTCAGTACGCCGTCGCGCTGGCGTTCGTGGTCGCCCTCCTCGACGTGATCCCCATGATCGGCGCCACGATCGGTGCCGTCGTCGTCGTCCTCATCGCCTTCGCCGAGGACCCGAAGACCGGCATCGCCTGCCTGATCTTCTACGTCGTCTACCAGCAGGTCGAGAACTACGTGATCTATCCGCGGGTGATGTCGAAGTCGGTCGACGTCCCCGGCGCGGTCACCGTCATCGCCGCCCTGGTCGGCGCCGCCCTCCTCGGCGTCGTGGGCGCGCTGCTCGCGATCCCGACCGCCGCCGCGATCCTGATGCTGACCCGCGAGGTGTTCGTGCGCCGGCAGGACCGGCGCTAGCGGTTGCCGCCAGCCCGACGGACGCGTCCACCGTCGCGGTCGCCGGGCTCGGCGCGGCCTCGACGCCGGCGGGCGGCCGACCGGTCATCCCGGGCCGCCGGTCGGACCCCGGAAAAGCGTCAGGCCGACTGCCAGCTCAGCGGCACCCGGGCGGTCACCCGGGTGCCTTCGGAGCGGTCGACGGTCCATGAGTTGCTCAGCGCGTCGACGATGGCCAGGCCGCGTCCGTGGCCGACCTCGGGTTTCAGCGCCCGCGGCGCGACCGCACCGTGCGAACCGGCGTCGCAGACCCGGACGATCAGCGCCTGGTCGTCGAGCGCGCAGACGAGCTCGACGGTGCCGTCGCCGTGCGGGCGGCCGTGCGCGACGGCATTGTCGACCAGCTCGTAGGCCACGAGCGCCGCGTTGTGGCGCAGCTCGTCGGTGGTTCTCTGGTCGGCGAGGAAGTCCAGCACGAGCTCGCGCGCGGCGGCGCTCGCACCCGAACCGTGCTCGAGGCGCTGGCTGAACGTGCCCACGTGAGCACTCTCGTTCATCAGGCCCCCCGGTCCTCCGACGACGCCACCGACTCTAACCCCCTCAGCCAGGCAAGGGCGTCCTGACGACCACGGATCGCTCTCCGAGCTTGACCGCGATCACGCCGGCCAGGATGAGCAGCCCGCCGAGGAGCTGGAAGGAGCCCGGCAGCTCGTCGAGGAGCAGCCACGCCCACGAGACGCTCGCCACCACCTCGAGCAGCGCCACGAACGACGCGAGCCGCGACCCGAGCCGACGACCCGCCCCGATGCCGGCCACGTAGGACAGGGCCGCGGTGACCAGGCCCAGGAGCACGAGGGGAACCCACCACGAGACCTGGGTGCCGGCGTAGGAGGTGGTGTCGGTCGACGTCCGCATCGACAGGACACCGACCAGACCCAGCAGGCCGAGCGCCAGCGCACCGACCAGCAGGCCGATCCATGCCAGGACCAGCGGCGGGAGACCGTTGTCCTCGTCGGCACTGACGATGAAGTAGGTCGCACAGCCCACCATCGCGCCGAGCGCCCACACCACGCCGCGGACGCTCAGGTCGGCGCCCGAGACCAGGTCGAGCACCAGCACCAGGCCGACCGCGGCCAGCCCCGCGCCCGCCAGGGTCATCTGGCCGGGCCGCTGTCCGTGGCGCAGCCACAGGAACACCACCACCGCCGCGGGGGCCGTGAACTCGATGAGGATGGCCGGTCCGACCTGCATGTGCTGGATGGCGGAGAAGTAGCAGAACTGCGCACCGGCGACGGCGACGATGCCGTAGGCCGCGAGCAGGCCGAGGTTGCGGCGGAGCAATCCCCACCGACCGCGCAGGGCCAGCAGCCCGAACGGCGTCAGCGCCGCCGCCCCCAGGGCCACCCGGACCAGGGTCATCGCCCCCGCACTCCAGCCCGTCTCGAGCAGGCCGCGCGCCAGGGCACCGGACAGGCCGAAGGAGACGGCCGAGACGACCGCGAGCGCGAGCCCGGCACTCAGCCGCGCCGCAGCGTCGGCGCTGGGTGCGGTCGATGCGTCATGGGCCAACGTGCTCATGGCACATGACAGTACGAACGGATGCAGTAATGTGTCAATGTGGTTTTCACCCATGACACCGAGCTCGCGCTCCAGGCCGCGGCGACGCTGGCCAACAGCGGGCTCGAGCCGGACACCCTGACCACCGTGGCCGACATGGACCAGCTCTGGGACGAGTTCGGCTACTCCGGCCGCCACGAGCGCACGCTCGACGAGCTCGAGGCCGTGCGCGCGATCCGGCCCCGGCTCCGGGCCCTCCTCACCGCCGACCGCTCCGGCGCCGTCGACCTGGTCAACCAGCTGCTGAGCGAGGCCCGCGCGGTCCCCCAGCTGATCCGGCACGACGACTTCGACTGGCACATCCACGCGATCGACCGCGACGCGCCGTTCGACATCCGGATCCTGGTCGAGACGGCGATGGCCATGGTCGACGTGATCCGCGCCGACGAGCTGTCGCGCCTCTCGCTGTGCGCGGACCCCACCTGCGAGGGCGTGGTGCTCGACCTGTCCCGCAACCGGTCGCGGCGCTTCTGCTCGACCACCTGTGGCAACCGCAACGCCGTCGCGGCCTACCGCGCTCGGCGGCGCTGACCACGCTCAGTGGTCGAGGAACCGCTTCAGCACCTCGACGAAGACCTCGGGCTGCTCGCTGTGCACCCAGTGGCCGGCGTCCTTGATCGTGACCCGCCGGTTGTGGGGGAACCAGCGGTCCATCGCCCCGACGTGGTCGTCGTGGGTGTAGTCGGAGTCGCCGCCGCCGACCCAGAGCACCGGGCCGTCGTAGGGCGGGGTCTCGGACAGCGCGGCCTCGGGCCAGTCGGTGATCGCGTCGAGGTCGCGGCCGAGCAGCTCCAGGTTGAGCTGCCATCGCCAGTCGTCTTCCTCGCGCCGCAGGCTCTGCAGCAGGAAGCCGCGGACCGTCGGGTTCGGGACCGCCTCGCGCAGCGCCTCCTCGGCCTGTGAGCGCCGTTCGAGGGTGTCGAGGTCGATGGCGCTCATCGCCGCGATGTAGCCCTCGAACTCGGTGGCGTGGTCATAGGGCACCGGTGCGACGTCGACCACGACCAGCCGCTCCACGAGCCCGGGGTGGCGCAGCGCCGCCAGCATCGCGATCTTGCCGCCCATCGAGTGACCGACCAGCGCGACGGGGTCGTCGTCCGACAGGAGCTCGGCCACCTGGTCGGCTGCGACGACGTAGTCGAAGCGCTCGCTCCAGGGCGACTGCCCGTGGTCGGGCATGTCGACCAGCGTCACGCGATGCTCACCTGCCAGTGCCTTGCCGATGCCGGTGAAGTTGCGGCCCTGACCGAAGAGCCCGTGGCAGAAGACCACCCGACTGCCTCCTCCGGGGCCGGCCGGCGTGTCGAGCTCGGTCGTGTTCAGCACCACGCGTGCACCCCGCTCGGCGTCAGCTCCCGGTCCCGCAGCTCCACGGCGTGGGTGGCGCTGTGAGCCGTGCAGGTCTCGCGGAAGTCCGCGGTGGGGTACTCGATCATGAGCACGGCCTTCTCGTCCGGCTGGGTCTGGAAGGCGTTGGCGTAGCAGATGATGTAGCGCCCGGCCGCGGGCGGCTCGGTGCGGTCGCGGACCACGATCCCGACGCCGGCCGACGGTTCGATCGCGCCGCCGGGCTGGTAGTCGACGTCGGTTCCGGTCGGGAGCGCCACGACCGCCGCCGTCAGCGGCCCGACGAGGACGGAGATCACCCGTCGAACCTACCGAGGTCAGAACCCGCCGAAGTCGCCGCCACCGAAGTCGCCGCCACCGAAGTCCCCGCCACCGAAGTCGCCACCGCCATCACCGCCGCCATCACCGCCGCCGGCGTCACCCGAGTCGCCACCGTCGCCGTACCCGTCTCCGGGGCCGAACCCGCCGCCCATGAGGGAGCCGACGAGCAACCCGGTGAACAACAGGTTCATGCCGCCGCCGAAGTAGCCCGCGGCGTACGGCGCGTAGGTGCGGCCGCCCTCGTAGTAGGGCATCCGCTGCGCGCCGACCAAGACCTGGCGGGTGTCCGGCTCGGCGCCCGCGTGCACGCGCTCGGCGTCCAGGGCGCAGGCCGGGACCTGGCGCGCCGTGCCACCCGGCGGCGTCCACTCCACGTCCTGCACCGAGAGCCCGTGACGGGGGTCGAAGAAGCACGGCGGTCGCCGGGTCGGCAACGGCTCGCCGGCCACCCGGGCGCGCACGCACGCGATCGTGTAGCGACCGTCCTCGATGATCTCGGTGACGTGCCGGACGTCGTCGGGGCGAGTCAGCCTCTCGGACGCGGTCTTCGCGGCCTCGTAGGCGTC
Organism: uncultured Actinomycetota bacterium; assembly: GCA_963830145.1. GTDB lineage: Bacteria > Actinomycetota > Actinomycetes > Propionibacteriales > Nocardioidaceae > Nocardioides. The sequence continues at coordinate 121,629 of CAWHLI010000003.1, forward strand.
GAGGGCCCGCTGGTAGTCGGCCCGGGCACCGGGGTCCAGCTCGGCGCCGGCCAGCTCGCCGTCGAGGTCCTGGAGGTCGGTGCCCAGTGCGGTGACGTCCTCGAAGGCCAGCTTCTGCACCGGCTCCAGCTCGGCGCGCCGCTGCGCCAGCTCCCGCTCCTTGGTGCGTCGGCTCGCGATCACCACCGCCACCACCAGCCCGACGAGGACGAGGACCACGACCCACTCCATGTCCCGAGCCTACGGACGTGGACCTACTGTCGGTTCGGCTCGAAAGCCGCCGGCTCCACACCGAGCAGCTCACGGACCCGCGGCACGACCTGGGTGGCGTAGAGGCGGATCGACTCCATCCGCAGGTCGTGCGGGAGCCCGCCCACGGCGTACTTCAGCTGGAACCGGCTCAGCCCGAGCGTCCGCACGGCCCAGGCCGTCTTCTGTGCCACGGTCTCCGGAGAGCCCACGAACAGGGAGCCGGTCGGCCCGGCGCCGTCGTCGAACTGCTCGCGGGTGTAGGGACCCCAGCCGCGCTCGCGGCCGATCCGGGTGAACGAGTCGGCCTGGTAGGGGAACATCTGCTCCCGCGCCTCCTCGTCGGTCGCGGCGACGTGGCCGGGGCTGTGCATCGAGATGGGGCGGGTCGGGTGGCCGTAGTGCTCCAGGGCCCGGTGGTAGAGGTCGACCAGGGGCGCGAACCGCTCGGGCGAGCCGCCGATGACGGCGACCACGAGCGGAAGGCCGTACGACGCGGCACGGACCACCGACTCGGGCGTGCCTCCCACGCCGACCCAGAGCGCGAGCCCACCCTCGGTCTTGGGGAACAGCTCGACCTCCTCCAGAGACGGCCGCACGGTGCCCTGCCAGCTGGTCACCTTCTCGTCCAGGAGCGCGGTGAGCAGCTCGAGCTTCTCGGCGAACAGCGCCTCGTAGTCCTCCAGCGAGAGCCCGAACAGCGGAAAGGACTCGGTGAACGAGCCGCGGCCCGCGGTGATCTCGGCGCGGCCGCGCGAGACCGCATCGAGGGTCGCGAAGCGCTCGAAGACCCGCACCGGCTCCTCCGAGCTCAGCACCGTCACCGAGGTGCCGAGCTGGATCCGGCGCGTGCGGCCGGCGATCGCGGCGAGCAGCACGTCCGGGGCGCTGATCGCGAAGTCCGGCCGGTGGTGCTCACCGACACCGAAGAAGTCGAGGCCGAGGCTGTCCGCGAGCACCGCCTCCTCGACGACCTGGCGCAGGGCGACCGCGTGGTGCACCGGATCGCCGTCGGCGTCCTTCTCGAGATCCCCGAACGTGTCGAGGCCGAACGTCGGCGCCGCAGGGCTGCCCAGGCGGGCGTCGTTCACCACAGCGATGACACTAGTGTCGCGCCCTGAACGTGGATGGAGGCTATGGCGTCGCCAGGAGCCCTTCCGGGGTGCGGTGGACGAGGCCGTCCTGGACGACGAGGACCAGGGCGCGGCCGAACCGTTCGCCCTCCCAGTAGGCCGCGCCGACCAGCTCGGCGAGCCGTGCGGGCGGCTGTGGGCCGTTGGCCTCGAGCGCCCGGACGATCTGGCCCATCTCGTGGAAGACCTGCCGGTCGCGCCTGCTCTCGGTCGTGGCCTTGGGTGGTGGCATCGGCATGGTGCTCTCCTTTCGCCTCAGCGGCGGTCAGGCGGTGGCGGGCTCCGGGGTCGGACCGGAGTCGGCGTCGGCGTCCTCGGCAGTGAGCGGCTGGGCGATGCTCTCCAGCGACTGGCCCTCGGCCTTGACGCCGAGGAAGGCCTCCACGATGCCACCGGCGACCATCAGCGCAGCGCCGATGTAGTAGCCGATCGCGATCCCGCCGATGTCCTTGGTCGCCGTGGCGTGGTCGATGAGGTAGCCGAACAGCAGCGGGCCGGCGATGCCACCCGCGGCGGTCCCGATCGCGTAGAAGAACGCGATGCAGAGGGCCCGGGTCTCCATCGGGAAGACCTCGCTGGCAGTGAGGTAGGCCGCGCTGGCACCGGCCGACGCCATGAAGAAGACGAGGCAGCCCATCAGCGTGAGGGTCACGGCGGAGAAGTCGCCGAGGAAGAAGCCGGTGACGGCCAGCAGCACGCCGGAGCCGACGTAGGTGAACGTGATCATCCTGACCCGGCCGATCGAGTCGAACAGCGGGCTCAGCAGCAGCGCACCGGCGAAGTTGCTGGCGGCGAAGACCGCGATGTACCAGCCGGTCTGCTTGACGTCGAGGAAGGTGCTCAGGGTGTCGCCGTAGGTGAAGAAGAAGGCGTTGTAGAGGAACGCCTGCCCGACGAAGAGCGAGAAGCAGAGCACGGTCCGCTTGGGGTAGAGCGTGAACACGGTCTTGGCGATCAGGGCGAGGCCGATCGTCTTGCGCTGGCGGATCGTGATCGTCTCCGAGACGTCGTGCAGCTTCTTGCCGGTCTCCTCGCTGATCGTCCGCTCGATGTCCCGGACGATCTCCTCGGCCTCGTCCTCTCGGCCGTGGATGAACAGCCATCGTGGGCTCTCCGGCACGTTGCGGCGGACCAGCAGGATGCCGATCGCCAGGATCGCGCCGAGGCCGAAAGCGAGCCGCCAGCCCCACGCCTGGTCGATGACGTTGGGGTCGAGCAGCGGGATGGTCAGCAGCGCACCACCTGCCGCGCCGACCCAGAAGGAACCGTTGATGGCGACGTCGACGCGGCCGCGGTACTTCGCGGGGATCAGCTCGTCGATCGCGGAGTTGATGGCGGCGTACTCGCCACCGATGCCGGTGCCGGTGAGGAAGCGGGCCCCGAAGTACCACATCGGGTTCATCGAGAACGCCGTCAGGACGGTGGCGACCGAGTAGACGCCCAGCGAGACCATGAACAGCTTCTTCCGGCCCAGCCTGTCGGTCAGCTGGCCGAAGAACAGCGCGCCCACGCAGGCGCCCGCGACGTACGCCGCGCCGGCGAAGCCGACCTGGAAGCTGCTCATGCCGAGCCCGTCGCCGTCCGGCTTGAGGGCGTCGGACATCGACCCGACGATCGTCACCTCGAGGCCGTCGAGGATCCAGACGGTGCCGAGGCCGATGACCACCAGCCAGTGCCAGCGGGCCCAGGGCAGCCGGTCCAGCCGGCCCGGGATGTCAGTGGTGATACGACCCGTCTCCACGCTCATGCCCGGCTATGTACCCCTGAGAGGATCGCCACATGAGTGGCAGCCGCATCGAGACCGTCCGCACGATGGACGCTCCTGCCTCGGCCGGCGACGCGGTGGCGGCCGGCGACATGTGGGTCGTGCACATGGACCGCGAGTCGCTCGACGACCTCCCCCTGATGGTGTCGCAGGGGTGGGACTAGTGCGCGTCGAGATCTCGTCGATCACTCCCCTGAGGTTCGCCGACGGGTCGGTAGTCAGGGCCGCCTCCGGTATCGCGCGCTACGCCGACGGGTGGCTGGTGGTGCAGGACGACGCCACCCACGGGTGCGTCTGGCGCGACGGTGTCGGCACCCCGCTGCGGCTCTTCGCCCCCGTCCGCGGCCTCGACCTGTTCGACGAGGCGTCCGGCACCAAGAGGCTCAAGCCGGACCTCGAGGCCGTCGTGTCCCTCCCCGACGGGCGCACGCTGGCCCTCGGGTCGGGGTCGACCCCCGAGCGGATGCGGGGGGTCCTCCTGTCGGAGGCGTCGATCCTGGTCGCGGGTCTGGCCCCGGTCTACGCCCGGATCGCCGACGCGCTCGACGTGGCGGCCGACCAGCTCAACCTGGAGGGTGCCTGCGTGGTCGGTGAGGCACTGCGCTGGTTCCAGCGCGGCGTCCCGTCGGCGGGAACGCCGAGCGCCAGCGTCGACGTCTCTCTCGACAGCCTCCTCGACGCGGCTGCGGGTGCGCCCGCCTCGGTCCGGGTCTCCGACGTACGCCGCTACGACCTCGGGACGCTCGCCGGCGTCCCCCTGGCGGTCACAGACGCGGTCGCCCTCCCCCACGGGCTGGTGCTCGTCTCGGCCGCCGCCGAGGACTCACCCTCGACCTACGACGACGGTCCCGTGGTCGGCTCGGCCCTGGCGGTGCTCGACGGCGACCGGCTGGTCGACGTGGCCGAGCTCCCGCTCCTCGACGGAGAGGTGGCGAAGCTCGAAGGGCTGGCCCTCGTCGGCTACCACGACGACGTGCTCGACCTGGTCGCGGTCATCGACGCCGACGACCCCGAGGTGCCCTCCGTCCTGCTGGAGCTCTCGGTCGCGCAGTAGTAGTCGCCCCCGGGGCACTGGTGTCCCGCGCGCGGGACACTAGCTGAGCTCGCCGAAGACTCCGCCCATGCCGAGGAAGAACCGCGTGTTCTCGTTGACCACGCCGTTCGCGGGGCGGACGCTCATCTCCCGTTGGTAGGCCTTCACGACCCGCTTGGTCTGGGCGCCGAAGTCGCCGTCGACGACGATCGTCGCGCCGGCCGCCCGCAACGCCCGCTGGAGGATCGTGACGGCCGGGCCGTGGGCGCCGACCGAGAGGTTGCTGTCGGGGAGCTGGACGCCGAACAGCAGGGTCCACATGCCGTTGTTGATGCGGTAGGGGCGAGGGACACCATTGCCCTCGAAGCCGTCGGTGATCTTCTTGACCGCGGCCTTGGTCTGCGGCCCGTAGAAGCCGTCGACCACCACCGGGCCCACGCCGACGTCGTTGAGCGAGCACTGCAGGGTGCGGACGGCGGCCCTGCGGTCACCCGGCCTGAGGATCGGGTATGACGCCAGCGTCCGCGCGCACGCCGGCTTGGCCGCGCGCGTGCGCGGGCTCGAGGGTCGCCTGGGCGGGAGCCGCGAGCAGCAGTCCGGACAGCAGGGTCAGTGGTGCGAGCAGCGCGACGGCGCGGCGTACGAGCGTCATGACCTGAGACCACCGCATCAGCGCCGTCGGTGTCCATGACCCCGAATGACCATGGACGAGACCCGGCGCGCGCTGCGCAGGCTTCGACCACGGGGTGAGGTCGAAGACTCGCGGGGTCAACGGCCCGAGTAGTCGCGGAAGCCGCGCTTGGTCTTGCGGCCCAGGTAGCCCGCCGTGACCAGGTGCTCCAGCAGCGGCGCCGGCGCGAAGCCCGGCTCGCGGAACTCGAGGTAGAGCTCGCGCTGGATGGCCAGTGAGACGTCGTTGCCGACCACGTCGAGCAGCTCGAACGGGCCCATCGGGAGCGCACAGCCCTGCTTCATCGCGGTGTCGATGTCGTCGGCGGTCGCGTAGTGCGCCTCGAGCATCTTCACGGCGTCGTTGAGGTAGGGGAACAGCAGCGCGTTGACGATGAACCCCGCCCGGTCGGCGCACGACACGGCGACCTTGCCGATCTTGTCGCAGAGCGCCCGGGTGGTCTCGGTGACGTCGTCGTCGGTCATCACGGTGGAGACGACCTCGACCAGCTTCATCACCGGCGCGGGGTTGAAGAAGTGCATGCCGACCACGTCCTGGGGCCGGTCCGTGGCCCGGGCCAGCTCGATGACCGGCAGCGAGGAGGTCGTGGTGGCCAGGATGGTGCCGGGCTTGCAGATGTCGTCGAGGTTGTTGAACAGGAGGGTCTTGATCGCGAGGTCCTCCGCGATCGCCTCCACCACGATGTCGACGTCCTTGAGGTCGTCGAGCGACGCGGTGCCGGCCACCTTGGCCAGGACGGCCGCCTTGTCGTCCTCGGTGGCCCGGCCGCGCTGGATCTGCTTGTCGAAGTTCTTGGTGATGGCGGCGAGCACCCCGTCGACCTTGTCCTGGCCGCGGCCGACGAACAGCACGTCGTACCCGGCCTTGGCGAAGACCTCGACGATGCCGGTGGCCATGGTGCCGGTGCCGACCACGCCCACCTTCGAGATGTGGTGCTGCAGCAACGGCTGGTCGTCGGCGTTCGGGGTGAGGTCGTCGGCGACCGTGACCGGGCTGTCCGGCCCGTCGTAGGTGTAGAAGCCGCGGCCGGTCTTGCGACCGAGCATCCCGGCGGTCACCAGCTGCTTGAGGATCGGTGCCGGGGCGTGCAGCCGGTCGCGGCCCTGGCGGTACATCGTCTCGAGGATCTCGTAGGCCGTGTCGAGGCCGATCAGGTCGAGCAGCTGGAGCGGGCCCATCGGGTAGCCGCAGCCGAACCGCATCGCCGCGTCGATGTCCTCGCGCGACGCGAACTTGCCCTCGAACATCGCGACCGCGTGGTTGAGGTAGCCGAAGAGCAGGGTGTTGGCGATGAAGCCGGCCTTGTCGCCGCAGACGACGGGGTTCTTGCCGAGCGCCTCGACCAGGGAGGTGACGTCCTCGAGCACCTGTGGCTCGGTGACGACGGTCTTGATGATCTCGACGAGGTTCTGGACGGGCGCGGGGTTGAAGAAGTGCACGCCGATGACCCGCCCCGGGTGGGCGTTGGCGGTCGAGATCTCGGTGACGCTCAGGCTCGAGGTGTTGGTGGCCAGGATCGAGTCTGGGGCGACGATGCCCTCCAGCTCGCGGAAGATGTCCTTCTTGGTCTCCAGCGACTCCACGACCGCCTCGACGACGAAGTCCGCCTCGTGGAGGTCCTTCATCGTGGTGGTGAGGGTGATCCGGCCCAGCAGCTCGCCCGCCTCGGACTCGGTGAGCTTCTCGCGCTTCACCGCGCGGGCCGTGGAGTGCTCCAGGTGCTGGCGGCCACGCGCCACCGCCTCGTCGTTCTGCTCGACGCCGATGACGGCGAACCCGTTGCGCGCGAACACCTCCGCGATCCCGGCACCCATGGTGCCGAGGCCGACGACGCCGATGGTCCGGAAGATGCGGGGCCCTGACACGTCCGGGGACGCCTGGTCTGTCATGCGGCGGAGCCTAGTTGGTGGGTGAGGGAGTGTTCACCTGAGTGCGACGCTCATCACGACGCGCACGCCGTTGACGTCCAGCCGCAGGTCCCGCTCCTTCTCACGGAGTCGCTGCTCGTACGGCGCGAGGTCGGTCACCTCCGTGAAGCCGACACCCCGGTAGAACGGGCCGTTCCACGGCACGTCGCGGTAGGTGCAGAGGCTGAGCCGGTCGAACCCCTGGGCGCGCGCCTCGTCCATCGCCGCGCGGACCAGGGCGGCCCCGATGCCCTGCCGCTGGTGATCTGGCAGCACCGACAGCTGCTCGAGGTGGGCGTGGCCGTCGATGTCGAGCACGTGGACGAAGCCCACCGGCGGGCCCTGCTCGTCGGGGGCGGCCACGAGCAGGAATCCGGGCTCGGCCATCCGCTGCCGGCCGTCCGGGGCCGGGCTGAGCAGGATCGGCTCGGTCGCCTCGCCGAAGTGGTCGTGGAACTGCGGCGCGCCCGCGTCCTCGATCGGCGCGACGTGGGCCAGGTCCGCCGCCCGGGCGGGCCGGACCCGATGAGTCCTCCTGTGGCTGGGAGTCTGACGTTCCATGACGGAGATCTTCGCTCGCGACATCAAGATGGGCGAGTCGCCCCGGTGGCACGCCGGCCGCTTCTGGATGTGCGACTGGATGGCCGGAGAGGTGCTCGCGTTCGACGCCGACGGGGCCCGCGAGGTGGTCGCGAGGGTCGACGGCCTGCCGTTCTCGATCGACTGGCTCCCCGACGGGCGGCTGGTCGCCACCACGCCGGCGGGGCTGGTCGCCGGCACCGACCTGGCGCCGTACGGCGCGGAGGGCCAGCCGTTCAACGAGATCGTGGTCGACGCCGCCGGCAACTGCTGGGTCGACATGCCCGGCTCGATGCCGTGGGAGGAGCGCAAGCCCGGGATCGTCGCGGTCGTCCGACCGGACGGCTCGTGGGAGCAGGTGGCCGACGACGTGTGGTTCCCCAACGGGATGGCGATCGTCGACGACACCACGCTGGTCGTCGCCGAGTCGCACGCCGACCGGCTGACCGCCTGGACCCTGGCGCCGGACGGCACGCTCAGCGACCGCCGGGTCTGGGCAGCGCTCGGCGAGGGCGAGGCGCCGGACGGCATCTGCGTCGACGAGTCCGGGGCGATCTGGTATGCCTCGGTCCCCCAGCAGCACTGCGTCCGCGTGGCCGAGGGCGGCGAAGCCCTCGAGACGGTGCCGGTCGACCGCGGCGCGTTCGCCTGCGTGCTCGGCGGCGAGGACGGCCGCACGCTCCACGTCGTCGCGAACAACTACGGTCCCGGTGGAGCCTCCGACGGGATCGTGGTGACGCACCGGGTCGACGTACCGGCGGCTGGCCGGCCCCAGGGCTCGCTGTAGATTCGCCCCTCGTGAGGTTGGTCGTCGCGCGCTGCCAGGTCGACTACGCGGGCCGGCTGACCGCCCACCTGCCGATGGCGATGCGCGTCCTGATGATCAAGGCCGACGGATCCGTGCTCGTGCACTCCGACGGCGGCTCCTACAAGCCGCTCAACTGGATGAGCCCGCCCTGCTCGGTGAAGGAGGGCACCTCCGAGGACGGCGCGGTCGAGTGGACCGTCACCGGCAAGGACGGCGACACCCTCCGGATCCTGCTCGAGGAGGTCCAGCACGACTCCTCCCACGAGCTGGGCGTCGACCCCGGGTTGCAGAAGGACGGCGTCGAGAAGCACCTCCAGGAGCTCCTGGCCGAGCACCCCACGACCCTGGCCGACGGGCTGACGCTCGTGCGCCGCGAGTACCCCACCGCCATCGGCCCGGTCGACCTGATGTGCCGCGACGCCGCCGGCGCCTCGGTCGCCGTCGAGATCAAGCGTCGCGGCGAGATCGACGGGGTCGAGCAGCTCACCCGCTACCTCGAGCTCCTCAACCGCGAGCCACTGCTCACCACCAAGGGTCCGGTCCGCGGCATCTTCGCGGCCCAGCTGATCAAGCCGCAGGCGCGGGTCCTGGCCGAGGACCGCGGCATCACCTGCGCCGTGGTCGACTACGACGGTCTGCGCGGCATGGACGACCCGAGTCACCGGCTCTTCTGACCGGCGGTCCGCCGAGTCGGCGTTCCCGTTCGCGAGTAACACGCCGAGTCGGCGTTCCCGTTCGCGAGTAACATGCCGAGTCGGCGTTCCCGTTCGCGAGTAACATGCCGAGTCGGCGTTACCGCTCAGCAGTAACGCCGACTCGCGAAGTGAGAACGGTTCCACGTGCGTGGAACCGTCCCGCATCTAGCGTCGTGGGTATGGACGACAACCCGGGCGCACAGGTGGAGCAGGCGGTCGAGGAGTGCCTCGAGATCGTCCAGACGTGGCTGGCGTGGGACGGGCGGCCGTGCGTGAGCGACGACGGCGAGCGGGTCTACACGCCGCACAAGTCCGTACGCCGGATCGCCGACCACCTCATCGACCACCTGGCCGAGGTCGAGGCGCTGCTGGCGGGCGTCGAGACGGTCCCGGACGGCTGGCACGCGAGCCTGGCGACGTTCGAGAGCGACTGGGCGCACTTCACCGAGCAGGACCTGGTCGAGGCGCAGCAGCGACTGCGCCGGCTGGGTCGGACCTTCGCGCTCCGCATCGCTGCGGCCGGTCCGGCCGAGTGGGACCGGCCGCGCACTCCGAACTGGACGCTGCGGGAGATCTGCGACCACCTCGCCGGCGTGGTCTGGTACGCCGAACAGGTCGGCCGCCTGCCACGATGAGCGGGTGCGGATCTTCCACCTCGCCACCCGGGCCGACTGGGACGCGGCGTTGGAGTCGGGTGCCTACACGACCTCGACGCACGGTGTGAGCCTGGCCGACGAGGGCTTCATCCACGCCAGCCGCGCCGACCAGTGGGAGGGCGTGCGCGAGCGGTTCTACTCCGACGTGACCGAGCCACTGGTGCTCCTCGAGATCGACACCGACCTGCTCGACGTACCCCTGGTCGAGGAGGCGCCGGCGCCCGGTGTCGACGAGACGTTCCCACACATCTACGGACCGCTGAAGCCGAGCGCGGTCGCGACCGTCACTCCCCTGGGCTGACGCCAGCGCTCAGCGGCAGGACTCGCCGGCGCAGACGGTCAGCCGGTCGAGCGCCGCCCGCAACGTGTCGACGGCCTCGCGACCCCGCGGCGACATCGCGGCATACGACGCGGCGCCGCCGGCGAGCAGGTTGTCGAGCTCGTAGGGGTCCTTGTTGAGGTCGTAGAGCTCTTCGTGCGGCAGGTGGGTGTAGCGGATCAGCTTGTAGCGCCCGTTGGTCACGCCGGTGAAGTCGTTGAGAGCGCTCGAGCGGCTGTTCTCGACGTAGGTCTCCGGCGCTTCCTCGAGGCCGTTGGCCGTCGTGGTGTTGGTGGGGGTGAGCGCCCGGCCGAGCAGGTAGTACTTTCGCGAGAGCGGCGGGCCGCCGTGCAGTCGCGGCAGCAACGAGACGCCGTCGACGTCCGGCGTGCCTGCCCCGGCGATCTCCGCGATCGTCGGGGCGATGTCGATGTTGCCGGCCACGTCGTCGTAGGTCGAGCCGGGCGTGATCCCGGGACCGCGGATGTAGAACGGCACCTGCACGTCGTTCTGGAACTGGGTGTACTTGCCGATCTCGCGACGGTGGTTGCCCATGTGGTAGCCGTTGTCGCTCGTGAAGATCAGGTAGGTGTTGTCGAGCGCGCCCTCGTCCTCGAGCGCCTGCACCAGCCGGGCGACGGACTGGTCGAGCACCTGCAGCGAGCGGATCCGCTTGCGGTAGGTCTCGTCGATGGTGGCGATGTCCGAGGCCGTGAGCCGCTTGCGCTTGCGGGTCAGACCGAACTTGTCGGAGATGTCGGCCTCGTCGAAGTCCGGCGTGCGGGGGTACTGCACGTCGGCGAAGGTGCCCTCGAGCTCCTTCGGGTAGGCGTACGGAGTGTGCGGGCTGTAGGACGCGTAGTAGACGAACTGACCGCCCTGACCGAAGTCGAAGCCGTCGTCACCGCCCACCAGGTCGAGCACCTCCTGGCCGAGCCAGGAGTCCAGGTAGTCCTCGTGGAAGTCGGTGTCGACCTCGCCATCGACGTTCAGGCGGTAGTGGGTCTGCGCGTAGGCGTTCCCCTGCACCGGAGAGGCCCAGGACTGCCAGCCGGGCGGCACGAACGACCTGAGCTCCGCCTTCTTGGCGTCGGACAGGTGGTGGCCCGGGTGGTAGGGGTACTCGTTGAAGTACTTCCCGAGCATCGCGCTGCGATAGCCGGACTGCTGGAGCCAGATCGGCAGGTCGTCTCCCTGCTCGGTCTCCTTCCACCGCTCGTAGCCGCCCTCAGGGGCCACGTTGCCGATCACGCCGTGGTTGTGCGCGTAGAGCCCCGAGAGGATCGACGCGCGCGAGGGGCAGCAGCTGGACTGCTCGACGTAGAAGTCGGTGAAGCTCGCGCCCTGGTCGCGGATGAGGCTGGTGGTGTTCGGCAGGTAGGGCATGAGCGAGAGGTCGAGGTCGTCGGTGAGGATCAGGACGACGTTGGGCCGCTTCTCCGGCGCCGTGCCGTCAGAGGCGGGCTGCGTCGTGGCTGGAGGTCGAGCTGGAGGTCGAGCTGGAGGTCGAGTCGTCGGCCGAGTCGTCGGCCGAGCTCACCCCGCGCAGGCCGAGCGCCGCGAGCGCGACGGCGGCGATCGCGGTCAGCCCGACGGTGACCTTCCTCGACCGAGACACCCGGCCGAGGTTACCGGCGCGCCGGCGCCCATCCCGAATCGTCCGGCCTCAGCCGAGCAGCCCGGCGACCTCGTCCGCGCAGCCCCAGCTGAGCGTCACCCCGGCTCCGCCGTGGCCGTAGCAGTGCACCACGTCACCGACCCGCTCCACCCGGACCTCCGGGCGCGCCGGCCGCAGGCCGACCCGGTGTCCGAGCACCTCGGCCCCCGCCAGCTCGGGCGCCAGCCGCATTGCGCGTCGAAGGATCGCGGCCGCGACGTCCGGCGACGGGGTCCGGCTCCACTCGCCCTCCACGTCGGTGCCGCCGACGACGATGTCGCGCGAGCGCGGGACGACGTACGTCGGTCCCTCGGCGGAGGCGCTGTCGAGCCACCACCGGTCCAACCCGACCTGCTCGACCAGCACCACCTGCCCTTGCACCGGGTAGAGCGACGGGTCGTCGGCGAGGAACTTCGCACCCAGACCGGAGCAGTCGACGACCGCGTCCGGGCCGCCGTCGCCGGGGCGCGGCAGCCCGTGCAGGTTGAGCCGGGTGATCGAGCCGCCTGCAGCCAGGACACGCGCGGCCAGCCAGTCGAGGTAGACCGGCATCTCGACGACGGGAGCGGTGAACGCCCAGCCGCCACCGTGTCCCGCAGGCACGTCGAGGGTCTCGTGCAGGTCGGGGACGGCGTCGGACCACCACGGCTCCTCGTCTCGGGCCAGCACGACCTCGGTGCCCTCGCGGAGGACCACCCCGCTGTCAGGATCGGCCGCCAGCTCCACGAACGCGTCGTACGACGTGCGCGACCAGGCCAGCACCCGCTCCGGGGGCGAGGCGCGGTAGGGATACCAGATGGCGGCGGCCGTCGCGGAGGTCGTCTCCCGCGGCAGCTCCCGGGCCAGCAGGTCGACCCGGTGACCCGCCTCGAGCAGCCGCAAGGCGCAGGACAGGCCGATGACGCCCGCGCCGACGACGATCACCCTGCCCATGGAAGCCAAGTCTGGACCACGAGTGTCGTCGGACCCGGGCCGGTCGGTCCCCAGGGACCCGCCGGCACGGGGGCCGGCGAGACCAAGACCACCACGGCCACGTGCGCCGCTGGGTATCTCGCCCTGTCTGGCGGGTACACCCTCGACCAGCCCAGTGCGGCCTCGCGCTGGCTGAGCTCAGGCGCCTGCGAGGCGAGGTGCGGTCGGGTCGGTCTCGCTGCCGACGGACTCGCGGGCGACGTACTCCTCGATGTCCTCGAGATCGTCCTGGTTGCGGGTGACCACCGCGAGCAGGTCGGTCATCGTGGCGACCTCCTCGACCTGCTCCTTGATGAACCACTGGAGGAACTGCTCGGAGGCGAAGTCGGACTCGTCGCGAGCGATCCGGAGCAGCCCGTTGATCTGCTCGGTGACCCGCTTCTCCTGGTCGAGCGCCAGCGCGACCGGAGCGACCACGTCGGCGAACGAGGCCTGCGGCGCGTCGACACCGGGGATGGTCACGTCGGCGTCGGTGTCGAGGAGGTACTGGACCATCATCATGGCGTGGTCGCGCTCCTCGAGCGCCTGACCGTAGAAGAACGCCGCCATCCGGGGCATGGTCTCCGCGTCGTAGTGCACCGCACAGGCGAGGTACTGGTTGTGCGCGGCCAGCTCGTTACCGATCTGGGCGTTGAGCGCCTCGACGAAGCGTGCTGCAGGCACCGGGCCTCCCCCTACTCGAACTCTGCCCTGCTCGAACCGAGCGGAGTCAGGCGACCTTCTTGAGCCGCTTCTTGGTCACCTTCTTGCCGTCGACGCGGACAAGCTGGCGCTTCTTGACCGTATACCCGGTGGGCAGGGAGCCTTCCTTGAGCATGCGCAACGGACACCGGTCGCACTTCTTCCTCGACACGCAGCACTCGACCTTGGGGAGCTTGCGCACCTTGTCCTTGGACCCTGAACCCACGCCGGCATGCTATCAGTGAGTTAGGTAAGGCTCGACTAAGCCCGGATGTGAGCCGGGCCCGACCGCTGGAGGTGCTGACCTTCGCTGCGGCGGCCGGTGCCGTCCTGGTGGTGGCCGTGGGCCTCGTGGTGCTGGGTGCTAGTCGCCGTCGAGCCCGTGAGCCCGCCGGATGACGTCGACGATGCCGTCCATGATCTCGGTGAGACCGAAGTCCTTCGGGGTGTAGACCGCGGCGACACCCAGCTGCGCCAGCCTCTTGGCGTCGGCCCCCGGGATGATCCCGCCGACGATGACCGGCACCTCCACCCCGGCCTCCCTGAGCCCGTCGAGCACGGCCGGGACCAGCTCCATGTGCGAGCCGGACAGGATCGACAGGCCGACGCAGTGCACGTCCTCGGCCACCGCGGCGGCGACGATCTGCTCCGGTGTGAGCCGGATCCCCTGGTAGATGACCTCGAAGCCGGCGTCGCGGGCGCGCACGGCGACCTGCTCGGCGCCGTTGGAGTGGCCGTCCAGGCCAGGCTTGCCGACCAGCAGTCTCAGGCGGCCGCCCCGCCCACCGCTCAGCTCCTCCCCGGTCGCCTGCACGCGCCGGCGTACGGCGGCCAGCTCGGTGCCCGCCTCTGCGACGCCGACCGCCCCGGAGACGCCCGTGGGCGCCCGGAACTCGCCGAAGACCTCGCGCAGGGTCCCGGCCCACTCCCCGGTGGTCGCGCCGGCCCGGGCGGCGGCCAGCGTGGCCGTCATCAGGTTGGTCTCGGTCTTGGCGTCCTCGGCAAGCGTGGCGAGCGCGGCGTCGACCTCGGCCTGGTCGCGCTCGGACTTCCACGCCTCGACGCTGGCGAGGGCGGTCTTCTCGGCCGCGGGGTCGGCGGCCATGATCGCCGCCTCGAGGTCGGCCGTCAGCGGTGACGGCTCGGTGGTCTCAAAGACGTTGACCCCGACGATCTTCTCCTCACCGGACTCGATGCGGGCGCGGCGGGCGGCGTGCGAGCTGACCAGCGCCTCCTTCATGTAGCCGGACTCGACGGCGGCGATCGCCCCACCCATCGCCTGGACCCGGTCGATCTCCTTGCGGGCGCTGTCGGCGAGCTCGTCGACCTTGGCCTGGACCACGTGCGAGCCGTCGAAGATGTCGTCGTACTCCAGCAGGTCCGACTCGTAGGCAAGCACCTGCTGCAGCCGCAGCGACCACTGCTGGTCCCACGGGCGAGGCAGGCCCAGCGCCTCGTTCCACGCCGGCAGCTGCACGGCGCGCGCGCGGGCGTCCTTCGACAGGGTGACGCCGAGCATCTCGAGCACGATGCGCTGGACGTTGTTCTCGGGCTGGGCCTCGGTGAGGCCGAGCGAGTTGACCTGGACGCCGTAGCGGAACCGGCGCATCTTGGGGTCCTCGACGCCGTAGCGCTCGCGAGTGATCTCGTCCCACAGCTCGACGAAGGCGCGCATCTTGCACATCTCCTCGACGAACCGGACGCCGGCGTTGACGAAGAACGAGATGCGTCCGACGACCTTCTCGAAGTCGGCCTCGTCGACCTGTCCGGAGCTCTTGACCTGGTCGAGGACGGCGATCGCGGTGCACAGCGCGTAGGCCAGCTCCTGGGTCGGCGTCGCGCCGGCCTCCTGGAGGTGGTAGCTGCAGATGTTGATCGGGTTCCACTTCGGGATCTGGTGGACCGTGTAGGCGATCATGTCGCCGATCAGCCGCAGCGAGTGCTCGGGCGGGAAGACGTAGGTCCCGCGGGAGAGGTACTCCTTGATGATGTCGTTCTGGGTGGTGCCGGCCAGGTGCCCCGCGACGTCCTCGGGGCTCAGCTCCGGGTTCTGCTCCTCCGCCACCACCTGGTAGAGCGCCAGCAGCCACATGGCCGGCGCGTTGATGGTCATCGAGGTGTTCATGTCGGTGAGCGGGATGTCCTGGAACAGCTTGCGCATCTCACCCAGGTGGGGCACCGGTACGCCGACCTTGCCGACCTCCCCGCGGGCCAGCGGCGAGTCGGGGTCGTAGCCGGTCTGCGTGGGCAGGTCGAAGGCCACCGACAGTCCGGTCTGGCCCTTGGCCAGGTTGCCGCGGTAGAGCGCGTTGGACGCCTCGGCCGTCGAGTGGCCGGCGTAGGTCCGCATCACCCACGGCCGGTCCTTCACGGGCACCTTCTCGGTCATCCTCCGAGGGTAGGGCGGGTGTTACCGGTCGGTCACCGGCTGCACGTGTGGGTTATCCGACATCCGCGGAGGGCGTCGCGACCTCGACGACGCGGGCGAGGTGCGACATGTGGAGCATCCGGCGGACGGCGGGAGACGGCTGGCGCAGCGTCAGGTGGTGACCGTCGCGGATCGCCTGGAGCGTCGCCGCTGCGAGCACGCGCAGCGCAGTCACGTCAGCGCTCTCGACTCCACTCAGATCGATCGCGACCTCGTCGTAGGTGCCGAGGAGGTCGCGCACGGCGGTGCGCACCTGCATGGTGCTGCGCACGTCGAGGTCGCCGCTGAGGACGAGGACGGGTCCGTCGCTCATGATGTCCACGGGCCGCTCCATGGTGTCGTGACTCACACCACTATGACGCTCCAGGAGAGCAAGAGGTTGCGCGCCGCGCCGAGATCGCCGCCCCGGCGGTCCCCAGCCCGAGCATGAGCATCCCCACGACACCCTTCGGCGAGAAGATGTGGTCGAGGTGCACGAGCACCGCTCCCGGCACCAGCAGGACGACCGACCACGCGCGGTTGCGGTACAGCAGGTCGAGGGTCAGCAGCACCGCACAGGTGATCAGGGCGGCCGAGCCGACGTGGCCCAGCGGCGTACCGATGCGAAACAGCAGGCTGACCTCCTGTGGCCGCGCCACGCCGGGCCCGAGCTCGTGGGTGACGTAGCCGGCGGCGATCCCGCTGACCACGTCGAGCGCGGTGTAGAACGTCGCGTAGACGTACGCCGTCAGCCGCACCAGCCAGGCGATCGGGTCGCGGCGGCCGTGCACCAGCTCGGCGAGCGCGAGCCCGACCAGCGGGAACACCAGCAGCCCCGGCAGGTGCAGGGCGAACCAGCGCCACGACGTGTCGTAGGTCAGGTGGTGCGGATGGAAGAGGCCGGCCACGGCGAGCACCAGGCCCGGCAGCGCGAGCGCGAGAGTTCGACGGGGCACCCGGCCAGTGTCATGCACGGAGCGAGTTCATCTGCCTGGCGCGCTCGACGAGCGTGCCTCGCAAGGCGTCGGAGCGACGCTCGGCCTCGGGACAACTAGTGTGCGGCCCATGGTCAACCTGACGCGCATCTACACCCGGACCGGCGACGCCGGCCAGACGCGGCTGGGTGACAACTCGGTCGCCTCGAAGAACGACCCCCGGCTGCACGCCTACGCCGATGTCGACGAGGCCAACGCCCACCTCGGCCTGGCCGTCTCGCAGGGCTCCCTCGAGCCCGATGTCGCCGTGATCATCGGCCGCATCCAGAACGAGCTCTTCGACGTCGGCGCCGACCTGTGCACTCCCGTCGTCCCCGACCCGGAGTACCCACCACTTCGCGTCGAGCAGTCCTACGTCGACCGGCTCGAGGGCTGGTGCGACCACTACAACGAACCCCTCGAGGCGCTCCGCTCGTTCATCCTGTCCGGCGGCACCCCCGGCTCCGCCCACCTCCACGTCTGCCGCACCGTCGTCCGCCGCGCCGAGCGCTCTGCCTGGGCCGCCCACGACGAGTACGCCGACTCGATGAACCCGCTCGCGATCACCTACCTGAACAGGCTCAGCGACCTGCTCTTCATCCTGGCGAGGTACTCGAACCGCGCTCAGGGCGACGTCCTCTGGGTGCCGGGCGGCGAGCGCTAGACGGTATGTCTCGACCCGGTCCGGGAGCCGTCACATCATCAAGAGGAATCCGCCCACCAGGGTCGCGGCCAGGAGGAGGAGCCCGGCGCCGAGGACGACGTAGGTCTGGGCGCGGTCGCGGAAGGCACCGGCGGAGGGGTGCAGCTCCTCCTGCTCGACCTCGGGCATCACCAGCGTCTCCAGAGCGGAGCGGGTCCGCTGGAGCCGGCGGTCGACCTTGGCGGCCACCGTCCCGGCCCGCGCGACCGGGATCCGGGTGGAGCCGGTCGGGGTCAGCTCGTCGAGCTGGCGGCCCGCCCACAGGAGGCGGAGGCCGACCCAGACGAGGGCGGCAAGGACGAGGGCACCGATGGCCACGAGGGGAAGCACGTCTGCCAGAGTGCGCCGATCGGTCGGCGACACCCAAACCGACGCGCCCCGCACACCTCTGATCGTGGCCGATGTCACTCCCGATGCACCCCGAGGTATCACGCATGGCGCGCCCGGCTCCTCAACACCATGCAGACCTGCAAGACAGTCATCGAGAAGTGGACCGAGCGGGTACGCCACGAGGTGCACGAGTTCTTCAACGTCGTGCACGAGGTGTGCGAGTGGCTCCCCTGGCCGCTGGACGACCTCTGCGACCTCGTCACCGACGTGGTCGAGAAGGTGACCGAGTGGTTCGAGGACGTCGTGCACACGATCGCCAGGGTGGTGTGCACCCCGATCGACCTTGCGGTCGCGATCGCGTCGGAGGTGATCGGGCTGATCGGCTCGCTGCCGGTCATCGGGCCGATCGCGCGATGGGTCGTGGGAGGGGCCAGCTTCCTGGTCGACGAGATCGGCGGGCTCCCCGAGGGGTTGGCCGGCCTGGTCGGGTGGCTCCCGAAGAAGCACCTCGACCTGCACGTCTTCGTCCTGCGCGACCGCGAGGGCCACCTGGTGCTCGAGTCCGAGATCGGCCAGGTGCTGAAGGAGACCGAGCGGATCTACTGGGCCCGCGCCCGCGTGGAGGTGGCGACGACGGTGCACATGCTCGAGTCGATCGCCCCGGCCGCCGCCTTCGACATCGACCGCGACGGCGGCATGTTCGGTGAGGACCTCACCGCGGCGGGCAGCTACTTCCAGGCGACCGCCGCCAGCCGGCTCGGCGACTCAGCGACCGGCCTGCTCACCCGCCGGCCCGCGCCCATCTGTGCCTTCGTCATCCGCAACGTCAGCGGCAGCTCCGTCGGCTGCTCGCTGGGACCGCTCGCGGACTGGATAGTGATCGAGAAGGAGTTCATGAAGCCGGACCCGCTGGACGGCCACCTTCCCAACACCCTGGCTCACGAGATGGGCCACGCCTGCGGTCTCCTGCACAACGACGACAAGACCAACCTGCTCGACCCCGGCGAGAGGGGTCGAGGCGACAACCTCAGCCCGTTCCAGCGGATGATCGTGAGGAGCTCGACCCATGTCGCGTTCTGAGGACCAGGCCCTGGCTGTCGTCGACCGGGCCGTGGCGGCCGGGATCCTGTCCCGGCGCGAGGCCGACCACTGGCGGGCAGAGGTCAGGGATCCCTGTGGCTGCGCCGAAGGGCTCGTGGGCGCAGGGCTGGCGGGAGTCGCAGCCGCCGCGGTCCGGCACGACTCCCTGGGCGAGCTCCTTGTCTCGGGAACGGCCGGCGTCGCGGTCGGTGCGCTGGCAGGCAAGGTGCTCGGGGTGGCGAGAGGGCTGCATCTCGTGCGCCATCAGCGGACCGAGCTCCGACGCCGGGTCGCCGAGCTCACCCCGCGGGCGCGGGTCGACGAGGCGGGCGTGCTGCGAACACAGTGATGGCAGCCGGGACCATCAGGCAGGCGACCGCGAGCAGTGCCTCGAGGGTTCCGAACCGGTCGCCGAGCCAGCCGAGGAGTGGAGGGCCGCTGAGGAAGGCGCCGTAGCCGATGGTCGCGACGACCGAGACCCGGGCGGGAGCGCGGGCGGGGTCGTCGGCCGCGGCGCTGATGCCGACTGGGAAGCCGAGGGCGGCTCCGCATCCCCAGATCAGGATGCCGAGCGTGACCACCACCGGGTGCTCCCCGTAGACGAGCAGCAGGATCCCGACGGCCGCTGCCACAGCGGAGGCCCACAGCACCGGCGGGCGGCCGAACCGGTCGAGCAGGACCGGACCGGCGACCCGGCCGGCCGTCATCGCGACCACGAAGGTGGCGTAGCCGGTCACGCCCACCCAGTGCGCCACGCCGTAGCCGTCGATCAGGGCGAGAGAGAGCCAGTCGTTCGCGGAGCCCTCCGCAACCGTGAAGGCCAGGACCATGACGCCGAGCGCGATGGTCCGCGGCTCGAGCCAGGCGCTGCGGACCGGTCCCGACTGCTCGGCCTTCTCCTCCTCGGCGGGCAGGAAGGCCCGGGTGTAGCGGGACACCACCAGCACCCCGAGCGCACCCACCACGCCGAGGTGCACGGGCAGGGGCACGGACAGCGCGGCCATCGGCACGCCGACCGCCGCACCAGTGATGGTGCCCAGTGAGAACGTCGCGTGGAACCGCGGCATGATCGCGCGCTCCAGGCGGCGCTCGACCTCCGCGCCCTCCACGTTCATCGCGACATCCCACACGCTGCTGCCGGCGCCGAACGCGAACAGGCCCACCGCGCAGACCGGCACGACCCCGAACGCACCGGCGCCGAGCCCCGCGACAAGGAGCCCGCCCGCCGCGGTCGTCGCTCCGCCGAGGACCACGCGGGCCGCGCTCCAGCGGTGGATCAGCGCACCGGCCGTCGGCAGCGCCAGGATCGAGCCGACGGCGATCGCGAGCAGCAGCAGCCCGAGCGCACCGTTGGAGAGGGAGAGGTCCTCACGCAGGTCGGGGATCCGGGAGACCAGGGACGCGTAGAGGAAACCGTTCAGCGAGAAGGCCGCGACGACGGCGTTGCGGGCCGCGAGCACCGGGGTGGCCGGCGCAGGAGACGACGAGCTCAGCGGGACCAGTCCGTCCCGGGCGCCCGCGACTCGAGCCAGGACTGGAACCCGGTGAGCGACTCCCGGCTCATCGCCAGCTCGACCGGGCCCTGCGGGCTCGCGCACTCCACGACCAGGTGGTCGGGGTAGAGCACGGTGCGCTCCAGCCCCACCGGCTCACGAGCACCGTCGTAGGACAGCCGGGCGCGGTTCCAGGACCGCTTCGGCCGCGGGGCGAGCGTGAAGATGCGGAACCACTCCAGCTCGTCGCCGGAGTAGCGGCCCAGGCCCAGCAGCCAGCCGCGGCCCGGCTCCTCGCCGGGCCGCAGACGGTGGCTGAGCTCGAAGGTCCCGCCGTGCCGCGACAGGACCCTGCGGCGTACGACGAGCAGAAATCCGTAGAGCAGGACGAGGAGCACCCCGAGGCCGGCTGCATCGAGCAGCTCCAACCAGAGCGGCACTCCCCCACCTTTCCGCCCCGCCCGTCGTTGCTACGACGACGCGGAGCTCGTGTCCCTCTCGACGACCCGGATGCGCGCCTCGGACATCCGGATGCGGCGCTCGGCCTCGGAGCCGCCGGTCAGGTGCACAGCCTTGGCGTCCTCGAGCTGGGCCCGGGCCTCCTCGACGTCGACCTCGGTGGCCAGCTCGGCGTGCTCGGACAGGATCGAGACCCGGTCGTTGGCCACGGAGAGGAAGCCACCGTCGGCCACCGCGAAGACGGTGTGGCCGTCCTCGGCGGTGATCTCGACGATCGCCTCGGTCAGGAGGGAGAGCACGGGTGCGTGACCGCGCAGCACGCCGATGTCGCCCTCCACGGTCCGGGCGATGACGAAGGTCGCCTCGCCCGACCAGACCGTGCGGTCGGCCGCGACGAGCTCGACCGTCAGTGCGTCAGCCATGTTCGATCACAGGCTCTTCTGGATTTCGTCCCACTTGCGCTCGACGTCGTCGAGACCGCCGCACATGAAGAACGCCTGCTCGGCCACGTGGTCGTAGTCGCCGTCCGCGATCTTGTTGAAGGCCTCGATGGTGTCGCCGATCGGCACCGTCGAGCCCTCGAGACCCGTGAACTGCTTGGCCACGTAGGTGTTCTGCGAGAGGAACCGCTGGAGACGGCGCGCCCGCGAGACGATGATCTTGTCCTCCTCGGAGAGCTCGTCGACACCGAGGATCGCGATGATGTCCTGGAGCTCCTTGTTGCGCTGGAGGATCTGCTTGATCCGGATCGCGCAGTCGTAGTGCGCCTGCCCGATGTACTGGGCGTCGAGGATCCGCGAGGTCGACGTCAGCGGGTCCACCGCCGGGTAGATGCCGAGCGAGGCGATCTCGCGCGACAGCTCGGTGGTGGCGTCGAGGTGGGCGAACGTCGCTGCCGGTGCCGGGTCGGTGTAGTCGTCGGCGGGCACGTAGATCGCCTGCATCGAGGTGATCGAGTGACCACGGGTCGAGGTGATCCGCTCCTGCAGCGTGCCCATCTCGTCGGCCAGGTTGGGCTGGTAGCCGACCGCCGAGGGCATCCGGCCCAGCAGGGTCGAGACCTCGGAACCGGCCTGGGTGAACCGGAAGATGTTGTCGATGAACAGCAGCACGTCCTGGTTCTGGACGTCGCGGAAGTACTCCGCCATCGTCAGCGCCGACAGCGCGACCCGCAGACGGGTGCCCGGCGGCTCGTCCATCTGGCCGAAGACCAGCGCGGTCTGGCCGATGACGCCGGCCTCGGTCATCTCGGTGATGAGGTCGTTGCCCTCACGGGTGCGCTCGCCCACTCCGGCGAACACCGACACACCGCCGTGGTCCTTGGCGACGCGCGCGATCATCTCCTGGATCAGGACGGTCTTGCCCACGCCCGCGCCGCCGAACAGGCCGATCTTGCCGCCGAGGACGTAGGGCGCGAGCAGGTCGATGACCTTGATGCCGGTCTCGAACATCTCGGTCTTGGCCTCGAGCTGGTCGAAGGCCGGCGCCTTGCGGTGGATGCCCCACCGCTCCTTCACGTCGAGCGTCTCGCCCTCCTCGAGGTTGAGGCACTCGCCGAGCATGTTGAAGACGTGGCCCTTGGTCACGTCACCGACGGGGACGGTGATCGTCTCGCCGGTGTCGCGCACCTGCGCCCCGCGGACGAGTCCGTCGGTCGGCTGCAGCGAGATGGCGCGGACCATGCCGTCGCCGATGTGCTGCGCCACCTCGAGAGAGAGCACTCGGGACTCGCCGCTCAGCTCGAGGTCGGTCTCGAGCTTGTTGTAGATGTCCGGCATCGAGTCGATGGGGTACTCCACATCGACGACGGGGCCGATCACCCGCGCCACCCGACCGGTGGCACCGCCGGAGCCGGTCTCCTTGGTCTCCTCGACCGTTGCGGTCATGGTCTTCTCCTCTGTGTCACGAACTGGGTCCGCTACTGGGACTCTGCCTGGGCGTCGGCCAGCGCGTTGACGCCACCGACGATCTCGCTGATCTCCTGGGTGATGCCGGCCTGACGGGCCTGGTTGGCCACCCGGGTGTACTTCTTGATGAGCTCGTCGGCGTTGTCGGTCGCCGACTTCATTGCCTTCTGCCGGGCCGCGAGCTCGGAGGCGGCCGCCTGCAGCAGCGCGTAGAAGATCCGGCTCTGGACGTACTGCGGAAGGAGCCCGTCGAGCACGGCTTCCGCGGACGGCTCGAACTCGTAGAGCGGCAGCACCTCGGCCGCTGGCTCGGACCTGCCACCCGTCGCCGTCTCGTCGGCTTCGATGTCGTCGGATGCCTCGACCACCTCGAGCGGCAGCAGCCGGATCGCGGTCGGCTCCTGGGTCAGCATCGAGCGGAACCTCGTGTAGACGACGTGCACCTCGTCGACGTCGCCCTCCTCGCCAGGATCCTTCACGAAGGAGTCGATGAGGGTGCGGCCGACTTCGGCGGCCACGTCGTAGGACGGCTGGTCACTGAAGCCCGTCCACGACTGGACGATCGGGCGCTGCCGGAACCGGTAGTAGGCCTCGCCCTTGCGGCCGCAGATGTAGGTGTCGATCTCCTTGCCCTCCGCGCGCAGCCGCTCACCGAGCCGCTCGGCCTCCTTGAGCACGCTCGAGGAGTAGGCGCCGGCGAGACCGCGGTCGCTGGTGACGATGAGCACAGCGGCGCGCGTGGGGTTCTCCTCCTCCTTGGTCAGCGGGTGGTCGACGTTGGAGTACGTCGCCACCGCGGAGACCGCCCGGGTCAGCTCACGGGCATAGGGGGCCGCGGCCGCGGCGCGCTGCTGCGCCTTGATGATGCGGGAGGCAGCGATGAGCTCCATGGCGCGCGTGATCTTCTTCATCGACTCCGTCGACTTGATCCGCGCGCGGTACTCACGCAGCGACAACGCCACTACAGCTCACCTCCCGGGTTCCCGTCGTTCGGCACGTGCGTCACTGGATCAGCTCCGCTTCTGCTTGACGATCTGCTCCTGCTCGAGCTCGTCGTCCTCGAGCGCCTCTTCCTTGGCCTCGTTGCCGGCCTTGATCGAGCCGCCCTCGGAGGTCTCGAACTGGTCGAGGAACGAGTCGTAGGCCTCGATCAGCGAGCTCTCCGTGTCGTCCTCGAACTTCAGGGTGTCTCGGATGCTCGCCAGAACGCCCTCGTGCGATCGGCGCAGGTAGTCGAGGAACTCGCGCTCGAACCGGAGGACGTCCTCGGTCGGAACCCTGTCGAGGCGTCCGCTGGTGCCCACCCACAGCGACACGGTCATGTCGTCGATCGGGTAGGGAGCGTAGGCCGGCTGCTTCAGCAGCGCCATCAGCCGCTGGCCGCGGTCGAGCTGCTGGCGGGAGGCGGCGTCGAGGTCGGAGGCGAACATCGCGAACGCCTCCATCGCGCGGAACTGCGCCAGGTCGACCTTCAGCGAGCCGGTGACCTTCCTCATCGCCTTCGTCATCGCGGCGCCACCCACCCGCGACACCGAGATGCCGACGTCGATGGCCGGCCGCTGGTTGGACGCGAACAGGTCGGACTGCAAGAAGATCTGACCGTCGGTGATGGAGATGACGTTGGTCGGGATGTAGGCCGAGACGTCGTTGGCCTTGGTCTCGATGATCGGCAGCCCGGTCATCGAACCCGCACCCAGGTCGTCGGACAGCTTGGCGCAACGCTCGAGCAGGCGGCTGTGCAGGTAGAACACGTCGCCGGGGTAGGCCTCGCGGCCCGGCGGGCGGCGCAGCAGCAGCGACACCGCGCGGTAGGCCTCGGCCTGCTTGGTGAGGTCGTCGAAGATGATCAGGACGTGCTTGCCGTCATACATCCAGTGCTGGCCGATGGCCGAGCCGGTGTAGGGCGCGAGGTACTTGAAGCCCGCGCTGTCCGAGGCCGGTGAGGCGACGATGGTGGTGTAGTCCAGCGCGCCGGCCTCCTCGAGCGCACCACGCACCGCGGCGATCGTCGAGCCCTTCTGCCCGATGGCGACGTAGATGCAGCGGACCTGCTTCTCCGGGTCGCCCGACTCCCAGTTCTGCTTCTGGTTGATGATCGTGTCGATCGCGATCGTGGTCTTGCCGGTCGAGCGGTCGCCGATGATCAGCTGGCGCTGGCCGCGCCCGATCGGGGTCATCGAGTCGATCGCCTTGATGCCGGTGGCCATCGGCTCCGAGACCGACTGACGCGCCATCACGCCCGGCGCCTGGAGCTCCAGGGCGCGACGCTCCTCGGCCTCGATGTCGCCGAGCCCGTCGATGGGCGTGCCGAGCGGGTCGATCACGCGGCCCATGAACTTGTCGCCGACGGGGACGGAGAGGATCTCGCCGGTACGGCGGACGGTCTGCCCCTCCTCGATGCCCGCGAAGTCACCGAGGATGACCACGCCGATCTCGCGGGTGTCGAGGTTCAGCGCGATGCCGAGCGTGCCGTCCTCGAACTCCAGGAGCTCATTGGCCATCGCGGACGGCAGTCCGGCGACCCGCGCGATGCCGTCACCGGCGCTCGCGACGGTGCCGACCTCCTCCTTGGCGGCCGCCGACGGCTTGTAGTCGTCGACGTACTTCTGGAGGGCGTCCCGGATCTCCTCCGGGCGGATGGACAGTTCGGTCATGTTCCTTGTCCCCTTGAGTGGGTTGAGTCCTGGTGTCTTCTGGTCTGTGGAGCTCAGCCGGCGAGCCGGCGACGTGCCTCGTCGAGCCGGCTGAGCACGGTGCCGTCGATGACGTCGTCGCCGATCTCGACCCGGAGGCCGCCGATCAAGGACGGGTCGACGACCACGTGCAGCTGGACGTCCTTGCCGTACTGCTGGCCGAGCGCGGTGGCCAGCCGCTGCTGCTCGTCCTGCGACAGCTCCCGGGCGGTGGTCACCGTGGCGACCCCCTCGTCGAGCGCCGCCGCGGCCAGGTCGATGAACTCCTGGAGAGCGCTCTCGACGGTCCCGCGCTCCCGGGTCACGGCCTGACCCACGAGCACGGCGGTGGCCGGCAGGGTCTTGCCGTCGATCAGGCCGAGGAGCAGTGCGCTGCGGTCCTCGCGGGTGCGCGAGTGGTCGGCCAGCGCCCCTCGCAACGACGAGTCGCTGTCGATCATCCGCAGGACGGCGAACAGCTCGTCGCCGACCTGCTTGCCCTTCGCGCCGGCCGAATGGACGGTGGCCGCCACGGCGATCTGCTCGAGGGCGTCGGGCAGGTCCTTGCCACCGATCCAGCGGCGGCTCACGGCATCCTCGACCAGCTTCGTCGCCGGCTCGGCGAGCGAGGAGCCGAAGACCGCCCGGGCCAGGCGCGACTTCGCCTCGCCCTCGACCGACGCGTCCGTCAGGGCCCGACGCAGGGCCGCGTCACGGCGTACGACGGACGCGACCCCGAACAGCTGGGCGCCCAGGGTCGCGGCGTCGTCGAGGGTCTGGGTCCGAGTGGCCTGTTGGCCCAGCTCGGCCAGCGCCTCGGCAGAGGCTCCGCGCAGCATCAGGACGGCGCTCCGTTCCGGACGCTCTTGCTGGTCTCCAGCGACTCGAGGTCGGCGAGGAAGCGATCCACGACCCGGGTGCTGCGCTCGTCGTCGTCGAGGGACTCTCCGACGATCCGGCCGGCCAGCGAGGTCGCCAGCGAGCCGACCTCGGCACGCAGCGAGGTCAGCGCCTGCTGCCGCTCGGCCGCGATCTGGGCCTGGCCCTGCTCCTTGACGCGCTGCGCCTCGACCTGGGCCTGCTCCTTGGCCTCCGCGATGATGCCGTTGCCCTGCTCGCGCGCCTCCTCGCGGATGCGGGCGGCCTCCTTGCGGGCGTCGGCGAGCTGCGCCTTGTACTCCTCCTCGGCACCCTTCGCCTCGGCCTTGGCCTCGTCGAGCTCCGCGAACTCCGCGCGGATGGCTTCCTGACGCCGCTCCATCGCGCCGTTGATCGGCGGGATGAGGTACTTCAGGAGCAGGAAGAAGAGGAGCAGGAACGCTCCCAGCTCGACGAAGAACGTGCCGTTGGGCACGAGGAAGTTCTGGGTCTTCTCCCCCTCCTCGGCGGCGGCCAGCGCCACCGGCGCCAGCGTGGCCGTGAACGCCATGACTACTTGGCGCCGAGGACGAAGACGAACAGGGCCATGAACGCGAGGTTGATGAAGAACATGGCCTCGACCAGACCCACCGTCAGGAAGAAGATGGTCTGGAGGCGGCCCTGCGCCTCGGGCTGGCGCGCGACACCCTCGATGTAGGAGGCACCGGCCAGGCCGTCACCCACACCAGCACCGATGGCGCCGCCCGCGAGGGCGATTCCGCCGCCGATGAAGGCACCGGCCAGCTCGACAGATCCTTCTGCAGCCATTGAGTTTCTCTCCTTGTTTGCGGCGCTGCCTCAGCGCCTCGGTTTACCTCTGGTGCGGTGTCGACCGGTTGGTCGAACCGCGAGCTCATGCGGGGACGGGGACCTTGTCGACCTCGGGTGAGTCGGCGTGCTCCTCATCCTGCTTCTCGTCGTGCTCGTCGTGGTGCTCGTCGCCGTGCCCGGCACCTGCCATCGCGAAGTAGAGGACGGTCAGCAGGGCGAAGATGAAGGCCTGGATGACACCGATCGCGGCGTCGAAGCCCTTCCAGAGCAGGTTGGGCGCCCACAGGATGTAGGCCGGCATCAGCGTGATCAGCGCCAGCATGATGCCGCCCGCGAAGATGTTGCCGAAGAGTCGGAGCGCCAGCGTGACCGGCTTGATGAGCTCCTCGAGCAGGTTGAGCGGGAACATCACCGGGAACGGCTCGAAGAAGTGCTTGAAGTATCCCTTCAGGCCCTTCTGCTGGATGCCGTAGGCCCAGACGCTGACGATCGTCACCAGCGCCAGGGCGTAGGTGAGGTTGGTGTCGGCCGTGGGGGCCGGCAGCAGGTGGGTGTCGTGGTTCAGCTCGGTCGGGAGGATCTCGAGCCAGTTGGCGAACAGGATGAAGAAGAAGAGCGAGATCGCCAGCGGTGCGACGAAGGGGTGCACCTTGCCGAGGTTGTCCTCGACCTGGGTGTTGACCTGGTTCACGACCGTCTCCCAGAGCAGCTGGAGCTTGGTCGGGACGTGGTCGTCCGGGTCCTTGGTCAGCGCCCGGCGCGCCAGGAACCCGAGCAGCAGCACGGCCGCGGCAGCCACGAGCGTCGAGATGATCGTGTCGAGGTTGAAGGTCAGCCCGCCGAGCGAGCGCGTCGTGTGCTCGCCGATGGTGATCTCGGTGTCCTGGTGCTTCTCGGTGAAGGTCATCACGATGCCGCCCCCGAGGGAGGCGACACCCAGCACGAGCACCGCGTTGCGGACCTTGCTCAACATCATTGGCTCTTCAGCTCCTTCAGCAAGGGGATCGTGGTCATCGCGAGGGCGATGAGACGGAAGATGGCCAGCCCCAGCAGTACCCCGATGCCGTCGGGCCAGAAGAGCACCGCGACGGTCACGGCGACCACGGTCAGGGCTGCGAGCCGGATGATGGTCGAGCGCATCATGGCCGCCCGCGTCGGCTCACGACCGGCGGTGAGCAGGCCGAGGAGCCACCGCTCGGTGGCCAGGTGGTTGAGCAGGCCGAGGGCCACGCCGATGGCCAGGGACGCGGCGAGCCGCCACTCGCCGAGCTGGCCGAGGATCCAGAACGACGCCACCCCGAGGACGAGGCCGACGACGATGGACTTGCGCTGGTCGCGGATCACCTGCCCGAGACCTGCTCGGCGCCGGGGCTCCACGTCAGTGGGCGTGACGATGTGATCAGTCATGGGCCAACACCTGCGCCCTACTTGAGGGCAGCGCGGACGCGGGCCCAGAAACCGAGGCCGCCGGCCACGATGCCGAGGAACACGCCGGCCATGGTGAAGGTCGGCTCGGTGCCGGCGACATGGTCGAGGAGCAGACCGAGGAGCGTGCCGGCGACGACGGCAGCCACCAGGAGACCTCCGAGCCCGATGAGGTCGCGGCCGCGAAGGCCAGCGTCGCCGGACCGGCCGGCATCGGGCTCTGGCATCGATCGAACCTAACACGGCGCACCCGACCCCGGATGCGGGGAAGCGGGGCAGTCGTCATCGTCGGCGGCCGTCCTGGTCGAGGGTGAATCTGCGTGCAACCTGGGTGCTTGTGAAAACTAGCACAAAGTCCCGGGAGCGCTGAACCCGGGTACGGCCCCACCCTCTCAGCCTTGCTCGTCCACAGGCAACCGGGGGCGGTGCAGCCTGGGCAGCACGAAGGTGAGCACCACGGTGGTCAGCGTCAGTCCGCCCACGGCGGCCACGACCCACGGACCGCTGTAGAGGCTGGCCAGCACGGTGCCGAAGGCGACCAGCGCCGCCCACATCCACATGATGAGCACGGCCCTGCGCTGGCTGTGCCCGATCTCGAGCAGCCGGTGGTGCAGGTGCTGCTTGTCCGGGGCGAACGGCGAACGGCCGGCTCTCGTGCGGCGTACGACGGCCAGCATCAGGTCGGCCAGCGGCACGATCAGCAGCGAGATGGGGAGGAGCACCGGCAGCAGCGTCGGCAGCAGGCTGGCGGCCGAACCGCCGGCGCCCTCGCTGAGCTGCTGGGGCGAGAACTGCCCCGAGAGCGTGACCGCGCTCGCGGAGAGCACCAGCCCGATCAGCATCGACCCGCTGTCGCCCATGAACAGCCGCGCGGGATGGAAGTTGTGGATCAGGAAGCCGGCGCAGACTCCGGCCAGGGCGACGCTGAGGAACGCCGCGGTGTTGGCACGGTCGGTGCCGTTGAGCCGGGTGAGGCTGTAGCAGAAGACGAAGAAGGCGAGCGAGGCGATCCCGACGACGCCGGCGGCCAGCCCGTCGAGGCCGTCGACCATGTTGACGGCGTTGATGGTCGCCACCACGAGCAGCCCCGTGAGCAGGGCGCTCTGGGCGGGGTCCAGCGCGAAGACGTTGCCCTGGGCGTCGGAGAAGAAGACGAACTGCACCCCGAAGGCGACCAGGAAGCCGGACGCGAGCACCTGACCGCCCAGCTTGGTCAGGGCGTCGAGCTCGAAGAGGTCGTCGAGCACCCCGACCGCGCAGATCAGGGCCCCGGCGATCAGCACGATCCCCGCGTCGCGGAAGACCAGCGGCGAGCTGGCCGAGAGGAACGGCAGCTCTCGGGCCACGAAGTAGGCCGCCACGAGCCCGCCCAGCATCGCCAGCCCGCCGAGGTAGGGGATCGGCTCGTCGTGCACGTCGCGGTCGCGGACCCGTGCGACCGCGCCCGCGCGGAGTGCTATCTCCCGGGCCACGACCGTGAGGAGATAGGTGACCGCTCCGGCCACCAGGAAGACGAGGATGTACTCCCTCACGCCTCGGGATCCTCGGCCGGCTCCGCGTCCTCGCCGGCGTCCTCCCCTGCGTCCGGGCCTGCGTCCTCGCCGGCGTCCGCAGGGGCGTCGGGAATGGCGTGGCCGAGCGGCTCGAGCACGCCGTTGAGCTGCTCGAGGGTGATCACGCCCAGCCGCAGCACCCGGCCGGGGGTGCGGGTGGCGTCGATGATGGTCGAGGCCGAGCCGCCCGGCGACGTACCGCCGTCGACGATGACCTCCACCTCCTCGCCCAGCATCTCCTCCGCCTCGGCGGCCTCGGTCGCTGCCGGGCGTCCGGTCAGGTTGGCGGAGCTGACGGCGAGCGGACCGGTGCGCTCGAGGATCTCGAGGGCGACCGGGTGGTCGGGCATCCGCACCGCGACGGTGCCGCGGGTGTCGCCGAGGTCCCACTGCAGGGAGGCGTGGGCGTGGCAGACCAGCGTCAACGCTCCGGGCCAGAACTCCTCGACCAGCGAGCGGGCCCACGTGGGCACCCGGACGGCCAGCGCGTCGAGCGTGGTGGCCGCCGAGACCAGGACCGGCGGAGGCATGTCGCGGCCACGACCCTTGGCATCGAGGAGCTCCTGGACGGACTCCTTGTCGAAGGCGTCGGCGGCCAGGCCGTAGACCGTGTCGGTCGGCAGCACCACGAGCCCCCCGCGCTGGATGGCCAGGCTGGCCGCCTCGACGGCGGCCTCGCGCTCCTCGTCGGTGGTGGTCGGGTAGCGCTGCACGGGCCTCATCGTGCCAGCCGGGCGGTCGTGAACCGAGGACGGCCCGCGAGGTCGCGGTGGTCGCGTACGTCGCTCCAGCGCCCCGTGGCGGTGAGGACGGCCGGAACGGCGTCGCCCTGGACATCGGCGTGCTCGACGCCCAGCACTCCCCCGGGTGCGAGCAGGACGGCCGCCCGCACCGCCAGCACCCGGATGGCGTCGAGGCCGTCGGCGCCGGAGAACAGCGCGAGGTGCGGGTCGTGGTCGCGGGCCTCCGGGGCGACCGACTCCCAGGCCTCGAGTGGGATGTAGGGCGGGTTGCAGACCACCACGTGAACCTTGCCGACCAGGTCGTCGAAGGCCGTGAACGCGTCGCCGAGCCGCAGGTCGACGCCGGTGCCGGCGAGGTTGCGCGTGGCCCAGCGGTACGCCGGCTCGTCGAGCTCGACGGCATGCACCTCGGCGTGCGGCACCTCGTGAGCGATCGACCTGGCGATCGCGCCGGAGCCGGTGCAGAGGTCGACCACGACCGGCGCGCCGAGGGGGCCGGCCTCCTCGACGGCCCAGCCGGCCAGCAGCTCGGTCTCGGGCCGGGGGGTGAAGACGCCGGCTCCGACCTCGAGCCGGACGTGGCGGAACCACGCCTCGCCCGTCAGGTGCTGGAGCGGCTCGCGGGCCGCGCGCCTGGCCACGAGGGCGTCGTACCTCTCGAGGGCCTCGGCCGGCACGTCGTCGACCAGCGGCAGCCGGGACCGGTCGGTGCCGAGCACGTGGGCGAGCAGCTCGGCGGCGTCGTGCTCCGGGCTGGGCACGCCCGCGTCCCGCAGCGTCGAGGCGGCCCCGGCGAGGACCTGTCTGGTCATGAGTCGAGGGCGGCGATCCGGTCGGCGAGGTCCATCGCGACGCACGAGTCGAGGACGGGCTGGAGGTCACCGTCGAGCACCTGGTCGAGGTTGTAGGCCTTGTAGCCGGTGCGGTGGTCGGAGATGCGGTTCTCCGGGAAGTTGTAGGTCCGGATCCGCTCGGAGCGGTCGACCGTGCGGACCTGGCTGCGCCTCGCGTCGCTGGCGGCGGCCGCCGCCTCCTCCTGGGCGGCGGCGAGCAGCCGGGCGCGGAGGATGCGCATGGCCTGCTCCTTGTTCTGGAGCTGGCTCTTCTCGTTCTGGCAGCTCACCACGATCCCGGTCGGGACGTGCGTGATGCGGACAGCCGAGTCGGTGGTGTTGACGCTCTGGCCGCCCGGGCCGCTGCTGCGGAAGACGTCGATGCGCAGGTCGTTCTCGTCGATGGTGACGTCGACCTGCTCGGCCTCCGGCAGCACCAGGACGCCGGCGGCGCTGGTGTGCACCCGCCCCTGCGACTCGGTGACCGGGACCCGCTGCACGCGGTGCACGCCGCCCTCGAACTTCAGCAGCCCGTACGGCGCCTCGCCCGGCTCGGGCGTGCGCCCAGCCGTCGAGCGGGCCTTCACCGCGAGGGTGACGGACTTGTAGCCACCGAGGTCGGACTCCGTGGCGTCGAGGATCTCGAGCTTCCAGCCCCGCTGCTCGGCGTACCGCGAGTACATGCGGAGCAGGTCGCCCGCGAACAGCGCGGACTCCTCGCCGCCCTCCCCGGACTTCACCTCGAGGATCGCGTCCTTGTCGTCGGCCGGGTCGCGCGGGACCAGCAGCAGCCGCAGCCTCTCCTCGGCCGCGTGACGCCGCGTCGACAGGGTCTCGACCTCGTCGGCGAAGGTGGGATCCTCGGCCGCGAGCTCGCGGGCCGCCTCGATGTCGCCACCGAGGTCGTCCCACTCCTTCTTGGCGGCGAGGATCCGGCTCAGGTGGGCGTAGCGCTGGTTGAGCCGCTTGGCCAGGCGGGCGTCGGCATGGGTCTCGGACGCGCCGAGCTGCTGCTCGAGCTCGGCGTGCTCGACCGCCATCGCGTCGACCGTCTCGAACACAGCTCCTCCTCCGTCCCTTGGACCCGTTCCGCCCAACCGCGCGAGGCGGACCCGCTCAAATCGCAAGCGCCGACCCACGCCCAGGGGGCACGGGTCGGCGCTGCCGAGGAGCTAGTTGTCCGCGCCGGCCTTCTCGTCGGCCTTCTCGTCGGCCGGAGCCTCGGCCTTCGACTTCTTGGCGTAGCGGGCCTCGAACCGGGCGACGCGACCGCCGGTGTCCAGGATCTTCTGCTTGCCCGTGTAGAACGGGTGGCACTGGGAGCACACGTCGGCGTGGAGCACGCCGTTCTTGGCGGTGCTGCGCGTGGTGAACGTGGCGCCACAGGTGCAGGTGACCTGGGTCTCCACGTAGTCGGGGTGGATGTCAGCCTTCATGGTTTCCTCTCTCGCGCCCCGGGTCGCCATCGCCATCGGGCGAGACGTGAACCGGAGCCAGCGGTCCAGAGTAGTCAACGCGACCGAGGCAATGCGAATTCCCAGCACCGCTCGTCGAGCCTGTCGAGAGCCGCAGGAATCGGCTCGATCCCTGCCGTCGTCACCCGGCTCACAGCGCGCGCTGCGGTGTGACCCGACGCGCTCTCAGCCAGCTCGCGAGAGCAGCGCCTCGACCCGGGACGCGAGGTCCTTCGGCGAGAACGGCTTGGTGATGTAGTCGTCGGCGCCGGAGTCGTAGCCGGTCTGGACGTCGGACTGCTGGGCCCGGGCGGTCAGGAGGATCACCGGGATGTTCTTCAGCGCCGGGTTGCTGCGGATCTCACGGACCGCCTCGAGGCCGGTCAGGCCGGGCATCATCACGTCGAGGACCGCCAGGTCCGGGTGCGACGTGCGGCAGGCGTCGACAGCGGAGCTGCCGTCGGCCACCGTGACGATCTGGTGTCCGAGGGTCGCGAGCTTGAACTCGACGAGATCGCGGATGTCCACGTCGTCGTCGGCCACCACGATGAGCGCCACTTGACTGTCCCTTCCCCGCACGTCACTGACCCCCGAGTATCGAACAGGGATGCGGCCGGCGTGCGAGAACGCGGAAAATCGCCGGATCCGGGCGCTGGCGGCCCCGGATCCGGCGTAGGACCTGCTCCGCTACCCGCGCTGGGCGGCGCTGAGCAGCTCGTAGTTGGTCCCGGTCTTGCGGAGCTTGTCCATCAGCCCCGCCACACCCGCCCCGCGGTCGCCGCTCAGGCCGCGACGCAGCTTCTCGAGCACCGCGTGCTCCTGGTCGCCCACCAGCTCGGCCTCGTGCCGGGTGCCGGACTGGACCAGGTCGACCGCGGGGAAGACGCGCGCGTCGGCCAGGTCACCGTCCAGCCGGAGCACCAGGCTCTCGATGCCGGTGAGCTCCTCGACCAGCAGCTGGTCGACGGTGGCACCGCTGTCCAGGAGCGTGGTGGCCAGGATCGTGAGCGAGCCCGCGTCCTCGAGGCAGCGAGCGGCGCCGAAGAGCCGCTTGGTCGCCGTGAGCGCGGACGCGTCCACGCCGCCGGCGAGGGTGCGACCCGACGTCGGCCCGGCGACGTTGTAGGCGCGCCCCAGCCGGGAGAGCCCGTCGATGAGCACCACGACGTCGTGGCCGAGCTCCACCAGCCGCTTGGCCCGCTCGACGGCGAGCTCCGCGACCGTGGTGTGGTCGCCCGGGGCCTGGTCGAACGTCGACGCGATCACCTCACCCTTGACCGAGCGCTCGAAGTCGGTGACCTCCTCGGGGCGCTCGTCGACGAGGACGACCATGAGGTGGCACTCGGGGTTGTTGGTGGTGATCGAGGTGGCCACCGACTGCAGGAGCTTCGTCTTGCCGGACTGGGCGGGCGCGACGATCAGGCCGCGCTGGCCCTTGCCGACCGGGGTGGCGATGTCGATGACCCGGCCGATCACGTTGTCCGGGCCGGTCTCGAGCCGCAGCCGCTCGTGGGGATGCACGGGCGTCAGGTGGGCGAAGTCGACCCGGCTCTTCGCCGACTCGGGGTCAGCGCCGTTGACGCTGTCGATGCGCACCATCGGGTTGAACTTCTCCTTGCGCTCGCCCTCACGGGGCTGGCGCACCTGGCCGACGATGGCGTCGCCGCGCCGCAAGGCGTACTTCCTCACCATGGAGAGCGAGAGGTAGACGTCGTCGGCGCCGGCGAGGTAGCCGCTGGTCCGGACGAAGGCGTAGTTGTCGAGTACGTCGAGGATGCCGGCCGCCGGCACGAGGACGTCGTCCTCGAGGATCGTGGTGTCGGGCTCGTTGCGCCCGCCGCCCGCGCGGGTGCGGTCGCGGTCGCGACCCCGACGGCGTCGGTTGCGGCGACCGCCCTCGCCGTCGTCGTCGCCCTGGTCGTCGTTCTGGTCGTCCTGCTGCGCCTGCCGGTCCTGGCGCTCCTGCCGGTCCTGCTGCGCCTGCCGGTCCTGGCGCTCCTGCTGGTTCTGCTTGGCCTGCTGGTTCTGGTTCCGCTGCTGGTTGCCGCCGCCCTGGCCACTCTGACGGTTCTGGTTGCGCTGCTGGTTCTGCTGCTGGTTCTGTTGACGGTTCTGGCCGCCGCTCGAACGGTCGTCGTCGGAGTCCTCGTCGGACTGCCTGTCGTCGGACCTCTTCTCACCCGAGGTGCGCTGCTCGCGCTCCTGACGCGGCTCGCGGTCCTGGCGCTGACGCTGACGGGGCGCGCGCTCCTGCGTGCGCTCCTGCTCCGGCTGGCTCTCCGGCTCGCGCTCCGGCTCGCGCTCCGGCCGGCGCTCGGGCTCGCGCTCCTTGTTCGGCTCGTCCTCGCTGGCCGGCTGCCCGCCGCCGGCCCGGCCACCCGACTGGCCACCCGCCTGGTCACCCGACGGGCCACCCGACTGGGCCGCCTTGATGGCGTCGACCAGCTGGGCCTTCTTCATCGAGCCGGTGCCCTTGATGCCGAGACCTCCGGCCATCGCCTTGAGGTCGGCCAGCAGCATGCTGTTGAGACCACCGCTCTTCTTCGCCGTCTTCTTGGCGGGAGCGTCCGTGGTCGTGTCCTGAGTGTCGGTCACTTTGTTCCTTCGCTGCGCCAACGCAGCCTGCAAACGCAGGGGTCAGCGCGAAGTGGAAGAGGTTGAGAGCACCTCAGATGCGGTGCCGCGCCGAGAACCGGCGCACCACGAATGTACCAAACCGCGAGGCGCTACCCCACCACGGCGCCGCGGGTGTCGACAGCGAGCGGGTAGGGCGCCCAGCCCGTGGGGCAGTAGGCCGCGAGGTCGGTGCCGTCGACGACCAGGCAGAGGACCGACGGCCCGGCCCCCGAGACGACGGCGGCGAGACCGTCGGCGCGCAGCCGGTCGACGAGGTCGAGGGAGGCAGGCATCGCGGAGCGGCGGTAGTCCTGGTGGAGGTAGTCACGCGTGGCCCGCCACAGCTGGTCGGGGCGTCGAGCGAGCGCCGCCACGAGCAGCGCCGCCTTCCCCGCGTCCGCCGCCGCGTCGGCGTGGGAGACGGTCTCGGGCAGCAGCCCGCGCGCGACCTCCGTGGACACGGCCTCCGGCGGCACGAACACGGCGGTGCTGACCCGGCTGTCCACCGGGGCATCGACGGCGTAGACGTCGCCGCGGTCGTCGCGGCCCGAGATCACGAAGCCGCCGTGCAGCGCGGGGGCGACGTTGTCGGGGTGCCCCTCCAGCTGGACGGCGAGATCGAGCAGGGCGCTGTCGTCGAGCCGATCCGCTCCCCCGTCGACGAGGGCCCGAGCGAGCACCAGCCCACCGACGATGGCCGCGGACGAGGAGCCCAGGCCGCGGGCGTGGGGGATGGCGTTGCGGCAGGTGAGCCGGAGTCCGGCCGGCTGTCCGCCCAGGGTGTCGAAGGCACGACGCATCGCGCGCACGACGAGGTGGTCCTCGTCGAGCGGCACCACCCCGGCCCCCTCACCGGTGACCTCGACGACGAGGCCGGAGCCGGCCAGCTTGCCCTCGACCTCGTCGCGCAGGTCGAGAGCCAGGCCGAGCGAGTCGAAGCCCGGGCCGAGGTTGGCGGACGTCGCCGGGACCGAGACCTTCAAGGGAGCCTCACCGCAGGCCGGCGGCCTCGGCCGCCGCGGTCACGTCGGCGTCGACGACCGACTCGACCAGCGGGCCGAAGCCCTCGAGCGCCGTGACGGTGTCCTTGAGGCCGTGACCGGTGACGGTGATGACCACGGTGGTGCCGGCGTAGGAGTCACCCGCGGCCACGTCGGCGAGGAGACCGGCGACCCCGGCGGCCGACGCCGGCTCGACGAAGACCCCGTCCTTCGAGGCCAGCTCGCGCTGAGCGGCCAGGATCTGGTCGTCGCTGAGTGCGCGGAACCTGCCGTCGGACTCGTGGGCGGCCGCCTCGGCGAGCTTCCACGAGGCGGGGTTGCCCACGCGGATCGCGGTGGCCCGGGTCTCCGGGTCGGGGAACGGCTCCCCCGTGACCAGCGGAGCGGCGCCCTCGGCCTGGAAGCCGCGCATCCGGGGCTTGCGGGTGGTCAGTCCCAGGTCGAAGTACTCCTGGTAGCCGAGCCAGTACGCCGAGATGTTGCCCGCGTTGCCGACCGGCAGCAGGTGGAAGTCGGGGGCGTCGCCGAGGAAGTCGACGATCTCGAAGGACGCGGTCTTCTGGCCCTGCAGCCGGACCGGGTTGACCGAGTTGACCAGGGACACGGGGTAGTCCCAGGCCAGCCCGCGAGCCAGCTGGAGACAGCTGTCGAAGTTGCCGCGGACCATGATCACCCTGGCGCCGTGCAGGATCGCCTGCGCCATCTTCCCGGCGGCGATCTTGCCCTCGGGCACCAGCACCAGAGGGGTGAGGCCGGCCTTTGCGGCGTAGGCCGCCATCGACGCCGAGGTGTTGCCGGTGGAGGCGCAGACGACGGCCTCGGCACCCTCGTGCTTGGCGACCGAGATCGCCGCGGTCATGCCCCGATCCTTGAACGAACCGGTGGGGTTGTCGCCCTCGACCTTGAGCCAGACCTCGGCGCCGCTCTGCACGGACAGCCACTCGGAGTGCACCAGCGGGGTGCCGCCCTCGCGGAGCGTGACCGCCGGGGTGCCCTCGGGGATCTCGAGGAGTTCGCGGTACTCCTCGATGACTCCACGCCACTGGTGCGCCACTACTGCTCCCCACCCAGGCGTGAGCACGAGGGACCCGTGGGGAGCCCGGGCAGGTCGCGGTACTCCTCACCCGGCCGATCCGTGGCTCCACGCCGGTGGTGGGTGCGCTGCTGGTGAACGGTCACTCGTCGCCACCCTCGACCCGCATCACCGAGGTGACCTCGCGGACGATGTCGAGGCCGCGCAGGTGCTCGACGGTCGCGGCGAGCTGGGCGTCGGTGGCGCTGTGGGAGACGACCACGAGCTGGGCGTCGTCGTCGCGGCCCTCCTGGCGGACCGTCTGGATCGAGACGCCGTGCTCGGCGAAGGCCAGGGCGACCGTGGCCAGGACGCCCGCCTTGTCGTCGACGTCGATCGCGACGTGGTAGCGCGTCACGGTCTCGCCCATGGGCAGCACGGCGCGGTCGGCGTACGCCGACTCGCCGGCGCCGCGCTTGTCGGCGAGCACGTTGCGGGCCACGGTCACGAGGTCACCGAGGACGGCCGACGCAGTGGGGGCGCCGCCGGCGCCCGGCCCGTAGAACATCAGCTGGCCGGCGGCCTCGGACTCGACGAAGACGGCGTTGTAGGCCTCCCGGACCGAGGCCAGCGGGTGGCTTCTCGGGATCATCGCCGGGTGCACGCGGACCGCCACGCTGCTCTGCCCGTCATCGGTGGCCTTCAGCTCGCAGATGGCGAGCAGCTTGACCACCGAGCCCATGTCCTTGGCGGACTGGACGTCGGCCGACGTGACCTCGGAGATGCCCTCGCGGTGCACGTCGGAGGCCGTCACGCGGGAGTGGAACGCGAGCGACGCGAGGATCGCGGCCTTCGCCGCGGCGTCGAAGCCCTCGACGTCTGCCGTCGGGTCGGCCTCGGCGTAGCCCAGCTCCTGGGCCTCCTCGAGCGCCTCGGCGAAGCCGGCACCGGAGCTGTCCATCTTGTCGAGGATGAAGTTGGTCGTGCCGTTGACGATGCCGAGGACCCGGGTGACGGTGTCGCCGGCCAGCGACTCACGCAGCGGCCGCAGGATCGGGATCGCGCCGGCGACCGACGCCTCGTAGTAGAGGTCGCGGCCGGCCTTCTCGGCGGCCTCGAAGAGCGTGGGGCCGTCCTCGGCGAGCAGCGCCTTGTTGGCGGTGACCACGCTGGCGCCGTTGTCGAGCGCCGAGAGGATCAGGGTCCGGGCGGGCTCGATGCCGCCGATCACCTCGACCACCAGGTCGACGTCGTCGCGCGCGACGAGCCCCGCCGCGTCGGTGGTCAGCAGCCCCTCCGGCACGTCGACCTCGCGCGGTGCGTCGAGGCGGCGCACGGCCACCCCGACGAGGTCGACCGGCGCACCCACGCGCGCGGCCAGGTCGCTGGCCTGCTCCTGGAGCAGCCGGACCACCTGGGAGCCCACCGAGCCGCAGCCCAGCACAGCGACCTTGAGCCGTCTCTCGTTCACAGCCCCATCCCAACATCAGTGGCGAGCAGGTCGTCGAGCGTCTCGCGGCGCACGACGACCCTGCGAGGCGCCGTCGCGCACCGCGACGACCGGCGGCCGGAGCACGTGGTTGTAGTTGGACGCCATCGAGCGGCAGTAGGCGCCGGTGCCCGGAACGGCCACCAGATCGCCGGGCCGGACGTCGCCGGGGAGGAACTCGTCCTTGACCACGATGTCGCCGGCCTCGCAGTGCCGGCCGACCACCCGGGCGACGACCGGGGCGGCGTCGGAGAGGCGGCTGGCGAGCGTGCAGGAGTAGTCGGCGTCGTAGAGGGCGGTGCGGATGTTGTCGCTCATGCCGCCGTCCACGGAGACGTAGGTGCGGGCGGCACCGCCGTCGAGGGCCACCTCCTTGACCGTGCCGACCTCGTAGACGGTGCAGACGCTCGGCCCCACGATGGCGCGGCCCGGCTCGATGCTCAGCCGCGGCTCCTCGATGCCGAGGGCGCGGCACTCGTGCTCGACGATCTTGCTCATCTCGATCGCAAGCTGCGCGGGGTCCGAGGGGTCGTCCTGGGTCGTGTACGCGATGCCGAAGCCGCCGCCGAGGTCCATCTCGGGCAACGTCACCGCGAGCTCGTCGGAGATCCGGGCGTGCAGCGCGAGCACCCGCCGGGCAGCGACCTCGAAGCCAGAGGAGTCGAAGATCTGGCTGCCGATGTGGGAGTGCAGGCCGAGCAGCTGCAGGCTCGCCGCCTCCGCGACCCGGCGGACGGCGTCGTAGGCCGCGCCGTTGGTGATCGAGAACCCGAACTTCTGGTCCTCGTGGGCGGTGGCGATGTACTCGTGGGTGTGCGCCTCGACGCCAGCGGTCACACGGACCATCACCGGCTGGGTCCGGCCCCTCCGCTCGGCGACCTCGGCGACCCGCTCGATCTCGTGGAAGGAGTCGAGGATGATCCGGCCGACACCCAGGGCCACCGCCCGCTCGATCTCCTCCAGGCTCTTGTTGTTGCCGTGGAAGCCGACCCGCGCCATGTCGAAGCCGGCGCGCTCGGCGACGGTCAGCTCGCCCCCGGAACAGACGTCGAGGCTCAGCCCCTCCTCGGCCACCCACCGGGCGACCGCCGTGCAGAGGAACGCCTTGCCGGCGTAGAAGACGTCGTAGTCGGCGAAGGCGTCACGGAAGGCGCGGGCGCGGCCGCGGAAGTCCGCCTCGTCCAGGACGTACGCCGGCGAGCCGTGCTCCGCGACGAGATCGGTCATCGCCACCCCGCCGACGGTCAGCACGCCCGCCTGCTTGGTCGCCGTGGTCGACCAGAGCGAGCTCACCAGGGCATTGGGGTCGCTGGGCTCGCGCAGCCAGGACGGCCCCTTGAGGGCTCCGGTGGCGTGGGCCCACCCGGCCTCGTGGGTCATCTGCTCGGGCCCCTGCGGCGTTGCTCGGTGGAGGAGCGAAGCGGAGGAGGCGCAGGACGGCGTGGGGAGATCACATCTGCTCCGGCGCGGTGACGCCGAGGAGGGCAAGACCGTTCGCGAACACGGTCAGGGCCGCCTTCGCCAGCAGCAGCCGCGCCCGGTTGAGGTCGGAGACCGGCTCGTCCCCCATCGGGAGCACCCGGCACTGGTCGTAGAACCGGTGGAGGGAGGCAGCGGTCTCCTCCAGGTAGTGCGCGATCCGATGGGGTTCTCGCAGGTCGGCTGCTCCGGCGACCACCCGTGGGAACTCCGCGAGGGCGCGCAGCAGCTCGCCCTCCTTCTCGTGGGTGAGCAGCGAGGGATCGAAGTCCTCGGTCGACGGCACGAAGCCCAGGTCGGCCGCGTTGCGGATGACCCGGTTGGTCCGTGCGTGGGCGTACTGCACGTAGTGGACCGGGTTGTCGTTCGTCGCCTTGGTCCAGAGGTCGAGGTCGATGTCGAGGTTGGTCTCGAGGGAGTTGCGCACGAGTGCGTAGCGCGCGGCGTCCACGCCGATCTCCTCGACCAGGTCGAGGAGCGTCACGATGTTGCCGGTGCGCTTGCCCATCCGCACGACGTTGCCGTGGCTGAGCAGGTTGACCATCTGGCCGATGATGATCTCGAGGTTCGTGCCGGGCTCGTCGCCGAACGCGGCGCACAGCGCCATCAGCCGGCCGACGTAGCCGTGGTGGTCGGCGCCGAGCAGGATGATGCAGCGGTCGAAGCCGCGCTCGCGCTTGTCGAGGTAGTAGGCCGCGTCGCCGGAGATGTAGGCGCCCTGCCCGTCCGACTTGACGATCACCCGGTCCTTGGCGTCGCCGAACTTCTCGGTCGCCAGCCAGACCGCGCCGTCCTTCTCGTAGATGTTGCCCAGGTCGCGCAGCCGGGCGAGGGCCCGGTCGGTGGCGCCCGACTCGTAGAGGTCGTTCTCGTGGAACCACACGTCGAAGGGCACCCGGAAGTCGCCCAGCGTCTGCTTGATCTCCTCGAACATGAGGCCGACACCCACCGCGCGGTAGGTCTCGAGCGCCTCGGCGTCGGGCAGCCCGGGCGCTTCGGGGCGCTGCTCGACGACGGCCGTCGCGATCTCCGCGACGTACTGGCCCGGATAGCCGTCCTCGGGCGTGGGCTCGCCGCGACCGCTGGCCAGGAGTGAGCGGGCGAACCGGTCGATCTGGGCGCCGTGGTCGTTGAAGTAGTACTCGCGCGTCACCTCGGAGCCGGTTGCCTGCAGCAGCCGGGTGATCGTGTCGCCGACCGCGGCCCACCGGGCGCTGGCCAGCGTCACCGGGCCGGTCGGGTTCGCGCTGACGAACTCGATGTTCACCCGCTCACCGGCACGGGTGCTACTGGTGCCGTACTTCTCCGCCAGCGCCACCACCTGCTGGGCGATGGCGCCCTGCGCGCTGGCGGCCACGCTGATGTTGAGGAAGCCGGGCCCGGCGATCTCGACACCGGCGATGCCCTCGAGCTTCATCAGCCGGTCCTGGACCTGAGCCGCCAGGTCACGCGGGTTCAGCCCCGCCTTCTTCGCCAGCTGGAGCGCCACGTTGGTCGCGTAGTCGCCGTGCTCCTTGGCGCGCGGTCGCTCGACCGTCACCGCACTCGGCACGCCGTCCGGGAGGGTGAGCGCACCCTCGTCGGACAGCGCCGCCAGTACGTCGACGATCGCTGCAGACAGCTGCTCGGGAGTCACCGGCCAAGGGTATCGGCGCCCGACGGCCGCTCTTGCATTGGTTTGGCGACGGTGGACGGTCGGGGTTTCTCCCGGCGGACCCGGCACGGGTAAGGTTCCCGTCGTTCCCCAGCAACACCGAGCCCCCGTAGCTCAGGGGATAGAGCGTCGCCCTCCGGAGGCGAAAGCGCAGGTTCGAATCCTGCCGGGGGTACCCGCCTCGCCGGCAGCCTCCCCCGCTCACTGCTCGCCATCGAACAGATCGAGCAAGCGGATCAGACCGTCACGGATGACGGAGGTGGCCACCTCATCGGACGTACGCGTCAGGCGGGCCACCTCGGAGCGAGTGAGGCCACCGAGGTAGGCCAGCTCCAGCGACTCGCGTTGGGCCGGGGTGAGCCGCTCCAGGGCCCGACGAACCCGGCCGGACTCGGGCGAGGCCCGGCCGGCTCCGCCGTCGCGTCGTCGCAGGCCTCCTCGCAGCGACGCCGTCGGACGCCTGTCCCGTCCTCGGCTGCCGGGAAGGGCGCCTCGCGCTCGATCGGTTGCCCTGCCGTGGGCGATCGCGAGGATCCAGGAGATCGCCCCCTGGCGCTCCTCGTCGAAGCGAGGGGCCTCCTGCCAGACCTGCAGGTAGGTCTCCTCGGTGACCATCTCCGCCCGGCTACGGTCACCGAGGATGCCGATGGCCAGGCCGAAGACCCGCGGGGCCGTCGCGTCGTAGACGGTCGCCAACGCTTCCCGCTCCCCTCCGGCCACGCGCGCAAGGAGCCCCTCGAGCCGCACGGAGTCGAGGGGCGCGGACGCGCTGCCGGGTCCGTCGCTGGCCGCGGAGGACCCCCCGTTGCTGTCGATGTGTCGAGCTCCCATACGTCGGCGAGGGCGAGTGCGTGTGTGCGTCCTGCACGCGCTACCGAGGTCTGGGGCAGCACCATGTCGTCTGTCCCGCCGGTACCCGTCGCACCGCACCCCAATCGGGGTCTGGCGAGACGCCCGCGCCGGACCTCGTCGCGCGCGTGCGCGGCACGGTGGGCACGGACTTGACCTTGACGCAGCGTCAAGGTTCCACACTCGATGCATGACCACTTCCACCATCACTGCGAGCGGGCTCACGAAGGCCTACGACGACCACGTCGTGCTCGACGGCATCGATCTCGACGTGCGCGCCGGGACGGTCCTCGCGCTGCTCGGTCCCAACGGTGCGGGCAAGACCACGGCCGTCCGGATCCTGTGCACCCAGCTCCCCGCCGACTCCGGCACCATGACGGTCGCCGGCCACGACGTGGGCCGCGATCCCCACGGCGTGCGTGCGTCGATCGGGGTGACCGGTCAGTTCTCGGCCGTGGACACCCTGATGACCGGACGCGAGAACCTCCGCCTCATGGCGGACCTCTGGCGGCTCGACCGGGCCGAAGGAGCGGCGCCGGGCCGAGGAGCTCCTGGCCCGCCTCGACCTGCTGGATGCCGCCGACCGGGTGGCGACGACGTACTCCGGCGGCATGGTGCGCCGCCTCGACCTCGCGATGACGCTGATGAGCCGCCCGCAGGTCGTGTTCCTCGACGAGCCCACCACCGGGCTCGACCCGAGGAGCCGACGCACCGTCTGGGAGATCGTCGAGGAGCTGGTCGCGGACGGCGTGACCGTGCTCCTGACCACGCAGTACCTCGACGAGGCCGACCGGCTGGCCGACCGCATCGCGCTGCTCGACGGCGGGCGGATCGTCGCGGAGGGCACGCCGGACGAGCTCAAGCGATCGGTGCCCGGCGGGCACCTCCGCCTCGAGCTGGCGGACGAGGCGGCCCTCGAGGCGGCACTCTCGGCGCTGGGCGTCGGCGCCCGACGCGTGCCGGGCGCGCTCGCCGTCGAGCTGCCCGGCGACGGCAGCGTCCGGCGGGTGCGCGAGGTCCTGGACCGACTGGACCGGGCCGGCGTCGACGTCGCCCAGCTGGCCGTGCGCACACCGGACCTCGACGACGTGTTCCTGGCCCTCACCGGCCGACCCCCCACCACCCACATCGATGCCACGTCCGATGACGCGGAGGAGCTGGAGACAGTCCGATGAGCCTCACCCTTGCCGTCACCGACTCGGCCACGATGCTGCGCCGCAACCTGCTGCACATGCGGCGCTACCCCTCGCTGACCATCATGCTGCTGGGCCAGCCGATCCTGTTCCTGCTGCTCTTCGTGTTCGTGTTCGGCAACACGCTGGGCGCCGGCATCGCCGGGACGGGCGGCGGCCGGGCGGACTACCTCACCTACATCACACCGGCCATCGTCGCGATGGCCGTGGCCAGCGTCGCGCTCGGTACGGCGGTCGG
Organism: uncultured Actinomycetota bacterium; assembly: GCA_963830145.1. Taxonomy (GTDB): domain Bacteria; phylum Actinomycetota; class Actinomycetes; order Propionibacteriales; family Nocardioidaceae; genus Nocardioides. The sequence continues at coordinate 166,027 of CAWHLI010000003.1, forward strand.
GGTCGCCATGGACATGACCCAGGGCGTGGTCGCGCGCTTCCGCACCATGCCGATCGCCCGGGTGTCGGTCCTGGCCGGGCACGTCGGCGGCGCACTCGTGCAGACGCTCCTGGCGGCCACGGTGTCGATCGGTGTGGCCCTGGCGCTCGGCTACCGGCCCGACGCCGGCGTGGCCGACTGGCTCGGCGTGGTCGGCATCGTGCTGCTGTTCGCGCTCGCGCTGACCTGGCTGACGGTGGCACTGGGCGTGCTGGCCGACAGCGTCGAGACCGCGAGCAACACACCGATGCCCCTGGTGCTGCTGCCGTTCCTCGGCAGCGGCTTCGTCCCGACCGACTCGATGCCCGTCGGCGTGCGCTGGTTCGCGGAGTACCAGCCGTTCACGCCGGTGATGGAGACCCTGCGGGGGCTGCTGGCGGGGAGCCCCGACGCCACCGACGCCCTGCGGGCCGTCGGCTGGTGCGTGGCGATCACGATCCTCAGCGCGCTCTGGGCGGTTCGCTCGTACCAGCGCAAGGTGACGGGCTAGTGCCCTGCACACGAAGTTCGCGGCACAGGTCGCAGCCCCAGCACGCACCTCGCCTTGTTGGCGACGCTGGGGAAGACGCCCGGTCTGCCTGCGCGCCGCCGCCTCGCGACGCGCGCACTGGGAGCACTGGGAGCACTGGGAGCACGACCCATCTTGCGAACCTCGCGCGCGGGACACTAGGAGCGATGGGGAACTCTGGGTGGATGCCAGCGTCGTCCGCCCCGGATCTCCCATCACGTCGTGGGCCGGCGTCGTGCTGACCATCTCCGAGGTGGCCGGCTACGCGGGCGTCACCGTCCGCGCGGTCCGGCACTACCACCAACGCGGCCTGCTGCCCGAGCCGCCGCGCGACAGCTCCGGCTACCGCAGGTACGGCGCCGGCGACGTCGTCCGCCTCATCCGGATCCGCACCCTGGCCGAGGCCGGCGCGCCCCTGGCCCGCGTGCAGGAGCTGCTGGAGGCCACGCCCGACGAGTTCGGCCGTGCGGTCGCCCAGATCGACGCCGAGCTCCGCGCGAAGATCCGCGAGCTCCAGGAGCACCGGCGCCGGATCGCCCTGCTCGCGGCCGGCGACACCCTCGCCGTCCCGGACCAGGTGGTCACCTACCTCGACAAGCTGCGGACCAGCGGGGCATCGGAGGCGATGGTCGAGGCCGAGCGCGACGCCTGGATCCTGATCGCCGCTCGCTGGCCGGAGAAGATCCCCGGGTTCATGGTCGACAAGATGGGCCAGCTCGACGACCCGAGGACGGTGCGGCTCTACCGGCTGATCGGCGAGGTGGCCGAGAACGGCGTCGACGACGACCGGCTGGTCGCCGTGGCCGACCTGGTCGCGGAGATGGCCGAGGAGTCGGCCGAGCGGGGCGAGCTGGACAAGCAGAGCCAGGACATGAACGACGATGCCTTCATCGCCCTGCTCGACTCGTTCGCGTCCGATGCCCATCCCATGGTCGAGCGCCTCCAGGAGCTGATGGCCGAACGCGGCTGGACCGGCTGGAGCCGCATGGAGCGAGCGCCCGAGCGCTAGTGCCCCGCGCTCGAAAGTCCGCACGGCAAGTCGTGCTGTGCGGGGCACCAGGACGTCTGGGGCCACGGCCCGGCGCTCCCGGAATGGTCCGATCGGATCATGGACAGCCGCCCGAGGCGACGTCGAAGGTGGTGCCACCGCGACCGGCGCGACCTGGACGAAGGGCCTGGCCATGCACGAGGAGGGCGAGCCGCGTCGTACCGGCCTCCTCGGCGACTGGGAGCGCACCGTCGCCGTGGCGATCGGGCTGGTGACCCTGACCGCCGCGCTCCTGACCTACGTCGCGGTGCTCCAGGAGGACGCGTCGTCCGACGCCCGCGGTCAGGCGACGCTGGAGACGCTCCAGGTCCAGCGCCAGGAGCTGGTCGGGGCGGTGCGGGTGCGCGGCGAGGAGGCGGCGGCCGACCGGTACCGCGGCGCGCTCGCCCGGATCGAGGCCCTCGAGTCCGCGGCCGCCGCCGAGGACGCCGCAGGGCGCGTCGAGCACGCCGTGCTGCTCCGGGCCGAGGCCACCCACCAGCGGTACGTCGCCGACAGCTTCAAGGAGACGAGCTTCGACGCCAGCCGGCTGAGCGGGTCGACAGCCACCGCGACCTACGACACGGCCAGGCGGCTCGACACGATCAAGGCCTACGACGCGTCCAGCTCCATCGAGCCGGACCAGCCGGAGAACACGGCCAGGGTCGCCGATGACCGGCACGACCAGAGCGTCCGGACCCTGCTCTGCGTCCTTCTGCTCCTCCTGCTGGCCGTCCTGCTCACCCTCGGCCGGATCCTCCCCGCGCGCTGGCGCGGCCTCGTCCTGACCCTCTCCGTGGTCGGGTGGCTCGCCGCCTGTGCCGGTGCCGTGGTCAACGCGACGGCCGGCTGAGGGGCGGCGCCATGGCGGCCAAGGAGATCGAGCTCCCCGAGATCGAGAGCCTCGACACCCCGTTCAAGAAGCGGGTCGCGCTCTCGGCGGCCCTGCTGGTGCTCCTCGGCGGCCTGCTCGCCTACGGCGCCAGCCTGGCCGGCGAGCACGAACAGCAGCTCTCCGCCCAGGCCGACGCGGCGACGATCAAGGCATCGTCCGGCTACGGCGCGGCGTACAGCCAGATCGCGACCATGACCGCCGGGGACGCCGAGGCGCGCTCGCTCGGTCAGCAGGCCGCGCTCTCCCGTGAGCTGGCCAACCTGACCGGCTCGGCCGCCTACACCAGCGAGGCCGAGGCGTACGAAGCCTCGGCGAGGTCGCTGTCGGACCTGGCGGCCGCCGACGAGGACAAGACCCACTTCGACGACGTGAACCGGGAGTCGACCGACCGGCTGCTGGCGCCGCGCGAGGACGCCCTGCGCGCGGACGCCCGGCGGGAGACCGCGGCGGACTGGGGCGCCAAGTCCGACCGCTACGTCCTCGGCATCACCCTGCTCGGCGTGGCCCTGGCCCTCCTCGGCCTCTCCCTCACGCTCTCCTCGCGCACCCGTCTGCTGGTCGTGGTGCCGGCCGCCCTGATCGCGCTGTTCGCCGTGGCGCTCTGCGGTCTCGCGGCAGGCCAGGAGCCGACCACCACCCCGGACCGAGCGGTGCGGGCGGTGGCGGAGGGCGACCGGCTGATGAACCTCGGCAGGTACGACGACGCGGTGAAGTCCTACTCGGAGGCGATCCGGCTCCGGGGCGACTACGCCGCGGCGTACCGCGCTCGTGGCGGCGCCTACGACCTCGCCGGCAGCTCGGGGACCGGCGGCTACGTCATCACCACGGTCGACAGGGCGTTCCGCGAGAAGTCGATCGCCGACCTGGACGAGGCGCTGGAGCTGAGTGCCGTCCCCGACTACCTGACTCTGGTCAACCAGGGCGCCAACGTCTTCCACGTGAAGAAGTTCGCGCTCTCCGAGAAGTACATGCGGCGGGCCCTCGCCACCAACGACAGGCTCCCCCTCCCGTGGTCCAACCTCGCCATGGCCCAGGTCGCCCAGGGCAAGGAGGACGAGGCAAGGTCCTCCTTCGACGAGATGATCGAGCGGGTGCTGAAGCGGCCCGACCCGATCGAGCAGTACGAGCTGTTCGCCGCAGTGCGCACGGCGCTCGAGATCCTGGTCAAGCTGGAGCCGTCCCGCTCGGACCTCGTGGAGGAGTTCGAGGGGATGATGGTGGCCGCGGAGGCCGAGCTCCTCCAGCCCGGTCCCGTCCCGGCCGACACCGACGGCTCCATCTCGGACCTCGCGCTCACCGCCACGGGCGTCGAGCTCGACGCGACCTACAACCGGTCCGGCCTCGCTCCCGACTCACGCATCAGCTGGGTCGGCTACTTCCGGCCGAGTGACGACGAGCCCTGGCAGCAGCCGTCCTACCTCGTCCAGGTCAACCGGCTCACCGACGCCGACCCCGGAGCCGGGACCCTGACCATGCTCGACACCAGCTGCCCCGGACCGGGTGAGTACCGCCTCGACGCCTGGCTCGACGGCCGGCTGCTTGCCACCACCCGGGCGACCGTGGCCGCCGAGGCGGACAGCTACGCCTTCTCCTTCGACAACGCCGGGCTGATCTCGGCGTGCCACCCCCGGGACTGGGCCTTCGACGACTCGGTGCCCGGCCGGATCCGGCTCACCGCGCCCGCCGGGGCGAGGACGAGCCTGACGGTCCGCGCCGTGCCCCTGCCCGCCGAGCTGGTCGGCGCGCCCGAGGCCCAGGTGGAGCGACGGGCGCTGGACACCGAGCCCACCTGCACCGGGTACGGCCCGGCCACCGGGCAGCAGGTCTCATCGATCGGGGGGCTCGACGGCGTCTCCCGCCTGTACGCACCGCGGGACGACGGCTCGACCGCCCTGTGCTGGGCCGGCCTCGGCCTGGACGGGATGCTGCGCATCTTCGTGGCCGAGTACGACTACGACACCCCGAGCTCGCCCGCAGCCGTGGACGACCTCATCGCTCGGCTGTACTTCAACTCGTCCTCGGCGTGAGCTGAGTCCAGCGCATCCGGGGTCGGGCCGTCGGTCAGGTCAGGCGGGGGTCGCGTCCTGCGCGGCCGCCGGCACCCGGCACGGCTGCGGGGCGCCGTCGCAGCACGGCTCGATGTAGAGGCAGGAGGGACAGCGGTTGTGCGCCTGCTCGGCATACATCTGGGTCGAGCAGAACGGACAGGGCAGGTCGAGGGCCACGCTCCCAGCATGACCCGAGCCGGTCCGTCGGTGCCGCTGCCCGGCCGGCGTGTCGGGTCAGCGTCTTCCCTTCGGCCCGTCCCGTACGCTACCGTACGGGCAGCCTCCATACGGAGGCGTATGGAGGACAGATGAACATCACCACTCACCGCCGCGGCCGCACCGGCGCCCTCGCCGCGGGCGTCGTCGGAGCCGTCGTGCTGACGATGCTCGGAGCGACCGGAGGTGCGATCGCCGGGGCCCGCATCGGCTCCCGGCAGATCGCCGACAACAGCATCCGCTCGCGCGACGTGCACGATGGCGGGCTCAGGCTTCGAGATCTCGACCCGGGCACGCAGGCGGCGCTCGCCGGCCCACCCGGACAGGACGGCGAACCCGGCGTCGATGGGGTGGCCCAGGTCGTGCCCTTCGTCGGTCCGGTCGCGTCGATCCTCCCCAACTCGGGGAGCTACGTCTTCGCCGGAGCATCGGCGCAGGTCACCACCACGGCCATCCACAGCCGGGTCACCGGCTCGGTCTCGGCGTCGCTCGGCCTCAACACGGGCAGTCCGCAGTTCGCCGATGTCGGGATGTGTCACCAACCCTCAGCCGGGGGTGCGACGACGAACTTCGTCGGCAGCAGCTTCGCCACCAACCCCTTCAGCACGGTGCGCGCGACCTACGTCGTGGCCGCCACCGTGGCGCTGCCACCGGGCACCTACAAGGTCGGGATGTGCATCCGCAACAACGGCAGCAGCACCATCAACAACAACAACTACGCCAGCGGGTGGGTGATGGTCACCTCCTGAGCGGTGAGCGACCCGGCCGCCTGCTCTCAGCCTGGCCCAGGATCAGGACAGGGCGAGCGCGGTGATCAGCTCGTCGGAGAGTGACGCCGCATAGATCGTGGTGAGGTGACCCCGGTCGCGGTAGGGCAGCACGTCGCCGATCACGGTCGGGCAGGCGCCGTCCCAGCAGAGCCACTTCGTGGGGTCGACGACCTCGGTGCCGGTCTCGTCGGCGGCCGCCACGGAAAGGTCCGCATCGACCACGGATGCGGCGAGCGGCTTGAACAGGCAGTCGCCGAGGTCGTTGCCCTTCTTGGTGAGGCACTCGTCGGGCAGCTCCTCGGACTTCGGCACGTCGCGCAGCAGGACCGTGCGCTGGGCCGTGGTGGACAGCCGGGTGAAGAGGTCGACGTACCCCTCGCGGGCGGCGTCGTCGATGCCGTCCTTCGGGACCCGGTTGCCGTCGGCGTCGTAGAGGGCCGGGTTGGGCCCGCTGGACGCCACGACGACCAGGTCGGGGTCGAGCGTGGCGATCTGGTCGAGCGCCCAGGCTCGGAAGTCGTCGCACTCGGGCCACAGCGGCGACCCGGGGACCAGCTCGCCGACGGAGACCAGCGTGGCCGAGCAGTTCGGCTTGACGAAGTAGTAGGTGCGGTAGCCGAGCTTCTCCGCGATGTCGTCGAAGGCGGGGATCCACATCCGGCCGTGGCTGTTGCCGAAGACCACGATCGAGCGGTCCGCCTCGGGGTCGCCGCGCGGGCAGAGCTCGCGCGAGTCCTTCTCGTAGTTGCACGCCCCCACGTCCGGCTCGTCGTCACGGACGGTGAGCACGTCCGGCACGAGCTTGCTGGGGATGGCCATGTCGTGGCGGGCCGCGATCACCGACGCCTGCACCAGCGCGACCGTCTTGTCCTGGTCGAGCTTGAACTTCGAGGGGTCCTTCACCCCGAAGTTCGTGAGCGAGATCGGCGGGTTGTCGCCCAGGGCGCCCGAGGCGTACTCGCTGTAGTAGTGGCCACCCACTGCCCCGACCGCGACGACCGCCACCGCGGCCGGGTAGAGCGCGAGCGCTCGTCGGACGGGGAACCGGGCAGGCGACCGGAAGGGCTGCTCGACGAACGTGTAGGTCAGCGCCGACAGCACGAAGACCACGACCACGCACAGCGTGGTCCGCCAGAAACCGAGGTCGGCGTCCAGCCGGCGCTGGGCGATGATCAGCACCGGCCAGTGCCACAGGTAGAGCGAGTAGGACCAGTCCCCCACCACCCGCATGGGGAGGACGCCGAGCGCGCGCACGGGCAGCGGCTGCGCCCGCTGCGGTCCGGCCCCGGCCAGCAGGACCAGCGCCGACCCGACCACCGGCAGCGCGGCGGCGTAGCCGGGGAAGGCCGTCTGGTCGTCGTACGCGAGACAGGCCACGAGGATCAGCACCAGCCCGGACGAGCACACCAGCCCGCGCACCAGTGCCGACCAGCGCGCCGCCACGGCGGACGCCACGAGCGCGGTCAGCGCGCCGAGGCCGAGCTCGAAGGCGCGGGCCGGCGTGGAGAAGTAGGCCGCCAGCGGGTCCGACGACGTGCTCACGACCGACCAGGCGAACGACGCCACCGTCACGCCGAGCAGCACCCCGAAGACCAGCCGCTTCGGCAGGGCGCGGCGCCGGGCGACCAGGACGAGCACCAGCAGCAGTGCCGGCCAGACGAGGTAGAACTGCTCCTCCACCGACAGCGACCAGTAGTGCTGCAACGGCGAGGGGGGCTCCTCGGCGGCGAAGTAGTCGGTGCCGACCGCGGCGAAGTGGATGTTGGCGGCGAAGAAGACCGCCCAGAGCGAGTCCTTGACCACCTCGACCAGGTCGATGGCGCTCAGCCAGATCGCCGACGCCACGATGGTCGCGATCGTCACGAGCGTCGCGGCGGGGAGGATGCGTCGCGCCCGACGGGCGTAGAAGCCGGGGATCGACACCCGCCCGGACCGCTCGACCTCGCGGAAGAGCAGCTGGGAGATCAGGAACCCGGAGATCACGAAGAAGACGTCGACGCCGACGAAGCCGCCTGGCAGGAACGGCACGTTGGCGTGCGAGGCGATGACGGTGAGGACCGCGATGGCGCGCAGGCCCTGGATGTCGTCCCGGTGCCGCAGCCTCGGCCCCGGGCGCTCGGTCGTGTCGCTCACTGCGCCGATGCCGTGGCGTCGGTCGGCCCGAGCTGGATCTGCCCCTCGAGCTCGTCGGTGAGGTAGCCGGCGTAGCTCTGGCTGATGTGGGTGCGGTCTCGGTGCGCGATGTAGTCGCCGACCACGCTCGGGCACAGCCCGTCGGCGCAGAACCACGCCGCGGTCTCGACGAACACCACTCCCTTGTTCTTGGCGGCCTGTCGCAGCGAGTCGATGTAGGTCAGCGAGACCTTGTCCTCCGAGGACAGGCAGCTCTCGAGCGTCGCGTCTCGCTCGGAGAGGCAGCGACCCGGGTGCTCCATGACCGCGGGCGGATCGCCGATGACGATGACCCGGCCGGCGTTCGGCGCCAGGTAGTCGATCTCGCGCTCCATGCCCTCGCGGTAGAGGGTCGCCATGGTCGGTTCGTCGTTGACCAGCTCACCGTCGTCGGAGAAGCCGCGCCGGTTGGCCTCCGACCCGAGCAGCACGACATCCGGCTGGAGCTCCTCGACCTGCTCGCGGGCCCAGTCCTGGAACGCCTCGCAGTCGGTGCTCGGCCCGCCGTGCACCATCCAGGGCGTCACGTCTGAGGACGGGCAGCCCTCGCGGATCAGGAAGTACGCCGTGTAGCCGTAGCGCTGGGACAGCTCGTCCAGCGCCGGCACCCACTGCCGGGCGTGGGAGTCACCGATCAGCACGAGGGTCTTGTCGCCCTCGGTGTCGCCACGGGGGCACAGCGGACGGTCGTTGTTGATCTCGAAGTACTGGCACTTGCCCAGGTCGGGGATGTCGGTGCCCAGGTCGAGCAGCGACGGCTTGAGGTCGGCCGGGATCTCATAGCCGTTCTGCGCGGCCTTCACCGAGGCCTGCACCAGGGCGACGACCGGGTCCTGGCTGAACCCGGGCGTGGGCCCGCCCGTCCCCTGCCCGAACTCGTCGACGGTGATCGGCGGACCGCCCCCGTTGACCTCGCCCTCGACGACCGCGTTGGCGGCGGCCAGCATCGGCAGGGTCAGGATGACGACGGCTGGGTAGAGCAGGACACCGCGGAGCCGGCGCACCCGGAAGATCTTCGCGGTGCGGACGGGGTTCTCGACGAAGTAGTAGCTCGCGGCGGAGAGCGGGACGACGAGGGCGACCACCGCCAGCCGGCGGCCCAGGGAGAAGACGCCGAACACCTCGGCGGCGATGATCAGCGCCGGCCAGTGCCAGAGGTAGAGGGAGTAGGACCAGTCCCCCAGGGCGCGCATCGGCAGCAGGGAGAGCAGGCGTTGCGGACCCCAGGCGGCGGGCCGCAGTCCGCACGCGAGCAGGGCTGCCGTGCCGACGACCGGCAGGGCCGCGGCATAGCCGGGGAAGACGGTGGTGCCGTCGTAGACCAGCGCGGCGACGCCGACCGCGACCAGGCCGCCCCACGACAGTGCGGCCTGCACCGTGGGCTTCAGCAGGATCAGGCGCGTGCTCAGGCAGGCGATCAGGGCACCGATGCCGAGCTCCCAGGCGCGGGTGAACGGCGAGAAGTACGCCGAGACCGGGTCGGTGGTGCTGTAGGAGACCGAGTAGGCGAACGAGACGCCGACGATGACCACCAGGGGCGAGACGCCCAGGTCGCGCACCCGCGGCCCGAGGCTGCGCTGGCCGGAGCTGCGTCGGGCCCGCCACGCGGCGTACAGGCAGAGCAGCAGGACCAGCAGTGGCCAGACGACGTAGAACTGCTCCTCCACCGCCAGCGACCAGTAGTGCTGGAGCGGTGAGGGCGGGGTGTCGTTCTGGAAGTAGTCGGTGCCGTCACGGGCGAGCTTGAAGTTGGCCGCGAAGAACGTCGCCCAGAGCGCGTCCTTGATCGCGCCGCTCGCCTCGACGGCGCTGAGGTAGTAGGCGCCCGCGCCGACCGTGGCGACGATCACCAGAGTGGCCGCGGGCAGGATCCGGCGGGCCCGGCGGGCGTAGAAGCCGAGCAGCGAGACCCGGCCGGTGCGCTCGGCCTCGGAGACCAGCAGGCCGGTGATGAGGAAGCCGGAGATCACGAAGAAGACGTCCACGCCGATGAAGCCACCGTGGAACGGACCGATCTTCGCGTGGTCCAGGATCACCAGCAGGACGGCCAGGGCACGAAGCCCCTGGATGTCCTGTCGGAAGCCCGGATTCATGGCCGCCATCGTAGGTCGGGAGCCCCCTCGGTCCCGCTTCGACAGGCTCCTCAGGAGGCGCTCTCGTAGATCGCGAGGTCGCCGGCGAAGTGCTCCTCGAGCCGGGTCCGGGTGGCTGCGTCCATCTCGCCCTCACGCGCCGGCGAGACGTTGGTCGGCTCCAGCGCCGGGGCGGCGATGCCGAGCCGCTGCGACATCCAGGCCGTCGCGACGTCGAGGTGCTCGTAGCGGTACATCCGGTCGACGATCACCGTGCCCTCGGCGTCGGTGACGAAGTTGGCCGACGTCCCGAGCGGGACCTCGCCGCCGATCAGCCGGTCGGCGAACTCGGCGAAGGACAGGTCGCCGGTCCAGTTGGGCTGGCCCTGGGCCTCGGGACGGGAGCGGTACTTCCACCAGGAGACCGCGCGGTCGAGCGGGTGCCGGACCAGGCACATCGTCTCGTAGCCCTCGCGCGGATGGCCGTAGCGCTCCAGCCAGGGCGCCATGGTGGCCTCGAAGGTCACCGCGCTCATGTGCTTCATGCCCGGCGGCTGCCGGAACAGGATCATCGCGTGGCGCGCGAAGTGCTTCTGCAGCACCGTCGAGCCGGCCTTGGGCATCGACAGGAAGACGAAGCCGCGGTCGGCGAAGCACATCACGCTGCATTGTCTACCCCGGCGAGCTTCGGCCCCAGTCCGCGACGACGCTCGCTGGCGCTCGCGGGCGCCTGGCTCGCTGCGCTCGCTCCGGCGCAGTCGTCACGGCCAGGGGGCCGATCGCCGGGCGCGCGCTGCGCGCGACGAACCGGGTCGCTGCGCTCCCATCCACGGGCTGGTTGCCTGGGTGGAGCGGGCGCGCCGAACCGAAGTCAGTCCTGGGTAGGTGGTGGGAGCGCAGCGACCCGGTCTTTCCGCGCGCAGCGCGGCGCCCGGCGATCGGCCTGGTGGCCCCGACGACAGCCCCGGAGCGAGCGCCAGCGAGCGACCGGGGCGTGTGCGAGCGAAGCTCGCGTCGTCGGGGACATCCAGGCCGAAGCTCGCCGGGGTATCCAGGCGGCCGAAGCTCGCGGGGGTAGACGAACTAGATCCCCGGGCAATCCTCCAGCGTCGCGTCGTCGCGGGCCTCGTCGCCCATCTGCTTGGCCTGGTCGGTGTAGGGCAGCACCACGCTGGCGCCGCCGACGTTGCCGATGGCGCCTTGGAGCACGCAGTTGGTGATGAGCGAGGGCTTCAAGGCGGCCGCGGCCCTCGCCAGGCGGTAGAGCTCGGAGGGCGAGGCGTTGGTGGCCATGTTCTCCACGGCGGACAGGACGCCCTTCTCGATGAAGCCGTGGTGCCCGGCGCGCTCGCTGATCTTGGCCTGGATGCCGCGCAGCACGCGCTGCTGGTTGGCCGAGCGGTCGAAGTCGCCGCGGAGCAGGTCGTGCCGGATGCGCGCGAAGAAGAGCGCGTCCCACGGGCCGAGGTGCACCTCCCCGGCCGGGAAGGGTTCGGGCTTCAGGTAGTCGTCACCGAACGAGATCGGGTTGTCGACCTCGATGCCGCCGATCGTGCCGATCATCGCGCGGAACTTCTCGAACCGGGTGATGAAGACGTAGTCGGGCTGGATGCCCACGAGGTCGCCGACCGTCTTGCCGAGCAGCTCGGGGCCGCCGTAGTAGAGGGCGGCGTTGATCTTGTCACTGCCGACACCGTCGATGTAGACGTAGGAGTCCCGCGGGATGCCGATCGCGGCGGCCGCCCCGGTCCTGGTGTTCATCCCGATCAGCTGGAGGGCGTCGCCACGCGTGCGGGTCATCTCCTCGCCGGGCCGGGCGTCGGAGCCGACGGCCAGGATCCAGACGACGTCCGGGCTGACGTCGACCGAGCTCGCGTGGTTGAGCTTGACCAGCGCGAGGTCGGTGGGCTTCACCGTCGACGCGGGCGCCAGCGTGGCGCAGACGGCGACCACCACCCCGAGCGCGACGAGGCGAACGGTCCTCCAGAGCGGCCGCCGGCCGGTGACAGTGTCGTTCACAGCTCGACCGCCTCGTCCACGTCGTAACCGAACACCTTCCAGGTGTGCTTGACCCTGGTGAGGTAGAGCGAGCCGTGCACCCGGAGATGCTGCTCCACCTCGCCGGTCGTGTCGAAGTCGAGGACGAAGTTGGCGGTCACGCCCCGCGGGCGCCCGTCCGGCGCGAAGACATCGAGCCGCACGCGGCGGTTGGTGGCCGTCGCCGAGTCGATCTGGCCGGCGCGGCCGGAGTTGCTCAGGAGGACCAGATCGCGCTGCGCGTCAGCGGCGGCGCCCTTGGTGAACGTCGCGAAGGCCGACGAGAAGTCCGTGCGCGGGAACTCGCCGAGGAACGCCTCGTCGAACCACGGGTCGATCGCCTCGGTGATGTGCTCGATGGCCGTGGCCTGGTGGGCGGCGTCGAGGCCGTCGCCGTGCTCGATGGTGGTGACGGTCTCCACGCCCGGCGCCTCGGAACCGTGGTCGCTCGACGAGGAGCCGTCGTCGTTCTCACCGTTCCCGCCGATGTCGTCGCCGGAGTCGCAGCCCACGGCGCCGGCCAGGAGGAGCAGGGCCACCCCACTGACCAGCGCAGACCGCGCTCGGACGCGGGTGACGGACGTCATGCGCACAGCCTCACATGGAGGGACACCTCGACCCTGCATTTGCTGGCGTGGAGGACTAACGTTGACGAGGAAGGACCCCTGGCAGCCACCACCCGTCCACCAGCCACCTGTACGCATGAAAGAGGCGAAGCACGCCGTGCCCGAATCAACCCCTTCCTCCACTTCGTCGAGCACCGTGTCCCCGGGCTCGTCGGCCGTCGTGCCGGAGGAGTTCGGTGCCAACGAGTGGCTCGTCGAGGAGATGTACGACCGGTTCCAGGCGGACCCGTCCAGCGTCGACCAGGCGTGGGTCGACTACTTCAAGGCCCACGGCAACGGTGCGCCCGAGGGCGGCTCGGGGAACGGCAGCACCAACGGCACCGCGGCCACGACCGAGCCCGAGACCAAGCCCGAGACCAAGCCCGAGACCAAGCCCGCAGCCACGACGGCCGAGCCGGAGAAGACCGAGCCCGAGAAGCAGAAGCCCGCCGCGCCGGCCGTGCACCTGGACCCCACTCCGACCCCTGCCCCGGTGGCCAAGCCGCGCCCCGAGACCAAGGCGGCCGAGCCCGCGAAGGGCACGACCAACCCGGTCCCCAAGGAGCAGCCCCCGACGGCCCAGGCCGACGCCAGCGACGAGCCGAGCTACACCGTGCTCCGCGGCGCGCCCGCCCGTACGGCGGCGAACATGGACACCTCGCTCACGGTGCCGACCGCGACCTCGGTCCGCTCGGTGCCGGTCAAGCTGCTCTGGGACAACCGCACGGTCATCAACAACCACCTCGCCCGGGCGCGCGGCGGCAAGGTGTCGTTCACCCACCTGATCGGCTACGCCCTGGTCAAGGCGCTCCGGGCCAGCCCGGAGATGAACGTCGGCTTCGACACCGTCGACGGCAAGCCCAACCTCGTCAGGCCCGCGCACATCAACCTCGGCCTCGCCATCGACATGCAGAAGCCCGACGGCACCCGGCAGCTGCTCGTGCCGTCGATCAAGGCCGCCGAGAAGATGGACTTCGCGGCGTTCTGGACGGCCTACGAGGACGTCGTCAGGAAGGCCCGCGACAACAAGCTGACCGTCGAGGACTTCCAGGGCACCACGATCTCGCTGACCAACCCCGGCGGCATCGGCACCAGCCACTCGGTCCCCCGCCTGATGAAGGGGCAGGGCGCGATCATCGGCGTCGGGGCGATGGAGTACCCGCCCGAGTGGCAGGGCGCCTCCGAGGACGCCATCGCGCGCAACGCGATCAGCAAGGTCATGACGCTGACCTCGACCTACGACCACCGCGTGATCCAGGGCGCGCAGTCGGGTGAGTTCCTCAAGCGGATCCACCAGCTGCTGCTGGGCCAGGACGGCTTCTTCGACGAGATCTTCCGGTCTCTGCGGATCCCCTACGAGCCGATCCGGTGGAGCAATGACATCTCCACGAACCACGACGACGAGATCAGCAAGCAGGCCCGGATCCTCGAGCTGATCCACGCCTACCGGGTGCGCGGCCACATGATGGCCGACACCGACCCGCTGGAGTACCGCCAGCGCAGCCACCCCGACCTCGAGGTGGAGTCGCACGGGCTGACCATGTGGGACCTCGACCGCGAGTTCGCGACCGGGTCGTTCGGCGGCGAGGGCCGCCGGTTCATGAAGCTGCGCCACATCCTCGGCATCCTGCGCGACTCCTACTGCCGGACCACCGGCATCGAGTACATGCACATCATGGATCCCGAGCAGCGCCGCTGGATCCAGGAGCGCCTCGAGCAGCCCCACACCAAGCCGCCCCGCGAGGAGCAGCTGCGGATCCTGCTCAAGCTCAACCAGGCCGAGGCGTTCGAGACGTTCCTGCAGACCAAGTTCGTCGGGCAGAAGCGGTTCAGCCTCGAGGGCGGCGAGACCACGATCCCGGTGCTCGACGAGATCTGCGAGGCCGCCGCCGAGGCCGGTCTCGACGAGGTCGCGATGGCGATGGCGCACCGCGGCCGGCTCAACGTGCTGGCCAACATCGTCGGCAAGAAGTACTCCCAGATCTTCCGCGAGTTCGAGGGCAACATCGACCCGCGCACGGTCCAGGGCTCCGGCGACGTGAAGTACCACCTCGGCGCCGAGGGCGAGTTCGAGGCGGGGTCCGGCGACACCATCAAGGTGTCGGTGGCCGCCAACCCCTCGCACCTCGAGGCCGTCGACCCCGTCCTCGAGGGCATCGCGCGCGCCAAGCAGGACGTGCTCGACCAGGGCGCCGCCTATCCCGTGCTGCCGCTGCTGGTGCACGGCGACGCGGCCTTCGCCGGTCAGGGCGTGGTCGCCGAGACGCTCAACCTCTCGCAGCTGCGGGGCTACCGCACCGGCGGGACCATCCACGTGGTGGTGAACAACCAGGTCGGCTTCACCACCTCACCGGGCTCGTCGCGCTCCTCGCTCTACTGCACCGACGTCGCGCGGATGGTGCAGGCGCCGATCTTCCACGTCAACGGCGACGACCCCGAGGCGTGCATCCGCGTCGCGCGGCTGGCCTTCGAGTACCGCCAGGCGTTCAACAAGGACGTCGTGATCGACCTGGTCTGCTACCGCCGGCGCGGCCACAACGAGGGCGACGACCCGTCGTACACCCAGCCGCTGATGTATGACCTCATCGAGCAGAAGCGCTCGGTGCGCAAGCTCTACACCGAGTCGCTGATCGGTCGTGGTGACATCACGATCGAGGAGGCCGAGCAGGTCTTGCGCGACTACCAGCAGCAGCTGGAGCGCGTCTTCACCGAGGTGCGGGAGGCGACCAGCCAGCCCTCGGAGTGGACCACCGTCCCCGACTACCCGGACAAGCCCCAGGGCGAGACCGCGACCGCGGTGGTGCCCGAGGTGCTGAAGCGGATCGCGGATGCCTACGTCACCCCACCCGACGGGTTCACCGTGCACCCCAAGGTGATGCCGCAGCTCCAGCGGCGCGCGCAGGCGATCACCGACGGACCCATCGACTGGGGCACCGGCGAGATCCTGGCCTTCGGCGCGCTCCTGATGGACGGCCGCCCGGTGCGGCTGTCCGGGCAGGACTCGCGGCGCGGCACCTTCGTCTCCCGGTTCGCGACGATCATCGACCGCAACAACGCCGACGAGTGGACGCCGCTGTCCAACCTCACCGAGGACCAGGCCCGCTTCCACGTCTACGACTCGCTGCTCTCCGAGTACGCCGCGCTCGGGTTCGAGTACGGCTACTCCGTGGCCCGGCCCGACGCGCTCGTGCTGTGGGAGGCCCAGTTCGGCGACTTCGTGAACGGCGCCCAGACCGTGATCGACGAGTTCATCACCTCGGGCCAGACCAAGTGGCGCCAGGAGTCCGGCGTCGTGCTGCTGCTGCCGCACGGCTACGAGGGGCAGGGCCCCGACCACTCCTCGGCGCGGATCGAGCGGTTCATGGCCATGTGCGCCGACGAGGCGTTCGTCGTGGCGCAGCCGTCGACCCCCGCGTCGTACTTCCACCTGCTGCGCCGGCACTCGCTCGGCCAGGAGCACCGGCCGCTGATCGTCTTCACCCCGAAGTCGATGCTCAAGCGCAAGGAAGCCGCGTCACGCCCCGACGACTTCGTCACCGGCACCTTCCGGCCCTTCATCGGCGACGCCACGGCCGACGCGCAGAAGGTCGACACCCTGCTCCTCTGCTCGGGCCGGGTCACCTGGGACCTGATGGTGGAGCGGGCCAAGCTGGAGAACGCCGAGCGGTTCGCCATCGGCCGGGTCGAGCAGCTCTACCCGCGGCCGGTCGACGACATCAAGCACGAGATCGCGCGCTACCCCAACCTCAAGACCGTCCGGTGGGTGCAGGACGAGCCGCTCAACATGGGTCCGTGGCCGAACTACCAGCTCAATGTCTGGTCGCAGGTCGACGCCAAGGTCGAGCCGGTGACCCGCGAGGAGTCCTCCTCGCCCTCGGTGGGCACCGCGAAGCGGCACACCGAGGAGCAGAAGGACCTGATGGCGCGGGCGTTCGCGTAGGCATGTACTTCACAGACCGCGGGATCGAGGAGCTGGCCGCGCGCCGGGGTGAGGAAGAGGTCTCCCTGGCCTGGCTGGCCGAACGGCTCAGCGAGTTCACCGACGTCCACCCGGAGTTCGAGACCGCCGTGGAGCGGCTGGCCACCTGGCTGGCCCGGCTCGACGACCCCGACGACTGACACCGGTCCGTCCCCTTCATCCCGGTCCGGCGTGGTGTCCGATTCCCGCCAGAACGTGAGCCCTCCGACGGTCAGGATGGAGGCATGCACCGAGTCGTCCCCCTCAAGGTCCACTACTACGGAACCCCTGTCGTCCTGGTCTCCTCGACCAACCCCGACGGCACCACGAACCTCGCACCGATGTCCTCGGCATGGTGGCTGGGGCAGAACGCGATGCTCGGCCTGGGTGCCAGGTCACGCACCACGCAGAACCTCCTGCGCACCCGCGAGGCAGTGCTCAACCTTGCCCCTGCCGACCTGGTCGACCACGTCGACCGTCTGGCCCTCCTGACCGGCGAGCCCGAGCTGACGCCGCACAAGGTCGAGACCGGCTACCGCTTCGAGCCGCGCAAGTTCGAGGCTGCCGGGCTGACCTCGGAGCCGTCCGACCTGGTGGACCCGCACCGGGTGGTCGAGTGCCCCATCCAGCTCGAGTGCCGGGTCTCTGGCCACTACCCGATCGACCACGAGTCGGTCAGCGCCTACGCGATCCATGTCGAGGTGCTGCGCGCGCACGTGTCGGACGCCGTGCGGCTGCCGGGCACCGACCACGTCGACCCGCAGGCGTGGGACCCGCTGATCATGAAGTTCTGCGACTTCTTCGGCGAGGGGCAGCCGCTGATCCCCTCGCGGCTGGCCTCGGGCTGGCAGATGCCGGGTCGACTCGAGGAGCCGGCCAGCGCCTGATCCGGCGCCCGAACGAGAACACGTTCTAGGCTGGCCGGCATGACGACGCAGATCGAGTGGGTCCAGTCGCCGAAGTCGGAGGTCTCCTATCCCGCGGCACCGTGGCACATGGTCGGTTCGCTGTGGCTGACCCTGTTCCGCCTGCGCGAGCCGGTCGACGACCGTCGCCCCGCCGGGATCTACGGAGCGGCGTTCGTGTCCTACGACGAGGGCAGCCCCCTGACCTACCACGAGCTCCTCGTCGCGCGGCCGGTCTCCACCGACGCGCACGGCCGCCGCGTGACCATCACCGACATCTGGGTGGACTCACCCGCGTCGGTGGCCGGCGGGCGCGAGCTGTGGGCGATCCCCAAGGGGCTCTGCGACTTCTCCTTCGAGAGGGCCCACTCGGGTCCCCTCACCACGACCGAGTGGGCAGCGGAGGTGGATCGCTCGCCCATCGCGTCGGCTCGCTTCCGCGACGTCTCGCGAGCCGCGCTGCGGCTGCCGTTCAAGGGCGGCACCTGGCAGCCCGGCATCGAGGACACCGACGGTCAGGAGCGCACCGCGACCCTGCAGGGCTCGTCGAAGGCCCTGCCCGCACGGGCGCACTGGGACCTCAACCCGGACGGCCCGCTCGGCTTCCTGGCCGGAGCCCGTCAGCTCGCGTCGTTCCGCCAGGCGGCCTTCCGGATGTCGTTCGGCTGAGTCGCCTGCCGCTCCCCGCCGTGGCTGTCGGTGACCGCTGACAGACTCGGGGGCGTGCCGAAGACGCCCCGGATCGAGCCGGACGGCGCGGTCGTGGCCCGACTGGGCGCAGTCGCGCTCGCCCTGCCGGAGTCGGTCGAGGAGGACGCCTGGACGGGCGTCCGCTGGCGGATCCGGGCCAGGACCTTCGCGCACGTGCTGGTCGCCCAGGAGGGCTACACGTCTGCCTACCGCGACGTCACCGGCATCGCCGAGCCCACGACGGTGCTGACGTTCCGCTCGTCCGGCGATGAGCTGCTCGCGCTGGTGCACGCCGGGTTCCCGTTCTACCGGCCGCCGTGGTCACCGACGATCGTGGGGATGGTGATCGACGACGACACCGACTGGGACGAAGTGGCGGAGCTGGTCACCGAGAGCTACCGGTTCTGCGCGCCCCAGAAGCTCGTGCGCCGCCTCGACGGGGAGTGAGCCGGGTGCCGTTCGGTCCTCGTTCAGTCGTCGAGCTGGTCCTCGACGGCCGGGATCGGCACGTCGGCGCCGTCCTCGGCCGCCTTGCGGGACGCGTCGCGGATCTCGAAGACCTCGGTCGCCAGGCCGCCCAGGGCGCCGGCGATGTCGCGGACGGCGTTGGTGAGGATGGTCGCGACCTCGCCGACTGCGGTGGCGGCCGCCTCGACGGTCGACTGGACTGCGTCCTTGCCGATCTCGGCGCCCGAGAGCTTCTCGTCGTTCCCGTGGTCGGTCGGGTCAGTCGTCATGGCGACAGTGTGTCTCGGTTCGGTCGGCCAGCCAACGAGGGCCGCGTCACAGCCTCAGGCTGCGACGGGCTCGGCGACGGGCGCCGGCGCCGGCTGCCTCGGCTTCCGGTCCGGTAGCGCCATCCGGCAGATCTTCGACGCCACGCTGAACAGCTGCTTGCCAAGCCGGCCGGTGTTGTACTGCAGGCCGTAGCGCTCGCAGATCTCTCGGACCTCGACGGCGAGCTCGGGGTAGCGCCGGGCCGGCAGGTCCGGGAACAGGTGGTGCTCGATCTGGAACGACAGGTTGCCGGACATCAGGTGGAAGAGCCTCCCGCCGGTGATGTTGGCCGAGCCGAGGAGCTGCCGGTAGTACCAGTGCCCGCGGTTCTCGTCCTCGCACTCCTCCTGGGAGAAGGTCGAGACGCCGGCCGGGAAGTGGCCGCAGAAGATGATGTTGAACGCCCAGATGTTGCGGATCAGGTTCGCCGTCGCGTTGCCGGCGAGCGTCATCGGGAAGAGCGGCCCGGTCAGCGCCGGGAACAGCAGGTAGTCCTTGATCGTCTGGTTGCGGATCTTGCGGAGCAGCCCGGGGTAGAGCGGCTTGTTGTCCGACATCTTCCGCTTGCCCGCGACCAGGTTCTCCACCTCGAGGTCGTGCAGGGCGACGCCCCACTCGAAGAAGAGCATCAGCAGGAGCGCGTTGACGGGGTTCAGCAGGTGCTGCGGACGCCACTGCTGGTCCTCGTCCATCCGCAGGATGCCGTAGCCGATGTCGCGGTCCTTGCCCAGGATGTTGGTGTAGGTGTGGTGGATGTAGTTGTGGCTGTACTTCCACTGCTCACCGGGGCAGACGGTGTCCCAGTCATACATCCGGGAGTTGAGCCCCGGGTCGCCCATCCAGTCGTACTGGCCGTGCATGACGTTGTGGCCGATCTCCATGTTGTCGAGGATCTTGGAGATGCTCAGGGACGCCACGGCGAGCGGCCAGAGCGGCGGCAGGTAGAACATCGCCCGGCCGGCGATCTCGAACTGCTGGCGGCGCTTGACGACGTTGCGGATGTAGGCCGCGTCGTCCTCGCCCAGGTCGGCCAGGACGCGCTGCCGGATGGTGTCGAGCTCCTCGCCGAATGTCTCGAGCTGCTCGTCGGTCAGGCTGGTGTTGTTGGTCTTCATGGTCTTGGTTGCGTTCACTTCGTCCCTTTCGCTGGGATCCTTGTGATCGGGTTGCAGTTCGACAGTTCGGTTGGGTGCCAGGTGCGCCGAGGTGGCAGTTGGGTCTGATTCACAGGTCCACGACGCAGTCACCCACGGGAGCGCTGACGCAGACTCGGATCTCTTCCTCCTGGTCGGAGGAGTGCTCACCGGTCAGGACGTTCTGCACCGTGCCTGCCCTCTTGACGGCCGTGCAGGAGAAGCAGATGCCCATCCGGCATCCGAACTCGGGCTTCAGCCCGAGGGCCTCGGCCTGCTCCAGGAGGGTGGCGCCGGAGTTCGGCGCCTCCCGGCCGGACCTCGCGAAGGCGACGTCGCCCTCGACCGAGGTGCCGGACGTGCGAGGCGGCTGGAAGTACTCGACGCGGAGGGCCTGCGAGTCGCCGTACGCCGCGCGGACCGCCTCGATCATCGGTGCCGGGCCGCAGGCCCAGGTCGCGACGTCGCGGTAGCCGGGGACCAGCCGCCCGAGGTGGGCCGGCGAGAGGTTCGGGTCGCCCAGCTCGGGGTGCAGCAGGTGCAGGTCGATGCCGTGGCCGGAGCGCCGGATCTCGTCCAGCTCGGCGGCGAAGATCTGGTGCTCGGGGCTCTGCGCGTAGTGCACGAACGTGATCCGGCCGCGATGCGTGCGGCGCTGCAGCGAGCGCAGCATCGACATCACCGGGGTGATGCCGGAGCCGCCGGAGATGAAGAGAAGGTGCTCGGGCACCTGGTCGGGCAGGACGAACTCGCCCTGCGCCTGGGAGAGGTGGACCATCGTCCCTGGAGCCGCGCGCTCGACGAGGTACTTCGAGACGACGCCTCCCGGGTTGGCGCGCAGCGTGACCGTGAACCGGTCGCCGTGGCGGGAGTCGGGGCTGGAGATCGTGAAGACCCGCGTCGTGCGGCGGGCGCCGTCGACCTCCACGCCCAGCTGGACGTGCTGACCGGCGCGGTGGCCCTGCCAGGTCGAGGTCGGCTGGAGGGTGATCGTCGCGACCGGCGGGTGACCGGGGACGTCGACCTCGCGGTGGACGTCGACGATGCGGGCCCGGACCTCGTGGGCGGCCCACATCGGGTTGACCTGCTCGAGGTAGCGGTCGACGCCCTGCGGTGAGGTGAGCGCGGCGACCGCTCGGGAGCGGAGGATGGTGGTGGCGAGACCCATCGGGTGCCTCCTTCCGGGGATGGCATTTCGGAGTACGTTTGTTCACTGAAACTCTCTCGTGCCCGCTCAGTCACGGTCAAGGACCGCGCTCAGTGAGGGTGGACACATGTTCACGAATAGACTTCGTTCATGAGGACGGCCAGGTGACCGAGACCCGAGGCGAGCGCAAGGAACGCACCCGCCGCGCGATCCTCGACGCGGCGTTGCACCTGTGCGAGGACTCCTCGCTGGTGGCGCTCTCGCTGCGCCAGGTGGCCAAGCAGGTCGGCATAGTGCCGACCGCCTTCTACCGCCACTTCGACTCGATCGAGTCGCTCGGGTTGGCCCTGGTCGACGAGTCGTTCGTGTCGCTGCGGGCCGTGCTGCGCGACATCCGCCGGGGCGACCCGTCCACCGGCATGCCTTCCTTGGGGAGCATCGTGGACCGCTCGGTCGAGACGCTCTTCGGGCACGTGCAGCAGCAGCGCTCGCACTTCCTCTTCATCGCCCGGGAGCGGGCCGCCGGTCCCCCGTCGGTGCGCGAGGCGATCCGGCACGAGATCGAGCTCTGTGAGCACGAGCTCGCCACCGACCTGGCCCGACTGCCCGGCACCGAGTCGTGGACGGCGGAGGACCTGCGCGTCGTCTCCAACCTCATCGTGACGGCCATGGTCGCCACCGCGGAGCAGATCATGGTCGCGCTCGGCCGCCCGAGCGCCGAGAAGCTGATCGTCGAGAACGCACGGACCCAGCTCCGGATGGTCCTCGTCGGTGCCCTCAACTGGAAGTCACGGACCTGAAACGACTGCCGCGAGGCTGTTCCCACGCGCCTCACCTGATGACTACTGTGCGGTAGCCCGTTTCGCCCTGGGAGCACGAGGGAGGCGGACCGGGGGTCACAGAGGGCAAGGGAGCCGAGATGTCGGACGAGAACGACTACGACGAGCACGAGGTCGACAGCAGCCTGACGAGGCGTTCGGTGCTCGGCGCCGGCCTCGCCGGCGGTCTGGCCGTGGGGACCGGAGCCATCGACCCGGCGTCGGCCGCCCGCGGGACCACCGAGCGCGGCACCACGCTGGCGCACACGCTCGTCAAGGGCCCCAAGGGCAAGCACGGCTACCGCAAGATCGTGGTCGGCCCCGGCGAGCCCCACCTGGTGCGCGATGAGCTCATGAAGCGCGTCCGGCGCCCAGGACCCGCCCGCCGGCGCGGCATCCTCGCCATGGGCCAGCTCACCGACATGCACCTGCTGGACGCCCAGTCACCGGCCCGCGTGGAGTTCCTCGACCGGCTCGACGACCCGGGCTCGCCCTACGCCGCCGCGCTGCCGTTCCAGGGCGCCTACCGGGCCCAGGACATGCTCACGACCCACGTCGCCGAGGCCACGGTGCGGGCGCTGCGGAGGGTCGGGCGCGGTCCCGTGACCGGGCTCCCCATGTCGTTCACCGTCACGACCGGTGACAACGTCGACAACACCCAGTACAACGAGCTGCGCTGGCAGATCGACCTGCTGGACGGCGAGCGGATCCGTCCCGACTCCGGCGACATCACCAAGTACGAAGGCGTCGCCGACCAGACTGCCTACGACGTGCGCTACTGGCACCCCGACGGGCCTCCGCCGGGCCAGCCGGCCGACCTGCGGATCAGCCAGTACGGCTTCCCGAAGGTGCCGGGGCTGCTCGACGCCTGCCGCAAGCCGTTCGGCGCCAAGGGGCTCGGGATGCCGTGGCTCTCGGTCTTCGGCAACCACGACGGGCTGGTCCAGGGCAACGTGCCCTCGAGCCCGCTGGTGGGCCAGATCGCGACCGGGTCGACGAAGATCATCGACCTCCCGCCAGGCGTGGACATCGGCCAGCTCGCCGCCCAGCTGGTCACCAACGATCCCGAGGGGCTCGTGACCCTGTTCGGCGGCCCCTCGCGCCAGGTGACCGCCGACCCCGACCGGCGACCGCTGACCCGGGCCGAGACCATCGCCGAGTACTTCAAGACCACGGGCCGGCCGCACGGGCACGGCTACTCCGCCTGGAACCTCGCGACCTCCAACGCCTACTACACCTTCGGCAAGGGCCGGGTCCGGGGCATCGCCCTCGACACGGTCAACCCGTACGGCGGCGCCGAGGGCTCGATCGACGAGGCCCAGCTCGCGTGGCTGGAGTCCAAGCTGAAGACGGGCAGCCGCCACCACCTCGACGCGTCGGGACACGTGGTGCGCGGTGGGAAGCACGACCGGCTGTTCGTGATCTTCTCCCACCACACGATCGGGACCATGACCAACAACACCGGTCCCGGACGGGTGCTCGGCCCGGCCATCCTCGACCTGCTGCTGCGCTTCCCCAACGTCGTCCTGTGGGTCAACGGCCACACCCACCGCAACACGGTGACGCCGTTCGCCCGGTCGAAGCACGCCAAGGTGCCCGGGGGCTTCTGGGAGGTCAACACGGCCGCGCACGTCGACTGGCCGCAGCAGGCCCGCACCGTCGAGATCGTCGACAACCGCAACGGCACCCTGTCCATCTTCGGCACCGTCGTCGACCACGTCGCTCCGAGGTCCTACGGCAAGCACCCGAAGTCCGCGCTGGAGCTGGCGTCGCTGTCCCGCGAGCTCGGCGCGAACGACTGGCAGGACGGCAAGTCGCCGGCCGGCGAGGACGGGCGCCGCGGGCGGATCGAGGACCGCAACGTCGAGCTCCTGGTGCCGGCACCTTTCCGCCTGTAGAAGAGGGCTGAGCGGCGCGTGCCCGACGCCGACCTCGCGACACTCCCTAGGGGCCGGGCCGGATCGTCAGGTCGCTGATCGTCGCGTCGTCGGCCAGGTCCAGCACGTGCAGGATCGCGTCGACGACGGTGCCCGGCTCGATCCAGTCGGAGGCGTCGTAGTCCTTGCCCTCCTGCTCGTGCACCTTCTGCTGCATCGGCGTGGCCGTGCGGCCCGGGAAGACCGTGGTGACGCGGACGCCGTGCTCCTGCTCCTCGGCGCGCAGCGAGTCGGCAAGTGCGCGCAGGCCGAACTTCGAGGCGGCGTACGCCGACCACTGCGGGTGTGCGACCAGGCCGGCTCCGGAGTTGAGGAAGACGAACGTCCCACGCGCCGCCCGCACCGCGGGCAGGCAGACCCGGGTGAGCACGGCGGGAGCGACCAGGTTGACGGCCACCTGCCGCCGCCAGGCCTCGGTGGTCAGCTCGGCGACCGGGCCGAGGTCGACCACACCCGCGGCGTGCACGACGGAGTCGAGAGAGTCGGGCAGCTGGTCGGCCACCGCCTCGACGGCGGACACCTCGGCGAGGTCGGCGACCAGGACGGTCGCGTCCGGCAGGTCGGCGCGCAGGTCGTGAGCGCGCTCGGTCGAGCGGGCCAGCAGGATCAGCGAGTCGCCGCGCTCCAGCAGCCGCTCGGCGAGCACCGCGCCCATGCCGGAACCTGCACCGGTGAGCAGGTGCGTGGCCATCAGCGGGCACCCTCCCCGACCGTGAAGACGACCTTGCCGAAGACGTCGCCGCCGGCCATGGCGGAGAAGCCGTCGCGGGCCCGGTCCATCGGCAGCTCCCGGTCGATCAGCGGTCGGACCCCCGTGGAGTCGAGCATCGTGACCAGGGCGGCGAGCTCGTCGCGGGTGCCCATCGTCGAGCCGATCACGGACAGCTGGAGGAAGAAGGTGCGGGTCAGCTCCGCGTCGTCGAGGTCGGGTCCGGAGGTGGTGCCCGAGGTGATGATCCGGCCTCCCGGCCGCAGCGAGCGGACCGAGTGCGACCAGGTGGCCTTGCCGACGGTCTCGATCACGGCGTCCACCTTCCCCGGCAGGCGGGCACCCGACTCGAACGCCTCGTGGGCGCCGATCTCGAGCGCCTTCGCGCGCTTGGCCTCGTCGCGGCTGGTCACCAGCACCCGCAGCCCCGCCGCCCTGCCGAGCACGATCGCCGCGGTGGCGACCCCGCCCCCTGCGCCCTGCACCAGGACCGTCTCGCCCGGCCGGAGCCCACCCCGGGTGAAGAGCATCCGGTAGGCCGTCAGCCACGCCGTGGGCAGGCAGGCCGCCTCCGCGAAGGAGAGCGAGGCCGGCTTGGGCACGACGTTGCGCCGCGGAACGGCGACCCGCTCGGCCATCGCCCCCTGGTGCCGCTCGGAGAGCAGGGATCGCTTGGGGTCGAGCGTCTCGTCGCCCTCCCAGCCCGGGCTGCTGATCACCCCGTGCACGACGACCTCGTTGCCGTCCTCGTCGATGCCCGCCGCGTCGGTGCCGAGGATCATCGGCAGCTGCTCCTCCCTGAGCCCGATGCCGCGCAGGGAGAACAGGTCGTGGTGGTTCAGCGACGCCGCCTTGACGGTGATCGTCGTCCACCCGTCCGGGACTCCCCCACCAGGGTGGCCGGGCTCCGGCCGCTCGCCCACCACCAGCCCGGACAGCGGGTCGTCGGGGTCGAAGGACTCGGCGTAGACGGCAAACATGTCGACCACGCTAGCGACGACGGACAGACTCCACGCATGAGCCTCGTCCCGCCGTCCACCGGACCCGTCGCGGCGCAGGGGGCCTGACGTGCCTCAGCCGCGCCTCCGCAGCGAGCGCCTGGTGCTCGACCCGCTGGCCGACGAGCACCTGGACCTCGAGATCGAGCTCGACTCCGACGCGGAGGTGTTGCGCTACCTCTTCCCGAGGCCGCGCACCCCCGACGAGACACGGGCCAAGCACGTGGAGCGCCTGGAGCGCGGCCGCCAGGTCGACGGCCTGGGCATGTGGATGGGGTTCCTCGACGACGGCCGACCGCGCGACGCGGAGACGTTCGTCGGCCTCTACATGCTCACCCCGCCCCACGGCCCGACCCAGCCGAGGCTCGATGGTCTCGCCGATCTCGGCTACCGGATCCGGCGTGACCGCTGGCGGCAGGGGTTCGCCCGCGAGGGCTCGCTCGCGCTGCTGCGGCACGCGTTCGAGACGGTCGGGCTCGAGCGCGTGATCGCGCAGACGATGGCGGTCAACGCCGGCTCGCGCGCCGTGATGACCTCGGTCGGGCTTTCCTTCGTGCGGCCGTACAGAGAGGAGTTCGACGAGCCGGTGCCCGGCTCCGAGGAGGGCGAGGTCGAGTACGCCCTCACCCGGGAGGAGTGGCTCGCGCGCGCCCGCTAGGGGTGGCCCGTCCTCCCGGTGCGTGCGTCGCAAGGCGCCGGAGCGACGCCGTACCTGTTCATCCAGCAAGCGTCGGCAAGGCCGTGAGGCGCGTGCCGGGGGTGCGGGACACCCGAGGAACCTCCGGTGGTGACCACTAGTCTCGTGCCACGCCGTCGCGACGAGCGGCCTCGGCCACCGCGGCCGACACCGCCGGCCCGACCCGCGGGTCGAACGGCGAGGGGACGATGTGGTCGTCGGCGAGGTCGTCGCCGACCAGCCCGGCGAGCGCGAGAGCGGCAGCCAGCTTCATGCCCTCGGTGATCGAGGTGGCGTGCACGTCGAACGCCCCGCGGAAGATGCCGGGGAAGGCGAGCACGTTGTTGATCTGGTTGGGGAAGTCGGAGCGGCCGGTGGCGACGATCCGTGCGTACTTGTGTGCCACGTCGGGGTGCACCTCGGGGTGGGGGTTCGCCAGCCCGAAGATGATCGACTCCGCGGCCATCGAGGCCACCTGCTCCTCTGGAACGGTGCCGCCGGAGACGCCGATGTAGACGTCGGCTCCCGCCAGCACGTCGGCCAGGGTGCCGCTGCGGCCGGTCTGGTCGGCGGTCAGGGCGGCGAGCGCCCGCTTCACCGGGGTCAGGTCGCCGCGTGAGCTGTGCAGCACGCCCTTGCGGTCGGTCACGGCCAGGTCCTTGATGCCGGCCTCGAGGAGGATCCTGGCCACGGCCACGCCGGCCGCACCGGCGCCGGAGATCACGACCCTCGTCGAGCCCGGGTCGCGGCCGGTGAGCCTGAGCGCGTTGGTGAGCGCGGCCAGCGCCACCACCGCGGTGCCGTGCTGGTCGTCGTGGAAGACCGGGATGTCGAGCCGCTCCTTGAGCCGGTCCTCGATCTCGAAGCAGCGCGGGGCGGAGATGTCCTCGAGGTTGATCCCGCCGAAGGACGGCGCCAGCCGCACGACCGTCTCGATGATCTCCTCGACGTCGGTGGTGTCGAGGCAGATCGGGACGGCGTCCACGCCGCCGAACGCCTTGAACAGCACCGCCTTGCCCTCCATCACGGGCATCGCCGCGGCGGGGCCGATGTCACCCAGCCCGAGCACCGCGGTCCCGTCGGTGACGACCGCGACCACGTTGGGGACCCACGTGTAGTGGCGGGTCATCGAGGGGTCCTCGGCGATCGCCTCGCAGACGCGGGCGACGCCCGGCGTGTAGGCCAGCGAGAGGTCGTCGCGGCTGCTCAGGCCGACGGTCGAACGGAGCTCCATCTTGCCGCCGACGTGCAGGTCGAAGACCGGGTCGCCGGCGAAGGGATGGGTGGGGTCAGGCACTGCTCGAGTCTGGCACAGCGGCTCGGCGCCACAGCGGCCAGATACGCCTGATGGCCACCGCCAGGACGTCGCCGTCGCTGACCGCGCCGAACTGGCGGGAGTCCGAGCCCTGCTCGGCGTTGTCGCTGAGCAGCCACCAGCCCTGCTCCCCCAGCTCGGTCCTGCGCCGCTCGCTCGCCCGCTTGATCGCGCGCACCCCTCCAGGGAGGAGGGCGACCACGATGTCGCCCGGCCGAGGGCTCCGCCGGTAGCCCAGCAGCACCCGGTCGCCCGGCTCGAGGGTCGGCCGCATCGAGTCGTTGACCACCCGGGCCAGACCCCAGCGGGGTGTTCCCCGACGGTCGCCGGGTACCGCTCCATCGATGCTCGACACGGTCAGGCCTCGGCTCTCGGTCGCTGGTGGACGCCGGCGTCGTCCGGGCACGCGCTGCGCAGATGCAGGCGCGCACCCGGACTGGGCGTGCTCGAGGCGCTGGCAACGCCGCCAGCGCGCGATCTGGGCGGCGTCCAGCGCCGCCATGAATGGAGAGCCACGGCCCTAGTAGTGTCGCAAGCCCAAGCCAAGGACACACCCCCGACAGACCACCGGAAGGACTGGCATGTTCCGATCCCTGTTCGCGCCCACGATCGAGGTCTCGGCCCACTGCGACCTGCCGTGCGGTGTCTACGACCCCGCCCAGGCCCGCATCGAGGCCGAGTCCATCGCCGCGATCATCAAGAAGGTCGCCGACAACGACGACCCCGACTTCCGCACCCGGGCGATCCTCATCAAGGAGCAGCGCTCCGAGCTGGTCAAGCACCACCTGTGGGTGCTCTGGACCGACTACTTCAAGCCGCCGCACTTCGAGAAGTACCCCGAGCTGCACACGCTGGTCAACGAGGCGACCAAGCTCGCCGGCGCCACCGGCACCAAGGGCGAGATGGACGCCGACGTCGCGCAGCAGCTGCTCGACAAGATCGCCGAGATCGACCGGATCTTCAAGGAGACGAAGCAGGGCTGACCCTGCTTGTCTCGCGCACCGGGCCCGGCCACCTCGGCCGGGCCCGGTCACATTTTCCGGAACCCGCAGGGCGGGCGGGCCGTCGTACAGGCAGTGACCGGGGTTCGCCAGGCCGTTCCTGACTGCCGTACAGGCTCTCTTGACCGAGGCCGTGTTTCGTTCCACCCCCAGGGGTGAAAGTCGCTCGTTCCACGAATTGCAAGTGAATTCGAGGTTTCTGGCCTCTCCTGCCCGGGGTAGGGCCACTGCATGACGATCTCGACGCTTGACGAGGCTCCGTCACGAGCCGTTCGACGTGAGGAAACCGCTCGACTCCTCTCGGAGGCCTCCACCCTGAAAGGCAAGGAGCGGGACCAGGTCATCGACCAGGTCATCGTTCTCAACATCGGCGTCGCCCACGCGATCGCCCACCGCTACCGCAACCGCTCGGTTCCGGTCGAGGACCTGGAGCAGGTCGCCTGCATGGCGCTGGTCCGGGCGGCGCAGAAGTTCGACGTCTCCCAGGAGCGCGACTTCCTGACCTACGCCGTCCCGACGATCTCGGGCGAGATCAAGCGCCACTTCCGCGACCAGGGCTGGACCATCCGACCGCCGCGGCGGGTCCAGGAGATCCAGTCCAAGGTGATCCACGCCTACCACCACGGCGAGGAGCACGGCGCTCCCCCGTCGGCGGCGCGCATCGCCGACCAGCTCGACCTCCCGGTCGCCGACGTCTCCGAGGCGCTGCAGGCGGAGGGCTGCTTCCGCCCGGTCTCGCTCGACGTCCCGGTCACCGAGGACGGCCGGCCGGCGATCGACCAGCTCACCGAGGACGAGAACGGCGACGAGCGGGCCCTGGAGGCACGGCTCATGATCGGACCGGCCATGCGTCACCTCAGCGACCGCGACCGCCGGATCCTCCACATGCGCTTCGTCGAGGACCGCACCCAGCAGGAGATCGGCAACGAGCTCGGGGTCACCCAGATGCAGGCTTCGCGGCTGCTCAAGAGGATCCTCGACCAGCTCCGCACCGAGCTCGGCGCAGATGCCATCCCCGCTTGACGCATGACCCCGCACCGCCGCGGGCACTGTCACCCTTGAGACAACTGGGGCAGATGACACGGGAAGAAGTGGATGCGGTGGCGGACCGGCGGGAGCTCGGCGATCTCATCAACGAGCTCGGGGTCAAACAACAGATCGATCCGGACGAGAACGTCTGCGGTGCAGTCGTCCTCCTGACCGTCCTCGAACCGGATGGCCACCTGTCCCTGCGCTGCGCCTGGTCGGAGGGGATGACCTGGATCGAGCGGATCGGTCTGCTCCGGGCCGCCGAGCGCGCGGAGCTGCCCGCCGACGGTGCCCACGACTGGCGGGTGTGATCGCCGAAGCTGCCCGTGGGCGGCCCGCACGGAGTTTCCGGACCGGCGCGCCCGGGTAACCATGGTCAGCTGAGACGGACGGTCTACGCTCCCATCTCGACCCCACTCATAAGGACTGACTTGCATGTCCCCGACCGGACCCGGTGACCAGTCGCGCGCCGACGTGGAGCTGCGGCTGCCTGCCGACAGCGCCTACGTCTCGGTGCTGCGGACGACATCGGCTGGACTCGCGGCCCGCCTCGACTTCACCCTCGACGACATCGAGGACCTGCGGATGGCGGTGGGCGAGGCCAGCGCCCTCGTGCTGCCCGAGGCCGAGCCGGGCTCGGACCTGGTCTGCGAGTTCTTCATGCGGCCCGGCGAGCTGACCATCCACGTCGAGCGTCCCCTCGCCCGCCCCGACGCCGCCCGACGACGACAGCTTCGCCTGGCAGGTGCTCACCACGCTCGCGACCAAGGCGTCAGCGTCCACCGACGACCATCGGCTGACGATCACGCTGTCCATGCGTTCGGCCCTGCAGGAGCCCGGCTCCTGACATGACTGGTTGACATGATCGGCGACCCGACGAATGACGACGACTCGGAAGCGTCTGGCGGGATAGAAGCCACTCGGCGGAGGAGTGCCGAGCTCTTCGCCCGGCTGCGCGACGACTCCGTGCCCGAGTCGACGCGCGACGAGACCCGCGAGCAGGCCCGCGAGGGGCTCGTGCACCTGCACCTGCCGCTGGTGGAGCACTGCGCCCGGCGCTTCCGCAACCGCGGGGAGCCGTTCGAGGACCTCGTCCAGGTCGGCACGATCGGGCTGCTCAAGTCGATCGACCGGTTCGACCTCGAGCGGGGGGTCGAGTTCTCGACGTACGCCACCCCGACGATCATCGGCGAGATCAAGCGCTACTTCCGCGACAAGGGCTGGGCCATCCGGGTCCCCCGCCGGCTGCAGGAGCTGCGGATGCAGATCGGCGCGACCAGCGCCGAGCTGACCCAGCGCCTGGGCCGCTCCCCCACGGCGAGCGAGCTCGCGGAGCAGATCGGCTGCTCGGTCGAGGAGGTGCTGGAGGGGATCGAGTCGAGCAACGCCTACTCCACGCTCTCCCTCGACGCCTCCGAGGGCGACGACGACGGGGCGAGCACCATGCTCGACGCGCTCGGCGTCGACGACGCGAATCTCGAGCACGTCGAGATCCGGGAGTCGATCAAGCCACTTCTCGACCGCCTCGGGACCCGCGAGAAGCGGATCCTGCTGCTGCGCTTCTTCAAGAACATGACCCAGTCGCAGATCGCCGAGGAGATCGGTGTCTCCCAGATGCACGTCTCCCGGCTGCTCTCTCGCACCCTGGAGCAGCTGCGGACCTCGCTCGAGGTCGACGACACCCACCCCGACACCCACGACTGACCGACGACCCGGTCCCGGGGAGACCCTGGCGTGGTGGCCCTTGAAGCGATTCCAAGGTGGCCAGTTCGTCTGGGACTATCCCTCGTCGGCAGCCAGGGCGCGGGTCGAGGCGGGGTGGAGTACGCCGACCAGGGCCGCCAGCGACACGAGCAGGATCACGATCGCGACCAGGGTGGTCTCGCCGCCCCAGAAGCTGAACGAGAGCAGCACTCCGATCAGCTCGACGGCCAGCACCGGCCCGCGCGCCCAGGACTGCACTCGAGAGAGCCCCCGGGCGCAGAAGAGGAGGCCGCCACCGAGGACGACGAAGAACAGGGACGTCGTGATGCCGAGCGTGAACCGGCCGGACTCGAGCGCGATGAGCTCCAGGACGGCGAGGACGCACAGGAGGAGCCCCTGCAACCCCACCAGCACCGCTGCCCCCAGGAGGCTGCGGGGTGGGGCCGGCCTGGGGTCCTCGGTCACCCCGGGAGCCTATGTCGCGCCCGCCGACGGCCGGCGCCTGGATCCGTCGCCGAATCCGTCGCTGGGGGCGCCTGTGACCCACGAGACCGTCATCCCCCTTGTGTAACGGTCCAAATCTCGGCACGCTGGAGGCGCACGGCGGGACCTGCGTCCTGCCGTGCCCGCTGTGTGCCCTACCCCCGGCATGCCACACCCCAGAGACACCACGACTCGGGTCGCCCGAATGTGTGTCCAGAAAGAAGGAAACCCCAGCCATGGATTGGCGCCACCGCTCCGCGTGCCTCGACGAGGACCCGGAGCTGTTCTTCCCGATCGGCAACACCGGTCCGGCCATCCTCCAGATCGAGGAGGCCAAGCAGGTGTGCCGTCGCTGCGAGGTGCGCGAGCAGTGCCTGCAGTGGGCGCTCGAGGCGGGGCAGGACCACGGTGTCTGGGGTGGCCTGAGCGAGGACGAGCGTCGCGCGCTGAAGCGCCGCAATGCCCGAGCGAGGGTCAGGACGGCGTAGTCGCTGCGAGGTAGGGACGGGACCCCTCAGAGCGGTACGTCGATCTCGGCCCTGGTCCCGCGCCCGGACGGCGTCGGTCCCAGCGTGAGCCGACCACCCAGCTCCGACTCGACGAGCGTGCCGACGATCGAGAGGCCCAAGGTGCTCGAACCGGCCAGGTCGAAGTCGTCCGGGAGCCCCTGGCCGTCGTCGTCGATCGTGTAGGTGAGCCGGTCATCGGTGCGGACGGCCGTCACGACGATGGTGCCCGCTGCGCCGTCCGCGGCCGGGTAGCCGTGCTCGACGGCGTTCTGCAGCAGCTCGGTGAGCACCATCGCCACCGTCGTCGCCGTCTCCGAGGGCAGGACGCCGAACGACCCCTCGCGACGGACGCGCACCCGGCCGCCCAGTGAACCCATGTCGGCGACCATCACCCCGAGCCGGTCGGCGACGTCGTCGAAGACGACGCTCTCCTCCACGGCCTGGCTGAGCGTCTCGTGCACGATCGCGATCGAGCCGACCCGGCGCACCGCCTCCTCGAGCGCGGCCTTCGCGTCGGGGCTGTCCATCCGCCTGGCCTGGAGCCGCAGCAGCGCGGCCACGGTCTGGAGGTTGTTCTTCACCCGGTGGTGGATCTCGCGGATGGTGGCGTCCTTGGTGACCAGCTCGCGGTCGCGGCTGCGCAGGTCGCTGACGTCGCGCACCAGCACCAGTGCCCCGATCAGCCGGCCGTGGGGTCGCAGGGGGATCGCACGCACGATCAGCGACACCGACTCGGTGCCGAACTCGGCGTCCCGGTTGGCCCGGCCGCCGAGCACCGCACTGAGGGCCTCCTCGTCGGCGCGCAGCCGTGGGGGAACCAGCTGGCGGGTCACCTCGCTGAGCCGCAGCCCGTCGAGGTCACCGGAGTGGCCGAGCCGCCGGTAGACCGAGAGCGCGTTGGGGCTCGCGTAGACGACGCGGCCCTGCTCGTCGACGCGCAGGAAGCCGTCGCCGACCCGCGGGGTGTCGGCGTGGTCGCTGCGCTGCCCCGGCACCGGGAAGTGGCCACCGGCGATCATCTGGGTGAGGTCGGCGGCGGTCTGGAGGTAGGACAGCTCCAGCCGGCTCGGGGTGCGCACACCGAGCAGGTTGGTGTTGCGGCCGACCACGGCGATGACGTGCGCTCCGCGACGCACAGGGATCGTCTCGGCCCGGACGGGCACGTCGTCGCGCCACTCCGGGTCGCCCTCGCGGACCAGCCGCCCGTCGGCGTAGGCGATGTCGAGGTGCGGCCGCCGGCCGGCCGGGACGAAGGTGCCCACGATGTCGTCGACGTACGCCGTGGGGCCGGTGGTCGGCCGCATCTGGCCGCCGGCCCAGAAGCCGGTGCCCGACCGGTCGGGGAGCCAGAGGATCAGGTCGGCGAAGCTGAGGTCGGCGATGATCTGCCAGTCCGCCTGCAGCAGCTGGAGCCAGGCGACGTCGTCTGCGTCGAGGTCCGTGTGGGCACGGACGAGCTCGATCAGGGACGCCACGCAGGTCAGCGTAGGGGTCCGCCGAAGGCCCTTACTGCTTGCTGGCCTGCAAGCACATTTCGCGACTCAGGACAAGACTCCCCTGGGGTCCGGGGTAGGGGCATGCTTTGGCAGGATGGTCGTCATGCCGGGGCAGTACTGGAAGCAGGTGGCCGCTTCCGGACTGGCCGTCCCCCAGGACCGCCCCCTCGACGACCTCACCGCCGAGCTCACGCGCATGCTGGGCGACACCGACCCCGAGACGCGCGACGGCACGGCCTACCCCACGCTGGCGACCTGGGTGGCCCGCGGGGTCTACGACGACCTGCTCTCGGGCCTGGGCGACGGGATGGCGGCCGGCCTCGGCGTCGGGCTCGGTGACAGGGACACCGACTCGGTGTTCCGGCGCAGCTTCTCGGCCCTGGTCCTCGACTGCTGCATCGACCGGGACAACAAGCGGCCCCTGGTGCCGGGCAACAAGGTGCTCGAGTGGGGTGACCGGCTCGCGACCTGGCTCCTGCGGGAGCGGGACCTGCGCGGCTTCGTGCCCGGCAAGGGCTGGGCACACGCGGTGGCGCACGGTGCCGACGGGCTCGGCACGCTCGCGCAGTCGCCGCACGTCGCTGCCAACGAGCTGACCGTGGTGCTCGACGTCATCGCCGACCGGGTGCTGCTCCCGGTCGACCGGCTCTTCCACAACGGCGAGCCCGATCGGCTGGCCGCCGCCACCATGCAGGTGCTGCGCCGCAACATCGTCTCCCTCCAGGTGATCGAGCCGTGGATCGCCCGGCTGGCGGCCACCGCGAGCGCGCGCGCGTCGTACGACGACCGCGACCCGCACCTCAAGGGCGGCAACGCCGAGGCCTTCCTGCGCGCGCTGTACCTCCAGCTCGCGCTCGGCCCGAAGCCGCCGGAGGTCCGCCCCGACCTGTTGCTGGTCCTCGTGGACGCGCTCCGCGTCACCAACCCGCGGTACCTCCAGGCCGCACGGCCACGCTGACCGCGCCCCTGCAAGAGTGAACCCATGACCGCCAACACCGAAAGGCACGGCATCGAGGGCCACAGCGGCCAGCTCGCCGTGGCCGTCGCGCGGGCGCACGGCGTCGAGACCATGTTCACGCTGTCGGGGGCGCACGTGTTCCCGATGTACGACGGAGCGGTGAAGGCCGACCCGCCGATGCGGCTCCTCGACGTCAGGCACGAGCAGACCGCGGCGTTCGCCGCCGAGGCGACCGGCAAGCTGACCCGGGTCCCCGGGCTCGCGGTGCTGACCGCCGGGCCAGGTGTCACCAACGGCATCAGCGCGATCGCCCAGGCCCAGTTCGCGGGTTCGCCGATGGTCGTGGTCGGCGGCCGGGCGCCCCAGAACCGCTGGGGCAGCGGCAGCCTCCAGGAGCTCGACCAGCCGCCCATCGTCGAATCGGTCTCCAAGCTCGCGCGCACGATCCCCACGGCCGGCGACATCCTGACCGGGATGGACGAGGCATTCCTCGCCGCCCGCAGCCCGCACCGCGGCCCGGCGTTCGTCGACGTACCGATGGATGAGTTCTTCAACTCCGCGTCCGGCGCCGTGCCCGGCGCCCCCGAGCGGCAGCGGACCGAGCCGGACGGCGACGCACTGACCAGGATCGCCGGGCTGCTCGCCCAGGCGCGTCAGCCGGTGCTGATCCTGGGCACCGACGTGTGGGCGGACGGGGCGGAGGAGGCCGCGCTGCGGTTCGTCCAGGACCTCGGCATCCCGACCCTGACCAACGGCATGGGCCGGGGCATCGTGCCCGGCGGCCACGAGCTGCTCGTGACCAAGGCGCGGAGCGTCGCGCTCGGCGGCGCCGACCTGGTGGTCGTGGTCGGCACACCGCTCGACTTCCGGCTCGGCTACGGCGTCTTCGGCGGCAAGGCCGAGACTGACTCCGGGGAGAGCCCCAGCCCGGCGCGCGTCGTGCACATCGCGGACTCGCCCGGTCAGGTCGCGGCCCACGCCGACCTCGCCGACTCGGTGTCGGGCGACCTGACCGCCGTCTTCGACGGGCTGCAGGCGGCCGTCGAGCGGGGCTCGAAGCCGGACTGGTCGTCGTGGCGCTCGACCCTCGCCGACACGGTGGCCGCGGCCGCGGCGCGCGACGCCGAGCTCCTGGGCGCCGAGGCCGACCCGGTCCACCCCGCGCGCATCTACGGCGAGCTGGTGCCGAGGCTCGCCGAGGACTCGGTGGTGATCGGTGACGGCGGCGACTTCGTCAGCTTCGCGGGCAAGTACGTCGAGCCGAAGCGCCCCGGCGGCTGGCTGGACCCCGGCCCCTACGGCTGCCTCGGCGCTGGGCCGGGCGCGGCCATCGCGGCCCGGCTGGCGCGACCGTCGTCGCAGGTCGTGCTGCTGCTGGGCGACGGCGCGGCCGGCTTCTCGCTGATGGACGTCGACACGATGGTGCGGCACGACCTGCCGGTGGTCATGGTGATGGGCAACAACTCCGCGTGGGCGCTCGAGAAGGGGCCGATGCAGATGCTCTACGGCTACGACGTGATCGCCGACCTGGCCCCGCGGACGCCCTACGACCACGTCGTCCAGGCCCTCGGCGGCGCCGGCGAGACCGTGACCGACCCGAAGGACATCGGCCCCGCACTGGATCGCGCCTTCGACAGCGGAGTCCCCTACCTCGTCAACGTGATCACCGACGTCAACGCCGGCTACCCGCGGGCGACGTTCGGGATCTGATGCACATCCGCCCGGCCCGCCCCGACGAGGCGGCCACCGTCGGGGAGCTGACGGTCGCGGCGTACTCCGAGTGGCTGGAGGGCGAGCGCGACCCGTATGCCGACCAGCTCCGCAACGCGGAGGCCAGGCTGCTGGGGGCCGAGCTGTTCGTGGCTGCCGACGAGGACGACCGCGCCCTCCTCGGAACCGTCACGATCTGCCCGGAGGGCTCGGACTGGCGGGAGATCGGGCTCGTCGGCGAGGGCGAGTTCCGGATGCTCGCGGTGGCTCCTCACGCGCGCGGCCGCGGCGTCGGGGGCGCGCTCACCCGCTTCTGCCTCGACCGCTTCCGCGAGACCGGCTCCACCGCCGTCGTCCTGTCGACCCTGCCGGAGATGTCCGTCGCGCACCGCATCTACGAGCGGCTGGGCTTCACCCGCACGCCCGGGCGGGACTGGCGGCCCTACCCGGACACGCTGCTGATCACCTATCGCAAGGACCTCACGTGACCGTGTTGACGTTCCAGGTCGCCGACGACGACACCGCGATCGCCGTGGGCTCCGGCAGCCTGCCGGTGCTCGGCACGCCGCGGCTGCTGGCGTGGTGCGAGGCGGCCACCTGCGCCGAGATCGAGCCGGCCCTGGCCGAGGGCGAGACGTCGGTCGGCACCCGGATCCAGCTCGAGCACCTCGTCGCCAGCCCGGTGGACGCAGAGGTCGAGGTGACCGCCACGACGGCTCATGTCGACGGGCGCCTGCACCGCTTCACCGTCTCCGCACGGCACACCGCCGACGGCAAGGTCGTCGCCTCGGGCGAGGTGACGCGGGTGGTCGTGGACGCCGAGCGCTTCATGGGTCGGGTGCAGCCAGGGCCACCCGGGCGCTGATTCGCCCTACGGCGACACCCCTGAGAGACTTGGGCGATCGATCGACCAGGAGGTCACCATGGGCAAGACCGGACGCAAGCGCCGCGGTCGCAAGAAGAAGGCCGCCAACCACGGCAAGCGCCCCAACGCCTGACTCATTGACAGCGCGTTGAGCACCGAGCCCCAGCCATCGGCTGGGGCTCGAGGTGTCTCTAGTGCCCAGGGGCAGGGACAGGGTCCGGCGTACGCACGAGCATGAGCAGCACCATCGACCCGGCGAGCACGTAGCCGCACCCCTGCCACGCCATCACCGGCACGATGCCGATGGCGCCGCCGAGGATCCCCGCGGTGAGGCTGCCCAGCACCGTGGCCACCGCCCGGGCCAGGAGGAGCAGGGAGAAGACCCTGCCGCGCTCCCGGTCGTCGGTGTGCTGCTGGAACAGCGTCATCAGCCCAGCCGTCACGACCGCGCCCGGCAACCCGACGACGATCATCAGCACCGCGGCCGGCCAGGCGTGCACCCACGCCAGCGGGTAGAGCGCGATGACCAGGTCGACGAGGCCGAAGGCCAACGCTCCGAGGCCGAGCATCCGCTGCGGCTGCCAGCGGCCGCCGAACGTCGCGACGACCAGGCCGCCGATGACCCCACCGACCGCCTGGATGCCACTGATGACACCCAGCGCCTCGGGGCCGCCGTGCAGGACCGAGCGGACGTAGGGCGCGAAGAGCGTGCCCCAGATGCCCTCGCCGAACGACGTGACCAGCAGGAAGGTGCCGAGCACCCGCACCGTGCGGGAGCCGAGGGCGACGCGGGCACCCTCGAGCCACTCCGCGCGCAGCTCGGCGAACCGGCTGCGGACCATGTCCTCGGCGGACGCCTCGCGCGGCACGACCGCGCCCGACGTACGGATGCGAGCGACCAGCAGCGCCGCGACGAGGAAGGTGGCGGTGTCCGCGAGCGCGACGAGCGGGATGCCACCCAGCGCGGCCAGCACGCCGCCGAGGGCGCCGCCCACGAGCCGCGACAGGTTCTGGGCCTGGCCGTTGAGCGCATTGGCGGTCACCAGCTCGGCGGAGTCGGTGTCGTCGACGACGCGCGGCAGCATCGCCTGCTCGGCCGGGGCGAAGAACGTCTCCACGGCCGCCTCCAGCACGAGCACCGGGTAGACGACCCAGATCAGCCCGCCGCCGTCCACGAGCAGCAACGGCAGCAGCCCGACCGCCAGCACCAGGTTGGCCGCGACCATGGTCCGGCGCCGGTCCCAGCGGTCGACGAGGACGCCGGCGAGCAGCCCCACGAGCACCTGCGGCAGCAGCGCGGTCAGGAAGACCCCGGCCGAGGCCATCGTGGAGCCGGTCAGGTCGTAGACGGCGTAGGTCAGCCCCACGGAGAGCAGCCAGTCGCCCGCCAGCGAGACCATCGCGGCGCCGACCAGCCGGGCCAGGTCCGGCCGCCTCCGCAGCAGGTGCCACGGCTCCCCGAGAGTTGATGTCATTGCGACACCATAATGACGTCACATGTGACGCGCAATGGTGTCAGGGGTGCGCCAAGTCGACGACCTCAGGTGGCCGCGACGGTCCGTGCAGCGACCTCGGGGTCACGACGGAGGGACGAGCGAACCGACTCAGACGTCGGTGATGCGGATCTGGACCTCGCGGATGCGGAGGAGGACCCGCTGGCGAAGCTCGTCGGGAGCCGCCTCGGAGCAGGACCGCGCGACGATCGACTTCACGGTGCGCTGGAGGTCGTACTTCTCCAGGCACGGGTTGCACGTGTCGAGATGGGCCCGGACGACCGCGCAGTCGGCGGCGTCGAGCTCGTTGTCGATGAAGTAGACGATCTGTTCCAGGAAGTCTGCACACTCTCCCGCGGACGGGTCCTGGTGGTCGTGGGTCTGCATCACGAGTCGCCCCCATCGGTCCCGGGCACGCGCCCGGCAGGCAGCAGGTCGTTGGTTCGGACGTAGTCGGACAGCATGTCACGAAGCTGGCGGCGTCCGCGATGGAGACGGGACATCACCGTGCCGATCGGCGTCTCCATGATCTCTGCGATCTCCTTGTAGGCGAACCCCTCGACGTCGGCGAGGTAGACCGCCATCCGGAACTCCTCGGGCAGCCGCTGCAGGGCGTCCTTGACCTGGGAGTCGGGAAGGTGCTCCAGCGCCTGCATCTCTGCCGACTTCAGCCCCGACGACGAGTGCGACTCGGCCCGGGCGAGCTGCCAGTCCTCGACGTCCTCGGACATCGACTGCTGCGGCTGGCGCTGCTTCTTGCGGTAGTTGTTGATGAAGGTGTTGGTCAGGATGCGGTAGAGCCACGCCTTGAGGTTGGTGCCCGGCCGGAACTGGTGGAACGACGAGAACGCCTTGGCGAA
Source organism: uncultured Actinomycetota bacterium (assembly GCA_963830145.1). Lineage (GTDB taxonomy): Bacteria > Actinomycetota > Actinomycetes > Propionibacteriales > Nocardioidaceae > Nocardioides. The sequence goes on from CAWHLI010000003.1 coordinate 205,587, forward strand.
GGTCTCCTGCACCAGGTCTTCCGCGTCGGCAGGGTTGCGCGTCATCCGCATGCCGGCGGAGTAGAGCTGGTCGATGAAGGGCAGCGCGTCCCGCTCGAAGCGGGCGGCGCGCGCCTCCTCGGTCTCGGTGGCGACGTCCACCTCGGGGGCGTCGTCGGCGTCCAGCGCCGACAGGTCGTCGGGCGCGTGGAGGTCAGGGCTCTCGGTCATCGTCTCCCAGCCTACGCGGGCGGCGGGAGGCTCCAGCGTCGCGATCACACTGGAGGAACAGACCGGTGACCTGGGTCATTCCCCGACGAGGCTCCGGGTCAGGCCCGGGATCCGCCCACCTCGCGGACCAGCCACTCCAGGGTGGACTCCACGACGATCTCCATCGCCTCGGCCTCGGTCAGCCCCGAGGCCTTCGGGACGCGGAGCCCGTGGTCGGCTCCCGGCACCACGGCGAAGTCGACGTGCACCAGGTCGTCGGGGAACTCCTCGGGGCGCCCCATCGTGTCGTGCTCGCCCTGCACGACGAGGGTAGGTACGCCGGCGCCGCGCAGCTCCTCGAGCCGCGACTTCTCGGGCCGGCCCGGTGGGTGGAGCGGGAACGACAGCGCGAGGCAGCCGACCGCGCCGAGACCCGAGGCCGACCGCGCCGCCGACCGCGCGCCCGCGGAGCGGCCGCCGACCACCAGCGGGGTCCGCAGCCGCAACGCCCGCGCCGCCGCCACCAGCCCGACGTCGAGGGTGGGCGGCGGGGTCGCGACCTTGCGGCCGGCCACCCGCCAGGGCTGCTCGAGCAGCACGACGCCCACCCCCTGGCCCGGCAGCCGCTTCGCCAGCGCCTGCAGGTCGCGCGCCCCGATGCCACCGCCGGCGCCGTGGCTGAGCAGCAGGGTGACGAACGGCGATCGCGCGCGTCGTACGTCGAGCCGCGCCTCGCCGAGGGGCGTCTCGATGCTGCGCAGGTCGGCCATCAGCAGCTCATGACAGGTCGAGCGGCGCGAGGAGCTCGGGGCCGTTGTTCTGCACGGCGTTGACCATGGTCGACACGGGGTAGGCCTGCAGTCGGCCCGGCGCGGCGGGCACCAGCAGGTCGAGCACCGACTCCTTGTCGGTGCGGGGGTCGAGCCAGGCCGCCCACCGGTCGCGCTCGACCATGAGCGGCATCCGGTCGTGGATCATGCCGACGTCGTCCTCGGCATCGGTGGTGATCACCGTGCAGCTCCAGAGGAACCGGTCGTCGGCGTCGTCCCCCTTCGCGGGGTCGCGCCAGATCTCGTAGAGGCCGGCCATCGCGAGCGAGGCGTCGTCCTTGGGCCGGATGAAGAACGGCTGCTTCTTCGGCTTGCCGGCTTTCGTCTTCTCGTCGGTGGGATACCACTCGAAGTAGCCGTCGGCGGGCAGCAGGCAGCGGCGCACGGCCAGGGCGCGCTTGTAGGCGGGCTTCTCGGCGACCGTCTCCATGCGGGCGTTGATCATCCGGTTGCCGATCTTGGCGTCCTTGGCCCATGACGGGACCAGCCCCCACTTCACGACCCTCAGCTGCCGCTCCGGCGGCTCCGGGGAGTCCTTGGCGGGCGGCCGCTCGACGACGGCGTAGACCTCCTTGGTGGGGGCGACGTTGTAGTCGGGCGCCAACGGCGCGGGCACCCGGCTCTCGACGACCTCGAACTCCTCGATGAGGTCCTCGGGACGCCGGCTGGAGGCGTAGCGGCCGCACATGAGCCCACCCTATGACCGGCCACCGACCCCGCGAGTCGTCGTTACCGCTCATCGGTAACGCCGACTCGGCGGGTTACTCGTGAGCACGAACGCCGACTCGGCCGGTTACTGATCAGCAGGAGAGCCGACTCGGCGGTCAGTCGACCAGGCGGCGGAGGTGCCAGTCGGCGACCTCGGGGCTGCCGGCGACGGGTGCGAGGCGGATCGTGGCCGGGAGGTCCTGGACCATCCGGGCCAGGAGCTCGGCGCGCGAGTGCAGGTCGGGGTCGGCGCCGATGAGGACGCCGACCCGGCGTAGGCCGAGACGACCGACCGCGAGCGCGGACCCGAACGCGGTCTGCGCCATCGCCCCGGCGAGCGTGAGCCGTCGGGCCAGCTCGACGGGGTGCTCGACGGGGTCGCCCGGGTCCGGGAGCTCCGCCACCACCACGGCCAGAGGCAGCCGCTCACCCTTCATCAGGGCCTCCCACAGGGCCGTCCGGAGCACGTCGAGCGGTGCGAGTCCTGTGAGTGGATCGACCTGGCCGGCAGCGTTCCAGACCCTGGGCACTCCCATACCCATCAGCTTTCCCCCTGGTGCGCCGCCGGCTCGTCGGCCGGTGCGTGGGAGGAACGGGCGAAGGGCGCCCGTCTTACGCGGATCTGCGCCGCGACGCGGCACTGGTCCAGACCGCCACGTGCTCCTTTGCGTGTTGCGCCGTTGTAGTTCCGTGACGGCCACCACCGAGGTGCTCGACGAGCGGGACGACGCGACTCTCATCGCGGCGGTCCGTGGCGGCGACACCGACGCCTACGGGGTGCTCTTCGAGCGCCACGTGGACGCCGCGCGCCGGCTCGCCCGCACCCTCGCGCGCGACGGCGACGCGGACGACCTGGTGTCCGAGGCGTTCGCCAAGGTGCTCCCGGTCCTGGTCCGCGGGTCCGGCCCGGACGTGGCCTTCCGGCCCTACCTGCTCACCGCCGTACGCCGTCTCGACATCGACCGGCACCGCGCCCAGACGCGCACCCGGCCCACCGACGACGACTCGGTGCTCGACGCCGCGCTGCCCGTGAGCGACGCACCCAGCGACAGGGCGCTGGCCGGCTTCGAGTCCGATGCGGCGGCCCGCGCCTTCGCCTCGCTGCCGGAGCGCTGGCAGCTGGTGCTCTGGCACACCGAGGTCGAGGGCCAGCGACCCGCCCAGGTGGCGCCGCTGCTCGGCCTCACCCCCAACGCCGTCTCCCAGCTCGCCCACCGCGCCCGCGAGGGGCTGCGCCAGGCATTCGTGTCGATGCACGTGCACGACGCGGGCGAGCCGCGGTCGGTCTGCCAGGCCACCCGAGCCAACCTCGGCGCCTACATCCGCGCCGGGCTGTCCGCTCGCGAGGCCGCCCGGGTCTCCGCCCACCTCGAGTGCTGCCGCCCCTGCACCGCGATCTACCTCGAGCTCGTCGAGGTGGACACGGACCTGCGTGGGCTGCTGGCACCGCTGCTGCTGGGCGGCGCTGCGGCGGCGTACCTCTCGGACGTGCCGCTCTCCGTGGCCCCCGGCGCCCTGGCGTCGTTCGGCGGGTTCCTCAAGTCCGGTCCCGGCAAGGTCCTGGCCGGTACGGCGGCGGCCGGGCTCGCCGTCTCGGCCCTCGTGCTCGGCGGCACCGCGCTCATGACCGGCGGACAGGGCGACCCCGGGGGCAACGTGGTCGCGGAGGCGCCCGCGCAGCTCCCGCCGCCCGCGAGCCTGCCGTCCGGCAAGCCCGCGAAGCCCGGGCAGGCGACGCCGTCCGGGTCGGCGACCTCCTCGACGGGCGCCGGCCCCGTCCCCCAGCCGTCCTCGCCCTCCCAGTCGACGCAGCCGTCTCCCTCCCAGCCGACCCAGGCGCCCACGCAGGCACCCACCCACCAGCCCACGCACGGCCCGACGCACGGCCCGACGCAGGACCCGACCGACGACCCGACCCAGGAACCGACGCCCGAGCCGACGCCGGACCCGGGTGCCGTCGACATGAGGGTCAGCGCCACCAAGGCCGGCATCGGACCCGCGGCGCTGGTGATGGTCGACTTCGCCGGCCTGGCACCGGGCCAGGCGGGCACGGTCACGGTGACCGCCGACCAGCTGTCCGCGAGCCTCAACCTCGACCCGCACTGCACCCTCCTCGGGGTCAACACCGCGACCTGCCACGTGGTCGGCGCGGGACGGCTGCAGCTGCTCGCGGCCGGCCTCGGGCTCCTGTCTCCGACGACGCTCACCATCACTGCCGCCCCCGGCGCCGGGCTGCACGACACGGCCATGGGCGACAACACCACTCGGGTGACACTCGGCTGACCGTGACCGGCATGTTTGACTGAGGCATGGCTCTCAGCAGGGTGTTCGCCCGTCCGATGCTCGCGTCGATGTTCCTCGTGGGCGGCTTCAACGCCGTCCGGAACCCCGACAAGATGGCACCCCGCGCCGCAGCCGTGACCGACCGGCTGGTGCCGCTGCTGCAGAGGGCGATCCCGATGCTGCCGTCGGACCCGGCCACGCTCACCCGGCTGAACGGCGGCCTGCAGCTCGTCGCCGGCGCGGCCCTGGCTGCCGGCAAGGCGCCCCGGCTCTCCGCCACCGCCCTCGCGGTGTCGCTCGTGCCGACCACCGCGGCCGGGCACCGGTTCTGGGAGGAGCAGGACCCGGCCGTGCGGAGCCAGCAGCGCAACCACTTCTTCAAGAACGTCTCGATGTTCGGCGGCCTGGTCATCGCCGCGGGCGACACCGAGGGACAGCCTGGCCTCATGTGGCGCACCCGCCGGGTCGCCAAGGACGCCCGCCGCGAGGCCAAGCACCTCGCCCGCAGCGCGCGTCGCGAGGCCGCGCTCGCGAAGGCCAAGGTCACCTGAGTTGGGCTGGCCCGCGCCCCGGGCGGCCGGTCCGGTCGACGCCGTCGTCTCGCTGCCCGGCAGCAAGTCTCTGACCAACCGGGCCCTCCTGCTCGCCGCCCTCGCCGACGGCCCCTCCGTCGTACGCCGCGCGCTGCGCTCGCGCGACACCCTGCTGATGGCCACGGCCCTGACCGGCCTCGGCTCGACGGTCGACGCCTCGGGCGAGGACTGGGCCGTGACGCCCGGCCCGTTCGACCGCGACACCGCCGTCGACTGCGGACTGGCCGGGACGGTGATGCGGTTCGTGCCGCCGGCCGCCGGACTCTCCAGCGGCACGGTCTCGTTCGACGGCGACCCGCACATGCGCACCCGCCCGATGGGCGAGGTGCTGGCCGCCCTGCGGTCCCTCGGCGTCGACGTCGCGGACGGGGATCGGGGCGCCCTGCCGTTCGCCGTCCGCGGGACCGGTTCGGTGCCCGGCGGCACGGTGGTGATCGACGCGTCGGCGTCCTCGCAGTTCGTCTCGGCTCTGCTGCTCGCCGGCGCCCGCTACGACCTGGGGGTGGACCTGCGCCACGACGGCAAGCCCGTGCCCTCGCTCCCCCACATCGACATGACGGTCGCGATGCTGCGCGAGCACGGCGTCGAGGTCGACGACTCCCAGGCCAACCGCTGGGCGGTCGCCCCAGGGGTCGTGAAGCCGGTCGACCACCTGATCGAGCCGGACCTGTCCAACGCCGCGCCGTTCCTCGCGCTGGCCGCGGTGAGCGGCGGCACGGTGACGATCCGCGACTGGCCGGCGGAGACGACCCAGCCCGGCAACCTGCTCCCCGACCTCCTGAGCCTGATGGGCTGCCGTGTCTCGTGGCAGTCCGGCGAGGGGCTGACGGTGATCGGTCCCGCCGACGGGCTGCACGGGATCGACGAGGACCTGCACGACGCCGGTGAGCTCACTCCCGCCATCGCCGCGCTCTGCGCGCTGGCCACAGGCCCCAGCCACCTGCGCGGGATAGCGCACATCCGAGGCCACGAGACCGACCGGCTGGCCGCCCTGGCCACCGAGCTCGGCGGTCTGGGCGCCGACGTCACCGAGCACCCGGACGGGTTGTCGTTCCGGCCTGCCGAGCTCCACGGCGGCCTCTTCCACACCTACGCCGACCACCGCATGGCGCACGCCGGCGTGATCATCGGCGCGGCCGTCGACGGCGTCCTGGTCGAGAACGTCGAGACGACCAGCAAGACCTTCCCCGACTTCGCCCCGTTCTGGTCCGGCCTGTTCGAGCAGGTGGCTGGCTAGATGCCGACGGGCCGGTACTCCGACGAGGACGTGGAGCACTACGAACGCCCCCGGCGGCGGACCCGGCCCCGCACCAAGGAGCGCCCGACCTACGACGACGCCGTCGACGGTGTGGTCGTCACCGTCGACCGCGGCCGCTACACGCTGCTCGTCGAGGGCCGGGTCGTCACGGCCATGAAGGCGCGGCCGCTGGGCCGCCGCGGCGTGGTCGTCGGCGACCGGGTCCGCGTCGAGGGCGACGTCACCGGCGACGACGGCTCGCTGGCCCGGATCGTCGAGGTCAACGAGCGGCGGACCACCCTGCGTCGCACGGCCGAGGACGACGACCCGGTCGAGCGGGTGATCGTGGCCAACGCCGACCAGCTCGTGGTGGTGACCGCCGTCGCCGACCCCGAGCCGCAGCCGCGGCTGATCGACCGCGCGCTGGTGGCGGCCTACGACGCGGGGATGACGCCGCTGCTCTGCCTCACCAAGGCCGACCTCGCCTCGCCCGACGAGCTGCTGGCGACCTACCGCTCCCTGGGCGTCCCGTGGGTCGTCACCCAGCGCGGCGGCGAGCTGTCCGGGCTGCTCGAGCGGCTCACCGGGCGGGTGAGCGTGCTGCTGGGCTCCAGCGGCGTCGGGAAGTCGACGCTGGTCAACGCGCTGGTGCCCGACGCGATGCGCGAGGTCGGGATCGTCAACGCGGTGACCGGCCGGGGCCGGCACACCTCGACCTCCGCCTACATGCTGGCCCTCCCCCATGACGACGGCTGGATCATCGACACCCCGGGGATCCGGTCCTTCGGGCTGGCGCACGTGCGGCCCGAGGACCTCATCGAGGCGTTCCCCGACCTCGACGAGCTCACCGAGGACTGCCCGCGCGGCTGCACGCACGGCACCGACGAGCCGGAGTGCGGTCTCGACGAGGCCATCGAGGCCGGGCGGGCCGACCCCGACCGGGTGGCGTCGTTCCGGCGACTTCTCACCGCGCGGTCCGAGCCGGCGTACTAGTGCCCCGCACACGAAGTTCGCGGCATAAGTCGCACCCCCAGCACGCACCTCGCTTTGTTGGCGACGCTGGGGAGACGCCCAGTCTGCCTGCGCGCCGCCGCCTCGCGATGCGCGCACTGGGAGCACGACTTATCTTGCGAACTTCGCGCGCGGGACACTAGCCCGTGTCCCTAGCCCTGGTGTCCGCGCACTAGCCGTAGACCGCCTGGGAGCCTGCGTCACCTGTCATCGCGACCCAGACCAGCGTCAGTAGGGCCGCAGCGACGACCAGCCCGCCGAAGGCGTACCTCGACGCTCCCTGACGCGCGTGCTGCCACACCGCGACGACCGTGACCACGAAGAAGCCAGTGGTGATCCACCGAAGCACCCCTGCGAGGTCCTCGTGCCGCTCGATCTTGTCCTTCAGCTCGCCCCTCACGCCCTCGAAGCGGTTGCTCTCGAAGTAGTGGTCACCGCTGAAGTACGCCGCCCAGATGGACAGGAAGGCGATCGCCACGAGGACGAGCGTGACCCAGCGCAGCTGGTCGCGGCGCGAGCCCCACACGGCGTAGGCGATCGCCGAGAGCGCTGCCAGCGGACCGAAGACCACGGCGGCGTGCACGATGAGCGGATGGAGAGGCAAGCCGTTGAACTCCCACATGTCTTGCTCACGTACCTCCGCTGCGAATGGTTCAACAGACCCTAGTGTGGAGGAGTGGCGGAACGTGGACAGGACTACACCGATGATCTCCGCCTGGCGCACGTGCTGGCCGACGACGCCGACTCGCTGACCGAGGGGCGGTTCAAGGCGCTCGACCTCCACGTCATGTCCAAGCCTGACCTCACACCCGTGACGGACGCCGACGAGGCGGTCGAGGAGAGCATCCGGCGCACGCTGTCGCGGGTCCGCTCCCGCGACGCGGTGACCGGCGAGGAACAGGGCTCGACCGGTCACAGCCAGCGGCGCTGGATCATCGACCCGATCGACGGCACCAAGAACTTCGTCCGCGGCGTCCCGGTGTGGGCCACGCTCATCGCGCTGGCGGTGGACGACGAGGTGGTGCTCGGCGTGGTGTCCGCACCCCTGCTCCAACGGCGCTGGTGGGCCTCGTCGGGCGCAGGCGCCTGGACCGGCCGCTCGCTGCTCAAGGCGACGCAGTGCCACGTGTCCGACGTACGCCGCCTCGAGGACGCCTCGCTGTCCTACTCCTCCCTGCGGGGCTGGGATGATCGTGGGCAGGGCGACGACTTCGTCTCGCTGATGCGACGGGTGTGGCGGACCCGCGCCTACGGCGACTTCTGGTCCTACATGCTGCTCGCCGAGGGCGCCGTCGACATCGCCACCGAGCCGGAGCTGGCCGTGCACGACATGGCCGCGATCGACGTGATCGTCCGCGAGGCGGGAGGGACGTTCACGTCGCTGGCCGGGGAGGACGGCCCTTGGGGCGGCAACGCCCTGGCCACCAACGGCCACCTGCACGACGTGGCCCTGTCGTTCCTCGGCTCGATCGATGACGACGAGGACCCCGACTCGCCCAGCCCGTCCGGTCCCGGCTCGGTGTCGGAGCTCCGCCCCCGAGCCCTCCGGGTCGAGGACGAGGATCCCGAGTCCTGAGCGTCCCCTGTTCAGCGCCCGCTCGGCTCGCTACGGTCGAGATTCCCAACCAGAGGACCCAGCGTTCCGGGAGGTCTCGTTGAAGATCGTCGAAGTGCTCAACGCCAAGGCAGAAGGTGGCGTCATCACCATCGCCCCCGAAGCAGGCATCCGCGAGCTGCTCGCCGCGATGGCCGAGCACAACGTCGGTGCCCTGATCGTGAGCTCGGACGGCGAGACCATTGCCGGGATCGTGAGCGAGCGTGACGTCGTGCGCCATCTCCACCACGACGGCACCGTCGTCAACAACACGGTCGGCGCGATCATGACCGAGGTCGTGGAGACCACCGCACCCGACAGCACCCTCGATGAGCTCATGGAGGTCATGACCCGGCGCCGGATCCGGCACGTGCCCGTGGTCAAGGACGGCAAGCTGGTCGGCATCGTCTCCATCGGCGACGTGGTCAAGCACAAGATGAGCCAGCTGGAGTTCGAGCGCGACCAGCTCGACTCCTACGTGCACCAGACTTGACCTCGACAGACATCCGCCCACGCACCCTCGTCACCGGCGGCACCCGCGGCATCGGGGCCGCGATCGCACACCGGCTGGCGCGGGCGGGACACGACCTGGTGCTGGGCTACGCGCGCGACGACGCCGCGGCGGAGCTGGCCGGGGCCGACGTGGAGACCGCGGGCGGCCAGTGCACGCTGGTCCGGGCCGACCTGCTCAAGGCGGGCGGTGTCGACGAGCTGTTCGCAGCGGCCGGGCCGCTGACCGGGGTCGTCAACAACGCCGGGGCGACGTTCCACATCGGGCCGCTGGCCGAGACCCCGGTCGAGGTGATCCGCTCGACGATCGAGCTCAACCTGACCTCGGCGATCCTGGTCGCGCGCGCCGCCGTACGCGCCCTCTCGACGGCGTACGACGGGCGGGGCGGCGTGCTCGTGAACATCAGCTCGGGTGCGGCGACGAGGGGCGCGCCGGGCGAGTACGTCCAGTACGCCGCCGCCAAGGCCGGCGTCGACGCCCTCACCCTGGGCCTGGCCGAGGAGGTCGCCGGCCAGGGGATCCGGGTCGTGGGGGTCGCTCCGGGCATGATCCGGACCACGATCCACGCCGACGCCGGTGAGCCCGGACGCCTGGAGCGCGTGGCGCCCCTCATCCCGCTGCAGCGCGCCGGCGAGCCCGCGGAGGTCGCCGACGCCGTGGCGTGGCTGATGAGCGACGAGGCGTCCTACGTCACGGGCACCACGCTGCGGGTGGCGGGCGGTCGCTAGTCGGGGGTCGTTAGGGTCGGAGCCATGGAGAAGCCAGAGATCGACTTCGTCGACCCCACTCCCCCGGCCGACCTCGTCGTCACCGACCTCACCGAGGGCGAGGGCGCAGAGGCCGCGGCCGGCAACACCGTCGAGGTGCACTACGTCGGCGTGGCGCACTCGACCGGCGAGGAGTTCGACGCGTCCTACAACCGCGGCGAGCCGCTGAAGTTCCGGCTCGGCGTCGGCCAGGTCATCCAGGGCTGGGACACCGGTGTCCAGGGCATGAAGGTCGGCGGCCGCCGCCAGCTCGTGATCCCGCCGCACCTCGGGTACGGCGACCGCGGCGCCGGCGGGGCGATCAAGCCCGGCGAGACGCTGGTCTTCGTGGTCGACCTGCTGGGCGTGAGCTGAGCCGTCAGGCGGGGGAGCTCACTCCCACTCGCGCTCGCCGCCGACGCGGGCGGACTTGGCGGCCACGCTCACGACGTCGCCGCGCTCGAGCTGGCGGCCGCGGCGGGACTCGACCTCGCCGTTGACGCGCACGATGCCACCCGCGAGCACCCGCTTGGCCTCGCCGCCGGAGTCGATGAGGTTGGCCAGCTTGAGGAACTGCCCGAGCTTGATCGAGTCGTCCTCAACCGGCACGTCGTTGTAGTCGGTCACGTGCCCAATTGTCCCACTGGGGCACGCCGGTTGCCCAAATCAGGAGAGCGCGATGCTGACGGCGTGGATCACCACGCCGACGAGCCCACCGACCACGGTGCCGTTGATCCGGATGAACTGCAGGTCGCGCCCGACGTGGAGCTCGATCCGCTCGGCCGCCTCCCGGCCGTCCCACCGCTCGATCGTCTGGGTGATCACCGAGGTGAGCTCGGCGCCGTACCGGTCCACCGCGAACACCGCGGCGTCCGCGGCCAGCCCGTCCAGCCGCGCCCTGAGCGCCGTGTCCGAACCGAGGCGAGCAGCGAACGTCGACACCTCGGTCAGCAGCCGGGCGCGGACGGCGCCCTGCGGGTCCGCCAGCGATGAGGTCAGGGCCCGGCGCAGCGCGTCCCACAGCGAGATGGCCGACCGGATCACGGCCGGGTTGTCGAGGATCCGCTCCTTGAGCGCCTCGGCCCGCGCCTGGGTCCCGGCATCGTGCAGCAGGTCGTGCGAGAGCTGGGACAGCACCGAGTCGAGCGCCTCCCGCGCGCGGTGCCGTGGGTCGTCGCGGATGTCCTCGACCCAGCGCACCAGCTCGGTGTGGATGCGGGTCGTGACCGCCTCGTTGAGCCGGGGGGGCGCCCACCAGGGGGCGCGCTCGCCGAGCACCTCCGCCACGGTGTCGGGATTCTCGAGGAGCCAGCCGTGCAGCTCCTCGACGGCCAGGTCGACCAGGCCGTGGTGCAGGTCGTCCTGGAGCGCCTCGCCGAGCAGTCCGCCCAGCAGCGGCGCGATCGGCTCCTCGCGGAACCGCGGCGTGAGCGCATCCCTGACCAGCGACTCGATGTGGTCATCACGCACCTTGGACAGGGCGATCGCCGCCACGTCGGCCACCTCGTCCACCACCCGCTGGGCGTTGGCGGGCTGGGCGAGCCACTCGCCGAGCCGCCGCGCGGGCGTGGCGGCCGTCAGCCGCTCGCGGATGATCGCCTCCTGCAGGAAGTTCTCCCCCACGAACTCCTCGAGGCCGCGGCCGAGCTCGTCCTTCTTGCGCGGGATCAGCGCCGTGTGCGGGATCGGCAGCCCCAGCGGGTGCCGGAACAGGGCGGTCACCGCGAACCAGTCCGCGATCGCACCGACCATCGACGCCTCGGCGCCGGCGTTCACGAAGCCCAGGAAGCCGTGCCGGTCCCGGGTCAGCAGGTAGACCACGGCCGCGAGGACCAGCAGACCGGTCGCGATCGTGCGCATCCGCCGCAGCGCCGCGCGACGCTGTGCGTCGGCCGCGGGGTCTGCGGCGATCATCGGTCCGGTGGTGGCCATCGCTGTCGATTCTGGCCGACGGCCGCGGGCTGGGAGAATCGCGGCCATGCCTCGCACCGTCCTGACCTTCGGCACGTTCGACGTCTTCCACGTCGGGCACCTCCGGGTCATCGAGCGCGCGGCGGAGTTCGGCGACCGGCTGGTCGTCGGCGTCTCGTCCGACGCGCTCAACCTGAGCAAGAAGGGCCGCGAGCCGGTCTTCAGCCAGGGCGAGCGGCTCGCGATCGTCGCCGCGCTCAAGCCGGTGGACGAGGTCTTCGTCGAGGAGAGCCTCGAGCTGAAGCGCCACTACATCGAGGAGTACGCCGCCGACGTGCTCGTCATGGGCGACGACTGGGCCGGCAAGTTCGACGTGTTCGAGGACATCTGCGAGGTCGTCTACCTGCCTCGGACCCCGGCCATCTCCACCACCGCACTGATCGAGAAGATCTCCGACCTGGCCTGAGGGCCGGGGACCCGCGTTCCTGGGTTGTTGGAGTCCCCGGGGCCCCGGGGACTTTGGCACTTCCTGGGGGAGATCTTGCCCGGGAAGTGCAGGAGTCCCCGGGGCCCCGGGGACTCCTGCAGACGCGCAATTGGCCGCCCAGATGGTCACGAATTGGCCGTTCTGTCCGGCCATTGATCACGCCAGAATTGAGCCATGAGCTCGCTGGCACCTCCCACCACACCGGCCGTCGCCACGCCCGGCACCGGTGGTCACCTCGACGTGCCGCAGGGCGCCGCGATGACGATCGGCGCGGTGCTGGGCACGGGGGTGATCTCGCTGCCGGCGCTGGCGGTCGCGGCGGCCGGCCCCGCCTCGCTGCTCGCCTGGGCCGCGTTGCTGCTGCTCTCCATCCCGCTGGCCACGACGTTCGCCGCGCTGGGCGCCCGCTACCCGGACGGCGGCGGTGTCTCGACCTACGCGCGCAAGGCCTTCGGCGCCCGCGCGGCCACCGTCGTCGGCTGGTGCTTCTACTTCGCGATCCCGATCGGGGCGCCGACCGCGGCCGGCTTCGCGGCGGCCTACGTCGCGGACTCGCTCGGTGGCGGTCGCACCACCCAGCTGGTGGCCACCGGCGGGATCATCGGCCTGGTCACGGTGATGAACTGGTTCGGGCTGCGGGTCAGCGGTCGGGTGCAGCTGGTCATCGCGTTCGTCCTCGGCGCGCTGCTGATGGCCGCCACCGCCGTCTCGCTCCCGCACGCGCAGATGGGCAACCTCACGCCGTTCGCGCCGCACGGCTGGTTGGCCGTCGGCTCCGCGGCCGCGCTCCTGGTGTGGGCCTTCGCCGGCTGGGAGGCGGTGACGTCGCTGAGCGGCGAGTACCGCAACCCCGCCCGCGACATCGGCCGGGCCACCGGCATCGCCATCGCGGTCATCAGCGTCCTCTACCTCGGCATCGCCTTCGCCACCGTCGCGGTGCTGGGCGACCATCCCGGCAGGGCGCCGCTCTCCGACCTGCTCGTCCTCGGGTTCGGGGAGGCCGCGCGGCCGGTCACGGCGGTGGTCGCGGTGCTCCTCTCCGTCGGCGCCATCAACGCCTACTTCGCCGGCGGCGCCCGGCTCGGCGCGGCGCTGGCCCGCGACGGGTCGCTCCCGGCCTGGCTGGCGCAGGGCTCGACCGCCGGCGAGGTCCCCCGTCGTTCGCTCGCCCTGGTCGCGCTGGGCGGGCTCGCCTCGCTCGCCGTGATCACGGTCGGCGACCTCTCGCTCAACGCACCGCTGCTGATGACGACCGGGGCCTTCGCGCTGGTCTACGCGGTCGGTACGGCGGCGGCCGTGCGGCTCCTGCCGAGCGGATGGGTACGCCGCGGCGCGGGTGTCGGCTTCGTGGCCACCCTCGGCCTCCTGGCGCTGACCGGCACCCACCTGCTGGGCCCCGCGCTCATCGGGGCGGGGGCGCTGGCGTGGACGGCGTTGCGTCCAGCACCTCGGCCAGCCGCGCAAGCCCCGGTCTGATCGTCGCCGGGTCGGCGGCGCCGTAGCCCAGCACGATCCCGCGCGGCGATCCCGAGATGGCATACGACGAGAGCGGCTCGGCCACCACGCCCTGCTCGGCGGCTCGTCGCACCACCTCGACGTCGTCGACGGACTGGTCGCGCAGCAGCGAGGTGACGTGCAGGCCGGCCTGGCACGGCACCAGCTCGAGGTGCTCGTCCAGCGGGCCGTGGATCGCCTCGAGGACCAGCGCCCGGCGCTCGGCGTAGGCCGCCCTCGCCCTGCGCAGGTGCCGGGCGAAGAGACCGTCCTCGAGGAACCGCGCCAGGGCCGCCTGCACGGGCACGTCGACGTGGCCGACGCTCAGCTGCAGCGCCGCGCGCAGTGCGTCCTGGAGCGGCTCGGGCGCCACGAGGTAGCCGAACCGCAGCCCCGGCACCAGCGACTTGGAGAACGTGCCGAGATAGAGCACCCGCCCCCCGTCGTCCATCGAGTGCAGGGTCTCGAGCGGCCGCTCGGTGAAGCGGAACTCACTGTCGTAGTCGTCCTCGATCACCGCGCACCGGTGCCGCCCGGCGAAGTCGAGCAGCGCCCGCCTCCGCTCGAGCGCGAGCGGCGGGCCGGTCGGGAACTGGTGGGACGGCGTCGTGAACACCAGCCGGGCCGAGGCGGGGAGCTCGTCGACGACCAGACCTCCCTCGTCGACCCTGACCGGCACCACCTTGGCGCCGTAGGAGGCGAACACGTCGCGGGCGAGCGGGTAGCCCGGCTCCTCGATCGCCACGACGTCACCGGGCGCGACGAGCACCCGCGTGACCAGGTCGAGGGCCTGCTGGGTCCCATAGGTGACCAGCACCTCGTCGGGCGCGGCCGTCACGCCCCGAGACAGCGCGAGCTGGCGCGCGATCGCCTCGCGCAGCGGCAGGTGGCCGGCCGGGTCGGCGTAGACCCCGAGGTCGTGGGCGCCCACCCGCAGCTCGGCGCTCACCAGTCGGCGCCAGGTGTCGAACGGGAAGAGCCGAGCGTCGGGGATGCCGACCCGGAAGTCGTGCGCCGGCTTCGGGCTCGAGCCGCTCGTCGGGTGTGGCTCCAGGTCCCAGCCGGCCCGCGGGGCCAGGTCGGTGCCGCGGCGCGGCGGCCGCGCGGGCCTGGCCGCGTCGGCGACGAAGGTGCCGGACCCCACCCGTGCGGTCAGGAAGCCCTCGGCGACCAGCCGGTCATAGGCGGTGGCCACCGTGGTCCGCGAGACGCCCAGGTCGGCGGCGAGCGCCCGCGTCGGCGGCAGCCGCTCCCCCGGCTCGAGCCGCCCGCCGCGCACCGCGTCGAGCAGGGCGCGGTAGACGGCGGTGGCCCGGTCGCCCCGCGTGCTCAGGTCGACGACGAGGTCACCGAGCTCCCGCATGACGGCAGCCTCGCATGCGGGACCGACGCTCCGGCACCGATACCGTGGCCACGTGCTCATCTCCGACTCGCACCGGTTCCTCTTCGTGCACGTGCAGAAGACCGGCGGGTCCACGATCGACAACGGCCTGACATCGGCCCTGGGCGACGTACGCCGGATCTCGGCGGCCAACCGGCACGCGCCTCTCGACCGGCTGCTCCAGCTCGAGCCGGGGCTGGCGGACTACTGGACCGCCGGGTTCGTGAGGAACCCGTGGGCCCGGATGGTGTCGTGGTGGCGGATGATGGAGCGGTTCCGTGACGGCGCCGCCGAGGGCATCGAGCGCTACGTCGACCACCTCCAGCGCAACCGGTTCGTCGCCGGGATCATCGAGAGTCACCCCGACTTCGAGTCGTTCGTCATGCGCGCCCCCGACGACCACCCGCGGCTGCGCAAGCCGCAGGTGGCCTTCCTCAACAACGAGACGAAGCGGGCCGACTTCACCGGCCGCCAGGAGAGCCTCGAGGCCGACCTGCAGCAGATCTACGACCACCTCGGACTGGAGTGGGTGGGGCTCAAGAGCGTCAACATCGACCCGGGCCGTCCCGACTACCGCGACGTCTACACCGAGAAGACCCGCAGGCGCATCGGCGAGCTGTTCGAGGCGGACGTGCGCGAGTACGGCTACGAGTTCTGACCGCCCGCACAGGGTGGGCTGTAGGTTCGTAGGCGCACGCACCCCGGGCAGCGGCACGACCCGGGCCATGGCGAGGAGGGCAGCATCGCCGGCTACCGCGTCACCGACGACCAGGGCGACCGGCTGCGCGACCAGGCCCGGGCGATCCTGCCCGCGGAGCCGCACGTCGTACCCGACGTGGCCATCGGGCTCGACCGCCTCTGCTGGGCAGCCGTCGACGAGCTCGGCCTCGACCAGGTGTCGGTGACGCTGATGACGACGGCCGGGTCCTCGGTGCTCGTGGCCTCGGCGGGTTCGGCGGGGCCCGGGATCCAGGAGCTCCAGTTCGACCTCGGCGAAGGACCTGGGCGCGACGCGTACGCCGCCGGACGGCCGGTGCTCGTCCCGGACCTGCTGACCGCCAAGGGTCAGTGGCCAGGTTTCGCCCCGGCCGCGACAGAGCGCGGTGTCGCGGCCGTCTTCGCGTTCCCGCTGCAGCTCGGCGCGGTGCGCTTCGGGGTGCTGGTCTGCGCGCGCGACCAGGCAGGACCCCTCGACAAGCGGGAGCTCAGTGCCTGCCTGATCTTCGCCGAGGTGGCCACCGAGCTGCTGCTCGACAGCTCGCCGACCGGCGACCATCCCGACCCACAGCTGCATGCCGCCTTCCACGCCCACGACGAGGTCTACCAGGCGCAGGGCATGGTCATGGTCGATCTGGCGGTGCCGCTCGACGTGGCCCTCGCCCGGATGCGGGCCGCGGCCTTCGCCGACGGGATCTCGCTCCTGGACCTGGCAGGAGACGTCGTGGCCGGACGACGCACCCTGCTACCGACGGACGACCCATGACCCCCTCAGCAACGACTCCTCTCCTCACGAGGCGGCCAGCGGGCCGCGCTCCCGTCCCGGAAGGCATCCGCCCCGCATGATCTCGACCGAACATCTCTCAGATCTGTTCGTCGACGTGGCCGACACGCTCGTCGACGACTTCGACGTCGTCGACTTCCTGACGACGCTGTGCGAGCACGCCACGCTGGTCAGCGGTGCCGACGCCGTCGGCATCATGCTGACCGACCACCAGGGCGACCTGCGGTTCATGGCCGCCTCCAACGACGAGGGCCGCGAGCTCGAGCTGTCCCAGCTGCGGCTCGGGGAGGGCCCCTGCCTGGAGTGCGTGCGGACCAGGCAGCCAGTGATCAACACCGACCTCGCCCGGGCCGAGTGGCCCGAGTTCGCGTCGATCGCGATCGCCATGGGGTTCCAGTCCGTGCACGCCTTCCCGATGCGGCTGCGCGACGAGGCCATCGGAGCGCTCAACCTCTTCAGCATCGACGAGACGAGGTTCGAGCCCGGGGAGGCTCGCATCGTGCAGTCCCTGGCCGACGTCGCCACCATCGCGATCCTCCAGGAGCGCAGCATCACCCGCGCCGAGGCACTCACCGAGCAGCTCCAGGGAGCGCTCAACAGCCGCATCGTGATCGAGCAGGCCAAGGGCGCGCTCGCCCGCATGGAGGGCATCACCGTCGACGAGGCGTTCGTCCGGCTCCGTGCCCGCGCGCGGTCCAGCCGTCAGCGGCTGGCCGACGTCGCGGCGGCCCTGCTGGAGGGCAGCTGATCAGGTCCGCGCAGGCGTCTTCGCAGGCGGCTTCGCAGGCGTCGTCTAGTACGCCGGCGCGGCGACCGTGGCGGTGAGCTGCTCGAGGGAGTACTCCGTGATCTGGATCAGCGCGCGCTTGCACGACTCACGGTTGCGGGCGTCGACGTCGATCATCGGCACGTGCTCCGGCACGGCCAGAGCCGCCCGGACCTCCTCCAGCGGGTAGCGCTGGGCGTTGTCGAACTGGTTGACCGCCACGATGAAGGGCAGGCCCTTCGACTCGAAGTAGTCCAGCGGCGAGAACGCCTCGTCGAGCCGGGCGGTGTCGACGAGCACGATCGCGCCGATGGCCCCGAGACACAGGTCGTCCCACATGAACCAGAACCGCCGCTGCCCCGGCGTACCGAAGAGGTAGAGGACCAGGTCCTCGGCCAGCGTGATGCGGCCGAAGTCCATGGCGACGGTCGTCGTGGCCTTGGTCGGGACGGCGGCCAGATCGTCGACGCCCTCGGACTCGTTGGTGACGAGAGCCTCGGTGCGCAAGGGCATGATCTCCGAGACGGACCCCACGAGGGTCGTCTTGCCCACGCCGAAGCCGCCTGCGACGACGATCTTGGTCGACGCCGCGGAGCGCTGGGCGCTAGAGCGTGCGTAGTCCACGGAGGGTCCTTTCGATGAGCTCTCTTCGCTCGTCCTGGGACGAGTCGGCTGACAGGGTCGCTTGCACCTTCACGAAACCCTGCTCGATGAGGTCGCCCAGGAGGACCCGGACGACACCGATCGGCATGTGCACGTGAGCGGACACCTCGGCGACCGAGCGTTTGTCACACACGTCGAGGATCAGGGCGAGGTTGGCGTCGGTGGGGACCTCGGACCCACCGCCCTCCCGGCGAAGCGTCGCTTCGACCGGGAGCTCGACCTTGGGAGCAGTGCGGCCGCCGGTCAGCGTGTAGGGCCGGACGACGCGCGCGACTGGCGCGTCGTCGTCCGGGGTCCACGGCTGGGTCGGCAGAGCCATGACAGGTCCTGGTCGTCCTTCAGATGCCGCTGAGCGGGACGCGGGCGGTGGCCTGGACCATGCGGCCGACGCGGTCGACGAGGAGGGCCATCTCGTAGCCCACCTGGCCGATGTCGGCGGAGTCCTCGGTGAGCACGGCGAGGTGCGACCCGTCGCCGACGCTCATCAGCAGGAGGTAGCCGTGCTGCATCTCGATCACGGTCTGCAGCACCGCGCCGCCCTCGAAGAGGCGAGCGGCGCCGACCGCCAGGCTGGCCAGCCCCGAGGAGACGGCCGCGACCTGCTCGGCCCGCTCGTCGGGGAGGCTGAAGCTCTTGGCCATCAGCAGTCCGTCGGCGGAGACGAGGATCGCGTGGGCCGCGGACGGCACCTCGTCGACGAACCTGCTCACGACCCAGTCGAGCCCACGCTCGTCGGTGTCGGTCATGTTCTCGGTCATGCGGGGCCTTCCTCGGTGCTGGGTGCGGGTACTGACTCGTCCACGGCCCTGGTCCGGCCCCGGGAGACGCCGGCGGCATGCGCGGCGAGGCGGGCCCGGATCGCTTCAGGGTCGCGTTCGACGCTGACGGGGGCCGGCGAGACTCCGCCGGGCACCAGCCGCTTGCCGGGTCGCCGCATCGGCAGCCCCGACTCGCTGACCTGGAGCGCGGGAGCCTCGGCGACCTGTTCGGCGGCCTCCCAGCCGGCCTCGATCTCGGAGGTCGTCCAGGTGTCCTCGCCCGCCCCGGAGGTCAGCCAGTTGGACCGCAGGGCGCGGAAGATGGGCGTCTCGTCCTCGGTCGCCTCGGGCATCGGGCTGCGGGAGTCGAGCGTGTCGTAGCCGTTGACGGCGGCGGGCGGTGGAGTCGACTGCGCCGCGGCCACCCAGCTCGCGGCGGGTGCCTCGGCGGCCGGCGCGAGAGGTGTCACCGGTGCGAGCGGCGCCGAGCTCGCCACCACGACCGGTTCCGACGCGAAGGCGGCGTACGCCGACCCGGTCGGAGCGAGGTCGTGCTCCTCCTCGGCAGCGGGCTGGTCGACGTCCGGCGCGGCCGCGTCCTGAGCCTCGTCCTCGGCGTCCACGTCCTCGTCAGCCGCGTTGTCGACGTCCCCTGCGTTCGGCTGCTCGACCTCCGCCGCGATCGCGGGGGTCTCGACCTCGACCTCCGCCTCGGCAGGCGACTCCGCGTCGTCCGTCGCGACCGCCTCGTCGATGGCGTCGAAGGCCAGGGTCGGCGTGGCCGGCTCGCGCTGCGGCAGGCCCGGCTGGGGGCGGCTGGTTCCGTTGGCCTGGAGCCGCTGGAACAGCGAGCCGCCGGTCGAGCCGACCGGCGCACCCGGCATCGCGCCACCGGAGCGGGTGGCTCCGGGCGAGCGCTGGGGCAGTCCGCTGGTCACGGCGTTGATGGCCGCGGAGATCGAGTCGAGCCCGACCTCGGCCACCTCCGGCCTGCCGGTAGCACCCGGCGCAGCGGCCGCGGCGGCAGGAGCAGCAGGAGCCGCGGGCGCCGTCGGGGCAGCCGGCTTGGCGAACGCGGCGGGCGCCGCGGGAGTGGCAGGCGTGGCCGCCGGGGCGGCGAGCCCGGGCCGGGTGGGCAGCTTGCGTCGGCTCGGCCTCGTTGGTGAGGCGCTCGGTGACCGCGGCGGGCAGCACCGACTTGGCAGGCGTGAGCCCGGCGAGTCCGGGACGTGACTTGGGCAGGACCGGGGCCTGCTTGCCCCTCAGCAGCGCAGGCGGGAGCAGCACCGTGGCCGTCGTGCCGCCGCGTGCGTTGCGGGCCAGCGACACGGTGATGCCGTGCCGTGTAGCGATCCGGCTCACCACGAGCAGGCCCATCCGGCGAGCGGTCTCGACCGTGACCTCACCACCAGAGCGGAGGTCCTCGTTGAGCGAGTTGAGCACGTCCTGGGCGATGCCGAGGCCGCCGTCGCTGATCTCGACGATCGTGCTGTCGCCGGCCTGCTTGGTGGAGATCTTCACCGGCGCGGTGGGCGGGGAGAACGCGAGCGCGTTGTCGACGAGCTCGGTCATCATGTGCACCACGTCGGCCGCGGCGATGCCGTTGACCTTCTCCGGCGGCGAGGACTCGATCTGGACGCGCTGGTACTCCTGCACGCCGGCCATCGCGGCCTGGAAGACGTCGCCCAGGGCGAGCGCGTCGCTGTCGCTGGTCTGCGTCGGCGCGTCGGCCAGCACCATGAGCGAGTCGGCGGTGCGGCGCATGCGCGAGGCGAGGTGGTCGAGCCGGAACAGCGACTCGAGGCGGTTCGGGTCCTCCTCGTCCTTCTCCAGCCGCTCGATCAGGCCGAGCTGCTGGTTGATGAGCGAGGTGTTGCGGCGGGACAGGGTCGAGAACATCTCGCCGACCTGCGAGCGCAGCTTGGCCTCGCCGGACGCCAGGTGCACGGCCTGCCGGTGCATGTCGTCGACCGCGCGGGCCAGCTGGCCCATCTCCTCGTGGGTCGTCACGGGGATCGTGATGATCTCGCCCGGGTCGGCACCGGACCGGATCTTGGCGACCATCTCCGGGAGTCGGGTGTTGGCCACCTCGAGGGCACCCTCGCGCACCCGGCGGATCGGGTTCAGGAGCATGCGGGAGACCAGCAGGGCCAGGAAGATCGCGGCCAGCAGCAGTGCGACCGTGATCACGGCGTTGGCGATGGCCAGGCCGCGCGCGTCGCTCGCGGCGCCGGTGAGGTTCTTGTCGATGTCGTCGAGCAGCTCGACGCTCAGGTCGTCGTAGGCCTCGAAAGCCTCGGCGTCGCCGAGGTTCGGCGCCACGTTCTTGTTGGCGCTGCGGACCACGCCGAAGTGAGCGGCGTTCTGCTGGTTGAGCTTCTGCACCTGCGGGTCGGTCGTGCCGATGATGGACCCGAGGCGGTCCACGATGACCTGCTCGACGCCGAGCTCGGCGGAGAGGTCGACGAGGTTGATGTCCTTGGGGTTGGAGACGTTGACCATGAACTGCTGCATCGCCAGCGACACCCGGCCGTCGAGCGCCTGCTGGAGGGCGGCGAGCTTGGGCTCCGGCTGGAGCTGCTCGGCGATGATCGCGTCGATCAGCTTGGTCACGCCGCGCTGGAGCTGGCGGACCTGGGAGACCGCCTGGCCCGTCGAGACGTAGGCACGGCCCGAGCGCAGCTGCTCGCTCAGCGACAGGACCGAGTCGAGCTGCTTGCGCTGGGCCGAGGTCAGGTCCGCCTGCTTGCCGATGTCTCCGAGGCGCGTGCCTGCGACACCCACCGCATCGATGGCCGAGAGCCGGCCCGGATCCTCGAGGTCGGGGCGCTGGAGGGAGATGATGATGGCGCGCTCGGCGGCGGCGAGGTAGCCGGCGGCCGGGCGGAGCACCGTGATCTGCTTGGCGGTCGCGGTGTAGTTGTCGGACTCCGACAGCGCGTTGTGGACGCGCAGTCCACCGAACGTCGCGGCCAGGAGCATCGGGATCGTCAGCGCCAGAGCCAGCTTGCGGCGCAGGGACCATTCGGGAAGGGCGATGGCGGAGGCCAGACGACCGGCGCTCTCGCGACGCTTCTCCTCAGACATTCCGTCCACCCGGGTTGGTCGAGTTCAAGTCGTCACGCGGGTTGGCGACGACACCAGTCAAGGTCGCAGTCACGATAGTTTTCACTCCTCGGACCTCGCGGCGGAATCGAGGAACTCCGCGAGGTATCAGCCGACTCAGTCAACCCGGTCTAGTCCTTTGTGGCAATGCTTCCAAAAGGGGCGTGACCTCGCCGAGATCGTGTCCTGCCCGACTGCGAACCCGCAGTTCAGGGGCTACAACGACCGAATCGGGCGGACGCAACGCGCCGCTCCTCCTCAGCGCCAGCCGAGCTCCGGCGCGACGTGGCGCAGCACGCTCTCGAGCACGTGGGCGTTGTAGTCGACGCCCAGCTGGTTCGGGACCGTCAGCAGCAGCGTGTCGGCCGCGGCGACGGCCTCGTCCTCGGCGAGCTCCTCGACGAGCCGGTCGGGCTCGCCGGCGTAGGACTTGCCGAACCGCGCCACCCCGCCGTCGATCTGGCCGACCTGGTCGTGGCTGCGCGTGTCGTGGCCGAAGTAGGCCCGGTCGAGGTCGCTCACCAGTGGGAAGATGCTGCGGCTGACCGAGACACGGGGCTCGCGGTCGTGGCCCGCGGCGGTCCAGGCGTCACGGAAGAGCTGGATCTGCTCGGCCTGGAGCTGGTGGAAAGGCACTCCGGTGTCCTCCGTGAGCAGCGTCGAGCTCATGAGGTTCATCCCCTGCTCGGCGGTCCACACCGCGGTGCTCCGGCTGCCGGCCCCCCACCAGATGCGCTCGCGCAGGCCCGGCGCGTACGGCTCGATGCGCAGCAGCCCCGGGGGGTTGGGGAACATCGGTCGCGGGTTGGGCTCGGCGAATCCCTGCCCCCCGAGCACGTCGAGGAAGGTGCGCGCGTGCGTGCGGGCCAGGTCCGCGTGGTCCTCGCCCTCGGCGGGCACGTGCCCGAAGTAGCGGTAGCCCTCGATCACCTGCTCCGGTGAGCCACGGCTGATGCCGAGCTGGAGCCGGCCGCCGGCGATCAGGTCGGCGGCGCCGGCGTCCTCCGCCATGTAGAGCGGGTTCTCATAGCGCATGTCGATGACGCCCGTGCCGAGCTCGATGCGGCTGGTCCTCGCTCCCGCGGCGGCGAGCAGCGGGAACGGCGAGGCGAGCTGGCGCGCGAAGTGGTGGACGCGGAAGTAGGCGCCGTCCGCACCCAGCTCCTCCGCGGCCACGGCGAGGTCGATCGACTGGAGGAGCGCGTCCGACGCGGACCTGGTCTGCGACTGCGGCGAGGGGTTCCAGTGGCCGAAGGACAGGAAGCCGATGTTCTTCATGTTTCAACCAACGCGGAGCCGTGCCGCCGGATTCCCCGCCTCACCGGCCGCCCGGCGCGGGCCCTACGGTGAGCGCGTGCGGGAGTCGTTCAAGGCCGGGATCCGGCTCGGCATCCCGTACGCCGTGGTCGGGTTCGTGCTGTCGATGTCCTTCGGGGTGCTGGCCAGGCAGGCCGGCTTCTCCCCGCTCCAGGCGATCGTGACCGCCGCGATCGTCTTCGCGGGCTCGGCGCAGTTCGCGGGTCTCGCCGTGCTCGTGAGTGGCGGCACCGCCGTGGCCGCGGTGGCGGCCGGGACCCTGATGAACGGCCGGTTCCTCGCGATGGGCACGGCCCTGGCCCCCTCGCTCCCGGGAGGTCCGGCCAAGCGCGCCCTCCAGGGCCAGACCGTCGTGGACTCGTCGTGGGCTCTGGCCAACCGCGGCGACGGCACCTTCGACCGGTGGCTGCTCTTCGGCACGACGGTGCCGCAGTACACCACCTGGGTGCTGGGCACCGTCGTGGGTGCCTACGGTGGCGAGTTCCTCGGCGACACCGACCGGCTGGGCCTCGACGCGGTGTTCCCGACCTTCTTCCTGGGCATCCTCATCGCCGAGCTGCGCGAGCCCCGCTCCCGGTTCGTCGCACTCTGCGGCGCCGCCATCGCTCTCGCCCTGGTGCCGTTCACCCCCGCCGGCGTACCGATCCTCGCCGCCGCGGTCGCGTCCCTGCTCGGGCTGCGCCGATGACGACGATCTGGTGGACCATCCTCGGGCTCGCCGTGACCACCGCGGTGATCAAGGCCGCCGGGCCCGTGGTCTTCGGAGGCCGCACGCCGCACCCGGCGTTCCTTCGCGTGGTCGCGATGATGGCGCCGGCGCTGCTCGCCGCACTGGTCGTCACCTCCGCCCTCGCCGACGGCAAGCACCTCGGCGCCGGCGCCGACACGATCGGCGTGCTGGCCGGCGGCGTGGTGCTCTGGCGCGGCCGCTCCGTCGTGCTGGCCGTCGTCGTCGCCGTCGTGGTCACGGCGGGGCTGCGCGCACTGTCCTAGCCACGAGGTCGTGGGCGGCCTCTCCCAGGACGTCATTCGTCTCGGAGCGGTGCGGATCCGGCCCATGACCTGCCTCGTCGGTGAGGCGCAGTCGGGAACGTCACCGCCTGAGCTCCGCCCCGACGTCGTGCAGGTGTCGGAAGGCCCGGGCGTAGGAGTCGACCAGGCCGGTCTCCTCGTAGGGCACGCCGATCTCCGCGCAGTAGGACCGCACGATGGGCTGCGCCGCCCGCAGGTTGGGCGTCGGCATCGCCGGGAAGAGGTGGTGCTCGATCTGGTGGTTGAGCCCGCCCAGAGCGGTGTCGACCAGCCGGCCGCCGCGCACGTTGCGGGAGGTCAGCACCTGCCTGCGCAGGAAGTCCTCGGTGCCGTCGGGGTGGGGCATGCCCTTGTGGTTGGGCGCGAAGGTGAGGCCGAGGTAGATCCCGAAGAGCGCCTGGTGCACCACGAGGAAGGCGACCGCCTGCAGGGGCGCGAGCACGGTGAAGAGGGCCGACAGGTAGAGCACGAAGTGCGCCGCCAGCAGCCCGCCCTCGAGCCACCGCCGCTTGACCGCGCCGTCGCGGACCGCCCTGACGCTGTCGCGCTTCAGCGAGACGCCGAGCAGCGTGAGGAGAGGAAGGAAGAGGAAGGCCTGGTAGCGGACGAGGAAGCCGCGACCTCGAGCCGCCTCGCTGCTCCAGACGAGCACGCCGGGCCCGACGTCCGGGTCGAGGTCGTCGTGGTTCGGGTTGGCGTGGTGCCTGGTGTGCTTGGCCATCCAGTAGCCGTAGGACATGCCGATGGCCAGGTTGCCGGCGACGAGCCCGGCCCGCGCGCTGGAGCGGTTCGAGCGGAACACCTGGCGGTGCGCGAGGTCGTGGGCGACCAGCGCCAGCTGGGCGAAGACGACCGCGAGGAACGCCGCCACCGCCAGCGTCCACCACGAGGCGCCGACCAGGAGCAGGGCCGTCCACCCACCGACGTACGCCGCCGCCACCAGGCACAGCCGCACGGCGTAGTAGCCCGGCCGCCTCTCCAGCAGACCGGCGGCGTTGATGCGCCGGTTGAGCTCCGCGAAGTCGCTGCCGGCGCCGGTGGCCGGTCGCTGTGCCGTGGTGATCGTCATGCCGTCCAGCCAACCGCCGGCGCGGCCGCGGAGCAGGAGTCCCAGGTCCCGCAACGAGGTGGGGGTAGCACCACCGCCGAGGGGGCGCGCGTCCTGGCGAGGGTGCCTGATCACCACCGACGGGCCGCCGCCGGCCATCCGGCGACCGATGACAGAACCAACTGACTGACTGTACAGTTAGCGAATGGCCACAGACACCCGCCGGGCTGAGATCCGCAAGACGCTGCCCGGGCCGGCCTACCACTCCGCGGAGACCTACGCCGTCGACACCGAGCGGGTCTTCTACCGCAACTGGGTCTACGTCGGCCGGGCCGAGCGCGTGACCAGGCCGGGCGCGTGGCTGCGCGTCGAGATCGCTGAGGAGAGCATCCTCGTCGTGCGCGGCAAGGACGACGAGCTGCGGGCGTTCTACAACGTCTGCCGGCACCGCGGCTCGCGGATCTGTGACGACGAGAGCGGCGAGGTCCGCACCCACCTGCGATGCCCCTACCACGCGTGGGGGTACGCCCTCGACGGCAAGCTCGTCACCACGCCGATGATCGAGAAGGACGAGATCGACCGCGAGTCGACGTCGCTGTGGCCCGTGCACCTGGAGGTCTGGGAGGGGTTCGTCTTCGTCAACCTCTCCCGCGAGACGCCCCGGCCGCTGCGCGAGCACCTCGCGGACCAGATGGACGATCCGCTGGCCCTGGCCAGGTACGGCCTCTCCGAGCTGCGCATCGGCCACGTGACCACCAACGAGGTCCAGGCCAACTGGAAGATCGTCATCGAGAACTACAACGAGTGCCTGCACTGCCCGACGATCCACCCCGAGCTGGTCGCGGTCGTGCCGGCGTACAAGAAGGGCGACATCTTCGAGAGCGGCCGCAGCGACGGAGGGGTCTCCCTGGCCGATGGCCGGACGGCGATCGTCGACGACCCCCGGCTGCGGCTGCCGCTGCTGCCGGGCTTCAAGAAGGACGGCGACCCCGAGTCCTACTACGGCGCGCTCGTCTACCCGACGATGTTCCTCGACGTCGACGGCTCCAGCTGCCTGGCCACCGCGGTGTTCCCGACCGGTCCCCAGAGCTGTCGGCTGGTGACCGAGTACCTCTTCAGCCCCGAGGCCCTGGACGACCCGGACTTCGACCCCTCGCCCGTCGTGGAGTTCAACGAGCGGGTGACGGCACAGGACAACGAGGCGTGCGCGCGCGTCCAGCGCGGCGTGACCTCGCGGACCTTCGACCACGGTGTCTTCCCGGCCAAGGACGGCTGGGTCTATGAGTTCGACCAGCGCTACCTGCGCGACATCGAGACGGTCTGACCCTCAGCCGAGCACCACGCGGGCATCCAGGGCAAGGACTCCTCCGGGGCCGGCGAGCACCGGGTTGAGCTCCAGCTCGACGAGCTCGGGGTGCGCCGCCGCGAGCCGCGAGACCCGGGCGACCACCTCGGCCAGTGCGGACAGGTCGACCGGCGCCCGGCCTCGCGCGCCGAGCAGGAGCGGTGCGCCCTGAAGCGACAGCAGGAGCGCACGGGCGGCGTCGGCCGAGACCGGCGCGATGCCGCACGCGGTGTCGGCGAGCACCTCGGTGAAGACGCCCCCGAGCCCGACCATCACGACCGAGCCGAACTTCGGGTCGCGCACGCTGCCGACGATCAGCTCGACACCTCCCGCGAGGTCCGCCATCGCCTCGACCGAGACGGACGACGGCGCGAGCCGCTCGACGAGACCGGCGTGGGCCGCCCGCACGGCGTCGCGGTCCGCGAGGCCGACGACCACCCCGCCACCCTCTGACTTGTGCAGCCCTCCGGTCGCCTTGAGCACCGTCGGTAGCCCCACGACGTCGAGCGCGGCCTCGAGGTCCGCGGCGTCCGCCACCGAGACCGCGGCCGGGAACGCGACGCAGTCGGCGAACAACGCGCGCGCGGCGGCGTACGACGTGTCGGTGACCGGCGGCGCGGGCGCCGGGAGCTCTTCGGCGAGACCGGCCGGGTCCGGCTCCTCGAGGCCGGCCAGCACCGTGCAGGCGCGGTCGACGTCGCGGTGCACCGGGATGCCCACGGACCGCAGCACCTGGCCGGCCGGACTCGCCGGGTAGATCGTCTGCACGACGAGCGGCTTGCCCTGCGCGGCCACCATGTCGGCCATCTGGCGAGCCGCGGCCAGCTCGGGCTCGGTGAGGTTGGACTGCTCGGTCGAGTAGCCACCGAAGTAGCCCGTCAGCAGCACTCCGTCGACCTGGTCGGACGCGAGCAGGGCCTGGACTCCGCGGGCATAGCTCGTGACGTCCTGCTCACCCGCGCCGGCGAGGTCGACCGGGTTGGTGACCGTCGCCTGTGCCCAGAGCGCCGCCTCGAGCTCAGCGGTGACCTGGCCGGTCAGCACCGGAGTCGTCAACCCGACCCCGGCGAGCGCGTCCGCGGCCACGGCGCCGTGCCCTCCCCCGTCGGTGAGGACCGCGACGCGGCGACCGGCCATCCGGCGCGGCGCGCGCAGGGCCACCAGCAGGTCGGCCAGCTGGGTCGGGTTGTCCACCCGGTGCGCGCCCACCGCCGCGCACGCCGCATCGACCACGTCCGACGAGCTGGTCAGCGAGCCGGTGTGGGACGCCGCGCTCCGCACGGCCGCCTCGGTCCGACCGGGAGCGAGGAGGACCAACGGCTTGCCGACCTCGCGCAGCGCCCGGGCGGCGTCGAGGAAGGCGCGGCCGTCGACGACGTCCTCGGTGTAGACGGCGACAGCTCGGGTGCCGTCGTGGTCGACGCAGGCGCGCAGGAAGTCGACGACGCCCAGGTCCGCCTGGTTGCCGAGGGACACGAACCTGGACACGCCCAGCCCGCGGTCGTCCAGCAGCCCGGCGAGGTCGAGGACCAGGTTGCCGCTCTGGCTGAGCACGGCCACGTCACCCGCGGGCAGGACGGCGTGGGCCAGCTGGAGGTCGGTCGTGGTGTCGACGATGCCCAGGCAGTTCGGACCGACCAGCACGGTGCCGGCGGCGCGCGCGATGGCGAGCGCCTCGACCTCGAGCCGGGCTCCCTCGGCACCCGTCTCCGAGAGCCCCGCCGTGATCGCCACGATCGCCCGGGCCCCGGCCGCGACGGCGTCCGCCACCGACGCCACGAAGCTGCCGGCCGGCACGCACAGCACGGCCAGGTCGATGTCCACGTCGCGCGCCACGGCGGCCGCCTCCGCGGAGGGGTGCGCCGGCTGTCCGAGGACCCGCGCGGCGTGCCGGTTGACCAGCAGCACCGTGCGCGCTCCCGGCGACGCCAGGGCCCTGCGAGCCAGGATGTGACCCCACTTGGCGGAGTCGTCGCTCGCCCCGACGATGGCGACCGTCCGGGGCGCGAACAGGGCGTCCAGCGACGCTGCCGACGACGGACTCTGCGGCCCTTGACGCCTCACGCGAGCGACCCTAGCATCGCTGACTGACTGAACAGTCAACACGATGGGGTGCCATGGCTCAGGGTGGATCGCGGGCCGCGACGGCGACCGGGCGAGCCTCGGCCACGACCCTGTCGCCCCGCCCCACCCAGCGCGAGCAGGCCGCAGCGGAGGCCCGCACCCGGATCCTGGCGGCGGCCGCCGACTGCATCGTCCGCGACGGGTTGGCGCAGGTCCGGATGGCCTCGATCGCCCGCACCGCAGGGGTCTCGGCCGGACTGCTCCACTACCACTTCGACACCAAGGAGCTCCTCTTCGGCGAGGTGCTGACCTACTCCCACGCGGTCTCGGCGGAGCTCAACCAGCGCGCCATGGCCAGCGCCGGCGAGGGGCCGGCCGAACGGCTGTCGTCGTTCCTCGACCGCTGCCTGCCCAGCGACGCGCAGCGTGCGGACGAGTGGCTGCTCTGGCAGGAGCTCGCCCTCCTCTGCATCCGGGACCCGCACCTCGCCAAGGTCGGAGCCGACCTCTACGAGGACCTCTACCTCACCGTCACCGAGATCGTCAGCGCCGGCATCGCCGCCGGTGTCTTCGACACCACCCTCGAGCCGCGATCCCTGGCCGAGACAGCGGTGGCCCTCACCGACGGGCTGGGCGCGCGGGTCCTGGCGCGCGACCCCAACCTCGGGCTCGAGGAGGCGCGCACCACCATCGCCACCACCGTCGGCATCCTGGTCGGCCACGACGGCCCGCTGCCGCCACCGGCACCCTTCGACGACGGAGCCGGGGCGTGAGGACCGGCGCGGGTCTGACCCTGCCTCAGCCCGTCGAGGCGGGGCTTCCTGACCGGGGGGCTGGCGCTGGGAGCATCCCTGACGCTGCCGGGCTGCGCCTACATCCGCGACGACGCACCCGTCGACGCCCCGCTGCCGGCGTCGGCGAAGGCCGAGATCGACGGCGACCTCATCTACTTCAACTGGGCCGACTACTTCCACCCCAAGACCCTCAAGGGGTTCCAGGAGGAGTACGGCGTCAAGATCGTCGAGTCCAACTACGACTCCATGGAGGGCATGTACGCCAAGATCGCCGCGGGCAACCAGTACGACGTCGTCTTCCCGATCGCCAAGTGGGTGGTCAAGCTGCGCCGCGAGGGCAAGCTCCGGGCGATCGACCCAGACCAGCTCCAGAACGCGGACCAGGTCTTCTACTCGGGGTCCTACTTCAACGAGCCGTGGTACGACGCCGGGTCGCAGGTGTCGATCCCTTTCACCGTCTACAAGACCGGCATCGGCTGGCGCACCGACAAGGTGCCGTCCATGACGGGCAGCTGGCGGGACCTCTTCAACGACGAGGCACGGGGTCACGTCTTCACCCTCGACGACCAGGACGAGGCCCTGGCCATGGCCGCGCTGCTCCTGGACTACGACGTCAACACCGCGAAGGCGTCGGAGCTCGACGAGATGAAGAAGCTCCTGATCAGCCAGAAGGAGTACCTCCGCGCCTACTCCTCCGACGACATCAACAACATGATGGGCGGCGACGCCTGGGTGCACCACATGTGGAGCGGCGACTTCCTCTACCTCCAGCAGGGGCTCGCCGACGACCCCACGATGTTCGACTTCGAGGCGCCGAGCGAGGGCACACCGATCAACTCCGACGCCTACACGATCCCGGCAAACGCCCAGCACCCCGGCACCGCGATGTTGTTCATCGACTACATGCTCCGTCCCGAGAACGCCATCAAGAACATGAAGTACCTCTACTACCCGTTCCCGGTGAAGGACGCGCTGCCGGTCTTCGCCGACCTCGCCAAGGACGTCCCGGCCTGCAACGTCGAGATCTCCGACCTCGAGAACGAGAACGTCTTCCGACTCCTGGGCACCGACGAGACCCAGCGCCGAGCGGCCATGTGGACCGAAGTGAAGGCGAGCTGATGACGGCCGTCGAGCCCGCGGCGAAGCCCGCCGCGCGGTCCGCGCAGCGCACGTCGCTGTGGGGGTGGCTGCTCGCCCTGCCGACCGCGTGGATGGTCACGTTCTTCGTGTCCGGCATGGTCATCGTCGTACTCCTGTCGTTCGGTCGTACGACCAACGACGGCTTCCCGGTCTTCGCGACCAGCACCGCCAACTACCGGGCACTGTGGAGCGAGGTCTACTTCGAGCTGTTCCTGCGCTCCCTGACCTACGCCCTCGCGACCGTCGCCATCTCCGTGCTCATCGCCTACCCGGTCGCCTACGCCATCGCCCTGCACGGCGGCCGCTACAAGAACGCCCTCATCGCCGCGATCGTCGTCCCGTTCTTCGCCAGCTACCTCATCCGGATGTACGCCTGGAAGGCGCTGCTCTCCGACGACGGCCTGGTCAACAGCGGCCTGCGCAGGTCAGGGCTCAGCGACGGGCTCACCTTCCTCAACACCCCGGGGGCGGTCATCGGCGGCCTGGTCTACGGCTTCGTGGTGTTCATGATCCTGCCGATCTACGCCTCCCTCGAGCGGCTCGACGTGTCGCTCATCGAGGCCGGCAAGGACCTCTACCACGGCCCGGTCCGCACCTTCTTCAGCGTGACGCTGCCCGCCACCCGACCCGGTCTCTACGGCGGCGTGCTGCTGGTCTTCCTGCCGGCGCTGGGCGACTTCGTCAGCGCGCAGCTGCTGGGTGGTGCCAGCACCTACATGATCGGCAACCTCGTCCAGCAGCAGTTCGTCGAGGGCCAGAACTGGCCGCTCGGCTCCGCGCTGACCGTCGGCATGATGGCCGCCCTGACCGTCCTGATGGTCGTCTACCTCCGCGCCACCACGACCCGGGCGCGCGAAGTCTGATGTCGCGCAAGCTGGAGCGGAAGCCGGTCTTCGCCGTCGCGGTGACGGTCGTGTTCTTCGCCTGGCTCTACCTGCCGATCCTGGCCGTCGCGCTCTTCAGCCTCAACGACAAGAAGTCGCTGTCGACGTTCTCGGGCTTCAGCCTGCGCTGGTACGACGACCTCATCCACAACGAGGCCCTGATCGACTCCCTGCTCGCGAGCATCAAGATCGCCACGGTCGCGACCCTCGGCTCGCTCGTGCTCGGCACGATGCTGGCGCTCGGCCTCGAGCGGGTCCGGTCGCGGCGCGGGCGGGTGATCGGGGCGGTCACCCTGCTCCCGCTGGTCACTCCCGAGATCGTGACCGGCGTGGCCGCGCTGCTGCTCTTCACCGGGATCGGGCTCAAGCTCTCGATGACCACGGTCATCCTCGCCGAGATCACCTTCTCGATCGCCTATGTCACCGTCATCGTGCGCGGTCGCCTGGCCGGCATCTCGATCGAGGTCGAGGAGGCCGCGCGCGACCTGGGCTGCACACCGTTCCAGGCCGTGCGGCTGGTCATCCTGCCGACGCTCGTGCCGGCCCTGATCGGTGCGGGGCTGCTCGTCTTCGCCCTGGTCTTCGACGACTTCGTGCTGGCGTTCTTCACCACCGGCGTCGACCCACAGCCCCTCCCGGTCCGGGTCTACTCCTCCATCCGCTTCGGGGTCTCCCCCGCCATCAACGCGATCGGCACCCTGATGCTGATCGGCTCGGGCCTGCTGATCGTGGCCGCCCTCACCCTCCCGCGCCTGTTCGGCCGCGGGACCTCCAGCCTGGACCTGATCACCGGAGGCCGGAAATGAGCACCACCCCGACGACCGCCACCACGCCCTCCGTCACGCTGCGCGGGCTCACGAAGGAGTTCGGCGGCACTCCCGTCGTGGACTCGCTCGACCTCGACATCGCGAGCGGTGAGTTCTTCTCCCTGCTCGGCCCGTCGGGCTGCGGCAAGACCACGACGCTGCGGATGATCGCCGGCTTCACCGACCCGACGTCCGGGACGATCCTGGTCGGCGGTGAGGACGTCACCAGCACGCCCCCGCACAAGCGCGACGTCAACACGGTCTTCCAGAGCTATGCGCTCTTCGAGCACCTCGACGTCCGCGGCAACGTCAGCTTCGGGCTGCGCCGCCGCGGCCTCGACCGGGCCACGCTCAAGCAGAAGGTCTCCGAGATGCTCGAGCTGGTCGAGCTGGGCGACAAGGGCAAGGAGCGGCCGAGCCGGCTGTCCGGCGGGCAACGGCAGCGGGTCGCGCTCGCCCGGGCGCTCATCAACGAGCCGAAGGTGCTGCTGCTCGACGAGCCGCTGGCCGCCCTCGACCTCCAGTTGCGGCACGCGATGCAGGCCGAGCTCAAGGCCATCCAGCGCGAGGTCGGGATCACCTTCCTCTTCGTCACCCACGACCAGGACGAGGCGCTCAGCATGAGCGACCGGGTCGCGATCATGAACGACGGCGTGATCGAGCAGTGCGGCACGCCCGAGGACGTCTACGAGCGTCCGACGTCGGTCTTCGCGGCGGGGTTCATCGGCACCAGCAACCTCATGGACGGCACGTGGTCCGACGGCGGCGTGACCGTCTCGCCGAGCGTGTCGATCCCCGCGCCCGGCCACCAGGGCTCCGCGGACGGCGAAGCCGTCAGCGTCGCGGTCCGGCCCGAGAAGATCTGGCTCAGCGAGCTCACTCCCGAGATGTTCCGGCTGCCCGGCACCATCGTGGCGACCACCTACCACGGCGCCACGACCCAGCACGTCGTGTCGATCGGCCCCGACCTCACCCTCACCGTCCTGGAGCAGAACCTCCCGCGGATGCGCGCCGAGGACCGCTGGATCCCCGGCGACCGCGTCGAGATGGGCTGGCTGCCCGAGCACACCGTGGTCCTGAGATGAGCCACGCGGACGTCGTCGTCGTGGGCGCCGGCCTGGCCGGCCTGGCCGCGGCGCGCGACCTCGAGGCCGGCGGAGCGCAGGTCACCGTGCTGGAGGCCCGCGACCGGGTCGGCGGCCGGGTCGAGCAGGTCGAGCTCCCCGACGGGCGGCGGGTCCAGCTGGGGGGTGAGGTGGTGGGCAACGCCCACACCAGCTATCTCGGCCTGGTCGAGGAGCTCGGGCTCACGCTGACGGAGTCCTACGTCGCGGAGCCGGGCGAGATCACCCGCCAGCTCCCTGACACGCTCTCGATCGGCGACTGGCCGTCCTGGTTCTCCGACGCCGACCGCGCCTCGCACGACGAGGTCGAAGGGCTGCTGGAGAAGCTGGTCTCCTCGATCGACCCGGGCGACCCGTTGGCCCACCCCGACCTGCACCGGCTCGACCGGATGAGCGTCGGCGACTTCCTGCGCGAGGCCGGCGCCACGGCCGGCGTCCTGCGGGCCATGGACCTGGTGCACCTCGGCCTGGCCGACGGCTCGATCGAGCGGCAGAGCATGTTCGCCTACGCCCGCAAGCAGGCCGTCGGCGGCGGGACCGCGGCCTACGACGTCACGGAGTGGGAGAACCAGCGGGTCGCAGAGGGCTCCGCGACCGTCGCGCTGACGATGGCGGCGGGGCTGCGCGACCTACGCCTCTCGACACCCGTGCGCCGGATCCGGGTCGGCCGGTCGAGCGTGGTCACCACCCACCAGGGCGAGGAGCTGCGCGCCGACGCCGTGGTGATCGCGGTTCCGGCCGGCCCCGCCCGCGACCTCGACATCGAGGGCGTGAGCCAGGCGCGGCTGACGTCCCTGCGCCGGCAGCGGCACGCGTGGGCGGCGAAGTTCGTGGCGGCGTACGCCGAGCCCTTCTGGCGGGCCCGCGGCCAGAACGCGCTGTCCGAGAGCGAGGGCGTGCTGGGCTCGACCTGGCCCCAGCAGCACGGCGTGCTCTCGGCGCTGGTGCCTCCGGAGCGCTATGCCGCGTTCGCCGCCACCGACGCCGACACCAGGACCCGCGAGGCCCTCGCCCAGGTCGCCGAGCTCTACGGCCCGGAGGCGACCTCGCCGCTGCAGACCTGGACCCGGCTGTGGGGCACCGACCCCTGGACGCAGGGCTATGTCACCACGTGGCGCCCGGGCGACGTGGAGGCGGTCGGGCCGCTGCACGGCACCCACGAACCCCCCTTCTACGTCTGCGGCTCCGACCAGTGGGTCGCCGGCTACATGGAGGGTGCCGTCCGGACCGGCCGGGGCGCCGCAGCCGCTGCCCTCGCCCACTGACCACCACCACGCACAAAGGATCGACCGCATGGACTTCGGCCTCACCGACGAGCAGCGCAGCATCGTGGAGGTGACGCGCGCGTTCGTCGAGCGCGAGCTCTACCCCCACGAGGAGGAGGTCGAGCGCACGGGCGTGCTGCGCTCCGAGCTCGCCGCCCAGATCCGCGCCAAGGCCCTGGCCGCCGGCCTCTACGCCGCCAACATGCCCGAGGAGGTCGGCGGCGCCGGCCTCGACACCGTGACGTGGGTGCTCTACGAGAAGGAGCTCGGCAAGGCCGGCTACGCACTGCACTACACGTGCGTCGCGCGGCCCTCCAACATCCTCCTGGCCGGCACCGAGGAGCAGCGCGAGCGCTACCTCTACCCCTGCGTGCGCGGAGAGAAGGTCGACTGCCTCGCGATGACCGAGCCCGGCGCCGGCTCCGACATGCGGGCCATGCGCACCCGGGCCACCCGCGAGGACGCTGCCGATGGTGGCGGCTGGCGGATCAAGGGCACCAAGCACTTCATCAGCCACGCCGACGAGGCCGACTTCGTGATCCTGGTCGCGGTGACCGGCGCCGACGACGACGACCGCGCCACGATGTCGACGTTCCTGGTCGACCTCGACACCCCGGGCGTGACCGTGCACGACGGCTACCGCAACGTCTCGCACCGCGGCTACACCAACTCGATCCTCGACTTCGACGACGTGCGGGTGGGCGACGAGGCGCTGCTCGGCGAGGAGGGCAAGGGCTTCGAGCTCGCCGGGGAGTGGCTCGGCTCGACCCGGCTCCAGGTCGCCGCGTCGTGCCTGGGCCGCGCCGAGCGGGCCCTCGACCTCTCCATCAAGCACGCGGCCAGCCGCGAGCAGTTCGGCCAGCCGATCGGCCGCTTCCAGGGCGTGGGCTTCAAGCTGGCCGACATGGCGACCGAGCTGCGGGCGGCAGAGCTGATGACCCTGCACGCCGCGTGGAAGGTCGACCAGGGCACCGCCACCGACTCCGACATCGCGATGGCCAAGGTCAAGGCCACCGAGATGCTGGCGATGGTCGCCGACGAGGCCATCCAGATCCACGGCGGGATGGGGCTGATGGACGAGCTGCCCCTGGAACGGATCTGGCGCGACGCCCGCATCGAGAGGATCTGGGACGGCACCTCGGAGATCCAGCGCCACATCATCAGCCGGTCGCTGCTGCGGCCGTGGGGAGCCTGACATGAGCGAGGTCCTGAGGACACAGGTCGAGGACGGCGTCCTCGAGGTCACGCTCGACCGGCCCAAGGCCAACGCCATCGACCTGGCGACCAGCCGGGAGATGGGTGACGTCTTCGCCTCCTTCCGCGACGACCCCGCCCTCCGGGTCGCGATCGTGCGCACCGAGGGCGACAAGTTCTTCTGCGCCGGCTGGGACCTCAAGGCGGCGGCCGGCGGCGACGCGGTGGACGGGGACTACGGCGTCGGGGGCTTCGGTGGGCTCCAGGAGCTGCCCGATCTCAACAAGCCGGTCATCGCGGCCGTGCACGGGCTCGCGATGGGAGGCGGCTTCGAGCTGGCCCTGGCGTGCGACCTCATCTACGCCTCGGAGACCACCCAGTTCGGCCTGCCGGAGATCAACGCCGGCACCCTCGCGGACGCCGCGACGCTCAAGCTGCCCAAGCGGATGCCCTACCACGTGGCGATGGAGCTGCTCCTGACCGGACGCTGGATGCCGGCCGCCGAGGCGGCGCGCTGGGGCGTGGTCAACGAGGTGCTGCCCGACGACGAGGCCGTCCGCGCCCGCGCCTGGGAGACCGCCCGGCTGCTCGCCTCCGGACCACCCCTCGTCTTCGCCGCGATCAAGGAGACGGCACGGGTCGCGGAGTCGCTGCGGTTCCAGGAGGCCATGGACCTGGTCACGACCAGCACCCTCCCGACCGTGGCGGAGCTCTACACGTCCGAGGACGGTCTCGAGGGCTTCAAGGCGTTCGCAGAGAAGCGCAAGCCGGTCTGGAAGGGCCGCTGAACAAATGTTCAGTCGTTGACGACCGAGGTGTTGACCGGCGTGCGAGGATCCCGCTCGTGACAGCGCAACCTGGCCAGGCTGACCGCACCCGACTGCCGCTCGACGTCGACACCACGACCCGGCCGATCCGTCCGGTCGAGACCGGGGCCGGCTCGCCCAACGTCGTGGTGGTGCTCATCGACGACATGGGGTTCGGTGCGTCGTCGGCGTACGGCGGACCCTGCGACATGCCGACCGCGCAGCGGCTCTCCGAGGAGGGGCTGCGCTACAGCCGGTTCCACGTCACCCCGCTCTGCTCGCCGACCCGGCAGGCGCTGATGACCGGCCGCAACCACCACTCGGTCGGCATGGGTGTGACCTCCGAGATGTCCACGCCGGAGCCCGGCTACCACGGCTACCGGCCGGCCAGCGCCGCGACGATCGCCCAGATCCTCAGCGGCAACGGCTACTGCACCGCGGCGGTCGGGAAGTGGCACCAGACGCCTCCGGTCGAGGTGAGCCCGTCTGGCCCCTTCCAGCGCTGGCCGATGGGCGAGGGGTTCGACTACTTCTACGGGTTCATGGCCGCGGAGATGAACCACTGGTACCCGCAGCTCTACCAGGGCCGCTACGCGATCGAGCCCGAGCGGCTCCCCGAGGACGGCTACCACCTGTCCGAGGACCTCATCGACAACGCCATCTCGTGGGTCGAGAACCAGCAGGCGATCACGCCCGAGCGCCCGTTCTTCACCTACGTCGCGCTCGGGGCCACCCACGCGCCGTTCCACGTCGCACCGGAGTGGCGGGACAAGTACGCCGGGCGGTTCGACGCCGGGTGGGACGTCCAGCGCGAGCAGACCCTGGCGCGGCAGAAGGCGCTCGGCATCGTGCCGGAGTCGACCGAGCTGGCCCCGTGGGCCGAGGGGGTCCCGCGCTGGGACGAGCTCGACGAGACCGAGCAGCGGGTCGCGGCACGGTTCATGGAGACCTACGCCGGGTTCGCCGAGCACGCCGACGTCCAGGTCGGCCGCCTCGTCGATGCCCTGGAGGAGATGGGCGTCATGGACAACACCCTCTTCTTCTACCTGCTCGGCGACAACGGCGCCTCGGGCGAGGGGGGGCCGCGCGGCACGTTCCGCGAGCACCTCGTCGGCCACGGCATCCAGGACGACACCGCCGACATGGCCGCCCGGCTCGACTCGCTGGGCGACGCCACGACCTACGGCATGTACCCCGCCGGCTGGGCCCTGGCGATGAACACGCCGTACCCCTGGACCAAGCAGGTCGCACACCTGGGCGGCACCCGCGACGGCATGATCGTGTGCTGGCCCGACGGCATCGCCGCGCGAGGCGAGATCCGGCACCAGTGGCACCACGTCATCGACCTGCTGCCCACGATCCTCGAGGCCACCGGGCTGCCCGCGCCCCACGTCGTCGGCGGCGTCGAGCAGCAGCCCATCGAGGGCACCAGCCTCCATTACACCTTCGCCGACCCCGAGGCCGCGGACCGGCACACCACGCAGTACTTCGAGATGATCGGCAACCGCGGCATCTACCACGAGGGCTGGACCGCGGTCACCCGGCACGGCATCCCGTGGGAGATGGTCGAGACCCCCAAGCGCCCCTTCGAGGAGGACGTCTGGGAGCTCTACGACCACTCCGAGGACTGGAGCCAGGCCCGTGACCTGGCCGCGGAGCACCCCGAGCGGCTCCGTGACCTCCAGGAGCTGTTCCAGCGCGAGGCGGAGAAGTTCAACGTGCTCCCCCTCGACGACCGGGTCACCGAGCGGGAGAACCCCGAGGTGGCCGGCCGGCTCGACCTGCACCTGGGACGTGCCACCCAGTCCTTCGGGCCGCGCGTGGGCCGGCTCACCGAGGAGGCGGCGCCGAACGTCAAGAACCGCTCGCACGTCATCACCGCCGACCTCGAGCTGGTCACCGGCACCAACGGCGTGGTCGTCGCCCAGGGCGGCCGGTTCGGCGGCTGGTCCCTCTACGTCGTCGCCGGCGTCCCGCACTACGCCTACAACTTCGTCGGCCGGGACCTGACCGTGGTCCGGGGCGGGAAGCCGATGACCCCGGGCCGCCACGACCTCGTCGTCCGCTTCGACTACGACGGCGGCCCACCCGGGAGCGGGGCCGCGGTGACCCTGGAGGTCGACGGGAGCCAGGTCGGATCCGGACGAGTCCCCGCCACGACCGCCTACTACTTCGCCTTCGACGAGACCTTCAACATCGGCGTGGACCGCGGCACCCCCGTCGTCGACGACTACCTGCCTGTGCGCAACCGGTTCGAGGGGCTGATCCACCGCGTCCGCTTCGACCTGGGGCCGATCTCCGAGGCCGTGGCCGAGGAGGACAAGATCCGCGCCCACCTGACCCACCAGTGACCGGCTGCTGCTCGCCTTCGCGGGACCCCGGTTCACCGTCGAGTGACGTCCCAGCGTCGTCCGATGGACTCCACGACCACGCTCAGACGTCACTCGACGGGATCCGGGCGGAGGGCGGACGGATCCTGGTCGGGAGCGACGACCCCGACCACCCCGAGGAGTGGCCGGTGCGCGAGGTCGACCTGGCGCCGTACCGGATCGCCGCCTGTGCGGTGACCAACGCCGAGTTCGCCGAGTTCGCCGCAGCGACCGGTCACCGGACCGACGCGGAGCGGCTCGGGTCGTCGTTCGTCTTCGCGGGGTTCCTCCCCGACGACTTCCCGCCCACCCGCGGGGTGGCCGCGGCGCCGTGGTGGCGGGAGGTGCTGGGCGCGACGTGGGCGCACCCGTTCGGGCCGCAGTCGGACCTGTCGGGTCTCGACGACCATCCGGTCGTCCACGTGTCGCGCACCGACGCGGAGCGGTACGCCGCGTGG
The DNA here is from genome assembly GCA_963830145.1 of uncultured Actinomycetota bacterium. Classification (GTDB taxonomy): domain Bacteria; phylum Actinomycetota; class Actinomycetes; order Propionibacteriales; family Nocardioidaceae; genus Nocardioides. The sequence goes on from CAWHLI010000003.1 coordinate 245,001, forward strand.
CGAGGCGCCCGGTTGCCGACCGAGCACGAGTGGGAGCACGCCGCCCGCGGCGGACTGGTGGGCCAGCCCTTCCCGTGGGGCGCGGAGCTCGAGCCGGACGGCGCGCACCGGATGAACGTCTGGCAGGGAACGTTCCCGACCGAGGACACCGGCGCCGACGGCTGGCGGGGCACCTGTCCCGTCGACGCGTTCCCGGCCAACGGTTTCGGACTGCACAACGCCTGCGGCAACGTGTGGGAGTGGTGCGCCGGAGCGTGGTCAGGGTCGAACACCGACGGGGTCAGCCGGGGCGGTTCCTACCTCTGCCACGCGTCGTACTGCCGCCGCTACCGCGTCTCCGGTCGCCAGCACCACGCCGCAGACTCCAGCGCGGGAAACCTCGGCTTCCGGCTGGCCTCCTCGGACTGATCAGGCACTCAGACACCCTGACCGAAGCGAGCGCGCCCCGCGAGCGAAATCAGCGCCCCGCGAGCTCCTCGGCACCCGCGATCACCAGGCGGCCGAGGCTGGCGAACCTCTTGGCGGTGATCCGCTCGGGCGGCCCCCAGATGCTGAGCACCGCGACGGGACGGCCGACGACGTCGAGGACGGGCGCGGAGACGCCCCAGGCGGACTCGTCGAACTCGCCGCGGCACTCGGAGAAGCCGCGCTCCCGGGTGCGCGCCAGCTCCTCGACGAGCGCGGCCCGGGAGGTGATCGTCGTCGAGGTGAAGCGCTGCAGCCGACCACCGTGCGGCAGGTTCAGGAGTCCCGTGACCTCGTCGGGGCCGGAGAACGCCAGCAGCACCTTGCCCGTCGACGTGGCGTGCATCGAGACCGGCCGGCCCTGCAGGGTGACGGAGACGATCGCGCCGGCGAGGGCCTCCGCGACGTAGGTCAGGGCGCCGTCGCGCATGACCGCCAGTGCGGCCGTCTCGCCGGTCCCGCCCGCGATCCGCTTGAGCACCGCGCGCGCCGCCTGCGCCATGGACGAGTCGCCTGCCTGACCCGCGAGGTCGATGAACCCGAAACCGAGGGAGTAGGAGCCGGTGCCGCGATCCAGGCTCACCAGCCGCTGCTGCTCCAGGGTCGCGAGGATCCGCCAGGTCGTGGTGCGGTTGAGGCCGACGGACTGGGCCAGCGCGGTCGCAGTGGCCGCGGGTCCCGACGCGGCCGCCACGGCGCGAAGCAGGGCGGCCGCCCGCTCGACCGACTGCACCCCTTTGGGGTCCCGGGAGGACCCGGTTGCGTCTGACACAACTTGTTGCGTATGGCGAGATGACAAGCGAACCCTCCCGTCTAGCCATTGACCCTGTGATCCAGCGACTTTATGTTCCCTAAACACGCTTGCCGTTGTTCGGATAGTGAAACAGAGGAGTCACGTAGTGAACCAGCCTTCCAACAGCTTTGGTTTCTCTCGACGCCAGCTGCTCAAGTACTCCGGCATCGGCGCAGCCGCCGTCGCGGGCGGCAGCTTCCTGTCCGCCTGCGGAGGTGACGACGGGGGCGGCGGCGGAGGCGGCGGGGGCGGCCCGCAGAACAGCGGCGGCATCCTGATCCACGGCGCCACCGGTGGCGGCAGCAAGGACACCCTCGACCCGCACCAGCCGGTCACGGCGGCGGACATCGCGCGGGTCAACAACCTCTACGAGCCCCTGCTCTTCTGGAACAACAACTACGAGCTCGAGCCGGCCCTCGCCGAGTCCGTCGAGGCGTCCGCCGACGCCATCACCTGGACCATCAAGATGCGCCAGGGTGCGACCTTCCACAACGGCCAGCCGGTCACCGCCGATGACGCCCTGAAGAGCATCCAGCGCGTGGCCGACCCCGACAAGCCGCTCTCCGCCGGTGGCCAGCTCTCGCAGATCATCGACTTCGCCTCGACCAAGGTGGTCGACGACTCGACATTGCAGCTGGTCCTCAAGACGCCGTACGCGATCCTCGACACGCTGCTCGCCGAGTACACCCTCGGCATCATCCCGGGCGGGGAGTTCGACCCGAGCAACCCGATCGGCACCGGTGCCTTCGCCTACCAGTCCTTCGAGGCCGGCAAGACGTCGACGTTCAAGAAGTACGCCGACTACTGGGGCGACGCGGCCTTCGTCGACGAGCTCACGATCCAGGACTTCGCCGACGACAACGCGAAGGTCAACGCGCTGCAGGCCAACCAGATCCAGACGCTCGACAACCTGCCCTACAACCTGGTCGACACGATCAAGGGTGCCGGCGGCGGCGTGCTGATCGCCGACTCCGGCGCGTGGGTGCCGTTCACCATGCGGGTCGACCAGGCGCCGTTCAACGACGTGAAGGTGCGCCAGGCGATGCGGCTGATCGTCGACCGCCAGGCCATGATCGACCAGACCCTGAGCGGTTACGGCAACCTGGGCAACGACATGTACGCCCCGCTGGACGTCGACTTCGCCAGTGACCTGCCGCAGCGCGAGCAGGACATCGACCAGGCCAAGTCGCTGCTGGCCTCGGCCGGCGTCGCCGACCTCCAGGTCGAGCTCTTCACCGGCGACGACATCGGCTCGGTCGCCCCGGCGGCCGCCAACCTCTTCGCCGAGCAGGCCAAGGCGGCAGGCGTCCAGGTCAAGGTCACCAAGAAGAACCCCTTCTACGACGACGACTACCTGTCCTACACGTTCGCGCAGGACTTCTGGAACACCCGCAACTACATCCCGCAGTGCGTGGTCGGCACCTTCCCGGAGAAGCTGGGCGGCACCTACAACGAGACGCACTGGGACAACTCGGACCACCGCGACCTCGTCAACGCGGCGGCCCAGGAGCTCGACGAGGCCAAGCGCAAGGACCTGCTCCACCAGGCCCAGGAGATCGAGTACAACGAGGGTGGCCTGATCATCTGGGGCTTCCGCCAGCAGGTCGACGGGTACGGCGCGAACGTCAAGGGTCTCGAGGAGAGCAAGTACCTCCCACTTGGGAACTACAAGTTCAACAAGGTGTCGGTCTCCTGACATGACACAGGTCGCGACGCTCCCAGATCCGCTCGAGGAGGTCGCACCTCCTCCTGGTCACTCAGGCTGGGCGGCGTGGGGCCTCTGGCTGGCACGCCGCCTCGGCCTGGCGGCCCTCACCCTGTGGCTGGTCTCCATCCTGGTCTTCCTCGCCACGGCCGCCCTCGGTGATCCGGTGCGCGCCATTCTCGGGCGCGACTACAACTCCAACGTCGCCCGGCGCGAACAGCTCGAGGCCCAGCTCGGCGTCGGGGACAACATCGTCAGCAGGTACTTCGACTGGCTCGGCGGTCTGGTCACCGGTGACCCCGGCACCTCGCTGGCCAACCAGCAGCCGGTGTGGGGGCAGGTCTCTGACAGCGTCGTCAACACGCTGGCCCTGGTCCTGCTCTCCGCGCTGGTGATGATCCCGCTGGCCTTCGGCATCGCGATGATCTCGTCGCACTTCCGCCGCAAGCGGCCCGACACCGTGATCCAGACGATCCTGCTGGCCCTGGCGGGCGTGCCCGAGTTCGTGACCGGCATCCTGCTCGTGTCGGTCTTCTCCACGTCGGTCTTCCACTGGTTCCCGGCGGTGACGCTGAGCACGCCGACGGGCCACCCGTGGGACACGCCGAAGTCGATGGTGCTCCCGGTGGCCACGCTGGTGATCGCCGTGTCGCCGTACGTCTCGCGGATCGTGCGCGCCACCCTCCTCGAGGTCCTCGACAGCGACTACGTCGAGCTGGCCAGGCTCAAGGGCATCCCCGAGCCGGTGGTGATGCGCAAGCACGCGCTGCTCAACGCGATCGTCCCCGGCATCCAGGTGATCGCACTGCAGCTGGCCTGGCTGGCCGGCGGTGTGGTGCTGGTGGAGACGCTGTTCTCCTACCCGGGAGTCGGACGGCAGCTGGTCGACTCGGTGCGCAACCACGACGTCCCGATGGTCCAGCTCCTGAGCATGATCATCGCCGGCGTCTACGTCGTGGTGAACCTGGTCGCCGACCTGCTCTCCATCCTGCTGACCCCCCGAGCGAGGACGGCGATCTCGTCATGAGTGCCACGACGACTCCTGCGACCAACCCCTCCTTCTTCCGGAAGGCCCTGCAGCAGAAGCGGTTCACCTTCGGCTTCGTGGTCACCTTGCTGATCGTCGCGTTCGCGATCGTCGCGCCCTTCCTGGCGCCGTACACCGAGAACGAGACCGCCGGGCCGCCGTACTCCAAGGACGGGCTCTTCGGCACCGACTACCTCGGCCAGGACGTGCTGAGCCGCGTGATGCACGGCGGCCAGGGCATCCTGCTGATCTCGGTGCTCGCGACCCTGCTCGGCATGATCGTCGGCGTCCTGATCGGCGTGGTGGCGGCCTACAGCGGCGGCCTGTGGGACGAGGTGATCATGCGGCTCAACGACGTGCTGCTCGCCTTCCCGCAGATCCTGCTCGCGCTGGTGGTGCTCACCGCCCTGCAGAACCCGTCGAACCTGGTGATCATCGTCCTGGTGGGCGCCTCGCACGCGCCTCGCGTGGCCCGGGTCTCGCGCGGTGTCGCGCTCGGCATCGTGTCGCGCGACTTCGTGGTCGCCGCCGAGGCGCTCGGCGAGAAGCGGTCGCGCGTCATCGTGGCCGAGGTGCTGCCGAACATGACCGGTCCCCTGCTCGCCGAGGCCGGCCTGCGGCTCACCTACTCCATCGGTCTCGTCGCCGCCCTCGGCTTCCTGGGCTTCGCCGCCGATCCCGGTGCCGCCAACTGGGGCCAGATGATGAACGAGAACCGGCTCGGCCTGCAGACCCAGCCCTGGGCCGTCGTGGCCCCCGTGCTGGTGATCGCCATCTTCACCATCGCCACCAACCTGATGGCCGACGGTCTCGCGCAAGCCAGCCAGAAGGGCGACTGAACCATGCCCCCCACCATCGCCACACTCAGCCCGTGGGCCGACGGTCTCGCGCAAGCCAGCCAGAAGGGCGACTGAACCATGCCCCCCACCATCGCCACACTCAGCCCGTGGGCCGACGGTCTCGCGCAAGCCAGCCAGAAGGGCGACTGAACCATGCCCCCCACCATCGCCACACTCAGCCCGTGGGCCGACGGTCTCGCGCAAGCCAGCCAGAAGGGCGACTAGGCAGATGACCGCCACGAGCACCGATGCAGAGCACCAGGTGGCCCCGACCGGCGGCCTCGTCGTCGAGGACCTCGGCGTCACCCTGACCGCACGGCCCGTCGATGTCGTGGATGACATCGACCTGGTCCTGAGACCTGGCGAGGTCGTCGGCCTGGTCGGCGAGTCCGGCTCCGGCAAGACCACCGTCGGCACCTCGCTGCTCGGCTACTCCCGCGCCGGCGCCGTCATCTCCTCCGGCAAGGTCCTGATCGAGGACCGGTCGGAGCCCGGCGCCGTGCGCGACGTGCTCAAGCTGCCCTGGAAGGAGGTCCGGCAGCTGCGCGGCGAGGAGATCGCCTACGTCCCGCAGGACCCTGCCTCGGCGCTCAACCCGAGCATCCGGATCGGCAAGCAGATCGTCGAGCTGCTCGAGCTGCGCGGCATCGGCACCTCGGCCTCGCGGCTCCAGGGCGCCCGGGACGGGTTGGCCGAGGTCGGCCTGCCCAACGACGACGAGTTCCTCAAGCGCTACGCCCACCAGCTCTCCGGCGGCCAGGTCCAGCGCGTCGCCCTCGCGATGGCCTTCCTGCCCAAGCCCAAGGTGCTGGTCCTCGACGAGCCGACCACCGGCCTCGACGTGACCACCCAGAAGATGGTGCTCGACACCATGGCCGAGCTCTGCCGCGCCCACGGTGTCAGCGCCCTCTACGTCACCCACGACCTCGCGGTCGTGGCCAACATCGCCGACCGTGTGGCCGTGATGTACGCCGGGCAGATCGCCGAGCTCGGCCCGCGGGACACGATCTTCGCCAATCCGTCACACCCCTACACGCGGGCGCTGCTCGACTCGATCCCGCACCTGAGCCAGGCCCGCGCCCTCAAGGGGATCCCGGGCCGGACGCCGGCCCCAGGGTCGCGACCGGACGGCTGCCGCTTCAACGACCGCTGCTCCTTCGCGATCGACGAGTGCCGACAGGCTGTGCCCGAGCTCCGCACCATCGCGCCCGACCACGAGGTCCGCTGCATCCGGGTCGAGGAGATCGGCACGTGGGACATCAACATCGGCACGGTGCCCGACTCCGACCCGGACAGGAAGCGCGAGGTCATCCTGACCGTCGGCGGTCTCAACGTCTTCTACGGCCGCAAGCAGGTGGTGCACGACGTGACCTTCGACCTGGGCAAGGGTGAGGTGGTGGCGCTGGTCGGCGAGTCCGGCAGCGGCAAGACCACCATCTCCCGCTCGGTCGGCGGGCTGCACAAGGAGTGGACCGGCTCCCTGACCTTCGAGGGTCGCGAGCTGGCCAAGAGCGCCCGTCAGCGCTCAGCCGAGGACCGCCGGCGGATCCAGTACATCTTCCAGAACCCCTATCTGTCGCTGAACCCCCGCCTGACCATCGAGCAGATCATCAAGCGGCCGATGGAGCTGTTCGGGCTCGCCAAGGGCAAGCAGGCGACCGAGCGGGTGCTGGAGCTGATGGACCAGGTGGCCCTGGGTTCTCAGATGCTGCACTACCAGGCCAGCCGGCTCTCCGGTGGAGAGCGTCAGCGGGTCGCGATCGCCCGAGCACTGGCCGCCGAGCCCGACGTGATGATCTGCGATGAGATCACCTCGGCGCTCGACGTGTCGGTGCAGGGGTCCATCGTCGAGCTCCTCGAGGGGCTCCGGACCTCGCGCGGGATCAGCATGCTCTTCGTGACCCACAACCTCGCGCTGGTCCGCTCGATCGCCACCCGGGTGGAGATCCTCCAGGCCGGCAAGGTGGTCGAGGCCGGCCCGGTGGTGACGGTGATGGAGACGCCGCGGGAGGACTACACCAAGAAGCTGCTCTCCAACAGTCCCAGGATCGACTGAGTTGACGGCATCCTCCACAGGGTCCCGGCTCTCGGGACTCAGGTTCACCGACCCCCAACGGGAGGCGGCGTGGGCACGCGCCGTCGTGCCGGGTGGAGGCGGACCGGACCTGCCGTCGGATCCTCGGGAGGTCGACGTCGAGATCGCCGGTGCCGGCCGCTCTCGCGGGCTGGCGGAGTGGGTCGAGGAGACCTGGTCGACCTCGCTGCTCGTCCTCGACGGTCGCACCGTGGTCCACGAGTGGTACGCCGACGGGCTGGGTCCGCAGACCCTGTTCCTGGGCGCCTCGATGACAAAGTCCGTGCTCGCGCACCTGGTCGGGCGTGCGGTGCGGGAGGCCTCGCTCGCGGTGACGGACGCCGTGACCGCGCTCGTGCCGGAGCTGGTCGGCAGCGGCTACGACGGCACCAGCGTGCTCGACGTCCTGACCATGACCACCGGCGTCGACTGGGTCGAGGACCACCGCGATCCCCACGGCCTGGCGTCCCGGCTGCTGGGCTGCTTCGCCGTCGGCACCGACTCGCGCACGCTCCTCCGTGAGGTCGGGCCGGGCGTCGCGCCCGGCACCCGGTTCAGCTACTGCACCGCCGACTCCCAGGTCCTCGACTGGGTGCGCGAGCGAGCCACCGGCCGCGCCTACGCCGACGACGTCGCCCTGCTGTGGGCGGCCCTCGGCTGCACCGGGGAGGCGGCCGTCGCGATCGACGGCTCCGGGGTCGCGATGGCCGGAGGGGGGCTGGCCGCGACCTCCCGCGACTGGGCACGCGTGGCGCTGCTCGCCGTGGACGGCGGCGCCGTCGACCAACAGCTGCTCGACCCCGACTGGGTCGAGGCCGCCGCGCGTCCGGCGTACCCGTTCCTGGCGCCTGGCCGGCTGCCGAGCAGCATCACCACCCACGCGGGCTTCGGCTACCACTGGTGGCCCATGGACGCCGACGGCAGGCGGGTGACCGCCGACGGCAGCCGCGGCCAGTTCGCCTGTGTCGACCGCCGCACCGGCGCCGTCGTGGTCAAGACCTCGCAGTGGCCCTACGACGACTTCCTCGTGGACCGTCAGGCCCGCGACCTCAGCTATCTCGGCCTGCACGCCCTGCTCGACGCCATCCCGCCCAGGACGAAGGAGTCCGCACGATGAACCGAAACGTCATGATCACCTGCGCGCTGACCGGGGCCGGTGACACCGTCGGCCGCTCCGAGCACGTGCCGGTGACGCCCGAGCAGATCGCGGAGTCCGGCATCGCCGCGGCCCGCGCCGGCGCCACCATCGTGCACATCCACGTGCGCGATCCGCGGACCGGCAAGGGCTCGAGGGACGTCGCGCTCTACCGCGAGGTCGTGGAGCGGATCCGCGCCTCCGACGTCGACGTCATCATCAACACCACCGCCGGCATGGGCGGCGACCTGTTCCTGGACCCGGCCGACCCGACGACGTTCCTCCCCGAGACCGACCTGGTCCGCGGTGTCGACCGGCTCCCACACGTCGAGGAGCTGCTGCCGGACATCTGCACGCTGGACTGCGGCAGCCTGAACTTCGGCGAGGGCAGCCTGGTCTACGTCAGCACCCCCGACATGCTCCGCGAGGGCGCCAAGAAGATCCAGGAGCTCGGCGTCCGCTGCGAGATGGAGATCTTCGACACCGGCCACCTGTGGTTCGCCAACACCCTGGTCGAGGAGGGGCTCATCGACGCCCCGGCGATGTACCAGCTCTGCATGGGCATCCCGTACGGCGCGCCGGCCGACCCCGCGACCCTGCAGGCGATGGTCAACCAGGTCCCCGAGGGCGCGGTCTGGGCGTCGTTCGCGCTCGGACCGATGCAGATGCCGTGGGTGGCGCAGTCGGTGCTGCTCGGCGGCCACGTGCGCGTCGGCCTCGAGGACAACCTCTACCTGAGCAAGGGCGTGAAGGCGACCAACGCGCAGCTGGTCGAGCGGGCCAGGACGATCGTGGAAGGCATGGGCGCCCACGTGGCAACCCCCGACGAGGGACGCGAGATCCTCGCGCTGAAGAGCCGATGACGGAGGCCCTGATGACGCGCCCCGCCCCGGAGGACGTCCGGACCGTCACCTGCATCGGCGCCGGCGTCATCGGTGGCGGCTGGGTGGCCTACTTCCTGGCCCGCGGCTACCGCGTCGTGGCCTGGGACCCGGCCGAGGACGCCGAGACCCGGCTGCGCCACCTGGTCGACGCGGCCTGGCCGGCGCTGAGCGAGCTCGGCCTGGCCGACGGCGCCTCCATCGACAACCTGACCGTGGAGGCCGACCTGGCCTCGGCCTGCGCGCAGGCCGACTTCGTGCAGGAGTCGGCGCCGGAGGAGCTGGAGCTGAAGCGCAAGCTGCTGGCCGACATCAGCGTCGCGACGCCGGAAGGCATCGTGATCTCCTCCTCGACGTCCGGCTACGGCATGAGCGAGATGGCCACGCAGGCCGACCACGCCGAACGGCTGGTGGTGGGACACCCCTTCAACCCGCCGTACCTCATCCCCCTCGTGGAGGTGGTCGGCGGCACCGGCACGTCGCCCGAGGTGGTCGCGTGGACGTCGGACTTCTTCCGGCACGCCGGGAAGTCGGTCATCACCATGGAGCGCGAGGTGCCGGGGTTCGTGGCCAACCGGCTCCAGGAGGCGCTGTGGCGCGAGGCCCTGCACATGGTCGAGGCCGGCGAGGCGACGGTCGAGGAGATCGACCTCTCCATCACCGACGGCCCCGGCCTGCGCTGGGCACTCCAGGGACCGATGCTCACCTTCCACCTGGCCGGCGGCCAGGGCGGGATGGCGCACATGCTCGACCACTTCGGCCCGTCCCTCCTCTCGCCGTGGACCCGCCTCGATGCCCCCGAGCTCACGCCGGAGCTGCGGGACGCCGTGGTGGAGGGCTGCGAGCGAGAGGCCGACGGTCGCAGCATCGACGACCTGGTGGCCGAGCGCGACCGCGGGGTGATCGCGATCCTGCGCGCCTTGGGGCGGGCGTGAACACCGCGCCGATCATCTGGCGCGAGCCCGTCCAGGACGCCTGGATCGACTACAACGGCCACCTGTCCGAGCCCTACTACGTGCTGGTCTTCGGCCACGCCACGGATGCGGTGATGGACGCGGTCGGGATCGGGCCGGCGTACCGCGAGGCCAACGACGCGTCGCTCTACACGGTCGAGGCGCACGTCCGCTACCTCGACGAGGTCTCCTCCGGCAGCGACCTCGAGGTCCGCTCCTCGGTCATCGGCGCCACCCGCAAGCTCTTGTGGATCTGGCACGAGCTCTGGGTCGAGGGCCGGCTGCGCGCCACCGAGGAGATCCTGGGGGTGCACGTCGCAGGAGGCAGCTCCGCGCCGTTCCCGGACGACATCGCCACCCGCGCCCGGGCCGCCCGCATCGACCCGCCCGACGAGGCCGGCGGCCGGATCCGCCCACTGCCACCGGGCTGACGGGTCCAGGCTCCGCGCGGGGGTCGAGGCTGCTCAGCACGGGCCCGAGCCGCTCGCGGGCGAAGTGGCCGACGAGGGTGGAGCGTGCGTGTGACTGGCGTCGGCGACCACCGACGCACGTGGGTCGAGGGCGCGTCGGCGACGTCGCCCGATCCACCTCGCTGCGAGGATGGCCGCGTGCGTCGTGCCGTGGCCCCTCTGCTCGCGGTGACCGTCGCGCTGGTGCTCGCGGACTCCGCGGTGGTCACGCTCGCGCTGCCTGACATCCTCCGGCACCTGAACACGTCGGTCGGGCAGGTCGCGTGGGTGCTGATCGCGTTCAACCTCGTGCTCGGGCTCGGCGCCGTGCCGATCGCATGGAGCATCGCGCGGGTGCGCCCGCGAATCATCAGCGCGATCGGGATCGCGGTCTTCGCCGGAGCCTCGGCCTGGTGCGCGGCGGCGCAGTCGATCGACGTACTCATCGGGGCGCGGTGCGTGCAGGCGCTCGGCGGCGCGCTGGCGCTGGTCGGGTGTCTCGAGCTGCTCGTGGCGGAGTACGGCGAGCGCCGCGGCGTCGCCACCTGGGTCACGGCGGGTGTGATCGGCACGGCCGCCGGACCGTTCGCCGGCGGAGTCCTCACCCAGGCGTTCTCGTGGCAGGCGATCTTCGTGGTGCAGGTGCCGTTCGCGGTGCTGGCCGTGCCGGCGGCGCTCGCCGTACCGGCCGTAGCGGCCATCACGCCCGACCGTCACCGACCGGCCGTCCGGCCGAACCTCACGCTGGCCCTGCTGTCCGCGGCCCTCACGGCGGCGCTGTTCCTGCTCGTCCTGCTCCTGGTCGAGGGCTGGCGCCGGTCTCCGGGGACCGCGGCGCTGACCGTGTCGGTCGTGCCGGTCGCTGCGCTCGCGGCCCGCCCGCTCGCACGCCTCTTCCGGCCGCCGGCCGCGCTCGAGGTCTCGGTGGGCTGCTTCCTCATCGCCGGCGGGCTGGCCGGCCTCGCGATCCCACCCTCGGCCCACCTCGCCTGGACGGTGGCGCCCCAGGCGCTGGTCGGTCTCGGTCTCGGGCTGACCGTCGACCGGCTCACCTCGCAGGCCATGGAGCTGCGACTGCCGCGGGTGCGGCACGCCGGCTGGACCATCGGCGCGCGACATGTCGGTGTGGTCGTGGGGCTGGCGATCCTGACGCCGGTGTTCACCGCGGACCTGCAGGACGCCCAGGTGCCCGCGCAGGAGGCGATCACGTCCCTGGTCCTCGACGCGCCGCTGCCGCCGAAGGACAAGATCGCGATCGCCCAGGCGCTCGGCAGCGAGCTCATCGCGGAGGAGGGCAGGATCCCCGACCTGCACCGCGCCTTCGCCACCGCCGAGATCACCCCCGAGGAGCGTCCCGCCGCGGAGAAGCTCGAGCGCGACCTCGACGCCCAGCTCGAGCGTGCCGCGACCCGAGCCTTCCGCGACTCGTTCCTGATCGGCGCCGGTCTCGCGCTCCTCGCCCTGCTCACCGTGGTGGCACCTCGCAGGAAGGCGGGCCCGTGACCGGCGTCGCGCGCCTGGTCGGCCTGCCGTTGGCCGCGCTGGTCATGGTGAGCGGCGTGCTCGGCGTACAGCTGGCCCACGGAGGCGGGACGTTCGAGCCGCTCCACTCGGCCGACCCGTGCGCCGAGCGCGCGGTCACCTCGCAGGCCGAGGGCATGGACGCCCTCACCGAGCGGCTCGTGCTGCTCGGAATCGACGGCGCCGCCTGCCGCCTCGGCATCAGCCGGGAGGCGCTGACGCTCGAGCTGGCGCAGCCGGGCACCCGCACCGACGCCCAGGTCGACGCCCTCCACGACGGCCTGCTGGCCGCCGTCGAGCGCATGAAGGACGACGGGTCGCTCCCCCCGGCCTCGGAGCTGGTCGACGAGGCTCTCGAGAACGCCGACCTCAACCGCTTCCTCGAGATCGCGATCCGCGCGCTGCCCGACTCCGTCGTCGACGCGGCGCTGAAGACCGACGACGTCCTGAACCGCACGATCGACGACCTCGACCTACGCGCGATCCTGGAGGACCTCGACGACGAGGACGACCTCTACCGTCAGATCAACGCCGCGGTCACCCGGGCCGTGAAGGCGTCGCTCGTCGACCGTCTCAAGGACCTGCTGCCATGAGACGCACCGCACGGAGGGAGAAGCGATGACGCTCGTGGCAGGGATCGACTCCTCGACGCAGTCCTGCACGGTGGTCGTGCTCGACGCGGACGACGGCACCCTCGTGCGCTCCGGGCGCGCGGCGCACCCACCCGGGACCGAGGTGGACCCGCGCGCCTGGGAGGCCGCGCTGCACGAGGCGGCCGCGGCCGCCGGGGGGCTGGACGACGTCGCCGCGCTCGCGGTGGGTGCGCAGCAGCACGGCTACGTCTCGCTCGACGAGCAGAGCGAGGTGGTGCGCCCGGCGCTGCTCTGGAACGACAACCGCTCGGCGCCTCAAGCGGCCTCTCTCATCGACGAGCTCGGCGGGCCGGCCGCCTGGGCCGAGGCGGTCGGCTCGGTGCCGGTCGCGTCGTTCACCGCGACCAAGGCCCGCTGGGTCGCCGAGCACGAGCCCGAGCTGGCGAACCGGACCGCCGCGGTCTGCCTGCCGCACGACTGGCTCAGCTGGCGGCTGCGCGGCGCGCCCGGGCTCGAGTCCCTCGCGACCGACCGGGGGGACGCGAGCGGGACGGGCTGGTTCGACGCGCGGACCGACGCCTACCGACGCGACCTCGTGGAGCTGGCCCTCGGCCACGACACCGTGCTGCCCACCGTGCTGGCGCCGAGCCAGGCGGCCGGCGAGGCCACGGTCCTTGCTCCCGGCGCGCTGGTGGCCGCAGGCACCGGCGACAACATGGCGGCCGCGCTCGGGCTCCAGGCCGAGGAGGGCGACGTCATCCTCAGCATCGGCACCTCCGGCGTGGCGTGTGCCGTGGCGACCCACCAGACGGCGGACCCGAGCGGCACGATCGCGGGGTTCGCCGACGCGACCGGCGGCTTCCTGCCCCTCGTCGCCACCCTCAACGCGGCCCGCGTGCTCGACGCCGGCTCCCGACTCCTGGGGGTCGACCACGCGGCCTTCTCCGACCTGGCGCTGGCCGCCCCCGCAGGGTGCGACGGGCTCGTGCTGGTCCCCTACCTCGAGGGTGAACGCACCCCCGCACTCCCCCTCGCGACCGGCTCCCTCCATGGCCTCACCCTCGACTCCATGACACCTGCGCACGTCGCCCGCGCCTGCATCGAGGGCGTGTTCTGCGGGCTCGCCGACGCCCTCGACGCCCTGCGCGACTCCGGTGTCGTGCTGCGCCGCGTGGTCATGGTCGGCGGGGCGACGAGGTCGGAGGCGGTACGCCGGATCGCGCCGCAGGTGCTCGGCATCGACGTGCTCGTGCCACCGGCGATCGAGGCCGTGGCGGCCGGCGCCGCGCGACAGGCGGCCTGGGCCCTGAACGGCGATGCCCGGCCGCCCACCTGGGCCTTGCCCGACGTCGAGCGACTCCGGGCCGACCCGACGCCGTCGGTCCGGGACCGCTACGCCACGGCGCGACAGGCGATCCTCGACCGGGCATAAATGCTCGTCAGCGCGGCTGCGCGCGCCGTACCCTGACGCGTCGGCGACGACTCGGGCACCCCTGCCCACGCCGGGCCGACGCCACGCAGGGCGACCCGCGCCCGGCGTGACCCAGGGACGACCGAGAGGAGGTGTCGGCGGTGACCGTCCAACAGGTAGCCCTGCTGAACGCCTCCTTCGAGCCGCTCGGCAAGGTCACCTTCCAGCACGCCGTGCGGATGCTGTTCCGCGAGGTCGCACTCGTCGAGGAGCAGCAGGGCGACCGCATGATCGGCCCGCACCCGTGGCCGCGCGTGATCCGGCTCGTGCGCTACGTCGCCGCGCACTGGCTCTACCGCCCGGCGAGCTGGTCGCGCGCCGGGGTGCTGGTCCGTGACCGGCACGCCTGCGCCTACTGCGGCCGGCACGCCACCACCATCGACCACGTCCTGCCACAGAGCCGCGGCGGCGGGTCGACCTGGCTGAACACCGTGGCGGCCTGTGCGTCCTGCAACCACCGCAAGGCCAACCGCACGCCGGCCGAGGCCCGCCTGCGGCTGCGCTGCACGCCCTACGCCCCGACCCGGGCGAAGCTCGCGGCGCTCTGAGCCGGATCCACGCTGAGCGGACGGGCAGGGGCACGGACTCGCGCCGAGTCCGGGCCTGTGTCGTTCGTGGAGGAACCACGGGGTACCGGCGTCGCATGTCCACACACAGCACCGAAGAGCTCGAAGCAATCCAGGGTGTCCTCGACCGGGTCAGCTCCTACCAGGACGGAGCGCCAGAGGGCACGGTCGAGCGCGAGCTCAGGGGCGGGCTCGGCGAGGCTGGCGTCCAGGTCAGCGACGAGGACGTCACCCGGCTCGCCGCGGCGATCGAGGCCGAGCACGGCGCGGTCGACGCCCGCTCGATCCTCGGCTGACCGGGATGGGCACCCGCTTCGGCTACACGCTGATGACCGAGCAGTCCGGCCCGCGCGAGCTCGTGCGCTACGCCGTGGCGGCCGAGGAGGCCGGCTTCGACTTCGAGGTCTCGAGCGACCACTACTCCCCGTGGCTCACCGAGCAGGGCCACGCGCCGTACGCCTGGAGCGTGCTGGGCGCCGTCGCGCAGGCGACCGAGCGCGTCGGGCTGATGACCTACGTGACCTGCCCGACCATGCGCTACCACCCGGCGGTCGTGGCCCAGAAGGCCGCGACGATGGGGCTGCTGTCGGAGGGCCGGTTCACGCTGGGGCTCGGGAGCGGTGAGAACCTCAACGAGCACACCGTGGGCGACGGCTGGCCAGCACTGGAGACCCGCCAGGAGATGCTCGAGGAGGCGGTCGAGGTGATCCGCGCGCTGTTCGACGGGGACCTGGTCACCTATCGCGGTGAGCACTTCGCCATCGACTCCTCGCGGCTGTGGGACCTCCCCGACGAGCCGGTCCGGATCGCCGTGGCCGTCTCCGGCGACCGCGGCATCGAGCGGCTGGCACCGCTCGCCGACGACCTGATCGCGGTCGAGCCGAAGGCCGAGCTGATCCAGGCCTGGAACGACGTGGAGGACGCGTCCCGGGTGGGCGACGACGCCCGGGCGATCGGGCAGCTGCCGATCTGCTGGGACCCCGACGAGAAGGCCGCGGTGGAGCGGGCGCACCAGCAGTTCCGCTGGTTCGGCGGAGGCTGGAACGTCAACGCCGACCTGCCCACGACGGCCGGGTTCGCGTCGGCGAGCCAGTTCGTGACGCCCGACGACGTGGCCGAGTCGATCCCGTGCGGTCCCGACCTCGACAAGATCGTCTCGGCGGTCAGCGGCTACTGGGAGGCCGGCTTCACCGACATCTGCGTGGTGCAGGTCGGCGACGAGGGCCAGGACCGGTTCCTCGACGAGGCGGCCGGCCCGCTCCTCGAGAAGCTCCGCGCCGCGGCCCCCTGACCCATCGCACCTTCCGAACCCTTCCCCCCGAAGGGTGAGGAGGTCGGGCCCGGCCGCGGGATACCTCCGAGCATGACCACGGCCGGCGCGCAGTTCATCGACTTCGAGGGGCTGCGCATCGAGTACGACGCCCGGGTGCTGGCGCCGCGCCCGTGGACCGCGGCCCAGTCGCGCTGGGCTGCCGAGCTGGTCCGCACCGCGCCTCCCGGGCCGGTGCTGGAGCTCTGCGCCGGCGCGGGCCACATCGGCCTGCTCGCCGTGACGCTCGCGCCGCGGCCTCTCGTGTGCGTGGACATGGACCCGGCGGCGTGCGAGTTCCTCCGCCGCAACGCGGCCTTCGCCGGCGTCGAGGTGGACGTGCGCGAGGGCTCGATGGATGCGGTTCTCGACCAGGCCGAGGAGTTCGCCGTCATCGTCGCGGACCCGCCCTGGGTGCGCACCGCCGACGTCGGCCGGTTCCCGGAGGACCCGATCACCGCCATCGACGGTGGCCACGACGGCCTGGACCTGGCGCGCACCTGTCTCGACGTCATCGCCCGGCACCTGGCCGTGGAGGGGTCGGCGCTGCTCCAGGTCGGCCCGCTCGACCAGGCCCGGCGCGTCGCCACCCTGGTCGAGCCGTACGCCGGGCTCGAGGTGGTCGCCGTCCGCGGCTACGAGCGCGGCGCCCTGCTGCAGATCGACCGGAGGTCGCCGACAACACGCCGCTCCTGGTGACTCAGGGGCGCAGCTTGGGCGGCAGCAGCTTGTGCGTGCCGTCGCACCACGGCTTCGACGCCGACTTGCCGCACCGACAGACCGCCGAGACCGGTCGCGTCGTCGGGTGCGGGACGCCCTCCTCGTCGAGCACGACGTGCTCGCCGCGCAGCAGCATCGGGCCGCCGGGGCAGAGCTCCACGTCCGCACGCGGTTCGAACGGGATCACGCCGCTCCCCACGCCTCGAGCATCCGGCCGGCCGTGCGGTCCTCGAGATCGAGGCACGCCCAGGCGCCGAACCACACGTCGGCCTCGAGCCCGGGCTCGTCGCGCACCAGCGCCACGCACACGTCACGAAGGGCGACCTGCTCGTGCACGGCGTCGGCCAGGACGTGCTCGGTGTAGTAGCCGACGAGCTCCTCGGGGAACCCGAGCCGCTGCAGCCCCTGCGCCATCCGGCGCGACGGCATCGAGCTGGTGGCCTCGAACGCCGCGAGGTGTCCGACGGCGGCGCCGCGCAGCCGTCGCTGGAGGCCGAACATCGACAGGGCGTTGTTCTGCTCCAGCACCTCCAGCGGCGCCTCGTCGACGTAGGCGCCGTGCTCGGGACGCAGCCCGCTGGCGGCCATGCCGCGCGCGAAGAGGTGCGCGTGCAGCCTCGCCGGGTCGCCCGCGCCGTACTCGTCGTACTGGAGCTCGACCAGCGCGGACTTGGCCGCCGGTGGGAGGCGCGGGATGACCCAGGACGTCGGGTCGGCCTCCTTGAGGTGGTAGACCGACCGGACCCGCATCAGGTCGAGGACCTGGTCGCGGGTGGCGCCGGTCTGCACGAACTGCGCGATCGAGGGGCCGTCGTGCGCGGCCACCCAGTCGAAGAAGCCGAGGCTGAGCTCGACCTCGGGTACGCCGGGCCAGCGGCCGCGCAGCTCGTCCTCCAGCCGCCGCTCGAGCCGGTTGCGCACCCGCACCAGCTCCGGCTCGCTCTCGGCGCCGTCGTCGACGCCCTCGAAGCCGCCGTAGCTGAGCTCGTGCAGCGTCCACAGCGTCAGCGCCGCGTCGTCGGCGGACTCCGGCGTCACCTCGATCAGCGGCACGCTCGCGGTCGGCAGGTCGCGCAGCGCCGCGAGCACGGCGTCGCTGAGCGGGCCGCGCGGCTTGGGAAGATCGGTCACGATGCGTTGGTAACCGCAGCCCCACTCCCCCAGCCCACCCCTTCAGGTGGAACCCACAGGGGCGGCTCAGCCTCGATCCACGCTCAGCCCGGCGGCGACGTACGACCGCGGAGCCACGACGTCGTACCGGGCGCCATTCCCCGCGACTTCGGGGTCTGCTGGACCGGGCTCACGATGAGCGAGGAGCCGTCCGGGAGCGACCACTTCAGCGCGTGGTAGACGACCGAGAGCGTCTCGATGCTGTCCAGGAGCAGCAGCCCAGGCGCGATGCTGCGCGCCTCGCTCCACGGCCCGTCGGGGTCGGCCGGGGGCGCCGAGGTCCAAGCGAGGTAGACGGTCACTCGGGCCCGGTGACCGCTGCGGGCCGACCGCACTCCCCGGGCCTCGGTGCGTGCTGCGCGTGCGCGCGGCTGCCGTCGGGTACCCGCCTTGCATGAGGCGCCGCATCTCCACCCGCTGGGCCGTCGTCGCGTTCGTGGTGGTCGGCGTCCTGGTGGCCCTGGTCCTGATCATCCGCGACCTGGGCGACGACAGCGACGGGCCGGAGGAGAACGGCACCGTCCCGGCCCGGACCGGCCTCCGTTGACGTCGCCGGCGACCTACGGCGGCCGGCCCTGGAGACGCTGACGTCGAGGCGCACACCGTGGGCGCGAAGCAGCGCCAGGTCGTCGTCGACGACCCAGGGACCCACGACGGTCAGCACATGGCTGTAGGGGCGACCTGAGCCTGAGCCCGGCTCACACAGCCGTGATCGGATCGGTGGGAGTGGGGACGGGGTCGAGGACGACCCTCACCGGGTTCTCGCGCACCGGCTGTGCGACCAGACCGTGCTCCACGGCCCACAGCGCCGCATGGATGCGCGACTGGACGCCGAGCTTGCGGTACGCCGTGCGGATGTAGGTCTTGATCGTGTTGCAGCTGACGAACAGCTGGGCCGCGATCTGCTTGTTCGACAGGCCGGCGCCGATCAGGGTGATGACCGCGAGCTCTCGCTGGGTCAGCCCCGCGGGCAGCCCCGAGTCGCCCGCGGACTGTCGTGGCTGGTGCGTGTGGTCGACGCACGGGGCCATCCGGTCGAGCACCTCGCCCAGCTCCTCGGCCGTCACCGTCAAGGAGATCAGCTGTCCGCCGGAGCCGTCGACCGCCCGACCGCCGGTCGCGTCGTAGACCAGGGCGACCATCGGGAGGCCGAGCCCCGCCAGGCGACGTACTTCCGGATACCCGGCCGGCCCCGGCGCCGCGCCGAGATCGAAGATCACCACGTCGACGTGCCCGCGGCACGCGTCGGACGGGTCGAGGTCGACCACGACGGCACGGTCCCCGAGCTGACCGAGGAGGCTCACGAGCCCCTCCCGGACGATCAGGCTCTCGCTCATGACGGCCACCCGCACCGGGCTCTTGCGCATGGCGTCCGTTTTATCCGTGCAGGTCAGGTGGGTATTCACCCCTGGGGGTGAGACTCCCTGGCTGCTCGGAACCGTCCGGTCCGGACGCCACGGGCGCGACCGCTTGGTCGACCGAGACGCGGAACGGTGTCGCGCCGCTCCCACCGCTCCAACGCGGCCGCGATCAAGCGTGCCGGTCGGCGGCGGTCAGAGATTCGCGCCTTCCTTTCACCATGCCCATACGCTACCGTACGGCCATACCTCCATACGGAGGCGTATGGAAGGAGAGTCATGGACACCATCACGAAGACTCGAGCCGAACGTGAGACGCGCGACCACCGCTACCGTCGCTCCGCCACGCCGCGCGAGAACCGAACGCCTCATCACCCAGGCCCGCCGCTCCACACGGAGCTCAGTCGAGCGGCCCAGAGGATCGACATCGATGGGACGCTCGGATCCCGTCCGCTGCTCGAGGCGCTGTCTGGCGCCCTGTGGGAGGTGAGACCAGGAGTCGCCGCCGCCCTGGTTGACCGCAACGGCACCGAGATCGCACGGCAACGCGCCTTCGGGATGGCCCACGGCCTGGTCGTCGAGGCGCTGGACCCGATCGACCAGCGTTCCCTGCTCGCGCAGATCCGTGGGCTGGCGCCGGTGTCTGCTGCGCGCGCACCGCTCGGAACGAGAAGGGGCCCTGCGAGGCGCCGACGGGCGCGCCAGGTCGCCGTGCCGAGATCGCCGCTGCTCGCGCGCGCACTGCCCGCCGTCGACTGGTCCGACGCGTATGGCGTGGTGTATCCGCAGGGGGCCCCCGGCGATCCCCTGGAGTGGGCGGATGCCGTGTTCCAGGCCCCGCCGCCCTGGGTCCGGGCGCTGTTCGGCGTGCGGGAGGTCGCGGTCCGTCTGGTCGGGATCGAACCCGGAGGCGCCGCCGTGCGCACGGTCGCTTGGAGTCCCGACGAGGTGCTCCTCGGCATCGACCAGAAGCACCTCAGCTTCCGCGCCTCGGTCCTGCTCGAACCCACCAGGGTGGTCGTGAGCACCGTCGTCCAGGTGCACGACCGCCGGGGTCGCGCCTACTCCGCGCTCATCCGACGGATCCACCCCATGGTCTTTCGCGCCATGGTGTCCAGGGCCGCGCGTGAGATCGGCGGCGCGTCATGAGCCGCCGGCAGCAGGCAGCCGCCTGCTATGCCCTGGCTCTGGGTCTCGCCGTGGCCGTGGCGCTCCTGGGCCCGGACGCCGACGGCGGGATGCAGATCCTCACCATGCTGACGCCGTCGATCGCGGTGCTGGTCATGATGCGCTTCTCCCGAGATGAGCGCGGTCAGCGATCGAGGTTGCGAGATCTGGGAATCGGACGGGCCGGCCTGCCCCTCTGGCCGGTGGCCCTGACGCTGCCGTTCCTGGTCGTCGGCGCCTCCTATGCCATGACGGCTGCGGTGCACCCGGTCGCGTGGAAGTCAGAGGACGGTCTCGCGCTCAACCTCGCGGTGGGCATCGTCGTCGTCTCGGTGCTGGCCGTCTTTGAGGAGGTCTGTTGGCGCGGCTACCTGCTCCCCCGGCTCGACCCGTGCAGCGGTCCCGCCGCTTCCGCGGCCGTCGGCCTCATGCACGGCGTCTGGCACCTGCCGCTGATCCTGCTCACCACCGCCTACAACCCGGTGGGCAACCGCTTGATCGTGGTGCCGCTCTTCCTCGCGTTGCTGACCACCGCTGGTGTCATCTACGGCTGGCTGCGCAGCGTCTCGTCGAGCCTGTGGCCCGTCGTGCTCGCCCACGGGACGTTCAACGCGGTGCTCGGCACCGCGATGGACAGCACCCGCGGTGCGGACGAGAACACGATGGCGTACCTGACCGGCGAGACAGGAGTCTTCACCTTGCTGGCCGCCGGCATGGTTGCCTACGTGCTCACGACCCGTGCCCCGGGCAGGAAGCAGCCCGGCCCCCGGCTCCCGGGTCGCACCCGCACCGACCGGATCGCCGCGGGCGTGGCCGGCGCTCTCGTGTTGATGATGCTCGGGGCCACCGGAGGCGCCGTGGCCGCGGTCCGGATCGGATCCCACCAGATCGCCGACGACAGCATCCGGTCCCGCGACGTCCGCGACGGCACCCTCCGGCTCAAGGACCTCAACGAGAGCACCCAGGCCGCGCTCCGCGGGGCCGCTGGGCCACAGGGCCTCCCCGGGTCCGGGGGCCCGCCTGGAGAGGCTGGTCCGCCAGGGGTGCAAGGCGAACCAGGAACGCCGGGCGAACCAGGAACCGACGGCATCACGCAGATCGAGGGCATCTCCGGGCCGGTCGCCACGATCCTCGGCAACAGCGGCGCCTACGTGTTCGCGGGACCGTCCGTCCTGGTCCACACCACCGCGAACGCGGATCGGGTCACCGCATCGGCGGCGGCGCCGATGGGCCTGAGCTCCGGTACACCGCAGCTCGCCGATGTCGGTGTGTGCTATCAGCCCGCAGGGGGCGGCCCGCTCACGAATCTGTACGGCGGCAACTTCTCCCAGCACCAGTTCACCACCGTCCGCGCGACGTACGCCGCTGCTGCGACCAAGGTGCTCACGCCGGGGACCTACAGCGTCGGGATGTGCGTGCGAAACAACGGCATCAACAACATCGGCAACAACAACTATGCCAACGGTTGGGTGATGGTGACCTCATGATGGAGCAGCCGCGATGAAGAGCTCCACGAGGACGACGCTCGTCTCCGCCGTCGGCGCGGCCGTCCTCGGCAACTCCCTCATCACCAAGGACGACCTGGCCTGGCTCAGGAACCTCGACCGCCCGGCCATGCAGATCTCGCTCCCCCAGTTCGCCGCCGTCGGTGCCGTCTACTACGTCATCCTCGGCTCCGTTCTGTACCGCGCGACCGACCGGAGGGACTCGACCGCAACGCGGCTGGCGCTGGTGGTGCTGGTGCTGAACGAGGCCTGGAACGTCGTTTTCCTCCGGCGGCGCAGCACCCGGAACGGGTTCTTGGGCATCCTCGCGTTCTGCCTGCCCCTCGGAGCGCTCCAGGTCACCGTCCGGAAGGACCGCACCTCGGCACTCGTGCTCGCTCCCTACACCGCGTGGGTCCTCTGCTACGACGTCCCCTGGACCTACCAGCTCTGGCGACTCAACAGCCCCTGACTCGGGGCCGGATCAGCGCAGCCAGATCAGTCGGAGACAGTCACGGCCGCGATCGCGTCGGGCTCGACCAGCTGGTCGAGGTAGCCGAGGGCCACTGTCGCCCAGAATCGTGCTGGGCGCGCCCACCCACCCCAAAGATCAAGAGGCACCTTCAAACTTGAAGACTTCTTCAAGTGATGTAGTCTTCACACATGAGGACCAGCGAGGAGGTCTCTATGGGCAACGTGCCCCTCTACGAGGCCAAAGCCGAGCTGTTCCGAACTCTGGGCCATCCGGCGCGCATCCGAGTTCTCGAGCTGCTGGCAGACGGCGCCCGGCCCGTCCACGAGCTCCTGGCCGAAATCGGCGTGGAGCCCTCGAGCCTGTCGCAGCAGCTCGCGGTCCTGCGTCGTGCCGGTTTGGTTCGATCCTCGCGCGAAGGGGTCACGGTGCTGTATGCACTGGCCACACCCACCGTGGCCGAGCTACTCCTCGCGGGCCGCCGCATCCTCGCCGACCTCTGGACCGAACAAGAGCATCTCCTCGCGGATCTCCGCGACTCAGCAGCGCACGAGTGAAGACCAGCATCTCTGGCCGCAGCTCCTACTCCCTTAGGGCGAAGACTCTCGGTGCTAGCCGACGCTTGTTCGAGCTGCTGCCCACGCGTAAGGACCTGAGCGCGACCCGCAGCAACCCTCGTCAGGACCTGGTCGCTGGGCTCACGGTGGCGATCGTCGCCCTGCCCTTGGCTCTCGCCTTCGGAGTCGCATCAGGGCTTGGGGCGCAGGCCGGGCTAGCCACCGCTGTCGTGGCGGGGATTCTGGCCGCGGTGTTTGGTGGCTCCAATATCCAGGTCTCAGGCCCCACCGGCGCGATGACGGTGGTACTGATTCCCGTAGTTGCCGCACATGGCGCGGCGGGCGTTCTGATGGTTGGCTTCCTCGCCGGCCTGGTGCTGGTCGGCCTAGCCCTTGCCCGACTCGGACGTTTCGTCCGGTACCTGCCGGTGTCGGTGGTCGAGGGATTCACTGCGGGCATCGCTGTGGTGATCTCGCTGCAGCAGATCCCTTCCGCGCTCGGGGTGACTGACGCGTCGGGTGACAAGGTATGGGCGGTCGCTGCTGACGCGGTGCGCCGGTTCGCCGGCCAACCTCATCTCTCTCCGCTCATCGTGTCCCTCGGGGTGATGGCTCTTATGCTGGCCGGGGCGCGATGGCGTCCGCGGGTGCCGTTCTCCCTCATCGGCATCGCTGTCGCGACGGCGGTGGCCCAGTTCAGTGACCTGAGCCTGATCACCCTCGGACATCTCCCTGCCACCCTTCCGGTGCCCACGCTGGGCTTCTTCGACCTGGGGGCCGTGAGCGTGCTTGCGACGGCGGCACTTGCCATCGCTGCGCTGGCAGCCCTCGAGAGCTTGCTCTGCGCCACGGTCGCCGACGCGATGACAGTGAGCGAGCGTCACGACCCGGACCGGGAGCTGTTCGGCCAAGGGCTGGCCAACATCGTCGTACCGATGTTCGGCGGCATTCCGGCCACGGCGGCGATCGCCCGGACGGCCGTGAACGTGCGTGCCGGTGGCCGGTCCAGGTTGGCTGCCGTGAGCCACGCACTGGTCCTCCTCGTGCTGGTCTTCGTGGCCGCACCTCTGGTCTCTGCGATCCCCTTGGCTGCTTTGGCCGGCGTGCTCTTCGCGACGTGTGTGCGCATGGTCGAGGCGAGTTCATTGCTCGCCCTGGTCCGTTCGACGCGTCCCGACGCCCTCATCGTCTGCTTGACCTTTGCCGTCACAGTCGCGCTCGACCTGGTCACTGCTGTGGGTGTCGGTGTCGCGGTGGCCATCCTGCTCGCCCTGCGCAGCGTCGCCAGAAGCGCTCGGATCGACGAAGTCCCGCTTGACGAGGACGATCACAGCGACGAAGAGCGCTCCTTGCTGGCCGAGCACGTGGCGGTCTACCGCCTAGATGGCCCACTGTTCTTCGCCGCGGCCCATCGACTGCTGCTCGAGCTGCCCGACCTCGTCGAGGTCGACGTCGTCATCCTTCGGATGTCGCGTGTGACGACGCTGGACGCCACCGGGGCCCGCGTCCTCGACGACACCATCACCAGGCTCGAACGCCGTGGCATCGCGGTCCTGCTCTCGGGCCTGGCCCCGATCCACGAAGTGGTCCTCACCTCGCTCGGTGTCGGGGGGCCCCTCAGAGCGGCGGGACGCATCTTGCCCGACACCCCGAGCGCGATCCAGGCCGCCCGGCAACTGCTGGCCGCCCCCCTTGCCTCGAGAGGAACTCACACCCATGTTCTCGCCTGACCGCCCGACCACCCCACGCACCCCTGGTCGGAGTCGCCGGCCACGACCCGTAATGACTGACCTTGGCGCGTGTCCGCATATGACTCGCGGACCCGTGACGGGAGAGCAGGCTCGCCGGCTCATCGCCCGAGTCCAGCAGACCTCAGCACGTCGTCGCCGACCCAGCCGATGAACCACCTCGCGGCTGCGCCGAAGGTTCGCAAGCACCTGATGGTCCCCGGGCAACAACGGGCACCCGGACCAACGAGCCACAGCACCGTGATGGTCCAGCGTTGGGTGCTGACCGTGCTGACGATCTCGATCGTCTTCCACCTCGCGGGCGGCCTAGCATTCGCCGCCTACTTCATCAACCCTGACGTGCCCTCGTCGCGGATCGGGCTCCTCATCATCGCCGCACTCATGGGCTGCCTCGCGGTCGGCGCCGTCTGCGCAATCCACCGAAGGCGCGTCGTGACCCCGTGGCTCGCCATCGGACTGATCCCGGCCCTGTCGGGGGTCTACTTTTGCTTCCTCCGATGACTGGATCGGATCCACGTCCCGGCGAGCGTCTACAGACGTGGAGGAACCCGGTCCCGATCCGCGGGTGAAGAGGGTGGTGTGCCCCGGGTTCGATGGGGTCGGAATTCCTGGATTCTGGTGTCTGACATCAGGAGGCAGGAGTGGCACGACCGGGTTACCCGGCGGAGTTTCGGCCATCATTCGCAGGGCCCGCTCCTTGATCGCGGGATCAACTCTCTTGGGCATGTGCTCATTCTCCTGTGACTCAAACAGGAGCGGCATCAAACCCGTGACGCTTCACCCCAGCCCGCCACCGGACCCGGCCGCCTATCGCGTCGTGGTGCTCGGTACGTCCTGCGGGTGATCCTTGTACGCAGAACGGCGATCGACTCAACGTCGGTGGTAGCTCGGGGTCCGTTTCTCTAGGAACGCCGCTGTGGCCTCGGGTTGGTCCTCAGTGAGCGCCGTAATGACCTGCTGACGATTCTCGAACTCGATGGACGTTTCCCAAGCTGGGGTCTCCAGCGCCATCCACATCCCCTGCTTTGTCAGCTCGACCGAC
Organism: uncultured Actinomycetota bacterium; assembly: GCA_963830145.1. Lineage (GTDB taxonomy): Bacteria > Actinomycetota > Actinomycetes > Propionibacteriales > Nocardioidaceae > Nocardioides. The sequence continues at coordinate 270,500 of CAWHLI010000003.1, forward strand.
AGCGGGGGGTTGGCAAGGACTTGTTGGGCCTTGGAGGTGGCGGCATCGCGGAGGTCGTTGAGAGGGACGACCTGTGCGAGCAGTCCGATCTGACGCGCTTCGGCAGCGTCGAACCTGCGACCGGTCAGCATGAGCTCGTGCGCGGCACCAGCCCCCACCAGCCGAGGCAGGAGCCACGAGACACCAAGGTCGCACGCCGAATAGCCCGCCCGGATGAAGGCCACCGAGAATACGGCTTCCTCGGCCGCGATTCGGATATCGCTCGCGCACACCAAGGAGAGCCCGGCACCGGCGGCAGGCCCGTTGACCGCGGCGATGACAACTTGCGGGAGTGCTCGGATCTTCTGGGCCAGCCCGACCAGCTCACGCTGGCGGCTGAGCATGCGCCCGACCTTGCCCTCGTGCTCCACCAGCTCGTCGTCTCCGTATCCCCTCAGATCAAGTCCCGCCGAGAAGCCTCGTCCTGCGCCGGTGAGCACTAGCACCCGGACCGACGGGTCGGCCGCCACGAGGTCGAGCTCGTGGGCCAACCTTCTGACCATGTCGTGATTGAGCGCATTCAGTCGCTCCGGCCGGTCGAGAGTCAACTGCACGATCTCGGGCTGACAACGCTCAACGGTGACGGACATCCATACTCCTCAACAATCGGACCGGACTGTGCATTGCAAGACAGCTGAACAGGTTCAAGCAGGGAGCCAGCCCAAACCGGCGACGAGCAAGATCAAGCGCACCCACTCACGGGGGGACCGGATCAACAACGAATGTGCTGGTTGGTGGGGTCGTACAGAGGCTTGAGCGACACCGTCACAGGGAGCAACGCACCGCCGATGTTGACCTCGTATCTCCCGGCGTGGATCCATTCCGCTGAGACGGTCTCGCCCGTGGGGTCCCAGACGTATGCCAGCCCGACACAAGAGCCAACCGTTTCGCCCCAGGCAGCCGAGGTCACCTGTCCGGCAGCGACACCGTCCCTGAGGACCAGCTCTCCACCCCACATCATCGAGTCGGGGTCGGTGACACGGAACGACACGAGGCGCCTCCGTGGTCCCTCGGCCCTCACTTTGTCTACAGCCGCGCGACCGAGGAAGTCGATCTCGGTCTTGAGCTTGCAGGCGAACAACAGGCCGGCCTCGACCGGGCCGTGATCGGGGGTCAGCTCACGACCAAAGGCCCGGTAGCCCTTCTCGAGCCGCATCGACTCGATGGCGTAGTAGCCGCCCACACCCACACCGAGGTCTGAGCCGGCAGCCAACAGGTCTTCATAGACGCCGACCGCGAACTCGGCCGGCACGTAGAGCTCCCAGCCCAGCTCTCCCACGTAGGTGATGCGGGTGGCCCGCACGGTCGAGTACCCGAGGGAGATCTCCTGGCTGGTCCCGAACGGGAACGCCTCGTTGCTGAGGTCAGCCCGGGTCAGCTTCGACAGGAGATCCCGAGACCGAGGACCCATGACCCCGAAGACGGCCAAGCCGGACGTGACGTCGAACAACACGGCATCGAGGCCCTGGGGGATGTTCTTCCGGATGTGGTCCTTGTCCCTCTCGGTCGTGGCCGCGCTCGAGATGATGAGGTACTCGTCCTGGGCTGTTCGTGTGACCGTCACGTCTGACTCGTAGTTGCCACGCGAGTTGAGCATCCCCGTGTACACCGAACGCCCGATCTCCACGCCGACGTCCGCGGTGCAGATCCATTGAAGAGCCGCCTCGGCGTCTTTCCCCTTGAGCACGTACTTCGAGAACGACGTCTGGTCGAACACCGTCACGGCGCGGCGTGTGTTGCTTTGCTCCGCAGCCGACCAGGGCAGCCAGTTCTGCTTAGCCCAGGAATAGTCGATGGCGGGGGCCTGGCCGGCCGGTGCGAAGAAGTTCGCCCGCTCCCAACCCATTCGGCTTCCGAAGTTGGCGTTCCTCTCTTCGAGCAGGTGATGCACGGGTGAGCGTCTGAAGGGCCGCGCGGTCGTCATCTCGCGGTTCGGCCACGGGATCTCGTAGTGGAGACCGAGAATCTCGCTCACGCGGTCGTGCAGCCAGTTCACGTTGCCGTTGAACGGAGCGAAGCGTCGGATGTCGACACTGGTCAGGTCGCTCGTGGGTTCGCCTCCGACGATCCACTCCGCGAGCGCTCGTCCGGCGCCACCTGCTGAGGCGATCCCAACCGAGTTGAATCCGGCACCGACGAAGAAGTTCGCGACCTCCGGAGACTCGCCCAGGATGAACTGGTTGTCGGGGGTGAAGCTCTCCGGTCCGTTGTAGAACTTCCTGATGCCGGTGTCGTTGAGGGCGGGGATCCGCAGCAGCGCGTTGTCCATCAGGATCGAGAAGTGGTCCCAGTCCTCCTCGAGCAGTGCGAACTCGAACGGATGAGGGATCTCGTCCGGGGCAACCCAGGGCTTGGCGTTCGGTTCGAAGCCGCCGACGACCAGCCCGCCTACCTCCTCCTTGAAGTAGGTGTAGCCGTCAGGGTCGCGAAGGACCGGCAGGTCGGTGTGGACTCCGGCGAACGGCTCCGTGACGACGTAGAAGTGTTCAGCTGAGTGGAGCGGCACGTTCACCCCGGCCAATAGCCCGACTTGCTTGGCCCATTGACCCGCGCAGTTCACGACGATCTCTGCCTCGACATGACCGCGCTCTGTGGTGACACCGCAGACCCGGCCGCCCTCGGTGGTCACCGCCGTGACTCGAGTCCGCTCGACGATTCGAGCACCACGCATCCTGGCTCCCTTGGCCAACGACGCCGTAAGGTCGGTCGGGTTCGCCTTGCCGTCTCCGGGCAACCAGATCGCGCCCACGAGGTCGTCGACCCGCATCACCGGGTACTTCTCCTGCGCCTCCTCCGGGCTGAGCAGCGCGCACTCCAGGTCGAAGGCTTCGGCGGTCGCAGCGGTACGCCGCAGCTGGGTCATGCGGGCCTCGGTCCGGGCGACCGTGACACCGCCGCACTGCTTGTACCCCGTCGAGAGACCGGTCTCGGTCTCGAGCTCGGCGTAGAGCTCGCAGGAGTACTGCACGAGCCGGGTACCGCTCTCGGATGCGCGTAGCTGCCCGACCAGGCCGGCCGCGTGCCAGGTGGTTCCCGATGAAAGCTGGCCCTGTTCGAGAAGGAGGACGTCAGTCCATCCCAGCTTCGTCAGGTGGTACGCGACGCTGGATCCGATGACGCCGCCGCCGATGATGACGACTCGGGCGCGGTCAGGCAGGGTCTGGGACATCGGGCTTCCTCGCGTCGGGGTCGGGGTCGGTGGTGGTGGGGGCGGTGGTGGCCACGTCAGAGCGCTTCGATCGGTAGGTCACGGCAGAGCGGCTCACGCCGGGCGGCGACTCCCAGCCAGGCGTCGATGTGCGGCAACTCGTAGGCGAAGAAGTACTGCGCCGCTGCCAGCCTCCCCGGGGCCTCGGCGTGGTCGCTCCGGGTAGCAGCCACCGCGAGGTCGAGGTGGATCCAAGCCAGCAGGGCATGCCCAAATCCCTGTAGATACGGCGTGGCGTTGGCGAGCGCATCGGCCGGGTCCCCCGTGGACCACGCCTCCTCGGTGCTCCTCACGACCAGCTCCCACGCTCGAGCGAGCTGCTCTGCCAGGGCAGACAAGCCGGCGTCACGACCCGCTTCGACCGTGGCGGCAACCCGAGTTCCGAGCAGTTCAAGAGCTGCACCCTCGGACATCCGAACCTTGCGCCCGAGCAGATCCAGGCCCTGGATGCCGTGCGTCCCCTCGTGGATCATGTTGATCCTCTGGTCGCGCCAGTAGAGCTCGACAGGGAAGTCCCGTGTGTAGCCGGCGCCGCCGAGCACTTGGATGGCCAGGCTGTTGCTCTCGAGGCACCACTCACTCGGCCAGCTCTTCACGACAGGCGTCAGAATCTCGAGCAGCAACGTCGCTTCGCGGCTCTCCCGTGGCGTCCCGGTCTGCTGCTCGTCCAGCAATCGGGCGGCGTACAGCGCGAGAGCCACACCACCCTCGGAGTACGACTTCTGCGCCAGGAGCATCCGCTTGACATCGGCGTGCTCCACGATCGGGACCTGCGGTTGGGACGCGTCCTTGCCTGCGATCGTCCGGTGCCGGCCCTGGCGCCGGCTCTTCGCGTAGTCCAGGGACACCGCGTAGGCGGCGAGGCCGATCGCCGCGGCGCCCAGCCCGATCTCGATCCTCGCAGCGTTCATCATGTGGAACATCTGCCGCAGACCATCGCCCGGCTCGCCCACCAAGTAGCCGATGGCACCCTTCCGACCACCTGGCACATGTGTACCGTCGCCCAGGGCCAGCGCGGTGTTCGGGACTCCGGTCTGCCCGAGCTTGTGGTTGAGGCTGATCAGCGTGACGTCGTTGCGCTCTCCGAGGGTGCCCGCCTCGTCTACGAGGAACTTGGGCATGATGAACAGGGAGATCCCCTGCGTGCTGGGGTCGACCTCACCATCCGGTGCGGGCACCTTGGCCAGCACCAGATGGACGATGTTCTCGGTCAGGTCGTGTTCGGCCGCGCTGATCCACATCTTATTGCCGGTGATCCGGTATCGCGGTCCGAGCGGGTCGTCCGCATTGTCGGATCCGTCCGGGATCGCCCGGGTAAGGATGTCAGAGAGCGACGAGCCCGCCTGGGACTCGGAAAGGCACATGGTCCCGGTCCACGTACCGGCGAGCTGGGGCAGGGCGAACACCTGCTTCTGGACCGCCGTACCGTGCTCCAGCAGTAGAGACGCGTTGGCATTGGTCAGCGTGATCGGCCCAAGGTGTGGACCAGCGGCAGCGAAGATCACCCGCGTGGCCATGTCAACGGTGTTCGGCAGCTGCATGCCGCCGTACGCCTCGTCGTGGCTGGCGGCGAGGAACCCGAAGTCCACAAACGCCTGCCAAGCAGCGTGGCTTTCCTTCGGGAGGGTGACGCCCCTGTCAGTCACCACCGGCGGCTGAGCGTCGCTGGTGCGGTTCGCCGGCTCGAAGAACTCGGCCGCGATCTGCGACGCAGCGGTGAGGATGTCGTCGAACGACTCGCGGCTGTGCTCCGAGAAGCGCGGCCTGGAAAGCAGGTCCTCCACCCGCAGCCAGTCGTGCAGCAAGAAGTCCAGAGTGGGCATCAACTTGCACTGCAATGTCGTGTTCGTCATATCCGTCCCTGGCCGTCGCGACGCGACGCTTGCTGTCGCAACTCGTTGCGTGCAAGGGCGTTCATGTGAACCTCGTCCGGCCCATCGGCGAAGCGCAGAGTACGGACATGGGCGAAGTCGTAGGCGAGCGGGAAGTCCTGCGAGAGACCACCTGCTCCATGGACCTGAATGGCCCGATCCAGGATCTGCTGAACCGCAGCCGGGGTCGCGATCTTGATGGCCTGGATCTCCCGGTGCGCACCCTTATTGCCGACCGTGTCCATCAGCCACGCCGTCTTGAACACCAGTAGCCGCAGCTGTTCGACCGAGATCCGGGCCTCGGCAATCCAGGTACGGACCACGCCTTGGTCGGCGATGGGCTTCCCGAAGGCGACCCTTCCGTCCGCGCGTGCAGCCATCAACTCGATCGCCTTCTCTGCGATGCCGATGAGGCGCATGCAATGGTGGATCCGGCCAGGACCGAGGCGGGCCTGGGCGATCGCGAAACCGTCGCCCTCGCCCGCGATCAGGTTCGACGCCGGCACCCGGACGTCGTGGAACTCCATGTCTGCGTGACCGCCGTGCTCGTGGTCGTCATAGCCGAGAACGTGCATGCCACGCTTGATCTCGAGGCCCGGACAGTCGCGCTCGACCACGATCATCGACTGCTGGCGATGACGGTCGGCATCCGAGTCCGACTTTCCCATCACGATGAACACCCGTGCGTTCGGGTTCATCGCACCAGTAATCCACCACTTCCGGCCGCTGATCACGTACTCGTCGCCGTCCCGCTGGATCCGGGTGGCGATATTGGTGGCATCGGAGGACGCCACCGCCGGTTCGGTCATCGCGAACGATGAACGGATCGCCCCAGCCATCAACGGATCCAGCCACAGGGCCCTCTGCTCGTCGGTGCCGAAGAGGCTCAGCACCTCCATGTTGCCGGTGTCCGGAGCCGAGCAGTTGAGCGCCGGCGGCGCCAGGTGGATGCTACGGCCGGTGATCTCAGCGAGCGGGGCGTATTGGAGGTTCGTCAGCCCGCCCCCATGCTCACCGGGCAGGGCGAGGTTCCACAGCCCACGGCGTCGGGCCTCCGCCCGGACCTCAGCCAGCACCGGGACCGAGTCCCAGGCCCAACGATCCTCGAGGGCCTCCACCTGTTCATGGAAGACCGCCTCGTTCGGGTAGATCTGACTCTCCATGAAGTCGAGCAGGTTCTCCCGGAGTTCTTGGGTACGAGCGTCGTGGCTGAACTCCATCACGAGTACTCCTTGATCGACTCGAGCCCGGAGGCGATGAGCAGCTCGGGTACGTCACTGAGGTGCTCGAACCCGATGCCGATGGTCTGCCCGTTCAGGTGGCGGAAGTAGACGCCCTCGAAGATCCCCGCGAGCTTGAACGACGCGAGGGCGAGGTGGAAGCCGAAACCGTCCAGGTGTTGGCCGCTGCCCGCGGCGTACCGCTGCAGGATGTCCACCTCGGACAGGAATCCGGGCGCCGAGGTGGAGTCGGCAATCGAACTGCTGCCGGCACGGTCGCCCAGCCGCTTGTAGACCAGCAAGAGCGCGAGGTCAGTCAGCGTGTCACCCAGCGTCGACATCTCCCAGTCGACGACCGCGGTCGGCTTGTCGGCGTCGATGAGGACGTTGTCTAGCTTGAAGTCACCGTGCACGATCCCCGCGGGCCCGTCGAGCGGAACATGCTCCTCGAGCAATCGGTGCAGTTCGTCGAGCCCACGAAGGTCCCTGGTGCGACTGGCGTCGACCTGCTGGCGCCATCGGCGGACCTGCCGACCCAGGAAGCCCTCGGGGCGACCGAAGTCCTCCAACCCGACCGCCGTTGGAGTGACCGCGTGAAGGGAGACCATGGTGTCGACCATCCGTTCCGACACAGTTCGAGTCCGCTCAGGCCCCAATGCGGCTAGCTCCGAAGCACGGAAGTACGAGACGCCCGGCACGCACTCCATGAGGTAGAACGGCGCACCTATGACGGACGGGTCCGTGCACTCGGCGAAGGTCCGGGGAACAGGGACGCCCGTCGCGGCGAGCGCCGACATGACGCGATACTCGCGAGCCATGTCGTGCGCCGTAGGCAGCACTTCACCGAGAGGAGGCCGACGGAGCACGAATGAACGGCCGTCGGCCACGACCTTGTAGGTGAAGTTCGACTTCCCGCCAGAGAGGTGCCGCGCCGCGAACGATTCTCCGGCAAACGAGGGTGCGTACTTGAGTAGCCATGCGCGCAGGCGATCCAAGTCCAGCCCCAGCGGCGAGGTTGTCGAGGTCCTAGTCACGCGAGGACCCGGTCCGCGGCCTGGTCGACGCCGGGCACCGGGTCTGCCATCTCGACGATCTGGAGCGAGTCGCGCGGCTAGCCAAGTGGTCACATGCCAGGCACTCAGACAAAGCCCCCTGGCCTTCAAGGCGGAGGGTTCGATCTGCGGTCATGGCGGGTCCAGTCCGGGTCGACAAGGCCGGGTCGCTCTCTGACCTGAGGCCGAGAAAAGTGTCTCCCGATGTCTCGAGTCAGCTCGCGCGCCGCGTCCCGTTGAGCGGCACCGAGCCCCTCAGGGCCACGACCACGTCGCTCTAGCATCGACGCCATGCAGGCTGTCGCGGATGTGATGGCCCGGTGGGCGATGCAACCGGGCCGAGGGGTGATCTTCGACTTCAACGGCACGCTGTCTGACGATGAGCTGATCCTGGAGCAGGTCTTCACCGAGCTCTTCGAAGAGCACCTCGGCTGGGAGATGTCCGCCTCGGACTACCGGCAGGACCTGATGGGACAAAGCGACCGGCAGATCGTCGAGTACGCAGTCCATGAACACGGCACCGGAGGCAACGGTCTGACCGAGCGGCTCCTAGTCCTTCGTAGCCAGCTGTACCGATCGAGGACAGCGATGCAGAGCCCGATCGGCCCTGGTGCCCTCGAGCTGGTTCGGCGATTCCACCACGCCGACGTACCCATGGCGATCGTGACCGGAGCGCAACGGACCGACGTCGAAGCGGTGCTCGACAACTGCGAGGTGGGCTCGATGATTGCTGTCCGCGTGACTGAGGAGGACGTCAAGCACGGAAAGCCGGACCCGGACGGCTTCCTTCAGGCGGCGGCAACCCTGGGTCTTGAGCGGAAGCATGTCCTGGTCTTCGAAGACTCGATACCGGGAGCGACTGCCGCAGCGAACGCCGGCATGACCTGCATCGGAGTCCTCGGAGATTCCCCACATGCCAAGCTGGCCGACCTTGTCGCGGCACAGGTGACCCAACTGGACGCGCAGGTGCTGGCTCAGCTCACCCTGTGAGCACACAAACCGGCCGTCGGAGGAGTCAGACCGCCTGCTCAGAAGGGGCTGCCGACTCGCGCACGAGGTCCAGCGCGATGTCGACGATCATGTCCTCTTGGCCACCGACGAGCTGCCGCTCCCCTACTTCGACGAGGATCGACCGGACGTCGAGTCCGTACCTCGCAGCAGCGGCCTCGGCGTGCCGCAAGAAGCTGGAGTACACGCCGGCGTACCCGAGTGTCAGCGTCTCCCGGTCGACCCGTACCGGCCGATCCTGGAGCGGCCGCACCAGATCATCGGCCGCGTCCTGGAGCGCGAAGAGGTCGCACCCGTGCTTCCATCCCTGGAGCGTGGCGACGGCGATGAACGCCTCGATCGGGCAGTTGCCCGCTCCAGCGCCATGGCCCGCGAGGGACGCGTCCACTCGGGTGACCCCTTCCTCGACGGCCACGACCGAGTTGGCCACCGACAACGAGAGGTTCTCGTGTGCGTGAATGCCGATCTCGGTGGCCGGGTCCAGCCGGTCGCGGTAGGCCCGCACCCGGTCACGGACCCCGGACATCGTCAGCCGTCCTCCGGAGTCGGTGACGTAGACGCAGTGCGCGCCGTAGCTCTCCATCAATCGAGCCTGCTCTGCCAGGGTGGCCGGATCGGCCATGTGGCTCATCATCAGAAACCCTGAGACGTCCATCCCGAGGTCGCGGGCGGTCTCGATGTGCTGGGCCGACACATCGGCCTCGGTGCAGTGGGTGGCCACACGGACCGAGCGGACGCCCAAGGAGTAGGCATGCTTGAGCTCTCGGATGGTGCCGATCCCTGGCAGCAGCAAGGTGGTGAGCCGTGCGCTGGTGAGGTTCTGTGCGGCCGCCTCGATCCACTGCCAGTCGGGGTGTGACCCCGGACCGTAGTTGAGGGAGCCGCCTGCGAGTCCGTCGCCGTGCGCGACCTCGATCCCGTCCACTCCGGCGGCGTCAAGGGCCGCCACTATCCGGCCGACGGCGGCCGGTTGGATGCGGTGCCGAATCGCGTGCATGCCGTCGCGGAGTGTGACGTCCTGGATGAAGAGCTTCCTCGTCATGCGCCCACCCTGACCTCAGAGAGACGGACCGCCATGCGCTCGGCCACCCGCACCGCGGCCGACGTCATGATGTCGAGGTTCCCGGCGTACGCCGGAAGGTAGTGCGCGGCCCCCTCGACCTCTAGGAAGACCGAGACCTGATGCGTGACGCGTCGGTCACCGGCAAGCGTGTGAACAGGCTGATCCGCTGGCACTTCGTCTATCTGGACAAGCTGCTTGAGCCGGTAGCCCGGAACGTACTCGCTGACTGCCGCGACCATCTCGACAATGGACGACCGAATCGCCTTCTCGTCCGGATCAGCGACAAGCGCCAGGACGGTGTCGCGCATGATCATCGGCGGATCGGCCGGGTTGAGCACGATGATCGCCTTGCCCTTGGCGGCACCCCCGACCGTCTCGATCGCATGGGCGGTGGTCTCGGTGAACTCGTCGATGTTGGCGCGAGTGCCAGGCCCGGCCGACCTCGAGGAGATCGAGGCAACGATCTCGGCGTACGCAACGGGGGTCACCCGCGAGATGGCAGCGACGATGGGGATCGTCGCCTGGCCTCCGCACGTGACCATGTTGACGTTGTCCGAGGCCAGGTGCTCATCGAGGTTCACAGCTGGGACGACGAACGGCCCGATGGCTGCGGGTGTCAGATCGACCAGGACCTTGCCGTCCGGGGCCATCGCGGCCGCGTTCAGGCGATGCGCTCCGGCAGAGGTCGCGTCCAGCACGATGTCGATCTCGCTGTACCCGGGAAGGCGCTTCAGTCCGGCGACTCCCTCCGCGGTCGTGGGTACCTGCATCCGCGCCGCGCGAGCCAGGCCGTCGGACTCGGGGTCGATACCGACCATTGCAGCGACCTCGAGGGTCTCCGACAACCGGAGAATCTTGATCATCAGGTCCGTCCCGATGTTGCCTGAGCCGATGATCGCAACCTTTGTCCTTCTCATGACCGTGCCCCCGAAAAGTGTGCGGATACGTCTCCGAGGCCAGTGATCGACGCCACCAGCGAGGCGCCGGGTCCGATCGGAACCATTGGGCCGAGAGCCCCGGACAGGACGATCTGTCCTGCGCGCAACGGGTCACCGAAGTCGCGCGCCGTACGAGCCAGCCAGGTAAGTGCGCTCAGTGGGCTGCCCAGGGACGCGGAGCCACGCCCGGTGGCGACGACCTCACCGTTCAGCGACATCGTCATGTCTGCGGTCACCGGGTCGAACGAGTCGAGTTCGACCTGTTGGTCCCCCAGCACGAAGAGGCCACTCGATGCGTTGTCGGCGACCGTGTCTGCGTAGCTGATGTCCCAGTCCGCGATGCGGCTATCCACGATCTCGATAGCAGGGGATGCGCACGCAACAGCCGCCCGAATCTGCACCTCGTCCAGAGGTCCGCCCACGAGGTCATCGCCAAGCACAAATGCGATTTCTGCCTCTGCCTGTGGCTGGAGGAGACGGTCGAACTGGATGAGCTCGCAGCCGCTTGCGTCCATGTCGTCAAAGAGCACGCCGAAGTCGGGCTGATCCACTCCGAGCTGCTGCTGGACCGCGACCGAGGTCAGGCCGATCTTCCGGCCCACGACCCGCGCACCTGAGCGCACCCTGGCGTGGGTCGTCTCTTGCTGCACCCGGTAGGCCCATCCTGCATCGTCGGCGTCGATCAGGTCACGCACAGGGGCGCAGGGATATCCGGACAGCGCTGCCACGCGCAGCCGCTTGGCGGCCGCGCGCACCTGCACTGACATGGTCGTTGTGCTCATGACCCAAACCTTGGCTTGCGCCCGGTGACCACCTCCACCGAATGGTCCCGACCAACGGACCTGAGTCAGCCGTGATAAGCGGACGCCCCTTCAGATCCGTTCAGATCTGGCCCGGCGTGGTCGCGATCAGCGGGGCCTCGGTCAACACAGCTGAGACGCGGGCTGACCCTTCCGCGGCCGCACGAAGGCTGGGGGCGGACTCGAGCAGCCTTCGGGTGTAGGGATGCTCGGGATGCGTCAGCACCTCCCGCGTCGGTCCCTGCTCACAGACCAAACCGGCTTCGAGGACCAGGACCGTGTCAGCGATGGCGGCGACCACCCCAAGGTCGTGGGTGATGAAGAGAACCGCGAGCCCCAGCGATGTACGGAGCTCGTCGAGGAGCTCGAGGACGGCGGCCTGGACCGAGACGTCGAGTGCCGACGTGATCTCGTCGCAGACAAGAAGCTCGGGCTGCGCAGCGAGCGCTCGTGCGATCGACACCCGCTGACGTTCACCCCCAGACAGCTCGCGCGGATAGCGGTCGGCCACACGAGCCGGCAACCTGACACTGTCCAAGAGACGCTCGACCTCGGCATCTCGAGCGGACCCTTTGAGACCCCGAAGCTGTCCCAGCGGGCGCGCGATGGCCGTGCGAACCGTCTGTCTGGGGTTGAGCGCTTCACTGGGGTTCTGGAACACCATCTGGATCCGGCGTCGGACTTCCACGGAACGACGGGCTGCAGCAAAGTCGAGCAGCTCACCGTGGAGTTCGACGCGTCCCTCAGCCTGCGGATGCAGCCCGGCAATGGCACGAGCGATCGTGGTCTTGCCGGAGCCCGACTCGCCGACGAGCGCGACGCAGGTTCCCGCGTGGATGTCGAACGAGACGTCGCTGGCGGCCACGACCTCGGTGCTGCGGGATCCGTACACAGCCCTGAGTCGCGCAACGGTGAGAACCGGGCTGTCGACCGCCGATGCGAACTCTGGGGACACGGTCTTCGTCCCGAGGAGAGGCAGGCCGACAGAACGCTCATGCTCGAAGCAGCGCACCTGATGCGACGGAGCAATCTTCTCGAGCTCCGGAACAGTCGCGTCGCAGGTGTCCCGTCGCAGTGGGCAGCGGGGACTGAACGAGCACCCGGAGTGAGGGTCCCCGACCCCCGAGGCGATACCCGCCATCGCCCGAGGAAGGCCCGGGGAAAGGTGGTCCGGGATGGAAGCGATCAGGCCTTTCGTGTAGGGATGCACGGGACGTGTCAGGACTTGTTCCGCGGTGCCGAGCTCGACGATCCGACCGGCGTACATCACCGCCACCCGATCGGCGAGCTGAGCGACGACGGACAGGTCGTGGCTGACGTACACCATGGCGATGCCGCGCTCGGCACGGAGGCGTTGAAGCTCCTCGAGCACCATGGCCTGGGTCACGACGTCCAGCCCGGTTGTCGGCTCGTCCAAGACCACGACGGGAGCCCCCGACGCCAACGAGACCGCGATGCACACCCGCTGCTGCTGCCCCCCGGAGAGCTGGTGCTTGTAGCGCTTCCCGAACTGAGGCGTGGCTGGGAGGCCGACCGTACCTAGCAATGTGAGTGGCTCGGACGAGCCGGCCTGACCAGACGCGTGGGCATCGATCATGTCGCGAACGGCCGCAGCGATCCTCAGCGAGGGGTTGAGTGCGGTGCCGGGGTTCTGAGGTACGTAGGTGACCAGGCGTCCTCGCACCGGGCTGTGGCCAGATGACGGATCAACGGCCTCACCGGCGATCTCGATGATCCCCGACGTGCGGCGGAGCCCGCGCTCGGTCCAGCCGAGGAGTGACAACGCCGTGGTGGTCTTCCCGGACCCTGACTCCCCCACCAGACCCAGAATCTCGCCCTCGTGGAGGTCGAGGTCGACGTCCAGCAGGACGCCCTGTCCGGCCGTCGTCTCGACGGACAGGCGACGCACAGTCAGCATGGGTTCGCTCATGGGGAAGTCCGGGACTGTCCGAGTCGGGAGACGTACCCGTCACCGAGCAGGTTGATGGCGATCGTCAGAACGCCGAGAAGGATCCCCGGGCCGAAGACCGCCCAGAGGTTGGTGGACACCACAGCCCGGTTCTCGGACACCATGAGCGCCCAGTTCGCGTCTGGTGGCGACGCCCCGAGGCCAAGGAAGTTCAAGCTTGCCACCAGGATCACCGAAGCGCCGAACCGAATGCCGACATCCGCGATGACGAACGGGAGGATGTTGGGAAAGATGTCGCGGCGCAGAATCGACGCGGTCGGCTCACCACGAGCTATGGAGGCTTCGACGAAGCCGCGACCGGCGACGGTCTGGGTCGCGGTTCGAACGACTCTGATGACGCCCGGCGCCACGACGATGACGACGCCCAGGACGATGATGACGTTGCCCCGACCCGCAGAGCCGAGCAGCACGAGCAGAAGCAGGATCGGCGGGAAGGAGAGCACGAGGTCAGTGAGCCGCATGATCACGGGGTCGCCCACCGATCGCGTGAAACCCGCGTACATGCCCAGTGTGAGACCCACGAAGTAGGTCAACGCCGTTGAGATCACTGTCAGCACCAGCAGGCCTCGGCCACCGTTGAGCATCCGGCTGAACACGTCCCTGCCGAGGAAGTCGGTGCCCAGCCACGCCGTCGAGCTGGGCAGGCTGCCTGGGAGTCCGATCGGCTCGTCGATCGAGTGTGGCGACACGAGCGGACCAAAGGCCGCGATTGCCAGGATCAGGATCACCAGGATCAGGCCGAACACGCCGCTCGGTCCGAGTGCGGCACCGAGGGCGGCCGCCCTGGAACGACGTGCCTTGGTCTGCGCTCTTGTGCTCATCTAGTGGGCCTCACGGACGGCACCAAGAGGACGACGAGCATGTCGGCCAGGATGTTGATGAAGATGAAGGCCGCGGCCATGGTGATCGCGACCGTCTGGATCACCGGCACGTCACGGCTCCCCACCGCGTTCAGCAGGTACTGGCCGAGCCCCGGATAGTTGAAGACGCCCTCCACGATGATGATGCCGCCGATCAGGTATTGAACGGACTGCGACAACACCTGCACGCTCGGGGCAACCGCGTTGCGGAGCAGATAGCGGCGCAGGACCTTGGACCGCGGCAGCCCGTTCAGCTGCGCGAGGGTGACGTAGTCCTCGCGAGAGACCTCGATGACCCCGGCTCGGATCTGCCGCGCGGCGCCCGCGACCGTGACGCCGAGCAGAGTCAGGATCGGGAGCGCAAGGATGTCCGGGTGTGCCAGCGCGGACTCGGCAGGGGCCAGGAGCGACACCGGGGGGAACCAGTTCAGCCACTGGAAGAACACGAGCGTCACCACGGCTGCGAACACGAACTCCGGCAGCGAGCCCAGCAACAAGGAAGTCACCGAGGTGACGTGGTCGGCCGCTGTGCCGGGGCGGGTGCCCGACAGCGCCCCCAACGCGATGGACAGCGGCACCAAGAGGAGGAAGGTCAGCCCAGCCAGCGCCAAGCTGTTGGCCAGCGCGGGCCCGAACTGACGCGCGATGCTCGGGTCCGAACCCTGGACGACGGCCGCGCTCGACTTGCCTAGGTCACCAGAGAGAAGCCCACTCAGCCAGTCGAGGTACCGCAACGGCAACGCCCGGTCGAGATTCAGCTCGGCGTGAATTGCCGCCACGCGTTCGGGAGTGGCGTTCTTGCCAAGGGCTGCTGTTGCCACGTCCCCGGGCAGGATGTTGCAGGCAAGAAAGACAAGGACGGAGCAGACCAGCAGGGTCAGGATGCCGGCGCCGACTCGACGGGCGAACATCCGAGCAATGGGATGTCCTTTGCCGCGGCTCGTCACTCGTCCACCCGCGACCCGGACCTCGCTCAGCGACGCCATGGACCGATCACCCCCAACCCTGTCGAAGACCGCTCACGAGGTTGTCGAGGTTCGTCTCCGCCCCATGGGCAGCATGCTTGTGGAGCTCTCCGAACCGCCCTCGATAGAAGAGGAGAGGCGCTCCCCGGTCGACCTGGACCTCGTGCACAAGACCCACCACGAGGAGATGATCTCCCGCTGGGTGGATGGCGTCGATGGTGCAGTCGATCCAGGCAAGGCTTCCGGCGATGCGAGGCGAGCCGGTGCCATGTGTCGTCCAGCCGATGTCCGCGAACTTGTCCCCCCCGGAGCGCCCGAAGGTCTGGCACACGCCGACCTGGTCGGAGTGCAGGACGTTGATCCCAAAAGCGCCCGAGGCTTCGATGTCGACCCAGCTCGTCGATGTGCGAGCGATCGACACGGCGACCAACGGCGGATCGAGCGACACCGAGAAGAACGACTGGCAGGCGAGCCCACGTGGCTGCCCGTCCAGGGAACCGGTGACGATGACGACCCCGCTGGCGAAGTGCCCGAGGGTGGCGCGGAACCTATCCGCCGGAATCGCCACGACGGTCATCTGCCCGCGCCTGCCGACGACGCGGCGCGACGCCCCGCCACTCGGCCCATGGCGAGAGCGTCGGCGATGTGGAAGCCGCCGTCCTTGCACCAGCTGTACGTGGAGCTGATGTTGCCGGCCGCGTGCAGCCCCGGGATCACCTGGCCGAAGGCATCGATCACCTCGGTGTGCTCGTTACGGCGTGGCCCGCCGTTCGTCCAGCCGAGCATCGGGCCCCAGGTGGCGGCGTAGAACGGACCTTCGTCGATGGGAAGCAGCGTGTCGGGTGCCCGGCCGAACTGTTCGTCGAAGCCGTTGGCACATGCGGCGTTGTAGCGACTGATCGTGGCTTCGAGGACATCTGGGTCGAGGCCGAGGATGGCGGCCAGCTCGCGAATGCTGTCTGCCTGCTGGATCCACCCCTTCTCGATCTCCACGCTGTTGTCCTGGCTCCACAAATAGCCCTCGACGAGCAAGTTGTAGCCCACCGGCCACAGATCAAGGTTCGGGCAGATCGGGCCGTGACGGCGGGTCGCATCGTCGAAGATGAAGATGGACGGCTTGGTGGGGAACAGCTCGTAGCTACCCGAAACCAATGCCTGCCCGTGCCCCATGGGCGGCAACTCATTGGCAAATCTGGTTCCGTCGCGGCCGACGAAGACATATCCCCGGCGCTGGGGGTCGAACAGGAAGCCGCTGTCGAAGTCCGGGACGCGAATGCCGACCGCAGACATCATGTTGTCCATGTGCCAGAGGTCAGCTCCGACCTTCATGGCCATCTTGATGCCATCGCCCGTGCCGGCCTGGCTTCCCCACACGACGGGATCACCCCCGACGCCGAGGTAGTCCCGGACCATTTCCGGGTTGTTCTCGAACCCCCCGGTTGCCAGGACGATTCCCCGCCGGGCCTGGATGCGTATCCGTGCACCGTCACGTTCAGCCACGAGTCCGAGGATGCGGCCACCGGGTGTGTCCTGCACGAGCTCCAGGGCACGCGTCTCCATCAGGACCTCGATGGGCCGCGCGCGCACGGCGTCGGCCAGGGACTTCCAGAGCACCTCGCGCCCAAAGGCTCCACCGATGCCGATATAGCCGACGTAGCCGTCGCTGCCGGGCAGCTCCGGGTACTCCGGACCGGGCTTCGACTGGATCGCGGTGGGCAGGCCCAGGCTCTCGATCCACTCGGTGTTCTTCGAGGTCTCCTCTGCCCACACCTGGACGATCGGTTCAGGCAGCGGGAAGTCGCCGCTGAGCGCCCGCAGGTACTCAGCGCTCTTCTCCGGACTGGTGGAGCTGAACCAGACCCCGCCGGAGACGCGGAGGTTTCCTCCCTGCCGGTGCTCGTCCATCTTCTCCAGGACGATCACCTCGGCGCCGGCGTCACTCGCAGTGATCGCTGCGCTGCAGCCGGCGCCCCCGAAGCCCACGACGAGGACATCGGTCTCCAGGTCCCAGGTCGGCTCGGACGTGTGACGTGTGGCCATCGGGCGCTCCCTTGCAGTGCTTGAGAAGTAGTTCGTCGTCAGAGTGCGTGCTGCGCGGATCCGGTCAGCTCGACGCCCATGCTGACTCCCGTCCAGGCCTGGTAGACCGGGCCAGGAGTGTGGACGGCGTGGTTCAGACCGGCGTGGATGTCGCGCCAGAAGCGTTGAACGGGCTTGTCGAGTCGGATGGCGTTGCCACCCGCGCTCGCGTAGAGCGTGTCGACGGCTCGCGAGGAGCGCCAGGCTGCCGCGACCTGATCTCGTCGAACATCGGCGCGGAGGCGCAAGGGTGCCTCACCTCCCGCCGCGACCGAGGCGTAGATGCGGTGCATGTTGTCGAGGAGCTGGGTGCGTGAGGCCTCGATCTCTGCCGAGGCCTCGCCGATCGCAGCCATGACGTGTGGATCCTCGGAAGCCCGGGTCATGAATACGGTGACCCGGGACCGCTGGTAGTCCAACGTCCCCGCGAGAGCGCCCTGCGCCATACCCACCACCCCTGCCGTGATCGCGCTGGGGAACAGGGCCATCCACGGCACGCGATAGAGCGGTGCCCGGCCGGCGCTCAGAGCGCCGGAAAACAACTGCTCCTCGTCCACGGTTCGGTAGGCAGGAACGAACGCGTCCTTGATGACGAGGTCCTTGCTTCCGGTCCCCTTCAGACCGGCCACCTGCCAAGAGTCCTGGACGATCGCGTAGTCCGACCGCGGGATGACGAAGTGTCCGGCCCTGCCCTCAGCCGTCGGGTTGCCGTCGCTGTCCACGAACACGCCACCCAGTACGGCCCACTCACAGTGATCGGTGCCTGAGGAGAAGGTCCATCGTCCGTTGAAGATGTAGCCGCCATCGACGGGGCGCGCCCGGCCCATCGGTGCATACGGAGATGCGATCCAGGTGTCCGGGTCACTGCCCCAGATCTCCTCCTGGACCCGAGCGTCGAACAGCGCGAGCTCCCAGGGGTGCACGCCGACGACACCGGCCACCCAGCCGCTGGCTCCACAGGCCGAGCCGAGTGCCATGACGGCTTCAAGGAAGTCACATGGGTGAGTTTCAGAGCCCCCGAACTCCGTGGGTTGGAGCATCCGGACTAGCCCGGAGTCCTTGATGGCCTGAGCAGTCTCGTCGGGCAGGCGGCCAAGGTCCTCGGCCTGCCCCGCGCGCTCCTGGAAGAAGCCGGCCGACTTCTCGATGTTGTCGAGCACCTCGTTCGTCATTGCCGTTCCCCTTCGATCGACCGGATGGGGGCGCCGCCCCTTGTGACTGACGTCTCGGAAGGTACGACCGGCTGTGAGGAATCGGACAGCCATCGGGTGCCGCTGTACGGAACCCGGAGCATGGGCTAACCAACCGTCTGGTTAGGTTATTCTCAGGTCATGCCGACCGAGGGCGAGAGCCGCCTCCTTGATGCTGCCGTGACCGAGTTCTCCGAGAGAGGCCTCGCCGGAGCCAGGGTCGCCCGGATCGCGGAACGAGCCGGCGCCAACAAGCAGCTCATCTACGCCTACTTCGGTGACAAGGACGGACTCTTCGACGCTGTCCTCGAATTGAAGAACCAGGAGCTGAACGACGCGGTCCCGCTCGATCCCCGCGATCTACCTGCATGGACGGTGGCGCTGTTCGACTTTGTCACCGACCACCCGGATGTCATGCGGCTCACACAGTGGCAGTCCCTCGAGCGCCCCGAGAGTGTGAACGCGAACATTGAGCGGGACTACGGCCCCTACCTCGACCGTGTCGCTGAGGCTCAGCAGGCCGGCATGCTGACGAGCAGCATCTCCCCCCTGGATCTGATCGTGCTACTGGCCGGAATGGCGACCTCCTGGTACTTCGCCTTCGAGACGGTCCGTTCGGTGCCAGACGACCTCGCGTGGCGCGAAGAGACCCTGAGCCGGCATCGGCAGGCCTTGTATGACGCCGCCGTCCAGCTGGTCACGGGTGCGCCGTCGAACGGCGGGCAAACGTAGCGCCGCGCTCCGACCAACCGGATGGTTGACGAGAGACACACGTCACGCTACCGTTCAAACATCCGGTTGGTTACCCGTTTGGAGTCTCAGATGACTGCCTCTCTTGCCATCGCAGAGCTGGAAGCGCCTCGCACCGATGCCCTGGACCATCGGGACTCCGTCCTGGTCCGCATCTCGGCGATCATCGACGCGTTCGATCCGGCCACTCCGGTGCTGTCGCTGGGCCGTCTCATGCAGCGCACCGGGCTGCCCAAGTCCACCGTGTACCGCCTCACCGAGCAGCTGGTGGAGCTTCGATGGCTGGAGCGTTCGGTGTCGGGCTACCGCCTGGGCCTCAAGTTCTTCGAGATCGGCGGGCTGGTTGCCGCCCGCAGTCGGCTGCGCACCAACGCGATGCCGTACTTGCATGAACTGCGAGACCAGGTCGGGCAGTCCGTCCACATGGGTGTCCTCGACGGTGTCGACGTCGTGATCCTTGCCAAGATCTGGGGCCACGAGCGGAACACGCCCACCTGGGACGGCGGCAGGATGCCGGCGTACTGCACGGCCACCGGCAAGGTCCTGCTCGCCAACTCCCCCAGCCATGTCGTGGAGGCCGCCATCACTCGGGGCCTGTTCCGACGAACTCAGGAGACCGTCGTGAACCCCGCGGTCTTCCGGAGCTGCATGGAGAAGATCCGAGCCGTTGGCTACGCGACGGAGACCGAGGAGAACGTCCCGGGGCTGTGCTGCGCGGCCGCTCCGGTCGTCGACCAGGCGGGCCACGTGATCGCCGCGGTGTCGGTGAGCGGGCCGCTCTACCGCTTCGACCTTGCCCGGTCCACACCCCTGGTCGTGCGCTGCGCGGACGCCATCTCGGCCTCGCTCCGTCACTGACGGACGCCGATCGAAGCACTACACCAGCAAGGGCGGGCCGTACTCCGTCGGTGCACCCAGCCATCCACGGTTGGACGCCGGTGTTGAGCCATCGATGTCGACGAGACCGTACTCAGCACCGAGATCAGCCCCCCAGAACACACAGCCCGAACGCTCCATGAGCAGCGGATCGTGGGCCAGGGCATCGATGACGCGGCCCGTGTACTCGGGGCTCTCGGAGTTCTCGTACATCGGTCCGAGCTGGTCCGGGTTCTCGGCCAGCTCGCGCAGGGCACGCTCGGTGCGCAGCAGCCCCATCCAGATCACGACGGAAGCGACGTTGTGAGGCCGCAGCTCCACGGAGAAGTCGTGCGCCATCTTGTCCCCACCGGCATGTGCGGCGCCGTAGGCAGGGCCGACGATGTACATCTTCCCTCCGGGGGCGGAGGTGGTGACGATGAGGCCGGAACGCTGCGCGACCATGAGCGGGACGGCGTAGTAGGCAGTGACGTAGTGAGACCGGAGGCCGACGTCGAGCACCCCCACCTGGTCAAGGTCCTGCTCCCAGAAGCCGGCGAGGTCGGGCTTGTTGTCCCTCAACGCGAAGGCATTGTTGACCAGGATGTCGACTCGACCGTGGTCCTTGCGGACTCGTTCGAAGAGCTCGCGGACCTGATCGTCGTCCCGATGGTCACACTGGACAGGGATCCCGGTGCCGCCACGCGCGTTGATCTCCTCGGCGGTGGCAGTCACGCTTCCTGGAAGGCCGTCCTCGCTGGTTCCACCCTCCACTGTGCGGCCGGTGACGTACACGGTCGAGCCGGCAGCCAGGGCGAGAGCTATCCCTTTCCCGGCACCACGGCTTGCTCCGGTCACGACGACCACGCGGTCGTTGTTCGCGCCCATGAGCCGTCAGGCCGTCATCACAGCGGGAGCGTCGGGGTACTCCACCGGAGGTCGGTGGCCCCAGAAGCTCGGCGCCGTGATCTCGTACGTCGTTTCCTGTGACGGATCTTCGATGCGGATCCCGGACCACCCGAACTCCGCGGCGGCACCGTCGGGCGTGCAGCAGTAGAAGGAGATCATGTGGTCGTTGGTGTGCCGACCGAGACCCCACTGCATCTCCACGTCGTTGTCGGCACAGCGATCGAGCGCCCGCCCCACGTCGTCGATGGTGCGGCCCTCGACCATGAAGTGGGCCATGTGGCCGGGGATCTCGTCTCCCCAGAGGCCGAGCGTGTGATGCCGCGGGTTGCAGCCGAAGAAGTACATCGGCACGATCGTTCCTTCGCCCAGGTCGACCTGCATGGTGTTGCGGCGATGGAAGCCGAGCAGCTCTCGATACAGGTGCTGGGACTCGGCGATGTCCTTGGACCCGATCACCACGTGCCCCATTCCCATGTCACCGGTCACGAAGCCGGAGACGAGAGGGGTGACCACCGGTACGTGGTCAAGGATCGGTCCGTAGAACAGCTCGATCGGGACGCCGGAGGGGTCCGTGAAACTGGCGAACCCACTGACCTTCTTCTCGAGGGCCAGCTCGGCCGAACCCTGGGTCACCGGGTAGCCATTGGCCTCCAGCGTCGAGGAGAGCTCCGCGAGCTCGAGGTCATCGGCCACCTCGAAGCCGATCGCCGTCAAGGTCGGCTCATCGGCGGGGCTGATCACCAGGCGATACGGGCGGTCATCGGTGCGGTAATACATCGAGTTCGGGTCAGCACCGTCGACCGGCATGAAGCCGAAGACGTCGGTGGCGAAGGTCCGCCACTCCTCGAACTTGTTGGTCGACCAGTGGATGTAGCCAAGCTGTCGCACAGGCATGGAGGCTCCTTAGTTGATGTCAGCTGTCTGAGTCGTGGAGACGAGGGCCGCATCCTGAGCGCGAGCCATGTCGAGCACGGCGAGGTAGGCGAAGGCCACCGAAGAGCCGATCGGAACCCCCGGGCCGAAGTAGAACTCCCCCGACCATGCGGCCATGGTGTTGCCGGTCGCGTAGAGACCCGGGATAACCCGACCCGCCACGTCCTTGACTCGGGCGGCCTCGTCACAGACCAGGCCGCCCTTGGTGCCGAGGTCGCTAAGGACGACTCTCGCCGCGTAGTAAGGGCCGGTGCGGAGCTGCTTCAAGGTCCCGTTGATGCCTTCGACGGGAGCCACGAAGAACAGGTCGTACGGATCCACTCCCCGACCGAACTCCGGGTCCGCTCCTACCTTGGCGAACGAGTTGAACCGCGTCACCGTCTCGACGAGCGCGGCACTGGGTACGCCGATCGCGGACGCGAGCTCCTCCAGGGTGTCCGCCTTCGTCAGGTAGCCGCCGTCGAACCAGGGATCAAGATCCACCCCGGGGTACAGAGCGTCCGGTGCCCCCGGTACTCCGTAGGTGTCCAGCAGCTCCTGGTCGAAGACGACATGCGACGTCAGGTGCTCGACACCGGTCGTCTGGCCCTTGAGCATCTCGCGTCCGAAGCGGTCGTAGGGCAGGCACTCGTTGGCGTAGCGGACGCCGGCGCCGTTGACGATCACCCCGCCATGGAGACCCTGCAGGAACGACGCCCCGCCGCTGGGGCCGAGCAGGCCGGGTGACCACCACGACTGGTCCATGAGGTCGACAGCGGCACCGATCGCGAGGCCCGCACGGATGCCGTCCCCGGTGTTGCCCGGTGCGCCGAGGCTCCACTCCCCGGTCAGTGGCGGCTGGTACTCCAGGCGCATCTCGCGGCTCCGGTCGAAGCCCCCACAGGCGAGCAGTACGCCCAGGGTCGCTCGGAGGAAGCGGTCACCATCCGCCGAGGTAGCGCGGAGACCGACGACCCTGCCGTTGTCCTTGATCAGCTCCTCGAGCCCCAGGCCCCGGTGGACCTCCGCATCCGTTGCGGCAAGAGCCTTGAGGAGCCGGGCGACCAGCGCATGGCCCCAGATCAGGGGGTCGGTCGGGGGCCACAGCGGCTCCCGCACAGAAGCCACGTGCTCCTCGACCGCGGAGGCGGCCTGCTCCTCGGGGAAGATCGCACGTCCACGAGGAAGGCTGCCCTCGGTGTCGAAGTAGTCCGGGAAGGGCATCCACCAGAACTCGAGCTCCGGATCGGCCGCAAGCTCGGCAACGACCTTCGGACCCGCGTCGAGGTAGGCGTCCATGAGCGGGTTGTCGCCCACACCCATCAGGCCGGTGAGGTAGTCACGGGCGAGGTCCTGGCTGTCTGCGACGCCGGCCTCGAGCTCGACGTGGTTGTTCGGGAACCAGATGCCTCCACCGGAGTAGGCCGTGGTGCCGCCGTACAGGTCGGTCTTCTCGATCACCGCCACGGAGAGCCCTCGCTTGGCGGCCGTGAGTGCGGCCACCAGGGCGCCGGCTCCCGAACCGACCACGACGACGTCGTACTCGCCATCCCAGCTGATGCTTTCCGCCTCCATGTACCTCTCCTCAGTCGCTGGAAGTGTTGAACTTCGGCGGGATCGGGCGCCACGTTTGGGTGCCGTTCGGTGGAACCGGCCCCGGAGGGTCGCGCCTAGCCCAGGCCGCTGGCGCGCTTCGCGAGCCTCCACCCCTCCGGGGTGCGGCGGAACTCGTCGTCGTAGGTGCCCATGCCCCCTGGCACGTGGAGCTGGTTGGTCTTTTCGTAGAAGTGCCAGTACGAGTGCGCGGTCGCGGTGTCTGCACCGGTGCGGGTGAGCGCAATGTTCGTGACGACGTGGCGCGAGAAGGTTCCAGGCCCGGACAGACCTGCGGCACGTCTCTCACGGGCGCCGGCCAGGAGTTCGGCGCGGCCATGAAGCGCACGGACTGGCGGCTCGCTGCCAGGCGGGGGCTCCCACGAGCCGTCCTCGGTGAACAGAGCGACGTACTCGTCGAGATCGCCGACGTCGGCGAGGTGGGACAAACGAGCCAGGACGTTGTGGATCTCGAGCTGATCCGCGGTCCATCGCGCGTCTGCTTCCATGACGCCTCCTTCGGCTCTGGCTTGTGACGGCTCCCGCATAGGTGCTCCGAGACCACCCAGACACCATCGTGGCGGGGTCCCGCGCTGCCCTCCTCGGGCTAGGTGCCGCTCAATGAGACCGACGTTCTCGGCAGTGTCTTGAGCAGCCTCAGGAGGACCACGAGACCGAGCGCGGCACAGGCGCCGGCGATGGCGAAGCTGGCTCGCAGCCCGAGCAGCTGAGCGATCCCACCGAGGAGGACGGCGCCCAGGATGGTCCCGACGTCGAACGACATCGTGAACGTCCCGACGATCGACGACCGTTCTGCCGGCGTGCCCGCGGTCAGGGCCAGCGAGAGCAGGGCTGGGTAGAGAAGGGCGGTTCCCACCGCAAAGACCGCGACGCCCGCGAGCAGGCCGACTCGGGTGCCGCTGGCGGCCACGATGAGAAGGCCTGCGGCGTCGAGGACGCTCGCGGCGACCCCGCAGCGCGCAGGACCGAGCCGGTCGGGGATCGACGCGCCGCACAGGCGGATCCCCAGGACGACAACCGCGTACACGAGGAAGACGAGCTGGACCGGTGTGCGCACGTCCAGCGCGTACAACGGTACGAAGGCGAAGAAGCCAGCCATCCCCATGTTGCTGAGCGCCATCGCAGCTCCCGGCGCGAAGGCCTTCGAGTTCAACCTGGCTTGCCTGACTCCGGCGTACAGCGAGGTGTCCGGGTTCCCGGTTCGCGAGCACACGACGGCCGCCATGATCCCTACGAGTCCAGCGACCGCGAACGTGGTGGTGCTTCCGAGGTGGTCCGCCACCGGAACGCCGATGATCGGCCCGATGCCCGCCCCGAGAAAGACCGTCACCGAGAGAAGAGAGATGGCTGCGCCGCGCCGCGCGGGGGCGGCCAGGTCGGCGACGAGCGTGAGGGCCCCGGTGAAGAACGCTCCTTCACCCGCGCCGGTCAGGAGCCTCAGTCCGATGAGCACGGCCATGTGGTCGGAGAGGCCGTACGCCAGCGTGGAGAGTCCCGCGAGGAGGGCGCCACCGATCATGAGGCGGCGGCGTCCGATCACATTGCCGAGTCCGCCCGAGAACGGCCGGGCGACCAGTGCCGCCAAGGCTGGGGCGCCCACGGCCAACCCGACGAGGAGGTTGTTCGCATGCAGGCTGGACACCGCAAAGATCGGCAGCAGGGGCACGACGATGCCCACGTTCAGGAAGTAGAGCGTGGCGCCGACCAGGACCGCCACGAAGGACGACGAGAAGAGTCGCGAGTGCTCCTCAGTTGTCGCCGTGAGATGTCGCGGTGAGCTCACGGCGTCGCGTGCGGCCGGTGCACCGCGGATCGCTCCGCACCGGCGAGCTGGCTGGCCGCCACATATCCGAATGTCATCGCGGGTCCGATGGTGGCGCCGGGGCCGGCGTAGCTCGTGCCCATGACGGCAGCTGTGCAGTTACCCGTCGCGTAGAGACCGTCGATGGGCGAGCCGTCGGGCCGCAGCACGCGGGCCAGCTCGTCGCAGTCGATGCCGCCGTTGGTCCCGAGATCGCCCGGGACGACGCGGAACGCGTAGAACGGGGCGCGACCCACGACCCCCAGGTTCGGGTTCGGTGAGTTGGAGGGGTCGCCGTAGTAGTGGTCGTACGCGCTGTCGCCTCGGTGGAAGTCCGAGTCCGTCCCGGATCGGGCGAAGTCGTTGAAGCGGTCGACGGTTGTCGACAAGGCGTCAGGGTCGAGGCCGAGCTTCTCGGCCAGCTCGGCAAGAGTGGGGGCGATGACGACGGTGCCGTCGTCCACCCAGCTCTTGGGCAGCCGGCGTCGAGGTGGTGTCGCGATCATCGCGTAGCGGTTGCGGAAGGTCTGGTCGAAGATCAAGTACGCCGGGATGTGGCGTACTCCCGAGCGCTCCCCGTCGTACATGGCGTCGACGGCCGTGACGTACGGCGCCGACTCGTTCACGAAGCGGGCCGCAGCAGCATTGACCATCAGCGAACCCGGAAGCCCCCTCTCGGAGAGGATGAAGAAAGCGCCGTCGCTGGTGAGCACGGAGGGTCCCCACCAAGCGCGTTCCATGAGCGAGATGCCCGCACCGTGTGTGACGGCGACGTTGATGCCGTCACCGGTATTGCCGGATGCCCCCGACGTCCACGCCGTGGTGATGGGTGCCTGTTGGTACTGGTCTCGCATGGAGGCGTTGTGCTCGAATCCTCCCGACGCCAGGATCACGCCTCGGCGTGCGCGGAGCTGCGAGACGACCCCGTCGCGCTCGATCTCGACACCGACGACCCGCCCGTCGTCGACCAGCAGGTCGCGCAGGGGCGTCTCCAGCAGGAGCGGAATCTCGGCGTCCATCATGGCGAGCCGCAGTCGAGCCGTGGCGGCGGCGCCGAGAGCCAGCATGCGGCGGCCACGCAGACGACCGAGCCAGCTGCGGAGCGCGATCCGCACGGCCTGTCTCTTGCCGCGCCAGGTTCGCGTGATCAGCATCAGGTCGCGGTACTCCGCGGTCGTGATCCACAGTCCGCCCGGAGGGGTCAGCACGTCTTCCCGGTTGAGGTGGACGCCCTCCTGCCCGAGCTCGCGGGCATCAACCGGTACGGGCTCGATCGAGCGGCCGCCTGGGCGCCCTCCGGGCTGCTCCGGGTGGTAGTCCGAGTAGCCGGGCACGCGCTGGAAGCGGACCCAGCGCGTGTGCTTCTCGAGGAAGGCGATGGTCTCGGGCCCCGCCCGAAGGAAGGCCTCTCGTCGCGTCGCGGATGAGCTGTCTCCCACGATCGCGTCCAGGTAGGCGCGAGCGTCGTCGAGGGAGTCCTGGACCCCCGCCCGCACGTTGACGGGGTTGTTGGGGATCCAGACGTTGCCCCCGGAGAGTGCCGTCGATCCGCCGTAGTGGTCGGCCTTCTCTATGACGACGACGCGCAGGCCGTGGTGGTGGGCGACCAGAGCGGCCACCATCCCGCCGGCACCCGAGCCGACGACCACGACGTCGTACGACGCGTCCGGCTCAGGTCCGGTGCCGGTCGAGGCCGCTCGCTTCGTCATGACGTCAGAAGACGACGTACGACTTGAGGATGGTCTCGTGGATGAGCCAGGTGCCCTGCCAGCCCCGCTCGAAGAAGGCGCAGTCCCCCGTGCCGACCTCCACCGGCTCTCCGCCGTCGCGAGTGACGGTCATCTGACCCGCGGCCACGTAGATGAACTCGTGGGTATCGAGTGTCCAGCGGGAGTCGCCGGGGGTGCAGGACCATACGCCGGCCTCGATGCCGTCCGATGTCCACAGGACCTTCGAGTGGGTGTCCATGCCCTCAGAAAGAGCTTCGGGGAGCCGGCCGGAGTCCTCCAGCTCCACGGACGAGACGTCGAGCACCGGAGTCATCGGAACCACTGTCATGGGTGTCACCTTTCGAGGCTTGGGCGGACGCCACTGATGTCGCGACCGAGGCGACGCTAGATCCGCCAGCTCCTGCCCATCCACGTCCAAGGACCATCCACCGGCACCGGGGATCGGTCTCGCTGAGCGGCACCCCTTGGTTGTGACGGGGAACGGAACTCATCGAGTCTCGCGAGAGGCCAGATGGTGACTGGTCACAACGTCGAAGGAGCCCTGGTCGTGGAACACCCCAACGATCACGCGCCCTCGGACTACCGCCTTCACGGGTATCTGCCCGCGACCAGCGATCGCGCTGTCGCCCTCCGCATCGTGGCCCTCGTGCACAGACGAGGGGTCCCCCTGTTGGACCTGGAGTTCCGGATCGGCGACGTGGACGTACGAGGAGAGTTTGCCGCGACGATCCGGGCTGATGGACCGCGGGCTCGGACCATCAGCCGGGGGCTCGACGCCATGATCGACGTCGAGGACGTCAGTCTCTGCCGCCTCTAGCTGGCTGCGAGTTCGTTGCGCACGTCGTCTGCTGTCGCGATATCACCGCCGGCCGCGGTGATCGCCGCGACAGCGTCGATGACCAACTCGCGATTGGTCTTCTCGCACCCGAACAGTGCATCCTCCAGCCCGACGCGCACGTGACCCCCGAGTGCAACGACATCGGCGATCAGCGGCGTGATGTCGCCGCCGAGCGTTGCGACCATCCACGGAGCCCTGGGCGCCACCCGAGCCAGTTGGGCAAGGTAGGCGTCGAGGCCGTAGCGCGCCACTGGGAAGCCGAATGTGTACTGCTCGGAGAACATGAACCGATATATCGCTTGGCGCAGCGCTGGATACCGCGGCATCAACCCGGCTGCCATCCTGATGAAGCCCGGCTCGTACAAGGCCATCGCCGGGTGCGCGCCATGTGTCTCGGCTGCGGCGAAGCCAGTGCGGATGTCGCTCTCGACGTTCATATACACCATGCCAGGTTGATCGGACGCCAGCCCGTCCAGCGTCGAGAGGTTCACCGAGCCTGGATCGACGATCGCCCACTCCAGGAGTCCGAGCTCCCCCAGATAGGCAGCGGGCTCGTAGCGGTGGGCGCCGATCACACCCACCTCTGACCCCGGCTGTCTTGCGCTCGAGATCGTCGGATAGACGATTACGTCGACCTCTGCCTTGATGCCCCGGATGATCTCGGCGTACGTCGCAGGATCATCGTTCTGAACACCCGACTTCTCGTCATAGGCATGCAGATGGACGATGGCCGCCCCGGCGCGGGCAGCGGCCACGCCATCCCGAATCGTCTCCTCGACGCTCACCGGAATGCCGGGCTGAACCGCCTTGGTCCAAGCGCCGTTGAGCGCGCATTCGATCCAGACCTTCCGACTCATCGTCGTCCTCGGCTCATGCCCCTTCGGGTGTACGCCGGATGAGGGGAAGCGTCAACCGGCTCGGGTGGGCGCCTCCACGCATGACGTGGTTGAGTGCCGGGACCATCTGGTCCTCCCGCTCGGCGCTGATCACCCCGCCGGTGTTCGAGTTGCGGTCATAGCGCGGGAAGTTGCTCGACGAGACCTCCAGTCGGATCCGATGACCGGGCAGGAAGACGTTTGACGTTGCTGCCAGGTCGAGGACGATCTCGTAGACCTCGCCCGGTTCCATCAGCTCCGGAGCGCTGACCCCGTTGCGATAGCGCATCCGTTGGATCCCCTCGCAGAGCATGACTGCCCTGCCGTCGGGGAAGACGTCAACGAGCTTCCCCGTGAAGTCGGTGTCCACGGCCGAGGACGACACATGCAAGGTGAGTGTCACCGGTCCCGTTGCCTCGACTGCCTCGTCGAGAACGGGTGTCGTGAATACCAAGACGTCATCACGGCACTCCACGTCCTTCTGGTCGGCCGGACCGTTCGTGCCGTCGTGCCCGGTCTGGGCCGAGAAGGGCATCAGTGCGCCGCCGACCGTCTTCACCGGCCGGCGCGGGTCGTAGAGGTAGGTGTCCGTCGTCGACGACCCTGAGGCTTCGGTCGAGAGCAGTCCCAGTCCTTCGACCGTGTTGGCTGATCCCGAACCGCCCAGGAAGTAGTCGGTGTACTCCGTGTCGGGCAGCGGCCAGTCTTGCTCCTCACGCCATTCGTCAAGGCCCATCACGAAGAGGCGGACCGGGGCTTCGTCGGCAAGAGCGTCCTCCTGGCC
This sequence comes from uncultured Actinomycetota bacterium, assembly GCA_963830145.1. GTDB lineage: Bacteria > Actinomycetota > Actinomycetes > Propionibacteriales > Nocardioidaceae > Nocardioides. Next base: position 299,830 of record CAWHLI010000003.1, read on the forward strand.
TCGAACCCAGCGATCGAGGAACTTCAGCCGAGTCTGGTTCACCCCCGCGCTGGCGTATCCGGCGGCGGGTCCGAACCGCCGGTCGGCGTACATCCCGTCGTATGAGCTGTGCGTCCACGGGCCGACGATGAGTCGCTGACCCGACCGCGCGGCATCGCCGGCACCACGCTCACGCATGCCCACGTAGGAGCGAAGCACCTCTCCGAGAAAGAAGTCGTACCACCCGCCAACATGCATGGCCGGCAGGTCGATGGACTCGAACTTGTCCACCGCCAGCCCCTCCCAGAAGGAGTCGTAGTCGGGACGATTGACGACCTCGGCGGCCCAGGGGAGGTGCTTGTAGACCAGGGGCTTGTCGGCGACCGGAGTCATCCGGACAAGTGCAGCGGAGTCGCCCATGAGGATGGCGAGCGCCGTCACATCGTCCACGCCGGGGTCATCGTCGGGTGCGATAGTCGTCTGGGGCGCGACGCGCGCGCTCTCACCCATGGCCATGAGTGCGGACCAGTGAACGAATGAATCGAGTGACAAGGCACCCCCGGGCGAATACCACGGCGATCGGTGGAAGTCACCGCCGCCCATCAAGGGAGTGATCGCGCGCAGCCCTGGGCTGTGGGCAGACGCCGCTGCCCACTGGGCGTAGGCGCCGTACGATCCGCCGACCATCACGACGGAGCCGTCGCACCAGTCCTGTTCCGTGAGCCAACGGATGGTGTCAGATCCGTCGCGACCTTCGTCCGCGAAGGGGACGAACTTCCCCTCGGACTCGCCGGCTCCCCGGCAGTCCTGCAGGACGTAGGCATACCCGGCTGCCAAGAGCTCGAGGTGGTCTGGTTCGGGCTCGGCGTAGTTGCCTTGGTAGAACTTGCCGTAAGGATGGCGTCCGAGCAGGACCGGGAAAGGGCCTTGCCCATCTGGCAGCCAGACATCCATTGCCAGCCGCGTCCCGTCACTCATGGGAACCCGGACATCCTTTTCGAACGTGAACTTCATGCTGCGCTCCTGATTGTGACCTTCTGCCGTGACCGATGGAGTTGTACACGCTCACATGGCTGAGCTGGTGAAGCCCGTGAACTTGATCAGCCAGACGCCGTCCACCTTGACGTACCGATCGATGTAGACCGCAGAACCCTGGAGGTGGGTGTTGTCCCACGGGTCGTGCCAGTCGTAGTGGAGGTCCCAGGTCCCCTCGGCGGACGTAGCATCGCAAAGGGTGATCAGACCGTTGGTGGCCGTGTGCACGGCGTTCAGCAACCCCAGACTGTCGCGCAGGTAGCCGATGATCGCGTTGCGGCCCCGGTGGTTGGTCAGGCCGTCCTCGTAGGAGACTGATGCGTCCCTAGCAAGGACTCCGACGAGGCCAACCCAGTCCTTTTCGTTGAGGCAGGCCATGTAGCGAGCTTTGAGCTGCTTGATCGCCTCGATCTCCGTGTCGCCCGCATCCTGGCTCTCGACTGACGGATGGCAGAGGTCGAGGTCAGCGTGGTCGGCGAGACGAGCGGGCTCAGCCATGTAGCAACAGTCCGGCGGCCGGCTCACGGGTGAGAAACTCGATGACGAGGCGCTCGAACTCGACCTTGCGTTCCACCTGGGCCCAGTGGCCACACCGCGAGAAGATGTGCAGCTCGGCATTGGGCATCTGGGCGAACGACACGAACGCGCCCTCGAGACGGAGCATGTTGTCGTCACGGCCCCAGGTGATGAGTGTCTGGTTGGCGATGCGATGCGCTCGCGTCCACGGAGCTGTCTCGGTCGGGAACTTGGCAAAGGTCTCGAAGATGGCGACGGTGTTGCTCAGCACCCCGTCTGCGAGCGCGCTGTCCATGCGCTCATCGACGAGCTGGTCGTCGATGACCGCCATGTCCGACACCATGGTCTCGACCCAGGCCACCATGTTCTCCCGGGTAGGCACCTCGAGGAAGTCACTGAGACGGTGGCTTCCCTCGGTGTCAGTCGGGTTGAAGGTGTTGACCGCGAGGCCCGCCGGACCCATGAGGACGAGGCGATCGAGGCGGTCCGGATAGGTCAGGGCGAACTCGGCGGCGGCGTACCCGCCCATCGAGTTCCCCAGCACGTGGGCGCGCTCGATGCCGAGTGCATCCATCAGCTCCACCGTGGCATCGGCCGCGATCTTCGGGTAGAGCCGGTCCAGGGGTGGCATGGCGCTTCGACCGAAGCCCGGCATGTCCAGCAGGATCGTTCGGAAGTGCTCGGAGAGCGCCGAGAGGTTGCCCCGGAAGTTGGACCACGCGCTGACCCCAGGTCCCGAACCGTGCAACAGGATGAACGGAACCCCGTGCCCAGCGTCGTGATAGTGCAGCTGGAAGTGGGGAGTCTCCACGTTTCGACTGGTGCCCTCGAAGCTCGTGTCGTCCATCTCGGTGCCTCTCTTGGCTCGGTGGCTCAGGACTAAGCGACGAGCCAACCGTCCTGGAAGCGGAAGTTGTTGAGGTTGCCGGCCTTCGACACGGCGAGGCCCCGGACCTGGGAGCTGACAGCGTCGAGGTTGTCGGCAAAGCCCCACACGATGTACGGCCCTCCGTCGGCCCAGTCGTTCTGAACATCGCTCCAAAGGGAGGCGGCCTTTGTGGTGTCCGTCGCCGCGACAGCCGCGGCCACGGCGGCATCCCTCTCAGGCGTTCCCCAACCTGTCTCGGGGAACACTGCGTTCGACGCCATCAGGCTGCGGTAGGCCGCCTCGAGTGAAGGAAGAGCGACAGAGTAGGCGTTGCCGAAGGGGGCGTCGAAGTACTGCTCAGCGATCGCCGCCGTGCTCAGGTTGTCGACCTTGACCGAGACGCCGCCCGCCTTGGCCTGCTGGGCGAAGAGGGTGGCGGACTCCAGCGAGCCTGCGAAGGCATTGCTGGTCGTCAGGGTGATGGCGAGGTTCTCGGCGCCGGCCGCCTTCAGCAGAGACTTCGCCTCGTCGACATCGCGCTCCTTCTTGAGGTCGCTCGCGAAGTACTCGGTGCCCGGGGCCATCAGGTCGTTCGCGACCGTGCCGAAGCCATTCAAGGCTCCATCGATCATGCCCTGCCTGTCGGTGAGGAGTTGCAGGGCGCGTCGGACACGCTGGTCGACCAACGGCCCCTTGTCGACACGCATCTTGAGGTACTGGGCGGCCACTCCGGGCGACTGGATGACTTTCACGCCGTTGGCGGTCTTCACGCTCGCCGCCTGTGCGTAGGGCAACTGCGGGAGGACGTTGATCTGACCGCTGCGAAGAGCGTTCACTTGTGCGACCACGTCTGAGAAGCTGGAGTCGATCACCAAGGTGTCGACGTAGGGCTTCCCCTCCTGCCAGTAGTTCTTGTTGGCCTGGAAGACACTCCGGCGCCCGGCCGTGAACGAGTCGAAGGAGAACGGCCCAGTCCCGATCGGCTTGCTCGAGAGCTGTTCGGCGGTGGCTCCAGCCTGGATCACGCCGGCGTTGTAGCCGGTCAGAAGTGCCGGGAAGAGGGCATCTGGGTGGAGGAGGGGGACCTCGATCGTGAGTGGTCCGACCTTCCGGATGTTCTTGAAGTCGATGACGTCGACCACGAGACCGCTGCCGTAGTTGTCGGGCGCTCCGAATGCCTGGAGGGAGTAGACAGCGTCGTCGGCCGTGAACGGCTTCCCGTCGTGCCACACGACGCCGTCGCGGAGGTCAAGAGTCCAGACCGTAGCGTCGTCGTTGGGCGTTGCTGTGAGCGCCAGTCCCGGGACCAGCGTCTTGATGTCCGGTCCGACGTCGAAGAACCGGTCGAAGAGCGCATAGGTCCGGGCGATGTCGCTGATGGCGCCCACGGTGGCGGGGTTGACCGTCTCGAACTCGCCGACGCCGACCATGCCCACGGTGAAGGTGCCACCTCGTACGGGCTTACCTCCACCCGACGAGGCCAGGTTCTTGGCGCCCGACCCACTCTTCGGATCTGACCCCGCGCACGCGGCCAGTAGCGTCGGTCCCAAGGCCCCGATGGCGGCGAACTGGCCGGCGCGCACCAGGAGGCGTCGCCGCGACCAGGCGTCGGCTGCCGGCAAGGGCGGGAACATCTGCTCAACCATGGCTATCTCCTCGTTCGATCTGAACGGCCTGTGGGTCCGTCGACAGGTCGGTTGGCCATCGGACACCGAGATATCCGTTCGTTTCGGAGTAGCTCCGTGGTGCGGAACGACTCTGGCTCCCATCGTCTGTGCTCATGCCAAGCCGCCCAGACGCGGGCTTCTGCTGCAGTGGCTGGACCGTAGAGGTGCGACTCGTCATACCAACAGGCATCTGGTGCCGTTGGGCGGAACCTGCACCTGCGCCGTTCGCTCCGCAGGTCTCGCGAACCACGTTGGCCGGCTTCCGGGATCAGGTCACCACGACCGCAGTCTCACTGGACGGCACGTGGCAGTGGAGCTTTGTCTGGCGCCGCCGAAGACTCTGGGCGTCCATCTCGACGGAAGGTTTCTCATGCAGTTCGGCATTCACATCGAGCCCGAAGGGGCAGGCTACGACGAGATCGCGGCGGTCGCGGAAGTTGTCGAAGACACCGGTTTCGCGATCCTCTCTCGTTCGGATCACTACTTGCCACACGAGCGTCCCGTCGCACCCCTAGGGCCGACGGACGCGTGGACCACGATGGCCGGCCTTGCGCGCGAGACCAGTCGCGTCCAGCTGTCGGTCCTCATGAGCAACCCGTCGTTCCGGCACCCATCAGCTCTTGCGGTCGTCATGGGCCAGGTGGACGCCATGAGCGGCGGGCGAGTCGAGCTCGGTCTAGGAGCGGGCTGGTTCCAGCGAGAGCTGGATGCGTTCGGCTTCTCCATGCCCGACGTCCAGGAGCAGCGGTACGTGCGCCGCGAGGAACAGATCGCCATGCTCAAGGGCATCTGGTCCGCCACGGAGGAAGCGCCGTTCAGCTTCTCCGGCGACTACTACACGGCGGCCGAGAACGCCGGCCTCGGGGGCGAGTCCCCGCGGCAGTTTCCCAGGCTCGTCCTCGCTCTGACCGACGCACAGCAGACGTTCGTCGACGCAGTGAGGCACGCGGACGAGTGCAACGTGCCCTTCGCGACGGTCGAGGAGACTTCCGCGCAGTTCGCACGCGTCGACGAGGAGTGCGCTCGACAGGGCCGGCCCCCGGAGGCTCTCGGGCGCAGCGCCGTGGTGCTGGTGTGCGCCGGCAACACAGATGAAGACATCAGCCGTCGCTCCGCGGTCATCGGTGCCGGCTCGGCACACGTCGAGACCGCTCACTTCGTGGGCAGCCCGGAACAGGTGCGGGAGGGCCTCAAGCCCTTCGTCGACCTGGGCATCACCCGGATGTACTTCCAGGTCAGGGACGCAGCCGACCTCGACCACATCCGCGTCATCGGCGAAGTGGCCGACAAGCTCGTCTGAGCCGAGCGCGTGTCAGGCATCGCCCACGTATGGAGGAACGGAGAGCCGGGATGAAGGTCAGCACCAGCGACGTGAAGGTGCCCATGCGCGACGGCGTGCTCCTTCACACCCGGCTCTATCTGCCCGAGGGTGGTCCGCATCCGGCCCTGCTGCGTCGGACCCCCTACCCGTGGGAGTGGATGGGGGCAGACGCCTTCAACGAACCCAACGAGGCCGTCGCTCGACGCGGCTACGCGCTCGCGGTGCAGTACGTCCGAGGCCGCTTCTCCTCGGAAGGCGAGTTCGAACCGTTTCGCGACGACGTGTCCGACGGCTTCGACTCCATCGACTGGCTGGTTGAACAGGACTGGTGCACCGGCAGGGTCGGAATGTACGGACAGTCCTACGAAGCGACGGTCCAGGCCGCCGCACTGGTCTCCGGGCATCCCGCACTGAAGTGCATCGTGCCGCAGGCTTTCGGCGCCAGCTTCGTCGACGGCTTTCCCTACGCTTCGCCCGGTGTCTTCTCGCTCGGCAGCGCCATCGGGTGGGCCTTCCAGGTGGCGAGCGAGAACGAGGCGGCCGCCGCCGAGCCCACCGAGCCATCCCCCGAGGACGCGGACGTCGACGACACTGATGCCGGCAACGCCGTCTACGAGATGTACAAGCAGGCGGCAAAGAGCGGCTGGCACGAGGGGCTGGGCGAGTTCACCACCCAGTTCCGCGACGCGCTCATCCCGCTGATGTCCATGCGACCAGGGCGGGACCTGGAGCCGATGCAGACGTACGCGCCGTGGTGGCGTGACTGGGTCGACTCACACACTGCCAGCCACCCCTACTGGTCCGATGTCTCGGCCGCTGACCGTGACGACCTGATCCTGCCCGCTCTGCACATCAGCGGCTGGTTCGATCAGTTCCTCCAGGCCACGATCGATCGGTACGCCCGCTGGAGCAGCCGAGCCGCGACTCCCGCTGACCGCGCCGCGCAACGGCTGATCGTGGGCCCGTGGGCACACGGGCTGTCGAGCGCTCAGTGGGACGGGCATGTCGATGCATCACCCGAGCTGGAGATGTTCGACCACCCGGACATCGAGTCGTTCCACCGACGTTGGCTGCACGACGACCACTCCAGCCTCGACCGAGACGCGCCGATCAAGCTCTTCGTCATCGGAGACAACGTCTGGCGGGACGAGTGGGAGTGGCCCCTGGCCCGGACCAGCTGGACCCGTCTCTATCTCCACAGCGACGGTGATGCGGCCGGCACAGGCGGAACGCTCGACTCGTCAACGCCCGACGTCGAGGCGCCCGACGGCTACGACTACGACCCAACTGATCCGGTCCCGGCCGTGGGCGGCGCCGTCATCCCTGGCCTCGTCCTCCCCGGTCCGGGTCCCTACGACCAGCGTGAGGTCGAGGCACGGCCCGACGTGCTCACCTACACCGGGCAGCCGCTCGATCAGGACCTCGAGGTCACCGGTCCCGTCTCGGTCGACCTGTGGGCCCAGACGGCGGCGATCGACACCGACTTCACCGCCAAGCTCGTCGACGTGTTCCCGACGGGCGAGGCGGTTTTCATCTGTCAGGGCCTCGTTCGCCCGCGGCTGCTGCTGGGAGGCGACGCTCTCGACGCGAGCGCGACGTACCACGTGAAAGTCGATCTGACGTCCACGAGCTACGTGTTCCGTGCCGGGCACTCGGTCCGGCTGGAGATCTCGTCGAGCTGCTTTCCCGTGTGGGATGTGAATACCAACACGGGAAGCCACTACTTCGACGACACCACGGGTGCCACCTGCGTTGCGCACCAGCAGGTCTTCCACGACCGGAAGCGGCCGACGCATCTCACCCTGCCTGTCATCCCTCGAGGCCCTTCCGCCTCGTGACCTTCCAGGAGTCCTCGTGCGCGTGCCCTTCTCCGTCTCTGACTTCATCGACCGTGCCGCGCAGGTCTACGGCGATCGGCTCGGGTTGGTCGACGAACCCGACCAGCCCGCAGCGCCCCTCGAGGACCTGACCTTCGCCGAGATGAAGGAGCTGGCCAGCCGCCAGGCCGCGAAGCTCGACGAGCTCGGTATCGGCTTTGGCGACCGCGTGGCCATCGTGTCGCACAACTCGGCACGACTGTTGACCTCGTTCTACGGCGTTGCCGGTCACGGTCGAGTGCTCGTGCCCGTGAACTTCCGGCTCCGTCCGGACGAGGTCGACTACATCGTCAAGCACTCCGGCGCCCGGATGCTCCTCGTCGACCCTGAGCTCGACGATGACCTGGCGACGGTGACCGCAGAGCACCGGCTCGTCCTGGGTCGGGACGAGCTCTACGCGCCCGCAGGCTCGGTGTCAGTGCCCTGGACACCTGACGAGGACGCGACGGCGTACATCAACTACACCTCCGGAACGACCGCGCGACCCAAGGGTGTGCAGATCACCCATCGCAACGCCTGGACCAACGCGGTCACCTTCGGGCTGCACGCGGGCATCACCGACCGTGACGTCTACCTCCACACGCTACCGATGTTCCACGCCAACGGCTGGGGCGTCCCGTTCGTCAGCACGAGCCTCGGAGTCCCGCAGATCGTCCTGCGAAAGGTCGACGGCACCGAGATCCTTCGACGCGTCGAGCGACACGGTGTCACCTTGATGTGCGCGGCACCGGCCGCACTGGCGTCGATCCTGGAGGCTGCGACGACCTGGGAAGGTGAGCTCCCGGGTCGCGGTCAGGTCCGCATCATCGTGGGAGGCGCCCCGCCCGCTACCCGGAGCGTGATGCGGATCGAGCAGGAGCTCGGGTGGGAGTTCATGCAGGGCTACGGACTCACGGAGTGTTCCCCCCTGGTCACTATGAACCGCTCTCGGTCGGAATGGGACGTCCTCCCCGCCGAGGATCGCGCCCAGAGGCTCGCGCGAGCCGGAGCGCCGGCGCTCGGGGTGTCGCTCTCGACAACCCCGGATGGAGAGGTGCTCGTCCGCTCCAACGTGGTGATGGCTGGATATTGGGACCAGCCGGATGAGACCGCCAAGGCGATCGTCGACGGCTGGTTCCACACCGGAGACGGTGGCGTGATCAGCGACGGCTACCTGACCATCAAGGACCGCAAGAAGGACGTGATCATCAGCGGCGGCGAGAACATCTCTTCCTCCGAGGTCGAGGACGTCCTCTACTCGCACCCGTCGGTATCGGAAGTCGCGATCATCGGCGTACCGGACGAGAAGTGGGGGGAGACCGTCAAGGCGCTCGTCGTCCTCGCGAACGGCAGCGCCACGTCCGAAGAAGAGCTGATCCTGTGGTGCAAGGAGCGGCTCGCCGGCTACAAGGCACCGACCTCGGTCGAGTTCCGGAGCGAGCTCGCGCGCACCGCGACCGGCAAGCTGCAGAAGTTCAAGCTTCGCGCGCCCTATTGGGAGGGCCGCCAGCGCCAGGTGAACTAGCCGCGGATCGGTGCCATCTGCTGGCACACGAACGCTGCCCTGTCGGCGACTGCAGCCATAGCGTGCGATCAACAAGAGGGCGGAAAGGGCATTCGGGGTTCGATGAGTTCAGAACACCGTCACAGCAGCGGGACAGCCGCCGACAGTCGACCGAGTGGAGTAGCCGTGAGCGTCATGACCAAACTTGCGCCGGGCAAGGCGGGTCCGAGCATCGACAGGCAGACAGATGCCTACCAACAGTGCATGGTCGGCATCCGCAAGTTCTGGTCATCGGACCTGTACCAGCAGGTTCTGAAGGAGATTCGAGCCGATCGGACCCAAGCCGAGATCGATGCCGCCGCCCCTGATGATCTCGAGCGCGACGCGCTGAAGTACACGACGTACCAGTACTTCGCCTGGCTGGAACACCAGCTCCAGCAGTACAAGTACCTCGGGCGCTACGGAGTCGTCACCGAGATCGCAAAGCAGGCTCCGCAACTCGCCGAGCTGCTCGGCTCGGCTGCCTCCCGGTCGCCGGAGCTGCTGCAGCTGAACCCGGACATCGTGAAGCCCACGTACTACACGAGAGCAGACTTCCATCAGCACCCCGGCGGCATCTGGAGCGACGACTACGACGCGTTCGCCTATGAGATGGCTGCAAACATCAGCGGTCAAGTCTATCCGACGCAGGACAGCGCCGGGACCAGCTATCACAACCTGGCCCGGACCTGCGAGGAGCGGTACCAGCCAAAAAGGGTCTTGGACGTCGGGTGTGGATATGGCTTGTCCGCGCTTCCGTTCAAGAGCGACACGGCCGCCACGCGGGTTGTCGGGTGTGACCTCAGCGCGCCGGCACTCAAGCTGTCCCATCTGCGGGCTCTTGAGGCAGGGCTGGAGATCGAGTTCCGCCAGGACAGTGCAGAGGAGCTGGCCACCTTCCGAGACGCCGAGTTCGATCTGGTGGCCTCAGTCGCACTCCTTCATGAGATCCCGCAGAGGGCGACCCGCGACTTCCTGCGCTCGGCGCACCGCGTCCTGGAACCAGGCGGGAGGCTCGTCATCGCCGATCTCTATCGGCAACCCGGTGGCTCCCTCACCCACATGTTCTATCTGGGTAGCTGCTCCCGCAACCGGGAGCCGTTCATGCGCTCGTTCATCGGCCTGGACATGGTCGCCGAGCTGGAGGACGCGGGCTACAAGGACATCACCATCGAATGGTTCGACACCGCCACTGCCGGCGCAGCGGCACCCACAGGGATCAATGAGAGCGCGCACTACAACGGGTGGTCGCTCATCACCGCGACGAAGTGATCGCGTGAGATCCCCACATCCAATCCAGAACACGGATATCAGAGGAGGCTGAGGTGTCACATCGCCATCAGTATTTTTCGGACCCGGCCGTGAGCCGTTTGATGGGGACCGTCCTGGCCCTCAGCGGCGAGCTGTTCGTCGCCAAGGCGGAGATCGAAGTCCTGAAGCGCGCCCTCCTGGCCCAGGGCGTTCTCACAGATGAAGGACTCGACCGGGCGAGCGAGTCGTCAGACATGCAGGCCTATCTCGTCGACGAGCGCGGCCAGTACGCACAACATCTCTTCGACCCGATTCGTCAGCCGGATCTGTCTCTCGAACAGCACTGGGCGCTCTTCGGAGAAGGGCACGACCCAGATGCCGCGTCTGAGACCGCCGACGGCGCAACACCAACGCTGGTCGACAGCTAGGTCCTGAGGGGAACGAATGGAAACGGCCTCGCGCAGCACGGTCACGATCGGCGCACAGCCGACTCTGCGCCTCGGGTTCGGCACCCTGAAGCTGCTTGGGCCCGGAGCGTGGGGACCTCCACCTGATCTGGACGCTGCCCGCGATGTGCTGCGACGAGCGCGGGACCTCGGTGTGCAGCTGATCGACACTGCGGACGCGTACGGGCCATACATTGCCGAGGAGCTGGTCGCTTCGGCGTTGCATCCCTATCCAGACGACCTCGTGATAGCGACGAAGGGTGGCGTGCTGCGCCCCGGCCCTGGAATGGGCCTGGGCACCGGTCGCTGGGGAGTGTGCGGGCGGCCCGACTACCTGAGGCAGTGCATCGAGATGTCCCTCAGACGTCTCAAGGTCGACTCGATCGACCTCTACCAGCTGCACAGGGTCGATCCCGACGTGCCGCTCGCCGAGCAGATCGGCGTACTGGTCGAAGCCCAAGAGGCAGGGAAGATCCGACTGATCGGGCTGTCAGAGGTGACCTTGGCGCAGTTCGTCGAGGCACGTCAGTACGTTCAGGTCGCGAGCGTCCAGAATCGCTACAACGCCCGGGACTGGAGCGACCCGTCGTCGGACAACAACGCCATTCTGGGCGTCTGCGAGACCGACGGAACGCTCTTCTTCCCGTGGGAGCCGCTGGTCGGTTTCAAGCTCACGTCGCCCTCGGCACGCGCGCGGCTCGCCGCCATCACCAGTGACCTCGATGTCACGGAGTCTCAGCTGGCGCTGGCGTGGCTTCTCCACCGTTCGCCTGTGATGGTCCCGATTCCCGGCACGTCCTCGTCGGCGCACCTGGCGGAGAACATGCGCGCGGTTGACGTGACGCTGACCGACGATGTCGTGGCGGAGATCGCCGGGCTGGGGCTGCTGGAGTTCCCCGACGGCATGCGTGGGTCACGCTGATGACAACGCTTGTGTGACCTGCGCGTCGAAGGTCTTTACCCGAGCCAGGCCCGCCTGCTCACCTGCCTTCGTCGGGTGCAGCCAGCCGTGCTCGAGATCGACCAGCCCGGTGTAACCACGTCGCGCGGCCTCGACCGCGACGTCGACCAGGGGGAGACTGCCGGCGCCAGGCTCGACACGGCCCGGTTCATCGGACAGCTGCAGCGACACGATGTGCTCGAAGCATTCCGCCAGCACGGACATCACGTCACCGTCCATCATCGATACATGGGTCGTGTCGTAGACCAGCCCTACGTTGGGCCGACCCGTTCCGACGATGACGTCTACGGCTGCAGGGGTCGTGCGCAGCAGCGACCCCGGCATGCGCACCATGGGTTCGACGCCGAGGACAAGTCCGTGGTCTTGAGCGATCGGAGCGACCTCCTGCAGGTTGGCAACGAGATCGTCGTGCTGTCCAGCAATGTCCGCGCGATCGGGATCCGCGGCCACGACTGCCACCAGCACGGTCGAGGTCAGCGCCACCGCGACGTTCGAACTCGCGACGATCGCCGCGGCGAGTGCAGAGCGACTGTGTCTGGAGCGTTCCGTCCAGATCGGGGTAGCCGCCATCTCGAACGGCAGCGCAGCGATACAGCTGCAGGCCAGCCCGGTCTCGGCGAGCGCTCGACGCACGGTCTCCCGCTCGGCCGGGGACCTGTCGATCGCCCAGGGGTAGAGCACGCCGGCCATGCCTTCCTGGGCTGCGAAGCGAACGTGGGCTCCTGCGTCATCCGTACCAAGAGTCTCGAGAAACTGACGGCGGCTCGTGGGCGCCGAGAACCCGAGGTGCGTGGCGTAGCGCAGAGCAGTCATGTGTGGCTCCTCAGCCCAGCCACGATCCGGCCGCCCGCATCGTCACGTCGCTCAGCGAGCGTGGCGTGCGGTCATCCGAGTGGACCCTGAAAGGTGAGATTCGGAGTGGTGGCGGTTGTGCGATCGAGCTGGTCCGGCCAGACGGTGGTGACCTGACGGCGTTCGGCGGCGGACAAGGGTCTGCCGGACGAGCCCACGTGTTCCATCTCGTGGTAGATCTGCACGCAGTGTCCTTGGGGGTCCACGACGTGCAGGGCGTAGTCGATCCCCGTGTGCACCTCACGCGGCAGCTCGACCATCGTGCATCGCTCTTTCGCAAGGAAGTCCGCCGCATCGCGCAGCTGCCGGTATGAGCCGACCTGCAGCCCGTACCCCATCAGCGTCGTTTGCGGATCGAGCCCGAGGGACTGCCGCAGCTCGATCGGAAGCAGGGTGATCGTGTGGTGCTCCGTGCCGGTGCGCAGATGGACCACCCGGTGGCCCAGACAGTCGCTCTCCTCCGTGACCGCGAGACCCATCCTGTCGCGGTAGAACGCGATGGAGGTGTCGAGATCAGCGACGAAGAGGCTGATCGGCCCGGAGTTGACGACTCTGAACGGCCGAGGCAGAAGCACCCCGCCAACGTCGTACGCCGCCGGCCGGACGTCGTCCCACTGGGTCCCGGAACCCAGGTCCGCGCCGGAGGAAACGACGGAGCGGATCTCGTCCAGCTCGGCCGGCTGAGGCAGTGGGGGCTGCACGGTGGATCCGAACTGCTTGAACGCCGCCAAGGGCTTGCTGCGACCGTCCCACCCGACCTGCTCCATCCCGTAGAACAGCTCCACGGTGTGCCCGTCGGGGTCGGTGAAGTACACAGCCCAGTTGCTGCCCGGTACGTCTCGACCTACCCGCCAGACCGCCGCGCCCTCGTCGACGAGCATGGCGTTGGCGTCCATGACCTCCGCCAGGGTCGAGACCTGGAAGCTGATCTGATTGACCGTGACACCGCGGTCGTAGTTGTCGCTGCGCGCCCTGCCGATCTCGGCGTCGATCAAGACCATCGCGTGGTGATCGGAGTTATAGGTGAGGAACGTGCCGAACGCACTCCCGTCCTCACGGAACAAGTGGTCGGTGACCCGGAACCCGAGTAGGTCGCTGTAGAACCGCGTCATCTCGGCGGCATCGGCGGCGTAGATGCCGAAATGGCCCAGCCGCCCGACGTTGAACGGTCGTTCCCGGAGCACGCCACCGACGTCATAGAGGGTCATGTCAGGTCTCCGACAGAAATTCGAGGGCCAACGCGTTGAAGACGTCGGGACTTTCGAACTGCGGCCAGTGACTGACCCGGCGCATCTCGGCCACGGTCGCGTTCGGCATCAGCTCGCCGATCGCCAGTCCGGTACGCAGGTAGTCGTCCGGCGCGTCCACGTGGGCGATGATCAGAGTCGGTGCGGCAATCGCCGCCCACTCGTCGTCGGTCAACAAGTTGCGTTGCCGCACCTCGGGATCGAACAACGTCAACGTGCGCTCCAACGGCGCGCTCGGAAGGCTGTACACGCGCTGTCGCACGGCGACGATGTCGTCGACCAGGGAGCTCTGGTCGTAGAAGAGGTGCTCGAGCATCGCTTGGATGTCCGTCCAGGACGGTTGTTCCTGCCTCGAGACCTTGCGGCGCTGGTCGACCGCCGCCGCTGCGGACTTCGGTAGCTGCAGCAGGCCCGAGGGTGAGTTGAGGATCATCCGCTCGACTCGCTCGGGAGCGACCAGGGCGAGGCGACAGGCGACCCAGCTGCCGAGGGAGACGCCGATGAAGCTGGCCCGCTCGACCCCCATGACGTCCAGCACCGCCAGCGCGTGGTCGACGTAGTCCTTGATCTCGTAGGGGCGGTCGGGCTTGTCGGTGAACCCGCATCCGAGCATGTCGAAGGCCAGGCATCGGAAATGCTTGGCAAGCACCGGAAGATTCGCGCTGAACGCCTCCCAATGCCCACCTGTGCCGTGCAACATGACGAGCGGGGGCGCGTCGGGCGGGCCGGCCTCAACCAAGCGGGTCCGCAGTCCCAGCGCGTCGACGTACTGCTGCCGGAACTCGGTGTCCATCAGGTAGCGCCACACACTGCGGTCGTCGGCGCCGCTGTCGGGCGGGGCCGTCGTGTCCAGCTCGGACACTAGAGAGGGCTCGCTCATCGCGTCGGTTCCATGGGCCCGAACCGCACTCCCGGTCCAGCTGCGTTGTGAGACATGCGCCCACGATGCAGAGCCCCGCCGCGACCCGACAAGGATCGGGTCCCGACCAGCGGCACGCGGTTGTCGATGCCCAGCCGCTTCGATGGGAGCGTCACACCTCGCGCCTATCGAGGAGAGTTGACGTGAGGCTTGCTCGCATCGGAGCCCCGAACGCTGAGATACCCGTCGCCTTCGGAACCGACGAACGCTGGCACGACGTGTCGAGCGTGATCGATGATGTCCAGCCGGAGACATTGATGATGGACTGGTCGGCACACGACGTGACCGCGATGCCAGTGGTCGACCCGACTCGGTTCGGTGCACCGGTGGCGTCGATCGGCAAGATCGTTTGCATTGGGCTGAACTACGCCGACCACGCTCGGGAGACTGGAGCGACACCGCCAGCCGAGCCGATCGTGTTCCTGAAGGCGCCGGACACGGTGGTCGGGCCGAACGACGGCGTCCTCATCCCGCGGGCATCGTTGAAGACCGACTGGGAGATCGAGCTCGCAGTCGTCATCGGCGCACCCGCGCGCTACCTCGAATCACCGGACGATGCCCGTCGGGTCGTCGCGGGCTACGCGATCAGCAATGACGTTTCCGAGCGCGCCTTCCAGCTCGAGCGCGGTGGGCAGTGGGACAAGGGCAAGAACTGCGAGACCTTCAACCCCCTCGGACCCTGGCTCGTCACCGCCGACGAAGTCGCAGATCCTCAACAACTCACGCTGCGGCTGGCTGTAAATGGCGTCGTTCAGCAGGACGGATCCACAGCCGACATGATCTTCGGCATTGACTACCTTGTGTGGTACCTGAGCCAGTTCATGACGCTCTACCCCGGCGACGTAGTCAACACCGGCACACCGGCGGGCGTGGCCCTAGGGCGAAGCGACGACGTGTTCCTTCGCTCCGGAGACGTCATGGAACTCGAGATCACCGGGCTGGGGACGCAACGTCAGTTGTGCAGTTCGGCCTGACGCTGTGTCACCTTATCCTTGGCCGCTAGGGCCGACGGCTGGACGCGAGACCGTCCCGGGCCCGTGTCGGCCGCAAAACGCTGGAAGCGTGCATGCTGACCTCTGGGTCACCGGCAAAGAGGTCATCGAGCCCAATCTTCCGCTGACCTTCGCCATCGCGCGCTGACGCTCGCCAACAGAGCTCCCGCAGACCGGTGTCGGCGCGGCGTCCGCTGACACGATGCTGACAATCCGACAGCAGAACCGGGCCCGTGGTAACCCACGAACCCGGCTCTGACCTGCAATTTCACTTTGTAGCGGGGGCAGGATTTGAACCTGCGACCTCTGGGTTATGAGGAATACTTTCGGCCTATTCGCTGGGGTGTCCCTCGAGCGGCAATTTCGGTAAACTCGCAGGTCAGAGGCATTTATGGGTTCCAGAACCGTCCGTTCCGGTCCATCCTGATCCGGCAACGTCTGCCCACAATTTGCCCACAAGTCCGCCAGGGAGGTTCCGCGATGGCATGGGTCACCGAGCGCCGCGGTGCGCGCGGCACTACGTACACCGGCCGGTATCGCGACCCGGACGGGCGCAAGCGCTCGGCGGGCTCGTTCCGGTCCCGGAGGGAGGCGTTGCGTGCCGCCAACCGCGAGGAGCAGAAGGTGCTGGCTGGAAGCTGGCATGACGCGAAGCTCGGCGACGTCACCTTCCGTGCGTTCGTGGAGAACGACTGGCTGCCGAGCAAGCACATCGAGGCGACGACTCGGGCGGCGTACGTGTCGAACCTCGACAAGCACTTCTACCCGTTCTTCGGCGCCCGGCCGATGGCGAAGATCTCCCCGTCGCTGGTTCAGGACTGGGTCACGAAGGCGACCGCGGAAGGCCTCTCGCCCAGGTCGGTGAAGAAGTACCACACCGTCCTGCACTCGATCTTCAAGCGAGCCGTCCGCGACGGACTGATCGTCCGTAACCCCTGCGACGGCACCGAGCTGCCGAAGGTCATCGCCCGCAAGACACGGACCCTGACAGCCGACGAGTTCGAGCGCCTGATCGACGCGGTGCCCGCACAGCACCGCCTCATGGTCGAGACGTTCATCGAGACCGGCATGCGCTGGGGCGAGCTGATCGCGCTGCGGCCGCGGCACATCGACTTCCTTCGCCGGACGCTAACCGTCGAGGAGACGATCATCGAGGTCTCCCACAAGCACTCTCCCACCGGCGAACGCATGGTGGTCAAGCCCTACCCCAAGGACAACGAGCCCCGCACGATCGGCGTCAGGCAGCAGTGGCTTGATGCGGTCGTCGCAACACATCGCTGCCAGTGGGATCGACCGCGACGCATTGCTCTTCCCCACGAGAGAGGGAACGCCGATCTCCAGGAACACCTTCCGAACCCGGATCTGGAAGCCGGCCGTGGAGCTGTCGCGTATCGACTTCGCCGTCCGGATTCACGACCTGCGTCACGCCCACGCCTCGTGGCTCCTCGCGGGCGGATCCGACCTCAAGTCGGTCATGGAACGCATGGGCCACGCCCAGATCCAAACCACCCAGAAGTACCTACACGCGCTCCCCGAAGCCGACCAGAAGAACCTCGACGCGCTCAACCGCATCACCAATCGACGCCGCTGACCCCGGATGAAGCGTCACGGCTTCTCTGCGCACCCATGCGAGTTGCGGCTCTCGGCTGAGGGCAGCGTGGTTCGCGAGCGCGAGTTCGGCGTTCGCCGAGACCGGAACCGTGGGCGCCTCCCCGGACCTGGTTGCGTGCACTATGGAGAAGCACGCCAGTTCGTCAGCAGTGCGCGGGAAAGCCTGACCAACTCGAGGTGTCAAGGGCACCTTCGCCGTTGGCAGGACCAACGCCAGGAGAATCGGAGCATGTCGGATGAACGGACACGCTGCGTTGACTCTCCTGACCGGCGCCACGTTCGCGCTGAGCGGATGCACTGCCGACGACCTCAGCACCGCCACCCGATCGACCCCTAGTTCGACTGCCGGGCAATGGAACGCCGGGCTGGAAGTGAGCAGCTTCCACGTCTCCGGGAAGGCGACCTTCACCTACGCGGACGGCACGACTCGGACGGTGCGCTTCTCTGGGGACGAGGACGAGATCACAGACACGAGCATGGTCTTGATCGGCCAGAGCGTCTCCATCGCAGTCCGCGTCACGGAGTCCACCGGCGGGCACCCCAGGAGTGCCAGCTGCATGATCTTCGAGGCCGACTACGAACTGCTCGGCGAGGGCAAGATGCCGATGGTCATCAAGGTGGGACACAAGGGAGACGCCTTCACCTGTACTTGGACCAACGACGGGACGCTCACCACTCCGAAACCAGAGATCTAGCCGCAGAGTGCGGTACTTGGCGACTCGGACCTGGATGGACGAACGCCAACACCCGGTCGGACGCGCGTTCCTGGTCCGCTCATCGCCTCCCTGGGTCCGCGGCTCTGCCATCGCCGGCTCACCCCGCCGAACGCCAAGCAGGCGGGAACGGCACGAGGTCCGGGCTGTCAAACCCGGACCTCGTCGTCACTCTCACCGCATCTATAGAGCGGCCCCGATCGCCACGAAGGCGGTGCATAGCACGAGCAGGATGCCGATCAGCGGCAGTACGAACTTCAGGTACTGGTCGTAGCGGACCTTGGCCAGCGCCAGACCGCCCATCACCACAGCCGAGGTCGGGGTGATCAGGTTCACGATGCCGGATGCCGACTGGTAGGCGGTGATGACCATCGCCCGCGAGACGCCGGCGAAGTCCGCGAGCGGCGCGAGGATGGGCATAGCCAGGGCCGCGTGTCCCGAGGTGGACGGCACCAGGAAGGCCAACGGGATGTTGACCAGGAACATCGCCGCACCGAAGACCCCGTTGGAGGTGTCGTTCACGATGTTTTCCATCGAGTGGAGGATCGTGCCGGTGATCTCGGAGTTGTTCATGATCACCGTGACGCCACGCGCCAGCACGATGATCAGACCGACGCCGATGAAGTCACCTGCGCCCTTCACGACGGTGTCGGTCAGTCCCTTCTCCCCCAGCCCGCCGATCAGCCCGACGACCAGAGCCATCACGATGAAGAGCGCGGCGAGCTCCGGGAAGTACCAGTCGAGCTGCCAGCCGTAGCTGGCGGCGTCTGGGCCGTTGACCACCTGAGCCCACGGGACGATCGCGAAGATCATGAACGCGAAGGTGACTCCGACGATCGAGAGAACGGACTTCTCGCGGCCGGTTAGAGGTGCCGCCTCGCGGAGACCGTGCGCGCGGAGCTCGTCGTCACCCTCGACGTCTGCGACGCGTGAGGACGACGGGTCGGCGTGCACCTTGCGGGCGTAGCGGACGACCCACCACACGCCCACCGGCACCAGCACGAGGTACATGAGGAACCGGAAGCCGATGCCGTCGCCGATGGAGATGCCGGCCGCGTCCGAGGCGACGCCGGTGGCGAACGGGTTGACCGTCGAGGCGAGGACGCCGATGCCGGCACCGATCAGGATGGTCGCGGCCGCCACGAGACGGTCGTAGCCGAGTGCGAGCATCAATGGGATGAGCAGGGCGTAGAAGCCCAGGGTCTCCTCCGCCATACCTTCGGTCGTGCCGCCGATCGAGAACAGCACCATGAGGACGGCGATCAAGACGGTGCCGCGTCCGCTCATGCGGGTGGCGATCCGAGCGACTCCGTTGTCAATGGCGCCGGTCTTCATGGCCATCGTGATGAAGACACCGATGGCGATGACGAACATGAACACGCCCGCCGCCCCGTAGAGCTCGCCGGACTCGTAGGGCCCGATGTAGCCGTCGGGGTTCATCACGCCGTACAGGCCGTTGATCGGGGCCAGGAACAGCTCCATCAGCCGGTCTCCGAAGGAGAGCGCGCTGTCGGTGCCCTCGTAGCTGCCGGGGATCGGCGCGCCCGACTCTGGATCGGTGGCGTAGCTTGCCGGTCGGTACGACGAACGCGAGTAGCCAGACGGCGATCGTCACTCCGAAGAGGACGGTGAAGGCGCTGGGGAACCGGAAGGACCTCGGCGTCTTGGACTGCTCACCCTCCGCGGCCTGACGACGCCTCGACGGGGTGGCTGTGGATTGAGCGGCCATGACGGCCTCCTTACTGCTGACGACGGTTCTGGTGACTCCAACGCAACCAGTCGCGCACCTCCGCGTGAGGTGCCCATCGACACCTCTCGAAGGGACCTTCGGCCCTCTGCGCCACCCGGAGACAACAGCGAGGCTGGAGCCCACACCTGAGAAAGAGGAACGATGACACTGCACGTTGACTCGCGAGGTTGGCCGCCTGAGGCAGGCGATCCTGCATCGACCCGACCTCGAGCTGAAGAGACTCACGCCGACCAATCACGACGAGTACCTGTTCGACGACGTGCTGTGGGTCAAGCACGCCAAGCAGGAGCACGACGCCTTCGCGGAGGCCCTGCGTGACCAGGGCGTGCAGGTGCACCTGCTGCACGAGCTGCTCGCAGAGACGGTCGCCATCCCGGAAGCACGCCAGCTACGTCCTGGAGCAGACCTTCGACGAGCGGGTCTACGGGCCGATGGCTCTCGACGCCCTGCACGGAGTGTTCAGCCAGCTCGACGACGTCGAGCTCGCCACCTACCTCATCGGTGGCATGACCAAGCGGGAGCTCCTGGAGCAGGGTGACGGAGCCCGCATCCGTGGTCGTCCAGGCCCTGGGTCTGGACGATCTGTTGCTGCCGCCGCTGCCCAACCACCTGTTCACGCGCGACACGTCGGCCTGGGTCTTCGACGGTGTGTCGATCAACTCCATGCGCAAGCGCGCCCGGATGCGCGAGACCATCCACTACGAGGCGATCTACAAGTGGCACCCAGCGTTCGCCGACGAGACCTTCCGCATCTGGGCCGATGGCTCGGCGAGCGGAACGGCTACCACCGAGGGCGGCGACATCCTCGTCCTCGGTCGTGGCGCGGTGCTGGTCGGAATGAGCGAGCGGACCACTCCCCAGGGCGTGGAACGGCTGGCCCGGCGACTCTTCGACGCCGGCAGCGCGAGCAAGATCGTGGCCCTGTCGATGCCCCAGAAGCGAGCCTTCATGCACCTCGACACCGTGATGACCATGGTCAACGAGGACACGTTCACCAAGTACGTCGGGCTCGGGATGCTGCCGTCGTACACGATCGAGCCGGGCGACACCGACAAGGAGCTGAAGGTGACGCCGCACCCCGCCGAGGGCATGCACGACGCCATCGCCGCGGCCCTCGGGATCTCGATCGATCAACGTGCTCACCGCCACCCAGGACGTCCAGGCCGCCGAGCGCGAGCAGTGGGACGACGGCTGCAACGTGCTCGCCGTGCGGCCCGGAGTGGTCGTGGCCTACGAGCGCAACGTCACCACCAACACCTACCTCCGCAAGAACGGCATCGAGGTGATCACCATCCAGGGCAACGAGCTCGGTCGCGGCCGGGGTGGCCCTCGCTGCATGACCTGCCCCATCGAACGAGAAGGGATCTGAGAGTCATGGCTTTCAACCTCCGCAACCGCAGCTTCGTCAAGGAGATCGACTTCACCCCCAAGGAGTGGAGGTTCCTCCTCGACCTCGCCGCCGAGCTCAAGCTGGCCAAGTACGCCGGCTCCGAGCAACCGCGCCTGAGCGGCAAGAACATCGCGCTCATCTTCGAGAAGACCTCGACCCGAACGAGGTGCGCCTTCGAGGTCGCCGCGTTCGACCAGGGCGCCCGCGTGACCTACCTCGACCCCGCCGGGTCGCAGATCGGTCACAAGGAGTCGATGGAGGACACCGCCCGAGTCCTGGGACGGATGTACGACGGGATCGAGTACCGCGGCTCCGCCCAGACCAACGTCGAGACGCTGGCGGCGTACGCCGGCGTGCCGGTGTGGAACGGGCTTACCGACGAGTGGCACCCGACCCAGATGCTCTGCGACATGCTCACCATGCGCGAGCACGCCGGGAAGCACGACGAGGACATCGCCTTCGCCTACCTCGGAGACGCCCGCAACAACGTCGGCAACTCGCTTCTCGTCGCCGGCGCCATGATGGGCATGGACGTGCGCATCGTCGCCCCTCGATCGCTGTGGAACCACGACGACGTCCTGACCAAGGCCCAGGAGATCGCCGAGATCACCGGCGCCCGGATCACCCAGACCGAGGACGTCGAAGCCGGCGTCGCGGGGGTCGACTTCCTCTACACGGACGTCTGGGTGTCGATGGGCGAGCCCGCCGAGACGTGGGAGGCGCGCATCCAGCTGCTCAAGCCGTACCAGGTCAACATGGACGTCGTGAAGGCGACCAGCAATCCCAAGGTCAAGTTCATGCACTGCCTGCCCGGCTTCCACGACCGGCACACCAAGGTCGGCGAGGACCTGTTCCAGAAGACCGGGTATGGACGCTCTCGAGGTGACCGACGAGGTG
Source organism: uncultured Actinomycetota bacterium (assembly GCA_963830145.1). Classification (GTDB taxonomy): domain Bacteria; phylum Actinomycetota; class Actinomycetes; order Propionibacteriales; family Nocardioidaceae; genus Nocardioides. The sequence continues at coordinate 321,644 of CAWHLI010000003.1, forward strand.
TTCGAGTCGCGGCACTCGATCGTCTTCGACCAAGCCGAGAACCGGATGCACACCATCAAGGCCGTGCTCGTTGCCACGCTCGGACACTGAGGGAACGAGTCGCCGAGCGCCACGTCTCGCTGCCAAGCACGACGACGGCGCCCGTCATGACGGCATGCGACTGTCGGTCAGAATGTTGTGGATCATCACGTCATGGAACTCGTCGGGCTGCTCGAAGATCGGACGATGCCCGGAGGTGTCGAGCACGACGATCTCCTTGTGCGGTGCCTGGAGCATCTCGAACCATTCCTCGGCCAGCTCTGCGCGGCCGCGGGCCTCGTACTTTCCTTGCACCAGGTAGACCGGGACGTCGAGCTCGGCGGCGTCGTCCCGGAAGTCGATGTCCTGCAGTTGCGGGTACAAAGCGGAGAACACATCGAGGAACGCGCCCAGGTTGTGCACTTGCTCCAGCAGCGTGTACTCCTCGACAAAGAGGTTCTCGGAGAACCCGCCTTCGCCTTCTGAGTTCCCGCCGTGGTCGTACGGGTAGACCTCATGCTCGTGGGAGAGGGCTTTCTCGTAGTCGGTCACGTCGTCGTACGGTGGCGGTCCGATCTCGATGAGCTGGTCGACCAGGTCCTGATCCCCCTCGCGCGTCGCCCAGGCCAGTGTGTCCTCGTAGAAGATCCGGTCGGTTTCGCGTTGGCTGACCATCTGGCCAGTCCCGACAAACGCCTCGAAGAGTGACGGGTCGGTTTGGACTGCGAGGACGCCAAGGGTCGAACCCCAGGATTGGCCTACGAGGTAGATGCGCTCTTTACCGAACCGGTCGCGTAGATAGTTCGTGACGTCGATGACGTCCGCGACGGCGCGGTCCAGCGTGAGGGTATCGATCGGCTCCAGCTCGTGGTGTGAGCTGCCTGTGCCGCGCTGGTCGAAGGTGGCAACGACGAAGTCCTCCTCGAGTCCCTCGGCATGACGACGCATTGCGCCGAGTTCGCTCCCACCTGGTCCACCGGCGAGGAACAGCAGCACGGGATTGGTGGCGTCCTCGCCGCGGATCATCAGCCCGAGGTCATGACCGTCGATCTCGACGCTGGTCAGTTCCGCGACGCTGCCCGGCAACTCATTGCCGTCGGGACCGAGGATTGGGTCGGTCTGAGCGGGCCGCGCGAGGAGGACTCCGAAGGCGACGAACGCAAGGACGAGAGCGGACGTGAACGTCCGACGCGCGTATCGCGCCGACCTCGACCACCCGTGCTGCACCGGCGTCGCCCCAGCCGCCCGGGCAGTTCCCGCGCCCATGAATGCGCCGAGACACATCGGCGCCAGCGTCATGAGGGCCAGGAAGCCCCGTCCGACGACAAAGGCCATCACGCCGTAGGTGGTGGTCAGGCGAACGCTATCCACCGTGGGCCCCCTGGCTCCCAGACGCGCCAACTCGAACACCAACGCGAACACGAAGGGCGTCACCAGAGCCGCCCACCGGGACCGCATCAGAGCCCCGACGACGAATCCGAGTCCAAGGCTGGCACTGAGTGCAGCTAGCCCTTGGACTGCGGTCACCGGCCCACGGGGCATCCACAGTCCCAGAGTCAGGCCGAACACGGCCGCGAGAGCAACACCGGTCAGTGTCCGCGTGTAGCCCTCGGCGGGGAGCGACGGGAGTGTCTTTTCCAAGTGGTTCATAGCTCCTCCATCGGCCTGCCGAGGCACTTGAGCGGGTGTCCTCAATGGCGCCCGTGGCCGCTCGATGTGCACCAGCGGGGCGGGTAGACCTTTTGACCCATGGAACCGCTGTGCTGGGCTCGACGGCAGAGCCGCCGGGTCCGACTTCCTGTGACCAAGGGCCTTGATCAGATAGCCCGGAGGGATCTGACGTCCCCTCCTCAGACCGCAGCGAGGGGACGTTCGCCCTTTCACGTTGACCCCTGTGGGTCACCCAGGGATGAATTCGTCCACCACGTCGTTCCACGCCCTCGCGGTGGCATCGGCGAGGACGCCTCCGTCCGGTGCGTGGTCGAGGTCCGAGGTGACCCCGAACGTCAGGACGTCGCAGTAGCTGAACATCGCCACCCCGAATCGGACGCGGTCCGCGATCGGCACGTAGGGCAGCAGGTCACGAACTGGTCGACCGAGGCAGTGCAGCGGACGGCGTGGCCCGGGGACGTTCGTGGTCACCGCGTTCACCTGTCGCTGCGGCAGGCTGAGCGCGACCCGAGTCGCCAGGTTGACGAGCGGGTACGGCGCCCAGGCGGCCAGAGACTGGAGCTGGACCCCGGCGGCCGGCTCCCCTCCCCGTTGCAGCGCCGCGATCCGGTCGTGCACGGCTCTCACCCGCTCGACCGGACCCTCGAGCTCGACGGGGAGCATGGCCAGCATCAGGGTCACCCGGTTGTCCGGTCCGGCCAGGGCGCTCGAGCGCCACGCGGAGACCGGAACGAGCGAACGCAGCGACCTTGAGTCAGGGGTCAGTCCGCGGGCGAGCAGCAGCTCGCGGAACCCACCTGCGACGCTGGCCAGTGCCAGGTCGTTGACGGTCGCGCGGAGCGCCTTTCGTGCGGGGACCGACCCGGAGAGGCTGACCTGTGACCAGGCATAGCCCCGGCTCCCGCCCAGTGGCCCGCTGAGCTCCTTCCCGTGGACCGGGGCGAGCGCGGCGCCCAGCGTGACGCCGCCCACGACGGCTGCGGTCGCTTCGCCCGCTCGGTGAAGCAGCGGGTGTGCGTCCGCGGCCGGCGGCGGAGGCACGGTCTCCAGGGAGGCGTCGTACAGCATCCCCATCAGAGCCGTCCCGGAGAGGCCGTCGGCAAGTGCGTGGTGCAGTCGGCAGATCAGGGCCCAACGTTCCCCGGCCAGTCCGTCGACGACGGCCACGTCCCACAAGGGGTGGCCGCGGTCCATCCGCCCGCCCATGACCCACGCCATCAGGTCGGCTAGCTGCTCCCGACTGCCGGGTGTCGGCAGGGACAGCCGCGTGATGTGGTCGCCGATGTTGAACGCCGGGTCGTCGACCCAGGCGGGCGCCCTCAGGCCGAACCAGCTCTGCTGCGGCCGTTGGGTGTAGCTGGGTGCGAGATGCAACCGTGACTCGATCACGCCGCGCACTTCATCGACGGTGGGTGCCGGGCCTTCGAGGATGCCCAGCGACCCGATCACCATCGACGTCCCGGGGTCCACGTCCTCGGCCGCAAGGAATGCCGCCGACAGGGCGTTCAAGCGCCGCGTCACCATGGGTTGGACGTTCCTCAGCGGGTCGAGCCGGCCAGCCGGGCCGGCTCAGCGGTGCGGGTGGCGCCACCCAGGGACTCGGTTGCGAGCTCGGCGTAGGAGGGCTCGACGACCATCACCGGGCAGGCGGCTTCGCGCAGGACGTGGCGCACGACGGGACCGAGGTGTGAGCCGAACGGGAAGCGCGGATCACGGCGCGCGAGCACGATCAGGGACGAGTGGAAGCCCGAGTAGACGATCTCGTCCACGGCCCCGCCGAACATCACCTCGAAGGTGACCTCCACCCGGTCGCGAAGTTCCTGAGGTAGGTCGACCTCCCGCTCGTCCGCTTCCCTTGCGGCCACCAGTACGTCGTGATGAGTGACGTCCGGCAGCAGCAGTGTCTCGTAGACGGAGGGTCGGAAGGTCGCCCGGAGAATGCGGACAGGAAGGTCATGTGCCTCTGCCCAGTCGAGTGCGGCCCCCAGCTGGGCGCGGGACCGATCAGCGTCGTCGACCCCAACAGTGATGGGTGTGGCAGGCGTGCGCGGAGTCCAAGCCGCTGGCACGGCCACGACCGGGGCATGAGCGGAGGTCGCCACTGACGCGATGGTCGATCCGCTGGTCCAACGCTCCCATCGGGATGCTTCGCTCCGCTGGAGCACGAGCAGGTGGGCTTGCTTGGAGCGTTCCACCAGGGTCTGGACCACCCCACCGCGAAGTAGCGTGCCGCTGACCGGATGGGCGGAGCCGACTCGATCGCGGACGGTCCGCACCGCTGCGTCGAGAGCCTCTTGCCCTCTTTCCACCAGCGCATCGAACGTGATGCCCACGTGGCTGAACCGGCTCTCGTCGCCGACGTGCACCGGCACGACATGCACCACCTCGACGCCCAGGTCGAGGTTCGCCGCCTGGGCCGCGACGAACTCCACGGTGCCGGCGGAAAGGTGGCCCGCGAGCCCCACTCCCAAGACGATGACAAGTTCTCGGTCGGTGTCGTTCACGGCGATCTCCTCAGCGAGTGGTGTCCACATGAAGGTGTCAGTCGTGAGCGGGTGTGGGTGAGGGCCATTGGTCCCGAGGCGACGAGTCGTCTGGCCGTACCTCGCCGTTGCCCGCGCCTCGACAGTCGGTACATGAACACGCACCCCGAACGCGAGACCGTCGCCGACGCTGTCGTCGTCGGCGTGGACAGCAAGACGTCACAGCAGACCGTCGACTGGGCAGCCGCCCAGGCAGTAGCCGAAGGACGCCCCGTCGTCCTCGCGCACGCCACCGGGTCACTGGGCACGGTCGGCACGACGTGGCTGCAGTACGACGACCCCGCGACCTCGCGCCCGCTGCAGGAGATGGCCCAGCAGGGCGAGGACATCGTCCGCCCGGTCGCTGATCGACTACGGGAGGCACACCCCGAGCTGGACGTCCGCACCCTCGTGGTGGCCGAGGACCCAGCGCTGGAGCTGCTCGAGCTCGCGAAGACGGCACACCTGCTTGTCGTGGGCTCGCGCAGCAGCTGGCTCACCCACCTGGTGCCGATCTGGCGACTCGGGGCCCGGACCTCTCGTCACGCGGCCTGCTCCGTCGTCGTCGTACCGTCCCGCAAGGCCACCGTGGTCCAGCGCGGCGTACTCGTCGGCACCGACGCGAGTCCGCGCTCACATGCCGCGTTGGTGTTTGCCTATCGCTACGCGTCCCAGCACCACCTCCCTCTGACCGTCGTACGTGCCACTCGGGCGACCGGGCAGGGCCTGGATCATGAGCGCCGCATGCTCGCCGAGGCGACCAGCGGTCTGTCGGAGAACTACCCTGACGTCTCGGTGCAGCAGACCGTCGTCCACGGCTGGCCCGCCCGCACTCTTCTCGACATGGCTGAGAACATGCACCTGCTCGTCGTGGGTCAGCACCACGCCCTCGGCGCCTACGAGTCGCCGGTCGGACACGTGCGCTCCACCCTGGTGGATCGTGCGGTATGCCCCGTTGCCGTCGTGCCGCAGGCTTCCGCCGCGGGCGTCTCAGGCTGACGCTCATGTGGCTCACCTGGTGGCCGGGCGGCTACCTCGGCACACCGCCCCCCGTACTGGTCGGCGAACCGAAGAGGGCCGCGCGGATCGGCGCTGCTCATGTCTTGTCGGTGGCCCGACATCCCTCGGCGTCCAGCCAACGACTCCGCTTGTTGATCTCCGGGCTGCCCTGGCAGGTGCTGCGGGAGAGTTGGAAGTCGAGCTCGCAGGCCCTGCAGGTGGCCCGGACGGATGACGCGCGCCTTGCGCTGGTGCGACTTCGTGAAGCCCTGCTGGACGAGATGGAGCTGTCATACCCGGCCTCGTTCAGGCGCTGGTACGGCGTGTCGCCTGCCGATCGATGAGCCTCACTGAGCCAGGTGCGCCCGACTGACGGCTACCGAACACTTTTCACCTGGCGCTGAAGCTCCTCGAGCAGCCTGCGGATCTCGCGCGTCAGCTCGGTGTTGTCCTTGAGCTCCAGCTCCTGCTCGACAAAGTCGTGGTCGGCCTTTGCCCGTGAGACCGCGGCCTGTCGGTTCTGCCCGATGAGCACGAACGTCGACAGGAAGATCGCCTCGAGGGAGACGACAAGCGTCAGGGTCGGCCACGGATTGCCCTCGGCCAAGAGCATCCAGGCCGCGAAGGCCGCGACGTGCAGGTAGACAAAGACCATCGAACCTGCGAACGCGGTGATCGCGTCTGCGACGCGGGCGTGCACGCTGCGCGCCCGTCGCTCGAGGTATCTCGCCACTCCGGGATGACGTCGGTGCGGGACCGTGAGGTTGGTCATCACGTGCCGGCATTGACGCGAAGGTCGACCGCCTCGGTGACCAGCTGCCCAGCCCGGTTCACCTCCGCTGACGTGTGGTTGTGGCCGGGCGCCGTCAGCCAGACGGGACACTCAGACTCTCGAAGCGCGGAGCGCGACACGGTGCCCAGTCTCGAGCCGGTCGGCGCAACGGGGTGGTGACGACCCAGGACGAGCAGGTCGGACCGGCGGGCGAGTGAGACGAGCGTGGTGTCGGCGTCACCTTGGCTGACCTCCAGAGCCAGGTCAACGGCGTCCGCACCGAGCTCGGCCAGCAGCGTCTCGGCATAGTGCCGTGGCTGGGGCAGCCCGTCGGCCGGGGTGACCGCGACCCTGAGGACGACCCGCCGAAGCCGGGCGATACGGATCGCCGTGCGCACCGCCCGTTGATCGGGGTGACGGAGGTCGAGCCCCACTGTGATCACACCCTGGCTGTTGGACATCCAGTCGGTCGGAACCGAGACGATTGGCACGTTGACCGCATCTGCGACCTGCTCCGTGAACGAGCTCAGCCGCTGGCGCAGAACTACGGGGTGGCGTCTTTCAAGAACGAACAGCTCGGCCCGGGACGACAGATCGGTCAGCCTCTCGAGCGTGTCGCCGGTCTCGGTCCGGAATCGGACCTCCAGACCCTCGCCGCCGACCCCACGGGCCCGGCGGACCGCCAGGCGCAGGGAGTCCTGGCCGAGCTGGTCGGCCCAGCCGTCCAGTCCCGGGGTCACGTGCACCAGCTCGAGCGGGCGGCCCGAGCGCAGGGCTTCCGTGGCCGCGAACCGGACGGCCGCGTCGGAGCCACCCCGAGCGATACCGACGACAACCGGGTCGATGTGCAGCACGTCGTCCTCCTCAGGGCCGGGTCAAGGTCTGGTGGTCGTTCTTATGCCTCCGCAGCCGGAACCGGCGACCGGTCACGGTCTCTGGGGCGAGCTCGATGACGTCGGACTTCGCGGTGTCGACCCACGGGTGGAGCGGGAGTCCGTCCGCGCGGTGCGCCTCGTCCTCTTCGAGCCGGCGCAGCCGACCCCGCGCCACGACTGACCAAGCGGCGAGGTCGTCGTGCCAGTCGATCTCGAAGGCAACGTCGGACTCCAGCGCTGCCGCAAGGAGCTTGTTGCCAGACGCCGTGCGGAACAGGAGGCTGACGCCGTCGACCGCGTAGTTGATCGGCACAAGGTGCACCTCGTCGACCAGCCGATAGGCCAGGCGGCCAAACTCCTCGTCCTGCAGTAGAGCCCAGCACTGCTCGACGCTGAGTTCCTCGACAGGACTGTCGTTGGCGGTCATGGCGAGCTCGCAATCTCGGAGGCTGCTGGGGTATCCCTCGACGTTAAGTTCGTGACCTTCCGCCGAGCAGGGCCGATGGTCCCTGTGTCGCGGGCAGCTCGACCTCAGTCGCCCCTTGGCCCCGCGGGCCAGCCCCGCCCGTCGAGTTCCGGAAAGTGACGGGCAGGGTCTCCGTCGTCGTCGTCACGAACCAGGTCCGCGGGCCCGACGATGAGCGGATCTGGCGTGCTGACCAGCCGGTGGTCCTTCGAGGGGTAGTCGAACAGCGACAGGACGACCCGCATTGCCTCCAGACGCGCCCGCTTCTTGTCGTTGGACTTCACCACTGTCCATGGCGCGTCCCCCGTGTCCGTGTGGAAGAACATCGCCTCCTTGGCCGCTGTGTACGCCTCCCACTTGTCGCGGCTGGCGAGGTCGGTCGCCGACAGCTTCCACTGCTTCACAGGGTCCAACGAACGTGCCGCGAACCGCGCCGCCTGCTCGTCCTTCGAGACCGAGAACCACAGCTTGACCAGCCGGGTGCCGGAGTGGACGACCATCCGCTCGAACTCCGGCGCTTCCCGCATGAAGTTCAGGTACTCCCCCGGCGTGCAGTAGCCCATCACCCGCTCGACGCCGGCCCGGTTGTACCAGGAGCGGTCGAAGAGGACGATCTCGCCCGCGCTGGGCAGGTGTGACACGTAGCGCTGGAAGTACCACTGGCTGCATTCCTGAGAGGTGGGGACGCTGAGCGCCACGACCCGCGCGCCGCGTGGGTTCAGGTGCTCCATGAACCTCTTGATCGCACCCCCCTTGCCCGCGGCGTCCCGGCCCTCGAAGAGCACCAGCACCTTCTCCCCGGACTCCTTTACATGTGCCTGCATCTTGAGCAGCTCGATCTGGAGTCGCCGCTTGGTGCGCTCGTACTCGCGCCGGGTCATGCGGGTCGGGTACGGGTAGCCCTGTCGCCAGGCGGGAAGACCGCCTGTGGCAGGCGCGTCCTCCAGCTCGCGGCCCTCGGGCCTCAGTGCGTCACCCAGCTCGGCGATCTCGTCGAGCTCCTCGGCGTGGCCCGGTCCTCGTGGAGCCGCTGGATGCGCCGCCACCGCGCTATGGGCATCGTCCGTCCTCTCGGTCGCACTCATGCGGCCGACGCTAGGAAGTACCGAGCGAGCGAACGAGGGCCGATGGTCCCGCCACCGCGGGACCATCGGCGCGATCGGACGGCTGCTGCGGCCGTGGCTCACGCAACTCCTCGCCGTCCGCCCGGGACAGGGGCCTTGGTCCTCTGCCACGGCGACCTCCGACCCGGGCGCCCGGAGCCGACTCCCCCCAGCATCGACTGCATGGGCAACTTCGTGCACGACTTCAGCACCGGCGGCCGTGACCAGGCCGACCTGCTCGGCGGCAAGGGGGCCAACCTGGCCGAGATGACCAGACTCGGTCTGCCTGTGCCTCCGGGCTTCACCATCACCACGGAAGCCTGTCGCCACCACCTTGCTCACGGCTTCCCACCGGAAGGCCTGGCCGCGGAGGTGAGCGAGCACCTGGCCGACCTCGAGCGGGCCATGGGTCGCCGGCTCGGCGACGCCGACGATCCCCTGCTCGTCTCGGTTCGATCCGGAGCCCGGTTCTCGATGCCCGGGATGATGGAGACCGTCCTCGACGTGGGTCTCAACGACTCCTCCGTGCACGGCCTCGCGACCCAGAGCGGCTCCGCGCGCTTCGCCTGGGACTCCTACCGCCGACTCGTACAGATGTTTGGCGCGACCGTGTTGGGCGTTGAGTCACAGCACTTCGCAGCTGCGCTCGACGAGCACAAGCAGCGCGCGGGCCTGGCCCGCGACACGGACCTGACAGAGGCCGACCTGCGCGAGCTGGTCGCGCAGTTCCACGAGATCATCGAGAAGCACGCAGGACGATCGTTCCCACAGGATCCGCGGGAACAGCTCGATCTGACCATCACGTCCGTCTTCGACAGCTGGCACACGGACCGGGCCCGCATCTACCGGCGTCGCGAGCAGATCCCGGACGACCTGGGCACGGCGGTCAACGTGCAGGCGATGGTCTTCGGCAACCGAGGTCCGACCTCGGGTTCTGGCGTCTGCTTCACCCGCAACCCCGCCACGGGCGAGCGCGGTGTCTACGGGGACTACCTCCAGGACGCTCAGGGCGAGGACGTCGTGGCGGGTATCCGCAACACGATGCCCCTCACCGACCTTGCCGACGTCGACGCCCGCTCGCACACCGAGCTGCTCGGCGTCATGACCCGGCTCGAGAACCACTACCGGGACATGTGCGACATCGAGTTCACGATCGAGCTCGGGCGGCTCTGGGTGCTCCAGACGCGGGTCGGTAAACGTACGGCCGAGGCAGCGTTCCGCATCGCCGTCGACATGGTCGACGAAGGGCTGATCGATCTGGACGAGGCCCTGCGCCGGGTGACGGGCGCCCAGCTGGCGCAGCTCATGTTTCCCCGATTCGACGGGGGGACGGATCGAGTCCCCCTCACCCAAGGCGTGAACGCCGCTCCCGGAGCGGCGAGCGGGCGGCTGGTGTTCGACTCCCGAACCGCGATCGCGTGGGCGGCGCGCGGGGAGACGGTCGTGCTGGCGCGGCCCGAGACGGACCCCGATGACCTCGGCGGCATGCTCGCCGCGCGCGGGATCCTGACCAGCCATGGTGGTCGCACTTCGCACGCCGCCGTGGTGGCCCGCGGTATGGGTCGCACCTGTGTCTGCGGTGCCGAAGAGCTCGACATCGACGTCGCGGCACGCCGGCTCACCGTGCGCGGTGGCGTCACGCTCGCCGAGGGTGACCTCATCTCGATCGACGGCGCCTCGGGCAACGTCTTCGCCGGCGCTGTTCCGGTGGTCGACTCTCCGGTCGCCCGCTGGCTGGACGGCCGCAACGACGGCGAGGACAAGGAAGTCGTCTCGGCGGTCGCTCGACTGCTTGAGCACGCCGACGCGCGGCGTCGCCTGGGTGTACTGGCGAACGCCGACACGCCGGAGGACACGCGGCGGGCGCGGACGTACGGCGCTGCCGGCGTGGGTCTCTGTCGCACCGAGCACATGTTCCTGGGCGATCGCCGGCAGCTCGTCGAGCGGCTGATCATCGCTCAGGACGACGCCGAGAGGGAGGCGGCGCTGGACGCGCTGCTGCCGCTCCAGCGGGACGACTTCGTCCAGGTGCTCGAGGCGATGGACGGGCTGCCGGTCACCGTGCGGCTCATCGACCCGCCCCTGCACGAGTTCCTCCCTGACCTGACCGACCTGGCAGTGCGGGTCGCGCTGGCAGAGGCGAGCGACGAGGCAAATGCGCACGACGTCGCTCTGCTCGCCGCCGTGCGCCGGATGCACGAGCAGAACCCGATGCTCGGGCTCAGGGGCGTCCGACTGGGGCTGGCCGTCCCGGGACTGGTGCGGATGCAGGCTCGAGCCCTGTTGATCGCCGCCGCCGACCGGATCGAGGCCGGCGGAGACCCCCGCCCCGAGATCATGGTCCCGCTTGTCGCGACCGCCCGCGAGCTCGAGCTCGTCCGCGCGGAGGTCGAGCAGGTGCGTCGCGACGTCGAGGCTGAGCGCGGCCTCGACCTGATCTGCCCCATCGGCACCATGATCGAGATCCCCCGCGCCGCGCTCACTGCGGGCGAGATTGCCCACCACGCCGACTTCTTCTCGTTCGGCACCAACGACCTGACCCAGCTGACCTGGGGCTTCAGCCGCGACGACGTGGAGGCCGAGTTCTTCCCCACGTACCTCGATCGCGGGATCTTCCCGGTCTCTCCGTTCGAGTCGATCGACGTGTCCGGTGTGGGCGAGCTCGTCCGCACCGCGCTGACTCGTGGGCGGGCCGAGACGCCTGGCCTCAGGGCGGGGGTGTGCGGCGAGCACGGCGGCGACCCGGCTTCGATCCACTTCTTCAACCAGGCTGGGCTGGACTACGTGTCGTGCTCCCCCTACCGGGTGCCCGTGGCTCGTCTTGAGGCCGGCCGCGCTGCGCTGGACTGAGCACCTCAGATGGCCCAGGCCGACACGGCGAGTACGACGAAGCACGCCAGTTCGACCAGTCCGACGCGAGAAGGACGCCACGCAACGGGCACCAGCCAGCTTCTGGCGGCGAGCATGGCGAAGGGAAGGGCCAGCCACCCTCCGGCCCCGACGGTCATGCCGGCGGCCCCGGCGACTGGCACGGCGAGAACCGCGAAGCGACGAGCTGCACGGGCGTACCGCAGATCGCGGCGCTCCCGGATCCGGGACTTCACGTGGAGCACCGAAGCGGTCAAGGCAAGCAGGCAGAGGAGCGTGAGCACGCCTGTCTCGTTCGACCACATGGCCGGGCCGGGCCGCCACCACTGCGAGCCCTCGAGGACGCCGACAGTCACCGGCACCATCGCGGCACACTCGACGACCAACAGCAGGTCGTTCGGCAGGGCACGCTCGTCACGACGCCTGGCGAAGTCCAGGTGGACAAAGAGGCAGGCCAGAAATACGGCGCCGACGAATACGAGCCACGGCCTCGCGACGACGAGATACCCGGCGGTGGCCAGAGCGGGTGGCACCCAGAGCAGGACAGCCCCGCGAAAGCGTTCGGGCCGCGGGCCAGCGATGAGGCCGGTGAACGCCCAGCTGGCCGGGTAGGCGACCACCCAGCCCACGGCGAGCGGGAGCCAGCTGACATGCCAGCCTGCCACCGGTAGCGCGAGCACGAGCGGAAGGATGAGGAACGCCCACGCACCGTGCTGATCAGGGACGACTGACACACGGCTCCTGGACGGTGCCAGAGCGACGGAGGGAGGCGCCTGCGTCACCTCGCCGCCCGATCGAGCGGTCGTGCGAGGTGGTTGCCGAAGGGGTCTCCCTCGCACATGTCGTAGGAGTCGCCACGGCTGACGGCCACCCAGCCCACCTCGTCGACCCAGGCCAGCAGGTGGCCGCAGTGGGCACATCGGTGGTCGGCCTCTTCCAGGACGGTGTCGACGAACCAGTCCTTCATCGGACTGCAGTCAAGGGGCGAGTGGCCTCGAGATCGTTCACCGAGCTCACGATCTGGGTGCCCGCTGTCCCAGCGACCAGGTCCCGGAGCTGCCCCAGACTGCCGATGACGGCTCGGCCACCTGTGTCCGCGAACTTCGCAGCGGCCGCGACCTTGGGCCGCATCGATCCCGCCTGCAGCGTGTCGATCTCGAGGTCGACAACGTCGAGCAGGGCGAGTCGATGGGCGCTCGGAGTTCCCCAGCCCTCATAGACGCCGTCAACGTCGGTGGCGATCACCAAGACGTCGGCAGCCAGCCCGTGGGCGATCAGGGCGCTGACGGCGTCCTTGTCCACCACGGCTTCGACGCCTTCGTGCCCGTGCGGACCGACAGCGATGGGTACGCCGCCACCTCCGCCGCAGATGACGACGTAGCCCAGGTCGAGCAGGACGCCGACAGGCGCCAGAGGCTCCACACCGAGGGGCGCCGGTGAGGGCACCACGCGGCGGTACCACTGACCATCGGGTCGGAACTCCCACCCGCGCAGCTCCGTCAGCCGACGGGCAGCCTCGGAGTCGTAGACCGGACCGATGAACTTCGTCGGGTTCTCGAACGCCGGGTCGGAGCGGTCGACCAACGTCGAGGTCAGCACCGTCACCGCCGAACGATCTTCCGGGAGGCGGTTGCCCAGCTCCTGCTCGATGACGTAGCCGACCATCCCGGCGCTCTCGGCGTCGAGCAGATCCAGGGTGACGTCATTGTCGGGGTCGTAGGCGGCGGCCTGCATGGCGAGAAGTCCGACCTGTGGGCCGTTTCCGTGAGTCACGACGAGCTGGTGCTCGGCAGCAACTTCCGCGAGCACTCCGCTCGCGGCCCGCACCGCTTCGCGCTGGTGCGCCATGGTCAGGTCCTTGCCTCGAGGGAGCAGGGCATTGCCGCCAAGGGCCACCACGATTCTCATGGCTCCAGCCTCCGGTCACGGAACGCGCCACACCTGAGTCGTCGGACACTCGTGGGCAGGACCAACGACCTTTCTGGTCGCGACCTCAGCCCCCTCCGCGCCGCAATGTCGTCCGCCAGGCTGACTTGAGGAAGACCAACCGGGAGGGGCCATGAGCACCGTCAGCCAGAACCCACGAGACGAGACCGGGGCCGCGCCGCGCGCGCTCGTGGTCGTCGAATCCATGTTCGGGAACACCGAGGCCGTCGGGCTCGCCGTGACGGACGGCCTGCGCTTGGGTGGCGTCGAGACCGAGGCCGTCACAGTCGCTCACGCCGGCGACCAGCTGCCGCCCGAACTCGACCTCCTCGTCGTGGGGGCGCCGACGCACGCGTTCTCGCTCAGCCGGCCCAGCACCCGGGCCGACGCCGTACGTCAGGGGGCGCCGGCGTCGGTGGCCGCCCTGGGTCTCAGGGAGTGGCTGTCCACCGTTCGCGAGAACGGCGCGCTGCCCTACATCGCCGTCTTCGACACGCGCGTGACCAAGGTGCGGTGGCTACCGAAGGCGGCCGCATCGGCGGCAAGCCGCCTCGCGCACCGCCGGGGCTTCACCCAGCTGTCGCAGCCGCGGCCGTTCCTCGTGGACGACCTGAAGGGCCCGCTGGTCGGGGGAGAGCTGGAGCTGGCCACCTCCTGGGGCCGAAGCCTGGGCGTGCAGCTGGTGGACGCCAAGACGGCGGCGGCCCTCAGTCAGACCCGCTAGCCCGCACCGGGACCTGCCAGCACAGAGTCGTGCCCTGACCGGGTGACGAGCTCACCGAGAACGTCCCGCCGTGCTTGAGCGCGCGCTCACGCATGTTGCCGAGGCCGCTCTCCGCGATCTCCTCACCGAAGCCCCGACCGTCGTCCGTGACCGACAGGCTGATGTGGTCGTCGGCGAGCAGGAGGACGTCGACGCTGGTGGCCTGGGCGTGCCGGCTGGCGTTGGACAGAGCCTCGGCGAGCACCGCGATGAGATCAGGCGCGACCTCGGCAGTGACCAGTGAGCGGACCGGGCCCTCCAGGCGCAGCGAGGGTCGGAACTTCATCGTGGCCGCGGCCCGGTCGACGATCTTGGTGATCTCGCTCTGGATGTCGGCGGTCGCGTCGAGAGATCCCAACGCGAAGATGCTGCGCCGGATGTCCTTGATGGTGCCGTCCAGGTCGTCGACGGCCCGCTCGAGTCTTGCCCGCAGCGTCGCGTCCTGCGCGAGCCTGCTCGAACTCTGCAGGCTCAGACCGACCGCGAACAGCCGCTGGATGACGAGATCGTGCAGGTCCCTGCCGATCCGGTCGCGATCCTCGAACACGGCGAGCAACTGCTGGTCCTCGCGCGCTCGCGCGACCTGGAGCGCCAGAGCAGCCTGCTCCGCGAAGTTGGCGGGCAGAGCTGCGTCCACGGCGTGGAACCGCTCCGCGCGTGCGGGCACCCACGCGAGCGCCAGCACCCCTTCGACCCCGCTCCGGGAGCCCAAAGGGACGACGATCGCTGGACCAAGCTGCGGCCAGCCGAAGACCGCCGAAGGATCCATGGCGCGCGGGTCCGCGGCCAGGTCGACCACGGAGACGGTCTCCCCGGTGCGAACGACGCTGCTGGCGAGGGAGTTCTGCATGGGCAGCGCGCGCATCGCCTCCATGTCGGCCTCCACCCCGGAGACCACCCGCAGTTCGAGACTGTCCGCGTCCGCGCCGGCCACCACCCAAGAGACATCGGCCCCCGACACCTCACGCGCACGGTCGGCCACCGCCTGCAGGGCGTCGGTGGTGCTCGATGCGTCTGCCAGCAGCGCGGTGATCTCGGCCGTCGCTGCGAGCCAGTGCTCGCGCTGGGCCGCCTCTTCGTAGAGCCGGGCGTTCTCGATGGCGACGCCGGCGGCGGCGGCCAGGGCGACCACGATGTTCTCGTCCTGGGCGGTGAAGTCGACGCCCCCGGCCTTCTCGGTCAGGTAGAGGTTGCCGAACACCTGGTCCCGGATTCGGACCGGCACGCCGAGGAAAGAGCTCATCGGCGGGTGGTGGTCCGGGAACCCGTACGACGCAGGGTGGGCCGCGATGTCGTGGAGCCGGAGCGGCTCGGGGCGATCGATGATCAGGCCCAGCAGCCCGTGCCCGGTCGGCAGGTCACCGATCCCGTCCACCACGGTCTCGGACATGCCGTGATGCACGAAGGTGCGCAGCCGGCGCTCCGGAGTCCTGTCGAGCACCCCGAGCGCGGCGTACTCCGCGTCCACGAGTGCTCTGGCGATGCTCACGATCCGGGCCAGGACCCCGTCGAGGGTGAGGTCGGCCGCCATGGTGACGACCGCGTCGAGCAACAACCGCAGACGGGCCTGCTCGTCAAGGACGCCGTGAACCCGGGACAGCACCTCCCTGAGCAGCTCATCGAAGTCCACCTGCCCGAGAAGGGGTGCTTCAGGTGTCTGACCCCTGGTGTCGGGCTCCTCCATGTCCCTCCTCGGGTCGTTCAGCACTCTCCCCGACCTCGTTCAAGGTAGCGGACAAAAGTCCCACCCCCCTCGGGCCGTATGCCGGTGGCTTCGACCTCGCTGCCGCACGAACCTTGAGAAACCCAACGGACAGGAGCATCTCGATGGACGCGGCCAAGACTCCCGCAGGCTTGCTCTCGGCCCTCTCCCCCGCGGAGTGCTGGTCACTGGTGAGCACCCAGCCCGTGGGACGCATCGCGTGGAGCGGACCATCCGGCATCACCGTCCTGCCGGTCAACTTCGTCGTCGACGGCGAATCCGTCCACCTGCGGACTGCGGCCTACTCCGAGCTCGCCCGTGAATGCGACGACAGCCCGGTTGCCTTCCAGGTCGACAGCTTCGACGAAGACACCCGGAGCGGCTGGAGTGTCCTCCTTCGTGGGCGTGCGCACGCGGACTTCAGTGGCTCCGGACCGGCCGCTCCGCCGGACGTGTGGCCCACGGGCAGCCACTCCCTGCAGGTGCAGGTGTCGATCGACCTGGTGAGCGGTCGCCGCGTGCACTCCGAACGCTGACCCGACCTCGGACATCCTGGGGCATTGCGCCGTGGCCCTCCGCCTCTCCGCGGCATGACCTTGTCCCCTACGCCAGCCCACCGCGACTCCCTAGCGTCGGTACCGGACAAGAGACGAGGACGAGATGTCATGAAGAGGCAACTGCTGGTGCTGGGTGCCGGGACGGCCGGCACCATGATCGTCAACAAGCTGTGGCGCAAGCTGCCGCACGCGGATTGGGACATCACGGTCGTCGACCGCGACGACGTCCACCCGTATCAGCCGGGCTACCTGTTCCTGCCGTTCGGGACGTACGACGCGGCGCAGCTCCAGAAGCCGCGGCACGAGTTCGTGCCGGACGGCGTGGAGCTCGTGCTCGGGGAGATCGACCGCGTCGAGCCCGACAACCAGACCGTGCACCTCGCGAACGGGCGGGTCCTCGACTACGACTACCTGGTCATCGCCACCGGCACCTCACCACGACCGGACCAGACGACCGGGATGCTGGGCAGCGAGTGGCGCAAGAGCGTCTTCGACTTCTACACCCTCGATGGTGCGAAGGCCCTCGCCGGAGCGCTGGCGAGCTTCGACCACGGGCGGCTCGTCGTGCACGTCACCGACATGCCGATCAAGTGCCCGGTGGCACCTCTGGAGTTCACCTTTCTGGCCGAGGCCTGGCTGCGCGAGCACGGTCTGCGAGATCGCGTCGAGCTGGTCTTCGTGACCCCGCTGCCCGGCGCGTTCACCAAGCCCGTGGCCTCCGAGCACCTCGGCGGCTTGCTGGACGAGCGCAAGATCGTCGTCGAGAGCGACTTCCTCGTCGAGAGCATCGACAACGAGCGCAAGTGCCTGGTGTCCTACGACGAGCGCGAGGTCTCCTTCGACCTGCTGGTCACGGTCCCGCTCAACATGGGCGCCGACTTCCTGGCCCGGTCCGGTCTCGGTGACGAGCTCAACTACGTCCCGGTCGACAAGCACACCTTCCTCAGCGCCGCGCACGACAACATCTTCGCCGTCGGTGACGCCTCCGACATCCCGACCTCGAAGGCGGGGTCGGTGGCCCACTTCTCGGTGGAGGTCTTCGTCGACAACTTCCTGCTCCACATTGCCGGCCGTCCGATGACGCGGTCGTTCGACGGACACGCCAACTGCTTCATCGAGTCCGGTGACCGGAAGGCGCTCCTCATCGACTTCAACTACGACACTGAGCCCCTCACCGGCACCTATCCGGTGCCGTACGCCGGACCGCTCGGGCTGCTCAAGGAGACCAGGGCCAACCACCTCGGCAAGCTGGCGTTCCGCTGGATCTACTGGAACGTGCTGCTTCCCGGCCGTCCGCTCCCCCTGCCCGCGCACATGTCCATGGCCGGCAAGCATCCGGTCGACACCTCCCCATCCGAGAAGGAGTGACCATGACCACCGCCACGCTCGCCGGACACGAGTTCCACGTCAACGACGAGGGTTTCCTCACCGTCCCTGAGGAGTGGACCGAGGACCTCGCCCCGGCCCTCGCCGGCCAGATCGGCCTCGAGCTGACCGGCCAGCACTGGGAGGTCATCCGGTTCCTGCGCGCCGACTTCGCCGAGACGGGTGAGACCGCGACCCTGCGCCGTGTGTCGACCCGCAGCGGCGTACCCGTCAAGCAGCTGTTCGCCCTGTTCCCGCAGAAGCCGGCCAAGAAGATGGCCTACGTGGCCGGTCTTCCCAAGCCGCAGGGCTGCGTCTGACCACGACCAACGCCAAGGAGACCGACATGACCACCACTGCCAGCGCACCGGCCGTCGCGCCCAGCTTCGACAATCCCGAGAGCGAGGGCCGCAAGCTCGCGATCATCTGCTCCAAGGGCAACCTCGACATGGCCTACCCGGGGCTGATCCTCGCCAACGCCGCTCTCGGTGAAGGCGTCGAGACCCACCTGTTCTTCACCTTCTGGGGCTTCGACATGATCTCCAAGGCGACCATGGGCGACCTCAAGTTCACGATGCTCGGCAACACCGCCACGCACATGCCCCAGGGTCTGGGCGGCCTGCCCGGCATGACCGCCATGGCCACCGCGAAGATGAAGAAGGCGATCGCCGAGCTCGACGTCCCCGAGGTCCCTGAGTTCCTCGAGCAGATCGTCGCCTCGGGCGGACACCTCTGGGCCTGCCGGATGTCGGCGGACATGAACCACCTGACCCAGGACGACCTCTACGAAGAGGTCGAGGGCATCATCAGCGCCAGCGACTTCATCGAGAAGACCGACGGCGCGCAGCTGCTCTTCATCTGACGGCTCTCGACCCGCCCGGCTTCCGGAACTCCGTCCCAACCCCCTGACGCTCAGGAGAGATCATGACCACCGTCCTCGACGAGGAGAGCACAGCCACTGGAGCGCACGGAAAGGCCGTGCTTGACGAGCTGTCCCCACTCCACCGGCAGCTGCGGCGCGCCATCCCCGACACCTACAAGGGGTTCGGAGAGCTGCACCGCGCCGCGTTCGCGCCCGGCGCCCTCGACGTCGCAACCAAGGAGCTGATTGCGGTGGCCATCGCCGTGGTCGAGGGGTGCGACGGCTGCATCGCCTCACATGCCCAAGCGGCCGCTAAGGCCGGCGCCACCCGACTGCAGGCCGCCGAGGCGATCGGCGTCACCTTCCTCATGCACGGCGGCCCCGCCACCATCCACGGGCCGCGCGCGTACGACGCGTTCTGCGAGTTCGCGCCCGAAGACCCGGGCGGAGGGGCCCGAGACTGAGGGTCGGACGAGTAGGAGAAGCGCCGGAGAATCCATCCCTGAGATCAAGGACGAGAGGACACGTCATGTGTCACGAAGCGCGCTGTCGCACCTGCGGCAAGGCCACCTGGCGCGGGTGCGGCCGCCACGTGGCCCAGGTGCAGATGCAGGTGCCCGCCGAGGACTGGTGCCCTGGCCATCCCGAGGAACCGCGACGGAGCCTGCTCTCGTGGTTGACCCGGCGCTGACCCCGATCGGAACCAGAGGGAAGTCGCTCAGTCCTGCGAGTGCTTGGTCGCGAAGATGGCGGCCTGGGTGCGGCTGGTCAGACCCAGCTTGGCGAGCATCGACGAGACGTAGTTCTTGACGGTCTTCTCGGCGAGGTACATCTCCTCGGCGATCTGACGGTTGGTCATCCCTTTGCCGATCAGCTCCAGGATCTTCAGCTCCTGCGTGGTCAGCGCCTCCAGCTCCCGGTCCTTCGGCGGGCCGTTGCGGACTCGCTCCAGGACCTGGGCGGTGACAGAGGGGTCCAGGGTGGACTGGCCGGCGGCCACCCGACGCACGGTGTCGATGAAGTCGGTGCCACGCACCTGCTTGAGGATGTAGCCGGCAGCACCCGCCATGATCGCGGCGAAGAGAGCGTCGTCGTCGTCGTACGAGGTGAGGATCAGCGCCTTGATGTTCGGATCGACCGACCGAACATCACGGCAGACATCGATGCCCGAACCGTCAGGGAGTCGGCCGTCGAGGATGGCGACATCGGGACGCAGGGCCGGGATCCGACGCGTCGCCTCCTGGGCCAGGCCTGACTCGCCGACCACGACGATGTCCCCCTCGCTCTCGAGAAGCTCCTTGATGCCGCGACGCACGATCTCGTGGTCGTCGAGCAGGAACACCCGGATGGGCTCTGAGCTGGTCTCGGCCGTGGTCTCGGCCGACGAGGGAGTGTCGGTCACGTCAGCCAAGGTACGGCGTCGGCGGCGTGGGCGGCAGGCTCAACGGCCCTTGTTCACGGGACTTTGGTCACTGCTCGAGCGGGCGCGCTCGGACAAGAGTGACGGAGAAGCACGGCGCCGGCCGGCGCAGCCACACCGAGGAGCGCGACATGCTGGTGAAGGACGTCATGACCAGCACCCCCGTGACCGTCACCAGGGACACGACGGTGAAAGAAGCCCTGAAGCAGCTGGCCGCGCACGCGATCACGTCGATGCCGGTGCTGGGCAAGGACGGCCTGGTCTGCGGAGTCGTGAGCGAGGCCGACCTCATCCGGGACCTCCTCTCCGAGGACCCACGCGCGCACGAGATTCCGGCAGAGGACCCATGGCGTGATCGCGCGGTCCGAGTCGGGGACGTCATGACCCCCCATGCCGTCACGGTGCGTCCGGAGACGGACCTGTCAGCCGCGGTGGAGCTCATCACCTCGACGTGCATCAAGAGCGTTCCGGTCGTTGACTCCCACGAGAGACTGGTGGGGATCGTCAGCCGAAGCGACATGGTCCGGGTGCTGGCAACGGCCGATGCCGATCTTGAGCGTGCCGTCGATGACCTGCTGTCCTCGACGGGCCTGGGCGACTGGGTGGCCGACGTCACGGACGGAACCGTGACGCTGACCGGGCCGAGCGGCTCCGAAGACGAGGCGATGGTGCGCGTGGTCGCCGGCACGGTGCCCGGCGTGGTCGAGGTCCGGATCGCCTGACCGCGGGCCCGAGAAGTCGGGACCAACGCCCCTCCTGCCAGGAGAACTGCTGCATCACGCTGAAGACATCCACACCGACTTCTCTGGGAGCCACCCGTGTCCACGACGTACGACGCCCCGACCACGACTGACCTACGGGTCACCTCGCGACGTCGCTTGGCGCCGTCCCTGGTCGGCGGCTTCTTCCTGGTCATGGGAGGTGTGCACCTCGGGCTCATCAGCAGCGACACAGAGGTCTACCGGCACTTCGCCGACCACGCCCTGCTGGGCATCGTCAGAACCGGCTGGGCCGAGGTCTTCATGGCCGCTCCGGTGGTCTTCGGCGCCCTGCTCATGGCCGGCGAGATCGGCATCGGCGCTCTCCTTCTCGCTGGTGGACGGTTCTCACGAGCCGGATGGGCCCTGGCGGTCGCGTTCCACGTGCTACTGCTGCTCTTCGGTTGGTGGGCGTGGTTCTGGGCCGTTCCCGCCAGCGCCCTCCTCGTGCTTCTCGCCCGACGCGACCTCGCTCAAGGAGGCCGAGGACGATGACTCAGCCTCCGCAGAGAGTCGCGCGCCGCATCGTCGAGCTCGCCAGCCGGGCACCGAGCGTTCACAACACGCAGCCATGGCGGTGGCAGTACCACGATGGCAAGCTGGAGCTCCACACCGACGTCTCACGACAGCTCGACACGGCTGACCCGGATGGTCGCAACCTCGTGATCAGCTGCGGCGCCGCGCTGCAACACGCCCAAGCCGCCGCGGATGCGCTGCGCTGGCGAGCCACCGTCGAGCGCTTCCCGGACGGAACTGAGGGGACCTTGCTCGCACGGCTGACGTTCTCTCCGAGGACCACGCCACGCAATGCGCAGGTCACCCTTGACGCGATCGAGCAGCGCTACACGGATCGGCGACGCTTCACGTCGTGGCCGGTTCCCGGGGAGGTGCTGGGCCATCTGGCCTCCGTCGCCACCGAATGGGGATCGCACGGTGTCGCCCTGATCGACGTGACCGACCGGTTCCGGGTCGAGCTGCTGGTCTCGCGGGCGCTGGAGAGACAGTCCTCGAACCGAGCATTGGCGGGTGAGCAGGCCAAGTGGATCGACCACGGCCCGACCGACGGCATCCCCTCCTCGGTGCTGCCTACCGCGGATCAGCTGCAGCTGCGCCGTCCCAACCGTTTCTCGGTCGGCCTGGTGGAGGACTCGAACCAGGATGTCGAAGGCAACGACGGGCTCATCCTGCTCTGCGACGGCGCCGACGAGCCTGCCTCATGGCTGCGAGCGGGCGAGGGCCTCAGCGCCCTCTGGCTAGCCGCTACCACGACCGGCCTCTCGGTGGTTCCCCTCAGCTCTGTCGTCGAGTGCGAGGAGACGCGAGTCGCTCTCCAGCACGAGGTGCTCGGAGGACTGGCCAAGCCGCTGATCCTCGTACGGGTGGGTTGGCAGGCCATCAGCCGCGGAGAACTGGAACGCACTGTGCGGCGGCCGGTGGACGACGTCCTGGAACTGTCTCCCGGCAAAGGCTGAGTCGTGATCGGCCGCCGCCCCGGTGCGGCGTCGGCCCGGCGGGTCGCGGTCGTCGACCTGAGTGCGGCTGCCGCAACCAGTGGTCACTACTAGGGACCAAGGTCCCGCCGAGGCGGGTCGCGATGCCGTGGGAGCAACCACCCGCTGACTCCTAGCGTGACCAGGTACCCCGACCACGCCCGTCAGGAGACCCACCCGTGGACCCGACCGACATCGCCAGGTGGCAGTTCGCCATCATCACCGTCTACCACTTCCTGTTCGTCCCGATCACGATCGGGCTTTCGGCGATCATCGCGGGCTACGAGACGGCCTGGCTGCGCACCGGCCACGAGCAGTGGCTGCGCCTCACCAGGTTCTTCGGCAAGCTGTTCCTGATCAACTTCGCCCTCGGCGTCGTGACCGGCATCGTCCAGGAGTTCCAGTTCGGCATGAACTGGAGCGACTACTCCCGGTTCGTCGGCGACATCTTCGGAGCACCGCTGGCCATCGAGGGGCTGCTCGCCTTCTTCCTCGAGTCGACCTTCCTCGGGCTGTGGATCTTCGGCTGGGACCGGCTGCCCGGCGAAGGTGCACGCCGCCTGCATCTGGCTGGTGCACATCGGCACGCTGTTCTCGGCGTACTTCATCCTCGCGGCCAACTCGTGGATGCAGCACCCGGTCGGCTACCGGTTCAATCCCGACACCGGCCGCGCCGAGATGAACGACTTCGCCGCGGTGCTGTTCAACAAGGTGCAGCTGGTGACGTTCCCGCACGTCGTCCTGTCGGCGTACATGACCGGTGCTGCGTTCGTCGTCGGCATCGGGTTCTGGCACCTGCGTCGCGGCCACCAAGGACGACGACGTCGCGCTCTACACCCGGGCGGTGCGCACCGGCGCCGCTGTCCTCCTGGCCGCCGGGCTGGGGGTGGCGATCTCCGGCGACATCCAGGGCAAGATCATGACCGAGGTCCAGCCCATGAAGATGGCGGCCGCCGAGGGCCTGTACGACACCGAGACGTCGGCCGACTTCTCACTGCTGACCATCGGCAGCCTGGACGGGTCGGAGGAGAAGTTCTCGATCAAGATCCCCGGGCTGCTGTCCTTCCTCGGCACGGGCAGCACCGACGGCACGGTCGAGGGCATCAACCAGCTCCGCGAGCAGTACCAGGAGACGTACGGCCAGGACCCGGGCGAGAAGTACTACTCACCCGGCGACTACACGCCGATCATCCCGCTGACCTACTGGACCTTCCGGATCATGATCGGACTCGGCCTCCTGGCCGCCGCCATCGCCGGCTGGATCCTGCTGGCGCACGCGCCGCGGGCGGATCCCGCGGGGCAGCCTCATTCTCTGGGCCGCCATCGCGCTGCCGTTCCTGCCGCTCTTCGCCAACTCCTTCGGCTGGATCTTCACCGAGATGGGCCGCCAGCCGTGGGCCGTCTTCGGACTGATGACCACCGCCCAGTCGGTGTCACCGGGAGTGAGCACGTTCGAGGCCGCTCACCTCACTGATCGTGCTCACCGTGATCTACACGGTGCTCGGCGTGGTCGAGGTGAAGCTGATGCTCACCTACATCCGCAAGGGCGCCGAGGAGATCGAGCCACCGATCCGACACCGATCCCGGCGCCGACAGGCCGCTGGCCTTCGCCTACTGACGACGAGACGAGAGACACGAACATGGAACTGACCACCGTCTGGTTCACCCTCATCGCCGTCCTCTGGATCGGCTACTTCTGCCTCGAAGGGCTTCGACTTCGGGGTCGGCATGCTGCTGCCTGTCCTCGCCAAGGACGACACCGAGCGCCGCGTCCTCATCAACACCATCGGGCCGGTCTGGGACGGCAACGAGGTGTGGGTGCTCGTCGCGGGTGGCGCCACGTTCGCAGCGTTCCCCGAGTGGTACGCCACCCTGTTCAGCGGCTTCTACCTGCCCCTGCTGCTGATCCTCGTGGCCCTGATCGTCCGCGGCGTCGCCTTCGAGTACCGCGCGAAGCGGGACGACGTCGACTGGCGCGCGCAACTGGGACCTGGCCATCATCGTCGGCTCCTTCCTCCCCGCGCTGCTGTGGGGCGTGGCCTTCGCGAACATCCTGCGAGGCGTGCCGATCGACGGTGAGATGGAGTACACCGGCGGCTTCTTCAACCTGCTGAACCCCTACGCCCTGCTGGGCGGAGTGATGACGCTGACCCTGTTCCTGACCCACGGCGCGATCTTCGTCTCGCTCAAGACCGACGGCCGGATCCGCGTGGCCGCCCGGGAGCTCGCTCTCAAGGTCGGCCTCGGCGCCGCGCGTCGTCACCGTCGCCTTCCTCCTGTGGACCCAGGTCGACACGGGCAGCGCCGGCTCCGCGGTGGCTTTCGTTCTGGCCGCGGCCGCGCTGGTGGCCGGGTCTGGCCATGATCCGGGTCGGCCGCGAGGGCTGGGCCTTCGTCGGCACCTTCGCCGCGATCGCGCTCGGGGTGGCTGGGCTGTTCCTGGCGCTCTTCCCCGACGTGATGCCGACGTCGCTGGCCGACGGGCTCTCCCTGACCACGACCAACGCGTCGGCGACCGACTACACGCTCAAGATCATGACCGTGGTCGCCGTCATCTTCACCCCGGTCGTCCTGGGCTACCAGGCCTGGACCTACTGGGTCTTCCGGAAGCGGATCGCGACCCACCACATCCCGCAGCCGACACCGGTCACGAGCGGCACGTGAGGCCGACCGACCCCTGGCTACGACGGCAGCTGGCGCCCGCCCGGCGCCAGCTGCTGGTCGTGGTGGCCAGCGGCGGGCTCGCCAGCCTGCTGGTGATCGCGCAGGCCTGGGCCGTCGCCGGCCTGGTCCTGGCGGTGCTCGCGGCAACGACCTCACGGGGCCGTCGTCGCGGTGGTCACGCTCCTGGCCGCTTCGCGGGCTGGTCGGGTGGATCGGTGACCTGGCCGCTGCCGCAGCCGCGGCAATGGTGGGCAGCTCGCTGCGCGACCAGCTGATCCGCGTCGCGTGGAACGTGGTGACGCGACTTCGACCGGCGCCTTCTCGGTGCTGGCCACCCGAGGGGTCAGTGCCGCCGAGCCGTACCTCACCCGCTACCTGCCGGCGTTCGTGCTGGCCACGGTCCTTCCCCCGCTCACCGTGGTCGTGATGGCAACCCAGGACCTGCTCAGCGCCGTTATCGTGCTGGCCACCCTGCCGTTGGTCCCGGTCTTCGGCGCACTCGTCGGACTCGCGACGCGCGACCGGGCACGCGAGCAGTGGCGGGAGATGTCGTCGCTCTCGGGACACTTCGTCGACGTCGTGCGCGGACTGCCGACGCTGGTCGCGCATCGGCGCGCCCGGGCGCAGTCGTCGCGCATCGCGGCCATCACCGACCGCTACCGGCTCGCCTCCCTGCGGACGTTGCGCATCGCGTTCGCGTCCTCGCTGGTCCTGGAGCTCGTCGCGACCCTGTCGGTGGCGCTGGTCGCGGTCACCGTCGGCGTCCGGCTGGCGGGTGGCTCACTCGGGCTGCACACCGCCCTCGTCGTCCTGCTGCTGGCTCCCGAGGCGTACTGGCCGCTGCGTCGCGTCGGCGCGGAGTTCCATGCCGCGGGCGAGGGCGTGGCGACGTTCGAGGCTGCCCGGGCCGTTCTCGAGGCGGGCGACATCGGCACTCCGGCCGGCCACAGCTCGGAGACTCCCACGGGCGCGCCGCTCCTGCTGCGCGGTGTCACCCTCACCCACCGGGGCCGGGTGCATCCGGCGGTCGACCGGCTCGATGCCGTCATCCCCGCGACCGGAGTGACCGTGCTCACCGGACCGTCCGGCTGCGGCAAGTCCACTCTCCTCGACGGGCTGGCGGGTCTGCTTCCGCTTGCTGCCGGGTCGATCGTCGCCGGCGGCCACAGTGTCGGCGGACCCGAGTGGCAGGCCATGGTCGCCCGGCTGCCGCAGCGTCCGTACTTCGTCGCGGGCACCGTCGCCGACAACCTGAGGCTGGGCCGACCCGTAGCGAACGTCGACGAGCTCTGGGTGGCCCTGCGTCAGGTGGCGCTCGAGGAGCGGGTGCAGGACCTCCCTTGGGGCCTGGACACACCGATCGGTGAGGACGGCACCACCCTGTCGGCCGGTGAGCGGGCTCGGCTGGCCCTGGCCAGGGTGCTCGTCGCGACCGGCCCTGGGTGCTCCTCGACGAACCCACTGCACACCTCGACACGCTCACCGAGCAGGTCATCGCCGACACGATCGCGGAGCTCGGTCGATCGAGCGCCGTCGTCGTCGTCGCGCACCGAACGGCCCTGATCGACCTCGCCGACCACCGCATCGACCTCCCGGCACCCGCAGCGGTCCTGCCCGTCCCCGCCGGGCCCACGAGTCGCGACCCTGCAGCCACGGCGCACACCGCACCACCCGACGTCGTCCCCCTGCCCCCAGCGCGGTTCGCGTTCAGCACGGTCCTCGCAGCCCTGGCGTCTGCCTCAGGGGTCGCGCTGACGGCGACCGCTGGCTGGCTGATCGTCCAGGCCTCGACCCACCCTGCGGTCCTGACCATGCTGGTCGCCATCGTCGGCGTCCGAGCTTTCGGCCTCGGCCGTCCCGCGCTCCGCTACGCCGAGCGTCTGCGCTCCCACGACGCCGCGCTGCGACTGCTGGCCCAGCGACGGGTCGAGGTGTACGACGTCCTGGTGCCGCTCACCCCCGCCCGACTGGGCCGGAGGCGTGGGGACGTCCTCGCATCGATCGTCGACGACGTGGACAGCGTCGTGGACCGGGAGCTGCGAGTGCGGATGCCGCTGCGCAGCTTCGTCGTCGTCGCGCTTCTCGCCAGCGTGGTCGCGGTGGTCCTGCTGCCCGTAGCCGTCCTGGTCGTCGCGACATTGCTGGGCGCCGGCCTGGCCGCCGCCGCCGTGGCCCGGATCGGCGCCTCCCGCGCCGAGCGCCGGGGCGTCGCCGCGCGTGCCGCGCTGTCGACGTACGTCGTCGAGGTGGCGCAGATGTCGGACGAGCTACGGATGTGGCAGGCCGCCGACACGGCGGCGTCGCGGGTGCGCGTGATCAGCGACCGGCTCGGCCGGTCCGTACGAGTAGCCGGGGCCTGGGTCGGCGGGGCTCGCGCGCTCGTGCTGGTCGGGGCCGGGCTGGGAATGGCCCTGTCCGCTGCCCTGACGGCGCCGCACGTTGCCGATGGGTCGCTCTCCGGCCCTCTGATGGCTCTCCTGGTGCTGCTGCCGCTCGCGTTGGCCGATGTCGCCCTGCCCGTTGCCGACGCCGGCGCCATGGCCGCCCGGACCTCCGCGGCCGCTGACCGTCTGGACGGCCTCCAGAGCCTGAAGCCCGCTGTCGACGACGGAGGCACCGCGCCCGCGCCCTTCGAGCGCCACGTCGAGCTGTCCCGGGTTCGCGCCCGATGGGACGACGAAGCCCCCGTCACCGCCGAGTGCTCGCTGCGACTCGAACCCGGTAGCCGGATCGGGCTGGTCGGGCCCTCCGGCTCGGGCAAGTCGACGGTCGCCGCGCTCCTGCTGAGGTTCCTGGACCCGGTCGAGGGCTCCGCCAGCCTCGGAGGGACAGGGCTGCCGGAGCTGGCGCTCGATGACGTACGCCAACTCGTGGGGCTCGTCGACGACGACCCGCACGTCTTCGCATCCAGCGTGCTGGAGAACGTTCGCCTCGCACGCCCCGGCGCCACGACCTCGGAGGTCGAAGCGGCCCTGCGCTCTGCGTTCCTCGGCCCGTGGCTCGACGGCCTGCCCGACGGACTCAACACCCTGGTTGGCGACGGTCATGGCGACGTCTCCGGCGGCGAACGGGCGCGTCTCGCGGTCGCCCGGTCTCTCCTGGCCGACCAGCCGGTCCTGGTGCTCGACGAGCCCGCGGCGCACCTCGACCACGCCACCGGCACCCTCCTGGCCAAAGAGCTGCTGACCGGTCACCGCAACCACACGATCCTCTGGATCACGCACGGAGACATCGGTCTCGACCTCGTCGACAGCCTGGTCGACCTCGGAGGCCACCACCCCGGGCTTGCGCCTGCCGTTCAGGCCCGGAGCCGGTAGCGGGCCGACTGGTCACTGCACGGAACGCCGGCTCCAGGCGCGCAGGACCGTGCCGAGCGCGAGCAGCGCCAGGCAGATGACGAGCAGGATCGGTCCGACGACCAGCACCATCACCAGGGTGGCCGTCTCGGACGACTCGGACCCGCCCACCCAGCCGTTCCACGTGTCTCGTCCCGCGGTCACGACGGTCACGGCAGCGACGGTGAGGGCAACAACCGCAGTCCCTGAGAGGGCGGTGGAGACGAGGAACGGCCAACGGGGCTCTCCGCCGGCCGACCGCAGGCCGCGGACCGAGGCCCCGAGGATCACCAGCAGGAAGGCAGCACTGACGATCATCGAGCTCCTCCTTCGAGAGCGGGCGTCGCGAGCCGCTCGCTGTCAGAGCAGAGGCCGCAGCTGCCGGGGGGCGGAGCGATCCGGTCCGGTGGAGCGGGCCAGTCGCATCTTCACGTCCACCACGGCGCACGCGTCAGGGCCGACGAGCACCGGGTTGAGGTCCAGCTCGGCGAGCTCGGGGAGGTCGACCGCCAGGCGGCCGACCGCCACGACCAGCTCCACCAGGCCTTCGACGTCAGCGGGCGCAGATCCCCGGAAGCCCTCCAGGAGGGGCCACATGCGCAACGAGCGGATGGCCCGTTCGGCATCGGCCGACGAGAGCGGCGGCACCAGGAAGACCCGGTCGTTCCAGATGTCTGTCGCAACGCCACCGGCGGCGACCATCACGAGTGGCCCGAGGGCCGGGTCCCGGACCACGCCCACGGCGACCTCCAGGCCGCGCGTGACCGGCTGCACCAGGACGGTGGCCGGCCAGCCCAGCACGTCCTCGAAGTCCGTGACCGCACTTCGCACCTCGTCGGCGTTGGGCAGCCCAACACGGACGAGGCCGCGGTCGGTCTTGTGCACGATGCGCGGGTCGGCCACCTTGACGACCACCGGATAGCCGACGGAGTCGGCGAGGCGCACAGCCCCTTCGGGGGACTCGGCGATACCACCCGACGGCGACAGGCCGTAGTGGCCGAGGAGATCGCTCACATCGCCGAGGTCGAGCCAGCACGGGTCCAGGTGGTGGTCGATGAGCCCCGAAGCCCGCTCACGCAGCGCGCTCACGGCCTGGGGATCGGTCAGTGGTACCGGCGTGCGTGGGATCGCCAGCCATTCGGCGTACCGCACAGCGCGGCTGACAGCGAGGACGGCCGAGGTGGTCGTGCGGTACGACGTGATCGGGGGCTGCGCCTCACTCCGCCCGTCCAGTCCTCCGAGCGGCACCACGACGACGGGAAGGTCCGGGTGGTTAGCGCGGACCCGGTCAAGCTCGGCCATCGTGGTGCTGCCGTCGGTGACGCCGGTCGCCACGGGGATGACGAGGACGACATCGGCCTCGCGTGAGTCCAGGACCACGTCGACCATGCGGGCCAGCTCGGCCGGGCCGACGCCTGCTCCGGCGTCCACCGGGTTCGAGGTCCCGGCCGTGCCGTGCACCAGGTCGGCGAGGCGGGCCTTGAGCTCGGGTGAGAACTCCGGGACGTCAAGCCCGACCTCGGCCGCAGCGTCCGCCGCGAGGACGCCCATTCCGCCGGCGTTCGACAGCACTGCCAGGCGGCGCCCCGCGGGGAGGGGCTGCTCGGTGAGGAAGAGAGCTGTGCGAGCCAGGTCCTCCGCATCCCGGCAGGCGATCACCCCGGCCTGGGCGAACAGGGCGTCCACACCGACCGCAGGCGTGGCCGCGGCCGCGGTGTGGGAGGCGCCGGCCCGGCTGCCACCGGTGGAGCGACCGCCCACCACCGCGAGGAGTGGTTTCTGCTCGGCGAACCTGCGCGCGAAACGGGCGAACTTGGTGGGGTTGCCGAACGACTCCAGATAGAGCGCGGCCGCGGTCACATCGGGATCGGCGGCCCACGCAGCCAGGAGGTCGTTGCTCGAGACGTCGGCCTTGTTGCCCAGCGAGACGAACGTGTGGATCCCGAGTCCCAGCTCTCTGGCCAGGTCCATCAGCACGATTCCGACACCGCCGGACTGGCTCGCGACGGCGAGACCTCCGGTGGGTGGCACGGTGTCGTTGAAGGTGGCGTTGAGCCGCACGCCGTCGGTGTTGCAGAGGAGACCCAGGCAGTTGGGGCCGATCAGCCGCATGTCGTGGGCACGGGCGAACGTCGCCAGTTTGTGCTGGAGCTCCTGACCTCGGTCTCCGAGCTCGCCGAACCCGGAGGACACGATGACCGCAGCGGGCACATGGATCGCGGCCGCATCCTCGAGGACATCAGTGACGCGCTCGGCCGGCACACAGATCACCACGAGATCAACCGGCTCGGTGACCTCCCGCAGTGACGTGTACGCCGCGACGCCGTGCAGCTGGGCGGCCCGCGGGTGCACGGCGATGACAGAGCCGGTGAACCCGCCCGCCACCACTGCGCGCAGCACTGCGGCACCTATCCCGGTGTCGTCCGAACGAGCGCCGACCACGGCTACGGACCGGGGATGCAGAGCGGGAGCGAGGGAGCGTGCCTCCGTGGCGAACTCGCGGGCGTCGACCAGGGCCTGGGTCTCCTCGTCCGCGGTGGTACGCAGGGTCAGCACGACGGTGCCCTGGTCCGCGTTGCGGGACACGGTGAAGCCCGCATCACGGAAGACCGACAGCATCCCGGTGTTGTCCAGCAGGACGTCGGCTTCGAAGGTTGAGATCCCTCGGCCGGCCGCCATCGCTGCCAGGTGCTCGAGAAGCAGGGTCCCGATTCCGTGCCCGTGCAGGTCGTCAGCCACGAGGAACGCCACCTCGTAGCGCGTCGGGTCCATGGGCTCGGCCGTGGCCAACGCGACCAGTCGTCCGTGGACAGTGGCCACGAGTGCAAGCGCCTCGGTGTCCGTAAGCACGTGGTGGATGTACTCGTGCGCTGCGTGTCTCGAGGGCGAGAAGAAACGGAGGCGCAGAGCATCGTCGGAGATGGAGTCGTGCAAGGCATGGACGGCGAAGGCGTCCTCGGCCGTGAGCGGGCGGATCACCGCCAGACTGCCGTCGGACAGGAGTACGTCAGCCGGCGCCGGTCCGACCTGATGGGTGGTCACGGCACCATCACCCGCCGGGTGCGCAGTGCGGACAACGTGTTCCATCCCGTGCCGAGTCGGCGACCGGTCAGACTCGTCCAGGAGAGGTGCAGCTCGTAGGGGCGGTCACCGTCGGCCCACGGGCGAGGAGCAAGACCCAGCGACGGCTGCGGCTCCTGGGTGACCAGGCCCTCGCCGCGAGCGATGACGCTCCAGCCGTGCCAGCGCTCGTCGTCGACCACGTCGACCTCGAAGGACAGCGGCGCGCGGTCGCCGTACCGTGCCAGCACGCCCTGGGCCGCGATGCTGGCCACGACCAAGGCGCCCCGCACGACGTAGTTCACTGGCACGATGAGTGGCCCCTCGTCGGTCTGGACCGCGAAGCGGCCGAACCAGCCCGCGCGCAGCAGGGAGAGGCACTCGTCAGGGTCGAGCTCGGTCAGCTGAGGCATGCCTCGATCCTTCTAGCCCCTGCCCCCAGCGATCAGGGTCCTTGGTCCCGGCCCTCCGGGTCCCTCGGCCGTACTTCCCGCGCACCGACCAGGACATCGTGGAGTCATGCAGAGCTACGTGGTTGCCGGAAGCGTGGTGGTCGGTGTCGACGGGTCCGCGGACGCCGAGCGCGCCGTGGCCTGGGCGGCCCGGGAGGCCGTGCTCGAACGGCGGCGGTTGCTGATCCTCCACAGCTGCCACGAGGCGGCGATCCGCGACACAGCGTGGCTGGACGCCCAGGGCATCGATCACAAGGAGCTTCGGAACGCACTCGAGGCGGCGGCTCGCGCCATCATCGACCGTGCCGTGGACAGAGCCCGCCTGGCGGCTCCAGGTCTCGAGGTCGATGCCCTCCTCGTCAGCACCGACGCGCGTACGGCGCTCGTCCACGCCTCCGAGCGGGCCGAGCTGGTCGTCGTCGGGTCCCGGGGCCACGGACCCATCGGCTCCTTGCTCCTAGGTTCGGTCAGTACGTCGGTCGCCCGTCATGCGCAATGCCCGGTGGTCGTGTGCCGGCCACCCACGACCCCGGCGGTCCGCCGCGGTGTCGTCGTCGCTGCCGACGGGAGTGAGGCGTCCCGGCCGGTGTTGGAGTTCGCGTTCCGTCAGGCGTCGCTGCGAGGGCTGCCGCTGACGGTGGTCCCCCACTTCTGGGATGCCACTCCGCAGACCTCCGCCGCCGCCAATGACGCGGCTCCCGGTGCGGCGCTGACGCTGCGGGCCCGGCTCGCAGAGTCCGTCACCGTGCTGCAGGAGAAGTTCACCGACGTCGCCGTACAGCTCCAGCTCACGCGCGGATTGGTCGATGAGTGCCTGACTGGCTCGATGCCGCCGGCCGACCTCGTGGTCATCGGACGGCTGGACGGACACGAATGGACCCGGTTCCTCCAGGCGTCCTGCGCCGTGGCCGTCCTGGAACGTGCGAACTCCACGGTCGCCGTGGTCCCGGAGGGAGCCACCCCGTCTGCTGCATCGGTCAAGACGACCGCACATCACGAAGAGAGGAACCGATCATGAAGCAACCCGAGAACGCAATCGTCCTGGCCGTCGGCCCCGGGGGGACGACGGCCGGCCTCCAGTTCGCGGTCGCCGAGGGCCGACGGTCGAACCGGCCGGTGCACCTGGTCCACGTCCTTCAGATTCCTGGCGGCGAGGCCTATGCCGGCGTCTATGACGGAGCCCTCCAGGTCGCCACGGCAACGCTCGACGAAGCACTGGCAAAGGCCAAGGACCTCGCCGCCGGCGAGGTTGCGGTCACGGGCGAAGTGATGGGCGACGGCTGGACGGTCCAGGACCTGGTCGACTGCAGCAAGCACGCCGCGCTCGTGGTGTTGGAACATCGCCACCTCAACAACCTGCACCGCTTTGTCACAGGCTCCTTCGCGAACAGGGTCGCAGCCAAGTCCGTCGTTCCCGTCGTGTCGGTTCCCGAGGGATGGGACGCGGTGGCCGTGCGGCCCAACGTGGTCACAGCCGCCGTGCAGGATCCGCACGAAGCGGGACTTCTGCTGAGGGCTGCGTTCGAAGCCGCCAAGGAGCGCGGCGCCAAGCTCGTCGTGCTGCACGCGTGGTGGCTGGCATCCGGCTACGACAGTGTCGTCGTCGACAAGGTGATGAGCGACGAGTGGGCTGCACGGTCACGCGAGGAGCTCGCCCCTGTCCTGACGAAGCTGCAGGCTCGGTTCCCCGACGTCGACGTGACGGTCCAGGTCCGCCACGCACCGCCGCTGGAGGCGCTGCTCGATGCCGCGGAGGGATCCCAGCTCCTAGTCATCGGACGGCGGCACCACCTGCTGCCTCTGGGCACCCATCTCGGCCCGGTGGCGCGCGCGACCCTCGACCGGTCCCCCGCCCCAGTGCTCGTCACCCCCGAGCCGAGGTCTGCAGCGACTGCGGAGCCGTCCCGACCTCTGGCCCCGGTCGCCCGCTGAACGCCGCTGGCGATCCCCCACTGCCGAGGGGCACCGGGCACGGACGACTCGGCGTCCGGCGCCAACGGGTTCGTCTTCACGCCTAGGAGAAGCGATGGCTGCAATCGGCTCCAGCTCACCCGGAGCACGGTCCACCACGTGTCCGGCGGGCTACGGCCGGCTGCTCACCGTCCTGGCAGCGCTCCTGACCATCAACACACTGATCGGACCGCTGTTGCTCGGCTGGTTCGAATACCCGGTGCCCGACTCCGTGCTCAACCAGCTGCTCGGCCTCGAGCTCGTGACGATGGCCCTGGTCGTGCCCTCTCTCGTGGGCGCCGCAGCCCTGGCCCGCCGTGGGCATCCGGCAGCGGCGCTCGTCGGATTCGGTCCCAGTGCCTATGCGGCGTACATGTTCGTGCAGTACGTCGTCGGTCCGGCCTACCGGTCCTACTCGAGCGCGGTGCTGCTCCATCTGGTGATCACCACGGTCGCTCTCACGGCCACCGCTTGGAGCTGGTCCCTCGGGTCCAGGATCGCTCCGCCGGAACTGAACGACGGAGGTCTGCGCCGACTGGGCGTCGTGCTGATCGCCCTCGCGGCCTTTGTGCTCCTTCGCTACCTGCCGCTACTCGCGGGTGCTGCCTCCCCAGGCGCGATCCCGACCGAGTTCTCGGATGCTCCGTCGTTCTACTGGACCATCGTCCTCCTCGACCTCGCCGTCGTCGTGCCGGCAGCGCTCGTTGCAGGCATCGCCGCCTTGCGAGGTCATCCCCGCTCACTGCAAGCCGTCTCCTCCACCTTGGGGTGGCTCGCCTTCGTCGCACCGTCAGTCGCTGCCATGGCGATGGTGATGCTCGCCAGGAACGACCCGAACGCATCAGTCGGAACGGCCGCGATCATGGTGGGCGTGTCCGCACTGACGGTCGGCGCGATCCTGCACGTGCTCGTTCCGACCGTGCTGCGACGACTGGCAAACGTCCCTCCCACTGAGGACCTTTCGCCCGCCGGAAGCGGCCTTCCTCCTCTGCCTGGCGTCCCTGCGCCGCTCATACCGTCGATGCAACGCGGCAACACAGGTTCCGCACCAGAAAAGGAGTCATCATGCGCTCGGCATTCGACAAGTTGATCTCATGGACGGGCCTGGCTCTTGCCGCCGTTCTTCTCGCCGTGGGCGGACTGGCCATGTGGGCGAACACCTTCATCGACAACCAGGTCCACGACCAGCTGGTCATGCAGGACATCACGATGCCCACCAGCGAGGCCTACGCCGACCTGTCCAAGGCGGACCAGAACGCGCTCAAGCCCTACGCCGGCAGCAAGCTGGACACCGGCCCCGAGGCCAAGGCATTCGCCGACCACTACATCCTCGCCCACATGAACGCGTCCAGCGACGGTCGCACCTATGAGGAGGTCAGCGGCGAGTTCATCCAGCTGTCGCCCGAGGAGAAGGCGACCGAGGAGGGTGTGGCGCTCGGTCAGCTGCGTCAGACGCTGTTCATGGGCAACACCCTGCGTGGCCTGCTCCTCTACGGCTACGCGTTCGCCACGATCGGCACCATCGCCGGAATCGTCTCCTACGTCTCATTCGGCGGCGGCGTCCTCCTGCTGGTGCTCTTCGGACTCGGCCTCTGGCACGCACGGCGTGCCGGGCAGACTGCCGAGCGGCCCGTCGCCGCACGGACGTTCCAGCCGGCCTGAGTCGCGAAGTAGAAGATCTCCCGGGACCCGTAAGGGTTCCGGGAGATCTGTCGTTCCGGGACCAAGGTCCCAGCCATCAGTCGCGAAAGGCCCCTTTCACACCATGCCCCCGTGCCGGACAGTGGACGGGTGACTGCAACCGAGACGACCGCTGCCCCGGCACTGACCGACGATGAGCTTGCGCTGCTGGACGCGTGGTGGCGAGCCGCCAACTATCTGTCCGTCGGACAGATCTACCTGCTCGACAACCCGCTCCTCCGGCGACCGCTCGAGCGGGAGGACATCAAGCCGCGACTCCTGGGTCACTGGGGGACGACCCCCGGTCTCAATCTGCTCTGGACCCATCTCAACCGACTGATCCGCGAGCGTGACGTCAACGCGATATTCCTGGCCGGCCCCGGGCACGGCGGTCCTGCTGCCGTCGCCAACGCCTGGTTGGAAGGCACCTACAGCGAGGTCTACCCGCGCATCAGCGACGACGAGCCCGGGATGCACGGCTTGTTCCGGCAGTTCTCCTTCCCCGGCGGCATCCCCAGCCACGTCGCTCCCGAGACCCCTGGCTCCATCCACGAGGGCGGCGAGCTCGGCTACGTCCTCTCGCACGCGTACGGCGCGGCGATGGACAACCCGGACCTGATCGTCGCTGCCGTCGTGGGCGACGGTGAGTTCGAGACCGGTCCCCTGGCCACCTCGTGGCACGCGAACAAGTTCGTCGACCCGGTCCACGACGGCGCCGTGCTCCCCATCCTGCACCTCAACGGCTGGAAGATCGCCAACCCCACGATCCCGGCGCGGATCCATCGCGAGGAGCTGGAGTCGCTGCTGCGCGGGTACGGGCACTCCGTCCTGACCGTCGAAGGTGACGACCTCACCGACGTGCACCAGCAGCTGGCGGCCGCGATGGACGAGGCACACGACCGGATCCGTGAGATCCAGCGTGCGGCGCGTGACGACGGCGACGTCGAACGGCGACCCTGGCCGATGATCCTGTTCGTCACCCCGAAGGGCTGGACCGGCCCGCACGAGGTCGACGGCGTCCGGGTCGAGGGCACGTGGCGCGCACACCAGGTGCCGCTCGCCGCCACGCGGGAGAACGACGACCACCGTCGCCAGCTCGAGCAGTGGATGCGGTCCTACCGCCCCGAGGAGCTCTTCGACGCAGACGGCCGCCTGGTCCCGTCACTGCGTGCGTTGTCGCCTTCGGGCGAGCGACGGATGAGCGCCAACCCGCACGCGAACGGCGGGCTGCTCCGGCGCCCGTTGAAGCTGAGGGACTTCCGTGAGCACGCCGTCGAGGTGAAGACTCCCGGCGACTCGGTGCACGAGGCCACCAGGGTCTTCGGCGAGTACCTCACCGATGTCATCCGGGACAACCCGGACAATTTCAGGATCTTCGGCCCGGACGAGACGGCCTCGAACCGGCTCGACGCCGTCTACGAGGTCACCGACAAGGTCTTCGCCGGCGAGCTCGACGACCTGGACGAGCACCTGGCCCGGTCCGGCCGGGTCGTGGAGATGCTGTCCGAGCACACGTGCCAGGGCTGGCTGGAGGGCTATCTGCTGACCGGCCGGCACGGGGTCTTCAGCTGCTACGAAGCGTTCATCCACCTCGTCGACTCGATGGTCAACCAGCACGCGAAGTGGCTGAAGACGACGACAGACATCGAGTGGCGGCCGCCGGTCGCCTCTCTCAACTACCTGCTGACCTCGCACGTGTGGCGGCAGGACCACAACGGCTTCTCCCACCAGGACCCTGGCTTCATCGATCACGTCGTGAACAAGAAGGCCGAGGTGGTGCGCGTCTACCTTCCGCCGGACACCAACACCCTGCTGTCGACGATGCGGCACTGCCTGGAGTCCACCCACTACATCAACGTGGTCGTGGCCGGGAAGCAGCCTTCCTTCGACTGGCTGGACGCGGAAGCGGCGGACCTGCACTGCGCGCGCGGGCTCGGGATCTGGGACTGGGCCTCCAACGACGGAGACGACCCCGACGTGGTGATCGCCTGTGCGGGCGACGTACCGACCATCGAGGCCCTCGCTGCCGTCTCCATCCTCCGCGAGCACCTGCCGGAGCTGAGGATCCGGTTCGTCAACGTCGTCGACCTGATGAGGCTCCAGGACGACACCGAGCACCCGCACGGCCTGTCCCACCGAGACTTCGACACGGTCTTCACCCAGGACAAGCCGGTCATCTTCGCCTACCACGGCTACCCGTGGCTGATCCATCGACTGACCTACCGACGCACCAACCACGGCAACATCCACGTTCGCGGCTACAAGGAGGAGGGGACCACCACGACCCCGTTCGACATGGTGATGATGAACGACCTCGACCGCTTCCACCTGGTCATGGACGTCATCGACCGAGTCCCGGGGCTGGGTTCGCGGGCCGCCTCGCTGCGTCAGCGGATGGGCGACACCCGCTTCCGCGCCCGTGCCTGGACCCGCGAGCACGGCGAGGACCTCCCCGAGGTGCGCGACTGGTCGTGGACCAGCGAGACGCCGGAGCGCGGCGGATCGCCCTCGACGACTGCGAACGCCGCGTCGACCGAGGACGACAACTAGGGTCCTGATCCTGCCAGCAGGCCGCGCGCCTGCCGAGCTATGGCGAGCTCCTCGTCGGTCGGCACCACCAGGACGGTCACCGGCGAGGAGGTCGTGCTGATCGCGCGCGCGTCCTCGGACCCGACCCGGTTGAGCTCCTCGTCCAGCTCCAGCCCAAGGACGCCCAGACCAGCCAACGCTGCCTCTCTCACCCGTGGGTCGTGCTGACCCACGCCAGCGGTGAACACCACCGCGTCCGCGCCTCCGAGCACGGCGAGGTAGGCGCCGATGTACTTGCGGAGCCGGTGGCAGTAGACGTCGAACGCCGTCCGTGCTCTCTCGTCGCCGTCATCGATCGCGGCCTCGAGGTCACGGAGGTCGTGATGCCCGGCGAGCCCCTGGAGGCCGGATCGGTGGTGCAGCAATTCCTCCAGCTGGTCCACCGTGTGGCCGCGACGCAGGAGATGCAGGAGAACGCCGGGGTCGAGGTCGCCGCTGCGGGTGCCCATGACCAACCCTTCGAGGGGCGTCATCCCCATCGACGTGTCCACCGGTCGGCCCTCGCGGATCGCGGCCGCCGAGGCGCCGTTGCCCAGGTGCAGCACGATCAGCCGCAGCTGCTCCAGCGGGCGACCGAGGAAGCGGGCGGACTCGTGCGCGACGTACTCGTGACTGATGCCGTGCATGCCGTAGCGACGCACACCCTCGCGGGCGGCGAGCTCCAGATCGAGGGCGTACGTCGATGCGGCGGCCGGGAGATCGGCGAAGAACGCGGTGTCGAAGACGGCGACCTGCGCCAGCCCGGGGAAGGAGTCTCCGACCGCCCGGATCCCGGCCAGGGCCGGCGGGTTGTGCAGGGGGGCGAGCTCGACCAAGTCCTCGATGCCGTCCACGACGTCGTCATCGATGAGCGTGGGTCGGGTGTAGCGAATGCCGCCATGCACGACGCGGTGCCCGACGCCGAGCAGGTCCTGTTGCCGCACTCCGGCCTCGCTGAGAGCCGACGACAGCTGCTCGAACGCCCACGACCAGCCGGTCTCGTCGACCCGCTCGACCGTCCCTCCGACCAGAGCTGCGCCTTCTGCACCGACGACTCGGAACTTGAGCGAGGAGGATCCAGCGTTGAGCACCAGGACGGCGTCGGTCACCCCGTCACGCTAGTCAGACTGGGGCCTTGTATGCGCTGGGGGTGGCGCAGGTACGGCGTCTCCCGTAGACAGTGGGCATGCAGGGCTACGTCCCTCGGTATCACCGGGTCTACCTGGTCGACGATCACGACATCGTCCGGCGAGGACTGCACGATCTGCTCACCCGGGCCAGGGATCTCGAGGTCGTAGGCGACTCGGGTTCCGCACGGGAGGCCGTGGGGGAGATCCTGCGGCTCGAAGCAGACGTCATGCTGCTCGACCTCCAGCTGCCGGACGGCTCCGGGATCGAGGTGTGCAGAGCGGTGCGCTCGGTGAATCCTTCAGTGAGCGGCCTGCTCCTCACCGCAGCCGGCGACGAGGTGGCACTGGCCGCAGCGGTCCTGGCCGGGGCCGCCGGTTGCTGGTCAAGCTGACCGGCAGCAATGACATCGTGAACGCCATCCGGGGCCTGCAGCCCGGCAGGTCCCAGCTGGGCGCCGGCAGCGTCGAGCAGGCATCCGAACGACTCAGGTCGGTCATGCGGTCGCTCGCACCGCCCGCGAGCGACGCCGAACGCTGGATCCTCGAACAGGTCCTCGAGGGACAGACGGACCGTGAGATCGTCGACGCCCTGGCCGGC
Organism: uncultured Actinomycetota bacterium; assembly: GCA_963830145.1. Classification (GTDB taxonomy): domain Bacteria; phylum Actinomycetota; class Actinomycetes; order Propionibacteriales; family Nocardioidaceae; genus Nocardioides. The sequence continues at coordinate 361,218 of CAWHLI010000003.1, forward strand.
AGCGACGGTGGCGGGACCGCGGACGTCGTCGCTTTCGTCGCACGGATCAGTCAGGCACTCCTGCGTCCTGGTAGCAGCTCCCCCGTCCAGCCGGGGACGGGCCGACATCGACGATCGGACTGAACGGCTCAGCGGGCGAAGGCAGCACGTCGATGTCGCCAGGCAGTGGCCACCAGCAGTGCGGCGATCACGGAGCCCAGCCAGCCGAGGGCGAGGTCGCCGATGGTGTCCGAGTAGGCGCTCGTCCACTCGGTGGATCGAGTGAGGAACGTCGCGTACTCGAACAGCTCCCAGCCCAGCGACGCCGTGGCGCCGAGCGCGACAGCGCACTCGACGATCTCGGTGCTGCTCGCAGACTCGTCGACGGTCAAGACGACGAACGCCGCACTGACCAGGGCGGTGTTCATGACGTGCATCCAGTCGTCGAACCAGAAGATGGAGTCGTAGAGGTCAAGACGATTGCCCGCGAGGTCCGTGAAGCAGGTCGTCGTCACGAGGAGGTCGGCGAGCCAGGGAAACGTCACTGTGCGCCTTCTTATGAACCAGTAGGCAGGCACGGCCATCGCCCACAGGGGGAACATGACCGCCCGCGCCACGGGCGCCTTGCCTTCCAGATTCCCCCAGGCTGGGTCGACCACCACTCGCAGGACCAGCAGCAACAGGATCACCTTGCCGGTCACGATCAGCGCGGTGAGGGCGTGGGGCACGGGGCGAGGCTCGGGCGCACGGGAGGCGACCAGCGGTCTGCGGTATTGCTGAACGCTCACGGTCTGCCTCCTTGTCTGGATCGCGGCCTCCTCGGCTGGCGGCCGCAAGGGCTCCGCCGGCCATCCCTCCTAGGATCAGCGTCCCGCGCGCTGCTCACCGACGGGAGAGGCATTGGTCCCTTCCGTTCACTCCGCCGACAGAGCGCGCAGCACGTCGACGTTGCTGGCCCGTCGGGCCGGGCCAAGCGCAGCGAGGATGCCAACCACGACGGCGACGCCGAGATAGATCAGCAGGGTCAGGGCCGGGACCGTCACCGTTGTGATCCCTTCGTCGACCAGTGCCCGGGCGAGCGCGACGCCGCAGGCCGTGCCGAGCCCGATCCCGGTGAGGGCGCCGAGCAGGGACATCAGGACGGACTCGCGTCGGATGACCGCGCGGACCTGCCGTCGGGTGCTGCCGACGGCGCGGAGCAGTCCGAGCTCGTGGGTGCGCTCCATCACGGAGAGCGCCAGCGTGTTGACGATGCCGAGGATGGCCACCACCACAGAGAGGAGAAGGAGCGCGGTGACGATGCCCAGCAGCTGGTCGACGGACTGCCGGGCCTTGCGTGTGACGTCTGCGGGGGTGTTGACGGTGACGTTGGGGTAGTCGGCCACGGCTTCCTCGATCGCCGACTTCGCCTGGTCGGGGTCGACACCGGGCGCGGAGGTCATCAGGATCGCGGCATCGAGCCGGGAGAGGACGTTGGCCTCGAAGTCGGGCATCGAGATGACGTACGACGCGTTGATCAGGCTGCCCTTGCTGAACGTCCCGGCGACCTCCATGGACTGCGGACCGGTCTCGGGGAAGATCACCTCGAGCGTGTCTCCGGGGGCCACACCCAGGTCCCGCGCCTGCGTCGTGCTGATTAGCACCCGTCCCGGGCCTAGGTCGGCAAGGCTCCCGGACTCCACGCCCAGGTCGATGACGCGGTCCAGGCCCACGGTGTCGAGCCCGGTCATCAGCGCGTCGCGTCCCTCGACGGAGGCACCCCACTCGCGGAGCTCGACGACGTCCTGGACGTCCTCGCGGGCGCGCAACAGGTCGGCGATCGACGAGCTGATCCCCGTGCCGGCACCGGCCGGTTCCAGGATGAGGTCGGAACGGTTGCCGCCGCTGACCGCTGCCGAGACCGAGTCCTTGAGCGAGGAGGCGGTGACCGCGACAGCCGCGACCACAGTCAGGCCGATCGTCAGCGCCAGGGCAGTGGCTGCCGCCCGGCGAGAGTTGCGGCGGACGTTGCGGGCAGCCATCCGCCACCCGCCACCACGACGGCCATGCCCCACCAGACCGGCCAGGCCGCGAGCCAGCGCCGGTCCGATGAAGACGAGGCCGAGGAAGGTCGTGCCCGCGGCGAAGACCGTCCACCAACGCTGGTTGCCGGCCAGCGAGCAGGCGAGGAGCGCGCCGGCCCCCGCCCCCGTGATCAGCCAGCCCACGGCGTGGCGGAGACGTCCGGACCCGTGGCCGGACGCGCCGACGACCCGCAGGGCTTCCATCGGCGAGACGCGGGCCGCGGCCCAGGCGGGCAGGATGGCCGCCACCGTGGTCACGACGAGACCGACGGCCAGCGCGACCACCACGGTGCGGGCCTCGATGGCCGGTGACGTCGTCGGGATCTCGATACCGATCAGGTTCAGCAGCGAGCGGATGCCCACGGCCAGCCCGACGCCGGTGAGGAGGCCCACGGCTCCGGCCACCAGCCCGATCGACGCAGCCTCGAGGAGGACGCCGCCCAGGACCTGCCGTCGAGTCGCGCCCACGGCGCGCAGCAGTGCGACCTCCCGGCGCCGTTGGGCGACCAGCACGTTGAAGGTGTTCCAGATGACGAAGGTGCCGACGAGCAGCGCGACCCCGGCGAAGACGAGGAGCACGGTGGTGAAGATGCCCATCGCGTCGCGCACCGCAGCCGTGCCGTCGTCGGCGACCTGCTCGCCGGTCACCGCCTCGGCACCATCGGGAAGCACAGCGTCGACGCGCTCCTGGAGCACCTGCGCGTCGACCCCGTCCGCCGCGAGCACGTCGACCTCGTCCACCAGGCCGTCCTTGCCCAGCACGTCCTGGGCCGTCGGCAGGTCGAAGCCGGCCAGGGTCGCCCCGAGGATGCTGTCGGTCTCCCCGAACCCGACGACGCCGACCAAGGTGAAGGTCCGGCGTCCCTCCTCGAACACGACTTCGACCCGGTCGCCCAGCCGGAACCCGGCCTTCTCGACGGTCTGCGCGTCGACGACCACCTCGTCCTGTCCGGAGGGTGGGCGGCCTTCGCGGATCCGCCCCTCCCCGGACAGCCGTCGGTCGGCATGGATGTTGGTGCCGAACGTCGGCGCGCCGCCCGGCTGGACCGGGTCGCCATTCGTGTCGACGATCAGTGCGAACCCGGCCACCGCCCCCTCGGCCACCTCGACCCCGGGGACCGCACGCACCGTGTCGACCACGCTCTCGTCGAGTGGGCGGAGCTGGCCGCCGGTGGTGGCGATGTCGGCGTCGTAGGGACTCTCGGCCCGGACCACCACGTCGGTGCCCGACGTCAGTCCGGTGTACAGCTCGTCGAAGGCCTTGACCATGGTGTCCGACAGCACGAACGTCCCCGACACGAAGGCGACTCCCACGGTGACTGAAGCAAGGGTCAGCAGGAGGCGGAGCTTGTTGACCAGCAGGTTGCGGAGCGAGAACCGGATCATGGTCAGCCCGCCAATCGGCCCATGACCTCGAGGACCCGCTCCCTGGTCGGTGCAGCGAGGCACTCGACGATGGCGCCGTCGACAAGGAAGATGACGCGGTCGGCGTAGGCCGCGGCGCCGGGGTCGTGGGTGACCATGACGACCGTCTGGCCCAGCTCGTCCACGATCGACCGGAGGAAGTGCAGCAGCTCGGTCCCGGCCTTGGTGTCGAGCGCGCCGGTGGGCTCGTCCGCGAACACGACGTCGGGACGGTTGATGAGCGCTCGAGCGACGGCGACCCGCTGCTGCTGTCCACCTGACAGCTCGGACGGAAGATGTCCCAGCCGGTCGCCGAGAGCGAGGGCAGCAACCACCGTGGCCATCCACGTCTCGTCGGGAGTGCGGCCGGCGAGATCGGCGGGCAAGGTGATGTTCTCCTCCGCCGTGAGCGTGGGCAGCAGGTTGAACGACTGGAACACGAACCCGAGCCGGTCCCGGCGCAGGATCGTGCGGTCCCGGTCGGAGAGGGTGGCCAGGTCGGTCTCCCCGACGAACGCCTGGCCCGAGGTCAGCGAGTCCAGTCCCGCCAGGCAGTGCATCAGGGTCGACTTGCCCGAGCCGGAGGGACCCATGATCGCGGTGAACTCGCCGGCAGGCAGGTCGACGCTGAGGTCGTCGAGGGCAACGACGGCGGTGTCGCCCTCGCCGTACACCTTGTGGAGGTGAAGAGCCCGCACCGCACACCGGGAGCTCGTCGCCGGCAGGGGGCCCGCGGACTCGAGTCGCGAGGAGGTCATGTTCCCACCCTTGTCGGACACCGACCGTGCGGGCAGTGCCGAAGGTCCCAGTCCGCTCGGACCATCGGCTCGGTCACCAGAACCCATGCACCGGGCCGACGACGAAGAACGTCGCAAGGCCGAGCGTGTTGTTGAATCCGTGCGCGAGCATCGGCGCCCAGACCGTGCCGAAGTACACGCGCAGCACGCAGAAGCCGACACCGTCCAGGGCAACCGCGACGACGCCGACGACACCCTGCTCGCTGTGCAGGACACCGAACAGCGCGGAGGACACGACGACCGCGGCGGCCAATCCTGCCCGCTGCCGGCCGAAGAGCTCGCCCAGCCGGGTGAGCAGGAAGCCGCGGAACGCCATCTCCTCGACCACCGCGCCGAGGGTCCAGCTGAGCACCACCAGGAGCACGAGCAAGGCCAGGTCTCCCTGCACGTCCGCGAAGACGCCCATGTCCTGCTCCTGCCCCGAGATGTGGCTCGCGACCGGCATGGTCACGCCCAGCTGGAACACCGACCACACCAGCGCGAAGGTCGCGGCGCCCGCAACCAGGTGGGGACGTCGCGGGCGACACAGCCCCAGAGACGAAGGACCCCGGCGCCGTATCGCCAGCGACACACACAGCAACACCATCAGCACCAGCGACGGAAGCCCCAGGTCGAGCAGGACCACAGCTACAGCAAGCGTCCCTTCGGCCGCCGCCAGCGGCCACGTCCCGGGCCGGAGTCCGACCGGCGGGGGCGCCACCGCCACGGGGCCGTGCGTCATGGTGTCCGTCGCTCCGTCACTGCCGAGATGGCCCGGGCCGCTGAGAGCCGTTCGAAGACCCGACCGCACCGTGGCACGACCCGGCTCCCGGCGCCCAGGGGCAGCCGGTAGAGATCGACCGCGCTACCGGAGGCCGGGAGCGCACGGGCGGCGGACACGGGACCCGCTCAGAACTCGAACACCAGCCGCGCCGGCGTACGCCCATGGAGGACATCGTCGATCGACTCGTTGACCTCGTCGAGCTTGCGGCTTTCGGCGATGACCTTCGTCCGACCCTGGGCGTGCAGCTCGAAGACCTCGGCCAGGTCCTGACGGGTGCCGACGATCGACCCGATCACGGAGATGCCCTTGAGGACCGTCGGGAAGATCGGCAGGGCCATTGGGCCGTCGGTCTCGGGCGGCAGGCCGACGCAGACCAACCGGCCGCCGCGACGCAGGGCGGCGAAGGCCTGCTCGAACACGGCCGGGATGACAGCGGTCACGACGGCGACATCGATCCCGCCGAGCGCCTCGAGGGCGGCGACCGGGTCCGTGGTCGCGGCGTTGACCGTGTGGTCGGCGCCGAGGGTCCGGGCGAGGTCGAGCTTGGTGTCGTCCACGTCGACGGCCACCACGATGCCTCCGACCAGGCGGGCGTACTGGACGGCGAGGTGTCCGAGTCCGCCCACCCCGAAGATGGCGACCCGCTCGGCCGGCCGGATGTGGGCGACCTTGATGGCTTTGTACGTCGTGACGCCAGCGCAGGTCAGCGGGGCGGCGTCGAACGAGGACACCGCGTCCGGGACAGGTACGACGAAGTCGGCGTCCGCCACGGCGTACTCCGCGAACGCGCCGTCGATGCTGTAGCCGCTGTTCTGCTGCTGCTCGCACAGCGTCTCCCAGCCGCTGATGCAGTGGTCACACCGGCCGCACGCGTGACCCAGCCACGGGATGGCGACGCGATCTCCAACCTGCCGGGCAGTGACGCCGGTGCCGACCTGCTCGACGATCCCGACGCCCTCGTGGCCGGGCACGAACGGCGGGGTGGGCTTCACGGGCCAGTCGCCGTGCGCGGCGTGGATGTCGGTATGGCAGAGGCCGCAGGCCTCAATGCGGACCTGAACCTGACCGGGCCCGGGTGCCGGGATCGGCCGGTCCTGGAGCTCCAGGGGCTCGGTGAAGCTGGTGACGACGGCGGCTTTCATGGCTTCTCCTTTGAGGGTTCTCTGATGCTCCGAGCCTTCCCGCCCCGGCTCGCCCTGGTGAGGGCCGAAGGTCACTGCATCGAGGACGTTCGGCCCCGGTCAGGGCACGTCGGCCGCAGCAGAGTGAAAGGTGCGACACAACCCGAAGCCGTAGGAGGCACCGATGAACGCCCGACCCGACCGCCCCGTCTCCACGATCATGAGCTGGCCGGTGGCGACCATCGACCACAACGCGACATTGCAGGAGGCGGCCGAAGCGCTCGCTGCCGACAACATCGGAGTCCTGCTGGTGACTCGCGACGGCGACGGGATGGTGGGGATCATCTCGGAGCGGGACGTCGTCACGCACCTCGCGGCCGGCACCCACCTGGATCGACTGTTGGTCGGCGAGGCGATGGCCGGGCAGGTCGTGACCGTGCGGCCAGACGCCACCATCGTCGAAGCGGCGCGGACGATGGCCGAGGCCGACGTCCGCCATCTACCGGTGCTCGACGACCGCCTGATCGCCGGCCTCGTCTCGACGCGGGACGTGATCGGCATTCTGGTCGACGCGGTCGAGATCGAGGACGTCGTCGCGGTCCGGAGTGGCACCCGGGTCGTCGTGCTCCAGGACTGAATCCACTCACCCTCGAGAGGAACCCTCATGAGCACTGCCCCCACCCACCCGGTCCGCGTCGACGCGGATCTCGATCCCCAGCTCAGCCGCTGGCTCTGGCTGGTCAAGTGGCTCCTGGCGATCCCGCATGTCATCGTGCTGGTGCTCTTGTGGCTGGCCTTCGTCGCCACGAGCATCGTGGCGTTCTTCGCCATCCTGTTCACGGGCCGCTACCCGCGACCCATCTTCGACTTCAACGTCGGTGTCCTGCGCTGGACCTGGCGGGTCCGTTACTACGGCTACGGCGCCCTGGGCACCGACCAGTACCCGCCTTTCACGCTGCGCGACGTCCCGGACTACCCGGCGCACCTCGAGATCGAATACCCCGAACACCTCAGCCGCGGTCTGGTCCTGGTCAAATGGTGGCTCCTGGCCATCCCGCACTACATCGTCCTCGGCCTCCTGCTCGGCGGTGGCGGATGGGCCGTCCGTGAGGGTGCCGAGTCGGCTGGCGGACCCGGGTTGATCGGATTCCTGACCCTGGTCGCTGGAGTCGTCCTTCTCTTCAGCGGTCGCTACCCGCAGCGGCTCTTCGACCTGCTGGTCGGGCTCAACCGGTGGGTGCTGCGTGTCGCGGCGTACGCCGCCCTGATGACCGACCAGTACCCGCCGTTCGCTCTCGACCAGGGCGGCCGCGAGGACGGGTAGGGCCCATGCCCTGTCCTCGGGCCTTCCTTGCAGGTTGTGGCTCGAGCCGGTGACTGCCTTCGTTCAGCCGAACGTCGCATCCACGGTCTGGACGGGGAGGCCGAGCTCGTCGTTCAGCAGATGAATGACGCGTCGTTCGATCTCGTCGCGGATCGGCCGCACGGCAGCCACGTCCTGGCCGGCCGGGTCGTCGAGGACCCAGTCCTCGTAGCGCTTGCCGGGGAAGATCGGACAGGCGTCACCGCAGCCCATGGTGATCACTACGTCGGCCGCGCGGACCACCTCGTCGGTCCAGGGCTTGGGGTACTCGCCACTGATATCGATCCCGTGCTCACCCATGGCGGCGACGGCCGAGGGGTTGACTTCGGCTGCAGGTGCCGAGCCACCGGACCAGGCGACCGCGCGGCCGGCCCTCGTGCTTCTCGAAGAACCCGAGTGCCATCTGTGAGCGGCCGGCGTTGTGCACGCAGAGGAACAGGACGATCGGGGTGCCGTCGTACGCCTTGCCCTCGATCCGGGCCAACGCTTGGAGCCTCTGGCGAGCGAACCGCTCGGCGAGGAGTGGCAGGAAGTTGGGGACGCTGGAGGTGGCGGCGAACTCCTCGTAGGAGCTGTGCAAGAACCGCTCGATGGTCTCGGGGCCGAAGACTCGGTCGTACTCGGTGGCCAGCCGGGCCGCCGAACGACGAAGCGCGAGCTGCTGGTCGAGCGAGATGTCCTGGCGCTTGTGGAGGTCCTCGAGCATGGTGTTCCTCCGAGATCTCTCAGGATGCGGTGGACAGGCGCTCGGCCAGCCCATGGATGCGGTGGTCGAGGTCGCGGACTGCGGCTTCGAAAGCGTGGGTGGTGCCGACCGGGACGGGGTCGGGGACCGACCAGTGGAGAGCGGCGGGGTCGGCCAGCTCCTCGTGCGCCCGGTCGCAGACGGTGATCACCAGGTCCCCCGGCTGCTGCACCTCGCCGAGGTCGCGGGGGCGGGTGCGCTTGGCCAGCCGCAGCCCGTGTCGCTCGGCGGCGGCGACGGCGCCTGGGTTGACCACCTCGGCGGGGTGGGTGCCGGCCGAGGCGCCCGGGATGTCGCTGAGCGCATGCCACAGGAGGGTGGCCAGCTGGGAACGCGCGGTGTTGGCGGTGCAGACAAACAGCACCCGGGCAGGAACCTCTGGGGCATGGCCTGCGAGGGTCGGTACCGCCCCAGGCACCAGCTGGAGATAGATGCGCCGCCGATCCCCCTCCGAACGCAGCCGCCGAACCAGACCGGAGCCGACGAGGACGTTGACGTGGTGGGCCAGCAGGTTGCTGCCGATGCTGAGACCGCGGGCAAGGTCGGACGGAAGTCTGTCGCTGGTAATCAGCTGCTCGACGATGCGGAGCCGCACCGGGTCACCCAGTGCGGCGAAGGCCTCAGCCCGTCGCTCGGTCGAATTTGACTCAACGTTCATTGCCTCAATATTGACTGACTGACCATGGGTAGGTCAAGACCTCTCACGCGGTCGTCTCGGCAGCCTTCGGGATATGAGGGTCGCGAGTCGATGCCGAACTCGAGCGCGGCCGCATGAAGCGATCAGAGCTCTTCGGGGACCATCTCGATGGCGCCCGCGGGGCACTCCTCGACACAGATCCCGCAGCCCTTGCAGTAATCGAGATCTATGGCGTACTCACCGGGCGGGCCGATCTTGAGGACCGCATTGTCAGGGCAGAGCGCGTAGCAGTTGTCGCAGGAGAAGCAGCTGCCGCAGGACAGGCATCGCCGTGCCTCGAACAGCGCGGTGTCCTCGTCGAGGCCGTGCACGACCTCGTCGAAGGTCGAGCTGCGCCGGGCGAGCTCCAGCAGTGGCCGGTGCGTGCGGGCAGCATCCTCGAAGTACCACGTGTTCAGGGCTTCGTACGCCGCCAGCTGTGGCTCCTGCTCGGGGAGCGGTGGCCGTCCGGCGAGCCAGTCGTCGATGCTGGACGCCACCCGCCGGCCATGACCGACCGCGGTGGTGACGGAGCGCTCCCCGGCGATGACGTCGCCGCCGGCGAAGACACCCGCAAGGCCGGTTGCCAGGGCACGGTCGGTGTCGACCGTCCCATCGGTGGCCCGGCACAGGCTGTCGGGGCTCAGCAGCGAGAGGTCAGTGTCCTGGCCGAGGGCCAGCACCACCGAGTCCGCGGCCAGTCGCTCGGTACGGCCGGTCGGTTGTGGGAAGCCGTCGGCGTCGAGCTCCATCTGCTCGATCAGCAGCCCGTCCGGCTCGACCCGCTCGATGGTGGAGAGCCAGTGGAACTCTATGCCCTCCTGCTCGGCCTGGGTGACCTCGTCGTCGTGGGCGGGCATCCGGTCCCGGGTGCGCCGGTAGACCACCACGGCGTCGGAGGCGCCAAGACGCTTGGCGGTGCGTGCAGCGTCGATCGCCGTGTCACCCCCGCCATACACCGCTACTCGGCGACCGAGGAGCGGCCGCTCTCCCGCCGCCAGCCCGTGCAGCATGGAGACGGCGTCGACGACCTTGGCGGCCGAGGCGGCGGGAAGGTAGGTGCGCCTGCCGAGCTGGGCGCCCACGGCCAGGAAGACCGCGTCCCAGCCCTCGGCGACGGTCGCGTCCAGGTCGGTGACGGGTGTGTTGAGCTCGATCTCGACGCCGAGCGCGACCACGCGGGCGACCTCGGCGTCGAGCACGCTGCGCGGCAGACGGTAGGCGGGGATGCCGTAGCGCATCATGCCGCCCAGGGCTGGCGCTGAGTCGCGGATGGTGACGGCGTGGCCGCGCCGCACCAGGTGGTACGCCGCAGAGAGACCGGCCGGGCCGGCACCGATGACAAGCACCCGGCGACCGGTCGATGCGGCAGCGGTGGTCACGGTCCAGCCCTTCTCGATCGCCAGGTCACCGAGGAACCGCTCGACCGAGTTGATGCCGACCGCCTCATCCAGGGTCCCCCGGTTGCAGGCGGTCTCGCAGGGGTGGTAGCAGACGCGGCCCATGATGGCCGGGAACGGGTTGACGTCCATGATCGCCCGCCACGCGGCCTCGTAGCCCGCCCCACCGCTCTCAGCGAGGTAGAGCCAGCTGCGCACGTCCTCGCCGGCCGGGCACGAGTTCCCACACGGAGCGGTCATGGCGACGTAGACCGGTCGCTCGGTCCGCCAGGTGCCGGTCAGGTCGGTCAGGCTGGAGCCCGGCCCGAGCGAGACGGCGTAGGGCAGCTTCATGATGCCTCCTCGGGAACGAGCCCGTAGCGGGCGATATTGCGGTCGGCTCGGTCCTGCAGGGCGGCGACGACCTCCGGCCGGCCCTCGCCGGCGTACAGGTGAGCGAACCGCGACTGAGGCCTCAGGTAGTCGCCGACGGGCACGGGCTGCCGGATCGGCGTGACACCGGTGACCGCGCCGTGCTCGGCCTCGAAGACCGGGAACAGGCCACACCGGGTTGCCAGCCGGGCGATGCGGATGGTCTCCGCCGACGCCGATCCCCAGCCCAGCGGACAGGGCACCAGCACGTGCAGGTAGCGAGCACCGCGCATCGACATTGCCTTCGTGACCTTCGCCTCGAGGTCGTGCAGGTCGGCGACTGTCGCGGTGGCGACGTACGGGATCTCATGGGCCATCGCGATGAGCGGCAGGCTCTTGCCGGTGCCGAAGGCGTTGCCGGACGACGCACCGACCGGCCGCGTCGTGGCGGTGCTGGCGGCGGGAGGCGTGGCGCCGGAACGCTGCACACCGGTGTTCATGTAGCCCTGGTTGTCGTAGCAGACGAAGAACACGTCGTCGTTGCGCTCGAACATGCCCGACAGGCAGCCCATCCCGATGTCGACGGTGCCGCCGTCCCCGGCCTGTGCCACGACCCGGATGTCGTCGCGGCCGGTGGCGCGCAGCGCCGCGGCGGCTCCGGACGCGACCGCGGCCGCGTTGCCGAACAGGGAGTGCAGCCACGGCAGCTGCCAGGCCGACTCGGGATAGGGCGTCGAGAAGACCTCGAGGCAGCCGGTGGCGTTCACCGTGACCAGCCGCCCGCCCGCGGCGCGGGACGCGGCGTCGAGGACCACCCGGGCCGCCAACGCCTCGCCGCAGCCACGGCAGGCGCGGTGTCCGGAGGTGATCGCGTTGGTGCGATCCTGGTCGGACTGGATGGACCGCTGGTCGGGGTCGAGCAGCCGGTTGCCGGCCGCGAACGTGCCGATCTGATAAAGCGGAGTCGTGGTCACGGGACTGCCACCCCCTCCTCAAGGGCCAGCTCGGCGGCCGCGATGGTCTCGTCCAAGTCGACAAAGTGCAGGGCTCCGGTCTCGAGCTGGCCGTGCAGGACGTCGAGCACCAGCTGCCGCAGCCCGGCTCGAGTGACCGGTCGGCCGCCAAGTCCCATGACGACGTCGTGGACCTCGGTCGAGGGCGGCGCGGTCAACCGCACGTCCCCGCCGAGAATGCTGCCGGCGCCGACCGCGATCGCACGGTTGACGACGATCGCGCGCGGGATCCCCTGCAGCGCGGCACGGAGCGCGTCGTGGGGCCAGGGTCGGTAGCAGGTGATCCCGAGGACTCCGGCGGCGACACCCTCGTCTCGCAGGACGTCGACGACGTCGGCCGCGGTGCCCAGGACCGACCCCATCGCCACCAGCACGACCTCGGCGTCCTCGGTCCGGTAGGGCTGCAGCAGCCCGCCGGAGACCCGCCCGAAGGTGGAGCCGAACTCCGCCGCCACCTCGGCGACGTCGTCCAGGGCGGCGAGCTGGCGCCGGGCCATTAGATACTTCACCTCAGTGAACTGCCCGGGTCCGACCATGGCGCCGATGGTCACCGGGTCGTCGGGGTCGAGCCACTGGCGTGGGGCGAACGCCGGGAGGAACTCGTCGACGGCCTGCTGGTCGGGGACGTCGATCTCCTCCATGGCGTGGGTGAGGACGAAGCCGTCCATGCAGACCATCACCGGCAGCGAGAGCCGCTCGGCGAGGGCGAACGCCTGCACGTGCAGGTCGACCGCCTCCTGGTTGGAGGATGCGAAGAGCTGCAGCCAACCGGCGTCCCGTTGTGAGAGCGCGTCGGAGTGGTCGTTCCAGATGTTGATGGGCGCGCCGAGGGCCCGGTTCGCAACCGTCATGACGACCGGCAGCCCGAGTCCGGAGGCGTTGGGCAGCGCCTCGGCCATGAACAGCAGCCCCTGGCTGGAGGTGGCGGTGTAGGTCCGCGCGCCGGCCGCAGAGGCGCCGATGCACGCCGAGAGGGCGCCGAACTCCGACTCGACGAGGAGGTACTCGCACGAGGTCAGGTCCCCCGCGGCGACCAGGTCTGACAGCCTCTCGACGATGTGGGTCTGCGGAGAGATGGGATAGGCCGCCACGACGCCCGGCCGGCACAGTGCCACCGTCTCGGCGACGGCCCGCGATCCCTCGATCTGCCTAAGCATGACGCTGCCAGTTCCCTTGGCCGACCAGCTCGTAGGCGTGCTCGGCCAGTCCGATGTTGGCCGCCACGAGGGCGTCGCCACGTGACGTGAACCGCTCGGTGATCGCTCGGCGGACCGCCTCGAGGCCCACGACGCCAGTGGCAGCCGCGACCGCGCCGAGTAAAGCCGTGTTGGGCAGCGGCCGCCCCAACGCCTCTCGGGCCAGCTCGGTCGCCGGCACCGTCAGCGCCCGCTGTCCCGGGTGGAGCCGGAGCCCCGCCGAAGTCAGCTCCTGTGGTGCGCGCGAGGAGTTCACGACCACCAGGCCGTCGTCGGCCAGACCGGCGAGCAGGTCGCCGGTCCGGAGCAGGGTGGGGTCCTGGATGACGACCACGTCCGGGGCTTCAACCGGGTCGTGGGCGCGGATCGGCCGGTCGGCGATGCGGCAGAACGCGACGACGGGTGCGCCGGTCCGCTCGGAGCCGAAGCTGGGCAGCGCCTGCGCGTGCAGACCCTGGTCGAACGCGGCCAGGGACAGCAGTTCGGCCGCCGTGACGACGCCCTGGCCGCCCCGGCCGTGGATCCGCACGTCGAGCGTCATGCCGACGCTTCGCCCTCGGCCACGAGGTGGACCAGCTCCGCCAACCGGGACACGTAGCCCCACTCGTTGTCGTACCAGCCGAAGACCTTCACGAACCGGCCCGCAGCCTGGGTAAGCGAGGAGTCGAAGACGCAGGAGGCGGGATCGCCGACCACGTCGAGGGAGACGAAGGGCTCGTCCTCGTAGCGGAGTCGCCCGACCAGGCCCTCGCTCTGGGCGGCCGCCGCGAAGACGGCGTTGACCTCCTCGACCGTGACGTCCCGGTCCAGGAGTACGCCGAGGTCGACGAGGGACCCGTCAACGACGGGGACGCGCAGGGCGACGCCGTCCAGTCGACCGTCGAGCTCCGGGAGCACCTGCCCGACGGCGCGCGCGGCGCCGGTGGTCGTCGGGATGATGTTGACCGCGGCGGACCGCGCGCGGCGGGGGTCCTTGTGCGGGCCGTCGAGCAGGTTCTGGTCGCCGGTGTAGGCGTGCACGGTGGTCATGAAGCCCTGCTGGATACCGAAGGCCTCGTGGAGAACCTTCACCATCGGCGCCACGCAGTTGGTGGTGCATGACGCGTTGGAGACGATGTCGTGGTGCGCCGGGTCGTAGATCGGCGTCATTGATGCCCATGACGATGGTCGCGTCGACACCCTTGCCCGGCGCAGAGATGACGACCTTGCGGGCGCCGGCCTCGAGGTGACCGCCGGCGGTGTCCGCCGTACGGAACCTACCGGTGCACTCAACCGCCACGTCGACGGCGAGCTCGCCCCAGGGCAGCTCGGCCGGGGTGGCTGCGTTCGACCACGGGATCTTCTGGCCGCCGATGATCAGGCAGTCGTCACCGTCGTCGACCTCGAGCGGGAAGGGGCCGTACGTCGAGTCCCGGCGCAGAAGGGTGCGCAACGTGGCGGGATCGGTGAGGTCGTTGACGCCCACCACCTCGAGGTCCTCGCTCAGCACGGCCTGGCGCAGCAGCGCCCGGCCCACCCGGCCGAGCCCGTTGATGGCAATCCTTGTGGTCATCTCTGTCCCTTCGCGGCCCGCGTGCCGGGCGTCAGAACCAGCGTCGCGCCGGACGTGGGAACCCGGTCAGGGCCACAGGTCCCTAGCCGCGAGGACCTTGGTTCTTGCCGCTCCCGGCCTGTGAGGGACTGGCAGGACCGAGTCAGTCAGGACGACCGTCGCCGCACGTGCTTCGCCACTCCGTCGACCAGGACCAGCACGATCCCGGCGAGGGCGGCTGCCAACCACCCCAGGGGTGACGGCCAGCCGCCGCCGAGCAGGTGCGCCACGTCAGGTACGCCGAGGAAGAGCACGAGCAGCGCCAGCTCCGCGACCACTGCTGCCAGCACCAGCCTGTTGCCGAGCAGCGCCATCTTCCACACCGGCTGCGCGCTGCTGCGGCAGGCGAACGCGTTGGCCATCTGGCAGACCGCGATCGTGGCGAAGGCCGAACCGGAAGCCACGAGGAGCAGGTGGGGCGTCGGCGTGGCGCCCCAGCCCCAGCCGCCCGCCACGAGGACGAGCGCGAACGCGCCCAGGGCCAGGACCGCCTCGGTCGCACCGAGGACGGCCAGCGCCCGGACGAGGAGCGCACGATCGATCAGCTTGCGGGCTGACCGACCCTTCATGATGCCCTTGCGCGGTGGCTCTGCCCCCAGTGCCAGGGCCGGGAGCATGTCGGTGCCGATGTCCAGCGCGAGCACCTGGAGAACTCCGATGGCCAGA
The DNA here is from genome assembly GCA_963830145.1 of uncultured Actinomycetota bacterium. Lineage (GTDB taxonomy): Bacteria > Actinomycetota > Actinomycetes > Propionibacteriales > Nocardioidaceae > Nocardioides. The sequence goes on from CAWHLI010000003.1 coordinate 376,346, forward strand.
GGAAAGCTGCCCCCGGTCATTGCCCAGACCGCGAAAGGAGCCAGCTCGGCCACGTTGTCGGTGAGGTGATAGGTGAGGAACCGCCGGATGTTGCGGAACGTGGCGCGGCCCAGTTCGATGGCGGTGACGATCGTCGCAAAGTGGTCGTCGAGGAGGACCAGGTCCGCCGACTCCCTGGCCACGTCGCTGCCGCTGGCACCGAAGGCGATCCCGACGTCGGCCTGGCGAAGGGCAGGGGCGTCGTTGACGCCGTCGCCTGTCATGGCCACCACGTGGCCACGCGCTCGGAGCGCGGAGGCGATCCGGAACTTGTCGGCGGGGGTCACGCGGGCGACGACCACCCCGTCCGGGCGGTCGAGCAGAGCCCCCAGCTGCGCCTCGTCCTCCGGGAGCTGGTCACCGGTCAGCACGAGACCGCCGCTCTCGTCCAGGAGTCCGACCTCGCGCGCGATGGCCTCCGCCGTGCGCGGGTGGTCCCCGCTGACCATGGCCACCCGGATGTCGGCGGCCCGGCAGGCCGCGAGGGCTTCGCCAACGTCGGGACGAGGTGGATCATGCAGGGCGATCAAGCCCAGCAGCTCCAGCCCGGTCTCCATCTCAGCGCTCGCCGCGCCGCCCCACTCGCGTCGTGCGACGGCGAGCACCCGGCAACCCTGGCTCGTCATCCGCAGCAGTGCGGAGTCCAGCTCGTGAGCATCGACGCCGCTCGGCGTCGTGCAGCGGGGCAGCACGCTCTCGGGCGCTCCCAACACGGACACCTCTCCGCCGGGGCCGAGAGCGGAGGTGAGCATGCGGTCCGCGGTGTACGAGCGGCGCTGCTCGTCTCCGTCGTCGAGCAGGTCGGCGCCCACACGTAGCGCCAGGCAGTGCAGAGCTGCGTCCATGGGGTCTCCGAGCGGCTGCCAGTCACCCGTGGTCGCCGTACGGTCGACCACCCGTCCGGTGACGCACGCGACCGCGGCACGCGCGATCGCGGGCAGCAGGCTCCTGGCCGTGGGAGATCCGTCAAGACTGGCCACGGGGCCGTAGCCCTCGCCCACCACGGCGACCGGTCCGGAAGGGGTGACCACCTCGACGGCGTTCATCCTGTTCTGGGTCAACGTGCCCGTCTTGTCGGTGCAGATGAACGTCGTCGCGCCCAACGTTTCGACCGCGTCCAGGCGCCTGACCAAAGCGTTGTAACCGGCCATGGTCTGTGCCCCACGGGCCAGGGACAGCGTGACCGTGGGGAGCATGCCTTCCGGCACCAGCGCCACGGCGACGCCGACGCCGAACAGGAACCCTTCGGTCGCCGACAGGCCGAGGGCCACGGCGGCCACACCCAGGCCGACACCGGTCGCCGCTGCGATCACCGCGATGAGGCGGACGAGCCGGTTGATCTGCAGCGTGAGCGGGCTCGTCGGCCGGTCCGCCGTCTCCGCCAGTTGGGAGATCCCAGCCAGCGTGGTCCTCGCCCCCGTGGCCACGACGACACATGTCGCCTCGCCCTGGATGACGTAGGTGCCGGCCATGAGCCGGTCTCCTACCTGGCGCGTGACGGCACCGCTCTCGCCAGTGACCAAGGACTCGTCGAGGCTCACCCCGCGAGCTGAACGGACTTCGAGGTCGGCTCCGACCCGGTCGCCGGCCTCGATCACGACCACGTCATCCACGACCAGGTCCACCGCATCGACCATGACCGGCTGTCCGTCGCGGACGACCCGGGCGGCCGAGGGCAGAAGAGCGCGAAGCTTCTGAGTCGAGCGATCCGCCCGGTGCTCCTGCCAGAACGCGAACACACCGTTGAGCAGGATGATGACCACGATCGCCACAGCCAGCTCCGGCATGCCGGCCAGGAGCGCCATCCCCGCGGCCACCCACAGAAGGAGCGCCAACAGGTGCGTGAGCTGCGCGGCGAGCAACCTGAGCATTCCTGGCCGCTTCGGTTCGGGCAGCACGTTCGCGCCGTCCCGGGCGCGCCTGCTGGCCACCTCCGCAGAGGTGAGTCCGTCGGCGGCGCCGGGTCGCCTCACTGACGTGGAGGTCACGAGGGTCCCCGGGATCAGCCCGCGGTTGCTGCGGCGAGGGGCCGCGCCCCGACGTCGGCTGAGTCGTCTGCCCGGATGGGCCTGGCCAGCGTCGGGTCGACGACCATCACCGGGCACTCCGACTCACGCAGCAGCTGACGCACCACCGGGCCCAGATGCGAACCGAACGGCAGGCTCGGGTCGCGCCGTCCGACCACCAGCATCGACGAGACCGCCGATGCCTCCACGAGGACCTCAGTCGGCTTGCCCCAGCGGACCGTGAAGGTGCAGGGCACTCGGTCGCAGACGCTCTCCGGAAGCCGGGCGTCACGGATCAGCTCGGCCCTGGCCTGGCGTAGGAGGTCATCGACGTCGACCTGGCGGCGAAGCATCTCCTGGTACGCCTCCGCGAGGTACACGACGCGCACAGCCAGCACAGGCAGGCCGGACGCCGCAGCCAGACCCAACGCCGTCCAGAGCTCGGCGTCGGCGCGCTTCGCGTCTTCGACGCCGACGGTGATCGGTCGCGGCTGCCGTGGAGGATGCCATCCGTGAGGGACCGAGACCACTGGCGCGTGCGCCCGGGCCGCGACCCCGGCGGTGACCGAACCCTCGGTCAGCCGCGCCCGACGGCCGAGGTGACGTCGCTCGAGCACCACGAGCTGGGCGTCCCGACTCGCGTCGACGAGGCTGGCGACGACACCACCGCGCAGCAGCTTGGCCGAGACGGGCAGCTTCCCGCCGACCCTGTCACGCATCCGGCCGAACGCCTCGTCCAGCCTGGCCTGTCCCTCATCGATCAGCTGGGCGAACGTGATGCCGAGCTCCCAGGTGCCGGTCGGGCCGCCGACGAGCGTCGGCACGACGTGCACCAGCTCGATCCCGAGGTCGAGCTGCTCCGCGGTCTCGACCACGAAGTCGATGGTGCCCTCGGACAGGTGGCCCTCGCGACCGATCCCCACGACGATCGCGGCTTCGGTGTCGACGTTGTTCATGACTGACCTCGCTTCTGTGCGTGCTCCTCGACAGTCGCATCGCTCCGAGGCGCAGGATCAGGGTCTTAGGTCCCCGCGGACAGAGGCTCTGGCCACTTCGGCCGTCGCGCGGACTCTGAGGGCGCGACGGCGCGCGAGGGCGACGCCTACACCCGGTATGGCGGCCAAAGCGACCAGCAGGATCGACGTGCTTGAGTCCGGAACCGTGGTGCCGAGTAGACCGCTCAGCGCCGGCATCCACACCCCTGCAACTTGCACAGCGGCAGCAAGCAGGATGGCTGCTTCCAAGCCTCGTTGCCGCCAGCCCCATCCGGCGCGTGGGGCACGCAAGGCAAGCGCGACGGCGAGCTGACCCAGCCCCAGGGTCAGGAACACCGCAGTCTGGACGGAGTCGTCGTGGTGAGCTGCCCACCAGCCCGCGAACAACGAGGTCGCCGTGACCAGGGCACCGGCGGCGACGATCTGCTGAAGGAGCGCCCGGTCCAGGATCGACCGCTGCGGCGGTGGGGTGGGTCGGTGCATGACGGCCGGGTCCAGCGGTTCGCCGCCGAACGCGACTCCAGGCAGTCCGTGGGTCACCATGTTGACCCAGAGGATCATGGCGGGCGTCAGCGGAATGGGCAGGCCGAGGAGCGGGGCGCAGAGCAGGACCAGCACCTCAGCCAGGCCGCCGGCGAGTCCATAGCGCAGGAAGGTGCGGATGTTCGCGTGGATGCGACGTCCTTCCCCGACTGATACCAGAAGAGTCCGCAGGTCGTCGTCCACGAGCACGAGGTCCGCAGCCTGCCGCGCCACCTCTGTCCCGCGCCCGCCCATCGCCACGCCGATGTCCGCGCGACGTAGCGCCGGCGCGTCGTTCACCCCGTCGCCGGTCATGGCTACGACGTCACCGTGGGCCTGCCAGGCGTCGACGATGCCTACCTTCTGCTCTGGCTTTGTGCGGGCGTAGACGTCGATGTTCTCCACCTGGTCGAGATGTTCACCGCGGGCGACGGCGTCACCCTCGACCACGATGCCCTCGGGACCGAGAATGCCCAGCTCGAGGGCAATCGCCCGGGCCGTTGTCGGATGGTCACCGGTCACCATCACGGTCCGGATCCCGGCCGCTCGGCACTGCGCCACCACCTCCTTGGCAGCGGGGTGTGGAGGATCGAGGACGCCCACCAGCCCCACACGGGACCGCTCTGTAACGACGGAGAGGACCCGGTGACCCTGCCGGGCCAGCCGATCCGCCTCGCGCATGGCGGCGTCGACGTCGGGACCGGGCGGGAGCAGGGACAGGACAGTCTCGGGTGCACCCTTGAGGACCTCGACCCGACGGCCGTCCGGAGCCACGTGGACCGTTCGCTGGTAGCCGAGCTCGCTGTCGTACGGCGTCTGCTCGACCCGCTCCCAGTCCGCTAGCGACGCAGGTGCGATCCCGGCCTTGGCCGCGGCGACCAGCAGCGCCACGTCAAAGGGGTCTCCCACCGCCACCCACTGGTCCCCGCCGCCATTGCTGAGCGATGCGTCGTTGCAGAGGGCGGCGTCGGTGAGGAGTCGTGTAGCAGCGGCGCGCGCGGAGACCGACCCTTCGAGCGCGCCGGCGACGCCGTACGCCGTACCGGTGACGACGCAGGCACCGCTGGGGGTCCAGAGGCTGCGGACCGTGAGCACGCCCTGGGTCAGGGTGCCGGTCTTGTCCGATGCGAGAACGGTGACCGAGCCCAGGGTCTCCACGGCTGGCAGCCGTCGGACCACGGCGGAGTGGCGGGCCATCCGGTGGGCGCCGAGCGCCAGGGACAGGGTCACCACCGCAGGCAGGGACTCCGGCACGGCTGCAACGCCGAGACTGACCGCGAGCACCGCTGCCCTCGTCCATGACTGTCCTTGGACGACTGCCAGCACCAGCACGACAAGACAGATGACCCCCACGGCCAGCACCAGCTGACGCGACAGGCGAGCGAGACGTAGCTGTAGCGGGGTGGGACGCAGGCCGGCGCCGGCCACCAGCGCGGCGATCCGGCCCAGTCCGCTGTCGGCACCGGTCCGCACCACTGTGCCGCGGCCCAGGCCGCGGGTGACCACGGTCCCGGACAGGAGCTCGTCACCGGGGGCGCGGCCGACCGGCACGGACTCGCCCGTCATTGCGGACTCGTCGACCTGCATGGACGAGGAAGTCGCGAGCAATAGGTCTGCCGGTACGACGTCGCCCGCCTCCAGCCGAACGGCATCACCCGGCACCAGCTCGGCGGCCTCGATGTCGACCAGCTCCCCGCCGCGCCATACGTGTGCCCGGGGTGCGGCCATCCTGGAGAGGGCATCGACCGCCTTCTGGGCCCGGACGTCCTGCACAACCCCGATCGCCGTGTTGAGGACGACGACCGCGGCGATGATGACGGCGTCCGGACGGTCACCCACTGCGAGAACGAGCAGGAGCGCGCCGCACAGCAGCAGGATCATGGGGTCGCGCAGCTGGTGACCGATCCGCGCAGGCACGCCGACCGAAGGTTCAGTGGGGAGCTGATTGGCTCCGTGCTCGTCGAGCCGAAGCGATGCCTCGGCGAACGTCAGTCCTGTCGGCTTCGCCGTGACTGCGTCGGATACCTCGACCCGACCTGACACGACAGTGCCCCGCTCGCATTCAGGGTGCGCTGAGTGCGTCGACGTCGAGCTCGGCCGTGGCCAGAAGCGCTTGCCCCAGCTGTGACAGGGCCCGGGCGGCCGCGAGCTCGTAGCCGATCTCGGCCACGTCCAGGTGGTCGCGCGGGGACAGCCGGGCAGTGCCTGTGGCCGTGAGCGACTCAGGAAGTCCGGTGTGCAGGCGTGCCTCCGCGTGGGTCACTCCGTCGCGCTCACTGAGCAGCAGCTCGACGGTCCACGTCGTGGTGGTGAGCTCCATGGTTCATGTCCCTTCTTGACATCGGTCGGTCGGCTACTTGAGCGGCGTGCCGGCTTCCTCGAGCTTCAGGTCGGCTGCCGGACCGGCATCCGTGACAGTGGCAGGGACGACCAGTACAGGAACGTCGCTCGCCTGCAGCAGTGCGTAGGCGACCCCACCGAGGTGGCCGTGGAGGTGCAGACCGTGACGACGACGGCAGAGCACCAACAGATCACTCTCCCGGCTCGCCGCCAACAGGACCGTCCCGGCTCGTCCGTGCTTGATCTGGATATCGATGGGCACGTCCGGGAAACGGGCGCGCCAGTCGGTCAGCAACGTGCTGAGCACCTCGCGTCCCTCCGCCTCCCACTCGTCGGAGTGGGTCCGCGCCTCGATGCGGTCCAGGTACGGGTCGGCCAGCTCCCATGCGGTGACGATCGTGAGCGTCGCGCCGAGCGCCGACGCCTCGGCAAACGCCGTGCCGAGCAGCTCGTGTGCCTGGGTCTGGGTCTTGATCCCGGCGACCACCCGGCCACGGCGGTGCTCGTCGGTCCAGAACGACGGGACGACCACGGCATCGCATGCAGCGCGACCTGCAACTGCGGCGGTGGTGGCCCCTGTGAGCAGGCGGTCAACACCATGGCGACTCTCTCGGCCGACGACGACCAGCTGGGCGTCTTCAGCAGCCTCGACCAGTGCGGCGCTTCTGGATCCGCGTGCGAGCTTGGTGGTGACCACGAGCTCTGGGGCAAGGTGCCGTGCGGTCTCACGCGCGTCGTGAAGGATCGACGACCCGACCGTTTCCAGCTCTGCCGCCAGGTTCGCCACGCTCGGCGCAAGCGGCGGCAGGGGTGGGATGGGCACGACCGCTGACAACGATGCCAGCGGGATGACGTGGACGACCCGCAGGGGTGCTCCCCTGCGTTTCGCCTCGGCCACCGCATAGCGCAGTGCGCCGGCACTGCCTGGTTGGCCGTCGATGCCGACAACAACTGGTCGGGGGTTCGGGTTGTGGCCGCTCATGGAAGACCTCCTCTGGTCATCTCCACCATTCAGCGCTGCGGCAGCCGTGTGGAAGGGGCCAGGGTCCAAGTTGAACTGGGACCTTGGTCCCCTCAGCCGGTCGGCACCGGGACGTCGTACTCGGGTGGGTACGACGGCCCGTCGTGATCGATGCGAGCGTCAGGCCCAGGGAAGAACAGGCTCTCGCGACCGGTGTCCGACCATCGGACCCAGTAGGGCGGGGACCCGTCATCGTGCTCGACCTCGATGACCTCACCGTCACGGACGGGGCCGTCGAGGCGGACGTTCCGGATCACGATCCGGTCTCCTGGGCGTGCGTACATCGGTTGCCTCTCCTCGGTCATCCAGCGCGGGATGAAGCTGTCATGGGCGTCTTGGGACCGCTGCCTTCGCTGGCGGCGAACCGCCGACGTCTCGCAGGTCACCGTGCAGTGGATCGACGAACACGACAGGCACGGCCGACCAGCGGAGGACCTCGCGGGACGTCGACCCAAGGGAGGCCCCCACGAGGTGGCGGCGGTGGTGTCGACCCAGCACCAGCACGTCACAGGTCTCGGAGTGGTCTCTCAGAACCTGGCCCGCATGCCCCCGTTCGACGACGACGTCGAGAGGGACGGACGCGAACGTGGGCCCGGCCCCGGACACGAGCTCCTCGACCCCGGCTCGCACGGCCGCAACCACTGTCTCGTACGACGCGGTGTGCCGACTCGGTAGCCAGGCGTGAACGGCGCGCAGTCGCGCCCCACGCCGGTGCGCCTCGTGAAGCGCGGTCTCGACGACCAGCCGTGAGGGCACAGCCACGTCGACGCCGACCGTCACGATGCCGGTCCGCTTCGATGAGTCGTGCCACTGGCTCGGCACCGCAGCGGTGGGGCAATGGGAGCCCGCGGCGACTCCTGCGGTGACAGACATGGTTGCGGTCTCTGTCTCTCCGGTCGGGCCCATGCCACGGTGCTCCAGGACGGCGAGGCACGCGTGCGGGCTCAGGCGGTCGAGAGTCGCCACCGCCGATCCGTGCGCGAGCTCGGTGCTGACCGAGAGCCGGTCGTCGTCGGGCGCCAGTACTCCGAGCAGGTGCTCGGTGCGGGCTGCGGCGGCCGCGAGGACCGCCTGACCGCGGTCGCGAAGCTCGCTTTCCAGGAGGACGACGTCATCAAGAACGCACGCAGCGCGCCACGCGGGTCCCGCGACGTGCACCACGTGCACACCGCAGCCGCGCCGGACGGCGTCGTGCGCGGCGTACTCGAGCGCCGCGTCGCCCCCCTCCTGATCGACAGCGACCAGGACTTTGGGTGGAACCATGTCCCACATCAGGTCACCTCGTCTCCGGTGCGCTCGAGGCGCCGTTCTCGGCGCCGACCACGTGCTCATGGTCGGTCGACGGGGACCGATCCAGCAGGGCCGTTCGTCCCGTGCTGGCGGGCCTTGTGTCGCTACCCCGTGCGGTCGCGCGGCGCGACGCTGGAGTCGTGATGAAGCAGATTCCGCCCGGCACCATCGTGGTGGGCGTCGACGGATCCGAGCACGCCGAACGTGCGGTCGTGTGGGCCGCGCGGCAGGCGGCGCTCGAGGGTCGCGAGCTCGACGTCATCCACAGCTGCGAGCACGTTCTGCTGCGCGACGCCGCCTGGCTCGATGCACAGGACGTCGACCAGAGCGAACTCATCGACGCACTACGCGCTGCCAGCGATGCGATGGTCGCGTCTGCCCGCAACCTGGCTGCGCGTGAGGCGCCACACATCGAGATCCGCACGCACGTGGTCGAGCTCGACGCTCGAGACGCACTTGCCGAAGCGTCCGCCACGGCCCACCTGGTGGTCGTCGGCTCACATGGGCGAGGTCCCTTGACAACCCTCCTGTTGGGTTCGGTCAGCACCTCCGTGGCCCGGCACGGGCGCTGCCCTGTCGTGGTCTGCCGTCCGCCAGCGGACACCCCCGAGAACCCGCATGTCCTCGTCGGCGCCGATGGCACCGCGGCATCCGTGCCCGTCATCGAGTTCGCGTTCCGCCAGGCGTCGCTGCGCGGGCTGCCGCTCATTGTCCTGCACAGTTTCTTCGACGCAGCCGCGCTGGGCGGCCCCGAGCTGGTGCCCGCCGCCGAGTACTCCTCCTACGAGGACCTGCGCCTGCTGCTCGCCGAGTCGGTGGCCGGGCTCGGGGAGAAGTTCCCCGACGTCACCGTCGACCTGCAGCTGCGCCGCGGACTGGTCGACGAGTGCCTCCTCGGTCAAGCACCCTCCGCCGAGCTCGTCGTCGTCGGACGAACCGAAGCCCACGGCTGGGCCCGCTGCCTCAGCGTCTCTTGCGCTCTCGCGGTGCTCGAACGTGCGCACACCACGGTCGCCGTGGTCCCCGAGATCGAACGTCATCGCAGCGACGACGTCGCTGGCACGGAAAGGAACACGTCATGAGTACACCCCGCAACGCGATCGTCGTCGCCGTCGGGATCGACGGCGCCGAGTCCGCCCTGCAGTACGCCGTGGCCGAGGCCCGCCGGACCGGACGACGGGTCCACCTCGTCCACGTCCTCCAGTTCCCGGCCGCCGAGGCCTACGCGGCCGCCTACGGCGGCGCACTGGACGCCTCGCGCGCCGTCCTCGACGAGGCTCTCCAACGCGCCGGCCGGCTCGCTCAGCACGACGTGACCATCACTGGTGAGCTCGTCGACACCGGATGGGTCGTCGACGACCTTGTCAGGGCGAGCACCGGCGACCAGATGCTGGTGCTCCAGCACCGGGCGTTCAATCCCGTGCACCGGTTCTTCGCCGGGTCGGTGGTGCAGGGCGTCGCCAGCCGCGCCCACGTCCCGGTCGTCTCGGTTCCCGAGGGATGGGCGCCCGGCACTTCGACCGTGGTCACGGCCGCGGTCCAGGACCCTGCCGAGGCGGCGGCGCTGTTGCGAGTCGCCTTCGAAGAGGCTCGGTCCCGGGCGATGAAGCTGGTCGTACTGCACGCCTGGTGGCTCACCTCCGGGTTCGACGTGGCCGTGGTCGACGAAGCGATGCGGGCCGGAGTGGTGGAGCAGACCCGCGCCGAGCTCGAGCCAGTGCTGGCACCGCTGCGGGCCGAGTTCCCCGATGTGGAGGTGGCGGTCGACGTACGGCACGCCCCGCCAGTCGAGGCAGTGCTGGACGCCGCCGAGAGCTCGGACCTGCTGATCGTCGGTCGACGGCATCACCTGCTGCCGTTCGGTAGCCACCTCGGGCCCGTGACGCGGGCGGCCATCGCACGCGCGGCGTCGCCAGTGCTCATCGCCCCGGAGCAGGATGTCGCCACCGAGCGCGCACCAGAACCGGACCGTCGCCACATGGTCGGTCAGGGCGTGACATTCTACTGACCTCCAAGACCCCGGTGCACGAGGCGCTCAAGGTCGGGGCCGGCCGTCCCAACACAGCGGTAGCTCACCCCGTCCTCGCGCACCCCCGATGCCGAGGACCCCTGGCCCCGGACGCCTCGGCGTCCGGGGCCTTGTGGCTTGCTTGTACCTGCTCAGGGTGGGCGGGTCCTTAGTCCCGGCGCTTCGGGTCGTCGGCCCATGTCATGGCACGTCGCTTGGCCCCGAGAGTCGGCCATGAAGACAGACCGAGGCTCTCTGCCTGTTGATTTCGGCCGTCACCGTGAGCCCGACTCCGCGGCAACCTGGAAAGAGCAGTGTAAAGACATGGAGAGTGGCATCGACCGCCAGACTCGAGTTCTTGGCAAGACCACCGCCTCACTGTGGACCGACACCGCTTGGCCCGTGCTAGCGGGTGGGGTGATCGGGGTGGGCCTGATCGGATTGGCCGGCGCGTGTGGATGGCTCCCGCTGGTGGGGATCTACATCGGGACGGCCATCTTCCTGGCCGTTCTCGTGTACGGAACATGTGCGGACAGCGGCGTCGGGCCGTCTCGAGCCATCAGGTTCGGTTTCGCCGCATCCCTGGTCCTGGTCGTCCTTGTCGGGCTCGAGCTTGTGTTTCCGGTCGCTGGCTGGGCGTTGGCGGCGGTCGTCGTGGTCACCTCGCCATATGTCGCCGGTCGCCTGGGACGACTGCGCCCTGTTCGTTTGGCGCAGGCGGAGCGCCCCCGGCCGAGCCACGGTCCTGACCAGGAAGCGGTGGACGCGATGTTCGCGGAGATCGTTTCTGATCTGACCGAGGGTTCGGGTCCCGAGGGCACGTGAGCCGAGAAGTCCTTCGCGCTCGGGAGGACGTCCGTCTGGTCGCACTCGGGACGTTGGGCCCTCCACGCGGCCGGCTGCCGAGCGCAGAGTGGAAGTGGCCAGCGGAGGCAGCCGGCGTTCCGCGGCCGTCAACACGGAGGAGTCATCATGAAGGCGCTCGTGTACCACGGCCCCGGCAAGAAGGCGCTGGAGGAGGTCCCGGACCCGAAGATCCTGGAGCCGACGGACGTGATCGTCCGCATCGACACCACGACCATCTGCGGCACTGACCTGCACATTCTGAAGGGTGACGTCCCGGCTGTCACGGAGGGACGCATCCTCGGCCACGAGGGCGTCGGCACGGTCACGGAGACGGGTCCCGCCGTTTCCAGCATCGACGTGGGTGACCGGGTGCTGATTTCCTGCATCAGCGCCTGCGGAGCGTGCTCGTACTGCCACCAGGGGCTGTACGCCCACTGCCTCGCGGACGAGGGCGCGTCCGGTCTCGGCTGGATCCTCGGCCACCTCATCGACGGGACCCAGGCCGAGTTCGTTCGCGTGCCGTTCGGTGACAACTCGCTCTACAAGCTTCCCGCAGGCGTCAGTGACGAGGCCGCCGTCATGCTGTCGGACATCCTGCCGACCGGCTTCGAGATCGGCGTGCGCTACGGGCGCGTGAAACCCGGCGACGTGGTCGCCGTGGTCGGTGCCGGACCAGTCGGGCTCGCCGCGATCATGACCGCGGGCCTCTACGGAGCAGCCCGGATCATCGCCCTGGATCTCGACGACAACCGGCTGCAGAAGGCGAAGGCCTTCGGCGCGACCGACGTGGTGAACAGCGGCGACGCGGACTGGGTGGACCAGGTCAAGGCAATGACCGACGGGTTGGGCGTTGACGTGGCGATCGAGGCCGTGGGAGTGCCTGAGACCTTCGACGCCTGCACGAAGCTGGTTCGCCCGGGCGGGTCCGTCGCAAACGTCGGGGTGCACGGTGCGCCCGTGGAGCTTGCCCTTCAGGACCTGTGGATCATGGACCTCTCCATCACCACTGGCCTGGTCAGCACGAACACCACCCCCATGCTGCTGAAGTTGGTCGCACAGGACAAGCTCGCCGCTGGGTTGTTCGCAACGCATCAGTTCACCTTCGCCGAGATGCTCGACGCCTACGAAACCTTCGGCCGCGCCGCCGAGACCAAGGCCCTCAAGGTTGTGATCAAGCGCTGACCCCGGCTGGTCGAGAGCGGCAGTTACGGGATCTGGAGCCGCATGACATCACCCGAAGCCCATGCGTTGCGGACGGACGTCTGGATCTTGGCGATCCTGGTCACCAGCCGCTACCCCCGCGGGCTGTTCGACTTCAACGTCGGGGCGCTTGCGCTGGACCTGGCGGGTGCACTACTACAGCTACGGAGCGCTCGCCACCGACCGCTGCCCGCCCTTCACCCTGCAAGACGCGTCGGACTACCCCGCCCACCTCGACATCGACTACCCCGAGCACCTGGGCCGCGGGCTCGTGCTGGTGAAGTGGTGGCTACTGGCCATCCCGCACTACGTCGTGCTCGGTCTGCTGCTCGGCGGAACTGGGTACGCCGTACGCGAGGGGAGCGCCTCGGGCGGACCCGGGCTGATCGGGTTCCTGGTCCTTGTGGCCGGCGCGGTTCTGCTCTTCGCCGGTCGCTACCCAAAGCGGCCCTTCGACCTCGTCCTTGACCTCAACCGCTGGGTGCTGCGTGTCGCGGCGTATGTCGCACTGATGACCGACGAGTACCCGCCGTTCGCCCTCGACCAAGGCGGCCACGAGCCCGCCACGAGCCCGCCACGAGCATCGGGCGCAGACCTGGCGCCGCCTGACCCGGCGTCCTCCGGCGGGTGCCTCGGTCTCGCGAACGACGGTGGGCGCTCACCGATCAAGAGTCAGCCAGTGGGATCCAGTCGATCGCGACTCCGATCCGCGTCGGCGACGGAAGAACACGCGCCGCCCTGAACGTCACCGTCCCCGCAGCTCTTGGCCACCGCCGGAGGTATCAGCGCCGACTGGGCCAGGTTGGATGCGCTCCCGGCAACAACCCTCGTGCTCGCGGGCGGTTAGCCGACCCGGGCGGTCGGGCACCACGCATGAGACGAGATCCGGCCTGATCGCTCGCGCCGCCTATTGCTGCGAGCGACGGCGCGGTCGCTGCGATTCGTTGGGACGACGCGGGTGACGTCGTCGACGCAACAACCGTGTCCCGCGTCCGTGGAGGTGGTGGATACAGCCGTTGGCTTCAAGTCGGGTGCCCCCTGCGCCGGTAGCGCGTTCGCGGTGCCGGACAAGCCAGGACGGCCGCCTCCCTGAATCCGACGAAAGTCGACTCGCTCGCTAGATCTGAACCGTGACGCCGAGATATCACGATTCGCTGCACCTCGACAACCACCAATCCCAACCAGAAACTCTGAGCCCACCACAGATAAGAACAGCCTCACCACCCTCACACCCCGGCTAAGAACAGCCTCACCACCCTCACACCCCGGCTAAGAACAGCCTCACCACCCTCGGACCTCATGCACTGTCGGAACTTGCTGCCGGCGAGATGTCCGAAACGCACCGGCCGCCGTTGCTTATTCATGTGTGATGGGTGTGCACAAGCTGACCGCGGGAGACGGATACACGTACCTGACCCGGCAGGTCGCCGTGCACGATGCGACCGACCGGGGCCACCAGGGACTGGCCGACTACTACGCCGAGAAGGGCGAGTCCCCGGGGCGCTGGTGCGGTGCCGGGCTCGGCGCGCTCGGACCTTGAGGTGGGTCGCGAGGTCACCGAGGCACAGATGCGGAACCTGTTCGGCGAGGGCCGGCACCCGGACGCGGAGCGGCTGGAGAACGCCGCTCTGGACGCCGGTGCGAGCGTCGCGGCAGGCGAAGAAGGCCTCCCAGCTCGGGCGCGTGTTCGCGGTCTACCGGGGCAACGCGCCGGAGTTCATCCAGGAGACTGCGCGCCGGTTCACCGCCTACAACTACGCGCACGGCGTGCATTGGAAGACCCCGGTCCCGGCCGAGGTCCGCGCCCGGATCCGCACCGAGCTGGGCAACGAGATGTTCGTCCGCGAGCACGGCCGGGCCCCGCTCGATGACCGCGAGCGGGGCTCGTTCATGGCCCAGGCAACCGGCCAGCAGACCACTGCGGTGGCCGGCTACGACCTGACCTTCACCCCGGTCAAGTCCGTCTCGACGCTGTGGGCGTTGGCCGACCGCGACGTCGCCGAGCAGATCCAGGACGCCCACCACGCGGCCGTCGAGTCCACGCTGACGTGGCTGGAGGACGAGGTCCTGTTCACGCGCCGCGGTCGCGGCGGTATCCAGCAGGTCAAGGCCACGGGCCTGATCGCGGGCATGTTCACCCACCGCGACGCCCGCTCCGCCGACCCGCACCTGCACACCCACGTCGCGGTCAGCAACAAGGTCCAAGACCTCGACGGGCACTGGCTCGCCGTCGACGGCCGGGTTCTCTACAAGGCCAACGTCACCCTCTCCGAGATGTACAACACCCTGCTGGAGGCCGAGCTGGTCGCCCGGCTCGGGGTGAGGTTCGAGAACCGGCCCAGTCTTTCGAGCGGCCCGAACAAGAGCGTCGGAACGGCTGGGGACAAGCGACCCGTGCGCGAGATCGTCGGCGTCGACGAGCGTCTGGCGAAGGCCTGGTCGAAGCGTGACAGCGCCATCGAGGCCCGCCGACGCGACGCTCGCGGCCGCCTTCCAGGTCGAGCACGGCCGCCCGCCGACCCATGGCGAGGCCGTCACTTTGAAGGAACAGGCGTGGGAGCAGACCCGGCAGGCCAAGCACGAGCCCCGCTCGCAGGCCGACCAGCGCGCCGCCTGGCGTGGCCGAGGCCGCCGCCGTTCTGGGCGGCGAGCAAGCCGTCCGGGACATGGTCGAGACCTGCCTCGGACACACCGCGAACGCCCAGGACGTCACCGACGAGTGGGTCACCGAGACCGCGCAGCAGCGTCGTGGAGCGGGTCGCGGAGGACCGCGCGACCTGGCAGGTCTGGCACCTGCGCGCCGAAGCCCAGCGCCAGGCACGCGCCCACGGAATCCGGCTCGCCGACCTCGACGACCGCCGTCGACCGCGTCGTCGACGCCGCGATCGCCGACCATTCCATCGCCTTCAACGACCCCGACCCGCTCACCCACGCGACCGCGGCGGCCGAGCTGGGGGTGACGATTCCCGCTCCCCTGCAGCGCACCGACACGCGGTCCTGACAGGCGTTGAGGTGGTCAGCGTCTACAGCCTTGCCGGTGCCCGCCAGTACACCTCGCAGGCCGTCATCGACGCCGAACGGCGCATCGTCGAGGCCGCCCGCCGCACCGGCGGTCGCACCATCAGCGAGGTCCGGGTCGGCATCGCGATCGCCGAAGCCGCCGCCAACGGCACGCTCGCAGCTCAACGCCGCCCAGCAGTCCCTGGTCCGGGAGATGGCCACCAGCGGCCGCGCCGTCCAGCTCGCGCTCGCACCCGCCGGCACCGGCAAGACCACCGCCATGCGGTTCTCACCCGTGCCTGGCAGGACTCCGGCGGCACCGTCATCGGCCTCGCGCCCTCCGCGGTCGCCGCCCAGGAACTCGGCGCATCCATCAACCCCGCGTCACTCAACGCCGCGAACGGCGACCCCGGTGCCGACAACCAGGACACGGGCCAGCGGCGGGACCGTGGCGCCCGACGGAACTGGGCCGCAAGAAGGTCCGCACCGACACCCTGGCCAAGCTCGTGTGGCACGCCAGCACGGCCACGGCGACGTCGGGGCCCGTCGTGGATGGAGAAGATCGACCACAAGACCCTCGTCCTGATCGACGAGGCCGGCATGGCCGCCACCACCGATCTGGCAGCGGCGATCGACTACATCACCTCCCGCGGCGGCCAGGTGCGGCTCGTCGGCGACGACAGGCAGCTCGCCTCGGTCGCCGCCGGCGGCGTACTGCGCGACATCGCCCACCAGGTCGGCGCCGTCACCCTCAGCGAGGTGCACCGCTTCCGCAACCCCGACGGCAGCCTCAACCACGCCGAAGCAGCCGCCACCCTCGCCCTGCGCGAAGGCGACCCGTCAGCGATCGCGTTCTACGCCGACCGCGGCCGCATCCACGTCGGCGACCTCGGTGCCTGCGCCGACCAGGCCTACGCCGCCTGGGCCACCGACCGCGCCAGCGGGGATCGACTCCGACTCGATCCTGATCGCACCCACCCGCGACCTCGTCGCCGAGCTCAACACCCGCGCCCGCAACGACCGCCTCGCCGGCCTCGACGAGCAGGAGATCGGGCCGCGTCTTGACGCTGGCCGACGGCACCAAGGTGTCCGACAGGTGACCGGATCATCACCCGCGAGAACGACCGGCGCCTACGCATCAGCCGCACCGACTGGGTCAAGAACGGCGACCGCTGGACACGTCACCAACGTCAACGCCGACGGCTCCCTGACGCGTGGTCCACGACCAAGCTCGGCAAGACCATCACCCTGCCCGCCGACTACGTCGCCACACACGTCCAGCTCGGCTACGCCACCACCGTGCACGGCGCCCAAGGCATCACCACCGGCACCTGCCACGTCGTCCTGACCGGCGACGAGGACCGCAACCTGCTCTACGTCGCACTCTCCCGCGGCCGCTACGCCAACCACCTCTACCTCAACGTCGCCTCCGACGGCGACCCGCACAACCTGATCCGCCCCGAGGCACTGATCCCGCCCACCGCACTCGACCAGCTCGCCGCACATGCTGCGCCGCGACGGCTCCCCGGTCTCCGCGACCACCACGCATGCGCGAGCTCACCGACCCGCACCAGCTGCTCGGCGACATGGCCGCCCGCTACCACGACGCCGTCACCACCGGCGCCGAGAACCTCATCGGCCCCGTCGGGATGGACAAGCATCGACGCCCACGCCGAAGCACTCCTCGCCGGGCTCACCGATGCCCCCGCCTGGCCGACCCTGCGCTCCCACCTCGCGCTCCTCGCCCTCGACGAGCACAACCCGCTGACCCTGCTCACCCACGCCGTCGCCGCCGGGTCGCTGGCCGACGCCCGCGACCCCGCCGCAGTACTCGACGCCCGCGTCGACGACCTCGCCGTCCATCTCACCGCCGCCCGAGCCCACGACGAGAACACCCCTGCCGCCACCGCCGGGCCTCTCCCCTGGCTGCCCGGCATCCCCGCCCGGCTGGCCGACAACCTCGACTGGGGACCGTTCCTCGCCCCCTACCACCAGCTCGTCCGTGACCAGGTCGACGCCGTCCGCGAACCGGCCCGCGGGCTGGACCGGGGCCACCGCACCCGCCTGGGCACAGCCCTTCCTCGAGGACGACGACACCGACCTGCGGGCCGAACTCGCTGTGTGGCGCGCCGTCACCCGACACCCCCGAGACCGACCTGCGACCCACCGGCGACCGCACCATCGGCGCACCCGGCGCCCACCAGGCCAAGCTCAACCGGGCCGTGCGCGAGGCACGCCCCAGCTACCCGTTCTCCCAGCGCAGCTGGTACCAGGCGCTCCCCGAGACCGTCCGCCAGGACCCGTGGATCACCCCGCTGTGCCAGCGGCTCGCCCGCCTCGAACGCGCCGGCCTGCCGGTGGCCGACTACATCACCCAAGCCCTCGGGACCGACCCTGCCAACCCGACCGGCCAGCCAGACGCAGAGACCGGCGCGCGGCCTCTGCCCGACGAGCACCAGGCTGCGGCCCTGTGGTGGCGCCTCGTTCCGCACCTCGGACCGGCCGCGCTCGACGCCGACGAGCACTCCGCGAACCTGCTCCAACCCGCCTGGCGCACCACACTGGCCGAACTCGTCGGCGCGGCCAAGGCCGACTACCTGCAGAAGGCGCCCGCCTGGCCTGCGCTCGTCGCTGCCGTCGACGAAGCCTGCCAGCACCACGGCTGGACGCCGCGCGACATCCTCGCCGCCGCACTTGCGGGCGTCCCGCAAGACGGCAGCCTCACCGGCGTCGAGGTCGCCGACGCGCTCGTGCTGCGCATCGCCATGCTCACCGACCAGCCCACCGACCAGCCGCCGATGCGCCGACGACGACGGCGGCGGCGCCGTTCGCTGCCGACGTTCCTCCCGACCCGGACCTGCTGCCGCCCGACGACGCCGACGAGTTCATGGCCGCGTTCTACCGCGACCAGCCCGACGACCCCGACGTCCCGTCTTCCACTCCCCCACCACGGCCGAGTACGACGACATCGCCGGCGACTGGTCGACTCGGCTCAGTGCGTCGAGCACGACTCGACGCAGTACGACGACTTCCCGGTCGTCTACCCGACGGTCGACGACCCGTACCTGCCGACGATGCCGTGGCAGCAGGACGGCCGGAGATCACCAGCGAGCACGCCTTCCCCGACCCCCACGAGATCCCGGCCGAGCGGATCCTCGAACTCAACCAACAGGCACTGGACTACTTCGAGTCCCGCTACCCGCGCTCCTGGGCGCCGGCCTACATGCGCGTCCGCCTCGGCACCGACCTGACCGACCCCCCACCAACGGGGCCTCCTTCTGCGTCGGCTACGCGCCCGGCGCCGGCCGCAGCCTGATGCGTCACCTCACCGCCCATGGCGCCACCCTCGACGAACTCGAACAGGCCGGTCTCGTCGCCCACCGCCAACGCAACGACGGCACGACCTACTACACCGACTTCTTCAGAGACCGGCTCGTCATGCCGATCCGTGACCCGCACGACCCGACCGGCCAAGCGATCCTCGGCTTCCTCGGACGCCGCAACCCCACCAAGACCGACGACGACTACGCCGGACCCAAGTACCTCAACACCAAGAACACCCCCGTCTTCACCAAGGGCGAAGCGCTCTTCGGCTACGCCGAAGCCGCCGACCTCCTCGCCACCGGCGCGCTACCCGTCATCGTCGAAGGCCCCATCGACGCCCTGGCCATCACCCTGGGCAGCAACGGCGACGCCGTGGGCCTCGCCCCGATGGGCACCGCGCTGACCGTCAACCAGATCAAGCTGCTGCGCGCCCACATCAACCTCGTCCACGGCCGCGACCGGATCGCCGTGGCCACCGACTCCGACCCAGCCGGCTGGACCTCGGCGCAGAAAGCCTTCTGGAAACTCACCGCGGCCGACCTCGACCCCACCCACCTCGAACTGCCCGAGGGGCTGGACCCAGCCAAGCTGTTCGAAACCCAGGGCGCCGAAGCGATCGCCACGGCGATCGAGAACCGCGTCCCGCTCGGCGACGCGATGATCGACCACCTGCTCCGCACCGCCGGACACTGGTCCGACCCCGCCGTCCGACAGACGATCATCAAACAGGCCGCCCACGTCCTCGCTGCCCGCGGCACCGAGACCTGGCTCCCCACCATCGAACGGCTCCGCAACCGGCTCCACCTCTCCCCCGGCATCCTCGAACACCAGACCATCACCGAAAGCATCGACCGCGACCGCAACCCGTCCGGCTACGCACAAGCCCGGATCGATCAGGTCAACGACCAGGCCCGCACCAAGGCACGCCGCCGCTCCCCCAACGTGCGGCACCAGCCGACGGCGCCAGCGATCCCGACAGCCGCCATGCCCATCCGTCCCCAGCACACCATGCCGCCCGGTCGCCCTAACCCGGCTGGCCCAGCACGCTGATCGGTGCTCGCTGGCTCTGACCGATTCTCCTGACTGCGGCCCGGCACCGGTGGCGACGCCAACGCCCCCGGTCACGCCACGCTGGTCGGGATGAGTCGGGCCGTGTCAGGGGTTCAGTTTGATTGCACAGAAACCGCTGTGGGCTGCCGGTCAAGACCCATGGTGCAGTCGTTGTAGGTAGCTGGCGAGCTTGCCCGCAATGGTGTCTGCCTCAGCCAACGTGTAGGCCTCGTCCCGCTGCACGACGAGCCGGACTCTAAGGTCGGAGTCCTCGGGGTCAGGCGTCCCGTCAACCAACCCGGCGGCGGTCGGTTGCGCCTGGAACGAGCTGTCCGCGACCATCGGCACCCTGTCGCCGATGTGCACCACACCGCCCTCGAAGTTGGCGAGCTCATCCACGTGCCGAGCCTCACGGACTGAGCACCAAGGCGGGCACACGATCGCGGGGCGTTGCACGGTCCGGACCAGGTAGGTTCGCGAGCTCATGAGCCGCACGTCGGCTGCGCTGCCGCGACCACGTACTCCGGGTGCCGGCCGCGGGTGAGGGCCGCGGACGTGGTCCGTTCTCTCTTCTGGAATGCTGAAATCACGGTGCTCGTGCCTCCATTGCACTTGTGCCGAGGCCTCGGGTTGGTGTTGCTGCACCGGCCCGGGGCCGCCTTTGTTTGGGCCCATGATGAACCTGGACGCCGACAGGGGACCAACAGGCTGGGGATAGGCCTCCTGTATCCACAGCTCCCGAAGCTC
The DNA here is from genome assembly GCA_963830145.1 of uncultured Actinomycetota bacterium. GTDB lineage: Bacteria > Actinomycetota > Actinomycetes > Propionibacteriales > Nocardioidaceae > Nocardioides. The sequence goes on from CAWHLI010000003.1 coordinate 396,734, forward strand.
GAGTGGAAACCTGGCGCCATCGCGTGGGGACGTTTGCTCATGGCCGAGCTTGCAGCTGACCTGATGAGCCACTCGCCGATAGAAGGCATAACCGAAAGCATCTTTGTGATAAGAGCGTATTCTCGGATAGATGGTTTCAGTGTTCTTGAGAGTGAGGTGATGGTTGTGCGTCGTCCGAGTCCAGCGAAAGTGCGGCTCGCGGCCGAGCGCATCGGTGCGCATGTCCTCACGTGGCGGCGGCTCCTTGGTCTGACCGCAGCGCAGGTGGCCCAGCGTGCGGGGATCTCTGCCCCGACGCTGCGCAAACTCGAGCATGGAGACCCGAGCGTGACCATGGAGACCTACCTCAACGTGCTGCGCGCACTGGGTCGGCTCGATGATGCGGTCACCGCGCTCGACCCGTACGAGACAGACCTGGGTCGCGCCCGCGCGGACCAGATCCTCCCCAAGCGGGTGCGCCGCTGATGGACCCCTCGCTGGAGGTCGACGTCGACCTGGACGGCCACAGCGTCCACGTCGGCACCGCGCACTTCACCCGCCGCGGCCGCGGCGTCACCACCACCTTCTCCTACTCCCCCACCTACCTGGCTCGCCCCGATGCCTGGGCCATCGACCCGGCGCTTCCGCTCGACACCGGCCGCGGTCACACTGCCGGCCTACCCGGTGCGTTTGCCGACAGCGCCCCCGACCGGTGGGGCCGCCGCCTGATCGAGAAGGCCTGGCCCGGCCCCGCATCGATCAGCGAGGTCGACTACCTCGTCGGTGTCTCAGACCACTCGCGCCAGGGCGCCTTGCGGTACCGGCGACCTGGCAGCGCCGAGTATCTCGCCGACGGTCACGACATTCCCCGGCTGGTCGACCTGCGCCGACTCCTGGCCGCCGCCGACCAGCTCGCCGCCGGCGGCCGCGACCAGGAAGAGGAGATGCACGCCGTCCGCGAGCTGCTCGACGTCGGCGGCACCACCCTGGGCGGGGCTCGACCCAAGGCCTCGGTCATCGACGACGACGGATCGTTGTCGATCGCGAAGTTCCCCCATCCCGGCGACGAGTGGGACGTCATGGCCTGGGAGAAGACCGCCCTCGACCTAGCCGAGCGGGCCGGCCTCGCGGTCCCGCCTCGACGACTGACCAAGATCGACGGGCGCAGCGTCTTGATCCTGCGACGCTTCGACCGTGACGGGCCCACGCGAGTCGGGTACGCCAGCGCCATGACCCTGGCCGGCCTCACCGACAGCGACCCGGCCGACTACCTCGACCTCGCCGCCGCGATCGCCGACCACTCCGGCCAGCCCGACGCCGACCTGGCCGACCTGTGGCGACGAATCGCCGTGTTCACCTCGATCCACAACGTCGACGACCACTTCCGCAACCACGGATTCCTCCACTCCCCCGGCGGCTGGGCACTGGCCCCCGCCTTCGACCTCAACCCGAACCCCGACCCCAACCAAGCTCGCGCCACCGCCATCAGCGGCACCAGGTCCCTCGCCGAGGAGCGCGACGCCCTGCTCGAGGTCGCGCCCTACTTCGGTCTCACCGCCGACCGCGGCACCGAGGTTCTTGCAGAAGTGGACACCGCCGTCGCCTCCTGGGGAACCGTCGCCACCACCAACGGCATCCCGAAACACGAGATACGTGTCTTCGCCGACGTGTTCCCGACCCCAGCACGCGGCGGCGGTGGCGGTGGCGGTCCTACTCGTCGATCTTCCGCACTCCAAGCCGGCGCCCTCGAGACGCCAACTGCACGACACCGCGACGCTTATCACCTACCGGAGTCAACCGGCCGACCTCCCGAGTCCCCCAGCATCTGAATCCAGCTGATCTCCACGCCGCGCAACGCCACCGGACCACGGCGGCATGAAGCCGTATGTCTTGCGCCTTTGATACCGCTTCATACCGGAGCAGCCCGGCGCGCTTGAGAACCAAGGCACGCCGGGCTCGACCTCAGCGCACAGTGGTCAGTCCGCTGACGAACGCTTCCAGATCGCAGGTCCGGACCCTGCGGCAGCCATCGACCTTCACGGCCGGCAGCGTGCCCGACGCGATCAGCTCGTAGACCTTCGCTCGGCTCACGCCCAACCGAGCGGCAACCTCTGGGATCTTGATCAACAGTGCCTGCATGGCTCCTCCTCACTTCGCGACGAACATGGCCGCTCACAGAGAAAGGCAACGCAGCGTGGACCAATTCGGACACTCTTGGGCCGACGAAGATCAAGGGCAGCACCAGTGCTGATCGCTCCGGCCGGCCTGGATCAGAGGCTTCCGATTCCACCCCGTGCCAACGATGTCCGTCTAGGTCCAGGCCTGTCGACGGACACTTGCCGCGGCACGGTCTGCCCACAAGTTGCCCACAAGGGCGATCTGGAGACGGCTAGAGGCCGCCTCCGGATTTCTCCGAAAACGGCCTCTGACCTGCAGTTTACTCTTTGTAGCGGGGGCAGGATTTGAACCTGCGACCTCTGGGTTATGAGCCCAGCGAGCTACCGAACTGCTCCACCCCGCGTCGTGGGCTCAAGGTTACGGCACGCGCGGGATGACCCCAAATCAGGGTGAGGGGGTGACACCCGACGCCGAGGGTTCCTCCGTCGGCGACGAGGAGCCGCCCCCGTCGCCGTCCAGTGCCTTCTGGACGAGGTCGCGGGCCTTCTGGATGTGCTCCTGGTAGGCCGCCAGGTCGCCCGCCGTCAGCGCCTCGTCGGCGAGCCGGAACTCCTCCTGGGCCTGGGCGAGCAGGTCCTCGACCGACCCCGGGTCGGCGGTCGACGGAGAGGTCGGCTCGCCGGTGGGTTCGCCGGTGGGTTCGCCGGTGGGTTCGCCGGTCGGCTCGCCGGTCGGGTCGCCGCTGATGCCGGCGTTGTCCTTCGCCTTCGCCAGCGCGTCGGAGAGGTTGGTGTCGATGCCGACGCCGCCGCGGTAGGAGACCAGGACGTAGCGCAGGATCGGGAACGTCGACTCGCTGGCCGTCTCGAGGGAGGCGTAGATCGGCTCGACGTACATCAGCTCGTCACCCACCGGGACCGTGAGCAGGTTGCCGTAGGTGACCTTGCTGCCGCTCCGGTTGAACTGGGCGAGAGCGTCGGCGACGTCGTTGTCCGAGCGCACCGCATTGGCCACCTGTCCGGGTCCCTGCTGCTGCTCGTCGATGACGTTGATGACCCGCATCTGACCGTAGGTCGGCGAGGTCGCGTCGGAGTCGACCGAGACGTAGGCCGCCAGGTTGCTGCGCTTGTAGGGGACGAACGTCGAGGTCATCGACCACGTCGGACCGTCGGGGGCTTCCTCGAGGCTGGTCGGGGTCTCGTTGCCGTCCTCTTCGTCGAGCACCAGCCCCGGAGGCTGGGCGACGAACATGCGGTACGGCGGCTGGAGGCTCTGGGCCGCGTTGTTCGGGTCCTCCGGGACGTCCCACCGGTTGTTGTCCTGGAACCACGCGTTGGGGTCGGTGACGTGGTAGCGCGCGAACTGGTAGCGCTGCACCTTGAACATGTCTTCCGGGTAGCGCAGGTGCTCGCGCAGTGACTCGGAGATGTCGGAGTTCGGCTTCACGGTGCCGGGGAACGCCGCCGACCACGCCTTGAGGAGCGGGTCCTGGTCGTCCCAGGCGTAGAGGGTGACCGTGCCGTCGTAGGCGTCGACGGTCGCCTTCACCGAGTTGCGCATGTAGTTGATCTCGTCGGTCGGCAGCGTCCGCAGTCCGGTCTGCTCCTGGAGCGAGTCGTCGGTCATCTCCTTGAACGACTCCCGCTCGGAGCCCGGGAACCGGTCGGTCGTGGTGTAGCCGTCGACGATCCAGACGATCTTGCCGTCCACGACCGCCGGGTAGGCGTCGTCATCGAGGCTGAGCCAGGGCGCGACCTTCTGCACCCGGTCCTCGGGCTCCCTGTTGTAGATCACCTCGGAGTTCTGGTTGACCCGGCCCGAGAGGAGGAAGTTGGTGCTCCCGAACTTGATGGCGTAGAGCAGCTGCCGGAACGTCGACCCGACCGGCACGCCGCCGTCGCCGTCGTAGCTCGTCTTGGTCGTGTCGGTCTCGCCACCGCGCTGCAGGTCGAGCTCGACGTCGGACGAGCTGTCGGAGGCCTTGCCCACGACGGAGTAGTCGGGGCTGTTCTCACCGAAGTAGACGCGGGTCTCGTACTCGCCGATGGCCTGCTCGAGGTCATCCTGGCCGTTCTGGAAGCCCTGCGCCCACTGGGTCTTGTCGGCGTTGCTGGTGCCGCTGCCTCCCAACGCCTGGTCGTCGCTGTTGCGCTGGTTGGAGTAGGCCGCGATCAGGTCGTTGCCGTGCGTGTAGACGGTGTGCAGGTTCAGCCAGTTCTGCACGTCACTGCTGAGCCGGTCCTGGTCGAGCTCGCGGACGCCGAGCACGAGGGCGCGGTCGACGCCGTTGATGTTGTAGCGGTCGACGTCGAGCACGTCGGCCACGGAGTAGTAGCCGCGGACCTGCTGGTTCTGCTCGAAGGCGCGACGGACCAGCTGCGGGTCGACCAGCGGGATCGACGTGACGCTCGGATCAGCGTCCGGATCCAGCTGGGAGACGGTCTGTCCCACGCTGGGGAACTTGTACTCCTCCACCGTGTCGATGTCGTAGGCCGCTCTGGTCGCGGCGATGTGTTTCTCGATGTAGGGCGCCTCCTTGTCCGCCTCGGACGGCTTGACCTGGAACTGCTGGACGATGCCGGGCCAGATCAGCCCGAGGAGGATGGCGGAGAGCACGAGGAGCGCGAGCCCCATCGACGGCAGCAGCCACGTCCGCCGCCAGACGTTGAGGAAGAACAGCACCGCGCAGATCAGCGCGATGCCCATCAGGATCGCCTTGGCCGGCAGCACCGCGTTGTCGTCGGTGTAGGTGATGCCCGTGAGCAGCGACCCGGACTGGTAGGCCAGGTCGTAGCGGTCGAGCCAGTAGTCGAGCGCCTTCGCGAGCACGAAGATCCCGAGCAGCACCGAGAGCTGCGCCTGCGCCGCTCCCGACAGCCGGTCGGCCGGGGTCTGCAGCCGGATCCCGCCGTAGAGGTAGTGGACGACGGCCGCGGCGAGCAGCGCGACCACGCTGATCGCCATCACGAAGTCGGTGAGGAAGTGGTACCAGGGCAGGTCGAAGACGAAGAAGCCGATGTCCTTGCCGAAGTAGGCGTCCTTGCGCTCGAACGGCACGCCGTTGCGCCAGAGCATGTAGTTGCGCCACTCCCCCGCACCCGAGGTGCCGGCGAAGAGGCCGAGCAGCACCCCGACGCCGATGACCAGCCAGGTACGGATGGGGGTGACGGCCTGGCGGTAGCGGTCGAGGCCGGTCTGCTCCGGCGACTGCGGATGGAAAAGCGGTCGCACGCGGAACGCGATGACCATGTTGACGACGACGACCACAGCCATCACCACGCCGAAGATCGCGAACAGCGCGACCTTGGTCCAGAGCAGCCGGCTGTAGACGCCACCGAAGCCGATGTCGCGGTACCACAGCACGTTGGTGTAGAAGTTCGCGAACGTCGTGAGGCCGAAGAAGGCGAGCACCAGCACGATCGCGGTGATCACCAGCGCGCGCGAGCGCCGGGACGGCGGGCGGTCCGCGGGCTCGTCCCGCGGGTCCTCGTCGAAGAGCTCGCTCATGGTGTGTCCTCAGGGTCGTCGATCTCGGGGTCTTGGATCTGCTGTTCAGCGATCTCGATGTCGTCGATCGGGTCCAGCGTGGCAGCCAGGACGGTGATCAGCTCAGGCACCAGGTCTGTGCCGCCCACCACCGAGTGGTCCTCGTCGTGCGCGCGCAGCCGCAAAGCACAGTACGACGCTCCGGCCCGCGTGACACCCACGACCATCCGGACCTCGTGCCGCTCCGGGTGCTCCAGGGCGTACGCCGCGGCGTCGGCCGGGTCGTCGGGCAGCTCGTCGTCGGCCTCCGGCGGCAGCACCAGCCGCTCGACCACCGCAGCGCAGCCGGCCACCTCCGGGCCCCACGCGAGGGAGGCGAGCGCCTCCTCGAACCGGTCCGCGGGCAGCTGCTCCTGCTCGACCGGGGTGAGCGAGCCCTCCGCCGACGCGTCGTCGAGCCCCATGGCCGAGGCCAGCGCCGGCTCGCGGCGTACGAGCGCTGCCGTGTCGACCAGCGCGTAGAGCCGGCTCGGCTGGTCCCAGCCACCCTCGGCGATGTGCGACTCGATCTCGAGCACGGCAGCCGCCAGCGCGGGGTCGATGTCGGGGTCGAGGCTGGGCAGCTCGCTCATGAGCAGCTCGGCAGCTTGGCGTCGTGGTCGGCGGCCCAGTCCTCGATGGCCGTCCGCGCCGTGTCGAAGGTGTCGACCCTCACGAGTCGCATGTCGTCGTTGTGGGCGCCCTTGGTGTCGTCGCAGTTCTCGGCAGGGACCAGGAACAGCTGGGCGCCCGCCTTGCGGGCCCCGACGATCTTCTGCTGGATGCCGCCGATGGCGCCGACCGTGCCGTCGGGGGCGATCTCGCCGGTGCCGGCGACCCGGCCGCCGCCGGAAAGGGAGCCGGGGGTGAGGGTGTCGTAGATCGCGAGGGAGAACATCAGGCCGGCACTGGGTCCGCCGATCCGCGGGTCGATCGTGACCGTGACGGGGAAAGGCAGGATGAACCCCTGGCCGAGGAAGATCCCGACCTGCTGCGAGCCGGTGACCGTGACCGCACCGAACAGGTCGGCGCTCCGCTCCTCCGGGGTGAGCGAGACGTCGACCTCCTTGCCGTCGCGGAGCACCGTGAGCGTGACCTGCTGGCCGGGCGGGGTCGACTTGATGCCGGCCCGAAGCTCCTCCGAGGCCTTCGCGATGTCGTCGCTCAGCGGCGTGCCGTTGACCTTGCGGATCAGGTCGCGCACCACGAGGGCGCCGTCCGCAGGCGAGCCCTTGCCGACGAGGGTGACCTCGAGTGACGGCGTCACGGTCTCGCCCAGGGCCTGCAGGGCCACGGCCACCGCGGTGTCCTGCGACGACACCATCTGCACCTGGCCCTCGTCGCGGACCTGGTCGGCGGTCTTGTCGTCGGGGTAGACCGCCTCCTTCGGGTAGACGGCGTCGTCGCGGTCGAGCCACGCGCCCATCACCTGGAAGAGGTTGAGGTTGCTCTCCTTCGGCGTCACCGACACCGTGGTCATCCGCAGCTGGCCGTCGTCGCGGTAGGTCTTGTGCCCGTCGGGGAGCTGGATGATCTCCTTGCCGTCCGGGGCGCCGAGGACGTCGATCGTCGGGCCCGGGGCGTAGGTCGTGTAGGGCAGCGGCTTGAACAGCGCGATCACGGCCATGGCTGCCACCAGCGGCATGGCCAGGACGGCCGCCAACCCACGCTGGTTCATGAGCCAAACTCTCTCAAACGATTGGTAGCCGACGCGGGCGCGGGTCAGCCGGCGCGACGCTGCTGGTCGGCCGAGCCCTCGCCCGCTCGTCGAGCGGCGGTGCGCGGCGTACGTCGGACGGCCACGCCGGTGGAGCGCTCACGGCGCCGCGGGAGCCGGGTCGGACGCTCCGGCTGCTCGCGCTCGAGCGCCTCGCCGAGGCGGCGGATGGCCTCGTCGCGGTCGAGCTCGCCCCGCCCCTCGCGGCCCACCCAGCCGACCCACGCCATCGCCACGAGCGTGACGGCGACCGGCGGCGCCAGCCAGAGCAGGATCTCCACCCTTGCGAGGGTAGGCAGTAACGTCCGCCGCATGTCGGAGCCCACGCCAGCGCGCGAGCGCCAGTCGGCACTACGGCTCGTCGATCTGCGCGAGACGCCGCTCCTGGTCGACGAGGTCGTCGATGCCCTCGGCGACGAGAGCTCGGGCGGGCTCACGCTGTTCGTCGGCCGGGTGCGCGACCACGACCAGGGCAAGGGCGTGGTGGGCCTCGACTACACCGCGCATCCCTCGGCCCTCGACAAGCTGCGCGAGGTCTGCGAGCGGGTCGCCGCGACCTACGACGTGCACGGCGTCGCGGCGGTGCACCGGGTCGGCAGCCTCGACATCGGCGACGTGGCGGTCGTGGTCGCCACGACGTCCGCCCACCGGGGCACGTCGTTCGACGCGTCGCGGCTCCTCATCGACACGCTCAAGGCCGAGGTGCCCATCTGGAAGCACCAGCGGTTCAAGGACGGCTCCGAGGAGTGGGTGGGGTCTCCCTGACCCGTCCCTGACCTGTCCCTGACGCTGACCGACGGCACGGGGTTTCCAGCCGGGAGCCGCGTACGGTGGAGGACATGGCAGACGAGCCGGAAGAGCCCCAGAACCCGTTCAAGGGGACGCCGTTCGAGCAGTTCTTCTCCCAGGGCATGGCGGGCATGTCCGGGGCCGGCGGGCAGGGCATGCCCGACCTCAACCAGCTCTTCGGGCAGCTCCAGTCGATGATGCAGCCCTACGACGGGCCGCTCAACTGGGACGTCGCCCTCGACCTGGCCCGCAAGACCGTCGCCCAGGTGCCCGACCCGACGCCCAGCTCGGCGCAGCAGAACGCCGTCGCCGACGCCGTCCGCCTCGCCGACCACTGGCTCGACGAGACCACCGGCTTCCCCTCCGGCGTGACCACCGCTGCCGCTTGGAGCCGGGCCGACTGGGTCGTCAACACCACCGACGTCTGGAAGGTCCTGGTCGAGCCGGTCGCCCGTCAGTCGGTCGGCGCGCTGGGCTCTGCCCTGCCCGAGGAGGCGCAGGCCCAGGCCGGGCCGATCCTCGGCATCCTCGGCCGCGCGATCGGCGCGCTGCTCGCCAACCAGGTCGGCTCCGGTCTCGGCACGCTCGCCGGCGAGGTGCTCTCGGTCTCCGACATCGGCGTCCCGCTGGCGCCCGCGGGCAAGGCCGCGCTCGTCCCGGCCAACGTCACGGCCTTCGCGGAAGGGCTCGACGTGTCCGCGGACGACGTCCTCCTCTACCTCGCGCTGCGCGAGGCCGCCCACCAACGGCTCTTCGCCGGGGTCCCCTGGCTTCGCGACCACCTGGTCGGCGCCGTGACGGCCTACGCCGAGGGCATCGAGGTCAACGTCGAGGGCATCCAGCAGAAGGTGGAGGAGCAGATGCGCGGCATCGACCCCGCTTCGTTGGGCAACCCCGAGGCGATGCAGCAGCTGCTCGAGAACGGCATGTTCGAGCTGCCCGACTCCCCCGCACAGAAGGCCGCCCTCGAGCGGCTGGAAGTCACGCTCGCCCTGGTCGAGGGCTGGGTCGACGAGGTCGTCAGCCAGGCCACCGAGGGACGGATGCCCAGCGCCGCCAAGCTGCAGGAGGCGGTCCGCCGCCGCCGGGCCGCCGGCGGTCCGGCCGAGCAGACCTTCGCGACCCTGGTCGGCCTCGAGCTGCGGCCGCGCCGGCTCCGCGACGCCTCGACGCTGTGGGGCTCGCTGCGGACCCGGCAGGGCACCGAGGCGCGCGACGGGGTGTGGATGCACCCCGACCTGCTGCCGACCGCCGCAGACCTCGACGACCCACTGGGCTTCCGCGAGGGTGCCAGCACACCCGACGCGCTGAGCGAGGAGGACTTCGACGCCGAGCTGCGCAAGCTGCTCGAGGGGCCCGCCCCGGACGCTCCCGAAGAGGAGTGAGCCTCCGCGCCTCGGCTCTGGACCTGCTCAGCGGCTGGGCCGCGCCCGACGCCGCCCAGGAGGCGCTGCGGGAGCGGTACGTCGCGCACCTCGCGGCCCACCCCGACGCGGCGTACCGCCGCTGCCGGCCCGACCACCTGACGGCGGGCGCGCTGCTGGTCTCGGCCGACCACCGTCAGGCGCTGCTGACCCTGCACGCGAAGGCCGGGCGGTGGTTCCAGCTCGGCGGCCACTGCGAGCCCGGCGACGACTCCCTGCCGGCTGCCGCGCTGCGCGAGGCCACCGAGGAGTCGGGGATCGAAGGGCTGGTGCTCGACCCGGTGCCGGTCCACCTCGACGAGCACCCGGTGACCTTCTGCGGCGAGCCGGGGCCTGGGGGCGTCGTGGTGCACCACCTGGACGTGCGGTTCGTGGCGGTCGCCCCGCCGGGCGCCGTGCCCGTGGTCAGCGAGGAGTCGACCGACGTGCGCTGGTGGCCCATCGACGCACTGCCGCTCGACGACTCACCGCCCGGCACCGGGCTGGTCGCCCGGTCGCTCGCACGGCTCGCGGAGCGCTAGTCGGTCTCCTGGCCGGGCGGCGGGTCGACCTTGGCCGCGGCCGACCAGCCGAGCAGATAGCCCTTCGCGCGCTCGGCCTGCGGGTAGCGGTCCACCCACCCCCAGAACGCCGCGTCGTGGCCCGGCTCGATGAGGTGCGAGAGCTCGTGGACCAGCACGTAGTCGATGACCCAGCCGGGCATCCCCTGGAGCCGCACCGAGAGGCGGATCGTCCGGTCGCCCGGCGTGCACGAGCCCCAGCGCTGCTTCTGGTTCTGCACCCAGCGGACCGAGCCCGGGATCGCCAGACCACCCAGGTAGCGGTCGTTGAGCACCAGCGCTCGCTCCATCAGCTCCGCGTCGGTGAGCGGCGAGGTGCGCTCCGAACGCTGGACCCGCGCCACCATCGTCTCGACCCACTCGGCCTCCTCCTTGCGGGTGAGGGAGGCGGGGACGAGCACGACGATCTTCTCGCCGTCACGGTACGCCGAGACCGTCCGCCGGCGCCGCTTGCTGCGCCGCACCTCGACCTCCGGTGCGGGCTCCGAGGCGACCGCCATGCCGGGAATCTATCCCTTCGCCCACTCCAGCAGGCGCGACTTGGGCCAGGTGTTGACGATCCGGTCCGGCTCGATGCCAGCGGCCTCGGCCCGCTCGGCGCCGTACCAGAGGAAGTCGAGCTGGCCCGGCGCGTGGGCGTCGGAGTCGATCGAGAACAGGCAGCCGAGGTCGCGTGCGAGCTCGAGGAGCTTGGTCGGCGGGTCTCGGCGCTCCGGCCGGGAGTTGATCTCGACGGCCGTGTTGCCCTCCACGCACGCGGTGAAGACCGCCTTCGCGTCGAACTGCGACTGCTTGCGGGTCCCGCGGGCGCCCATGACCATCCGGCCGGTGCAGTGGCCGAGCACGTTGACCCGCGGGTTCTGGACGGCGGCGACCATGCGCCTGGTCATGGCGGGTGCCTCCATGGCCAGCTTGGAGTGCACGCTGGCGACGCGGAGGTCGAGCTGGTCGAGCATCTCGTCGGTCTGGTCGAGGCTGCCGTCGTCGAGGATGTCGACCTCGATCCCCTTGAGGAGCGTGAACCCTCCGGCTTCCTGTGACGTCAGGTGCTCGTTGATGGCGTCGATGACCCCGAGCTGCTTGCGCAGCCGCTCGACGCTCAGCCCGTTGGCGATGCGGAGCCGGGGCGAGTGGTCGGTGAGCACCTGGTAGTCGTGGCCCAGCTCGATCGCGGTGAACGCCATCTCCTCGATCGGCGAGCCGCCGTCGGACCAGTCCGAGTGGGAGTGCAGGTCGCCACGGAGCCGACCCCGCAGCTCGTGGCCACCTTCGGTGAGCGGGCCGCCGTGCTCCTTCTCCAGGGCGGCCAGCCGCTCCGGCACCCGCCCGCCGATCGCGGCGGCGATCACCTTGGCGCTGCTCGCGCCGACGCCGGGCAGCTTGGTGAGGCTGCCGTCCTCGACACGGTCCCTCACCTCGTCGTCGGACAGCGGCAGGATCGCCGCCGCGGCGCCCCGGAAGGCCTTGACCTTGTAGGTGTCCTCGCGGCCCCGCTCCAGCAGGAACCCGATCCGGCGCAGCGCCGCGACCGGCCCGCCGTCGTACGCCTCCGCCACGGCGCCCACCCTAGGACGTCGTTCCAGAATCCCCGCCAGGAGATTTTCGTCCACACCCCGTGGAATCGCATCGGTGCAGGTCAAGCCCGGAATCAGCGGTCGAACCCACCGCTTGTCCACAGGCTGATGCACGTGCGATATGCGTGTCCTCCACGTGTGTAGGAGGTTGTGCACAGAGTTCTCCACAGCGTTGTCCACAGGGAGGCACGCCGAGCCATTGCCCTGGGGACACCCAGTCCCTAACGTGGCGCCCCAGACGAGGCCCCCGGGTCCGTCGGAGGAGATCCGCAAGGGGAAGGCAGGTCTCCGTCGGCGAGCACGGGGGCTTCGGCTTGTCCGGGCCGCTCGAGAGGTCAGCGGCCGCGGAACTCCGGCGGCCGCTTCTCCTTGCTGGCCCGGATCCCCTCCTGGAGGTCCTCGGTCGCCAGGGTGATCGGCTGCGCCATCGCCTCCCACTGCAGGGCGGTCTCGAGGTCGGAGTGGCCGCCGTCGCGGAGCGCCAGCTTGGTGAGCCGCGTGGCGATGGGCGCCGCAGCGGCGATCCCGGTGGCGACCTCCAGCACCTCGTCGAGGAACGTCGCGGGGTCCAGCACGCGCGAGACCAGACCCAGACGGAGGGCCTCGTCGGCGTCGACGACCCGGCCGGTCAGCAGCAGGTCGCGGGCGTGCGCGTCGCCGACCACCTCCGGCAGCAGGTGGGTGCCGCCCATGCCCGCGTGCATGCCGAGCTTCACGAACGGCACTCCGAGCTTGGCTCCCGCCGCGGCGTACCTCAGGTCGCACGCGAGCGCGAGGCACAGCCCGGCGCCGATGGCCGCACCGTTGACCGCGGCGATGGTGGGCACCTCGAGGGTCTGGATCGAGAGCCAGGCCCGGTAGAACGGCAGCATGCGGGCGCGGAGCTGATCCACGGTGGCGTCCGGCTCGCTCGCGATCCACGAGGTGTTGCCGCCGGAGCAGAACGCCGAGCCCTCGCCGGTCACCACGACCGCCCGGAGGTCGCGGTCGGCGGCCAGCTCGGCCACCGCGGAGACCCACGACGCGGTCATCTCGTCGGACATCGCGTTGCGCATCTCGGGGTTGTCGAGGGTCAGGAGGGCCACGCCCTCGGAGGGCCGCTCGACACGGAGGTGGGATGGGGCGGGCATGAGCGCACCCTACTGACCCTCCCGGCGGGCCCGCCGTGAGCCGATTCACGCCCGAGAACGCCCGTCCCACGGCGAAATTGTCGATATCCGGCGCGCCGAGCGCCTGACACGGGTTCGCGCGGGCTTGGAGTACGGTCAAAGCGGCTCGAGGACCGTTCCGAGAGCTCCGGCGGGCTTCCCCCAACCCGAGAACTTGGGCAGAGTCCCCCGCCGCGACGACCGAGAAGAAGAATAGGCAAGGAGGCCGTCATGGCGGAGACCTGGAGCGGCGAGTTCTACTGCGTGAAGTGCAAGGAGAAGCGGCAGGCCGACGGAGAGGTCCGGGTCAACGACAAGGGCACCCGGATGGCTCAGGCCGTCTGCCCCGTCTGCGGAACCAAGCTCAATCGCATCCTCGGCAAGGCCTGACCAGCTCGTCCCAGACTCGACGACGGCGCCTCCGGTTCGATCCGGGGGCGCCGTTGTTCTGCGTCCCGGCGCCGCGACCTCTCGCAGACCCTGTGGATGGCCGCCGACGCCCACGGACGATCCATGTGACGGTGGCGGACATGATCACCGCCGCACGGAAGCCCGCAGGGCACGCGCAGCGCGCAGGGGGCGCGCTTCCGCGGGGTCCCCGAGCGGCGTGACCTGGCTGCTGCGCCCCGGTGTGGGCCTCGCCCGGCGCGACGCCGACACCCTCCAGCTCGGAGCCGACCCGCCGCTGGCGGCGGTGCTGCCCGACTCGCGCGCCGTGCGGCTGCTGCTCGTCGAGCTGGCGCACGGCAGCCCCCTCTCCACTCTGGACGCCATGACCGCGCCGGTGCTCGACGCGCTGGTCGACGCCGGGCTGGTCGTGGCGACCGATGAGATCGGAGCACGGCTCGACCGCCTGGCCGGCTGCCCGCTGCATCTCGACGTGCCGGACGGCGTGCTCCCGGCGCTGCTCGGCCTGGTCGGCGAGGCCGGCCTCCGGCCGGCCGAGTCGGCGGCGGAGGCCTCCCTGGCGCTGGTCTGGAGCGAGGGCGAGCCCGAGCGGGCCCGGCTCGACGAGTGGATGCGATCCGGCACTCCCCACCTGGTCGTCCGTGAGGGAACCAGTGGAGCCGTGCTCGGCCCCTACGTCGTCCCCGGCGCCACCGCCTGCCTGCGCTGCGTCGACGCGCACGCGGGCGAGCACGACCCCCGGCGTGCGCTGGTGGTCGAGCAGGTCGCCACGACACCGCCGCTGCGGCCGTTCGAGCCCGACCCCGTGCTGCGCACACTGGCGATGGCCTGGGCGGTGCGCGACCTGATGACCGCCGCGGACGGCGGGGTGCCGGCGACGTGGTCAGCCACGGCGACGCTCGGCCCGCTCCCGCCCACGATCAGGGCGTACCGCCGCCATCTCCACTGTGGCTGCGCGTGGGCCGAGGACCTCGTCGACCGGGCCGCCGCCCGCGCGGAGTCCGCCGGCTGAGGGTCACCAGTACTCGCTGTCGAGCTTGCCCTCCATCGCGCGCAGGTGCTCGCGAGAGCAGCCGTCGCAGTAGGACCTGGTGCGGCCGTTCTCCACCGAGGTGGTCCACGTGAGCGTCTTCGCCTCGTCGGCCTCCTGACGCCCACAGAAGTCACAGGTCTTCACGGCTCCGAAACTACTCGCGCCCTGGAGGCGGCCGAACACAGCAGGAGCCGGGCACGACCCGAAGGGTCGTACCCGGCTCCCGGTTTGCACCCGCGATCAGGGTGCCCCGCAGAGGCCGCGTGACTGGCGGCGTCCCACGAGGGTCTTACAGAGCGCGGGCGAGGGCGAGACGCGCCTGCTGCGCAGCCTGCTCGGCCTTGCGGCTGAGCCGACGGGCGCGGGCCAGCTGGTGGCCGCGCCGCAAGTTTTGCGCCTCTCCCAGGCGCGCGCGCATCTGCGCGCGTGCCAGGTTCTCATTCATGAGATTCATCTCGGTGCTCCTGGTCGTGTAGGTCTGGTTCATCGGAAATGAGTGGTCCTTCTCGGATCTGGGATGCGGCCGACAGCTGACGGACGCTCGTGTGTGTCGCCGGCGGCTGTTACGCGGCCACCTCGTTCTTGCGGGGACGGCCACGCGGACGCTTGCGGGGGACGACGACGCCCTGGATGAAGAGCTGTCCACCCCAGACGCCCCACGGCTCGCGACGCTCGAGAGCGCCGTCGAAGCACATGGCTCGGACCGGGCAGTCGATGCAGAGCTCCTTGGCGTACTCCACATCGCTGGGCGACTCGGCGAACCACAGCTCCGGGTTGTTCACCCGACACGGGAGGTTCGTCTCGTCCACCTTGCCCGCCTCGTCATGGAGGTTGCCCAGAGTCGGCTGGTCGGTGCGGTCGAGAATGCTGATGGTCATGTTTGTTTCACCTCCTCTGCTCACCTTGATCGCGGTTGCTCGGTCATCTGGTCTTGGTGGGACCGCTTGGGTCTTGACTCTTCTTCTGAGATGTGGCCCTGGAGAAACAGAAAGGCCGCGGATCCCTTTCGGGTTCCGCGGCCTGGAGGCTGCCGATCAGCTGATGTCTCAACTGGACGGAGGTCTCCAGGCACTGGTCCCCGGGACGTAGGCGATGAGGCCCATGTCACCCTTGGCGGCGGTCGCCTGGCGGTCGCGCACGACGGACGTCGTGGCAAGGCCGGTGGTCGGCAGAGCGCTCACCCGGAAGGAGGCGTGGCCGCAAGCGGGCATGCCAAAACCGGACGGGATCTGCACCGCCGTCTTGATGGTGTTGGTGTTCATGTGGGCCACCTCCTTCACTGCCTCGTGCGCCGGGGTTGTCAGTCCCGTGGTGCGCAAACCTGTTGGGACGAGCAAAGTACCGCCCCGCCCCGGTAAGGGGCAATTGATTTTATGGGTATTTCTCGAGGATTTTCTGCCAACGTCTCGCGGACGGGTCAGCTGACGAGCCCGAGCAGCTCCTCGCCGTACTTCTGGAGCTTCTCCTTGCCCACGCCGCTGACCTTCAGCAGGTCGCGGGTGGACTGTGGGCGACGGGTCGCGATCTCCTCGAGCGTGGCGTTGCTGAAGACCATGAACGCCGCGATCTCCTCCTCGCGAGCCCGCTCGGTGCGCCACTGCCGAAGGCGCTCGAACAGCTCCTCGTCGTAGGGGGTGGGGCAGTCGGCGCAGCGGCGGCGGGTCTTGTCGGCAGCGGTCTGCAGCGGTCTGCCGCACTCGAGGCACATCCGGGCGCCCTTGGACCGCGGCGGCTTGGGCGGCGGCAGGGCGTCCTGCGGGAGCAGGGGCGTCAGGAAGCGCGACGGCTTGCGGGAGCCCCGACCGCCGGGCTGCCGCGCCAGCGCCCACGAGAGCGCGAGGTCGCGGCGGGCACGGGTCATGCCGACGTAGAGGAGCCGCCGCTCCTCCTCGATCTGGGCCGGCGTCTCGGCATAGGTGATGGGGAGGGTGCCGTCCTGGAGACCGCAGAGGAAGACGGAGTCCCACTCGAGCCCCTTGGCGGCGTGGTAGGTCGCGAGGGTGACCCCGTCTGCGACGGGCGCGTGCTGCTCGGCGGCGCGCCGGTCGAGGTCGGTCACGAACTCGTCGAGGCCGTGGCCCGCGGCGGAGAACTCGAGCGCCTGGTTGATCAGCGCCTGCCAGGACTCCCAGCGGTCGCGTGTCTGGCCGCGCGCCGACGGCGCCTCGGGCGTCCAGCCCATCCCCGCCAGGGTGGCGCGCACCGTCTCGAGGACGTCGCCACCTGCTGCGGCGGCCTCGCCCGACCTGGCGGCGCCCCGGATGCGGGTGACGGCCTCACGGACCTCCGGGCGCTGGAAGAACCGGGCCGCGCCGCGGATGACGTAGGGGATGCTCCGCGCGGCCAGGGCCTCCTCGAACGTCTCGGACTGCGCGTTGATCCGGAACAGGACCGCGATCTCGCCGGGCTCGCGACCCTCGGCGCGGAGCCGGAGGATCTGGGCGGCGATCGCCTCGGCCTCGGCGACCTCGTCGGAATGGGCGTCGAAGGTGACCGGGGGGCCGGCGGGCTGCTGGGAACGCAGCGCGACACCCAGGCTGGACGTGCCGGCGAGCAGCGTGTTGGCGGCCTCGACCACCTGGGGTGTCGACCGGTAGTTGCGGACCAGCTCCACCGAGGTGGTGCCGGGGAACTTGGCAGGGAAGTCGCGCAGGAAGTCGGCGTTGGCCCCGGCGAAGGAGTAGATCGTCTGGGACGGGTCGCCCACCACGCAGAGCTCGTCGCGGCCGCCGAGCCAGAGGTCGAGGAGTGCGGACTGGAGGGGCGAGACGTCCTGGAACTCGTCGACGACGAACCATTTGTACTGACGACGGACCTGGGCGGCGACGCGTTCGTCGTCGGCGAGGATCCCGGCGGTCAGGAGCAGGACGTCCTCCATGTCCATCCGGCCCTGGTCGCGCTTGACCTCCTCGTAGGCGTCGAACACGTGGGCCACGACCTCGAGCGTCTGGCCCGCCACCGAGCGGCCACGGGCCTCGGCGATCTCGACGTAGGTCGCGGGGGCGACGTTGCTGACCTTGGCCCACTCGATCTCGGAGGCGAGGTCGCGGAGCAGGGCCTGGTCGGTGTTGAGCCGCTGGCGGCGGGTGGCGCTGGCGAGCAGCCCGAGCTTGGACTCGATCAGCTGCGGCAGCTCGGAGCCGTGGACGTGCGGCCAGAAGTAGCGCAGCTGGCGCAGGGCCGCGGAGTGGAACGTGCGGGCCTGGACGCCGCCGGCCCCGAGTCCGCGCAGGCGGGTGCGCATCTCACCGGCCGCCCGGGTGGTGAAGGTCACCGCGAGGACCTCTGAGGGGGCGTAGACGCCCGTCGCGACGCCGTGGGCGATGCGGTGGGTGATCGCGCGGGTCTTGCCCGTGCCGGCGCCGGCAAGCACCCGCACCGGACCGCGCAGTGCCTCGGCGACGAGGCGCTGCTCCGGGTCGAGGGCAGCCAGCAGGTCGGTCACGTCGGGCAAGGAACAACTCCGGCACGGTGGTGGTTGAGGTGGTTGCGAATCACCCTAGATGGCGGAGGCGACAGTCCCTGATGAGCGCAGGCTTCACGATGTACTCGACCCCGTGGTGCGGATACTGCCACCGGCTCAAGAGCCAGCTGGACCGTGAGGGCATCGTCTTCGACGTCGTCGACATCGAGCAGCAGCCGGACGCCGCGCAGATCGTCGAGTCCGCCAACGGCGGCAACCAGACGGTCCCGACCCTGGTCTTCAGCGACGGCACCGCGCTGACCAACCCCTCACTGGCCCAGGTCAAGGACAAGCTCTCCAGCCTCGTGCACTAGGTCGGCACAAGCCTCACCACTGGCCGGGGAGCGGCCCGCCGTACCAGTGCTCGACGAGTGATCGGCTGATGGAGACGCCCCCGGGGAGCACCAGCTCGCCCGACTCGGCGCCGGCCTTCATGTCGCCGCGGGTGAACCACCGGGCGTCGTCGATCTCGTCGTTGTCGACGTTGATCTCCTCTGACAGCGCGCGACCGACGAAGCCGAGCATGAGGCTGGCCGGCAGCGGCCAGGGCTGGTTGCCGAAGTACTCGACGTCGCCCACGGCGACGCCCGTCTCCTCGAAGACCTCCCGGCGCACGGCGTCCTCCAGGGTCTCCCCCGGCTCGCAGAAGCCGGCCAGCGTCGAGAAGCGGCCCTCCGGCCAGCTGGCCTGGCGGCCGAGGAGGCAGCGCTCGTCCTCGCTGCCCGGCTCGCCCGACGTGACGACCATGATCACCGCCGGGTCGGTGCGCGGGAACTGGGACCGGCCGCAGTCGTCGCACACCAGCTCGTGGCCGCTCGCCCGTGCCTGGAGCCCACCGCCGCAGCGGGGGCAGAAGCGGGTCACGTACAGCCACTCGGCCAGGCCGAGGGCGTGGAAGACCAGCGGCGCGTAGGTGAGCTCCTGGTCGGCCAGGTGCGGCAGCAGCCCGCGCAGCGGGAACCACTCGTCCGTCGCCGCCTTGGCCAGCTCCGGACCGGTGACGGTTGCGAACCACGCCCGGCCGTCGTGCTCACCCAGCAGCAGGCGCAGCCCCTCGGGCGCCTCGTGCGGGCCGACCCAGGGGATCCGGCCCTCATGGGGACGCACGCGGGTGCCGGAGACGACCAGCACCCGGGTCTCGGGGTCGGCCCACCGCTCCTCGAGCCACGTCTCGTCGTGACGACGTACGGCGATGCGGTCGTGGGCGCCGGCGGCCATGCGCAGGTGCGGGTGATCCACCTCCCTGACGTTAGTCTCCCGCCAGTGAGCACCCACATCGGAGCCTCCGCCGGCGACATCGCACCCCTGGTCCTGATGCCGGGTGACCCGCTGCGAGCCAAGTGGATCGCCGAGACCTTCCTCGAGGACGCGCGCTGCTACACCGAGGTGCGCGGCATGCTCGGCTACACCGGCACCTGGCAGGGGCAGCACGTCTCGGTCCAGGGCTCCGGCATGGGCCAGCCCTCGCTGGCCATCTACGCCACCGAGCTGTTCCGCGAGTACGACGTGCAGTCGATCATCCGCGTCGGCTCGGCCGGCGCTCTCACCGAGAAGGTGAAGGTCCGCGACATCGTCATCGCGTCCGGCGCCTGCACCGACTCCGGCATGAACCGGATCCGCTTCGAGGGGCTCGACTACGCGCCCGTCGCCGACTGGCGGCTCCTCGCCGCTGCCGCCTCGGCCGCCGGCGACCGCGACGACGTGCACGTCGGCCTGATCTTCAGCGGCGACTCGTTCTACCCGGCGCGGCCCGAGCTGATGGCCCGGATGGTCGAGCACGGCGTGCTCGCCATCGAGATGGAGGCGTCGGCGCTCTACACGATCGCCGCCGGCCACGGCCGCCGCGCCCTGGCCATCTGCACCGTCTCCGACCACATCGTCACCGGAGAGGAGACCTCCTCCCAGGAGCGCGAGCGCACCTTCGGCGACATGGTCGAGATCGCCCTCGCCGCCGGACTGGGCGGCTGACCTCGCCGAGTCGTGGACTAACCGGGCGGCGTCGAGCGTTTCCACGACGTGGAGGTCCTCGACTCGGTGGTGATCGGCGCAGGACAGGCCGGGCTGTCGGCGTCCTACCACCTGCGGCGGCGCGGGATCGGGCACGTGGTGCTCGATGCCGACGAGGCGCCCGGCGGCGCGTGGCAGCACCGGTGGGACTCGCTGACCATGCGCGACGTCCACGGCATCGCCGCGCTGCCCGGCTCGGAGCCGCCATCGCTGGCGGTGGGCCGGGCCAACGAGGTGATCCCGGCGTACTTCCTCGACTACGAGCGCACGCACGACCTGCCGGTCCTGCGGCCGGTCCGGGTGGGCCGGGTCGTCGAGGCCGACGACGGCCTGCTCGACGTGCGGGCCGGGGACCGGCGCTGGCTGACCCGGACGATCATCAACGCGACCGGCACCTGGTCGCGGCCGTTCGTGCCGGCCTACCCGGGCGCCGAGAGCTTCCTGGGGAGCCAGCTGCACCCGCACGACTACCCCGGACCCGAGCCCTTCCGCGGTCGGCGTGTGGTCGTCGTGGGCGGCGGCGCCTCCGCCGTGCAGCTGCTCGGCGAGATCGCGCCGGTCGCGGCCGACACGCTCTGGGTGACCCGGCGCGAGCCGGTGTGGCGCAGCGACGACTTCACCCCCGACGTGGGCAGGCAGGCCGTGGCGCTGGTCGAGGACCGCGTACGCCGCGGCCTACCTCCGGCCAGCGTCGTGAGCGTCACCGGGCTCGCGCTCCGCGACCAGGAGCGTGAGGCCGAGCGGCTCGGCGCCTACGAGCGGCACCCGATGTTCACGGCCGTCGAGCCGGACGGCGTACGGCTGCCCGACGGCGCGCACTGGGCGGCCGACGTCATCCTCTGGGCGACCGGGTTCCGTCCCGCCGTCGGTCACCTCGGGCCCTTGCACCTGAAGACGCGGTACGGCGGCATCCAGCTCGACGGCACCACCGCGGTCGCCGACCCTCGGGTGCAGCTCGTCGGCTACGGCCCCTCGGCCAGCACCATCGGGGCCAACCGCGCAGGGCGCGTCGCCGCTCGGGGCGTGGCGGACTGGCTTGACCGGGCGGCGGCGGAGGCAGTCAGCGCCTAGCCCGGGCGGTCAGCCAGCAACCCAGGACCGGCCTCCCCGCGCCCGTCGAGGTTGCTCACTGACCGCCACCGCGGGGGACTCACGGGCTGATCGCAAGCATCGACTCGAGCGCCGCGCGGTCCGGCAGGTCGTCGGGCTCGACGGTCCTGCCGGTGCGGACGTAGTGGAAGGCGGCTCGCACGCTGTCGAGGGGCACCCCGCGGAGCTCGGCCCAGGCGAGCCGGTAGAGCGCGAGCTGGAGCGGATCGGCGTCCTCGTTGCGGTTGGTCTTCCAGTCGACGAGGAGGTAGCCCTCGCCTCCGTCGGCAGCCGGCTCGTCGTAGACCGCATCGATCCGGCCGCGGACCACCTGGCCGGCGAGGACCAGCGCGAACGGTGCCTCGACGGCGTGGGGGACCCGGTCGGCGAACGGGCCCTGCTCGAAGGACTCGATGATCGCGTCGAGGTCGGCGTCGTCGTCGATGTCGGCGTCGTGGCGGCCCGGGAGGTCGTCGGGGTCGAGCAGCGGCTGCTGGGCGAAACGGTCCTCGACCCAGGCGTGGAACAGGGTGCCGAAGCGAGCAGCTCGGGACGGCTGCCGCGGCATCGGGCGGGCGAGCTCGCGCGCGAACAGCTCGGCGTCCTCCTGGAGCCGCAGCACGGCCGACGCCGACATCGAGCCGGGCAGTGGCACGGCGATCTCGGGGCTTCGCTCCGACCGAGCCTCGACGAGGAGCCGCTCGACCTCGGCGTCCCAGTCGGCGACGCGGGCGGTCTCGACCATGTCGAGGTCGACGTCCTCGGAGCCGGGGTCCGCGGCGCGCACGAGGGCGGCCGCCGCCAGCCGGCGCTCGGCCTCGGCGCTGGTCCCCGTGGGCGGCCACGGCCGTGAGGGGTCCTCCGCGGCGTAGGGGTTGGGGTCGCCCTTCGCCGGAGCGTCGCGCCAGTGCTCGACCGTCTCCCCCCACTCCTCGAGCTGGTCGCGCACCTGGACCTGGTAGTCCGACGGGCCGAACGGCGTGAGCCGGGGGCTCCAGCAGAACGACGTGACCGAGAGGGAGTGCGCGGCGCGGGTGACGGCGACGTAGCCGAGCCGGAGCTCCTCGGTGGCCTCGTGCTGCTTGGTGTCGGCGCGGTAGGTGTCGAGGGCCGCCTTGTCGTAGCCGCGCAGCTGGGGCAGGTCGGCGGCGTCGCCGCGCAGCGGCGCCGGCAGGACGGCGGGCGAGGAGGTCCACAGCGTCCGCGACTGCGAGCTCGGGAACCGCCCGACGCAGACGCCGACCAGGAACACCGCCGACCACTCGAGCCCCTTGGCGCGGTGCACGGTCAGCAGCTTGACCGAGTCGGCGGCGGACGGCGCGACGACCTCGAGCCCCTTGCTCTCCTCCTCCTCGGCGGTCAGGTAGGCCAGGAGCGCCACGAGGGTGACGTCGCCGTCGACCGCCTGGAAGTCGGCGACGGCCCGGACGAAGAGGTCGAGGTTGTCACGCCGCGCGGCGGCGGACGGGCTGACCGCCGACGCGAGCTCGACGTCGACGCCGGTCGTGTCGATGATCCGCCGGACGATGTCGAGCAGCGGCTCGCCGACGTGGGAGCGAAGCATCCGCAGCTCGCCGGCGAGCAGGCCGAACCGCTCGCGCGCCTCGGCGGAGAAGGTCGCCTCGCCGGGGTCGTTGAGCGCGTCGTCGAGGCACGCGATCTCGGCCGGGTCGATGCCGTCGGCGATCGCGACGAGGTGGTCGTCGATCGACGTCGGCATGCTCGACCGGCCCCGTCCGCCGGCCAGCTCGCGCGCGCGGTCACCGAGCAGCTTGAGGTCGCGCGGGCCGATCGCCCAGCGCGCGCCGGTGAGCAGGGTGAGCAGCGAGGAGTTGGACGTCACGTCCTTGAGCAGGTGGAGGACGGCCACGACCTCGGCGACCTCGGGCAGCCGCAGGAGCCCGGACAGCCCCACGATCTCGACCGGGATGCCGGCATCGGTCAGGGCGTCGAAGACCTCGGCGGCGTGCGCGTTGTCGCGCGTGAGCACCCCGATGTCGGACCAGCGCTCGGTCTCCGGACCGCCGTGCGCCTCGCGCACCGCTCCGGACAGCCAGGCGAGCTCCTCGCGCTGGGTCTCGAAGACCCGCGCGGTGACGACCCCTTCGGCCGCCTCGGGCTTGGGCTCGAGCGGGCGGACCGCGGTCGTGGCGGCGTGGAGCGGCGCGGCGAGGCGGTTGGCCACCGCGAGGATGCGGCGGTCGGAGCGCCGGTTGACCGTCAGCGGGTAGGACGGCACGGGGCCGGCGTCGGCCGGGAACGTCTCCGCGAAGCCGAGGATGTTGGAGACCGACGCCCCGCGCCAGCCGTAGATCGCCTGGTTGGGGTCGCCGACCGCGGTGACGGCGTGCCCGCCGCCGAAGAGTCGCGACAGCATGGTCGCCTGGGCGACCGAGGTGTCTTGGTATTCGTCGAGCAGCACGACCCTGAACTTCTCGCGCTCGGCGACCCCCACCTCGGGCTGGTCCTCGGCCAGCCGGGCACCGAGCTCGATCTGGTCGGAGAAGTCCATCAGGCCGAGGTCGGCCTTCATCCGCCGGTAGCCGTCGACGAGACCGAGCAGCTCGCCCCGGCGCTCGATCGCGTTGGCGGCCTTCTCGCAGGCGTCGACGTACGTCGAGCGGTTCTTGCCGGCCCGCTCCGCGTCGGCCGCGGCCCGGAAGCCGACCAGCGCCTCGGCATCGACACGGCGTACGTCGTCGGGGCCGACGAGGTGCTCGCTCATGGAGCCGTCGAGGTCGAGGAGGTTCTGGATGACGGTCTTGGGGTGGTCGCTGAGGAACGCGACCTCGCCCGTGTGCCGGTCGACCACGCGTGCGCCCAGCTGGTAGCGGGCCGCATCGGTGATGACGCGGGTGTCCGGCTCGTGGCCGATCCGCAGGCCGTGGTCGGTGAGCAGCCCCGCGGCGTAGGCGTTGTAGGTGGCGACCGTCGGCTCGAGCACGTCTTCGGCGTCGGGGCCGCTGTCGTCGAGCGCGCCGGCGTCGGTGAGGGCCTGGCGGATCCGGCCGCGCAGCTCGCTCGCCGCCTTGGTCGTGAACGTCAGGCCGAGCACCTGGTCGGGCCGGACGGCACCGGTGAGCACGAGGTGGACGACCCGGGCCGCCATCAGGGTGGTCTTGCCGGACCCCGCGCCGGCGATGACCACGGCGGGCGCCAGCGGCGCGGTGATCGCCGCCCACTGCTGCTCGCTGGCGTGCCAGGACGCGCCCATAGCGGCCGCGAGCTCGGCCGGGGTGTCGATCCGGCGGGGGGTCATGGGCCGATCACCGACCCGGCGCTCTTGATCGGGCAGAGCGGGACGAAGTCGCAGTCGCGACAGTGCTGACCCGCGACGGCAGGGAAGTTCTCCGTGCGCAGCAGGGACGCCGCGCGCTGCAGCCGGCCCCGCAGGGCGTCTCGCTCCGCTCCGTCGTCCGCCTGGACGGGCTGGTGCTGGACGGTGGCGGTCCCGGCGTCGCCGGGCAGCCCGAGCTGGACGAGCTCCGCTCCCCCGGCCGCGCCGTCCGGCAGCAGCTCGTCGGCGGCGCCGTGGTCGACGGCGAGCTGGTAGAGGCCGAGCTGCACGTTGGTCAGCACCGACTTGTCGGAGGGCTTGGTGCGCCCCGACTTGAGATCCACGACGACGACCCGGCCGTCGGCGTCGAGCTCGATCCGGTCGGCGTAGCCGTCGAGCCGGACCCGCTCGCCGTCGGGCAGGTCGAGGACCGCGCGGAACCCCTCCTCGACGCCCAGCACCCTGCGGGAGTTGCCGTGGTGCCAGACGAGGAACCTGGCCAGCGCCATGCGGATCCGGTCGAGCTCGCGCGCCTTGGCCCACGGCGTGCGGAACTCGAGCCGGTCCCAGACCTTCTCGACGTGCCCCATGAGGACCTCGACGCCGTCGGGTCCGACGGGCAGCTCGCCGGCCGCGACCCGCTGTGCGAGGGCGTGGACCATCTCGCCGACGTTGGCCGACTGGTGCTGCCGCGCCACGCCGCCGGCCTCGCGGGCCAGGAACCATCGCGTCGGGCAGACATCCATCGCATCCACGATGCTCGCGGAGACGGGCACGGGCTGGTCGGGGCTGCGGACCGGCTGGACCGACCGGCTGACCGATCTCGTGCCCCACCAGGTCGACGGGTCGGCCAACGGCACGAGGGCGCGATCGCCGATCGTCTCACCCGCCAGCCGGGCCAGCCGGCGTGCGGCCGCCGCGCGCAGGGAGTCGCCCGCCTCCGGGTCGGCCACCGTCCGGCGCAGCTCGGAGACGAGCCCGGCGAGCGACAGCGTCCGCGGCGGCCGGCCAGCGACCGTCTCGACGCTCACGCCGAGCTCGTCGAGGAAGCGGGACGGCTGGTCGCCGTCGTCCTCGCCGGACGCGACCGCGGTGACGACCAGGCGCTCGCGCGCACGGGTGCAGGCGACGTAGAACAGCCGCCGCTCCTCGATCAGCAGCTCACGGACCGACGTCGGCGGCACCAGCCCGGCGGGGCCGATCCGGTCGGCGCCGAGGATGCTCGAGCGGCGCCGCAGGTCGGGCCAGCCGTCCTGCTGCACGTGGGCGACGACGACGAGCCGCCACTCGAGGCCCTTGGCGCGGTGCGCGGTCAGGAGGCGTACGGCGGCCCCGCGTGCGCCGCGCTCGGCGAGCGTGTCCGCCGGGATCTGCTGGGCCACGAGCGTCGCGAGGAACTCACGGACCCCGACGTGGTCGCGGGTCTCCTCCGCACGCGCCGCCGCCTCGAACAGCGCGCAGATCGAGTCGAGGTCGCGGTGCGCCCGACGGGCACCACCTCCCCCACGCTCGACCCGCTCGCGGAGCCGCCGCGGCCAGGTCGTGCCGGCCCAGAGCGACCACAGCAGCTCCTCGGCGGTGGCCCCGCCGTCGAGCTGCTCGCGGGTGGTCCGGACGAGGTCGCCGACCGACCGTGCCCGCTGCACCTCGACACCCGTCAGACCGTCGAGCGTGGCGACGTCGAGCACCGCCCGGCGGACCAGCTCGCGCGAGTGGGCGGGCATCCGGGACTCGGCGTGGGCCAGCTCCTTCTCACGCTGGCGCAGCTGCCGGGCCAGGCGGCGTACGTCGCCCGCGTCGAGTCCTCCGAGCGGCCCGGTCAGCATCGCCTCGGCCCGGGCCGCGTCGATGTGGTCGACGTGCTCCGAGTCCTGGTTGTCGAGGTTGAGCACGACCCGCAGGGCATCGATGAGCGGCAGCGCGGCCGGGTCGCGGACCAGCGGGACCTCGTCGCTCGCCACCTCGACGGGGACGCCGGTGGCGCCGAGAGAGCGGCGCAGCGGCGGGATCGACTGGCGGCCCGACCGGACCAGGACGGCCATCTCGTCCCAGGGGATGCCGTCCTCGAGGTGGGCCCGGCGCAGCAGGTCGGCGAGGTGCTCGGCCTCGCCGCGGTCGCTGTCGAAGGTGCGGACGACCACCCGGCCCTCGCCGTGCTCGCCGACGACGGCGGTCGGCGCCAGGAACGCCTCCCGCGCGGTGTCCGGGATGCTGCCGGGCAGGCCGATGCGCTCGGCGACCCGCTGGGCCGCGGTGAGGATGCGCGGCCCGAAGCGGCGCGTCGTCCCGAGCGCGACCACCTCGGCCGGGGTGCCGTCGTCGCGCGGGAACGCGGACGGGAAGTCGAGGATGCCTCGGACCTCGGCGCCGCGGAAGGCATAGATCGACTGGTGAGGGTCGCCCACCGCCACGAGGTTGCGGCCCTGCCCGGACAGCGCCTGGAGCAGCGCGACCTGGCCGGAGTCGGTGTCCTGGTATTCGTCGACGAAGACGTGGCTGTAGTGCGCGCGCAGCTCGTCGCCGTGGACGGTCGCCTCGATCGTGGCCCGGCGGATCAGGTCGGAGTAGTCGACCGCCGCACGCTCGTCGAGGATGGTGAGGTACTGCTCGAGGAACAGCCCCGCCGCCACGAACTCGGGCAGGTCGTTGTCCTCGCCCAGCCGCTGCAGCGCCTCGCCGTCCAGCTCCTTCTCTCGCGCGCGGGACAGCACGGCGTGCACCTCACGCGCGAAGCCGCGGGTGTCGAGCGCCGCCTTGAGCGAGTCTGGCCAGCGGACCGACTCGGGGTGGTCCTGGAGCAGCTCACGGAGCACGACGTCCTGCTCGGGCGCCGACAGCAGCCGCAGCGGGCCGAGGTAGAGCTCGCTGGGCGCATAGCGACGGATCAGGCCGTAGGCGAAGGAGTGGAACGTCGAGCCGATGCTCGCGGTCATGGTGCGGCCGACCCGCGCTGCGACGCGGTCTCGGAGCTGCTCGG
Source organism: uncultured Actinomycetota bacterium (assembly GCA_963830145.1). GTDB lineage: Bacteria > Actinomycetota > Actinomycetes > Propionibacteriales > Nocardioidaceae > Nocardioides. The sequence continues at coordinate 423,822 of CAWHLI010000003.1, forward strand.
CCGCCTTGCGCGAGAAGGTCAGCGCCAGGATCTGGTCGGGGTGGACGCCCTCGTCGATGCGGCGGACGATCGCCTCGACCAGCGTCGTCGTCTTGCCGGTGCCCGGACCCGCGAGGACCAGCAGCGGACCGGCCTGGTGGTCGACCACGCGCTGCTGCTGCTCGTCGAGGACGGGCGGCACGAGGGTGAGCGAGGGCCGGACCAGGTGGTAGGTGGTCGCGGCGTCGGTCACCGGACCACTCCATCACGGCCCGCCGACATGTCGAGCCTGGCCAGGACGTGCGTCAGCCGAGTGCGTCGACCGCGGCCCGGGCGAGCGCCGTGCTCTTGGGGAGGTTCTCGTCGTCCGTGCCGTCGAAGGAGTACCACTGCGTGAAGAGCGAGACGTCACCCACGTAGACCCACACGCTGCCGAAGGACGAGGCCCAGGCCCGGTCGCCGAGACCCTCGATGGGCTCGGCGGCGTCACCTCGACCTTGGTCCGCGGCCTCGCGGTTGGGATACAGGGTGATCGTCGCCGTGTCGGCAGGGTTGTCCGGGTCGGCGGAGGCGTAGGCGCAGGTGCTGAACTCGCCGCCGCTGACGGCCGGGCCGGACAGCGGCGTGCCTGCCTCGACCTTCGTCCCGACCGCGCCGGACACCTCGTCGGTCGACAACAGGTCGCACGCCAGGCTGGGGAGGCCTTCGACGGCCGGGTCGCTGGAGGTGTCGCTGGAGGTGTCGCTGGAAGTGTCGCTGGAGGCGTCGCTGGAGGTGTCGCTCGTCGTCGGGTCGGCGCCCGTCCTGGGGTCGTCGGACTCGTCGTCGTCGCCTCCCCCACAGGCGGCGAGGCCGGTGCAGACCACGACGGCCAGCAGGACCAGGGCTCGGCGGATGCGCACGGCGGAAGGGTAGATCACGGCGCGCGTGGGTCGTGGCGACGGCGGCCGGCGCTCTGCCAGAGTGCAGCCATGACGACAGGGGCCGCGGGTGTGGGCCGGAGGTCGTGGGCGGGGCTGACCGCACCCGTGGTCACGATCGGCGGCGTGCTGGTGCTCGCGATCGCGCTCACGTGGACCAGCTTCTCGATGCGCGCGGTGATGAACGTGGGCGGCTCGTGCGCCGACGGCGGCCCCTACGTCAGCTCGCAGTCGTGCCCCGACGGCTCCTGGCTCATCGCCGTCGCGATCCCGGTCATGCTCATCAGCGCGATGGCCGGATCGGCGGCTGCGCTCTCGATCAACGCCCCCAACCTGCTCGTCCCCATGTGGGGCGTCCTGTTCGGCTCTCTTGGGTGGAACTTCCTCGAGTACGCCTTCAAGGGCGAGGGCGTCGTCGTGAGCTGGCTGGTCTGCGGCGTCGTGTTCTGGCTGATGGCGGCGCCCGCCGTCCTGCTGATGCTCATCACCCTCAAGAACGCCGTGCTCCCGCCGCGCACGCCACCACCGGGCACCGGCTCGCGCTGGTGGGTGCCGGCCTACGCCACCCTCGGCGCGGTCGGGTTCCTCGTCGGCGCCTGGACCTACAACGTGCTGAGCTGACAGCTGAGCGGCGTCGTGTCGACCGAGTCCACTAGTCGATCGGCCGCTCGTTGTAGATGCCCGCCTCGACCTGGCCGGTGATCCGCTGGATCGCGGCCATCACCTCGTCGGTCACGTCGCGACGAGCGCGGCCGGACGGCACGCCCTCGAAGCGACCGGAGACGTTGATCGGCTCGCCGAACTCCACGGTGATGGGCACGACCCGCGGACGGCTGGAGCCGACCGGCTGCACCTCCTGGGTGCCGGTCAGCCCCACGGGCACGACGGGTACGCCGGCGGTCAGCGCCAGGTGGGCGACGCCGGTGCGGCCGCGGTAGATGCGGCCGTCGCGGGACCGGGTCCCCTCGGGGTAGATCCCGAACGCCTCGCCCTTGGCCAGCACGTCGAGGGCGATCTCGAGGCTGGCGATCGCGGCCCGGGTGTCGTCACGGTCGACGGGCAGCATGCCCAGCCCCTCGAACCAGACCCGCGAGGCGAGCCCCTTGAGGCCGGTGCCGGTGAAGTAGTCGGACTTGGCGAGGAAGACGACCTTGCGCGGCGCCACGCTCGGGATCACGACGGAGTCCACGAAGCTGAGGTGGTTGCTGGCCAGGATCACCCCGCCGGTCCTCGGCACGTGCTCGAGCCCGCGCACCGTGGGTCGCCAGATCACCTTGAGCGCCGGCGGTATCACGGCGTGAACCACGTCGTAGAGCACTCACCGAGTGTGGCCGATGCCGAGCGGTTGGCCGAATCCGGTCCTGGGACTGACACAGGGCTCGGACAAAGGCGAAGGGCCCGAACAAGTATGAGTTGTTCGGGCCCTTCTTACACCTCCACCGAAGTGGCGGTGCAGGAGAAGTTCTATGCCTTCCGGAGCCGTCCGCGCAAGAGGTGCGGGGAACATTCCCCTGGTTCCACAAGGTCATCCACCAGCGCGCCCTGTTTCTCCACCAGTGGGCGAATCTGTGCACAGGTCTGTGCACAGCTTTCGGCCCGATCTGTGGATAACGCTCAGCCCTCCGCCGCGGCAAGCGGCGGGGGCGGCTCCGGCTCCCAGAAGGCCGCCGCCATGTCGACGGCGCCCGAGGGGCGCAGCGGTGTTGCCTCGTCGAGGTAGTGCGGCCGGGCGTTCTCCTCGTGGCTCGGCGGCAGCGACCCGTCGGCGCGCACCACGCGCCACCAGGGCACCGGACCGCCGTGGCGCGCCATGACCGCACCGACCTGACGGGGTCCGCCGCCGACGACGCCCGCGATCGCACCGTAGGAGGTCACCCGGCCCCACGGGATCTCCTCGACGACCGACAAGACGAGCTCGACGTACTCCTCGGGGTCAGGCGAGCTCAAGGCTTCTCGGGGTCCCCGCGGCGTTGTTCGTCGGAGGAGCGAAGCGGGGGAGACGAAGAACGTCGTGTGGTGATCACGCCTCATCCTTGCGCAGCCTCCTCGCGCATCGTGACCGCGGTCGCGGCCACGATGCACACGACCACGGCGCACGCCAGGCCGGAGATCCAGATGCCCGGCGGCTCGGGCTGGTTGTCGACCACGACCGCCACCACCCAGACCAGCGGGGCCGCCAGGGCGACGGCGGCGCCACGGCGTAGCCAGCGGCCGAGCAGCGCCGTGCCGATCGGGAGCGAGGGCGGGCCGTAGGAGAGCAGCACCGCGGCGAGGTGGGTGGCGAGGAGGAGGAGCGCGGCCGGGATCGCGCCGACCGGGACGCCGTCCGAGGCGGCCAGCGCCCACCAGAAGACCACCAGTCCGAGGCACGCGGTGCCGAGGGGCGACTCCGGCATCGCCGCGAACCCGACCGAGAGCACCAGCGTGAGCACGACGAACCAGCCGGACGGGCGGTCCGCCGGCCGGGCGGTCAGCACCGCCAGGACCGGCGCGACCAGGATGACCGCACGCAGGAGCAGGCGAGCGCGCGACTCGCGGACCAGGAAGTTCATCGGGAGAGTCCCGCCCCCTCCCAGCCGGGCAGGGCGTGCGGCACGCTGGCACGGCGGGCCAGCCGGCGCAGCACGTCGTCGAGGGAGCCGCCGCCGCGCCACGGGACCACCGGGCAGCCGAGCCCGACCAGGCCGGCCAGCACCTGGTCGCGCTCCAGCCGACGCATCCGCCAGGCGAGGTCGGCGATCCGGGGGTCGACGCCGTCCGGCACGCGGGGGCTCGCGTCGGGCGGGAGGGTGTCGACGACGACCACGGGCAGACCGCGCTGGACGAGGCTCGCGGTCGCCGTGACGATGGTCGCGCCGAGCATCGGCGAGAACACGAAGACGACGCTGCCGCCGCGCACCCGGAGCTGGATCCGGTCCGCGACCCCCTCGGGGAGCTCTCCCGCGCGCACGCCCGCCAGCAGGTCGAAGAGCGCCCGCAGGTGCCTGGTGCCGGCGCCGTAGCCGAGCAGCCCTCCGTCCCCACCGACGATGCGCAGGGCGACCCGGTCACCCGCGCGCACGTGGTGCTCGGCGACGGCCGCGGCGGCCCGGACGCTCTGGTCGAGGCTGCTCGCCTCGCCGTCGAGGCCGCCGGAGTGGCCGTGGTCGCCGAGGGCGTCGACGACGAGCAGGACCCCACTGTCCTCCTCGGCCGGGGAGGTGGTGACGTGCAGCTCGCGGCTGCGCACCGAGACCCGCCAGCTGATCCGGCGCAGCCGGTCGCCCGAGCGGAACGGCCGGATGTCGGCGAACTCCACGCCGGCGCCGAGCCGCGGCGAGCGGTTGAGCCCGACGAGCCCGACCGGTCGCGGGGTCTCCGCCCGCGAGATGAACCGCGTCGTGTGCGGCAGCACCCGCAGCCCGTCACCGTGCAGGCCGACCGGCCCCCAGCGGTAGCCGGCCCACGGGGTGGTGAGGCAGACCTGCTCCTCGCCCAGCACCCGCCTACCCCAACGGCGCGGACCCACCTCGATCGTCGGCGGCTCGTCGACCAGACCGGCGGCCAGGCCGGTGGGTGGGTGCAGCGCGACGAACGGCGTGGGGGCCATCGCCCGCGCGACGTGCTCGACGTCCTCGCCGTGACGGAGCGTGAGCCGAGAGGTCGTGCCCTGGCCCTCGTGCAGCCATCGGTGGTCGAGCGCGGACTCGAGCTCCGGTGAGGAGTCGGGACGGTGCAGCAGGCCGAAGCAGGCGAGCAGGACGAACGGCGCGCCCAGCACCATCACGGTCGGCGCAGCGCCCACGACGCCGGCGACCACGGCGACCGCCGCGACGACGACCGCGCGGGCCAGCGCGGGGGTGGGCCGCCAGTGCGGGATCACGTCGGGCTCACGGGCGGTCGAGCGTCGCCGGCGTCGGGACCTGGACCAGGACGGCGTCGACGATCGAGCGGCCGGTGGTCTGGGTCATCCAGAGCTCGGGCCGGACGCTGACGCGGTGCGAGAGCACCGCGCGAGCCACGGCCTTCACGTCCTCGGGGATGACGTAGTCGCGGCCGCGCAGGGCCGCGAAGGCGCGGGCGGTGAGGACCAGGCCGAGGGAGCCGCGCGGCGACGCGCCGGTGAGGGTGTCGCGGTGCTCACGGGTGGCGGCGGCCAGGGCCACGCAGTAGTGGCCGATGCTCTCGTCGACCCGGACGGTCTCGACGGCGGCCTGCACGCCGCGCAGACCGACGGGGTCGGTGACCGCCTCGAGCTCGACCTCTTCCTGCCGGCGCGCGACCCGGCGGGCGATGACGTCGTACTCCTCGTGGGCGGTGGGATAGCCGAAGCCGACCCGCAGCAGGAAGCGGTCGAGCTGGGCCTCCGGGAGCGGGTAGGTGCCTTCGTACTCGATCGGGTTGGCGGTCGCGAGCACGTGGAAGGGCTCGGCCAGGGGAAAGGTCTCCCCCTCGACCGTGACCTGGCGCTCCTGCATCGCCTCGAGCAGGGCGGACTGGGTCTTGGGCGGAGTCCGGTTGATCTCGTCGGCGAGCAGCAGCCCGGTGAACAGCGGGCCGCGGCGGAACTCGAACTCGGCGGTGCGCTGGTTGTAGAGGAAGGAGCCCGTGAGGTCGGAGGGCAGCAGGTCGGGTGTGAACTGGGCCCGCGCGAAGTCCAGGCCCAGCGCCCGCGCGAAGGAGCGCGCGGCCAGGGTCTTGCCGAGCCCGGGGTAGTCCTCGAGCAGGACGTGGCCCTTGGCCAGGATCGCGCAGAGCACCAGCCGCAGCGCCTCCTGCTTGCCGACGATCGCCTTCCCGACCTCGTCGAGCACGCGTACGGCGACGGCGGCCGCCTCCTCGATGGTCGGCGTCGCGGGGGTGTCCGATGTCAACGTCACAGCTCCTCGATCCTCATCACACAACGTTCGATCCGGTCCGGATCCAGCCTGGTGGGGTCCTCCTGCAGGACCCGGTGGAGCTCGTGGCCCAGGAGCGCCTCCGCACGCGGGTCGTCGACCGCGAGGTCGTGACGCGCGCGCAGGGTCTGGTCCGCCAGGTCGCGGAGGCGGTGGCGGAGCGCGCCGTCGGCCTCGCGCGCGCTGAGGTGGCTCTCCAGGACGCGGAGGTAGGACGCGGTGCGCGGGTCGAGCCGGGCGAGCCCCGCGTCGGACTCGGCGTGAGCGGTCCAGCCGGCCGGCTCGACCGGCGACGCGTCGATCAGCACCGCCGAGGCACAGACGACCAGCGCCACCACGAGCGCGAGCCGCAGCTCGTCGGCGCGGCCGTGGATCAGCAGCACGGTGCCCTCGATCGCCGCGAACCCGATGACACCTCCGGCCACCCGCCACCACCAGCGTCGGCGGCCGGTCACCTGGCACCTGCCCGGTCCGCGAGGCTGAGGTGGATCGTGTCGAGGGCGGCGAGCGCCTGCCGCCGGTGCTCATCGGTCAGGGAATGGTCGGAGAACCTGGCCTCGCGGTAGAGGTCGGCCAGCCCGGCGACCGCACCCGGGTCGGCGCCGACCAGGTCGAGCACCCCGAGCACGAACTCCCCCGTGGTCTGCCAGGGCCGACGCTCGACACCGGCGCGGACCGCCTGCTGCTCGAAGCGGTGCCAGCACTCGACGATCGCGTTGCGGGGCTCGCCGCCGGCGGCGAGCAGGGTGCGCTGCTCCTCGAAGTCCTCGGCCATCTCCTCGCTGACCCTCGCCTGCGGACCGAGCACCTCGAACTCGACGTCCTCGGGTCGCTGTGGCCTACGCCGCCGGGTGCGTGCCAGCCACGCCTGGCGCAGCCTGCGCAGCAGCCGGCCGACGAGGAACAGCACCACGGCGACGGTGAGGAGCTCCAGGGCGAAGGCGATCGCGCCCAGCCAGCCGGGCGGCTCGCCCCGCTCCTCCTCCAGCGCCTCCTGGACCGGGTCCTTCTCGGGGCCCTGCTGACTGGGGGTGGCCGTCGGCTCGTCGGGCCGGATCCGCTCGACGTGGCCACCGGAGACCACGCGGTCGGGGCCGATCGAGGCCGCCCAGGTCACCAGGACCAGGAGCAGCCCCGCGGCGGCGAGCACGGCCACCACCGCCGACCTACCGGCGCGGGCGGGACTGGTCACGGTGGGAACGTAACCGGCGGGACCGACCGAAGACGATCACGTAGCGGTCACGAAGTGACGTCGCCCCCGCCCGGGGCAGACCGGGGCCCCGTCCTGACGCGTGGACGGGGCCCGGCCTTCCGGTCCGTCAGCGACGGGCCGTTGCTCCCTTGAGGGTGGTCAGAGGATCGGGTCGAACGGCTCGGTGCCGTGGACCAGGGCCAGCCCGGGGATCCCCGCGTTGGCCTGCGCGAAGGTCAGCTCCCTGCCGAGGTCGCCGATGTTGTTCGACAGCGGCAGCGGCAGCAGGCCCAGCGTGGACAGGACGCCGATCGCCTTGCCGTCGGCCGAGACGAACGCCGAGCCGGAGTCGCCCGGGACGCCGGGAGTGACCGTGTAGAGGGGGTGCGACCAGCCCTCGTCCGCCGCGGCGTCGCCGAGGCTGATGCCGGTGTGGGGCGAGAGCTGGGTGATGCCGGCCCGGAGGCTGGAGTTGCCGTAGGTGTAGACCCGGTCGCCGGCGGCGGTGCCGTCGGTGTCGATCCCGGTCGGGCCGCCCCAGAACGGGATCGACGGGTTGACCTTGCCGACGTCGGCGTTGTCGACCTTCACCAGCGCCAGGTCGTTGTAGGCGCAGGTGCTGGCATCGGTGGTGCCGAGCTCGCGCATCCGGATCCACGAGGAGTAGACGAGCCGGCCGTGGCCGACCACGGTGCCCTCGGTGAGCAGGTTGCCACCCTCGTTGAACGTCACGGGCGTGCCGAGCGGGAGCGAGCCCGCCTCGCAGCCGTTGGTGTCGGTCGCCTCCCCGGTGCCGGCGCAGTGCGCGGCGTAGCCGACGTAGACGTTGCTGTCGGCGTCGGTGAAGACGAAGTTGGCGGTGCACTGGGCGCCGGCGGTGTACATCATCGTGCCGGGGTGGATGGCCGCGGTGGCCGCGGGCGCCCACTGCGGGGCGGCCTGGGCCGGCGACGTGTGCACGACGGCGGCACCGAGCAGCGCGCTCGCGAGGACGGCAAGGGCCCGGCGGAGCGTGAAGTGGGTCATGCGCGCTTCAACGAGAGGGGGCCCGATCGGGTTACGTCGGAGTAGTCACTTGTGACTACTCCGAGGAAGGGGATGCGGCGTGGGTAGCGTGCGGTCATGGCTGCCGGCCCCCTGTCCGACCTGCTCGTGCTCGACCTGACCCGCGCGCTCGCGGGCCCGCACGCCGGGATGATGCTCGGCGACATGGGGGCGCGGGTGATCAAGATCGAGCCCCCGACCGGCGACGACACCCGCTCCTGGGGGCCGCCGTTCGTGGGTCCGGAGGACGACCGCGAGTCGACGTACTTCCTCTCGGCGAACCGCAACAAGGAATCGCTGGTCCTCGACCTCAAGTCACCCGACGACTGCGACGTGCTCGCGAGGCTGGTGGCCCGGGCCGACGTGCTCATGGAGAACTACCGGGTCGGTGTCCTCGACCGGCTGGGCTTCCCGGTCTCGCGACTGCACGAGCTCAACCCGCGCCTCGTCGTGCTGTCGATCACCGGGTTCGGCCACGACGGCCCGGAGGCCAAGCGCGCGGGCTACGACCAGATCGCCCAGGGCGAGGGCGGGCTGATGTCCATCACCGGCACCACGCAGCCCACCAAGGTCGGCGTCCCGATCGCGGACCTGATCGCGGGCATGAACGGCGCCTTCGGCGTCGTGGCTGCCCTGCACGAGCGGAACAGCACCGGCCGGGGCCGGGTCGTGCGCACCTCGCTGCTGGCCGGCATGGTCGGCGTACACGCGTTCCAGGGCACCAAGTGGACCGTGGCCGGTGAGGTCCCCGGACTCTCCGGCGACCACCATCCCTCGATCGCGCCGTACGGCATGTTCGCGACCGCCTCGGCCCCGATCCAGATCGCCTGCGGCTCGGAAGGGCTCTGGCGCGCGCTGTGCACGGCGCTGGGGTGGGACGCAGAGGAGGACGGGTTCGCGACCAACCCCGAGCGCGTGGGCAACCGGGAGGCCTTGATCGAGAAGATGGAGGCGCTGTTCGCCGGCCAGGACGCCGAGCACTGGCTCTCCCTGCTCTCCGATGCGGGCGTGCCGTCCGGCAAGGTGCGCTCGATGGACGACGTCTACTCCTGGGACCAGGTGCTCTCCCAGGGGCTCAGGCTCTCGGTCGACCACCCCACCCTGGGTGCGGTCGACCTGCCCGGACCGCCGATCCGCCTCGACGACAACTCCTATGCCGGCGGCCGCCCCGACCACGTCGCCCCGCCCACCCTCGGCCAGCACAACGAGTCGATCCGGGAGTGGCTGGACACGCCTTGACCTTTCCGTCGCGGGACTTCACCCGCTTCTGGGCGGGCGAGTCGGTCTCGTCGTTCGGGTCCTACGTCACCGCGCTGGCGCTCCAGACGCTCGTGGTGCTGACCCTCCACGGGACCGCCCAGGACGTGGGGTGGGTGAACTCTGCGCGGTGGCTTCCCTATCTGCTGCTCGGTCTGGTCGTCGGCGCGCTCGTGGACCGCGTACGTCGCCGGCCGATCATGGTCGCGACGGACCTGTCGCGAGCCGCTCTACTGGTCGCGATTCCGGTCGCGCACGCGCTCGACGTGCTCTCGCTGCCACTGCTGATGGTCGTGGTGACGTGCTTCGGTGCGATGTCGCTGGTGAACGACGCCGCGTCGATGTCGTTCATCACCCGGCTGGTCCCGCGCGAGCACCTCCAGCGGGCACACTCCAGGATCGACGGTGCCGACGCCGTGGCCCAGACAGCCGGTCCGGCCACGGCCGGTGCGCTGGTGAAGCTGGTCGGGGCGCCCCTCGCGGTGCTGGTCGACGCAGCGACGTACCTGTTCTCGGCGGTCGTGGTGCTCTCGCTGCGGGTCGCCGAGCCCGCTCCGGAGCCCTCACCGACGCCGAACGTCTGGCGGGAGATACGCGAGGGCGTCGGCTGGGTCTACCGCACCTCGAGCCTGACGGCGCTCGCGCTCACCACTCACATCTGGTTCGCGGCCAATGCCGTGCTCGGCGCCGTCCTCGCGCCGTACGCACTGGTGACGCTGGGGCTGAGCGCGTTCCAGTTCGGGCTGGCCGCCGCGCTCCTCGGCGTGGGCGGATTCCTCGGTGCGGCCACGTCAGGCGCGGGCGGGCGGCGGTTCGGCACCGGCGGCGCGGTGATCTTCGCGCACCTGGTCACGACCGTCGGCGTCCTGCTGATGGCGGTCGCCGGGCTGGGGACCAGTGGCTGGGCGGCCGCCGCGGTGCTCGCGGCCGGCCAGCTCTGCCACGGGTTCGCCATCGGCTTCAGCAACTCCCACGAGATGAGCTTCCAGCAGGCTCAGACGCCCGATGCCTTCCAGGCTCGGATGAACATCACGAAGCGGTCGTTCAACCGCGCGGTGATCGTGGTCTTCGCACCGCTCGGAGGACTGCTCGCCGTGCAGGCCGGCAACCGGGCCGCCCTGCTGGCAGCGGCCGTCGTGTTCGCCCTCGTGGTGCTGGTGCTGGCGGTTTCGCCGTTCCGGACCGCCCAGACGTCGACCTGAGTCAGCCGAGGTCGACGATGGCGGCGACGGGACCGCCGCCCTCGGGGCCCTGGTGGGCGGCCGAGACCGAGACGAACACCGCCGGGTCGCCGGTGACCGCTGCGGTCACGCCACCGACGGCCGCCTTGATCTGGCGGTGCCAGTGGACGTCGGAGTCGTCGAGCATCGCGTTGCGGCGGCCGCGGACCTCGCCGTCCTGGGAGGCCTCGCACTTGAGGAAGACGTTGACGAGCTTGCCGTCGAGGTCGCTGGTGTGCGGACGGTCGGGGAGCTCGAGGCCGGCGTCGCGGATGGCGTTCCAGATGCCGTCCTGGTCGAGGGCGTCGTTCATGACCGAGTGCCCGATGCGGTAGCGGCCACCGACCCCCGGCGCGTTGCCGACCACGACGACCTGCGCCTGGTCGAGCTCGACGCCCGAGGAGCAGGAGGCGACCGACGAGAAGAGGCCGCGGTTGTGCATGACGTCGTCGTCGCCCGGCATCTCGATCTCACCCAGGGCGACCGCGACGCCGAGTGCGGTGCAGCCGTTGGAGAGGTCCATCGACTGGTGCGTCTCCTCGGTCCACACGGTCTTGCCTCGCGACTTGGCGTCGCGGATCGTGTGGATCGTCAGGAGCGGGGTCTTGGTCTGCACGTAGTGCACGTCGGCCGGGTCGGTGATGCCGGCCTTCTCCATCGCCACCCGCACCGCGTCGGCGACCTTGGTGATCATCGGCGTCCGGCCGATGTCCTCGGGGAGCAGCTGCTCGCTCATCGCGAAGCCCACGGTCAGCCGCGGCTCGTCGGTCGCCGTGACCTCCTCGGGAGGCACGGTCGCGAAGATCGTGGCGTGCGGGCTGATCACGCCGTCGGTGCCGCCGGACCACACGATCGGGACCTGCTTGACGGCGTCGGCGGGGGCTCCCTTGGCGACCAGCACCTCGCGGAACGCGCGATCGGCGATGATGCGGGTGTAGTCGTTGACGCCGCCGTTGCCCTCGGTCTTGCCGATGATCGCGATCACGCGGTCGGCGTGCAGGACGCCGTCGTCGATCAGCTTCGCGAGCTCGCTCGCGTCGGCGACGGAGTGGATGGGGACCTTGCGTACTTCGATGGCGTCGGGCATGGGGTCACTCTCTCTCACGGTGCGGGTGGTGCGGAGTTCGGGATGACGACGGTGCCGGCCTCGCCGCGTACGGCGTCGGCCAGGTGAGCCAGATCGGTGATGATCGCACGGCTGCCGCCCTGCTCGACGAACCGGCAGAGCGCGTCGACCTTGGGTCCCATCGACCCGCTCGCGAAGTGCCCCTCGGCGGCGTAGGACCGCATCTCGTCGACGCTCACCGTGCCGACGTCGGCGGCCTCCGGCGTGCCGTAGTGCAGCACCGCGTGGGCAACGTCGGTCGCGATCACGAGCACGTCGACGTCGACCGACCTGGCCAGCAGCGCGGCGCCCAGGTCCTTGTCGATGACCGCCTCGACGCCGCTCAGGTTGCCGTCGCCGTCGCGCACGACCGGGATGCCGCCTCCGCCGTTGGCGACGACCACGAAGCCGCTCTCCACGAGCGCCTGCACGGCCGGAGCGTCGATGATCTCGAGCGGCTCGGGTGAGGCGACCACGCGCCGCCAGCCCTTCTCACCGCGGTCCTCCCAGGTCTCGCCGTGGTCGACCAGCAGCTGCGCCTCCTCGGCCGGGAGGAACCGGCCGATCGGCTTGGTCGGCCTGGTGAACCCGGGGTCGTCGCTGTCCACGAGGGCGCGGGTCACCACCGCCGCCGAGCGACGCAGCACCCCCCGACGCAGCAGGGAGGCGTCGAGCGCGTCCATCAGCACGAAGCCGAGCGTCGCCTGGGTCTGCGCACCGCACCAGTCCAGCGGGACAGGAGGCACGACCGCGGCGGCCAGCTCGTTCTTCACGAGCAGGTTGCCGACCTGCGGTCCGTTGCCGTGCGTGATCACGACCTCCACGTCGTGGGCCAGCAGCTCCGCGACCGCCTCCATGGCCACCTGCGCCGCGGCGATCTGGTCCTCCGGGCGCGCCCGCCCGTCGGCGTTCGTCATGGCGTTCCCGCCCAGAGCCAGCAGCACTCTCATGGGCTGCAACCTAGTGCCCCGGGTCCGCGAGCCACGAACCTCCCACTTGCGGTCATGGGCTGTCCGCTGCGCCTCCTACCGTGGAGCCACCAACCCGACGAACCAGCTGACGAGGAGATTGCCGTGGACTTCCGGATCGAGCTCATCCCCCTGGCCGTGCAGGACGTGGACCGATCGGTGGACTTCTACGGCACCCGGGTCGGCTGGGTCGTCGACTTCGACCGGACCGTCACGCCCGAGCTGCGGTTCGTCCAGATCACTCCGCCCGGGTCGGCAGCCTCGATCTGCTTCGGCACCGGCCTCGAGATGATGCCGGACGGGTCGTCGCAGTTCATCCAGGTGGTGGTCGAGGACGCCGACGCCGCACTGGCCTACCTCCGCAAGCGTGAGGTCGAGTGTGAGGGCGTCGACGAACAGCCCTGGGGCCGCTTCGTCTACTTCGCTGACCCCGACGGAAACCGCTGGGCGCTCCAGGAGCTCCCTGACCGGGGCTGACCGACCGACGACGGGCCGGAACCGTTGGCCTCGCGGTGGTGTACACAGACCGAGCGAGAGAGGGACACCCCGACCTGGACACCGGCCCGGACGACACCGACCTGCTGGCCCGGGTGCGCCGCGGCGACCGCGACGCGTACGCCGAGCTGGTACGTCGTCATGCCCCGGTGGCGCTGCGCACCGCCGCCCTTCTCGGTGCAGGTGGAGACGCGGAGGATGTCGTGCAGGAGGCGTTCGTCAAGGCCTACGCGTCATTGGACCGGTTCCGGCCCGGAGCGCCGTTCCGGCCGTGGCTGCTGAAGATCGTCGCGAACGAGACCCGCAACCTGCACCGGTCCGCGGGCCGACGCGCGGCGCGTGAGCAGCGGTCCTGGGCGATGGCCGAGCGACTGCTGCTCGCCCGACCCGACGACCCCGCCGAGGCCACGCTGACGCAGGAGCGGCAGGAGGCCCTCGTCCGTGGTCTGGCCAGGCTCTCACCACCGCATCGCCAGGTGGTGACGTGCCGCTACCTGCTCGATCTCGACGAGGCCGAGTCGGCGGCGGTCCTGGGCTGGCCGCGCGGCACCGTGAAGTCCCGGCTGCACCGCGCCCTGGCCCGGCTCCGGGACGTGCTGGCAGACGACACGGACAGCGTGCACACAAGAGCGGGGGCGCACGATGGGTGAGCACGAGTACGACGACCTCACGCGCGACCTGGCCGCGCTGGGCCGCGTCGTCGACGTGCCGGCTCCCGGGGCGAGCCTCGCCGTCAGCGTGCTCGAGCGGCTGCCCGAAGCGCCGCCCGCGAAGGCGCCCGCGACAGGGGCGCGCCGCCGGCGGATCGCCATTGTGGTTGCTGTGGCGGCGGGCCTGCTCGCGCTGCTGGCGACCCCGCCGGTGCGCGCCGCGGTCTCCGACTGGTTCGGCTTCGGCGGCGTGCGGGTGGAGCGTGGCGACACCCGGGCACCGACGGCCGACCCGACGCCCCCCGCGGTGTCGCCGGGCGGGTCACTCGAGGAGGCCGTCGCGATGGCGCGCTTCACGGTGTCGGCTCCGGAGGCGCTGGGCGCGCCCGACGGGGTGGAGGTGTCGGATGACCGCAGTGCGGTCTCGATGAGCTGGAACACCGACGATGAGGGGGTGCTGCGCCTCGACCAGTACGACGCCCGGCTCGACTTCTCGGTCCTCAAGGTCGCCCGCGACGTCCGCTACGCCGCGGTGAACGACACCGACGCGCTGTGGTTCGAGGAGCCCCACGAGGTCGCGCTGCTCGAGCCCGACGGGACCCAGGTCACCCACTCGGCCCGGCTCGCCGGACACACGCTGATCTGGATGACCGGCGGCGTGACGCTCCGGCTGGAGGGCGACGTCGAGCTGCGCCGGGCGGTGGAGATCGCGGAGTCGGTCGTTCCCGTCGATTGATGGCGGGCTGACGGGAACCCGACCCGCCCGCGGCGGTGTAGCAGCAGCGAACCCGTCCACCTGGAGGTCGCCATGCCCGTCATCCGTGCCATCGCCGTCGTACTCACCGCCTGGGTCCTCGCGATGCTGGCACCACCCGGCCCGGCGTACGCCGGCGGCCCGACCAGCGTGCTGCTGTCGGTTCCTGGAGAGGGCCGCACCGCCTCGCTCTACTACACCGACGACGCCTACGACGAGCTCGCCGACCTGGTCGGCGCGTTCGGCGGCTCGGGCACCGTCGACTCGTCGGGGCGGGCCCACGAGACCGGCACCGGCGTGACCTTGACCTGGCTGGTCCACGACGTGACGCCGTGGCGCGTCGACCGCGTCTACCTGCAGGGGGACGGCGCGCCGTGGATCGCCAGCCAGGTGATGGAGGGCGACGCCGAGAGCGTCTGGGACAGCCCGGTCGTCTGGCACCAGCCGGTCGATGGAGAAGGGCTGACCCGGCTGCTGAACGGCCTGGGCGTGGGACAGGGCGGCGAGGCCGCCGAGCCGGCGTCCCCGGTCGAGTCCGACGCGGTCGTGTCCCACGCGACCGAGCCGGCCTCGGTGGTGCCGGTGTCGGCCGCACCCACACCGGCCGACCCGTCCGACACGTCCGACACGACGACCGGCGACCGTGCCTGGTGGGGGTTCGGCGGACTGGCCGGCGGCGTACTGCTCGCCGCGGGCTGGACGCGCCTCCACTCGAGGCGCCTGCGGGCTCGCTCCGACGGCGGCGACGGGGCACACGCAGGGGTCGACCCGAAGACGGAGTGGATCAGCGTGGGTCGGTGACCGGTCGCTCCAGCAGCGCGTCGAGGGTCCGCGTGCCCACGGGCAACCCGTGGCGGTCGTAGTAGTCGAACATCGCGCCCAGCCAGCCGTCCGGCCGCGCTTCGGTACGCCGTGCGGTGACGCCGGCCTCGGCGGCCAGCTCGGCCACGGTGGCCACCCGGGACGCCAGCTCGTAGGTCGCGCCGACATGGCCGTCCTCGGTCAGCACGAGGGCGGCCACCTCTGCGACATCGGCCAGGTCCGCGAAGCCGAAGACCGCGTCGACGTCGTAGGGGACCCCGACCGGGCCGCTCAGGTCGACGTTCTGCAGGTAGGCGCCCGGCTGCAGGATCGTCCAGGCCAGCCCCGAGCGGCGGACCAGGTCCTCCGAGATCGCCTTGCCGAGGTGGTGCGGCAGCTCAGGGGCGTACGGCGAGGCGACGGAGTGGTAGACCACGCGGCCCACGCCGGCCTCCGTGAGCGCCGCCAGCGCCTCCGCGACGTACGCCGGCTCGTCGGGATGCAGGTTGGGCGCGATGACGTATGCCGCCGCGCAGCCGGCGACGGCCTCTGACAGCGCCGGCCAGTCCGCGCGACCGAGCGGCCGCGCCTCGACCCCGCGCGCCGCCAGTGCGGCACACACCGCGCGCCCGGTCTTGCCGTGCCCGCCGAGGACCCCACGACTGGCTGATCACCCGCGGAAGCGCCCTTGCAGGTCGGCGTAGCCGATCGCACCGTCGAGGAAGCCGAGGGTGCCGTGGTCGAGCAGCTCCCGTCCGGCGCGTTCGAGCGAGCTGAGTGCCGCGCGGGCCAGGCTGCCGCCCAGGCTGACCCGCTTGACGCCCAGCGCGAAGAGCGCCGGAGCGGGGATGACGTTGGAGAGGCCGGCCACGAGGTTGAGCGGCGCCGGGATCGCGGCGGCGAGCCGGCGGATCGTGTCCTCGTCGTCGACGCCGGGCACGAAGACGCAGTCGGCGCCTGCCTCGACGTAGCGGATCGCACGCTCGACCGTCTCGGCGAACACGTCGCCCGTCGCGCCGCCGAAGAACGTGTCTGTGCGCGCGTTGAGGACGAAGGTGCCCGCGGGAGCGGTCGCGCGCGCTGCCGCGATCCGGTCGGCTGCCTCGTCGACCCCGAACAGCACGCCGCCGACCTGGTCCTCGAGGTTGCCGCCGACCGCCCCCGCCTCGACCGCCCGCCGGACCGTGGTGGCGACGTCGTCGTAGCCGGCCTCGAGGTCCGCGGTCACCGGGACGCCCACCGCAGCCACGATCCGCCCGACGTGCTCGAGCATCGTGTCGAGGTCGAGCGCTCCCCCGTCGGGCACGCCGCACGCCCACGCGATGCCGGCGCTGGTGGTGGCGATCGCCGGGAAACCGACCTGCTCGAGGATCCGCGCGGACCCGGCGTCCCACGCGTTGGGGAGCACGAAGCCGGAGCCCGCGTGGAGCGCGAGGAGGGCGGCGGCGCGATCGTCGGTCATGCGTCCAGCATGTCGACGTCGGCGTGGTCGGCGCCACCCGAGAGCCGCGCGTAGCCCGGCCCCCGGTCGAAGAACGCCTCGGAGGCTGCCGGCCGGCCACCGCGCTCGGCGGTGGTCCCGGCCTCGTCGTAGGACAGTGAGTCGTCGTCGAGCGAGCCGGTGAGCACCACACCGTAGTCGGCCAGCGCGGCCTCGGGCGAGACCTTGCGCCAGACGACGTCGCGGACGACGAGAGACGGGTCGCGCTCGAGCGGGTTGCCCCAGCCGCCGCCGCCCGTCGTACGGATCCGG
Organism: uncultured Actinomycetota bacterium; assembly: GCA_963830145.1. Taxonomy (GTDB): domain Bacteria; phylum Actinomycetota; class Actinomycetes; order Propionibacteriales; family Nocardioidaceae; genus Nocardioides. The sequence continues at coordinate 440,837 of CAWHLI010000003.1, forward strand.
ATCACCTCGCCGGCCACGACGGGCTCGTCGTCGGCGAGGGCGTCGACCTCGCGCTCGCGCGGGCCGCCCGGGTCGATGGTGACCTGGAACGGCTGGCCGGCCTTGCCGCCCTTCACGCCCCAGCAGGCCAGGATCGACCGGTCGGCGATGGACATGAAGTGGCCGTCCTTGAGCATCCGGATCGACTTCTCGTAGCCGAGGCCGCCGCGGAACTGCCCCGCTCCCCCGCTGTCCACCGCGAGCGAGAGCGACTCGACCCGGAACGGGAACCGCGCCTCGGTGAACTCGGTGGGCAGGTTCCGCGAGTCGGGTACGACGTGGATCGTGTCCTCGCCGTCGGCGTAGTAGCGGCCGCCGGAGCCGCCGCCGAGCACCTCGCGCATGAGGTAGGGCCGGCCTTCGAGGTCGTCGCCGTAGACACCGGTGTAGCGGATCGTCTCCTGGTCGGCGGGCATCTTGCCGTCGACCGCCTTGGCGATCACGCCGGCCAGCACGCCCAGGAGCCGGAGGATCACGAAGGTGCGGGCGTTGGTCGGGGCCGGGAAGACCGGCGTCAGCAGGGTGCCGGGCGGCGGGAACCGCATCTCGATGAGGGGCACGACGCCCTCGTTGACGTCGAGCTCGGCCATCCGCTCGGGGGTGTCGGCCAGGTTGCGGAGGATCGGGGCGAGCCACTTCTTGAGGAAGACGCCGTCGCTGGCGTCGCCGACGTGGTTGATCGGTCCCTTCGCCTGCGGGCTGGTGCCGCCGAAGTCGAGGATCAGCCGCTCGCCACTCTGTCCATCCGAACCAGGGTCGTCGGCGGCCGTGCGGGTCAGGGTGATGCGCTGGGTGTGCAGCATCGGCTCGTCGACGCCGTCGTGCTCGGCGTAGTCCTCCCAGACCCACGACCCGACCGGGATCTTGCCGAGGATCTCGCGGCGGTAGGTCTCGGTCGTCCGCGACAGGATCGCGTCGAAGCAGGACTCGACCGTCTCGACGCCGTAGCGGTCGAACAGCTCGCCCAGCCTCCGCGCGCCCATCAGGCAGGCCGAGCACTCGGCGTCGAGGTCGGCCGCCAGCGACTCGGGCATGCGGGAGTTGCGGGTCATGATCGTGAGCGCCGCACGGTTGGGGACACCCGCGTCCCAGAGCCGGATCGGGGGGACCATCAGCCCCTCCTCGAAGACGCTGGTCGCGTGGCTCGGCATCGAGCCGGGCACGGCACCGCCGATGTCGTCGTGGTGGCCGAAGGCCTGGACGAAGGCGACGACCTTGCCGCCGGAGAAGACGGGGACGGTCACGCAGAGGTCGGGCAGGTGGCCGATGCCGCCCTCGGAGCGGTAGACGTCGTTGTGGAAGAAGACGTCGCCCTCGCGCATCTCCTCGAGCGGGAAGTCGCGGGCGATGGGGTGCACGAGCGCGGAGTAGGAGCGGCCGGTCAGCTTGCGCAGCAGCCGGTCGTGGATGCCGGCGCGGAAGTCGTGGGCGTCGCGGATCATCGGGCTGCGGCTGGTCCGCCCGATCGCGGTCTCGACCTCCATCTCGACCGAGGCCAGCGAGCCCTGGACGATCTCGACCAGCACCGGGTCCGCGCTCGCGCCGGCGTCGGCTGTGAGGTGGCCGTAGGGGAACTGGGTCGGCGCCCGTCGGCTCTGCTGGTCTGAGGCACTCATGAGCCGCTCCTGGTCACGATCAGGTTGAGGAACTCGTCCACCCGCACCCGGAAGCCGGGGTGCACCGGCACCGTGGACCCGAACTCCTCGATGATGACCGGGCCCTCCACCACCGTCCCGGGAGCCAGCTCGCTCCGCTGCAGCAGCGGCGTGTCGACGTACCCCTCATCCGCCTCGAAGCAGACGCGCCTGTCGCTGACCCGCCCGTTCTGTACCGGCGGGTCAGCGTCCTCGGATCCAGTCACCCGCCCGTTCTGTACCGGCGGGTCAGCGTCCTCGGATCCGCTCACCCGCCCGTTCTGTACCGGCGGGTCGGCGTCGTCGTGGCGGCGGATCTCGGGCCGCTGGATGGGACCGATGCCGGAGACGCGGAGGTTGACCCACTCGACCTGCTGGGTGGGGTCGGTCGAGAAGTCGTAGCCGTAGAGGGCCCTGTGCTCGGCGTGGAACCGGCCGGCCACCTCGTCGAGGACGGCGGCATCGACGGCGCCCTCGGGGACGGCGACCCGCACCTCGAAGGCCTGGCCGAAGTAGCGCAGGTCGGCGGTGCGGACGAACTGGTGCTGCTCGGGCGCGAACCCCTCACCCGAGAGAGCGGCGGCGGCGCGCGCGCGTCAGGTCGTCGTACGTCGACGCGACGGTGGCGGGGTCGAGCGCGTCGGCCAGGGCGACGTGGGTCTGGACGTAGTCGTTCTTGACGTCGACGGTGAGCAGCCCGAACGCCGAGACGTTGCCGGGGTTGGGCGGCACGAGCACTGTCGGGATGCCGAGCACGTCCATCAGCCGGCACAGCAGCAGCGACCCGGAGCCGCCGAACGTGGTGAGCGTGAAGTCGCGGACGTCGAGCCCGCGCTTGACCGTGACCTGGCGCAGCGCGTTGGCCTGGTTCCAGGCCGAGATCTCGAGGACGCCGGTCGCGCACGCCTCGGGCGAGAGGCCGAGCTGCGAGGAGAGCGCCTCGACTCCCGCCCGGGCCGCGGCGACGTCCAGCGGGATCTCGCCGCCCAGCAGGTGCGGTGGGATCCGGCCGAGCACCACGTGGGCGTCGGTGATCGTCACCTCGGTGCCGCCCTTGCCGTAGCAGAGCGGGCCGGGGTCGGCGCCGGCCGACTGCGGCCCGACCTTGAGCGTCCCCTCGGGCGAGAGCCAGGCGATCGAGCCGCCGCCGGCGCCCACGGTGACGACGTCGATCATCGGGATCTTCGAGGGGAACGCGCCGACCGAGCCCTCGGTCGTCAGCGTCGGCTCGCCGTCGATCACGACCGACACGTCGGTCGACGTGCCGCCCCCGTCGGAGGTGAGCACCCGGTCGAAGCCGGCGACCTTCGCGATCAGGGCCGCACCCAGCGCGCCCGCCGCCGGCCCCGACAGGACGGTGGTGATCGGCTGGTGCACGACCTCGTCGGCCGACAGCACACCGCCGTTCGACTTCATGACGTAGAACGGGATGGGCCGGTCGTCGTAGGCCTGGAGCCGGCTCTTGATGTTGGTGACGTACGCCGAGAGCCGCGGCTTGACGGCCGCGTCGACGAGGGTGGTCATCGCGCGTTCGTACTCGCGGTACTCGCGCAGCACCTCGCTCGAGAGCGACACGACCGCGTCCGGGTGCTCCTCGAGCAGCACCGCCCGCATCCGCTCCTCGTGGACCGGGTTGGCGTAGGCGTGGAGGAAGCAGACGCCCAGCGTGTCCACTCCCTGCGCCTTGAACCAGCGGGCGACGGTGCGGGCGCCGTCCTCGTCGAAGGGACGCACCTCCTCGCCGTTCACGTCGAGGCGGCCCTCGACACCCTTCACGAGGTCGCGCGGGACGATGCGAGGCGGCTTCACCCAGAAGTAGCTGTTGCCGTAGCCGTCCGGCACCGACTGCCGGGCGATCTCGAGCATCGCCTCGTAGCCGGTGTTGGTGACGAACCCCAGCCGGTCGACCTTGCCCTCGAGCAGCTGGTTGGTCGCGACCGTGGTGCCGTGCGAGACCGCGTCGATGTCCGCGCCGCTGGCGCCGAGCAGCCCGAGCACCTTGTCGATGCCGGCCAGGAAGCCGTCGGCCGGGTTGCCCGGCGTCGATGGCGTCTTGGTGGTGACCAGCTCACCGGTGTCCTCGTCGAACGCGACGACGTCGGTGAAGGTGCCACCGGTGTCGATGCCGATGCGGATGCGACGGGTCATGCAGCCACTCTCTCAGCAGCTGATCGGGTGCACACTTGGCCCATGGCGGACGACACCGACATCCAGACCCGAATCAGGACGCTGATCGACCAGGAGCACCAGCTGCGCACCTCGCTCGGCGCAGGGGAGATCACGGCAGCCGACGAGCACGAGCGGCTGGCCAGCCTCGAGGTCGAGCTCGACCAGGCCTGGGACCTGCTGCGTCAGCGCCGGGCGAAGCGAGAGTACGGCGAGAGCCCGGACAGCGCCGAGGAGCGGCCGCCGGGGACGGTCGAGAACTATCTCGGCTAGAAGTCGGTCGTCGTCGTCGGCTGGCTGAACCTGGTCGTCGAGCTCGACTCGGCGACGACGCGGCCCGAGCTGACGACGTACGCCGGCGCCGCGTGGTGGGCGAGCACCTCGCGGAGGCCGGGGTGGTGGTGCACGACCAGGTCGGCGCGGCCGCCGGGCTCGAGCCGGTGGTCGGGCACGCCGAGCACGGTGGCGGCGGTGGTCGTGACGGCGTCGTAGACCAGGTCGAGGCCGGGCCGGTCGAAGGCACCGAGCGCGTGCGCGGCGAGGAAGGCGATCTCGACCATGTTGTGGCGGCCGAACGGGTAGTAGGCGTCCTCGATGTCGTCCTGGCCGAGCGCGACCGGCAGCCCCATCGCGGTGAGCTCGCGGACGGGCAGGTGCAGCGAGCCGGTGTGCGGGTCGGAGACGAACCCGAGCCCGGCCCGCCGGGCCAGGCCGGCGAGCCGCTCCAGGGTCGGTCGCGCGTAGAGCCCGAGCGCGCGGGCGTGGTTGGCGACGCCCCGGCCGACCAGCCCGTGCTCGAGCATGGCGGTCGCGAGCATCTCGGTGGTGCGGAGCGAGGCGTCGCCCGCGTCGTCGACGAGCATCGCGACCCGGCGGCCGTGCTCGGCAGCCAGCGCGCACATCCGGCGCACGTGCTCAAGGGCGTCGGCGTCCGTGTGCTCGATCCACGGGATGCCACCGACCACGTCGGCACCCAGCTCGACCGCCTCGCGCACGAGCTCCTCGGCGCCGGGGTCGCACAGCAGCCCGTCCTGGGGGAATGCGACCACCTGCAGGTCCACGACGCCGCGGAACTCCTCGCGCAGCGCCAGCAGCGGGATCACGCCCTCGAGCCGTGCCGACGTGTCGACGTCGGCGAAGGCCAGCACGTGCCGCACGCCGTGGCGGACCGCCTCGAGCACCGCACGCCGGGCGTTGGGCTCGATCCACGCGCGGTCGTAGTCCGCCTTGACCGCGGACGCGAGCTCGATCGAGGTGAGCGCCGAGGCCATGTCGCCCGCGGTGTACGCCGTGAGCGCGGCGTCGCCGACCTTCTCGACGACACGGTCGAGCGTGTGCACCTTGTCGAGGTGCATGTGCCCGTTGACGAAGCTCTCGGTGACCAGCGCGCCGGCCGCGTCGACCTCCTCGCGGCCGGCGATCGGACTCCTGGGTGACCTACGGCGATCCGGTCGCCGTCGATGCCGACCCGCCAGCGCCCCTCGCGGCCGCGCAGCGTCGCGTCGGCGACGACGAGGTCGTGGGTCACGGCCGGGTCATTTCTCGCGGAGGCCCGAGCTGGTCGACGACCAGGTCGAAGGTGCCGAGGTCGAGGATGTTCTTGGCCACGTAGACCGGCCGGCCCTCCTCGGCCAGCACCACGGTGAGAGCGGCGGGGATGCCGTGCAGCGGCAGCTCCATCCACGACAGCCGCTCCGTCGCCCGGGAGATCGGCGAGAGCCGCCAGACCTCGGGGCTGAGCCGGGCCCGGCGCTCCGGTCCGAGCGCCTCGAGCATCGTCGGCCAGGACGCGAGGTCGTGCGCGTCGTGGTCGAGGGCGGCGACCAGCTCGGGCGGCACCGCATCGAGCACCATCATCTCCAGCGTCGCCGCGAGCAGGACGTCGTCGTTCTCGAACACCGTCTCCCACGTGAGCACCTGGCCCTGCGTGCGGAGCAGCTCGTGGGACCACCGACTGCCGTCCTCGATGCCGACCAGGATCCGGCGTACCGCCCGCACGTCACCCCCGATGATGCGATGGAAGCTGTCCGTGAAGCCCACCGCTACCCCGGGCGGCGCCACCCGCCAGAGACGATCGCGCCCGCGCTGGAGCTTGCCATCCTCTTCGAGCAGCAGGAGCGCCTCCTTGACCAGGGGGCGCGGGAAGCCCAGCTCGCCGGCGAGGGCGACCTCGCCGGGCAGCGCGTCGCCCGGGCCCAGTGCGCTGTCCTGCACCAGACCGCAGATCCGGTCGTAGACCTCGACGAACGGCGGCACGCCGTCGCGCACCAGCTCTTCGGCGTCCTCCTCGGCGGTCAGGAGGTCGCCTCCTCGAGCGCGGCGGCCACCTCGAGCAGGAACCGGTCGGCGCCGTGCGGCGCGACCAGCTGTACGCCGACCGGGAGGCCGGCGGCCGTGTGCCCGAACGGCACGGAGATCGCCGGGCAGCCGGTGACGGTGATGAAGTAGCAGGCCCGCATCCAGTCGAGGTAGGACTCCATCTCCTTCCCGTTGATCTGGGTCGGGAACTCCTGGTCGGCCGGGAACGGCGGCACCTGCGACGTCGGCAGCACCAGCAGGTCGTGGTGGGTGAAGAACTCGCGCATCCGCTCCGAGAGCGCGCTGCGGCCGGCGTAGGCCCGGGCGACGTCGGCGCCGGTCAGGTGCTCGCCGGCGCGGATGTTGTCGGCCAGGGACTGCTTGAAGTCGTCGGGGTGCTCGGCGAGCAGCTTGCCGAAGCCGGCCTGGAACAGCCAGGCCCGCAGCGTCCGGAAGGTGTCATCGGCCTCAGAGAGCACCGGGTGGGCCGCGCTGACCGAGGCTCCGGCGGCCGCGAGGACGGGGCCGGACGACTCCACCACCGCGGCGACCTCGTGGTCGACCTCGAGGGCCCCGCCGAGGTCGGTCGACAAGGCCACCCGCAGGCCGGTCAGGGTGCCGGTGACCGGCGGGGCGAAGATGATCCCCGGGTCGCCCAGAGCGGTGGGCACCCGCGGGTCCGGCCCGGCCATGACGCTGAGCAGCAGCGCGAGGTCACCCACGTTGCGGGCCATCGGTCCGCCGACCGCGGTCGTCTCCCAGAAGTTGTCGGTGGGCCACGACGGGACCCGGCCGAGCGAGGGCCGCAGCCCGACCACGCCGCAGAACGACGCCGGGTTGCGCAGCGAGCCCCCCATGTCTGAGCCGTCGGCGAGCGGCACCATCCCGGACGCCAGGGCGCATCCGGCGCCGCCCGACGAGCCGCCCGCTGAGCGGCTCGGGTCGACCGGGTTGAGCGTCGTACCGAAGACCTTGTTGAACGTGTGCGAGCCCGCGGCGAACTCCGGGACGTTGGTGCGCCCCATCACGACCACGCCCGCCGCACGCACCCGCTCGACCAGGAGGTCGTCGGCGTCCGGGACGTGGTCGGCGAACAGCGGCGAGCCGTACGTCGTCCTCCAGCCCGCGACGTCGTGGGTGTCCTTGAAGGCGAACGGCAGGCCGTGCAGCGGCCCGACCTCGGCGCCAGAGGCCAGCAGCTCGTCGGCGGCGCCGGCAGCCTCGCGCGCCCGTGCCTCGTCGAGCGAGACGATCGCGTTGAGCTCGGGGTTGCGCTCGGCGATCCGGGCGAGGTGGAGGTCGAGCAGCTCGCGGGCCGAGACCGTCCTGTCGCCGAGTGCGGCGACCTGCTCGCGCGCGGTGGAGTCGACGGTCAGGTCACTCATGCCCGACGCGCTCCGACTTCCTGGGCGAGTCCTGCACTTCCCGGGCGAGATCTTGGCCGGGAAGTGCAGGAGTCACCGGGGCCCCGGTGACTCCCGCAGGCCGCCCGCTCACCGGCGACGCCCGAAGATCCCACCGATGACGACCCCGAGGACGACCAGCCCGGCGCCGACCACGATGCCCTTGAGGAAGTCGTCCTGCGAGGAGATGCCACCGGCCCTGGCAGGAGCCGTGAACACCTGGGCGCCGGTCGCCGAGGCCGTCGTGCCGACCGTCTCGGGCGAGGCCGCAGCACCCGGCGGCGCGGAGATGGCCGTGCCGACGTTGGAGAAGAACTCTCCGGCCATCCGCTTCGAGACCGAGCTCAGCATCCGCTGGCCGACGCCGCCGACCATGCCGCCGACGACCGCGTCGGCGACGTAGGCGATCTCGGTCTGTCCGGGGGCCGGCTCGGAGAAGCGCACCTCGACGGTCGCGTCCACGGTGCCAGGAGCGCCGGCGCCCTGCAGCGTCATCGTCAGCGACTCGCGCTCCTTGAGGTCCGAGAGCGCGCAGGATCCGTTGTAGGTGCCCTTGATGGCGGCGACGCCGGCCGTGACGGTCATGGCGTACTGGTGGTCAGCCGTCTCTTCCAGCCGCTCACAGCCGGGGATCGTGGCGACCAGGACCCGCGGGTCGAGGATCGCCTCCCAGACCTTGTCGACCGGCTGGGCGACGACGTTCGATCCGGAGATCTTCATGAGGGCTCCTTCGTCTGGCGCGGTGTCGACTGGCGGAGGGCGAACAGCTCGGACGGCGAGATGGGCATCGCGGTGATCGGGATGCCCTCGGCGTCCTCGATGGCGGCGGCGAAGACGGCGGCGGACGGGATCACACCGGCCTCGCCCGCGCCCTTGATGCCGAGCGGGTTCAGCGGCGAGGGCGTCTCGAGGTGGTCGATGTCGATGCCGTCGGGCACCTCGGTGACGTAGGGCATCAGGAAGTCCATGAACGACGCGTTGAGGAGCTGCCCGGACTCGTCGTAGGCCATCCGCTCGTAGAGCGCGCCGCCGACGCCCTGCGCGACGCCGCCGTGGATCTGGCCCTCGACGATCATCGGGTTGATGAGGTAGCCGCAGTCGTGGACGACGGCGTACTTGAGGATCGTGATCTCCGCGGTCTGCGGGTCGGTCTCGACGATCACGGCGTGCATGCCCGAGGCGAACGTCGCGCGCTCGGGCGAGTAGAAGTCCTTGCCCTCCAGGCCGGGCTCCTCGTCCTCGGGCACCGGCGCCTTGCCGGGGTCGCCGACCTGGAACTGGGTGGCCCGCTTGGACGCCTCGTCGAAGGCGTAGCGCAGCGGGTTGGACAGCACCGAGACCGTGCCGAGGTCGATCATGCTCTCGGGCGCGCCCTTGACCGAGACCACGCCGTCGGCGATCTGGAGGTCCTTCTCGTCCACCTCGAGCGCGTCGGCGGCGATCTTGAGGACCTTCTCCTTGGCGCGCTTGGCGGCCAGGTGGATCGCCGAACCGCTCATCACCGCGGCGCGCGACGCGAAGGTGCCGACGGCGTAGGGCATCCGGCGGGTGTCACCGGTGACCACCTCGACGTCCTCGAACCTCACACCGAGCTCGTCGGCGACCAGCTGCGCGAAGACGGTCGCGTGGCCCTGGCCCTGCGTGGTGAGGCCGGTCGCGACCTTGACCTTGCCGGAGGTCTCGATGTGCACGTGGGCGCCCTCGTAGGGGCCGACGCCGGTGCCCTCGACGTAGCACGCGAGCCCGATGCCGACCTGGCGGCCCTGGGCGGCCATCTCCTGCTGGAACGCCGGGAACTCGTCCCAGCCGACCAGCGCCTTGATCTTCTCCAGCGAGGCCGGGTAGTCACCGGAGTCGTACTCCAGCTCGCGGCCGTCCTGGAAGACGAGCCCGTGGTCGTAGGGGAACTCGTCGGGCTGGATGAAGTTCACCGCCCGCACCTCGGTGCGGTCCTTGCCGAGGTACTTCGCGATGGCGTCCATGGTCCGCTCCATCGCGAAGCAGCCCTGGGGCCGGCCGGCGCCGCGGTAGGGCGTCACCATCACCGTGTTGGTGTAGAGCGACTCGAAGACGACGCGGTAGCTCTGCGGCTTGTAGGGGCCGAGCAGCTGGGTCGAGGTGATGATCGGGACGATCAGGCCGTAGGGCGTGTAGGCGCCGTGGTCGTGCCAGAACTCCACGTCGAGGCCGAGCAGCCGCCCGTCGTCGTCGAAGCCGACCTCGATGTGCTGCTCCTGGGCGCGCTCGTGGGCGGTCGAGATGAAGTGCTCGCGGCGGTCCTCGGTGAACTTCACGGTCCGGCCCAGGGTGCGGGCGGCCAGCGGGACCAGGAGCTCCTCGGGCCACGGGTGGTTGATCTTCACGCCGAAGCCGCCGCCCACGTCGGGGGTGATCACGTCGACCTGGCCGAGGTCGAGCCCGAGCTTCACCGCGATGGCGGCGCGCACGCCGGTCGAGGTCTGGGTCGAGGTCCAGGCCTGCAGGCGGTTGAGGTCGGGGTCCCAGCGGGCGACCGTGCCGCGGCCCTCCATCGGCTGGCAGGAGCTGCGCTCGATGTCGAGGTCGAGGGAGAGCCGGTGCGGGGCCGAGGCGATCGCGGCCTTCGCGTCTCCGACGTTCTGCTCCAGTCGCGCGCCGACGTTGCCCGGCACGTCGTCGTGGACCAGTCGCTCGGCGGCGCGCGCGGCCGGGATGCCGACCACGGGAGGCAGGAGCTCGTAGTCGACACGGATCCGCCCGATCGCGTCCTCGGCGACGTAGCGGTCGTCGGCGACCACGAAGGCGATCGCCTCCCCCATGTAGTTGACCTCGTCCTTGGCCAGTGCGTACTGCGTGCGGCCGTGGGTGAGCGCGGGGTGCGGGATGAGGAGGGGCAGCGGCTCGGCCATCGGTCCGGTCAGGTCGTCGTAGGTCCACACCGCGTGGACGCCCTCGACGTCCAGCACCTCGGAGACGTCGATGTCGACGATCCGGGCGTGCGCGTGGGGCGAGCGGAGCACCGCGGCGTGGAGCGTGTCCGCCCCGATCGCCACGTCGTCGACGTAGCGGCCCTGGCCGCGCAGGAACCGCTGGTCCTCCACGCGCTGGACCTTCTGGCCCATCAGCTTGGTGGTCATGCGCCCATCACGCGCCCAGCCCCGTCGACGCGTTGTCGTCGTCGCGCTCCTCGTAGTCGAGCTGCCCGGCGTCCGGCTCGGGCTGCTGCGGCGGCTGGTCGCCCGACACGTCGCCCCGGGCGAGCTCGGCGGCGCGCTCGACCGCCTTGACGATGTTCTGGTAGCCGGTGCAGCGGCACAGGTTGCCGGCGATCATGTCGCGGGCCTCCTCGTGCGTGGGCGCGGGGTTGTCGCGCAGCCCGGCGGTGATCGTGGTGAGGAAGCCCGGGGTGCAGAAGCCGCACTGCAGGCCGTGGCACTCGACGAACGCCTGCTGCACCGCACCGAGCGAGCCGTCGTGCTCGGTCAGCCCCTCGACGGTGGTGATCTCGGAGTCCTGGGCCGACACCGCGAAGATCAGGCACGACCGCACCGGCCGGCCGTCCAGCAGGACCGTGCAGGCGCCGCAGACGCCGTGCTCGCAGCCGACGTGGGTGCCGGTCAGCCCGAGATCGTGGCGGAGCGCGTCGGACAGCAGCCGGCGGCCGGGCACGCGCACCGGGTGCGCGGTGCCGTTGACCGTCAGCACCACGTCGTGGCGTTCCTCGCTCGTGCCTGCACTCATGACTGGACCCCCTCCCTCGCCGATCGAACCACGCGGGAGGTCAGGACGCGCACCAGCTGGGCGCGGTAGTCGGCGGTGGCGTGGATGTCGTCGCCGGGCTCGAGCTGCTCCAGGGCGACGTCACCCAGGCGGTCGTCGGGCACTCCGGACAGGTCGACCACGGTCGGGACGTCGGCGACCGAGAGGTAGCCGACCCTGACCCGTTCATCGTCGCCGGTGCCCTCCACCAGTGCGGCCGCGCCGACCAGCGCGTAGTCGCCGTGGCGCCGGGCGATCTCGTCGAAGGCCACGCCGGCACCGGCGGCGAGGGCCGGGAAGAACGCCGAGACCGCGATCTCGTCGTGGTGCACGCTCGACTCGAGCGGTCCGACGTAGAGCTCCTCGACGGGGATGGTGCGCCGCCCACCGGGCCCCTCCACGTCGAGCGACCCGCCGAGCAGGGTCAGCACGACGGGCATCTCCGCGGCGGCGTCGGCGTGCACGAGCGAGCCGACGGTGGTGCCGCGGTTGCGGATGGTGGCGTGGGCGACGTGCGACAGCGCCAGCGTCACGAGCGGCTGCACCCGGCGTACGCCGGGGTGGGCCAGGACGTCCGCGTGCCGGGCCAGGGCGCCGATCGTGACACCCGAGTCGTCAGCGGTGATCGTGTCGAGGCCGGGCAGGCCGTTGATGTCGACGAGCATCGACGGCGCGGCCAGCCGCATCGACAGCAGCGGGACCAGGCTCTGGCCGCCGGCCAGCACCTTCGCCCCCGCATCACCGGCCAGGGCCGCCACCGCATCGGTGAGCGACCCTGGTCGGCAATAGGCGAAGGGGGCTGGTTTCACAGTGCCTTTGTTACCTCATGTGGCCCGGTCCTCGCGCCTCCGTCACTCCCGCGGTCCACCAGGTGGTAGAAGACGATCACCAGGATGGTGCCCAGGGCGATGCCGGTCAGCGAGAAGTCGTCGGTGATCTCGAGCGTGACGCCGCCGATGCCGACGATCAGGCCAGCGGCCAGGCCGACGAGGTTGACGGGGTTGCCGAAGTCGACGTGGTTCTCCACCCAGATCTTCGCGCCGACCAGGCCGATCATCCCGTAGAGGACCACGGTGATGCCGCCGAGGACACCGCCCGGGGTGGCGTTGACCACGGCCCCGAACTTCGGGCAGAGGCCCAGCAGGATCGCCACGGCCGCGGCCACGTAGTAGGCGGCGGTCGAGTAGACCTTGGTGGCTCCCATGACGCCGATGTTCTCGGCGTACGTCGTCGTGGGCGAGCCACCGAACAGGCTCGAGAGCGCTGTGGCGAAGCCGTCCGCGCCGATGGCGCGGCCCATGTAGGGGTCGAGGTCGTCACCGGTCATCTCGGCGACCGCCTTGACGTGGCCGGTGTTCTCCGCGATCAGCGCGATGACACCCGGCAGCACCAGGAGGATGAAGGTGGCCGAGAAGCTCGGTCCGTGGACGACGTCGACACCGTCGCTGAGCGTGCCACTCGGGAAGCCGACCCAGTCGGCCGCCTTGACGCCGGCCCAGCTGACCCGGTCGTGGTCGAGGAGTTCACCGTTGCTCGACCCCGTGATCGAGTTGATCTGGCCGAAGATGCCGTCGAAGAGCCACGACAGGAGGTAGCCGAAGATCAGTGCGAGGAAGACCGCGATGCGGGACCAGAAGCCAGGAAGCAGCACGGCGGCGCACACCATGAACGCCGCGGTGAGAAGTGCGACCCACTGGTCCTGAGGCCAGTAGATGCCGGCCACCACGGGCGCCAGGTTGAAGCCGATCAGCATGACCACCGCGCCGGTGACGGCCGGCGGCAGCACCTTGTGGATGAGGCCCGATCCTGCGAAGTGGACGAGTACTCCGACGGCGAGCAGCACGAGGCCGGCGATCATGATCGCGCCGGTCACGTCGGAGGAGTCGCCGCCCTGGGTGCGGATCGCCGCCACTCCGCCGACGAACGACGCACTGGTGCCGAGGTAGCTCGGCACCTTGTTGGTCGTGATCAGCAGGAACAGGATCGTGCAGATGCCCGAGAACATGATGGCGAGATTGGGGTCCAGCCCCATGACGAGCGGGAAGACGAAGGTGGCGCCGAACATGGCCACCACGTGTTGGGCGCCGACGCCGACCGTCTTGCCCCACGGGAGCCGCTGGCCGGGGGCCACCGCCTCGCCAGGCGCAGGATCGACCACGTCCCACTTGAACATCGACATTGATGTGCCTTTCGCTGGGTGCCGGCCGAGCCACGGCACGTCCGATGCTGGACATGAGACACCTTCGGGACCCCGGGTGGTGCGACCTGCGTGTTACCCGCCGGTAGGTGTCGCGGAGCTACGGTCGACGCGTGCACCGTCAACAGCTGGCCGTGAGCGCGCCCCCTCGCGTGGCGGCCCACCTGCGGTCGGTGGGGGACGCTCCGGCGCCGGTGCTGCACCGCGGGCCGGACGCGGTCTACGTCGACGTGGCCGGGCGGTGCGTGGGAGTGATCGGCGTCCACGCGACCGCGGTGCCGTGCGCCCTGCGCACCTCGCTCGAACGGCTGCCGGAGGTCGTGACCGCGTCGGTGCGTCACGGCGTCCTGCACCTCGGCGACGAGCCGGTCGCGGTCGGCAGGATGGTGGACGTGCAGGTGCCGACGCTCCCGCTCAGGGGTCGGCCCGGCGTGGTGGACGTGGCCGCCCTGGTCGGCCGCGGCGACGGCCTGACGCCGTACGGCGACGACGTGCTCTGCGGCTGGCTCGCGGTGACGCGGGGCGCCCGGATCGAGACTCCCGAGGTGGACGCGCAGGTGCGATCGCTCGCCGCGACGACGACACTGCTCTCGGCCACGCTGCTCGAGTGCGCGATGGCCGGCGAGGTGGTGCCGGAGTTCGCGGCCTGGCTGGCGGGCACCGGCCCGGTCGAGGCCGTGGAGCGGATCGGGCACAGCTCGGGCCGCGGCCTGGTGGAGGGCGCGCGGCGGGCCATGTCCGGACTTGAGAGAGTGGCCGCATGACGACCCATGTGGAGCTGCGCCGAGGCGCCTACGCCGACTCGGTGACGCTCCTGCAGGTGAGCCGCACCGTCCAGGGGGTGGAGGGAGTGGCGGCCGCACAGGTCGCGATGGCCACCGCGCTCAACCTCGAGGTGCTCGCCGAGATGGGCTTCGAGGTGCCCGTCGAGGCCACGACCAACGACATGGTGGTCGCCATCCGGCTGGCCGAGGGTGGCTCGCTCGACGCCGCGCTGGCGGGGGTCGAGAGCGCCCTCGCGGAGTCCGGTCGACGGCGCGACAGCGGCCCGTCCGAGGAGGCCGCCCCGCGCACGACGGCCGCGGCGTTCCGCCGTGCTCCTGAAGGCATCGCCCTGATCTCGGTGCCCGGCGCCAATGCGTTCGTCGAGGCGATGGACGCCGTCGAGTCCGGCCACGACGTGATGGTCTTCAGCGACAACGTGCCGGTCGAGCAGGAGGTGGCGCTCAAGACCGCGGCCGCCGAGCAGGGACTGCTGGTGATGGGGCCCGACTGCGGCACCGCCGTGATGGGCGGGCTCGGTCTCGGCTTCGCGAACGTCGTCCAGCCCGGCCCGGTCGGCATCGTGGCGGCGTCCGGCACGGGCTGCCAGCAGGTGCTGGCGCTGCTCGACCACGCCGGCGTCGGCGTGACCCACGCACTCGGCGTGGGCGGCCGCGACCTGTCGGCGGAGGTCGGCGGCCTGGCCACCCGCGAGGCGCTGCGCCGGCTCGACGCGGACGCCGGTGTCGAGCTGATCGTCCTGGTCTCGAAGCCGCCCGCACCCGAGGTCGAGGCCGAGATCAAGGAGTTCGCCGCGTCGCTGGGGACGCCGGTGGAGCTGGCGCTGCTCGGCGCCGGCCACCCCGACCTCACCGAGGCGACGGCATCGGTGCTGGACCGGCTGGGCCGCGAGGTGCCGGCGTGGCCCGTGGCGGGCTCGGCCGCGGCGCCGTCCGGCGGCCGCTGGCTGCGCGGGCTGTTCGTCGGCGGGACGATGTCGAGCGAGGCGAGGATCATCGCCACCGGCCTGCTCGGCCCCCAGCCACCGGAGGGACACACGTTCGTCGACTTCGGCGACGACGCCTACACCACCGGCCGGGCGCACCCGATGATCGACCCGACGCTGCGGCTCGAGCACCTGGCGCGCGCCGCGGCCGACCCTGACACCGCGGTGCTCCTGCTCGACGTCGTCCTCGGGCACGGCGCCGAGCCCGACCCCGCCGCACTCCTCGCGCCCGCGCTGTCCGGCGTACGGCAGCCGGTGGTCGTCGCCGTCGTGGGCACCGCCGCGGATCCGCAGGGGTTGGACCGCCAGGTCCGCGCGCTCGCGGAAGCCGGTGCCGAGGTCCACCTCTCCAACGCGAACGCCACCCGTCGCGCCGTCGACCTGATCGGATCCCTGTGAGCACACCGACCGCCGTCGTCAACGTCGGAGCCGACCTGCTCGCCGACGCCATCGCCGACCAGGCCGTCCCCGTCACGCGTGTCGACTGGCGCCCGCCGATGGAGGGCACAGACGTCGACCTCGCCGCCGTGGCGGCCGACCCCCGACGTCCGGCCGCCAACGCGCAGGCGCTCGCCGCGATGCTCGAGGTCACCGCGACGCTCGTCGACGTGGCCCCGGCCTCGGAGCTGCTCGGGCTGGAGAAGGGGCAGTTCCTCCACGCCGGACCGCCCATCGAGTGGGCGCGCGCTTCCGGACCGATGCGCGGCGCGCTCATGGGCGGGGCCGCGCTCGAGGGGCTGGTGGAGGACCCCGAGGACGCCGTGGCGCTGTTCGAGGCCGGCACCTCGGTGTCGCTGGAGCCGTGCCACCACCGGTCCGCGGTCGGCCCGATGGCCGGCGTGATCACGCCGTCGATGTGGCTGTGGGTCCTCGAGGACGCCGCCAGCGGTCGCCGTACGTTCTGCTCTCTGAACGAGGGGCTCGGGAAGGTGCTGCGCTACGGCGCCTACGGGCCCGACGTCCTCACCCGGCTGCGCTGGCTCGGCGACGTCCTCGGGCCGCTGCTGCAGGCGGCGGTCCGGTCAGCGGGGGCCGTGGACGTCACGGGGATCCTCACCCAGATGCTGCAGATGGGCGACGAGGCCCACAACCGCAACCGCGCCGGCACCCTGATGCTCCTGCGCGACCTCTCCCCCGCCATGGTCACCAGTGGCTGGGACGCCGCAGACGTCTCGGAGTCCCTGCGGTTCATCGGCGGCAACGACCACTTCTTCCTCAACCTCGCGATGCCCGCCTGCAAGCTCGCGCTCGACGCGGCCCGAGGCATCGACGGCTCGACGATGGTCGTGGCCATGGCCCGCAACGGCACCGACTTCGGGATCCAGGTGGCGGGCACCGGCGACGAGTGGTTCACCGGTCCGGCCCTGCTGGCCGACGGACTCTTCCTCGGCGACTACGGCCCGGACGACGCCAACCCCGACATCGGCGACTCCGCGATCACCGAGACCGCCGGCATCGGCGGCTTCGCCATGGCCACGGCACCCGCGATCGTCCGCTTCGTCGGCGGCTCGGTGCCCGACGCGCTGGCCACCACGCGCCGGATGCACGAGATCACGCTGGGCGAGAACCCGCGCTGGTCGGTGCCTGTCCTCGAGTTCCAGGGCACTCCGACCGGCATCGACGTCACCAAGGTCTGCCGGACCGGCATCCTGCCCCAGATCAACACCGGCATGGCCGGCAAGCTCGCCGGTGTCGGTCAGGTCGGCGCCGGCCTGGTCACCCCGCCCGCCGAGATCTTCCCCAAGGCCCTCCAGCGCCTAGCCGAACTCGCCAGCAACTGATGCGAACCCAGCCACACGCTGCGAGCGAGGGAGCGAAGCGACCGAGGCGAGCGATGGCGCGCGAAGCGCGCGCGCCCCGCGATCGGCCCGGCGGCCATGATGGACGGCGAAGCCGCGAAGCGAAGCGAGCGTCCGTCGTGGGTGCCGGGCCGAAACTCGCGGGGGTCAGTAACTCGGCTGGCTGGGGTCGATCTGGTTGACCCAGGCCGCGACACCACCACCGACGTGGACGGCGTCGCCGTAGCCGGCGCCCTTCACGATCGCGAGGGTCTCGGCCGAGCGGACGCCGGTCTTGCAGTGCATGACGATCTGCTTGTCGCTGGGCAGCTGCTCCAGGGCGCTCCCGTTGAGGAACTCGCCCTTGGGGATCAGGACCGAGCCGGGGATCTGGTTGATCTCGTACTCGTTGGGCTCGCGCACGTCGACCAGCACGAAGTCGCGGGTGCCCTCAGAGCGCTCCTTGAGCATGTGCTCGAGCTGGACCACCGAGATGGTCGAGCCGGCGGCCGCGTCGACGGCCTCCTCGGAGAGCGCGCCGCAGAACGCGTCGTAGTCGATGAGGCCGGTGACGGTCGGGTGGTCGCCGCACAGCGCGCAGTTCGGGTCCTTGCGGACCTTGAGCTTGCGCCAGCTCAGCTCGAGCGCGTCGTAGATGACCAGCTGGCCGACGGCGGGGTCGCCGATGCCGGTGATCAGCTTGATCGCCTCGTTGACCTGGATCGACCCGACCGACGCGCACAGCACGCCGAGCACGCCGCCCTCGGCGCAGCTCGGGACCATGCCGGGCGGCGGTGGCTCGGGGTAGAGGCAGCGGTAGCACGGCGCGTCCTCGGCCAGCGTCGGCGCAAACACGGACGCCTGGCCGTCGAAGCGGTAGATCGAGCCCCAGACGTAGGGAATGCCGAGGAAGTACGCCGCGTCGTTGACCATGTAGCGCGTCGCGAAGTTGTCGGTGCCGTCGACGATGAGGTCGTAGCCCTCGAAGACCTGCATCACGTTGTCGTTGTCGAGCCGCTCCTCGTGGAGCACGACGTCGACGTAGGGGTTCGTCTCGAGGACGGACTCCTTGGCCGACTGGGCCTTCGACTTCCCGATGTCGGACTGCTGGTGGATGATCTGGCGCTGCAGGTTGGACTCGTCCACCTCGTCGAACTCCGCGATGCCCAGGGTGCCGACGCCGGCCGCGGCCAGGTAGAGCAGCGCCGGGCTGCCCAGGCCGCCGGCGCCGATGACCAGGACCTTGGCGTTCTTGAGCCGCTTCTGCCCTGACATTCCGACGTCGGGGATGATCAGGTGGCGGCTGTAGCGCCGCACCTCGTCGATGGTGAGCTCGTCGGCGGGCTCCACGAGCGGGGCCAGCTGGGCGTTCGGCACGGATGCTCCTCGGGCTGATCTCGATGACGCTGGGTGGTGTCTGGACAACGCCGCGGGACCGGCGGTCTGTTCCCCTTCATGGTCGCTCCGCCACGCCATGGCCCGCGACACGTCCCGTCATCCGGGCAGAGCGGCGCCCCCTCCACGCGCCGGTGCGGACCCCTCCACGAGCGACGGCGAACTCGGCGAGCTCGTCCGGTGGAGCCCCCGTGAGGCGGCGCGCTCGGTGCTGGCAGCTGGAGGGGGTGCCTCGTTGGGTAGGGTCACGCTCGTGAGCACGGGTCAGTACGACGTTGACGCCGCGCGACCGCGCGGCGGACGGCTGCCCCGCCGTGAGCGACGCGCGCAGCTGCTGTCGTCCGCGCTCGAGGTCTTCGTGGCGCAGGGCTATCACGCGGCGGCCATGGACGACATCGCAGAGCGCGCCGGTGTGTCCAAACCGGTGCTCTACCAGCACTTCCCGGGCAAGCTCGACCTCTACCTCGCGCTGCTCGACAGCTCCTGCGACCAGATCATCGCCAACACGCGGGCCGCGCTGGACTCCACCCAGGACAACAAGCAGCGGGTCGAGGCCACGATGGCCGTGTTCTACGACTACGTCGCCAGCGACAGCGGCGCCTTCAAGCTGGTCTTCGAGTCCGACCTCACCAACGAGCCGGCCGTGCGCGAGCAGGTCGAGCGGGTCACCTCCGAGACGGCAGCACTGGTCGCCGACGTGATCCACGAGGACACCGGGCTCTCCGATGAGCAGTCGCGGCTGCTCGCGGTGTCCCTGGTGGGAATGGCGCAGGTCAGCGCGCGGTTCTGGTTGACCGAGGCGGGCGGGATCGACCGCTCCGACGCTGCCGCACTGGTGGCGGCGCTGGCGTGGCGCGGGATCCGCGGCTACCCGCTCACCGACGAGCACTGACCTGACCCACCCACCCACCGCAGCACCCCTGATTTTCGTTTCCGAGGAGGAATGACCGTGGAGGTCAAGATCGGCGTCCAGCAGGTCCAGCGCGAGCTGGTCGTGGAGGTCAACGAGACCGCCGAGGCGGTCGAGAAGCTGGTCGGCGAGGCGCTGGCGAGCGAGGGCGGCATGCTGTCCCTGACCGACACCAAGGGCCGCCGGGTCGTCGTACCCGGCATCAAGGTGGCCTACGTGGAGATCGGCACCGGCGCCGCCGGGCAGGTCGGCTTCCGCGGCTGACCAGCCACTAGGCTGAGCCCATGGTCGGCACGATTCTCTGGGCACTCATCGGCGGGGCGATCATCGGCCTGCTCGGCAAGTGGGTCGCCCCCGGTGACCGCGACGTTCCGCTCTGGGCGACCGTCCTGTGCGGCGTCGGCGGCGTCCTGCTCGGCAACTGGCTCTACATCGAAGTGTTCGACTTCCGCGCGTCGACCCGGGGCCTCGACTGGTGGCGCCACATCTGGCAGGTCGGCGTCGCCGCCATCCTGGTCGTCGGCGCGGCCAGCGTCCTCGGGAGGCGCAAGCGCGTCTGACGCCTCCGCGAGGCGGACAGGACAGCGCTCAGGACGACAGTCCGAGCTCGTCCATCCGCTCGGTGTGCCGCTCGGTGATCCGGGTGAACATCCGGCCGATCGCGGCGAGGTCGAGGCCGGGGCGGTCGACGCCGCCGGCCAGCAGCGCGGACAGGGCGTCGCGCTCCGCGGCCACGCGCTGTGCCTGGGTGAGCGCCTCCCCCATCAGCCGGCGGCCCCAGAGCGCCAGCCGGCCGCCCAGCCGCGGATCGGCGCCGATGGCGGCCCGCACCCGGCCCACCACGAACGCCGCGTGCCCCTCGTCGTCCAGGGACGCGACGATCAGGTCGCGGGTCTCGGTGTCGAGGAACGCCGCGATCTCGCGGTAGAAGTCGTCGGCGAGCCCGTCCCCGACGTAGGCCTTGATCAGGCTCTCGAACCAGTCCGAGGGCGCCGTGTGGGTGTGGAAGAGGTCGATGGCCTCGCGGAACGGCGCCATCGCCGCGAACGGGTCCGCGTCGAGCTCGGTGATCCGTGCGTGCAGCGCCGCGACCTTGCCGAACTCACCGCTGGCCATGGTCGCGATCGCGACCTTGTCCTCCAGCGTCGGCGCCATCCGGGCGTCCTCGGCCAGCCGCTCGAAGGCCGAGATCTCGCCGTACGAGATCGCGCCGAGCAGGTCCACGACGGCATCGCGGTAGATGGGATCCTCGAAGACGAGAGGTGACTCGTCGGGGGTCGATCCGGGTGTTGATTGAGTCACGCGCGCACCCTACCGATAACATCGATGCTGGTAGAGGCCGTCAACGGACGGCCCGGTATGTGCGCGGCAGACGCGACACCAGTGTGAACAGGTCCGCCGCACCCGAACTGACTTTCTTCCAGTTCGGCTCGCCGGCGATGTGCCGGCTGGGCTGACCATCACACGAAAGCGACAGGACTCTGACCACGTTCCGAGAGCTCGGGGTACTCCCCGACATCTGCGACGCGCTCGAGCGCGCCGGCATCACCACCCCCTTCGCGATCCAGGAGATGACCCTCTCGGTCGCCCTCCTGGGCACCGACCTCATCGGCCAGGCCCGCACCGGCACCGGCAAGACGCTGGCCTTCGGCATCCCCGTGCTGCAGCGCAGCGTCACGCCGAAGGACCCGGCGTACGCCGACATGCCGCAGGGCAAGCCCCAGGCGCTCATCGTCGCCCCGACCCGTGAGCTCGCGCTCCAGGTCTCCGGCGACCTCGCCCTGGCCAGCAAGGACCTCGGCCTGCGGGTCCTCACCGTCTACGGCGGCGTGGGCTATGACACCCAGCTCGACGCGCTCAAGGACGGCGTCGACATCGTCGTCGGCACGCCCGGACGGCTCATCGACCTCGCCGACCGGCGCGCCCTCGACCTGTCACACGTGCACGCCGTCGTGCTCGACGAGGCCGACGAGATGCTCGACCTCGGCTTCCTGCCCGATGTCGAGAAGCTCCTGTCGAAGACCCCCGAGACCCGGCAGACGATGCTGTTCTCGGCCACGATGCCCTCGGCGATCGTCACGCTGGCCCGCCGGCACCTGCGCCACCCGATGAACATCCGCGCCGAGTCGTCCTACGACACCACGATGGTGCCCGCGACCGCGCAGTTCATCTACCTCGCACACGACCTCGACAAGCCGGAGATGATCGGCCGGATCCTCCAGGCCGAGGACGCCGGCAAGATGATCGTCTTCACCCGCACCAAGCGGCAGGCGCAGCGGATCGCCGACGACCTCGAGGAGCGCGGCTTCAAGACCAGCGCGCTGCACGGCGACATGGCGCAGGTCGCGCGCGAGAAGGCGCTGACCAGGTTCCGCGAGGACAAGCTCCAGGTGCTGGTCGCCACCGACGTCGCCGCCCGCGGCATCGACGTCGCCGGCGTCACCCACGTCATCAACTACACCTGCCCCGAGGACGACAAGGCCTACGTGCACCGCATCGGCCGCACCGGCCGCGCCGGCGCGTCCGGCATCGCGATCACCTTCGTCGACTGGGCGGACCTGCACCGCTGGAAGATGATCAACAAGACCCTCGACCTGCCCTTCGACGAGCTGCAGGAGACCTACTCGACCTCCGAGCACCTCTTCCACGACCAGGGCATCCCGCCGGGCACCAAGGGCCGCATCGTCCCCGAGAAGCCGCGCGAGCCGCGTGAGCCCCGCGACCGTGACTCCCGCGGCGGCGACCGCGGTGGGCGTGGTGGCCGCGACGGCGACCGTCGTGATCGCAGCGACCGCCCCCAGCGCGACCGCAACCGCAGCCGGACCCGCAGTGGCGACACCGTTGCCGGCGACGCCGCGCCCGCGGCCTCCGCCAGCCGCCAGCTCCAGCGCCGGCGAGCCGGCCGAGGGCGGTGCCCCGCGCACCCGCAACCGGCGCCGCCGTCGTCGTTCGGGCTCCGGCTCGGGCGAGGGCAAGGCCACCGCGACCGCCTGACCCGGAGCGCCTGCCCACCGGCTCACGCCGTGACGTCGACCTCGGTGCCGATGGGGGCGAAGTCCCAGAGCGCGATGGCGTCGTCGCGCTCCTGACGCACACAGCCGTGCGACTGCGGGGTGCCGAGCTGGGCGAGGGTCTGCACCTTCTCGCCGTCGTCGATCGGGATGTCGTGGAATCCGATGGCCCCGCCGTTGGTGCCCTCGGTGAACCGGACGAAGTACTCCATCGTCCCGGAGTCGTCGACCCCCCAGGCGTGCTCGGACCTGGAGTAGACCGAGTAGGTGCCGGGCTCGAGGTTGTCGTAGAGGCTGCCGGAGACCAGGTAGGTCCGCTCGACGTCCTCGTCGTCGTCGACCAACCAGACCCGCTGGTCACTCTGGTCGAAGACGATCCGCCGGCCCTCACCGGAGTCGTCGGGCACGGGCGGGTCGGCGTCGACGGTGTCGCCAGGCCCGTCGTCCTGCGAAGCGTCGCCGTTCGTCGAGCTCGCGGGCTGGTTCTTGGCCTTGCCGCCCCCTGACCCCCCGCCGGTGGCTCCCTGCGGCGACGGGTCGGCGGACGGCTCGGTCGATGGCTGAGCAGAGGGCGTGGTCGCGGCGCCGGCCAGGACCGGCCCCGCGGCGGAGTCGCGTGCGGTGTCCCCGCTGCCGCCCGAGTCGCCACTGGCGACCGACGGGAGGACGCCGACCCCGCCCAGCATCGCGATGCCGGTGACGCTCACCGACGCACCGAGCACGGCGAACCGGCCGTAGCGAGGCTCGGCCTTCTCGGCGCGGCGGCGACCCGCAGGTGGCGCGGCGCGGCGGCGCGGAGGTTGGGCCCGGTGGCTGGTCATGGATCAGGACGCCACCCGTGCGGACAGGTTCGCGGCGACCTCGCGGTAGGCCTGGGCGCCCTTGCTGCTGCGGCTGGTCGACAGGATCGACCGGCCCGCGGCCGGCGCCTCGGCGAACTTGATGGTCTTGGGGATGGGCGGCTCGATCACCTCGAGGTCATAGGTGGCCGAGATCGTGTCGAGCACGGCCCGGGCATGGTTGGTGCGACCGTCGTAGAGCGTCGGGAGCACGCCCCACACCGTCAGCTCGCGGTTGGTGAAGCGGCGTACGTCGTGGACCGTGTCGAGCAGCTGCCCGACGCCGCGGTGCGACAGGGTCTCGCACTGCAGGGGGATCAGGACGCCCTCGGCGGCGGTGAGCGCGGCCACGGTGAGCACGCCGAGCGAGGGCGGGCAGTCGAGCAGGATCCAGTCGTAGTCCTCGCCCTGCTCGGCGAGGTCCTCGACGACCGTCCGGAGGACGTGCTCACGGCCCGTGCGGGTCAGCAGGTCGGCCTCGGCGCGCGCCAGCTCGATCGTGGCCGGGAGCAGGTCGACGCCGTCCTCGGTGGTGATGATCGCCTCGGTCGGCGCCAGCCCCTTGGTCAGCACGTGGTGGACCGAGAGCTCGAGGTCCTCCGGGTCGACGCCCAGCGAGAACGTCAGGCAGGCCTGCGGGTCGAGGTCGACCAGGAGCACCCGCTGACCGAGCTCGGCGAGTGCGGCCCCGATCGAAGCCACCGTCGTCGTCTTGGCGACGCCACCCTTCTGGTTGGCGATCGCGAGGACGGTCGTGCGTCGTGGGGTGGCCATTTCGGGGTCCATCATGCCGGACACCGTGGCCGAGGCGGGCATCCCACCTGCGAGACTGCCAACCATGTCTGAGATCGCCCTCGTCACGGGCCCCACCGCAGGCATCGGCCACTCCTTCGCCCAGCAGCTGGCGGCGCGCGGCCACGACCTCGTCCTGGTCGCCCGCGACGAGGAGCGGCTCGAGAAGACGGCAGCCGAGCTGCGCGCTGCCCACGGCGTGGAGGTCGAGGTGCTGTCCGCCGACCTGACCGACCGCGCCGACCTGGCCCGCGTCGAGGCCCGGCTGGCCGACGCGGCCCGCCCCGTCACCCTGCTGGTCAACAACGCCGGCTTCGGCCTCAAGGGCCGGTTCCTCGACAACTCCGTCGACGCCGAGACCGCCATGCTCGACGTGCTGGTCACCGCCGTCCTGCGGCTGTCGCACGCCGCGCTCAAGGCGATGGCCGGGCGCGGCCACGGCGGCATCATCAACGTCTCGAGCGTGGCGGCGTTCCTGCCCCGCGGCTCCTACAGCGCCGCGAAGGCGTGGGTGAACTCCTTCTCGGAGTGGGCCGCCAACGAGTACAAGCCGAAGGGCGTGAAGGTGATGGCCCTCTGCCCGGGCTTCACCAAGACCGAGTTCCACGAGCGGATGGACGTCGACCGTGGCTCGGCCCCCGACTTCATGTGGCTCGATGCCGACAAGCTGGTCGCCACCGCGCTGGCGGACTTCGACAAGGGCCGGGTCTACTCGATCCCCTCGGCGCAGTACAAGGCGATCGCCACCGCCTCCAAGCTGATCCCCAACAGCGTCCTGCAGCGGTTCCAGTCGATCGGGCGGAAGTAGCCGCTAGCCGGCCTCGGTCAGCGCGCTGAGGGGCGCGAGAGGCACCAGCCCCTCCGCCTTCCTCGCCATCTCGGGGTCGATCGTCACGAGCGCGTCGGCCTGGAGGCGGGTGACGGCGAGGTACTCCGCGTCGAACGTCGTCTTCCAGTGCTGCTCGTTGGCGATCTTGAACGACGTCGCCCGGGAGACCCGGTCGCCGAGGACGCGGATCTTGAGCTCGGTGAGCCGGGTGTGCAGCACCCCGGCCTGCTGCTCGGTCAGCTCGCCACTCCGCACCTGCCCCAGCAGGAGGGTCAGCGCCTGGGAGCGGATCGCATGGGGCGCGACGAGCTGGTGCTCGGGGTTGATCGCCAGCTCCTCGGTGACGATGTGCAGGAGCGTGGGGGCGTCGATCGTGTAGCGCGTCATCCAACAACCTCCGGGGTGGTGCGGGTGGACCGTGCCGAAGCCGCCTCGGCCAGGGCGAGCAGCCGTTCGTACTCCTCAGGGTCGGTCGTGTTGCAGCCGAGCTCGTGGTCGTGCTTGCCGAGGCCGTGGTGGTCGCTGGCCCCGGTCACCACCAGGTCGAGGCTGCGGGCGATCGCCCGCAGCCGCTCGCGGTCGGCGGGCAGGTGGTCCTGGTGGTCGACCTCCAGACCGGCCAGGCCCAACCCGGCGAGCTCGGTGATCGCGCTCTCCGGCATCGCGTCGGGGCCGTGCCTGCCCCAGGGGTGGGCCAGCACCGTCACTCCCCCGGCCTCGTCGACGATGCGGATCATCTCGACCAGCGGCGCGGCGTAGCGGTTGACGTACGCCGCCCGGCCGGGGTTGAGGTACTGGCGGAACGCCGTGCTCCGGTCGGGCACCACGCCCAGCGCGACCAGCGCGTCGGCCACGTGGGGGCGCCCCGTCGCGGCCGTGCCGTCGGAGGCGCGGCGCACGTCCGCGATGCTCACGTCGACGCCCACGGACCGCAGCCGCTCCAGCATCGCCGGCACCCGGCTGCTCCGGCCGTCGAGGATCTTGCGCAGCTGGGCCACCAGCGGCGGGTAGGTCGGGTCGGGCAGGTAGGCCAGCAGGTGCGCCCCGCGGCCCTGGTGGTTGGTGCTGACCTCGATCCCGCGCACCAGGGTGATCCCGACCTCTTCCGCGGTCCGCGCCGAGCCGGCCCAGCCCTCGGTGGTGTCGTGGTCGGTCAGCCCGAGCACGTCCAGGCCGGCGGCCCTCGCCGCCCGCACCAGCTCCTCCGCGGTCTGCGTGCCGTCGCTGGCGCGCGTGTGGGTGTGGAGGTCGATGCGCACCCTCGCCACCCTAGGGGCCGGGTCTCGACGACTCGGTCGGCTGGGCGCGTCCCGCGGTTCACCAGGCGGGAGCGGGGCCTCCGAAGGGCAGCTCCACCAGCGGCGGCCCGAGCCCGGAGACGTCGCGCAGGATCCAGTCGTCGCGCAGCAGCATCACGGCCGAGGCGGGCCGCAGCACGAGCCACAGCCAGCGGCCGCCGGCCTCGCCGGCGACGACCGAGCGGTCCCACTCCCCCGAGGCCGAGTGCGTGGAGACGGGCCAGAGGGCGATCGACTTGGAGTCGATGCGGACCCGCATCGTGGACGGCCCTTCGCCGATCTCGGCGCCGGGATCGTCGTGGCGGGTGCCCGCGATCCGAGCACCGAGGCCGGTCCCGGGCTCCTCGCTGATCACGAGCACGTCGACCGGGCCGTCGAGGGCCGACGTACCGGACACGCAGGTCATCGCGGCGCGGCCGCGGTCGACGGTGCCGACGGCGGCGAAGTCGGTCACGCGCCACCCCGGGCTCAGCGGCCAGGGCAGGTACGTCGGGAAGCGCGCGGTGGCGCCCAGGTGCTCGACGAACGCGTCGTAGGACGCCTCGCTGGGCCGCCAGAGCGGCTCGACCAGGCCGTGGTCGGGGCACGACCACAGCTCGCCGACCTGCGCGACCGGTGTCGCGCACCGAGGGCAGCCGACCGACAGCGTCATGCAGCCACGGTCCAAGACAGGTGCGGGGCGGTCAAGAGTTCCAGTGCACGAGGACGGCGGTCTCGCGCTCGTGGCCCAGCACCGAGACCGTGCCGGTGTCGAGCTTGAACAGCCGACCCTCGGCCACGGGCTGCTCCAGCCAGCGGGCCGCGAGGGCCCGCAGCGCGTGCCCGTGACCGACCAGCAGCACGTCGCCCTTCTCACGTCGGCAGCGGGCCACGACCCGGTCGAGCCGGGTGCCGACCTGCTCGGCGCTCTCGCCGCCCGGACAGGGGTGGGTCCACACGGTCCAGCCCGGCACCGACTCCCTGATCTCCTCGGTGGTGATGCCCTCGTAGTCGCCGTACCGCCACTCGACGAGGTCGTCGTCGGTCCGGGCGCCGGGGAAGCCGGCCAGCTCGGCCGTCCGCCGGGCGCGACGGAGAGGTGAGCTGAGCACCAGCGCGAAGCTCGCGGCCGCGAGCCGCGGAGCCAGCCTGCGTGCCGACTCCTCGCCCTCCTCGGTCAGGGGGAGGTCGGTCGCACCGGTGTGGCGGCCGGCCCGGCTCCACTCGGTCTCACCGTGCCGGACCAGCCAGACGTCACCCATGCCGCTCAGGTAACCAGAGTGGTGCTCAGTCCTCCGCGATCACCACCACGGCGTCGCCCGCGCCGATCGTGTAGGTCTGCGACTTCGGTGGGTTGACGACGACGCCGAACTTCAGCCCCGGCTCGGCCAGCAGCGCCGACTTGAGTCCGATCGCCGTCTCGTTGCGCCGCGACGCGCCCGCCACGACCGTGGCCCAGCTGACCTGCTCGCCCGGCTGCACGTACCACTCCGCCGGCCGCAGGTAGATCTCGCTGCCCTCGGCACCCAGCAGCTCCTTGAAGACCGCCTCGAGCCGACCGTCCTCGGACAGCTGGGTGACCAGGAGCGAGACGATCTCGCCGCTCACCACGATGTCGTCGACGTCGGCCACGGAGGCGAGCACCCGGTTGCGGTCGTCCATCATCTCGCTGACGATCGGCGCCTCCGAGCCGTGCTTGCGCAGGATGTCGCGCGCGTGCAGCAGTGACACCAGGGTGCGGGAGTCGGCGGCCTGCGCGTCCAGGTCGCGGTCGTAGCAGAGCACGATGATCTGGTCGAGGTCGGCGGTGACGTGCTCCTCGAGCACGACGCGGCTGGTCGTGGACGCCTTGGCGACGGTCACCGCCAGATTGGTCAGGCTCGGCGCCACCGGGTCACCGAAGGCGGTGAGCACGGTCAGGGTGGAGCCGGGGGGCGCATAGCGGTCCAGCTCGCGCAGCACGATCGGGGCCCGGTCGTTCCACCCGATCAGCAGACCTTGCGTCGGCACCGGGTCGACGGCGTTCGTCTCGCCCAGCCGGTTCATCGCGGGTTCGGTCGTCGACCGCGACTGACCCTCGAGCGCCGAGTCGTCCTCGACGACCACGATGAGCGTCTGCCCAGCGGTGAGCACGGTGCCGGGCGGCGGGTTCAGCTTCGACACCGACCCGTCGACGATCCCGACGATGGACGCCGCCTCGAACGCCTGCTGCGCCTCGGCGTACGTCGAGCCGGCCAGGCCGTGGTCCTCGAAGAAGTAGAACTCGTCGCCGGAGTAGTCGAACAGGTCGGTGTAGACGGCCGCGGCACCGGACTGCCGCGAGGTCTGCACGACCAGCTTGGCGACGGTCTCGCGGATGTCGAGCAGCGTGGTGCGGCCCTTGCCGACCAGGGCCGCCGCCTCGAGGTTGCTCGGGTCCTGGATCTCGGCCACGATCCGCGGCCCCTCCTCACCGCTGTGCGTCAGGGCGAGCAGGGTCTTGATGACCTCGGAGTCGGGGTCGTCGGACTCGGGGGCCAGCAGGATCACCGAGCGGGCGGTGTCATGGCTGCTGAGCCGCAGGTCGTCGAGGTCCATCGGTGAGCCGGAGCGGCAGATGATCTTGGTGCCGCGCCGCTCGGGCACCTTGACCTTGAGCTCGTCCTCCATGTCGACCTTGTCGCGGTCGGCGAGGATGACGACGACGGGGTCCTTGCGGCTCTCGTTGGCCAGGGTCAGCTCGGAGATGATCGTGAAGATCGAGTCCGACCAACCCAGGATGACGGTGTGGTCCTCCTCGAGGACGATCGAACGGCCCCGGCGCAGGTCGGCCAGCTTGGTGTCGATGCCGCTGGCCAGCACGCCGATGAGCGCGCTGACGATGAACAGGCCACCCAGGGTGAGCGCCAGCATCGTGAGCTTCCACGACCACGAGCCGGTGTCACCGCCGACGGTGCCGGGGTCGAGCGCGTGCAGCAGGTTGTAGAAGAGGTCTGAGAAGAAGCCGCGGTCCTCCCCCTCCTGGTGCACTCCCGTGATCGTCAGGATGAACGCGAAGACCACGATCAGCAGCAGCGTCGCGGCGAACAGCCAGGCGACCAGGGCGGGAGTGCCCGACGACATGGAGTTGTCGAACATGTAGCGCAGCCGGTCGCCCAGCCCCGACCTCTTCTCGGTCGCCGTCTTCACCGACGGACCACGGCTGTCGGCCATCGCCTTCGCCGTGCGGACCCGCAGCTGCTGTCCCGTGCGTGCCATCTTCACCTCTCCGAACGCCGGCCGTGCGCCGGGCAGGACCCAAGAATGGCCCGGAAGATCCTCCCCCACCCGGAAAGGCGGCGTCACTGGCACGATCGGGCCATGCAGACCACCCCGTCGGCCACGGATCGACTGGCCCGGAGAGCCACGGCGCTCGCCTTCGCCACCCAGGGCCTGGTCTTCATCAGCCTCACGACCCGGCTGCCGCGGTTCTCCGACCGCTGGGACCTCTCCGAGGTGGAGCTGTCGCTGGTGCTGCTCATGATCGTCCTGCTGGCCGGCGCGGGATCGGTGTTCGCCGAGCTGGTCGCGCACCGCAGCTCCAGCGCCAGCACCCTGCGCACCGGGTTGCTGATCGTCGGTGTCGCGGTCCCCGTGGTCGCCGCGGCGCCGAGCGGGGTGGTCTTCGTGCTGGCGCTCGCGGTCTACGGCGCCGGGCTCGGCATGGTCGACGCGACGAGCAACATGCAGGCCGTCGCCGTCGAGCACCGCTACGGCCGCACGATCCTCCCGTCGTTCCACGGCGCCTGGACCTTCGGCGGCATCATCGGCGCCTGCTACGCGCTGGCCGCCGCGCACGCCCCGCTCTGGACGGCCGGCCTGGTCGCCGTGGTGCCGCTCCTGGCCCTCGCCGCGCCGTACCTCCCTCGCGAACGGGGCGAGGTGCTCGTCGAGGCCGCGGAGGTCGTCGTGCCGTGGCGGCCGATCCTGCTGGTCGGGATGGGCATGGTGCTCTTCTACATGGTCGACACCGCCTCGCAGACCTGGGGACCGACCTTCCTCGACGACGTCGTCGACGCTCCGCGCTCGCTGGTGGCGCTGGCGACGCTGCCCTACCTCGTCGCCAGCCTCGCGTTGCGGCTGGCCGGCGACTCGCTCGTGGCGAGGTACGGCGCCACGCTGGTCCTGCGCACCGGCTCGGTGGTCGCCAGCCTGGCCCTGCTGGTGGTCGTCTCCGCGCAGAGCTGGCCGGTCGCGGTCCTCGGCTTCACGCTGCTCGGCGCCGGCGCCTCGGTGATCGCCCCGCTGAGCTTCTCGGCCGCCGCCCGGATCGCGGGCGGTGACCAGGCCCGAGTCGACGCGGTGATCGCGCGGTTCAACCAGTTCAACTACGTCGGCGGCCTGCTCGGCGCCGTGCTCACCGGGCTGGTCGGTGCCGGGTCGCTGCGCCTCGGCTTCGCCGTACCGATGGTGCTGATCCTGGCGATGCTGCCGCTGGCGCGAGCCTTCGCGCCCGCCGGCCGGTCGTCGACTGACGCCACAGTGCTTTCCCGGGAGCCGTGACGCAGCACCTCCACGTCACTCGACGGGCGCTGGTGTCGGGCCCGGGCGGACGACGAGCCGCCGACGGGGCCCGCCCGCCCACGCGATATCATCTGATATCAAAGGAGGTGGTCGAGGTGGCTGATGTGCTGATCCGAGACGTTCCCGACGCCGTACTTGCAGGGCTGGATGCCCACGCAGCACGGTTGGGACTCTCGCGCGTCGAGTACATCCGTCGTCGACTGGCCGCCGATGCGTCGGCCTCGAGTGCGCACGTCACAGCTCAGGATCTGCGCAAGTTCGCCGACACCTTCGCTGACCTGGCGGACCGAGACGTGATGGACGAAGCGTGGCGGTGACCGACTGGCTCATCGACAGGTCGGCCTTGGTTCGGCTAGGGGACAGTACGGATGTCGACGAGTGGGCGAACCGGATCGAGCGAGGGCTGGTCAGGATCACCACGGTGACCCGACTCGAGGTCGGCTACTCGGCCCGCAGTGCAGCCCAGGCCCGTGCGGCGTTCAGTAAGCCGCCGGTCTCGGCCATGCCGGTGGAGTACCTCACGCCAGCGATCGAGGATCGAGCACTTGAGGTCCAGCAACTGCTCGCCGGAAAGGGCCAGCACCGTGCGCCGTCGATTCCCGACCTCCTCATCGCCGCCACAGCGGAGCTCGCCGGCCTCACCGTGCTTCACCTCGACAAGGACTTCGACCTGATCGCAAAGCTCACTGGCCAACCCTGCGAGCGCCTGCGCATCTGAACTCCATGCATCCTGCGGCCTTCCGCCGCCTATGCCTGTCAAGCCGTGCAGGGCGTCGATGATCCGCGGTCGTTGAAATCGCTCGTCCCTCCCTCCCCCTGTTCGCCGCACCAAGGCAGGAAACACGTGCGGGCCAACATGGGCAGCCTGGATCCACGCTGAGCGCCAGTGTCTGGTGGGTCAGTCGGCCTTCGGAGCGTCGGGGCCGGGCCAGTTCTTGTCGGGCTGCGGGACCGGTCGGCCGGGCTGCTCGCCGCCGCGCTCCTCGAGATAGCTGTCCTTCGGGACCATCACCTTGCGGCGGAAGATGCAGACGACCTTGCCGTCCTGGTTGTAGCCGATGGTCTCGACGTGGACGACGCCCCGGTCGTCCTTGGACTTCGACTCCCACTTGTCGAGGACCGTCGTCTCGCCGTAGAGCGTGTCGCCGTGGAAGGTCGGGGCGACGTGGCGCAGCGACTCGATCTCGAGGTTGGCGATCGCCTTGCCGGAGATGTCGGGGACCGACATGCCGAGCAGGATCGAGTAGACGTAGTTGCCCACCACCACGTTCTTGCCGAACTGCGTCGTCTCCTCGGCGTAGTGCGAGTCGAGGTGCAAGGGGTGGTGGTTCATCGTGAGCAGGCAGAACAGGTGGTCGTCGTACTCGGTGACCGTCTTGCCGGGCCAGTGCTTGTAGGTCGCGCCGACCTCGAACTCTTCATAGCTGCGTCCGAACTGCATGGACCCATCTTCCCTGCCGAGCGTCGGCCGGGCATCGGGTGGACGCGTGGGCTATCTCACCAGCGCCCGCGGGGGCTCAGGAGCCGCCGCCACCCGCCTTGCGACGGTGCATCTTCGGGGCGCCGCCGACCACCTCGGAGCCGTGCGCCTTCTCAGCGAGGGGGCCGTCCTCGTGGACGCCGGCCTCACCCTTCTTCCGGCGACCGGCGTTCTTCTTGTCGAGGGCCTCGCGCATCTTGGCCTTCAGGTCGTCGTTCGCTCCGGTCATGGCTCCACCTTCGCACGAGTCAGTGACGGTAGGGCAACAGGATTCCGGTCCGGCGGGTCATCTGCCCGCTCTCGCCGAGGGTGAGCGTCCCGATGGTCACCGGCTCGCGGCCGATGCGGATCCACTTCTTGAGCCCGCTGCGGACGGTCTCCCACAGGCGGGTGTGGTCGCGGGCGTCACGGACCTTGACGGCATAGTCGCGCAGCGTGATGTCGAGCCGGTCGTCGTGCACGTCGAGCACGGCGTAGGTCGTCAGCCCGAACTGGAACGCGCCGCCGTGCGCGAGCTGGAGGATGCCGTCCTGGCCGGTCGCCGTCACGTCGTGGACCTCGCCGCACAGGTAGACGTCGACGCCGAACTTCTCGAAGACCTTCCACAGCCGCGACCTCGCGCCGCCCGGGTAGTGCAGCTCGCTCGAGCCCCGCGAGCGGACCGGCCCGAGGATCGGCAGGTGGCCCTGCACGATGGTCCACCGCACGCCGTCCGCCTGCGCCGAGCGCAGCACCCGCGTCAGCCAGCGCAGCTGCTGCCGGTCGACCCGGAGCCGGCTGTGGTCGGGCGCGATGTCGAAGGGGTCGATCGTCACCACCTGCACGCCGGGTGCCGGCCGGAACGCGTACGCCGTCCCGGCATGCACCCCGGTCGGGTGGTCGCGGAACCGCGGCCGGCCGGACGGCGTACGGGTGAAGTAGCGCGCGAACTGCTCCTGGAAGACCGGCGCGAGCCGGCGCTTGGAGGCGGTCCACGGGTTGTCGCCGTACTCGTGGTCGCCGGCGGCGGGATAGAGGTCGAGGCCGTGCTCCCGGAAGCGCTGCACGTACTGCGGGTAGTACGTCGCAGCCGCCAGCCGCGTCGCGGTCGCACGCTGGGCCGGGCTGCCCACCGGGCCGAAGTTGCCGGTGTGGTGCGAGTCGCGACCCCAGCGACCGTCGACCAGGTCGCCGGCCACCAGCACCCCGGCCGGCCGGAGCTGCTCCCAGTCGTCGAGCACCCGGTCGATCGCCCGCTCGTAGGCCGGGCTGGTCGAGTTGGCCGACCGGCGCGGGTTCCAGAAGCCGGGGCCGCGCCGCAGGTCCGCCACGTCGGCGTTCAGGAAGTCGGGGCTCGAGACCAGCCGCAGGAGGCGCGGAGTGTCCGGGAGCCCGGTCACCAGTGGCCGGGCCGGCGCCGCGGTGGCGACGCCACCGTTGGTGACCGTGGCCGTGACCGGACCGGGCGCCCCGCCGGTCCGGACGTCGATCGCCAGCTCGAGGCTGCGCTCGTCGACGACGTCGCAGACCAGGGTGGCGCCGTCGGCCGCGAGGTAGGAGCGGCGGCGGATCACCGTGCTCGGAGCGCAGGCGTCCGGCAGCCCCACGACCGCGCCGCCCGCGACCCGCACGGTCGCCTCGGTGGCCGCGCCGGGGCCCAGGGTGACCCGCAGGGGCAGGACGGAACCCTCCGCGGCGGGTGCGGGACCGTCGGCCCACCCGACGCCGGTCACGCGCGCTGCGCCGGACGAGGTGGCGGACCCGCTCGGGACGGCGAGAGCGGTCACCGCGACCAGGAGGCACAGCGTCCGGGCGACTCGCATGGCGAACTGTAATCACGCTCACTCACCCGACATTGCATCGACACGCGACCGCGGAGCGGGCCGGCGCCACGGCGCTGCCAGGAGCTGGGAGACGCCCCTCAGGTGCGAGGGTGGGAGCCATGGAACCCGGCACCCCGTCGACCCGTCCCAGCCACGTGCGATCCCTCTCGCTGTCGTTGGCCGCCCTCCTGCTCCCGCTGTCCCTCGCCGCGTGCGGGTCGGACGACGACGGCGACGACGTCGCCAAGGACCCGGGGTCGAGCACGGCCACCGCCACGTCGACACCGAGTCCGACGGCGGAGCCGACGGTCGGCACCTATCCGGCGTTCGAGCCGACCGACTACACCTTCGAGCTCACCATCAGCTGCTTCTGCCTGGGCGCGGGTGTGCCGATCGAGATCACGGTCCAGGACGCCGAGGTGGTCGGCGCGGTCTACGCGATGGCGCAGAGCGGCGGACGCGACGGCGACATCCAGGCCGGCGACCCCGCCTCCGAGAGCTTCTGGCTGACCATCAACGACGTGATCGAGCAGGCCAACGACACCGAGGCCGACCTGGTGACCGTCGACTGGCCCGCCGGGCAGGACTACCCCAACAGCGTCTACGTGGACGGCCACAAGTCCATGGCCGACGACGAGACCAGCTACACGATCGCCAACGTCGAGGTCGCGAGCTAGTCCGTCCTGTCGCTCAGACCGGTCGGCCCAGGGCGACCAGCAGCTCGTCGAGGACGGCGTACTGCCGCGCGGCGGGGAACCGGTCCGGGTCGAAGAGCGCCTGGACCACCATGCCGTGGGTGAACGCGGTCAGCACGTCGACCACCGTCTCGCGGTCGCGACCGGCGGCCAGCTCGCCGGCCGCCGTCGCCTCGTCGACCAGCGGCCGAAGCCTTGCACGCCAGCGCTCGTAGCGCGCCGCCTCCGCGTGTCCGAGCTCGGCATCGGCCAGCGCGAGGTCCCAGAAGCCGACCCAGACCTTGCTCAGGACGCTCGCCTCGGCGTCGTCGACGAGCACCGCCCGGAGCCGCTGGCGCAGCCCCTCCACACCACCGAGACCGGCGCCGGCCGTCGCCATCCGCGGAGCCGTGCGCTCGTGCACGACCTCCAGCGCGTGCGCCACCAGCTCGCGCTTGCTGGCGAAGTAGTGGGTGAGCAGCCCGGTCGTCGCGCCCATCTCCTTGGCGACGGCGCGCAGGCTCAGCCCGGCGAACCCGCTGCCGGCCAGCACCCGCCAGACCGCCTCGGCGACCTGTTGGCGACGTAGGTCATGGTCCACGGCCGCCGGCATGGTGCTAGGTTACACAACGATTGTTATGTAACGACGGAAGGACACGGGATGCTCTCCCTCGACCTCGGCGACGGACTGACCCTGACAGCGCTCGAGCCGTGGCAGGCTGCCGAGTTCGCCGGCTTCGTCGCCGCCGAGCGCGACCACCTCGCCCCCTGGCTCCCGTGGGGCAGCTCCCTCGAGGACGAGGAGCTGGCCCGCGCCTTCCTGCAGCGGTACGCCGACGGCGCCGCCGCCGACGGCCGGCGCATCTACGCCCTGCGCGTCGACGGCCGGATGGTCGGCGGGACGCTGTTCCGGATCTTCGAGCCGGCCGCCGGCGTCTGCGAGGTCGGTGTCTGGCTGGCCGCGGGCGCGCAGGGCCACGGCTACGTCACCCGGGCGACTGCGGCGATGCTGGACTGGGCGCTCGTCGAGCGCGGGCTGCACCGCGCGGAGTGGCACTGCGTGCCGGAGAACGCCGCCA
The DNA here is from genome assembly GCA_963830145.1 of uncultured Actinomycetota bacterium. Classification (GTDB taxonomy): domain Bacteria; phylum Actinomycetota; class Actinomycetes; order Propionibacteriales; family Nocardioidaceae; genus Nocardioides. Next base: position 476,488 of record CAWHLI010000003.1, read on the forward strand.
GCCGCCGCGTCGCGGAGCGGCTCGGGCTGACCCTGGAGGGCACGCTGCGCGAGTCGTGGGAGCACTCCGGACGGATGTGGGACACCCAGGTCTGGGCGATGCTCGCGCCGGAGTGGCGAGCGCGGACTACTTGAGCTTGTAGTCCTTGAGCAGCGCGCGACCGATGATCATCTTCTGGATGTCGCTGGTGCCCTCGCCGATGAGCATGAACGCCGCCTCACGATAGAGGCGCTCGATCTCGTACTCCTTGGAGTAGCCGTAGCCGCCGTGGATGCGGAAGGAGTCCTGGACGACCTCGTTGCAGTACTCCGAGGCGAGCATCTTGGCCATGCCCGCCTCGACGTCGTTGCGCTCGCCGCCGTCCTTCTTGCGGGCGGCGCGGACCATCATCGTGTGCGAGGCCTCGACCTTGGTGGCCATCTCCGCGAGGCGGAAGAGGATCGCCTGGTGCTCGGCGATCGGCTTGCCGAAGGTCTCGCGCTGCTGGCTGTAGGCGATCGCGAGCTCGAAGGCCCGGTGGGCGATGCCGCAGGCCCGCGCCGCGACGTTCACACGGCCGACCTCGACGCCGTCCATCATCTGGTAGAAGCCCTGGCCGGTCTCGCCGCCCAGGACGTGCTCGTCGCCGGCCTTGAAGTTCTCGAAGACCGCCTCGGTGGTGTCGACGCCCTTGTAGCCCATCTTGTCGATCTTCCCGGGGATCGTCAGGCCCGGCGCGGTCTCGCCGAAGCCCTCCTCCTTCTCGACCAGGAAGGTCGTCATCGACTTGTAGGGCGACTCCTGCCCCTCGTCGGTGCGGACCAGGGTGGCGACCAGCGTCGACGTGCCGCCGTTGGTCAGCCACATCTTCTGGCCGTTGATGACCCACTCGCCGTCATCGTTCTTGACGGCCTTGGTCTTGATCGCCGCCACGTCCGAGCCCAGGCCCGGCTCCGACATCGAGAAGGCGCCCCGGACCTCGCCGGTCGCCATCTTGGGGAGGTACTTCTTCTTCTGCTCCTCGGTGCCGTGCTTCATCAGCATGTAGGCCACGATGAAGTGGGTGTTGATCACCCCGGAGACGCTCATCCAGCCGCGGGCGATCTCCTCCACGCACAGCGCGTAGGTCAGCAGCGACTCCCCCAGGCCGTCGTACTCCTCGGGGATGGTGAGCCCGAAGATCCCGAGCTCCTTGAGCCCGTCGACGATGTCTTGGGGGTATTCGTCCGCGTGCTCGAGCTCGGTCGCGACCGGGATGATCTGCTCGTCGACGAAGGTCCGGACCGCCTTGAGGATCTCGGTCTGGTCCTCGGTCAGTCCGTCGGTCTCGCAGAGGCGACCCATGGTGAAGCTCCTTGGCGCGTGAAGGTGATGAGCGCCGCCGAGGTTACCGGTCGTTCACCTCCGGCGCCGTGGGGCAGATCACGGCCGGGCGACAGCGGGCCGGTGCTCAGCTCGGGTAGGCGCCTTCGACCAGCCCAGCCGTCGCCGTCGAGCCCGTGGGACTCGGGGGGATCGTGACGGTGGGGATGGGCGTGGTCGGGACCGGCGTCGTCGGCGTCGGCGGCAGCGGGATGGTCGGCTCGACCGGCTGGACCAGCGCGTCGGCGAGCAGCATGTGGTGGTCGGTGGTGCGGACGACCTTCCGGCTGCGCTCCTGCACGTAGTTGGAGAACTGCACCTGGGAGCCGAAGATCCAGTCGACCACCATGCCCTTGGGTGGCTGGCAGGTGGTGGCGCTGCGGTAGCCACCGCTGGCAGAGACCATGCCGGCCTGCCGGGTGACGCGGCAGAAGACCTGCGCCTTGGCGTTCATGTCGCCGGTCCAGACGATCGGCAGGCCGTTGCTGACCCTGAGCTGGTTGACCAGGGCGATCTGGATCCGCTGCCCGATCAGCCGCCACTTCTGGGCGTTGCCACGGACGTCGGCGGGGTTCTGGAAGTTCATGAAGTAGATCTGCTGGCCGGTCTGGAGCGACTTGAGCAGGACCACGGGCATGCGGAGCACCTGACCGCGGAAGTAGGGCAGCTTGACCCACGTCGTGCTGACCAGGCTGAACTTGTCCTTGCGCCAGGCGATGGAGTTGCGCAGGAAACCGACCGTGTCGAGGTAACCCGGGAAGATGTCGTACTGGGACGAGGCCTTCTTGACCCACTTGGCGTACTGCTGCGGCTGGAACTCCTGCAGGCCCACGACGTCGACGTGGTGGCTCTTGATCAGCTGCGCGGCCCACTTCATCCGGAGCGCGCCGTCGGCGTACCCCTTCTTGGAGCCACCCCTCGCGGTGTGGTCGTAGCCCAGGATGTTGAACGAGCTGACCTTGAACGACGTCGGTCCGGAGACCGTGGCCACCACGGGAACCGGGCTGGTGCCCATCTCGCCGTACTGGTCCGACCTGCGGTCCGACCCGGCGACCGCGAGCGCGGTCCCGCCCAGCAGGGTGCCCAGGACGAGGGCAACGATGGACCAGCGGCGCAGGCCGAGGCCGAGAACGGCCCGTCGGACGACGGTGGGGAAGCCCGTCATGGTGGTGTTCCTCCGAGGTTCGAGTATGTCGCGCAAGCAGTGTGCCTCGCCTGATACTAAATCCACAACTGCCCCATGCGTCACAGTTTTAACAGAACTGCCGGACAGCGAGAGGCCATCATGCCTCCCCCTCCTTGACTGCGTGGAACCGGCGAAGGTTGGCCGCCGTCCGGAACTTGTGGGAACGAAGAGGCACACTTACGTCATGAGTCAGCGCAGCTACCGGATTCCGACGGCCATGGCAGGGCTCGCGATCATCGCCGGGACGGTGGTGGCGTGCGGCGACGACGACGGGTCCGAGCCCATCGCGTCGGACCCGACCTCGAGCTCGCCCTCGTCCTCGGCGTCGGAGACTCCGAGCGGGTCGACGACCCCCACCCCCAGCGAGACGGCCAACAGTGACCCGGTGCCCTCGCCGATCATCAACAAGGCCGTCAAGGCTGCCCTCGAGGACCAGTTCCCCGCGTTGATCCCCGCGGGCGTCCCGGCCGGCTGGACGGTGCTGTCCGCGACGTACGAGCCGAAGGGCGGAGGCGCCTGGACGATCTCGCTGACCGACCCCAACGGTGCCCCGGTGACCTTGATGCAGTCGACCGCCAAGGCCGCTGACCTCATCGCCGAGCTGCTTCCCGACGGCAAGCCGGGCGGCACCGTGAAGATCAGCGGCACCGGCAAGTGGAGCGTCTACACCGGCACCGCGTCCGCGGGCCTCGCCAAGGACTTCTCCGGCACCGGCGCGGTCGTGGTCGGCGCGGACCTCGACGCCGTGAGCGAGCTGGCCAACGAGCTCCTCACCGCCGAGGACGCCGGCAGCGGCGACGGCGGCTGATCCAGCCCTCCCGGACGTCGACCCGCCCGTACAGAACCGGCGGGTCACCCCACGCGAAGACGTCGACCCGCCCGTACAGAACGGGCGGGTCGACGTACGTCTGGGGCTGGGAGGGGTCAGTCGCCTTCCCAGAACTGGCCGCCGGCGGTGTAGGGGTCGCGCTCGACCGTGGTCACCGGACGGCGCACCGTGAGGTACTGCTTGGCGTAGGAGCCGTCGCTCTGGCGGACCATGCGGGCGACCTTGAAGTCGGTGTAGGTCGTCGTGTAGGCGTTGCGCGACCAGCGCCCGTTGTTCCAGAAGGAGTTGAAGTTCTTCAGGTAGCGCGAGGCGTTGTTGCGGCCCTGGATGGTCAGGAACACCTCGTCCTCGGCGGTGCCGAGGCTGGCCCAGTTGGACGAGCCCGTGAGGACCATGTTGGTGTTCGGCACACCGTTGTAGGTGCCCTGGACCACGAGGTACTTCTGGTGGGTGTAGTAGTCCAGGATCACGTCGTCCTCACCGTCGTTGTTGAGGTCGAAGTCGTCTTCGGGGTGGTAGTCGAGCCCCGTGGACCGCAACGGGATCCGGCCCCGCGCCGTGGACGCGCCGAGGATCTGCTTGGTCTGGTAGCCGATCAGCCCGTAGCTCACCCGGAAGTCGCAGCCCTGGGCCCACTTCTCGCGGATCGCGCTGGCGAGGTAGTTGCCCCGCGCGCCGCGCATCGTGTGCATCGAGAGCGCCAGGTGGGTGCGGGTCTGGCCACCGGCGCCGTCCGGCGTCAGGCACTGGATCTTGGCCAGCAGGTCGAGGACCATGTCGCTCTGCGGCGTCGAGGTCTTGGGGAAGATCCAGGCGGTGTACTTGTCGACCGAGTCGTCGCACTCGGCGCCCTTCGGGGTGCCGCAGAAGCGGATCGGCGGCTGCTTGGTGTTGTAGTCCTTCTTCATGTCCTTGAAGGTGCTGACGAACTGGCTGAACAGCGCCTCGTTGCCGGACATGAAGTAGAGGTCGTTCCACTGGTGGTAGATCGCGTTGCGGGTGAGGTTGAAGGACCCCACGGCCAGCACGTCCTCGGACTTGCCGGCCTGGGTGACGGTGTAGAACTTCGAGTGCAGGTTGCGGTACTGGTCGGCGAAGGTGCGACAGCCCTGCTTGCACTTGTAGATGAAGTTCTTGGCGAAGCGGTTGGTGCCGAGCACCGCGCGCACCCGCTTCATCGCGTGGGTGTCCTGGTGGTCGTTGAGCAGCATCTGAACCTTGACGCCGCGCTTGTGCGCCGCGATGAGCGCGTCGGCGACGCCTTCGCGGTCGAAGGAGTAGACCGCGATGCGGATCGTCGCCCCCTTCTGCGCGTGGCGGATCGTGTCGATGAGCCGGCGCTCGATCTTGAACCGGTCGGCGTTCACGTGGGGGTTGTTGAAGAAGGCGCCCTTGTAGGCCTTCCAGCGCTTCGGCTTCGGCTTCGGCTTCTTCTTGTCGGCCGCTGCCGCGACGGACGCGGCTGCGCCGACCGTGGCCGCGGTGCCGGCACTCGCCGCTCGGGCGACCGGCGCGGTGGCCTCCGCCGACGGGGCGCTGCCCCACAGGCTCACCACCAGCGCGATCGAGACCGCGCTACAGCCAGCAATCGAGAGTCTCTTCACCGACAACCTCTCCAGTGATCGGGTGCATGTGCCATGGACGAGGGCACACACGCTGCGTCATTTGAACCCGGTGTCACTCGGGCGGGCTCTCCCGGGCGATGCGACGCACGTCCGCGAGCAAATCCGCGACGAGTGTAGTCGCAGCGGCCAGAAGAGCCTCATTCGACACGGAGTCCGGGCGTGGCCTCTGGGGGAGGTCCGCAGCCACCCGCAGGCTCTCGATGTCGCCGACGACCTGGTAGCCGCGGCGCTCGATGATGCGTACGGCGCGGTCGGCGCGCTCGCGGCTGTCATTCACCTGCTCGTCGTCTGCACCGAACCGCTCACCTTCCTGGTGGACCAGCAGGCCCTCCGCGAGGTAGCCCCGGATCCACGTGCCCCGGTCGACCGGCTTGCGGAACGTCGTGAGGTGCGGGTTCACGCGCCGCAGCAGCTCGATCTGCGCCACGCCCAGGGCCGGGTTGCTCGGCTCCTCGGGTGCGTCGTACCGGCCCGGGTCGATGCCCAGCACTCCGGCGAGGTTGCGCCAGTGCTGGTCGCGCGGCGCGCCGGGACCCGGCATGGGCAGCACGTGCACCTGCTCGGGCGGCACGTGCCGGCCCCAGCGACGGAGGACGCCGCCGAGGTCCCAGGTGCGCCAACCGAACTCGGCCTGTCCGCCGAGCCGGTCGCCGCGCATCTCGGCCAGCGGCTTGGTGCCGCCGTTCTTGACGTACTCCGCCCAGCCGGACGTGAGCATCCCGAGGGTGTCGCGGGCGGTGATGACGACGTGCACCTCGGCCGGGGCCAGCGACTCGACCAGACGGCGCGCCTGCTCCCGGCCGGCGCCGCACATGAACTCGTGGGTGAGGATCGCCGGCCCCTTGTGCCGGTTGACCGCCTTGACCAGCCGCTCCAGCGTGCCGGGGGCCTGGGCGTGGCGCTGCTCCAGGTGGGGCCGCTCCTGCAGCTCGAGCGCTGCCCAGAGATGCTCGCGATGGCCGCGCCCCGGGAGCAGGAACCCGTCGCGGGCCAGCGCGGCCTTGGAACCCCACAGCACCGACTGGAGGTAGGTCGTGCCGGTCTTGGGCAGACCGATGTGGAGGAAGACCTGCGAGGCCATGTCTGGGTGTCAGACGCTCTGGCGGTACTTCTCGAGCAGCTCGGCCAGCTTCTCCTCGTCGCGGGCGGCGACGGGCAGCAGCAGCTCGGTGACGATGTCGGTCAGCTCGGCGAGCCGGATGTTCAGGGCGCGGCACTCCTGGACCTCGGCCTCGAGCCGCCGGACCCGGCGCCGCAGGTCGAGGGCCTCGCCCGCCCGGGTCGAGCGCAGCCGCTCGACCACGCGGTTCTTCTTCTCAGCCATCCGCTGGCCTCCATTCCACGATGAGCCGGGCCACCTTCGACGCCGTCGGCGAGTCTGACACCCGGAAGGTCTCCCGGTGCACGATCGTCGCACCCGCCCGCTCGAGCTCGGCCACGAGCAGCCGCGGACGACGCCGTTTCACGTGCAGCTCCCGGGCGTAGCCGTCGTCGCCGAACCTGACGAGGAACTCCAGGTGGAGTCGGCCGCCTCCCTCTCCGGCCAGGACCATCCGCGACAACCGCCAGAGGTTCTGCCGTGCCTCGGGACCGAGTGTGTCCACGAGGTGGCGGGCCACGAGCAGCCGCGGGCCGGGCCGTCGCGCGAGGTCGGCGCCGGTCGGCAGCACGTCGCGCAGCTCCAGCAGGTTGCAGCGCCAGAACTCCGCGCCGGGCACGGCCCGCTCCGCGGCCTCGGCGTAGGAGCGCGCCTGGAAGTCGAGTCCGAACGAGGCGACCCCACGGCCGGCCATCCACAGCACGTCCGAACCGCGGCCGCAGCCGAGGTCGACGTAGGTCGCCGCGTCCGGCTCGCGCTCGGCCGCCCAGGCCAGGAACGGGCTCGGCTCGGTGGCCAGCGGCTGCTGCCGACGCGAGTAGATGCGGTCCCACTTGGCCCGACCGACCCGCAGCCCGCGGAACCAGCCGTTGAGCCGGCGCACGGTGGTGACCGGTGGCGAGAACTTGAACGCCGGGTCGGGCGTGCGCCACGGGCCGTACATGGCCGTGAGCAGCTTGTCGGGATCGGCCGGGGCCGCGAACGGCCGTCCCTCGAGAGTCGTGGTGCCGAGGGGAAAGATCGAGGACTCCTCGAACGGGTCCCCGATCTCCCCCATGAGGTAGAGGCGGCCGTCCATGAGGAAGCCACCGAACACGTCGAGGCCGCGGACCACGCCGTCGCCCTCGTCGACGTCGACCTTGAACGCGAGCGCCGAGTAGCGGGTGATCCGGAAGCCGAGCGCCACCAGGTCACGCTGGACCCGGAACGACTCGCGGATCGCGTCGACCGGGTGGGTGTGGTGGCTCACGTAGCCGAGGTCGGCGTCGCCGTCGTGGCCCAGGAGCTTGCCCTCGCGCACGGCGCCGAGCAGCGTGCCGTAGGCCAGGAACGCCTCGATGCCGGCCTCGCCCAGCGCACCCAGCACGACGTCGATGGCGTCGAGGAGCGGCTCGACCTGCTCGTCGCTGCGACTGTCGAAGGTGACGACCCGGCGCCAGGTCCGGTCCAGGCTCAGCGGCTGGCCGTTGCGGTTGAGGATCTCGATCCGGCCGCCCGCCGAGCCGAGGCTGACCTCGCCGTCGTAGACCTTCTCACCGGTCTCGTGGACGACCACGGTGAACCGCGCGGTGCCCTCGAGGAACTCCAGCAGCGTCTTGGGCCACGGCACCCGCCACCGGGCGCCGACCTTCTCGCCGTCGCGGTGGACCCAGAACGAGTAGACGCGCCGGCCGTCGACCAGCATGTCGAGCACCGTCTCGCGGGGCGCCCGCGCGGTGACGCCGTCGGCGTCGACGGTCACGTCGCTCACCCGGTCGAGGAACCCCAGTCCCGGGAGGCGACTCAGGGCGGGACTCACGGGCCGCGACTCTAGTCCTTCCGACCTACCCAACCGATTTCGCGTGGGCCGCGTCCCCATGGTGAGGTGACCCCTCAACGACGACCTGTACGACGACGAACGACGACGAACGACTTGGCTTCGGGTGCATATTTCTCTGGTTCGCAAGACGTCGGTGGCTGCCGTGGCGGTGATCGGCCTGGTCCTGGCCCTCACGATGACCCTCGTGGCATCGGGGACTCCCGGCACGGCTGCGGAACGAAAACCACACAAGCCGGCGGGGTCCGCCTCCAAGGTCGACGCCCGCTGGTTCCCCGGCCACAGCAAGGCTGGGCGCGCCAAGATCGAGCGGCAGCGGGAACGGCGGGCGGCCAACGCCGGCGCGCGGTTCACCGCCTTCCGCGACCGGATCCTGGGTGCCCAGCCGGTGCTGTCCTACCGCGGCGCGGCCGACCCCACGGTGGCGCGCTACCCCGGCGGCTGGATCGCCGTCTCGACCGGTCCCGGCGCACCCCGTGCCTACGCCCCGCAGCCGGGCGGGCCGTGGCAGAACATCCCGTCCGCCCTCACCGTGCAGCCGAGCTGGGCGATCAGCGGCCGCTACTGGGCCTCCGACCTGGTCGAGGTCAACGGCCTCTGGCTCCTCTACTTCTCCGCCGAGGTCGCCGGCCTCGGCCTCGACGGCCGCTGCATCGGCGTCGCCACGGCCACCGACCCGACGGCGGCGTTCGTCCCCGACGAGAAGCCGCTGGTCTGTCCGAGGCAGGCGGTCTCCCCGCCGGCGTACGACAAGATCAAGCGCCGGCCCCGCGGCATGCCCCGCGGCGGGGTGATCGACCCCGACTACTTCAAGGACCGGCGCGGACGCCACTACCTCCTCTACCGCACCCAGGGCCGGCCGTCCTCGATCCGCATGGTCGAGCTGCCGAGCAGCGGGCGCCCCGAGGGCCGGAGCCGCAGCACCCAGCTCGTCAGCCGCGGAGGCGTGATCGAGAACCCGACGATGCTGCGCCGCGGCCGCCAGTACGTCCTGCTCAGCTCGGAGGGCGAGTTCGGCAAGTGCAGCTACAAGACGACCTTCCGCCGTTCCGCGAAGCTGACCGACTGGTCGCGCGCGCACCGGCAGGTGCTCGTCGACAGCCGCAAGAGCGGGCTGTGCGGGCCCGGCGGGGCCGACCTCGGCCGCGGGCCGAACGGTGAGCCGATGCTGTTCTTCCATGCCTGGACCTGCCCCCAGCTCGCCGGCAACTGCCCGGGCGGCCACAACTACGACCGCGAGAACCTCTACGACGCCCGCCGTGCGCTGTTCGCCGCCACGCTGAAGTTCACCGGCCGGCAGTCCCCGCGGATCGCCAGCTACGTCGCGCCGATCCTGCCGCCGCCCCCGCCGCCCACCACTCCGACGCCCTCCCCCACGGACCCCACCACCACAGCCACCATCCTGCCCAGGCGCTAGCCACCCCTCACCCAGCCCTCACTGACCGAGGGCCGAGGTGCTCGGCTCCTGTGACGTCCTGCGGGCACGGCCGGCCCACGACCCGGCCGGCCTACTCGGAGTCGGAGCCCTCGGTGCTGCCGGCGGACGGCGTCGCGCCGTCCGAGGGGTCGGTCCCCGCGACGCCGCCCAGCGGCTCCTCGGGGATGTAGGCCTCGGCGTAGACGAACGGGTGGTCGCTGACCCGGCCCACGATCCCGCGGCTGGCGCTCACGAAGCCCGAGAACTCCATGCCCGAGCCGAAGATCCAGTCGACGTCCATGTGGGCGGGGGTGTCGCAGCCTCCGGAGTAGCCGCCGCCGTTGGCAGCCACCATCTCGGTGCCGCCGACGATGGGGCAGAACACCTCGGCGCGGTCGTTGTAGTCGCCGGTGAACACGACCGGGGTGCCGTCGGCGGCGAGCTCGTTGGCGAGCCTGACCTCGATGCCGACCGCGACACCGCGCCAGCGAGCGTTGTTGCCGTGGTTGGACGTCGAGGCGGGGTTGTGGGTGTTGAAGAACCACACCTGCCGGCCCGACGCCTTGTTCTCCAGCTTGATGACGGGGCGCCGGATCATGTCGCCGCCGAAGTAGGGGATCGCGATGCTGTTGGCCTCGACGAGGTCCCAGACATCGGTGCGCCAGGCGATCGAGTCGCGGATCGAGCCGCGGTCGAGCCCGGAGCCGGCTCCGGGGTAGACGTCCCACCGCGAGCCGGCGAGCGAGCGGAACCGGTAGTACTGCGCCTCCTCGAACTCCTGGAAGCCGATCACGTCGACATCCGCCTGGTTGATCAGCGAGTAGGCCATGCCCATCCGGGTCGCGCCGGAGGCGTAGCCCTTCCTGTTGCCGCCGATCTTGGCCGTGTGGGAGCTGCCCAGGAGGTTGAAGGTGCCGACGCGGAACGTCGTCTCGTCGGCGAGGCCGCGACGCAGCCAGGCGAGCGACCGCTTGAGCTTCTTGGAGTCCTTGACGTCCTGGGGCGGCACATCGGTGACGATCTCGGTCGGCTCGTCGGGTGTCGTCGCAGTGGCGTCCGGGGAGGCGGTGTCGTCGACGCCGGGGTCGGCGTCCGGGCTCTTCGCGGCGGCCCCGACGTCGGCGGCGATCTGACCACCGCCGTCACCGTCGCCGTCGTCGCGTGAGCCGATCATGCCCGTGGCGCCACCGACGAAGAGGGTGACGAAGGCGAGGACCAGGACCGCGGTGGCCGCGGCCTTGAGCCGCCCGAGGCGCTGGGACCGTGGCATCGCGTGCTTGGACACGGACCCTCCCAAGTGCCTGCCAGCGGTGGCCCAGGTGGGCCTCGCATGTCGAAATCCTGCCGGGTCAGGGTACCCCGCGAGCGGGGCCCCCATCCCATTGTTGACGGTTCCGACCCCGGCTCCGTTCCCTCGTCGCGGCCTCTCCCACCGGTAGCGTGGCCGCGTGACCACCCCACGAAACTGCTCGGTGGGGGCGCCGTGCGCCGGTGGCTCACACCTCTGCGGGGACCCGGGACAGGCATGAGCACCGCTCCGTCCCGCGTGTACGCCGCCCGCTTGGTCGGCCTGCCGATCTTCGACCCCCAGGGCGACCAGGTCGGCAAGGTGCGCGACCTCGTGGTGGCGATCCGCAGCGAGGACAGCCAGCCTCGGGTGCTGGGCCTGGTGGGAGAGGTGTTCGGCCGCCGCCGGATCTTCGTGCCGATGACCCGGGTGACCAACATCGACAGCGGGCAGGTCTACACGACCGGGCTGCTCAACATGCGGCGGTTCGAGCAGCGCTCCACCGAGACCCTGGTGATGGGCGAGCTGCTCGACCGCAAGGTCACGATCACCACCAGCGGGATCAACGGCACCGTCTACGACGTGGCGATGGAGCAGGCCCGCAACCGCGACTGGGTGCTCAGCCGGGTCGCGCTCCAGGAGCCGGCCAAGGCGCTGCGCCGGCGCGGCCAGACCCACGTGGTCGAGTGGGGCGAGGTCACCGGCCTGGCCCGGCCCGAGCCCACCCAGGGAGCGACCCGGCTGCTGCACGCCCTCAACGAGCTGCGCCCCGCCGACGCCGCCAGCGTGATCCACGACCTGCCGCCGGAGCGGCGCTCGGCCGTCGTGGCGGCGCTCACCGACGAGCGGCTCGCCGACGTGCTCGAGGAGCTGCCGGAGGAGGACCAGGTCGAGATCCTCGGCTTCCTCGCCGACGAGCGGGCGGCCGACGTGCTCGAGGAGATGGACCCCGACGACGCGGCCGACCTGATCGCCGAGCTGCCGCCCGAGACCGCCGAGGCGCTGCTCCAGCTGATGGAGCCGGACGAGGCCGAGGACGTCAAGCGGCTGATGTCCTACGTCGAGAACACCGCCGGCGCCATGATGACCTCCGAGCCGGTGATCCTCGGGCCCGACGCCACCATCGCCGACGCCCTGGCCCACGTCCGCAACCCCGACCTCACCCCGGCGCTCGCCGCGCTGGTCTACGTCTGCCGACCGCCGCTCGAGACGCCCACCGGCCGGTTCCTCGGTGTGGCCCACATCCAGCGGCTGCTGCGCGAGCCGCCGTCGACCCTCGTGGCGGGCGCACTCGACGACTCGATGGAGAGCCTGCGCTCCGAGGCGACCATCGACGACGTGGCCGCCCACCTGGCGACCTACAACCTGGTCGCGGCGCCGGTGATCGACGAGAACGGGCACCTGCTCGGTGCGGTGACCGTCGATGACCTGCTCGACCACATGCTCCCCGAGAACTGGCGTGACCGGGCGGTGCGCAGTGGCTGAGTCGCGTCCCGAGGTCCGGGCCCGCCGGGCCCGCCTCGACACCCCGCGCGAGACCCGGCGCCAGCTGGTCCGGCGTCCGTCCTACGACTCGGACATGTTCGGCGTCTTCGCCGAGCAGTTCGCGCGGTTCATGGGGACCGCGAAGTTCCTCATCTACATGACGCTGTTCGTGGTCGTCTGGGTCGTGTGGAACCTCGTGGGGCCCCAGGACCTGCGCTGGGACGACTACCCGTTCATCTTCCTCACCCTGATGCTCAGCCTGCAGGCGTCGTACGCCGCCCCGCTGATCCTGCTGGCCCAGAACCGCCAGGAGGCGCGCGACCGGGTGATCGCGGAGCAGGACCGCCAGGCCGACGCGCGGGCGCACGCTGACATGGAGTTCCTCGCCCGCGAGGTCGCCTCGCTGCGGATGTCGGTCGGCGAGGTGGCGACCCGCGACTACCTGCGCTCGGAGCTGCGCACGCTGCTCAGCGACCTCGACGAGCGATCCGGCAGGGCGGAGCGCTCCGAAGACCAGGACGAGGCCCAGGTGCCCTGAACCGGACGTCGCAGGGCACTGGCAGCTGACTGCTGGGGCCCCGACTACCCTTGGAGCACCATGAGCAGCCCCCTCCTCGATCAGGTCCACGCGGCCCTGGCGACCGTGAACGACCCCGAGATCAAGCGACCCATCACGGACATCGGGATGGTCGAGTCGGTCGAGGTCGACGGCCCGGGGGTCGTGCGGGTGACCGTCCTCCTCACGGTGTCCGGCTGCCCGATGAAGGACACCATCACCCGCGACGTGACCACCGCGGTGCGCGCGGTGCCCGGGGTCACCGACGTCGACCTCACCCTGGGCGTGATGAGCGCCGAGCAGCGTGCGGGGCTCAAGGACCTCCTCAACGACGGCAAGGCCCAGCGCGACATCACCTTCGCGCAGCCCGGGTCGCTCACCAAGGTCTTCGCCATCGCCTCGGGCAAGGGCGGCGTCGGCAAGTCGTCGGTCACCGTCAACCTCGCGCTCGCGATGGCCGGCCAGGGGCTCAAGGTCGGTGTCGTCGACGCCGACATCTACGGCCACTCGGTGCCGGCCATGCTCGGAGTCGCCGACGCGAAGCCCACCCAGGTCGAGGACCTGATCATGCCGGTGCCGACCGACTCGGGCCTGTCGGTGATCTCGATCGGCATGCTCAAGCCCCGGCGCGACCAGGTCGTGGCGTGGCGCGGTCCGATGCTCGACCGCGCCCTGGTCCAGATGCTCGCCGACGTCTACTGGGGCGACCTCGACGTCCTCCTCCTCGACCTGCCGCCAGGCACCGGTGACGTCGCCATCTCCCTCGGGCAGCACCTTCCGGGCGCCGAGGTCGTCGTGGTCACGACACCCCAGGAGGCCGCCGCCGAGGTGGCCGAACGCGCCGGCACGATGGCATCGATGATGCACCAGCGCGTGGTCGGTGTCGTCGAGAACATGTCCTACCTCCCCTGTCCCCACTGCGCCGCGACGGGCGAGGACCACCGCCTCGAGGTGTTCGGATCGGGCGGTGGCGACCGGGTGGCGGCCACGCTCTCGCGCCGGTTCGGCTACGACGTCCCGGTGCTCGGCCGGATCCCGCTCGACGTCGCACTGCGCGAGGGTGGCGATGCCGGCACCCCGATCGTCGAGTCCCACCCGACCGCTCCGGCCGCCGCAGAGCTGCGCTCGATCGCCGACGCCCTGGCCGGCCGCAACCGCGGCCTGGCCGGCATGCAGCTCGGGCTCACGCCCGCCGGCCGGCTCCAGTGATCCCCCGCGGCGGCGCTCCGTGTTCGGAGTAGGCCTGCCGGAGCTCGCCGTCATCATGCTGGTGGCGGTGCTGGTCTTCGGCCCCGACAGGCTCCCCGACCTGGCCCGTCAGGCCGGCCAGATGGTCCGCAAGGCGCGGCAGTTCGCCGACGCCGCCCGCGACGAGCTGCGCGAGGAGCTGGGCCCGGAGTACGCCGACCTCGAGCTGCGTGACCTCGACCCGCGCACCATCGTGCGCAAGCACATCATCGAGGCGATGAACGACGCCGAGGACGACGCCCGCCCGAAGCGGAAGGGGCTTCGGCCGCTCAAGGGCGACGAGCTGCCGCCGTTCGACCTCGAGGCCACCTGAGCTTTCCTGCGGCGCCCTGTCGCATCCGACCCCGCTCGTTCGTGGAGTGGGTGAAGGAGGCGATCAGCCATGTGGGACACCGTTCAGACCAGCGTGCAGCATCTCTCGCACGACCTGCCCTGCCCGCGCTGCGGCCACGCCGTGCACACCGTCCTGGCATGCGGCGACCACTGCGCGTGCCCGCCTGTCGTGATGCCGGGCACGCCCAGTGTCGCTGCGGCGTGAAGCTGTCGGCGGCTGGGTTGGTCAGCCCTCGGCGCCGACCGAGCGCCAGTAGTCGTTGAGCGCGCCGTTCGTCTTGACGAACCACACGATCGCACCGACGAGGGGCAGCAGGATCCACGCTCCCGTCGCGGCACTGACCGGCTTGGCCTGGCCCCGTCGTTCGTAGAGCCCGCCGACCTCGTTGGCGGTCAGGAACGGCAGGACGAAGCCGACGAAGATCGCGAGGATCAGGGCGACGGCCCCGCCGAGTCCGGTGCCCGAGTGCTGCTTCATCTCCTCGTGCGTCTTGAAGTACCAGACCCAGGTGTAGATGCCGAGGGTCACGATCGCCAGCAGGATGCAGGTCCCGGTGCTGCGGACCTGGCCGATCGGCGTCATGCCCGGGCTCGTGCCCGGCATGGCGGCCGGCGCTGCGCCGTACGCCGGTGGCTGAGCCGGCACGGCGCCGGCCGGCGGGGGTGGCGGTGGCACGGCGTCCGGTTGCAGGGAGGGAGCGGGGTCATTGGCCTCGGTCATGTCGGGAGGGTAGGGCACGGCTGCCCCTCCGTGGTGGAAGTTGGCGTTGTCCAGCGCCGCCCGGGACGGGGGACGGGTCCTAGTGCCTCCGGCGCGGTCGCGTGGTGAGGTCGGTGTAGGTGACGTGGTCGCCCGGCTGGAGGTGGCCGACGTACCAGCCCGGCAGCCCGGGCTTGTCGAACCGCCGCGGCATCGTCGCGGAGCGGGCGTGCACCGGGTCGGTCCACGTCGGCTCTGGCTCACGGTCGGGGAGCCAGACCTTGAAGTCGACCCGCCTGCCCTTCGCACGCAGGCAGACCCGCCAGGGGAACGGCTGCAGCTGCAGGTTCGAGGAGACGACGGGGCTGAGGTCGAACTGCCCGAGCGGTCGCCACGCCTCCCTGGTCCGGCGGGCGGTGTCCCAGGAGAGCAGGTTGAAGACCCACACGTAGTCGGCGAAGGTGTTCTTGGTCAGCGTGACCGCACGACGACGATCGCCCGGCCCGGCGCGGAACCTGACCGCCAGTCCCTGCTGGTCCGCGTCGCGCGACTGGTCGGTCCAGGTCGCGCAGACGCTCTGGTCGCGGGAGGGCCGGGCACCGGGGCGGACCAGGATCTCGCGACGGTTCCAGTCCAGCGCCGCGCCCTGGCGAGGCGGCCTGGCCCGGACGGTCAGCTCGCCGGCGGGTCCGGTCCGGGCGACGTACCGCTCGGGCCCGGGCGTGAGGATCTGCTGCGCGTAGCCGGGAACCACCGCGCCGGCGGGCAGCGCCAGCGGCAACAGCAGCGCCGCCGCCACCACCCCGCCCGCCCACGGTCGCATGTCAGCGCCGCGACTGGATGGCGGCGACGTGGGTGAGCGCCACCAGGACGAGCCGACCGGGCTCGCCGGTGGCGAGCTCGACGAAGTCGGCACCGACCCGCACGAGCGTGCCGTCGTGGCGGCGGCCGTCGGTGAGGTGCAGCGAGCAGGGCTCGGCGGCGTCCGCGAGGCGGCGCAGGGCTGCGCCGAGGCCGAGCCTGGCGACCGCCGGCCAGGCGAGCTCGGGCACCGCCCGCTCGGAGCCGCCGCGCACGACGGCGACCGCCTCGGTCCGGACCACCCAGTCCTGGCCGGGGCCGCGCAACAGGCACCAGCCGGTCGCGACACGGGACAGCCGGCCCGACACGGCGCCGACACCGGCCAGCTCGAGCGTCACGTCGTGGTCGACCGCGGCCATGAGGCGGGTGGCCAGCGTGACGGACTGGTACTCCGCCCGGCTCCGATCGGCCAGCTCCGGCGCGCGGTCGGCGGCGTAGAGCGCGGCGGCCTGTCCCTCGAGGTCGTCGAGGTAGGCGAACAGCTCTTCCTCCCACGACATGCCCCCGACCCTGCCACGTCGGGCCAGGGCTGTGGACGACGCCTTGACGGATGACTTGAACGAGCGTTGAGTGAAGCAAACACACGCAAATGCAAGGAAACTCTCGGGATGTATGCCGTAGCGGCCGCTCGGCCGCGCTGCCTGGCCGTGGCCACGGGCCTCACCGCGACCCTGTGGGGGGCGGTCGCGGTGCTGGCCCGCACGCTCACCGCCCGGCCGCCGACCACGCCTGACGAGGGCCTGGTCGACCTCTGCCTCGGCGCGCTGGTCGTGGCCGCCGGCTGGGCGTGGCTGCAGGGCATGGCCGGTGTGGCCGACGCCTGGCGCGGGGCGACCGGTGCGACGCACTCCGGAGTGCGCAGACTGGCGCTGACGGCCTGCGGGGTGGTGCTGGCCAGTGCCCTGACCGCGCCGGCCCACGCCGCATCCGACGGCCCGAGGTCCGACCCTCCGTCTGATCCATCGTCTGATCCATCGTCTGACCACTCGTCGGACCCGCTGTCCGGTCTGCCGCTCCCGGAGCGCGCCGAGGGCCCGGCCCACCCGCGGCAGCGCGCGCTCGTCGTACGCCCCGGCGACACGTTGTGGGGGCTCGCCGAGCACCGCCTGCCCGCGCCCGCGACGGACCGGCAGGTGAGCGACGGCTGGCACGACCTCTACGGCCGCAACCGCGACGTCATCGGCCCCGATCCCGACCTGATCCGGCCCGGCCAGGTCCTGAGGCTCACGAAGGAGAAGAGATGAATGCCACCCCACGACGCTCTCCGTCTGCCCCGCTGCGCTCCTCCATCGGACCACGCCGAGGGGATCCCGGAGGAGGAGCATCGGTCACCCCCATCTGCGTCCCTGTCGCCTCGGTGCAGGGCACGCTCGCGCTCGACCTCAGCCCGCGGCACGCGCCACCGGAGCTGCCGGACCTACGAGCGCTCACGGCGCCCCGCCCCTCGGCCGACGTGGTCCCCATCGACCCGAGCCACCGTGGTCGGCTCGAGCTGTGGGTGCACCGCTTCGTCCAGGCCAGCGTCGAGATCGTGGGAGGCGACCGGCCCGCGAGCCAGCTGCTGCGGTGGACCACCAGGACGGTCTACGCCGACCTGCAGCGCCGCGCGCTGCTCGTGGCGCGCGCCGGCGGCCATCAGCCCGGCGCCGGCCGGGTGCAGCCCGTCCGGCCGCACGTGGTGAGCGTGCACGCCAGCTTCGTGAGCGACGGGGTCGCCGAGGCCAGCGCGCGGGTGCGCTACGGGGCCAGGTCGCGCGCGCTGGCGCTGCGTTTCGAGAAGCGTGGCGAACGCTGGCTGTGCAGCGCGATGGAGTTCGCCTGACGCCGGTCCTACGGCAGCGAGCGCACCCAGGTGGCCTCACCGGAGTCCAGCGCGAGCTCGCCATCAGCGGCGGCGGCGGCCTCGGGGTCGTGGGTGGCCAGCACCACGACCGCCCCGCGATCGGCGGCGGCGCGCAGCGCGGTCAGCACGATCTCCCGGTTGCTGCCGTCGAGGTCGCTGGTCGGCTCGTCGGCCAGCAGCACCGAGGCCCGCGCGGCCAGCGCGCGGGCCACCGCGACCCGCTGCTGCTGCCCTCCGGAGAGCTCCTCGACCAGGTGCTGGGCCCACTCCGCGAGCCCCACCACCTCGAGCGCTTCGAGCGCCCGGCTGTCCGCCTCGACGGGCGGCACCCCGCTGTCCAGCAGCGGGACCACGATGTTCTCGTGCGCCGTCAGCACAGCGGCGAGCCCGTTGCCCTGCGGCACGAGCACGATGCCGCGGGCCGCCGCCTCCGGCCGACCGCCCACGGGGGTCGAGTTCACCTGGACGGTCCCGCGGTCCGGCTCCAGCGCGCCCGCCATGAGCCAGAGCAGCGACGTCTTGCCCGCTCCCGAGGGGCCGGTGATGGCCAGCATGCGCCCGGCCGGCACCGTCAGGGACAGCGTCGCGAGGGCGACGAGCCCGCCGTACCTCACCTCCACCGTCTCCAGCACCAGGCCCAGGTCCTGAGGGGGCGGCGCCTGCGAGAACAGCCCTCCCTCGCCTGAGTCGCCTCCGTCGCGGTGTCGCGGGGTGGTCCTCACGATCGTTCTCCCTCGACGCGGAGCCGGTACTCGCCGTCCTCGAGCTCGAGGCGCACCAGTGTGCCGGGCGGCAGCAGCTCGAGCGCGTGCGCAGGCAGCGGCAGGAACCCGTCGGCGGTGACCACGGCGTACTCCTCGCCCGAGCGGCCCTCGCCACCGATCCGGCCGTCGCGGATCGTCACGGTCCGCGGCATCCAGCGGGCCACGTCCCTGTCGTGGGTGACGACGACCACCGTGGTGCCGAGCTCGCGGTTGACCTTCGCCAGTGCCGCCAGCACCCGGTCGCGGGCTCCGTGGTCCAGCGCGCTGGTCGGCTCGTCGGCCAGCAGCAGCCCCGGCCCCGTCGAGAGCACCACGGCGAGGGTCACGAGCTGGAGCTGACCAGGGGTCAGCGCGGAGAGCGAGGTGTCCCCCTCGTCGCCGAGGCCGACCATGCCCAGCACGGTCGGCGCGGACGGCAGTCGGTCATCGCCGGAGCTCAGGCCGCGGGCCGCCTGCTGGGCGAAGGCGATGTTCTCGTTCGCGGTGAGGAAGGGCAGCAGGTTGCGCCCGGCGCCCTGGAGCATGAGCGACACGTCGGTGGCGTGCAGGGTGTCGAGCTCGCGCTGCACGGCGGTGGTGAGGTCGAGGTCGCCGATGAGGACGTTGCCGGCGGTCGGGCGGAACAGGCCGGCCAGGAGCGAGAGGAGCGTCGACTTGCCGGCACCGGACGGCCCCAGAAGCGCGATCATCTCCCCCGCCCGCACGGTGAGGTCGACGCCGGAGAGGGCAGCGACGTCACGACCCTCGCCGCGGTAGACGTGCACCAGCCCGCGGGTCCGCACGGGAAGGCCGCGCGGTCCGGTCGCCGCCGGCGCCAGCGTGAGCTCGGTGACCATCACACCACCTCCCGGATCCGGGTCAGCCGCGCGCGGCGAGCGGTCCATCGCGAGGCGGCGACGGCCAGGGCGGACAGCACGAGCAGAGCCACGAGTGCTGCGACCAGCACCGCCGCCCAGGGCGTCGAGAAGTCGGTGGTGTCGACCTCGGGCGGCTCGGTGAACTGGCGTACGTCGGGCAGGGCCAGGACGGCGGCAACGGTGCCGCAGGCAGCCCCTGCCAGCGCGCCGACCACGACGACCGGGAGCTGGCCCAGCAGCTCCAGGCGGCGGAGCGACCCGGTGGGCAGCCCGGCCATCCGGAGCGCGGCGAGGTCGGTGGCCCTCGACCGCCAGGTGGTGGCCGTGGCCACGATCATCACCAGCATCGCCACCAGCACGCCCGCCCCACCCACGAGGACCGAGAGCGCGAGGCTCCACGCGGCGGGCGAGGCGTCGAGCTCCGTGCGGACGTCGTCGATGGTGGTCACCTCCCCCAGCGTCGCGCCCCGCTTCTGGAGCTCGGTCTCCGCCCGCGCGAGGGCGCCGGCGTCGTCGGACCACACCTCGACGGAGATGTTGCCGCCGTCGCTCTCCGGCCGGCGCAGCACGCCCTCCAGGTCGATGACCCTGGAGCCCAGCCGCGAGCCGGGGACGCGCGGCAGCGTCCCGGCCGTCACCAGGTCGATCTGGCCCTCGGGGCCGGGGGCCGTGAAGACGCCCGTCTCGTCGCCGGAGACCAGGGTCGGGACCGGATCCGGCACCCAGGTGCTGAGCATGACCGGGGGCGTCGCCGCCTCCGACGAGACGAGGACGCCGACGTTGCCGGCCGGGTCAGTCGCAGGGATGACGGTGGAGCTGTCGTCGCTCACGCGCCGCCACTCCTTCGGGGTGCCGAGCGAGAACGGCTGGCCGTCGACGGTGAGGTCGCGCAGCACCACGGTGCCCTCGATCTGGCTGCCGATCGGCGCCCGCACGCCGATCCCGGTGACCGTGCACCCCTCGGCGCACGGCAGGGGTGCACTGAACGACACGGCCCCGTCCTTGACCGGGATGACGGACAGGTCGGCCGTCCGTGTGCTCTGCTCCACGTCCAGCAGCTGCAGGCTGACCTGCAGCTCGTCGAGCCGCTTCCTGGACGGGCCGGTGATCCGGAAGTCGGTGGACGCGACCGTCCCGTCGACGGTCTCGCCGGTCACCACGAGCGGCGCGACCTGCGGCGCCAGGATCGCGTCCCAGTCGCCCCTGCCGGGCCGTGACAGCGGGAAGTGGGCGACCCGCGGGAACGCCACGGGGTCGACCGCCACGGTGGGCGCCGTCTGCGAGCCGTTGTTGGTGGTGGTCACGACGGGCGTGAGGTGCTGGTGGTCCGGGTCGACCGCCGCCAGCGCGGCCACGAGGTCGGTGGGGCCGAGGGTCGACTGGACGGACAGCGAGTACTTCGCGCCGTTGAGCTGCTCCGCCGCACTCTGCCGGTTGTGCTGGCCGGTGATCATCGCGTCCACGCAGAACGCGAGGAGGGCCGTGGCCACGACCACCATGGCCAGGACCCGGCGGGCTCCCGGACGGCGTACGGCGTTGACGATGCCGGCCGCGGCGACCGCGCGACCGCTCCTGAGGAGCCGCCCCGAGACGAACCTGGTCACCGGGCCCAGCGCGCGGCCCAGGATCAGCCCGGTCGCGACGGCCAGGAGCGTGGGCGCAAGCGTGGCCAGTGGCCCCTCGAGGTTCCCGGTGACGAGCGCGACCACCGCGGTCAGCGAGAAGACGACCAGGGCGATCTCCGCCACCCCCGCGCCGGTCGCCGTGTGCCGGGCAGGGACGGCGCGGAGCAGCGAGTCGACGGGCTCGCGCACGGCCCGGCGAGCCGCAGCGAGCACCACCACGAGCACGGTGACCACGGCCCCCAGCGCGGCCAGCACCGCGCCGCCGGTCACCTCGAGCGGCACGGGGACCGGGAAGACGACCTTGGCGACCAGGGCCATGACGAACGGCGAGGCGAGCACTCCCGCCGCGACGCCGGCGAGGGTGAGCGGGAGCAGCTCCGCGAGGAGGTACGCCGCAGCGCCCAGCCGACCCCGTCCTCGCAGCCGCGCCAGCGCGACCTCTGCCCGGCGGTCGTCGGTCGCCCCGACGAGCACCATCCAGAGCACCACGGCCACCAGCACCAGGAGCTGGACGATCAGGACGACGACCGTCGTCCGGCCCTGCTCGCTGCCCTCCGCGACCCGCTCGCTCATCCGGGGGAGGTCGGTGACGACGAGAACCCGGAACGGGCTCGAGGTCTCCAGCGTCTCCCGCCGCAGCGCGTCGACCTCCGGCCCGATCTTCAGCAGCGAGTCGTGGTCGACCGCGTCCGTGTCCAACGGCCAGGCCACGGAGCTCGAGATCTGGTGCCAGGCGGTCGGCGGCGACGTGGTCATGCTCGCCGGTGCGGTGACCCAGTCGTCGGTGGCGAAGCCGACCTCGGGGATCACCGTGCCCGCCCTCCCGACGAGTGGAGCACCGAACCAGTCGTCGCTCTCCGGCAGCGGTCGGTAGACGCCGACCACGGTCAGGGTGCCCTCCCCCAGCTCTGGGAAGAGCGACCGCTCGAGGTGCTCGGTGAAGTCGACCGCGCTGCCGACGGTCCAGCCGTTCGTCTCCGCGTCCGGGCCGCTCACCATCACCTCGCCCGAGGCGGTCGGACAGCGGCCGGTCACCAGCTCGAGGTGCTCGCAGGCCCCCTCGACGGCGTACAGCCGGGTGACCACGGACTGGCTGTCGTCAGGCAGCCGCACGCTGATGGGGACGTTGCTCGAGACGACGGGTGCGGCGAAGTAGCGGTCGAGACCGGACGGCAGCATGCCCTCGAGCTCGCTGGCGGCGAGGTCGTTGGAGTCCAGCCGGAGCGCCCTCGACTCCGGCGAGGCGTGGGTGACCACCGAGCCGGCCAGGGCCTGCTCCATCGCCCGCTGGTAGAGCGGGCCCAGGCACGCGCACGTCGTGAGGAGCGTGGCCAGGGCCAGGAGCGAGAGTGCCTGGAGTCGGCGGTGGCGCACCCTGCTCCACACGGCCGACCCCTTCCCCACCGATCGAGTGGCCGGGGCTGGTGCCCCGCACCCAACGTTCCGCAGATCATCACCGCACCCCGAGCACGCACTCCGCGGCGATGCCGAAGCCAGCCGGACATGCGAGTGGAGCATCGCTCCCGGCGCCTGATGCGCTCATCGTCCGGTGCGGGGACACTAGTTCCGCAGGGTCACGGTTGGGACACGGGGAGGTCTCCGCGCGACAACGGCGCCTCGGGGCATGCGGTGAGGCGCCGTCGCCGTACGTCGGAGGAGCAGGTCAGCCGCCGGCCGCGCGGGCGGTGAGCCCGGTGGGCCCGCCCGGCCGGCCGTGGCACATCTTGTACTTCTTCCCCGAGCCGCAGGGGCACTGCGCGTTGCGGCCCACCTTGGCGAACGGGTCGTCGGCCGCGGTCGCCGTGCTCCCCTTGACCTCGGCCTCACCGTCCTCGGAGGGAGCGGAGTAGGACAGGTTCTGTGGCTGCCGGGTCTGCTGGAGCCCCTTGGCGCGGATCTGGGGCGAGCGGACGAAGGCTGCGGCCGGCGACTCGAGCTCCTCGTTGGGCTGCTCGGACGGGCCGGAGGCGATCAACGGGTCGTCGGCGTCGACGGCGTCCGGGTCGTCGGCGCCGTCGGCGTCGTCGGACACGAAGTCGCCGATCACGCGCCGCAGAGGCTCGTTGACCTCGAGCTCCTCCTCGTCGTCCTCGTCGTCATCGACGGCGACCTCGAGGTTGAACAGGAAGCCGACGGCCTCCTCCTTGATGCTGTCCATCATCGCGGCGAACATCTCGAAGCCCTCGCGCTGGTATTCCACGAGGGGGTCGCGCTGGGAGTAGGCACGCAGGTAGATGCCCTCGCGCAGGTAGTCCATCTCGTAGAGGTGCTCTCGCCACTTGCGGTCGAGCACGGACAGCAGCACGCGCCGCTCCAGCTCGCGCATGACCTCCTCGCCGACCTCGGCCTCGCGGTTGTCGTAGGCCGCCTGGGCGTCCTTCTGGAGCTCGGTGATCAGCTCGTCCCGGTCGACGTTGGCCGCGCCGCCGTGCTCGCGCTCGATCTCCTTGAGATCCAGGGAGACCGGCCAGATCTGCTTGAGGTCGGTCCACAGCTGCTCGAGGTCCCACTCCTCCGCGAACTCCTGGGTGGCAGCGGTGACGACGCCGACGACGACGTCGTCGATGAAGGTGCGGACCTGCTCCTCGATGTCGGCGCCCTCGAGCACCTCGCGACGCTCGCTGTAGATCACCTTGCGCTGGCGGTCCATCACGTCGTCGTACTTCAGGACGTTCTTGCGCGACTCGAAGTTCTGCGACTCGACCTGGCCCTGCGCGTTGGCGATGGCGTTGGTGACCCGCTTGTTCTCGATCGGGACGTCGTCAGGGATCTTGAGCACCTGGAGCACCCGGTCGACCCAGTCGGACTTGAACAGCCGCATGAGCTCGTCCTGCAGCGAGAGGTAGAACCGCGACTCGCCCGGGTCGCCCTGGCGGCCGGAGCGACCGCGCAGCTGGTTGTCGATCCGGCGCGACTCGTGGCGCTCGGTGCCGACGACGTAGAGGCCGCCGAGGTCGCGCACCTCGTCGTGGTCGCGGGCGACCTGCTCCTTGACCTTGTCGAGCGTGCCCTGCCAGGCGGCTTCGTACTCCTCGGCGTGCTCGACCGGGTCGAGGCCGCGGCCCCGCAGCTCCTGGTCGGCGAGGAACTCCACCGAGCCGCCGAGCATGATGTCGGTGCCTCGGCCGGCCATGTTGGTGGCCACCGTGACCGCGCCCCGGTGGCCGGCCATCGCGACGACCTTGGCCTCGTCGGCGTGCTGCTTGGCGTTGAGCACCGAGTGGGGGACGCCGAGCTTGGTCAGCTTCTGCGAGAGGTGCTCGGACTTCTCGACCGAGACGGTGCCGACCAGGATCGGCTGGCCCTTGGCGTTGCGCTCGCGGATGTCCTCGACGACGGCGTCGTACTTGGCCTCCTCGGTGCGGTAGACCAGGTCGGCGTTGTCGACGCGCGCCATCGGCTTGTTGGTCGGGATCGGGACCACGCCGAGCTTGTAGATCTTGTCGAACTCCGACGCCTCGGTCATCGCCGTGCCGGTCATGCCGGAGAGCTTCTCGTAGAGGCGGAAGTAGTTCTGGAGCGTGATCGTGGCGAGGGTCTGGTACTCCTCGCGGACCTGGACGCCCTCCTTGGCCTCGATCGCCTGGTGCAGCCCGTCGTTGTAGCGGCGCCCCGCGAGCATCCGGCCGGTGTGCTCGTCGACGATGAGCACCTCGCCGTCCATGACGACGTACTCCTTGTCGTTGTGGAAGAGCTCCTTGGCCTTGACGGAGTTGTGCATGAAGGAGATGAGCGGGGTGTTGACCGACTCGTAGAGGTTCTCGATGCCGAGGTGGTCCTCGACCTTGGTGATGCCCGGCTCGAGGACCGAGATGGTGCGCTTCTTCTCGTCGACCTCGTAGTCGACGTCGCGCTCCAGCCCCTTGGCGATCGTGGCGAACTCGCCGTACCACTTCACCTCGTCCTGGGTCGGGCCGCTGATGATCAGCGGCGTGCGGGCCTCGTCGATGAGGATGGAGTCGACCTCGTCGACGACGGCGAAGCTGTGGCCGCGCTGGACGCACTCCTCGATGGAGCCGGCCATGTTGTCGCGCAGGTAGTCGAACCCGAGCTCGTTGTTGGTGCCGTAGGTGATGTCGGCGTTGTAGGCCACGCGGCGCTCGTCGGGACGCATCTCGGGCAGGATCACGCCGACGGTCAGCCCCAGGAAGTGGTGGACGCGGCCCATCCACTCGGACTGGAACTTCGCGAGGTAGTCGTTGACCGTGACGACGTGGACGCCCTTGCCGTCCAGCGCGTTGAGGTAGGCGGGGAGGGTCGAGACCAGGGTCTTGCCCTCACCGGTCTTCATCTCGGCGATGTTGCCGAGGTGGAGCGCGGCGCCACCCATGACCTGGACGTCGAAGTGACGCTGGCCGAGCACGCGGCGGGCGGCCTCGCGCACCGTGGCGAACGCCTCGGGCATCAGGTCATCGAGGCTCTCGCCCTTCCCGAGCCGCTCCCGGAACTCATCGGTCATCCCGCGGAGCTCCTCGTCGCTCATCGCGACGAAGTCGGCCTCGATGGCGTTGACGGCCTGCGAGATGCCTTCGAGCTGACGCAGGATCTTGCCCTCGCCGATGCGGAGGAGCTTGTCGAGGATGGCAGGCACGGTGCGGTGACTCCTGAAGTCGGGGTACGTCGGGCGGCGCGGAAGGCGCACACGGGGCGCGGCGAGCGCCTCGTTCATCGTAACGGGCGAGAGGTCGGGAGCGTTCCTCGACGCGGGGCCTGCCCCATTTCACGTCCCTGATGGTTGACACGAATTGAATATTGATGTCCACTGTGATGGACATGAAAACCACTCGCGCCTACTCCATGACCGCTCGCGCCGCGACCGCCGAGGTCACCCGCCGCCGGATCATCGACGCAGCGATCGCGCTGGCCGGAGAGCGGCTCTTCGTCGACCTCACCCTCGACGCGGTGGCCGAGCGGGCGGGAGTCAGCGTGAAGACGGTGCTGCGCCAGTTCGGCAGCCGCGAGAGCCTGCTGGCCGCCTCGATGGAGGTCGCGATGGTCGACACAGAGGACGAGCGTCGCGCTCCGGGCGGTCACCCCGAGACCGCGGTGCGCATCGTCGTCGACCACTACGAGAGCCGTGGCCGCACGGCACTCCTGATGCTCGCCCAGGAGGACCACGACACGTTCGCCCGGGCAGCCACCGACCGCGGCAGGTCCATGCACCGCGAGTGGGTTCGCGACGCCTTCGCCCCGGCCACCGCGGACGACGCCGTGCTCGACCTGCTGGTGGTCGCCACCGACGTCTACACCTGGAAGCTGCTCCGCCTCGACCGCGGGCACTCCCGGGCCGTCACCGAACAGCGCATGCATGCGCTCGTTCAGGCCCTGCTGGACAAGGAGCACTGACCATGGCCGAGATCCTCTTCGTCACCTGGGACGGCGGCGGCAACGTGCCGCCGGCCGTCGGCATCGCGCGGGAGCTCGAGGCCCGAGGTCATCAGGTCCGCTTCGTCGGGCACGAGCGCCAGGCTGCGGGCTTCGCGGACAAGGGCCTCGAGTTCCGTGCCTACCCCACGGCCCGGCCCTTCCAGTCGTTGGAGCCGGCCTCCCCGATGGCGATCCTGGCCACGTTCGGCGACCGCGCGATGGGAGCCGACGTGGTGCAGGAGCTCGCGGCGAGACCCGCGGACGTCGTCGTGGTCGACACCCTGCTGTTCGGGGTCATGGCGGCCCTGCGCGCGTCCGGCCGCCCGTACGTCGCCCTGGAGCACTCGTTCGACGTCTGCTGGCGCAGGCTCGCCCGCGGTCCGATGGGACTGATGCTCCGCCTGCGCGGCCTGAACGCGCTCGACCTCCTCGACGCGGCTCAACCGCTGATGGCAGCCACGATCCCCGACCTCGACCGCGCCGCACCGCACGTCGTGCACACAGGCCCGGTCGTCGTCGGGTCCCCCGCCCGTCCGGCCCGTCCGACCGTGCTGGTCAGCCTGAGCACGTTCGCGTTCAAGGGACTCCTCCCCACGTGGCAGCGGGTCCTCGACGCGGTCGCCCCGCTCGACGCGCGCGTCGTCGCCACCACGGGCCCGGCCGTCGACGCCACGCGGCTGCGGGTGCCGGGCAACGTCGAGCTGCACTCCTGGCTCCCCCACGCCGACGTGATGCCCGAGGTGTCCCTCGTCGTGGGCCACGGAGGTCACGCGACCACGATGGTCGCGCTGGCCCACGACCTGCCCCTGCTCGTCCTCCCCATGGACTCCATGACCGACCAGCCCTACATCGGCAGGGCGGTCCAGCAGGCGGGCGCCGGGCGGACCATGGGGCGCCGGTCCTCGCCGGAGAAGATCCGGGCGGCGGTCGAGGGGCTGCTCGTGGACGGCCCGCACCGGGCTGCGGCGGCGCGGCTGGGTGCGGCCGTCCGTGCCCTGCCCGGCGCGAGCACGGGCGCGGACCTGATCGAGGGAGTGGTCAGGGACGGAGCTGCGGCGCCAGGTCGCCCTTCGGCTCGACCGTGATGTCGTCGAGGCCGAGCCAGGCGGCCAGCTCGCGGAGCTCGGCCGAGAGCTCGTCCGCGGTGTCCTCGGGGGCGCCGTCCTCGGCCCACGCAGACTTGACCACCAGGCGGCCGACCTTGCGGTCGGCCTTGAGGTCGACCCGGGCCACGATCTCGTCGCGCAGGAGGAAGGGCAGCACGTAGTAGCCGTGCACCCGCTTGTCGGCCGGGGTGTAGATCTCGATGCGGTAGTGGAAGTCGAAGAGCTTCTCGCTGCGCTCCCGCAGCCACACGACGGGGTCGAAGGGGGACAGGAACGCCCGCGCCTCCACCTTGCGCGGCCGCCGCGCATCGCGATGGAGGTAGGCCGGGCGGTTCCAGCCCTCGATCGCCACCGGCTCGAGCACGCCCTCCTCGACGAGTACGTCGACGGCGGGCTTCACCTCCTCGGCCTTCATCCGGTAGTAGTCGGCCAGGCACCGCACCGTCGCCACGCCGTGGGACGCCGCGGCCCGGCGTACGAGCTCGAGATCGGCCTCCGCCCGGGTCGGTGTCGGGAGGGACAGGACCGACGCCGGGATCACCCGCTCGGGGAGGTCGTAGATCACCTCGAACTGGCTGTTGCGGCCCGCGACGGCCAGGTCACCGCACATGTAGAGGAAGTCGAGGGCCTTCTTGGCCTCCGACCAGTTCCAGCCCCAGTGCTTCTTGTCGCGCGGCGCACCGTCGTCGAGCCCGCGGGCGGTGCTGGCTCCCCGGGCGGAGACCTCGGCGAGGAGCCGCTCGGCGACGTTGTCGTCCACGTCCTGCCACCACTTGCCGCGCTGGGCCCGGTAGTGGGCCATCCGGTGCTGCATCACCGGCCACAGCTCCACCGGCATCAGCGCCTGCACGTGCGCCCAGTACTCGACCAGGCGGCGCGGCTTCTTCTCC
The DNA here is from genome assembly GCA_963830145.1 of uncultured Actinomycetota bacterium. Taxonomy (GTDB): domain Bacteria; phylum Actinomycetota; class Actinomycetes; order Propionibacteriales; family Nocardioidaceae; genus Nocardioides. The sequence continues at coordinate 504,724 of CAWHLI010000003.1, forward strand.
GCGGCCCGGGTCAGCAGCGCCGGGTCGTAGGCGCCCATCCGCGAGAACAGCGGCATGTAGTGGGCCCGCTGCAGCACGTTGACCGAGTCGACCTGCAGCACGCCGGTCCGCTCCAGCGTGCGGGCGAAGGTCCGCATGGTGGGTGTGGTGTGGCGAGGGTCGAGGAACCCCTGGGCGGCGAGCGCGATCCGGCGTGCCTGCTTCTGGCTCAGGTGGTCCACCACGGGCTGAACTCAACCAGAGGGTGCCGACAGCGCTGTTCGCCGCTCGCCAGTTCGGCCCCACCAGCGGCGACCCTCGCTGCCGCTGCGCAAGCAACCACGCACCAGCTGCGCTCAGCTCGGGCGCAGTCGAGCGGCGCGGAGCCGATCGCAGCCGCGCGAGCTTCGCCCGCCAGACCGGGTCGCTGCGCTCGCTCCGCAGATCGGACCATGGTCACCTTTGAGTGCTGCGCTCGGCTCCGGCGCCACGCACCCACCCCGCCTGCAACGACCGGGGCGGGTGAGGCACCTACCTGCGGCCGACGCAATGTGGACGCGGCGGGAGCGCAGCGACCCGGTCTTTGCGCGCGAAGCGCGCGCGCCCGGCGATCGGCCTGGTGGCCGCGACGACAGCGCCGGTGCGAGCGCAGCGAGCCAGGCGCTCGCGAGCGCAGCGAGCGTCGTCGCGGACGGGGCCGAAGCTCGCCGGGTAAGCAGCGGACAGTGCCCTGTCCGTAGCTCGCCGCGAGCGACAACTACAGGCAGGTCGAGCAGCTTCTCTTTCACGGCGTACATGACCGCCTCCATCCGCGAGTGCAGCTGGAGCTTCTCGAGGATGTTGCGCACGTGGTTCTTGACGGTGTTCTCGGAGATGAACAGGTCGCGGGCGATCTCGCGGTTGTTCATGCCCTTCGCGACCAGGCGGAGCACCTCGAGCTCGCGGTCGGTGAGCCGCAGTCCGGGGACGTGCTCGCGCTCGGGGCGCGACATCTGCTTGAACTCATCGATCAGCTTGACCGCCATCGACGGGCTGATCAGCGACTGGCCGTCGGCCACGACGCGGATCGCCTGGGCGACCTCCTCGATCGAGGAGTCCTTGAGCAGGTAGCCGGAGGCGCCGCTCTTGACGGCCTCGTAGAGGTCCGCCTCCTCGTCGGAGACGGTGAGGATGATGATCTTGGCCGAGGGGACGGCCTCCTTGATCGCGAGGCAGGCCTCGATGCCCGATCGCTTGGGCATCCGGATGTCGAGGAGCACCACGTCAGGCGCGGCGGTCGCCGCCAGGCTGGTGCCCTCCAGGCCGTCTCCGGCCTCGCCCACCACCTCGACACCGGTCTCGGCCGCGAGCAGCATCGTGAGCCCGCGCCTGAAGAGTTCCTGGTCGTCGACGACCAGCACCCGAATGGGTTCCGGCTCCCCGTGCTTTGTGTCCACCACCCGCGCATCATGACACGAGTGGGCGGTACGACGGGCACGTACGGGGCATACGACCAGCCCCCGGGATGACCCACATGGGCCAACCCGGACTAGGTAGAGCCGCCGGACGGGTCCCCTGGGGCCCACCCCCTCAGGTGTGGGCGCCCGGGGCCCACCAGCTCACGTCAGGTCGAGCGCGATCACGCCGTAGTCGTAGCCCCGGCGGCGGTAGACGACCGAGGGCCGCTCGTTCTCCTTGTCCACGAACAGGTAGAAGTCGTGCCCGACCAGCTCCATCTCGTAGAGCGCCTGGTCCAACGTCATCGGGGTCGCCGGGTGGACCTTCTCCCGCACCACCAGCGGACCGTCGCCGGTGACGGCGATCGGGCCGACCTCGCGGTCGTGGACCTGCTCCTCGGCGACAGGCTCCGTGGCCTCTTCGACGTCGGCCAGCGCCTGGCCGACCGAGACGGGGGCGTGACGGCCGTGGTGGACCCGCCGCCGGTCTGCAGCGCGCCGCATCTGCGCCGCCATCTTGTCCAGCGCCATGTCGAGCGCGGCCATCTTGTCCGCGGCCGCGGCCTCGGCACGGATCACCGGGCCCTTGGAGAACGCCGTGAGCTCGACGCGGACGGCGCGGTCACGCTGGCGTGGGTTGGGCTCGCAGTCGACCTCCACCTGGACCCGCATGATGCGGTGGTCGTGCTTCTCGAGCCGGGCCAGCTTCTCCTCGACGTGACTGCGATACCTGTCGGTGATCTCGCAGTGTCGTCCGGTGACCACAACATCCATGTGAACCTCCCGTATCGGCGTTCGGCTTCAGATCTGGAACCGGCCGAGAACGGGAAGAGCCCGGGAGGTCCCCCGGGCTCTGCGTCCTCGGGTGGACTCCATACAGAGACGTTAGTCGGCCGATGGTGGGCACGGAAGGCGATCGCCTGAGTTTTCGCCATGAGCCGGCCCGTGACCCGGCGGGACTCCCTCGAGTGTCCACGAACCGTCCACAGGCACCCGACGCCGCGCCGTTCTCCACCGGTGCGCTCGGGCACGACACCATGGGTCGGCGCCAGCAGGTCTTGTGGTCACATGACCGAGAGCGTGCTCGACGGAGCCATCGACCTCCTGCTGGGCGGATCGTGCGTGGGCTGCGCGCGGCCCGGCCGGCTGCTGTGCCCGCACTGCCGGGCCGGGCTTCCCGACGCAGCGGCGCCGTCATGGCCCACGCCGGTGCCGGCGGGGATGGCGGAGCCGTGGGCGGCCGGGGTCTACGCCGGCACGCTGCGGTCGATGGTGCTCGGGCTCAAGGAGCGGCGGCTGCTGGGGCTGGCCGTGCCCCTGTCCCGGCTGCTCGCGGCCGCGGTGGCCGACGAGCTGCCTCGCGGGAGCCCCGTCGTGCTCGTCCCGGTCCCGTCCCGGCCCCGGACCGTGCGGGCGCGCGGCCACGACCCCACCCACACGATCACCGTGCGGGCGGGGCGACAGCTCAGGAGCGGAGCCTTCGACGTCCAGACGCGGCGACTGCTCCGGCTGACTGCCCGCGTCGCCGACCAGGCGGGGCTCGACGCGAGCCAGCGGGCGGTCAACCTCGCCGGATCGATGCGTGTCAGGGGCTCTGCGGCGCGTCGACTGCTGCGGCGCCATCCTCAGGTGCGGGTGGTGGTCTGTGACGACGTGCTCACCACCGGCTCGACGGCGCGCGAGGCCCAGCGCGCGCTCGAGGCGGCCGGCCTCGAGGTCGTGCGGATCGCGGCGGTGGCAGCGACCCCCAGACGCTCGAGGCGGTCCTACCCGACGTAGGCCAGCATGGTGACTCGTGGGTCGATCTCGAGCCGCTCGCCACGCGGGCCTGCCAGGTTCGCCAGCGCGGTGCGGGTCTCGGACCGGGTGAGGGCGTAGATCGGCTCGCCGTCGACGGGCGTGCCGACCAGGCCGATGACCGGCTCGTCGATCACCGACGGGGAGTCGGCGGTGCTGGCGCCGTCGACCGACGCGCTGCGCACCTGGAAGAGGTTGTGGGTGACCGGCTGCAGCACGGCGATGCTGGTCGACGAGCGCCAGACGATGTCCCGGATCTGGCCCTCCAGGTTGTCGGGATCGGTGATGTCCTCCGCGGAGAGCGCACCCACCACCTGGCCATCACCCGTGGAGAGGATCCTGCTCACCACGATCGAGTCGTCCTCGGCGTCCTGCCGGATGACCGCGATCAGCCGCGAGCCGTCGCGCGAGATCAGGAAGTGCTTCACGTCCTCATCGGTGATGCCGTCGACGTGGAGGGGCACCATCTCGCCCGTCCGCTTGTCGAGGGCGTAGACGATCGCGCCGTCCTTGCGTCGGTCCACCTCCCACAGCCGACCGTTGAAGTCCCAGGCCGGACGCAGCAGGTCCTCCCCCGTGGTGATCAGGTCCCTGGGCTCCTCGCCGTTGTCCTTGACCGACCCCAGCGACAGGGTGGTCCCGGTGAGCGAGACGCCCGCGACCTGCTCGGCCCGCAGGTCCGGCGCGACGGTCCGCAGGCTCTGGTCCGGCAGACCGAACGGACCGGTCACCGGCACCAGGTTCTGCGCACTGCCGCCGACCATCCGGCCGTCCGCGAGGCCGAAGAGCTGGGTGCTCGACCCGGCGACGTACGGCGCGTACTGGTGACCGTGGTCGACGCTGAACTCGGCCTCGTTGGGCAGCTGCAGGGAACGGCCGTCGATGGAGACGCGGAACCGCTTGACGGTCGGGTCCTGCTGGAGCGTCCACGCGAGCTGCGAGACGAGCAGCTCGATCTGTTCCGGCGACGGCACCGCGGCGGTCCCGCTGTCACTGGTGAGGCCGACGTCGGCGACACCGCTCGACGAGACCGGCACCGACAGCGAGCGCAGGCCCCTCGGGAAGTAGCTCTGCTCGGTGCCGGTCAGCTCGGGCGGCGGCACCTGCAGCAGCCCGTTGACCAGGGAGGACACGAACTGGGGACCCTTGGGCACGAACACCGGCTCCGGCACGAGGATGGCGGCCGAGGGGTTGAAGAAGTACAGCGAGGCCTGCCGGAACCGCTGAGCGAACCACGACTGCGACACGATGAGGTAGGGCGGTGGCTCGGCGATCCGGTACTCGCCGTCCTCCAGCTGCACCGGGAAGTCGACGGTCAGGTCACCGTCGGGCACGGGGCCCAGCAACGCCCCGCGACTGTCGAACCGCACGGCGTCCACCAGCGTCGCCTGGACGCCGTTGTTGCCCCCGCGCGGCGCCCCGAGCCGTCCGTAGACCACCATGCCCGTCGGCTGCCACGTCTTGCTGGCCGCCTGGGTGAGGAACTGGCGGGCGACCGAGGTCGTGACCGCCGGCGTGGCCCGCATGGCGTCGATGAAGCCCGTCACGATCTGGTCGGCCGAGTCGCCCTTGCCGGGCAGCAGTGGGCTGATGTTGACCGAGCCGTCGTCGCGGCTCGCGCCGCCGGCGCCGGTCTCGTGGACGGGTCCGCCGTCGGGCATGCCGACTCCGCAGCCGGTGAGCAGCAGGCAGGCGACGCCCAGCGCCGCCACCGCGGCCCTGCGCGGACTCATCGGACCGGCTCCGGCGCATCTGCGGGCACCAGCGGCAGCGGGCTCTGACGCAGGGCGTCACCGACCCGGCGGGGCAGGGTGAGCCGGAACTGCGAGCCCTCCCCCGGCCGGCCCCACGCCTGCAGCCAGCCACCGTGCAGGTGGGTGTCCTCCATCGAGATCGACAGTCCCAGCCCCGTCCCGCCGCTGGTCCGCGCCCGGGCCGGGTCGGCCCGCCAGAACCGGTTGAACACCATCGCCGACTCGCCCGGCGCGAGCCCCACGCCGTAGTCGCGCACCGCGATCGCGGCGGCCTGCTCGTCGCCGTCGACCCGGATGACGACGCGGGCCGGGCCGGTCCGCTTCCCGTCCGGGTGGGCGTGGTCGATCGCGTTGGTCACGAGGTTGCGCACGACCCGCTCGACGCGGCGTACGTCGGCCTCGGCCAGGCACGGGTGCCCGGGCGCCTCGACCTCGAGGACCACCTGGCGCTGCTCGGCGAGCGCGCGGGTGGTGTCGACGACGCGGTGCACGACATCCACGAGATTGACGTCGTCGGTCTCGAGCACGGCGGCTCCGGCGTCGAACCGGCTGATCTCGAGCAGGTCGGCCAGCAGCGTCTCGAACCTGTCCAGCTCGAGCTGCAACAGCTCGGCGGCCCGTCCAGTCGCCGGATCGAAGTCGCGGCGGGCCTCGTGCAGGACGTCGCCGGCCATCCGCACCGTGGTCAGCGGGGTGCGCAGCTCGTGGGAGACGTCGGAGACGAACCTGCGCTGCACCCGGCTCAGCTCCTCGAGCTGACGGATCTGGCGCTGGAGGTTGGACGCCATCTGGTTGAACGACGTCGCGAGCCGGGCCAGGTCGTCCTCGCCGGAGACCCGGAGCCGCTCCTGCAGCCGCCCGGCGGCGAGCCGCTCGGCCACCCGGCGGGCCATCCGGACCGGGGTCACCACCTGCCGGGTGACCAGCCAGCTGACGCCCGCGACCAGCACGAGCATCAACACGCCCGCCGTGAGCAGCGCCCGGGCGACGAGCGCCATCGTGTCCTGCTGCTCGTCGAGCGGGAACAGGAAGTAGACCGTGTAGGTGCTGCCGTCGGCGGGCAGCAGGATCTGCGCGCCCACGGCGATGCCCGGCTCGTGCCCGATCACCTTGTCGTCGTCGTCGGTGCGGGCGATCGACGTGTAGGTCCAGGCACTGCTGGCGCCGGGCTCGTCGAAGTGCTCCTCGAGCGAGACCGGCACGCTGGTCGGCGACAGGTGGCCGCTCGTCGCCGTGCCGCCGTCGGCGATGTGGATGCCCTTGCCCGCCGGCCCCGCCACCACGACGCCGTAGCCACGGGTGGTCCCGCGCAGGATGATCAGGTCGGTCAGGTCGCCGCGCTGGATCGACGGGTCGGCGTCCTGCCCGGAGGCCTTCTCCAGACGCCCGTTCTGCTCCCTCATCTCATCGGCGACCTCGCCGGTCACCGCCTTCACCCGCTGGTCGAGCAGCCCGTCGCGGGTCTGCTGGAGCAGCAGCCAGCCGACGGCCGCGATGACGATGGCGGTGAGGATCACCGTGCTCGCCACCACCCGCGCCTGGATCGACCGGCGCCAGAACGTCAGCCCGCGACGGAGCGCCCCGGGAAGGCGACGTGGAGCGCGGGCGCGGAGCATCAGAGCCCGACCGTCAGGCCGTGCCGGCCTTGTAGCCGACGCCCCTGACCGTCACCACGATCTCGGGGTTCTCGGGGTCGTGCTCCACCTTCGAGCGCAGCCGCTGCACATGCACGTTGACCAGCCGGGTGTCGGCGGCGTGCCGGTAGCCCCACACCTGCTCGAGCAGCACCTCGCGGGTGAAGACCTGCCACGGCTTGCGCGCCAGGCAGACCAGGAGGTCGAACTCCAGCGGCGTCAGGTTGATGGGCCCGCCGGCGCGGGTGACGGCGTGGCCGGCGACGTCGATCGAGAGGTCGCCGATGGCCAGCGACTCCTGGGCCGCCCGGTCGTTGCGGCGGACCCGAGCCCGGATGCGGGCGACGAGCTCCTTGGGCTTGAAGGGCTTCACGACGTAGTCGTCGGCGCCGGACTCCAGCCCGACGACGACGTCGACCGTGTCGCCCTTGGCGGTGAGCATGACGATCGGCACGCCGGACTCTGCGCGGATCTCCCTGCAGACGTCGATGCCGTCCTTGCCGGGCAGCATCAGGTCGAGCAGCACGACGTCGGGCCGGTAGTCGTGGAACGCCTCCAGCGCGAGGTCGCCGCGGGTCACCACCCGCCCGTCGAACCCCTCCTGCCGCAGCACGATCGTGAGCATCTCCGCGAGTGACGCGTCGTCGTCGACGACGAGCACGCGACCCTTGGTCGCGAGGTCCGCGTTGGACACTGCCTGCTCTGCCATCCCGCAAGTGTGCCTCACAGGCACATGGGCAGGCGGGAAGAGACAAGCGGGAACACGGTGACCCGTCACAAACTTCTCCGGAGGAGCGCAGCGGGGGAGGAAAGTTTGTGACGGGTCACCGTCACTGGCACCTGGCCGCGCCGCGGCTCCCGACCTGAGAAGGCACCTGGCCGCGAACCGCAGAAAAACAGAAACCCGGGCAGCGACGCGCGCTGCCCGGGTTGCCGTCGTGGTTCTGCAATCAGTAGCGGTAGGCGTCCGCCTTGTACGGACCCTCCACGGCCACACCGAGGTAGCTGGCCTGGTCGTCGCTGAGGGTCGTGAGCTTCACGCCGAGCGCGTCGAGGTGCAGCCGGGCGACCTCCTCGTCGAGGTGCTTGGGCAGCACGTAGACGCCGGTCGGGTAGTCCTCGGGCTTGGTGAAGATCTCGATCTGCGCGAGCACCTGGTTGGTGAAGGAGTTCGACATCACGAACGACGGGTGGCCCGTCGCGTTGCCGAGGTTCATCAGCCGACCCTCGGAGAGCACGATGATCGCCTTGTCGCCGGGGAAGGTCCACACGTCGACCTGCGGCTTGACGTTCTTGCGCGTCGCGACGCCGTCGGCCTCGAGGCCGGCCATGTCGATCTCGTTGTCGAAGTGACCGATGTTGCCCAGGATCGCGTTGTGCTTCATCCGCTTCATCTGGTCGACCGAGACGACGTCCTTGTTGCCCGTCGCGGTGATGATGATGTCGGCGACGTCGAGGACGTTGTCGAGGGTGTCGACCTGGTAGCCGTCCATCGCCGCCTGCAGCGCGCAGATCGGGTCGATCTCGGTGACGATGACGCGGGCGCCCTGGCCGCGCAGCGACTCCGCGCAGCCCTTGCCGACGTCGCCGTAGCCACACACGACCGCGACCTTGCCCCCGATGAGGACGTCGGTGGCGCGGTTGATGCCGTCGATGAGCGAGTGGCGGCAGCCGTACTTGTTGTCGAACTTGGACTTGGTGACCGAGTCGTTGACGTTGATGGCCGGGAAGAGCAGCGAGCCTTCCTTCATCATGTCGTAGAGCCGCAGCACGCCGGTGGTGGTCTCCTCGGTGACGCCCTTGATCTCACCGGCGATCGGGGTCCAGCGCTCCTTGGTCTCCGCGAGGGAGGCGTTGAGCACGTCGAAGATGACCTTCTGCTCGTGGCTCTTGGCCGAGGCCGGGTCGGGCGCGACGCCGGTCTTCTCCATCTCGACACCGAGGTGCACGAGCAGGGTGGCGTCGCCGCCGTCGTCGAGGATCATGTTGGCGAACGTGCCCTCGGGCCACATCAGGATCTGCTGGGTGCACCACCAGTACTCCTCCAGCGTCTCGCCCTTCCAGGCGAAGACCGGGACACCCGCGGGGGCGTCGACCGTGCCGGTCGGACCGACCGCGACGGCCGCCGCGGCGTGGTCCTGGGTGGAGAAGATGTTGCACGAGGCCCAGCGGACCTCGGCTCCGAGCGCGACCAGCGTCTCGATGAGTACGGCGGTCTGGATCGTCATGTGCAGCGAGCCGGCGATCCGGGCGCCGGCGAGGGGCTTCGCGTCGCCGTAGCGCGCGCGCATCGCCATCAGGCCGGGCATCTCGTGCTCGGCGAGGGTGATCTCGGTGCGGCCGAAGTCGGCCAGGGTGAGGTCGGCGACCTTGAAGTCCATCTGGATGTCTCCTAGTAACGGTGGAGTCAGGTCTGCGTCGCGCATCTGCGCGTAGTTGGGATCTCCCACGCGGACCCCGAAAGCGTAGGACGGCAGCCGCCGGAAGCAGGAATCCTCGGCGCGGGCCCGTCCTCCCCGATCCGGCTCAGTGGCGGCTCAGTGGTGGCTCAGTGGCCGGCCGACTCCGGGCGTGCCGGACGCTCGGCCGGGACGTGGCCCTCGCGGTAGATGTCGGGCTCGAGGTACATCGCGGTGGTCAGCGGCTCGGCGGCGCGCACCGCGGCCTCGGCCGCGTCGATGGTGGCCGCGACCTCGGCGGCCGAGCTGGTGGCCCGCACGCCGATCTTGGCCGCGACGAGCAGCTCGTCCGGCCCCAGGTGCAGGGTCTTCATGTGGATGATCCGGTCCACGCCCGGGGTTCCCGTCAGCGCGGCCTCGATCGCGCGCTGCGACTCGGGGCTCCCGGCCTCACCCAGCAGCAGGCTCTTGGTCTCGATCGCCAGGATCACCGCGACCAGGACCAGCAGGATCCCGATCGCCGCGGTGCCGGCGACGTCCCAGTAGTGGTTGTCGGTGATGAGGCTCATCCCGACACCGACGAGCGCGAACGAGAGGCCGAGGAGGGCCGCCATGTCCTCGAGCAGGATGACGGGCAGCTCCGGCGACTTCGCACGACGGATGAACTTCGGGAACGACGCGTCCCCGCGGATCTTGTTGGTCTCCCTGACGGCCGTGCGCAGGGAGAAGCTCTCCATCGTGATGGCGGCGACCAGGACGAACACCGGGACGAGCGCCTTCCACCCACCGACGGCCTCGGAGTGACCGGAGTGGATCTCGTCGTACTTGTGGTAGGCCTCGTAGAGGGCGAACAGGCCACCGACCGAGAACAGCACGATCGCGACGATGAAGCTGTAGATGTAGCGCTCCCGGCCGAAGCCGAACGGGTGGTCCGGGGTGGCCGCGCGCTTCGCGCGCTTTCCTCCGAGCAGGAGGAGGAGCTGGTTGCCAGCGTCGGCGCACGAGTGGATCGCCTCGGCGAGCATCGAGGAGTTGCGGGCCAGCGCGAACGCGACGAACTTCGTGGCCGCGATGCCGGTGTTGGCCAAGAGGGCCGCCACGACGGCCCGGGTTCCTCCGTCGCCAGCCATGCCGCAAATCCTAGTGCCCCACCACCGCCTTCTCTGCCACCGCCTTCTCCGCCGCCACCCTGTCGGTGGCAGCCTCGTCGGCCACGGCCTGCTCGACGGCCACCTCTACGGCGACCGCGATCTGGTCGGCCGCGGCGGGCGCGTCCGCGAGCTTCACGGCCTCCTTGACGTGCTTCTCCGCGGTGCCGAACGGATCGACGGCGTGGGTCAGGACCTTCGAGACCGGCGCCCACGCGAGCAGCAAGGCGAGCGCGACCGCGGCAGGGGTGACCACGAGGAGCGACAGCAGGGCGTGGTCATCGGCCCAGCCCACGACCCCGGCGTACTCCGCCCCCTTCACGGCGAAGCCGTGGAACAGGTAGACGACCAGGGTCGCCGCTCCCATCCGGGTGAACCAGCCCTGCACGCGCGGGACCAGGGCCACGAACGACAAGGCACCGAGCACGCCGATGACGATCAGCACGGCCCGCGTCAGCAGGGCCCTGCCGTCGCCGACGTCGAGCTCGCCGTACTGCGAGCGGTAGTAGAGCCACTCGGTCTGGGCGAGCTGGTCGGTCCAGGTCGTGACCACCGCGATGGCCAGGAAGACCAGCAGGGCGGCGTTGCGCACCCAGGGCGCACGGAGCCGCTCCAGCCGCTCCTTGGTCGAGGCCAGGCCGAGCACGAAGAACGGCAGCAGCCCCAGCACCCGCGCCATGTCGAGCGTGTCGCCGGCGTAGAGCCCGGCGACCAGCGAGGTCGCGACGGCCACCGCGATCGCCATCAGCGCCGGCATCCGCATGAAGACCGGGGTCAGCAGCCGCCAGAAGAAGAGCGCCGAGAGGTACCACATCGGCCAGTGCGGATCGCTGAACAGGTCCTCCAGCGTCTCCCCGCCGACGTAGATCCGGAACAGCGCCAGCGCGCACTCGAAGATGACGTAAGGGACGACGACGGTGCGGACCAGCTGCCACAGACGCCGCGGCTCGTAGGTGAAGGAGCGCGACAGGAAGCCGGTGACGAAGACGAACGCGGGCACGTGCCAGGCGTAGAGGAAGTCGTAGAGGTGGTCGTCGAGCCGGTTGTGCGGCAGCAGCGTCCACGCGTGGCCGACGACGACGAGCAGCACCAACGCCATCTTGGCGTTGTCGAACCACGGGTCGCGGGTCTTCGCGGCCGCGGTCGGCGTGGGGGCAGGCGTCGCGGCGCTGGTGGTGTCGGCCACGGAGGGCAGGTACCCGACGGAGGCCGGGGTCACTCCTCGACGAGGCCCACGCTGAGGTAGGCCGCGCCGTAGGTGCCCGAGAGCAGGAGCGAGGCGTAGCGCGCGACCTCCGAGGGCGCGTCGGTGCCCACGTTCTCGACGCGTACGCCGCGCGAGGACGCCGCGGCCAGCAGCCGGCCGCGCTGCTCGCGGACGACCGGCTCCTCCGAGCCGTCGTCGAGCAGGAGCAGCATCGGCCGCGGCTCGGGCTGCCCCTCGGCGAAGGGGTCGTCGAAGACGTCGCGCTGGCGCGCCGCCTCCAGCACCGGCAGCAGGTGCTCCGCGTCGCCGGCGAGAGCCGTCCGGCCGCTCGCGCGACGGATCGACTCGGCGACCCGGCGGGCGGCCCTGGCAGCGAGGACGGTGCCGCCCCAGACGAGCGGGTTGGCGTCGGCGAGCGCGATGGCCAGCATCTTCGCGGGGTTGACGGCGATGTCACGGCCCGGCGAGCAGGAGATCGCGACGTCGTCGAGCGCCTCGGCCACCGGCTCGGCCTCCGCGGTCGGGCCGAGCTGGACGCGGTCGAGGTAGGCGAGCATCACCACGGCCGTCGCGAGCTGGTCGCGGGTCACTGTGGGCAGGATCGTGCTCCAGCGGCCGGCGGCGTGCTCGGCCACCATCGACGACGGCGGGCAGGCCACGACGACCTGGCAGCCGCGGCGGATCGCCTCGGCCACCGCCGACGCGGTGCCGGTGTCGGAGCCGTCGGGGGCGAGCACGACGACGAGGTCGAGGGTGCCTGCCCAGCCCGGCAGCGCCGGTCCGGGCCAGGCGACGAAGGGCACCGGGCACCACGGCTCGAGCACCGCGCGCAGCAGCCGGGAGTCGGGCCCGGCCGCGATCACGGTGCGCGGCCGGTCCTGCTCACGGGCCCGGGCCACCGCCTCCTCGATGGCGGCCGCTGCCTCGCCCGCCTCGCGGCGCACGCGGGCGCCGGACTCCGCCAGCGTGCGCAGCCGGAGGTCGTGGCCCGCCAGCGCGGACTCGTCGTCGAGCCGGGACTCGTCGAACCAGGTGACCACAGTGACTCGACCGGCCCGATCAGCCGGGCCGGCGGGCTTCGTCGACCAGCAGCACCGGGATGTCGTCGCGGACCGGGTAGGCCAGGCCGCACGCCTGGCAGACCAGCTCGCCGCCGTCGTCCGTCTCGACGGGCAGGAGGTCGCCGTGGCAGTCGGGACAGACGATGATCGCGAGCAGCTCGTCGGAGAGGTTGAGGGGCATCAGGAGCCGCTTTCTGTGTCTGCCGGAACCGGATCGGCGGGTCGGATCAGTGCGAGCACATCGTCGCGCACCCGGTCCATGATGGCGCGGTCGCGGCCCTCCACGTTGAGCCGCAGCAGCGGTTCGGTGTTGGAGGGGCGCACGTTGAAGGTCCAGTCCGCGTGGCTGACGGTCAGGCCGTCGAGCCGGTCGACCGTGACGCCGTCGCGACCGGCGTACGCCGCCTCGACCGCCGCCGCGATGGCGGCCGGGTCGGCCACCTCGGAGTTGATCTCGCCGCTGAGCGGATAGGGGTCGTAGTCGGCCATCAGCTCCGAGAGCGTCTGGTCGGTCTCGGAGAGGGCCGCGATCGCGTGCAGCGCCGCAAGCATCCCGGAGTCGGCCCGCCAGAAGTCGCGGAAGTAGAAGTGGCCGCTGTGCTCGCCGCCGAAGATCGCGTCGGTCTCGGCCATCGTGGCCTTGATGTAGGAGTGGCCGACGCGGGTGCGCACCGGGACGCCGCCGAGCTCGCGGACGAGCTCGGGCACCGCGCGGCTGGTGATCAGGTTGTGGATCACCGTCGCGCCCGGCTCCTTGACCAGCTCGCGACTGGCGATCAGCGCGGTGAGCGCGGACGGGGAGACGGCGTCGCCCCTCTCGTCGACCAGGAAGCAGCGGTCGGCGTCGCCGTCGAAGGCCAGGCCGACGTCGGCGCCCTCGCGGACCACGCGGTCCTGGAGGTCGCGCAGGTTGGCGGCCTCGATCGGGTTCGCCTCGTGGTGGGGGAAGCTGCCGTCGAGCTCGAAGTACATCGGCACCAGGTCGACCAGCCCCGCGGGCAGCCGCGCGAAGACCGCGGGCGCCGTGTGGCCCGCCATGCCGTTGCCGGCATCGGCCACGACCTTCAGCGCGCGGCCGCCGGTCATCGGCACGAGCGAGATCAGGTGCTCGGCGTACGCCTCGAGCAGGTCGGCGGTGCGGATCTCGCCGGCCTCGCCCGCGGCCGGCCGCGGGTCGATGACGAGGTCTCGGATCTCACCGAGCCCGGACTCGAGACCGACGGGCACGGCGTGGGGCCGGCACAGCTTGATCCCGTTGTACGCCGCCGGGTTGTGGCTCGCGGTGAACATCGCGCCGGCGACGCCGAGGTGGCCGGAGGCGAAGTAGAGCATGTCGGTCGACGCCAGGCCGATCATCACGACGTCCGCGCCGGCCTCGGCGGCGCCGGCGGCGAAGGCCCGGGCCAGCCCGGGTGAGCTCGGCCGCATGTCGTGGCCGACGACGACGGTCGCGGCACCGGTGACCTGGACGTGGGCCCGCCCCGTGGCGCGGGCGAGCGGCTCGTCGATCTGCTCGGGCGCCAGCCCCCGGACGTCGTACGCCTTGAAGACGGCGCGAACGGTCTCGGGATCCGGCATGGGCAAGAGCCTAGTTACCGGCGCTTGGGGCTGTGTCCCGCGCGCGGAGTTCGCAAGACAAGTCGTGCTCCCAGTGCGCGCATCGCGAGGCGGCGGCGCGCAGGCAGACTGGGCGTCTTCCCAGCGTCTTCCCAGCGTCGCCAACGAAGCCAGGTGCGTGCTGGGGGTGCGACCTATGCCGCGAACTTCGTGTGCGGGGCCACTAGCTAGTTGCCTGGCATCTCGTCGTGGGTGAGCGCCCGCAGGTGTCCGCGGCGCGAGGTCTCCCGCGAGCCGTACTCGGCTGCCGGCGGCGCGGAGGCCACCGGCTGCGGGCGGGCGGCCTCGCGCACGGCGTTGGCGAGCGCGAGCAGGTCGTCGTCCGAGGGGCCGCGCGGCGAGATGTCCGAGACCAGCCGCAGCACCTCCCAGCCGCGGGGGGCCGAGAGCCGCTCGGCGTGCCGGTCGCAGAGGTCGTAGGCGTGCGGCTCGGCGTAGGTCGCCAGCGGGCCGAGCACGGCGGTCTGGTCGGCGTAGACGTAGGTGAGCGTGGTGACCGCGGGACGGTCGCACGCGGTGCGCGAGCAGCGGCGGCTGGGACTCACGCTGTTTCGGGGTCTCTGCGAAAGCATGCCCTCGCGCGCAGCGCCCCAACGCGGTCTCGTGGGGTGATCACGCTCCGGAAGGTACCGCCGGAAAGGCGCGGCTTCGCCGAGGCGCGCGGCACCGGGTCGGTGCCGTGCCCTGGGCTTAGGGTCACCACATGGACCAGCGCACCGCCCGGCCTTCGGGCCGCCGCGACCGTCGCGGCCGCGGGATGCGTGGGCCGGGGGTCCTGCCGCGACAGCCGGGCAACCCCGAGCTGCCGACCAAGCGCCAGCGGTTCGACGACCTGGCGTTGGGCATCGTGACCGGCATCGACCTGCGGTGGCAGGACCAGCTCGGCCTGGTGGAGTATGCCGTCGAGGATGCCCCGCAGCTCCCGGACGACTGGGAGAGCGACCAGGTGCCGCTGGCCTCGCTGGTCCGCGGCAGCGGCGCGACGCCGACCCGTCTGGTGCTGTTCCGCCGGCCGATCGAGCACCGCGCCGAGAGCCGCGCCGACCTCGAGGCGCTGGTCCTCACCGTCGTGGTCGAGCAGGTCGCGGAGCTGCTCGGCATCGACCCGGAGCGGGTCGACCCGCGCTATGAAGGGGAGTAGCTCGCTCATGCGACTGTGGCCGTTCGGCAAGAGGAAGGACGACCGAAGCGTCGAGGTGCTGCTGGAGGAGGCGAACGCCGCCAGCCCGACCGGCCCTGCGGCCGCTGCCGCGGGGACCGGCGACGGCTCTTTCCGGATGACCGTCGAGGACATCTTCACCATCCAGGGCCGCGGGACCGTCGTCACCGGCCGGGTCGAGTCCGGCACCGTGAGCGTCGGGATGCAGGTCGACGTGGTCCGCGACGGTGGCGTGGCCACGACGACGACGGTCACCGGAGTCGAGATGTTCCGCAAGGTGCTCGACTCGGCGACGGTCGGCGACAACGTCGGCCTCCTGCTCGAGGGGCTCGGCAAGGCAGACCTCCACACGGGCGACCTGCTCCAGGGTTGAGCCGGGCTGGGCGTCTTCCCAGCGTCGCCAACAAGGCGAGGTGCGTGCTGGGGGTGCGACTCATGCCGCGAACTTCGTGTGCAGGTTCCCTAGGGGACGCCGGGCCGCACGTCGGGCACCAGCCCGGTCAGCACCAGCTCCCGCAGGGGTACGACGGCGGTGCCGGCACCGCTGAGCAGCACCGCGGCCCGCACCGAGGTCCCCGTGGGTGTCACCGTCACCAGGACCGCCTTGTCCGGCAGCGTGAGGTCGCCGCCCGCGTCGGCGCCGAGCTCGGCCTGCTGCTGGTCCAGCTGCTTCCCTCGCGCGGAGTACGACGTGACGGTGGCGCTGCCCCCGGCCGCCGTGGCGGCGCTGACCAGCAGGCGCTTCGGCCCGGCGGGGACGACGAGCGCGGTGGTCTCGGCCACCGCCGGCGCCGCGGTGAGCAGCGAGAGGTCGTTCCCGGTCAGCTGCCGCAGGGTCGCGGTCACCGGGCCGTTCGACTCGACGAGCAGCCCGATGGCGCCGTCCTTGGCGGCCTGCGCCAGCACGTCGTCCAGGGGGACGGACTCGGTGGAGTCGGGTGCCACGCGGATCGGGTCGACGCCGGTCGGCGGGAAGGTAGAGCTCGGTGTCACCACCGAGACCGTGGCACGCACCTCGTCGGCGCCGGGGTTGGACAGCACGAGCGTGCGCTCCCCCGTGCCCGTCGTCAGGCCCAGCAGGAGGTTGGACGTGGCCGGCTCGGCCTGCGCCGGCAGCCAGTCCTGGCCGGTCGCACCGGAGCCGAGCTCGTCGTAGGAGTCGACGACGTGCACGGCCAGCCGCCCCCGGCTGGTGTGCACCTCGAGGGAGAGCTCGGTCTGCTTCGGCACGATCTGCGCCAGGTCGAGCTCGAGGCTGCTCTGGCCGGGCACCGAGACCCCCTGCAGTGCGGGGACGTCGATGAGCCCGCCGGGCGAGCGGACGGTGATGTCCACGACGGCCCGGCCGGCGTTGGGGTTGACCAGCTCGACCACGGAGCCGTGGGTGGCGTCCGCGCCCACGGCGGTGAACCACTGGTCGGGCACCGGCGGCGCGCAGTCGACGGCGGCCAGGGGACCCGACTGCATCCGGCTCGCCACCAGGCCGGGGGCGAGCTCGCCGGAGCCGGTGACCACGGTCGGGCCGAGCCCCGGCGGCGCGATCGAGACGCGGCGGCTGCGCACCGGCAGCGGTGCCGCCGACGTGCCGAGGCCGACCTCGACGTCGCCCGCTGCGTCAGCGGCCGGGTCCGCGCCCACGACGCTCACGCCGAGCACGTCCGTCCCGCTGCCGGGCAGGGCGTTGGGGCAGATCACGGAGGAATCGGTCAGTGCGGTCTCCATGGGTGCCTGCCCGTGCGGCTGGCCACGGTCGGGGTGCAGGACGAGCAGCGCCAGCACGCAGACCGCGGGCAGCACGACGGCCAGGACCACGTCGGCTCCGAAACGCCGCCTCATCGTCGGCCACCTTCGCGCTCGCGGTCGGTCGAGGGCGCACACAGGACGAGCACGACCAGGATCGCGATGCCCTGGAGGATCAGCAGGCCGATCCGCAGCCAGGAGCGCGGCCCGTCGAGGTCGCTCGCCGAGAGTGGACGGTCCACCTGCCAGGCGCGGGTGCTGCGGTCCTCGGCGCTCGCCTGCTCCAGCCCGGCGGTCGCGTCCAGCGCTGCGGCCACCTCACCGTCGGCGGGCGAGGGCAGCACGACGTACTCGATGCCGCGTGAGGCCAGCGCGTCCACCGACTCCGGGGTCGGCCGGGACGCCAGCCCCTGCACGAGCGTCGTGAACTCACGGTCCTCCGCGGTCAGGTCGAGCACCTCGTCCTCGCCCGTGGACACTCCGTCGTCACGCCGGACGGTGTAGGTCAGCCCGTCCTCGAGGGAGCCGCGGACCACGAGGATCCCGTGCTCGGGGCCGCGCTCCGAGCTCTGGACCATGTAGGCCGGGATGCCCGCGTCGCGGTCTTCGGTCAGGTGATCGCCTCCGTCGGCCACGAACCACGCCAGCCCGCCCAGCGGCGCGGCGACGGCCGCCGCGGCGAACAGCACCGCCACCACCCGGAAGGCGCCGCGCGGCGACGGCAGGCCAAGGGTGCCCAGGACGACCGCGGTGATCATGGCCGCCTGCACCACGACCAGCAGGAAGGCGAGGCCGGGAGGCGTCGAGAGCGCCGCCAGGTCGAGGGTGATCGACCCCAGCCCGGCGGCGGCGAGGACGGCCAGCAGCGCGACCACCCAGCAGATGAGGACGGGGATCCGGCTCCGGCGGGGCACCAGCGCGAGCACTGCGAGCACCGGCAGCACGACCCCGAGCCACCACGGTGCGCCGAGGTCGTGGAACCTGCCCAGCCCCAGCTCCAGCCCGTCGGGGGTCGCCGCGGGAAGCAGGCCACCGTCGAGCAGCAGCCCCTCACCCGCACCGTGCAGCAGCGCCGGGAGCCACCACGGGCCGAGCAGGACCGGCACCGCGACGAGGGCGATGATCGGCGGCCCCCAGGCCGAGCGGTCCCGACCGACGCCGGGCAGCAGGGTGAACGCGAGCAGCAGCACGACCACGCCGACGAGGGCCGCGACCAGCCAGGCCAGCGGCGTCCCGCAGCTCACCAGCGCGAGCAACAGCCCGGTGCGCCAGGCCGCGCGCCAGCGCCGGTCGGCCTCCGGGTCCGCGAACCCCAGCGCCGCGTGCCCGAGCCAGGGCAGCACCGCCGCGGACAGGACCGGAGCCAGGCTGCCCTGACCCCAGGCGCCGCAGACGACCGGCACGAGCGCGTACGTCGTCGCGCCCCACAGGATCAGCCAGCGGTTCGCGCCCGCCGGCGTCGCGAGCCGGCCGGCGACGCGCAGGAACCGCCACGCCCCCCACAGGGAGAACGGGACGGCCAGGACGAGCAGCGCCGAGACCGCGGCGGCCGGGCTCCCACCCGTGACCGTGGCGAGCAGAGCCATCGGCAGCACGTACGGCGGCGCGGGCACCCCGGTGCCGAGCCCGAGCTCGTGCCACGAGTCGAGGTGCAGCGACCACCAGTCGCCCCAGTCGCTGGGCGCGGGCGACAGCCCAGGACCCGAGACGTGCCCGAGCGCGGAGCGGGCACCGACGAGCACCGCGAGGACGGTCAGGGCGAGCAGCACCGCGACAGGGTTGGTGAGGAAGCGGGCGACCACGCCGGTGTCCTCGACGTCGTCGTCGTCCTCGAGCCGCTCGCGCTCCGTCGTACGCCGGGCCGCGAACGACGACGGGTCGCGCTCGGCGGCCGCCGCCCGGCGCCGCTCGGCGACGTCGGAGGCGGACTGGGTGAGCGCGCTGGCGAGGTCGGTGACCGCGTCGAGGGCGTGCCGGTACGGCAGCCAGCGCGGGGCCAGCAGCCCCACGGCGACGGCGGGGTCGGCGGTCGCCGCAGCCCGACGGGTGCGCCGGGCCGCAAGGAGCTCGCCGGGGTGCGCCGCGACCGAGACGTACGCCGCGAGGTCGTCGAGCGCCTGGCCCGGCGACCGGATCGCCAGGTAGCCGAGCATCCGCACGAACGTGCCGAGGGCCAGCCGGAGCGCCTGCAGCGGCCAGACCCGCGACCGGGAGTTCGCCAGCAGCGTGAACAGCGCCGCGCGGCGCTCCTGGTAGTGGGTGTGCCGGCCGGTGAGAGGCGTGCGGCGCAGTCCACGGTGCGCGGCCTCGGCGTGGAAGACCACCGCCTGGGGGACGGCGACGATCTTGTGACCCGCCGCGGCCGCCCGCCAGCCGAAGTCGAGGTCGTTGCCGAAGATCGGCAGCTCGTCGTCGAGTCCGCCCAGCTCGTCGAGGACGCGACGGCGGACCAGCATGCCGGCGGTGTTGACACCCAGGACGCGGCGCGGCTCGGAGTACTGGCCCTGGTCGTACTCCCCGCGCTCCAGTCCGGTCTCGCGCCGGCCGGTGCCCGAGATCGTGACCCCGAGCTCCAGCAGCCGCTTGAGGGAGGGCCACTCGCGCAGCATCGGCCCCAGCACGTCGGCGTCCGGGTCGTCGGCCGCGCCGGCCAGCAGGGCCAGCAGCGCCTCGGGGTGCGGGCTGGCGTCGTCGTGCAGCACCCACACCCACTCGGTGTCGGCACCGATCTGGTCGAGGTGCTCGAGCCCGGCCCGCAGCGCGCCCGGGAACCCGGTGGACGCCGGCAGCGAGACCACGTGGTCGTGACCGAACGCGCCCGCGAGCAGGTCGGCGCTGGCGTCCTTGCTGCCGGTGTCGACCCCCACGGAATGCTCGATCGGGACCAGCTGTCCGGCGAGTCCCTCCAGGACTGTCGGCAGCCAGCGCTCACCGTCGTGGCTGACCAGCACCACCGCGACGTCCTCGCGGCCGCGCGCGGTCAGCGGCGCGTGACGAGGATCAGCGGCGGACACGATTGTTGAGCGTAGGGGGGCGGGTGTTGCGGGCCGAAATGGGAAGCCCGCCGGATGTCACGCCGGCGGCCGCCCTCACCGCAGTGCGACCGACCGGGCAGGAGCGTGCGAGTGAGCGAACGCTGAGAGCGGAGCTCGCGCCCCCGCGAAGCTCGCGGGGGTGGACAGAAATGAGAGGAGCCCGGGCCAGCGGCCCGGGCACTCTCGATGTTCGCCCCTAGACGGCGCGCTTCTTCAGCTTGCGGCGCTCCCGCTCGGAGAGACCGCCCCAGATGCCGAACCGCTCGTCGTTCATCAGTGCGGAGTCAAGACACTCGGTCCTGACGTCGCACGTCAAGCAGACCTTCTTGGCCTCCCGCGTGGAACCGCCCTTCTCAGGGAAGAACGCCTCCGGGTCCGTCTGCGCGCAGAGCGCACGTTCTTGCCAACCCGCGTCGTCGGCGTCGTCCCCGTCCAGGAGAAACAGTTCTCTCATGTGACTGCCCTTCGACCCTGTGAATCCTTGGTCCGGATTCGACTCTCATTTGCAGAGAACCGGCCGACCGACCTCGTCCCGAGATGTTGCATTGAGCTCGACCCTGCTCGACCAGCGTGTCGTCTGGATTCCGGTGCGAAATCGTGAACGACACTGGTGTGATTACATGCCTGTCGTACCCCTGAAGTCAAGCCCCGATCTGCTATGGGCATACGCGGGACGAGCCACCCCACCGTCTGGTAGGGAGCCGGGTACGACAGGCTGGAGGTCATGGCGGCCCCCTCCGGTGACGGTTCCCGTGAGCGACGCAGGCTGACCGTCCTCTCCGGAGGCATGGGCGGCGCCCGGTTCCTGCAGGGGCTGCTGCACGGTATCCAGCACGGTCGGCTGCCGGGAGTGGCCGCCGACGCCGAGGTGACCGTCATCGCCAACACCGCCGACGACCTGTGGGTGCACGGGCTCAAGGTCTGCCCCGACCTCGACACCGTGATGTACACCCTCGGCGACGGGATCGACCTCGACCGGGGGTGGGGCCGGCGCGACGAGACCTGGAGCGTGAAGGCCGAGCTCGCGGCCTACGCCGTGGAGCCGACCTGGTTCGGCCTCGGCGACCGCGACATCGCCACGCACCTGGTCCGCACCCAGATGCTCGACGCGGGCTACCCGCTCTCCGCGGTCACCGAGGCCCTCTGCCGGCGCTGGCTCACGCCCGTCCTCGGAAGCAGCGTCCGGCTGCTGCCCATGACCGATGACCGCGTCGAGACGCACGTCGCCGTCGCCGACCCCGAGTCGCCGAGCGGCCGGCGCGTCGTCCACTTCCAGGAGTACTGGGTCAAGCTGCGCGCCGAGGTCCCGGCCGAGACCGTCGTCGTGGTCGGCCTCGACGAGTCGACGCCGGGGCCGGGCGTCATCGACGCCATCACCGACGCCGACCTCGTGCTGCTGCCGCCGTCGAACCCGGTGGTGTCGGTGGGCACGATCCTGGGCGTCCCGCGGATCCGCGAGGCGCTGGTCGCCACCCGGGCTCCGGTCGTCGGCGTCTCCCCCATCATCGGCGGCAGCCATGTCCGCGGGATGGCCAACCAGCTGCTGACCACGATGGGCGTGGAGGTCAGCGCCGGCGGCGTGGGCCGGCACTACGGCGCGAGGTCCCAGGGCGGCGTCCTCGACGCCTGGCTGGTCGACGAGTCGGACGCCGACCAGCTGCCCGAGCTGCACGAGGCCGGGCTGGCCGCGGCCGCCGTACCCCTCTTCATGACCGACCACGACGCCACGGCGGCCATGGCCGCCGCCGCGCTCGCGCTGGTCCCGTGATCACGGTCCTCGCGCCGGACGGCGTTCCCGAGATCCGTCCCGGCGACGACCTGGCGGCCCTGCTGGTCGCGGCTCTCGCACCCGTCGACGGCGATGTGGTGCTGGTGACCAGCAAGGTGGTGAGCAAGGCCGAGGGCCGGTCGGTCCCCGGTCTCGACCGCCTCGCGGCTGTCGAGGCGGAGCTGGCCGAGCCTGGCGCCCGGGTCGTGGCACGGCGCGGCCCGACCACGATCGTGCGCACCCGGCTCGGGCTCACCATGGCCGCGGCCGGGGTCGACGCCTCCAACGTCGAGCGGGGCAGCGTGCTGCTCCTGCCGCTCGACCCCGACGGGAGCGCCCGGGTGCTGCGGCGGGCGGTCGCCGACCGGACCGGGGCGAACGTCGGGGTCGTCGTCACCGACACCGCCGGCCGCGCCTGGCGGACCGGCCAGACCGACATCGCGATCGGCGCGGCGGGGATCACGGTGCTCGACGAGCACGCCGGTCGCACCGACGGCTACGGCAACGAGCTCGCGGTCACCGCGCCCGCGCTCGCCGACGAGCTGGCCGGGGCGGCCGAGCTGGCCCAGGGCAAGCTGACCGGCCGGCCGTTCGCGCTGGTCCGCGGCCGTCCCGACCTGGTCCTGCCCGAGGGCGAGGACGGTCCGGGCGCCGGCCGGCTCGTCCGGGTCGAGGGTGAGGACCTCTTCGGGTACGGCGCCCGGGAGGCCGTGGTCCGTGCCCTGGCCGGCCGGACGGGCGACCGGCTGCCCTTCGGAGCGCCCGCCGGCGCCGAGGAGATGGCCGCGGCCGTGGCGCGGGTCCTGGCGGCCTCGGCCGAGCCGGTGGGCGACGGCCTGGCGGTCCCCGCGGACCCGCGGCTCGCGCCGCTGGCGTTCGCCCACGGCTGGCGGCTCGAAGAAGGCGCCGAAGAAGGTCCTGAGAAAGCAGTGATCCGACCGGTCACTCCGTAGACTCCTGCGTCGGGCTCTCGCGAGCCCCCTCATCTGTCCAACGCAGTGTCAGCACAGTCCTTGTCCAGCACAGCCTCCTGTGCAGTCCACCACCCGAGGTGCTCCTAAGCCGTGGCCAAGAAGTCGAGCAAGACGGACCGCCAGGCGGTCATCGACGAGATCCGCAAGAAGCAGAAGGGCGTCGAGAAGCGCCGCGGTTACGCGATCGTGGCCGTCTGCTCGCTGATCGCGCTGCTGATCGTCGTCGCGGCGGCCTACCGCCCGGTGAAGAACTGGTGGGACCTGCGCAAGTTCAACGACATCGACCTCGCCTCGATCGGCGCCCCGGCCTCGGTGTGCGACAAGGTGACGACCAAGCCCGCCGACGGCAGCCAGCAGCACGTGCCGACCGGGTCGCAGGTCACCTACGACTACGCGCCGCCGGCGTTCGGCTCCCACTGGAACGAGGGCAACGGCCCCAACCAGGCCCCGGCGCCGTTCAACCGGAAGTACTACACCGAGGACGACCGCCCCGAGCTCGAGTCGCTGGTGCACAACCTGGAGCACGGCTACACGATCCTCTGGTACGACGAGTCGATCGCCGACGACGCCGACAAGCTCGTCGTCATCGAGGGCATCGCGGACAAGTTCCGCGCCAACGACGACAACCTGCGCCTCAAGTTCATCGCCGCACCCTGGACCGCTGCGGACGAGAAGGAGGGGGGCAAGAACGGCAAGTTCCCCGACGGCATGCACGTCGCCTTCTCGCACTGGTCGGCCGGCGGCTCCGGCGAGAGCGACACGACCAAGCAGGTCGGCGCCTGGCAGTACTGCAGCGGTGTGAGCGGCGAGGCGCTGAAGGACTTCATGCTGGAGTACCCCTACACCGACTCTCCCGAGCCGGACGCGATGTGATGGGTGCGCCCGAGCGCATCGCGATCGTCAGCGGCTACTTCAACCCCCTCCACATCGGTCACCTGCGGATGATCAAGGACGCCCGCGAGCTGGCTCCGCACCTGGTCGTCATCGTCAACAACGACCGTCAGCAGCTGCTCAAGAAGGGCCGGATCCTCATGACCGAGGATGACCGGCACGCGATTGTCGCCGAGCTGCGCTGCGTCGACGAGGCCTTCGTCGCCGTCGACGACGACGCGACGGTCGTGGCCTCGCTGCGCGCGCTCCGGGACCGCTACCCCGAGGCCGAGCTGCTCTTCTGCAACGGCGGCGACCGCTCCCCGGCCGGCGACGCCGCACCCGAGGCCGACCTGGCCGACGAGATCGGGCTGCAGATGACCTACGGCGTGGGTGGCGAGGACAAGGCCGACTCCAGCAGCCGGATCAACGAGGAGCTGAGCCTCCGGGACACCGATCCCTCGCGCGCATAGCGAGGGGTGGTCCGAGGCTCGCCCCGAGTCGCGAGGCGCAAGGTGAAGCGCGGAGCGGACCTGACCGCCACCCGGTCGCTGACCCGGCCGAGCCCTCGAGCGCACCATGCCCGCTCCCTAGGCTGACCTCGTGCCCACCTTCTCCGACCTCCTGGCCGGCCAGCTCCGCCGCGACCCCGGCCGCCCGCTGCTCACGTGGTACGACGAGGCGACGGGCGAGCGCGTCGAGCTGTCGGTGACGACCTACGCCAACTGGGTGGCGAAGGTGTCGTCGCTCCTCGTCGACGAGCACGACCTCGAGCGCGGTGATGTGCTCCTGCTCGACCTGCCGAACCACTGGCTCGGTCCGGTCTTCCTCGGGGCGGCCTGGTCGGTGGGGCTCGCCGTGGCCTTCCCTCGGTCAGGTGCGGAGCCGACGGCCGTCGTGACCGGGCCCGCGTCGCTGGCGGCCTGGGCGCCTCGGGCCGACGACCTCCCGGTGCTTGCCTGCGCGCTCCTGCCGATGGGCGTGCGGTTCACCGAGCCGCTGCCGTCCGGCGTGCACGACGTCGGCGTCGAGGTGTGGGGCCAGCCGGACGCGTTCACGCCGTACGACCCACCAGACGGGTCCGACGTGGCGCTGGTCGACGGCCCGGTGACCCAGGACGAGCTGTTCGGTGTCGGGAGCTCGGTCGCCGCCGGGAGCTCAGGGAGCTCGACCGGCGGCCACCGGCTCCTGTCGACGGCGAACCCGGCTTCCCCACCAGGTGTCGCCGCCGTCTCGCGGCCGCTCGTGTCGGGCGGCTCGCTGGTCCTCGTCACGGGGGCCGATCCGGTCCGGCTCGACGCGATCGCCGAGGCCGAGCGGGTCACCCACCGCCCGGGGTGATCAGCCCACTCCCGCGGGCGCCGTGCGCGCCTTGCCCCGGCCGCCCGCACACTGCCGGTGAGCCTGCTGCGCCCTCAGCCCACGACGCTCCGCGACCCGCAGGCTGAGCGTGGCGCAACGCTGCTGACCGCGCGCGAAGCCGGTCATGCCCGCCTCCGCCGAACCGCCGCCGACCTTCGGGTCCGGCGCCACCGAGATCGAGGGCTGCGCGACCCCCTGGCCCGGTCCTACGCCCACGACATCGAGCGACACCACCCGCGTCGCCGGCACCAGCGCCATCACCACCACCCCGAGCGCCAGCAGCTGCTGGCACGCGGTGACGTAGCGGGCGCGCGAAGGCGACATTCGGGGTTGCTCCTGTGCGGGGGGAAGGTCACACGAGTTGCAACTTTCACACGCGTCACACGGGCAGCGGTAGGGGAACTGAGTAACTACAACGTTGTAATTGCCAGTCGACACGCCGACGAGCGTGCGATTTGTCAACCCAGCTGGTCTCTTCAGTTGACGGCGAGACGCGATCGGACAGGCGCGCGGGCAACCGCGAGCGGGATCGGCAGGCAGGGGTCAGATGTCGGACCCGAGCTCGGCGTCGCGATTCTGCTCGTCCTCGACGTCCGGGTCGTCGTCGTCCTCGTAGTGGAGGAACTTGATCCCCTCGTCGACATCGCCGTCGAAGCCGACGACGCCCTTCTCGAGGACGATCACGCGCGTGCACATCTTCCGCACCGACGCGGCGGCGTGGCTGACGTAGAAGAGCGTGACGCCGCTGTCGCGGATCTCCTCCATCTTCTTCATGCACTTCTTCTTGAACGGCTGGTCGCCGACCGCCAGCACCTCGTCGGCGATGAAGACGTCGCAGTCGACGTTCACGGCGACCGAGAAGCCGAGCCGGGCGAACATCCCCGAGGAGTAGTTGCCGACCGGGGTGTCCAGGAACGCACCGACGTCCGCGAAGCCGGCGATGTCGTCGAACTTGGCGTCCGTCTCGTCCTTGGTCATGCCGAGGATGGCGGCGTTCATGTAGATGTTCTCGGTGCCGGTCATCTCGGGATGGAAGCCGGCGCCGGTGGCGATCAACCCGGAGATCCGGCCCCGAGTGCGGACCGAGCCCTTCGTGGGCCGCATCACGCCCATGATGTGCTTGAGCAGGGTGCTCTTGCCCGAGCCGTTGAGACCCATGAGCCCGATGGCCTCGCCCTGCTCGACGGCGAAGGACACGTCCGTGAGCGCCCAGAAGTTGTCCTTGGTCTTCTGTCCACGGAGCTTCGCGACCACGACCTGCTTGAGGGTCCGCTGGTAGCGCATCGAGAACTCCTTGGAGACGTTCTCGACCTCGATCGAGGTGACCACCGCCTAGACCAGCCTGTCCGGGATCTTGTCGTCGAGCCGGGTGAAGACCCACTGCGCGAAGACCAGGAACAGGGCCGCCAGCCCGAGCATGATCAGCCCGCGCACGAAGAGGTCGGGCGGGAAGTTCACGTCGACGCCGGGCTGGAAGTCCCACTCCGGCTTCCCGGTGTCCGTGGCGGGGATCGTCGTGATCCAGAACCCCCGCTGGATCAGGAGCACGGCCTCGGCGATCGGGTTGAACAGGTAGAAGTGCTGGATGATCGGGAAGTCCTCGAACCGGGTCCGGACCAGCGTGTAGGGGTACATCATCGGGACGCTGAACGGCAGCATCTGGGTGAAGATCTGCACGACACGGGTCCAGTCGCGGTACATCACGTTGATCGCGGCGAACATCAGCCCCATGCCGGTGCCCAGGAGGATCACGATCCCGAAGGCGAGCAGCGCGGCGAGCAGGCCCACCGGGTCCGGCGAGAACGTCCCCGTGACCAGGCAGGCGCCCACGAGGATCACCAGCTGCGGGCCGGTGTGGTAGAGCGAGACCAGCATCGAGGCGATGGGGAAGATCTCGCGAGGCAGGGGCATCTTCTGCACCACGGCCTTGTTCTGCATGATCGACCGGGTGCCGGAGTTGAACGACTCCGTGAACAGGTTGACCAGGACCATGCCCGCGAACAGGTGGATGGCGAAGTGCGGGATCTGGCCGCGGCCGATGATGATCCCGAACACCACGTAGAACGTGAGGAACCGGGTGAAGGGGTTGATGTAGGACCACGCCAGCCCCATCTTCGAGCCGATGTAGCGGGCGCGGAGCTCGCGCCTGACCATCAGCTTGAGCAGGTAGCGCCGGCGCAGGACGCCGAGCAGCCCGCCCTTGGCGCCGGGGTCGACCAGGGGCACGTGCGCCAGGTCGTGGCGTACGGCGACCGAGGCCGCGCCGCCCTCCACAGGTCTCGGCTCGTCCCTCATGCGTCGGGGTCGGTCCAGGGCCGGAACGTCTCTTCCCACGCCTCCGGCGAGGTGATCGCGCCGAGTGCGTCGCGGTACTCCTTGGCCAGCCTCGGCCACTCGCGGCGGAACTGGAGCTGCAGCTTGAGGGTCTTCTTCACGAGCTCGCGGTACTTCTGCGGGTCGCGCTGGTAGAACGCCGCCGAGGTGCCGTCGTTCATCGACACCACCGCGGAGTCGTAGCTGGCGATGCGGTACCACTTGGCGTCGATCGCGCGGATCTCCACCTCGGGGTACTCCCGCGAGAGCGGCCGGGCCTTGGTCACGAGGTGCCGCAACGGCTCGAGGGCGGCCGTCCTGCGCTGCGACCACTTGCCGGGCACCTCGACCACGTCGCGGCCCTTGCGCGGCGGCTTCTTGCGGCGCACCTCGGGGAAGGCCTCACGGTCGGGCTGCAGCTGCGCGTCGGGGAACTTCTTGCGGTGCGCGTTGACCTCGCCGAGCCGGGTCGGCAGCAGGGCGTGCAGCCCGTGCGGTCCGGCCAGCACGTCCTCGAGCGCCTGGTGCCGGAGCTCGGCGGTCGAGTAGCGCATCGCGACCAGGTCGGCGAGCGTGTGGTTGAGCTCCTCGCCCAGCACGTGTCCACCGCGGTCGTAGGGCGAGTGCAGCAGCGCCGAGACGAAGCGGTTGCGCACGTGGAAGTAGGCCTGCCAGTCGACCGCGTCGTTCTTGTCGGTCCACGGGACGTGCCAGACCGCGGCGCCCGGGAACGTGACCGTCGGGAAGCCGGCCGCCTTGGCGCGCAGGCCGTACTCGGCGTCGTCCCACTTGATGAACAGCGGGAGCGAGAGGCCGATCTCCTCCATCACGACGCGCGGGATCAGGCACATGAACCAGCCGTTGAAGTCGACGTCGACGCGCTTGTGGAGCCACCGCGAGGAGCGGATGTTGCGGGCCGAGAGGTCCCAGCGGCTGAAGCCGTCGAGCGGCGTCATCCACCAGAACCGCCACGGCTGCACGATCTCGCCGAAGCTGTGCAGCTCGGACTTGTTGAACAGGCTGAACATGTGGCCGCCGACGATCGTCGGGCGGCGGGCCAGGTCGCCGAAGGTGATCGCCCGCATGATGCCCTCGGGCTCGCAGACCACGTCGTCGTCCATCATCAGGGCGTAGGTCGCCGTGCCCTTGCGCACCGACTCCAGCTGGCCGCGGGCGTAGCCCCCGGAGCCGCCGAGGTTGCCCTGCTCGATGACGCGCAGCTTGTCGCCGAGCGCCGACTGCGCGTCGCGGAAGAACTCGGAGTCGGCGACCTTGTCGGTGCCCTGCTCCATCACCATCACGGTGTCGAGATAGGGCCTGAGCAGTTCGTCGTCGCCGATCTGCGAGAGCAGCTTGGCGCAGAAGTCGGGCCGGTTCATGGTGGTGATCGCGATGTCGGCGGTGCCGTGGGCCAGCCGGTCCTCGGGGACCTCGGCCGACCACTCCGCGGACTCGACGATCGCGTCGTCGTCGCCGGCGATGACGTTGTACCAGTACCAGCCGCCGTCGACGAAGGGCTTGAGCGGGAGCTCGAAGACGAAGGTGCCCTTGGCCTCGGTCCCCGTGGTGGCGGAGTCGACCCGCTGCGAGCGACCGTTGGCCAGCGAGCGGTAGACGATCAGCGTGGCGCCGCGACCGGACACGTCGACGGTGAGCCGGATGTCCTGCACGACGGTCCAGCGCCGCCAGTAGCTGGCCGGGAAGGCGTTGAAGTAGGTGCCGAACGACAGCCGCTCACCCTTGCGCACGCGCAGCGCGGTGCGGGACTCGATCTGCTCCGGCTGGAGCGACCGACCGGTCGAGGTCGCCTGCCGGATGGCGGCGTTGTTGAGGTCCTTGGCCGCCCGGGTGCCGCCGATCTCGTACTTGTCGGCGTCGAGCGAGGCGTCCTCGGAGTCGACGTAGAGCGCGAACACGTCGAAGTCGCGGTCGATCGGCATGATCTGCCGCTGCAGCACCCGTCGGTTGCCCGTCGGCGTCTCCGCGCCTTGAGCTCCCTCCGGGGCGGCGGCCGTCTTGGTCGTACGACGTCGCGTGGTCACCTTGGTCGCCTTGGTCTCGGTCACTCGTCCACTCCCCCGGACTTCAGCTCCGCGCCGTCGGCGAAGTGCGGCCGCAGCTTGTTCTCGAACATCGACAGCGCAGAGCCGATCGCCATGTGCATGTCGAGGTACTTGTAGGTGCCGAGCCGGCCGCCGAAGAGCACCCTCGGCTCCTGCTGGGCGAGCTCGCGGTACTTCAGCAGCTTGGCGCGGTCATCGGCGGTGTTGATCGGGTAGTAGGGCTCATCGCCCTCCTCCGCGAACCGCGAGTACTCGTGCACGATCACCGTCTTGCCGGGCAGGTGTGTCCTGGCCCGCTCGGGGTGGAAGTGCTTGAACTCGATGATGCGGGTGAACGGCACCTCCTGGTCGTTGTAGTTGACGACACCGGTGCCCTGGAAGTCGTCGACGTCCTCGACCGACTGCTCCAGGTCGACCGTCCGCCAGGAGAGCCGGCCCTCGCTGTTGCCGAAGTACTCATCGACCGGACCCGTGTAGACGATCGGGACCTTGCCGACGTAGTCCTCGCGCACGTCGAAGAAGTCGGTGTCCAGCCGGACCTCGATGTCGGGATGGTCGGCCATCTTCGTCAGCCACGCGGTGTAGCCCTCGGTCGGCAGCCCCTCGTGGGTGTCGCTGAACCAGCCGTTCTCGAAGGTGTAGCGCACCGGGAGGCGGGTGATGATGTCCGCGCTCAGCTCGGTGGGGTCGGTCTGCCACTGCTTGGCGGTGTAGCCCTTGATGAACGCCTCGTAGAGCGGGCGGCCGATCAGGCTGATCGCCTTCTCCTCGAGGTTGGTCACCTCGTCGGTGCTGAACTCGCTGGCCTGGCTCGCGATCAGCTCGCGCGCCTCCTCCGGCGTGTGGCTCTTGCCGAAGAACTGGTTGATCAGCCCGAGGTTCATCGGCAGGGAGTAGACCTGGCCCTGGTACTTGCCGAAGACCCGGTGCTTGTAGTCGGTGAACGACGTGAACCGGTTGACGTACTCCCACACCTTCTCGTTGGAGGTGTGGAAGAGGTGCGCGCCGTACTTGTGCACCTCGACGTTCGTCTCGGGGTTGCGCTCGCTGTAGGCGTTCCCACCCAGGT
This sequence comes from uncultured Actinomycetota bacterium, assembly GCA_963830145.1. Lineage (GTDB taxonomy): Bacteria > Actinomycetota > Actinomycetes > Propionibacteriales > Nocardioidaceae > Nocardioides. The sequence continues at coordinate 535,109 of CAWHLI010000003.1, forward strand.
GGGGGCGGCGCTCCAGGATCAGCACCTTGAGCCCCAGCTCGTTGGCGCAGCGCTCGGCGATCGTCAGTCCGAAGAACCCGGAGCCGACGATCACGAGATCTGGGCTGGGACCACGCAGCGAGTTCTCGGACGACACGACAGATCAGTCTACGGACCTCGCCTCGGTGGCTCGATTCGGCGCGCTCAGTCGATCGCGGCGGCCCGCGCGAGCGCGCGGAGGCTGCGACCAACGTCACCCTCGGTGGTCGACCAGTTGCTCACCGAGATCCGCAGCACCGCCCGGCCGCGCCACACCGAGCCACTCATCCACGCCTCGCCGTCGGCCAGCAGCCGGGCGACCACCTCCCGGGTCCGGTCGTCGTCGCCGAAGCTGACGCAGACCTGGGTGAAGACCACGTCGTTGAGCACCTCCGCGCCCGGGATCTGCGCGATCCCCCGGGCGAACGCCGCCGCGTGGCCGGCCATCCGCTCGACCAGGTCGGCCACCCCCTGACGGCCCAGTGCGGCCAGCACGGCGTAGACCGGGACCGACCGGGCCCGCCGGGACAGCTCCGGCACCTTCTCGAACGGGTCGCCCGCCTCGTCGTGGATCAGGTAGTCGCCGTGCATCCCCATCGCCGCCTTCACCGCCGCGGGGTCGCGGACGACTGCGATGCCGCAGTCGTAGGGGACGTTGAGCGTCTTGTGCGCGTCGGTGGCCCACGAGTCGGCGGCGGCCATGCCGTCCGTCAGGCGGCGGTATGCCGGGGCCGCGGCCGCGAAGAGCCCGAACGCGCCGTCGACGTGCACCCACGCCCCGTGGCCGTGGGCGGCCTCGATCGCCTCGGCGAACGGGTCGTAGCCACCGGAGTGCACGTTGCCGGCCTGGAGGCAGACGACGGTCGGGCCGTCGTAGGCCCCCAGTGCGGCGGCGAGGGCGGGCGCGACGAGCCGGCCCTCGGCATCGGCGGCGACCGGCTCCGGCGCGCCCAGGCCGAGGTAGCGCAGGGCCAGGTCCACGGTGTCGTGCCGCTCCTCGCCGACCAGCACCCGCACGCGCGGGCTCCCGGTCAGCCCCTTCGTCGCGACGTCCCAGCCGGCCCGGCGCAGCACCTCGTCACGGCCGGCGGCCAGCCCGGTGAAGTTGGCCATCGTCCCGCCGGTCACGAAGCCCACCGCGCTTCCCTGCGGCAGCCCCAGCAGGTCGAGCAGCCAGGCGCTCGCGACCACCTCCGTGGCGGTGGCGGCGGGCGTGAGCCGGGCCAGTCCGGCGTTCTGGTCCCAGGCGCTGACCAGCCAGTCTGCGGCCAGGGCGGCCGGGTGCGAGCCGCCGATGACCATCCCGTAGAACCGGCCGGACGGCATCGCGGTCAGCCCCGGCTCGAGGGCGGTGGCCAGGTGGTCGACGACCGCAGAAGGCTCCTGGGGACCATCCGGGAGCCTGGTGCCGAGGCGCTCGACCAGCGACTCGACCTGCGCCTGCGGCGGCACCGGTCGGTCGTCGAGCGACTTCAGCCACCGCTGGGCGTGCTCGATCGCAACGCTCAGGGCCGCGTCTCGTTCTGGGGCGCTCTCAGTCACTCCCGGACTGAACCACTGCTCACCGAGGTTGTCGAGCGTCGACCGGGCGACCGAACTCGGCGTGGACGCCCTCGCTGAACGCGACGTGGTCCGGAGGTCGGTCGGTGACGCCGGGCAGGCCGACCGAGGCGACCAGCCCGTCGTCGAGCTCCAGCACCGCCGCGTCCTGCAGCGGCCATGCCTCGTGCTGGTTGGGGACATAGGTCGTCCGGTGACCGCGCCGGACGTGCGCGCCCCAGCGGGCGGTGAGGAAGTCGTCGAGCGGAGTGGCCGCACGCGGTGGTCCGACCCGGATGACCACCCGGCTGGCCGGTCTCTCACCGAGCCGACGCAGCCTGGCCTCGTAGGTCACCCGGTTGCCGGCTCGCCGGAACCGCATCCGCGCCCACCGGTACGGCGCCCCGATCGCAGCCCGGATCGCCGGCACTGCCACGGCCCGGTCGGTGTCGAGGCTGAGGAAGACGACGCCGCGGCGCCCGGTCTCGTCGACGGAGTAGAGGCGGACGTTGGTCTCGAGGAAGGTGCCGAAGTAGGGCACCGCCGGGCGCCGGCCAAGGGTCAGGCCGACCATCCGGAACGGCACCAGCCCGACGTAGGTGCGGCCCTCGTGCAGGTCGGGTCGGGTGCCGGGTGGCAGCAGCCGCGCGACCCGGTCGGGGTCGACGGCCCAGTGCACGAAGGTGAGGTCGCGCCAGTGCTGGGTCGTCACCACCCGGCCCCGCAGCGGCGGTGCCTCGCGGGTGAGCGGCTCAGGCTCCACGACTGGCCCGGAACCCCGTCCGCGCGTCCTTGAGCGCCCGGCGCACGTTGCGGGCCTCCGCCCGCCCGCCACGCAGGGGCGAGAGGGCGATGACGCCCGCGGAGATCAGCCAGGGCTTGGCGCGGACCAGTGCGTTCTCGCCGTAGCGCAGGTGGATCGTGAACAGGTTGCGGTACATGTAGTAGCCCTTCCACCCGGCCAGGTCGAGCTGCTGGTCGAACTCCAGCTGGCGGACCAGCACGGCGTCGCGGACCCCGTAGATGCGGAAGCCGGCGCGGCGGGCGCGCAGGGCGAAGTCGACGTCGTCGTAGAAGATGAAGAAGCTCGGGTCGGGCAGCCCGATCGCCTCGACCACCTGCCGGCGGACGAGGAACCCCTCGAAGGGGATGTTCTCCAGCTCGACCAGCGCCGGCATCGCGGCTCGGGTGCCGTAGGTCGTCTCGACCATCGCGGTCTTCGGCTTGATCCGCAGCGGGTTGCGGAGGTCGAACTTGAGCGCGGCCTTCTCCACCAACCGCCCGCTGGTGTCCTCACGGACCACCATGAGGCAGTCGGCCAGCCCGTCGTCGACGGCGAGCAGCACGCTGAGGCAGTCGGGCGCGGGGACGACGTCGTCGTCGAGCAGCCAGATCCGGTCGTAGCCCTGCTCGTAGGCCGCCTGCATGCCACGGTGGAAGCCGCCCGCGCCCCCGAGGTTCTCCTCGGTGGTGATCACCTGCAGCGGCAGGCCGGTCGCGGTCCCGAGCACCGTCGCGGTGTGGTCGGTGCTGGCGTTGTCGACCACGATCACGGCGTCCGGCGCGCGGTCGAGGGCGGCCAGCCCGGCCAGCATCCGGGTGAGCAGCGACGCGCGGTTGTAGGTCACCACGACGACGGCGACGGTGTCGCGATCGCTCACCGCAGGTACTTCCGGTGCCCGGTGAAGTCGCCACGCAGCCCGGCGTACGCCGCCCGCGCGCTCATGGGGAGCCGTCGCGGGCGCGCCTTGGTGAACAGGTAGAACCACACGGTCTTGGCCCAGAACATCAGCACGTGGGGCCAGCCCCGGTAGCGGCGCAGGTTGACGGTGTTGTTGCGCGCCATGCAGTAGTGCTTGAGGTCGCTCGGGCTGTGGTTGTAGGTCGTCCGGCCGAACATCATCGACGTCCCGAGGTCGTCGGTGGCGGGATGCAGCACGTGCGCGGCCACGACCGTGGCGATGCGAGCCCCTGCGGCCTCGGCGCGCCAGAGGTACTCCACGTCGTCACCCCAGATGAAGAACTCGGCGCGCGGGCAGCCGATCCGCTCGACCAGCTCGCGGGTGACCAGGACGCCGTTGAACGGGATCAGCACGCCTCGGATCAGGCCGTCGTCCGCGGCCTTCTCGACCGCCGCCATCTCGTGCACGACCGTCGTGCCGCCGGGCAGTCGGATCGGGAAGCACAGCCGGGTCGGGTCCTGCGCGGCCAGCACCGCCGGCCCCCAGAAGTCGAGGTCCTCGCGCTCCAGCAGGAGCTTCAGGCAGTCGGGCTCGGGCAGCCCGTCGTCGTCCATCAGCCAGACCAGGTCCGCGCCCCCGTCGATGGCGCGCTCCAGCCCGTGGCTGAAGCCGCCCGCGCCCCCGGTGTTCGTCGCCAGCGTCTCGGCCGTCACCTGCGCGGTCCGCAGCCACTCACCGGTGCCGTCTGTGCTCGCGTTGTCGACGACGAGCACCTCGTCGAGCTCGGGGACCTCGGCCAGCCGCTGCAGCTGCCGCTGCAGCATCTCCAGCCGGTTGAAGGTGACGACCACGGCGACGATGCGGCGCCCGTGCTGATCCGTCACCGCAGCAACACTAGTGTCCGGTCAGGCGATGATCCGGACCGGAAGCGGCGAAGCGCTCAGTCGCGTTCTTCGGCGGTGCCGAAGCCCTCGCGCGCGGTGCGCTCCTCCAGGGTCTCCAGCTCCTCGAAGAGCGTGACGTGGAGACCCGCCGGCGCGTCGAGGCGGGAGTTGAGCGAGCGCCAGGGTGTCTCGCGTGGCTCCGCGACGAGCTCGGCGCCCGCCTGCACCTCGACGACGAGCCGCAGCTGCTTGATCTCCGGAGCCGCGGGGTTCGACATGCCAGCACGCTCGAGACTGCCGCCCACGTGAAGGTCAAGGTCCTCGGCTCGGGTCGGGCTGTCGGGACCGGCTGGGCGCCGGTCAGGCGGAGCGCGCCAGCGAGGGCGGGCGCCTGGCCCGCTGCTGCAGCTCGTCGAGCCGCTCCAGGCGCTCCCGGAGCAGCTCCATCTGCTCGACGATGCGCCGGCGGGTGGGCTCGACCTCGTCGGCGACCACGGCATCCAGCTCGACCCGGTCACCCCCACCGCAGACGTGCGGCAGGACGGTCAGGACGGTGCTGCTGCTCAGCCCGGCCTCGAAGAGCCAGCGGATCTGCCACACCCTGGTGACGTCCGAGTCGTCGTAGGTCCGGTAGCCGTTGAGGCACCGTCCGGGAGTGAGCAGCCCCACCTCCTCGTAGTAGCGCAGCGAGCGCGGGCTGGCGCCGGTGCGCTCGGACAGCTCGCCGATCTTCATCGTGCCTCCTTGTCTTGGTGTGCCTTGGTGTGCCTTGGTGTGCCTTGGTGTGCCTTGGTCTGCCTTGGTGGGCCGGCTCAGGTCGTCTCGGCGAGGTGGCACACGACGACGCCGGCGAGGATGAGGGCAAGCCCTCCCAACCGCGGGAGCGTCACCGGGTCGCCGCTGAGGGCGATGCCGAGCAGCACCGCGCCCACGGCGCCCATCCCGGTGAACACGACGTACGAGGTGCCGACGGGCAGCGTGGCCATGGCGCGGGTCAGCAGGAAGACCGACCCGGCCCCGAGGACGAAGCAGACCAGTGTGGGCAGCGGGCGCGTGAAGCCGTCCGTCGGTTTGATGCTCTGCGACCACAGCACCTCGACCACGCCGGCCAGCACCAGCCAGGTCCACGGACTCACCGCGAGCACCGTGCACCCGAGAGCCTGTCGCCCACCTCGCGGACCCGCGCGAGCGCAGCCGCCAACGACTCGTCGTGGCCGTGGCGCAGATGAGCCAGCAACGGGTCCACCCGCGCGTTCGCCAGGTCGACGGCGACGATCTCCGGCTCGGCGAGCGAGAAGTGCCCCTGGACGAAGTCGCTGAGGTAGCGCGCCTGGTGCTCCACCCGTTCCTTGGCGGAGCCAGGACCGTAGGAGCCACCGCGCGCGGCGATGATCACGAACCGCCGCTCCCCCAGGCTCATCCGCGGGAAGGTGATCTGGTCGATCCACGCCTTGAGCGAGGACGGGACCGAGTAGTTGTACATCGGCGTCGCGACGAGGATCACGTCGGCCGCGACCACCTCGTCCAGGAGCGGTCCGACGATCGACCATGCTTCTCGCTGGGCACGGCTTCGCGCACCCTCGTGGAGCCGGTCGAGCTCGGTGATCCCGTCGCGCATCAGGTTGTCGCAGATCTCGGTCCAGGCCTCGGTGATGTGCGGAACGGGGTGGGCCGCCAGGTCGCGGTGGCGGTAGTCGAGCGACGGTTCGTGACCGCGCACCGTGGCGACTAGCTCGGCAGCCACCCGCCGGGAGATCGACCCGGCCCGCGCGCTCGCGTCGACGTGGAGCAGCTTCATGCGGATCCCCTCAACTGGACGTCGTGTCCGTTTGATCGTCGAACACAACCGGACAACCTGTCCAGTTGATAAGTTTGTCCCCGTGCCCCACGCTCGCCCCGCGCTTCCCCTGGCCGACGCGCCCACGGTCGAGCGCGCCGACGCGGCCCGGAACCGGAAGCGCATCCTCATGGCTGCCGCCGAGCTGTTCGCCGAGGAGCGGCAGCGGCCGATCACCATGGACGACCTCGCGAGGGCGGCCGAGGTCGGCCGCGCCACCCTCTATCGCCGCTACCCCACGGTGGGCGCGGTCGCCGAGGCGTTGCTCGACGAGCACGAGCGCGAGCTGCAGGAGCGGATCCTCTCCGGGCCGGCTCCGCTGGGACCGGGCGCCGCTCCCGGGGAGCGCCTGATCGCCTTCTACGCAGCCATGGTCGACCTGCTCGACCAGCACGCGACCCTCGTGCTCGGGACCGAGGTCGGCCAGCTCCGCTTCGGCACCGGGGCCTACGGGTTCTGGAGGGCGCACGTCCGACACCTCCTCGACGAGGCCGAGGCGCCCGACCCGTCGGTCCTGGCCGACCTCCTCCTCGCTCCGCTGGACCCGCAGCTCTTCCTCCACCAGCGCGACGCGGGCGTGTCGCGGCAGCGGATCGCCGACGCCCTGGCCGCCCTGGCCGACGCGGTCATCGCCCGAGGGACGGCGCCTGGACCCTGACACTGGTGTCAGAGACGACAATGTCCCTCATGGTGCCCGTCTCGGCCGCGCTCGGCGTGGCTCTCGTCGCGCTCGGCATGGTGCTGACCCCCGGACCGAACATGATCTACCTCGCGTCGCGGTCGATCGCCCAGGGCCGGCTCGCCGGCCTCATCTCGCTCGGCGGCGTCGCGGTGGGCTTCGGCTGCTACCTCGTCGCGGCGACGGCCGGGCTGTCCAGCCTGTTCGCCACCGTCCCCGCCGCGTACGACGTGGTGAAGCTGGCCGGCGCCTGCTACCTGGCCTGGCTCGCCTGGGGCATGCTGCGTCCGGGCGGCGTCTCCGCGTTCGAGGAGCGGGACCTGGCGCCGCACTCCGCCCGCCGGCTGGCCACGATGGGGCTGGTCACGAACCTGCTCAACCCGAAGATCGCACTCATGTACGCCGCCCTGATCCCGCAGTTCGTCGACCCCGCCCGAGGTCGCGTCTGGCTCCAGTTCCTCCAGCTGGGCACGGTGCAGATCGTGGTCGCGGTCTGCGTCAACTGCCTGATCGTGCTCATGGCGGCCCGCCTCGCGGCCCACCTGAGGCGGCACCCCAGAGTGCTGCGCGCGCAGCGCCTGCTCTCCGGGACCGTGCTGGGGGCCTTCTCGGTGCGGATGGCCCTCAGCGACGCTCCGCGCTGACCGCGCCGCGACCACGAGCCGTGCCTGGCGGCCGCGACTTGACCTTGCCGCCGACGTGCAGGCCTAGCGTGGCCGAGCCGCGACGTCGTGGCCCTTACCCAGGAGTGAAATCATGTATCTGCTCGAGGCAGCCATCACCAGCTCGCGCCCAGGAGCCGAGGGCCAGGACGAGGTCGGCCCGGTGGTCGACGCCCTCCTCCGGTTCGGTCTCGCGCAGGACCTGCGCCAGCGCGACGGCGCCCGGGAGCTGTTCGAGTCGGCGTTCACCGAGGACGCCGTTCTCGACTTCCGGCCGGCCGCCAAGGCCTGCGGGCTCGACGTCCCGTTGATGGTGGGTCGGGCGATGATCACCGACATCATCCTGAACCCGGCCACGCTCATCGACACCACGCACGTCGTGTCCAACGCGCGGGTGCACGTGACGGACGAGCAGGCCCGGCTGACCGCGCTGGTCGAGGCGCAGCACCTCCCGCGCGGAGACCACTCCCGGCACGCGCTGCTCAAGAACTACTACGACGTGGACGCCGTCCTCGTCGACGGGCTGTGGCGGATGAGCCGGGTCGAGATCGAGAACGTCTGGTTCACCGGGGACCCTCAGGTCATCGGGGGCAACTGAGCCGTGCTGCCGCGGTAGTCCGCCGCCCGATGGTCTGCCCACACCTGGCACCGGCCGCGGGAGTGGGCACGGGCGAAGCCCTGGAGCCGTGTGGCTGAGCCGCAGCGCTCAGAAGAGCGCCTCTTGCACGTAGGCCGGGCCCGCCGGCGCCGGGATGAGCTTGGGCAGCGGGCCGGGCTTCGGCCGCGGAGCCGCCGTCCAGCGCGGGTCGACGTAGGGCTCGGTCACCGTGCGGGTCGGCTCGCGGAGCGTGAGGCCACGGATCGCCGTGGGGACGTGCAGCTCGAAGCGGGAGTAGGTCGCGCGCACGGCGTCCTCGTCGAGCGGGAGCCGGCCCCGCCCCGACACGCACTCCGGGCCGAGGTCGAGGCCGAGGTCGGCGGTGGTCACCATCGCCATCACCTCGCGGTTGAACAGCCACCGCTCCTTGGCCTCGGTCGTCGCCAGGGCCCTCGCCCGGGCCTTGCCGACGGCCGCGACACACCGCTCGCCGCCGTGGGCCGCGTCGTCGAACGCCGCGGCGGCGGTGTCGAGCGCCTGCAGCAGCTTGACCGCGGTCTTGGCGCCGAAGCCGGTGACGCCGGGCAGGTTGTCGGAGGTGTCGCCGCGCAGTGCGGCCAGATCGAGGTACTGCTCCGGCCGGACCCCGGTCACCATCGCCAGCCGCTCCGGGTCGAGCAGCGGCGAGGCGTCGACCCCGCCGTTGAGGATGCGGAGCATCTTGGTGTGCGCGTCGATGAGCGAGAAGCTGTCGCGATCGGAGGTGGCCACGACGGTCTGAGCGCCGAGGGTCGGCGCCTGGGCGGCCACGCTGGCCAGGACGTCGTCGGCCTCGAGCCCCTCGGGCACCACCACACAGACACCGAGGTCGCGGAGCACCTCGACGGCGAGGTCGAGCTGGCGCTCGAGGCTCTCCGGCTTGGGCGCCCGCTGGGCCTTGTAGGACGGCCAGCGCCGCTTGCGGCTGCTGTTGCCCCGGTCGTCGAAGCCGACCACCACCGCGTCGGCGCAGACCCTGTCGACCGCGGACACCAGCTGGCTCAGCAGCCCCCGCACCGCCCAGCCCTGCACCCCGTCGGGGGTGCGGTACATCGTGCGCGCCGACGCGTGGAAGGCCCGGTGCAGCAACGAGTTGCCGTCGACGGCGAGCACGGTCGGGGTGGACATTGCGTCCACCCTAAGTCCGCGGACCGACATAGGGAGGGACGCCGGGCGGACTGTCTCAGCAGGCGCTGTCGAGGTCCTGCGACTCGTTGGCGGCGTACCCCTCGCCCAGGGAGCCGACCGAGCCACCGGTCACCGCGTCGGGCTGCTTCGGCCTCTTGCTCTTGCCGGGCTTGGCCTTCGCGTCGCTCTCCGCGGCGGTCGCCTTGGGCGCGTTGCCCTCGGCGGCGTCGATCGCCGCGCCGACCCTCTGCCGGATCAGCTTGGCGTCCGGCTGGTAGGTGTCGAAGACCGGCGGGACGATCGAGAGGGTCGAGACCTTCTGCTCGCGGGCCTTGAGGGCCAGCGCGATGAACCGGTCGACCTCGCTGGCCGGGATGCTCGTCTGCACCATGGCGGAGCTCGCCTTGGCGATCTTCTGGAAGTTCTTCAGCACGTCCGTCGGCGCGAGCTGGTCGAGCATGGCGGCCATGACGCACTTCTGGCGCGCCATCCGGGAGTAGTCGTCGGAGCCCTCGCGGGCGCGGGAGTACCACTGGGTCTGGAAGCCGGTGAGCTTCTGCTTGCCGGGCTCGATGTAGTCGTAGACGTCGGACCCGAGCCCGCCGATCGGGATGCGCGAGCGGACGTTCAGGGTGACCCCGCCGACGGCGTCGACCAGGTCCCGGAACCCCTTCAGGTTCACCATGGCCCAGTAGTTCACCTTCAGTCCGGTGATGCCCTCGACGGCCGAGATCGTCGCGTCGATGCCGGGGTTCTTGGCCTTCCCGAACAGCTCCTTGTTGTCCTGGGCCCACGTGTTGACGCCGTTGAGCATGCAGTGCTCGCAGTCGAAGCCCTGCGGGAACTGCTCGTGCATCACCGAGCCCTTGGCGAACGGGAAGTTCTGCATGTTGCGTGGGAGCGAGACCAGCACGGTCCGGCCGGTCTCGGCGTCGATGCTGGCCAGGGTGATCGAGTCCGGGCGCAGCCCCCAGCGGTCGGCACCGGAGTCGCCGCCGAGCAACAGCACGTTGTAGCGGCCTTCGTGCGCGCCGGTCGCGTCGCCCGAGCCGAACATCGTCTGGATGAAGTCGCGCTGGACGCCCACGAGGTGCGCCCCGAAGAGCAGCACCGAGGCGACCGAGAAGCAGAGGATCGCGTTGACCCCGATCGCCGCCCGCCGGTGGCCCATCCGCAGGGACAGCGGCTGACCGATCCGCCACGCGTCGAAGAAGAGGAGAGCCCAGCCGATCGCCAGCACCATCAGGGCGATCCGCACCGTCTGGAGGGCCGCGAGGTCCGAGACGAGCCAGAACGCGAACTCGTGGTGCACCGCCGCCACGACCAGGCAGCCGGCCCCGACCACCAGCAGCGCGAACCACAGCCGCAGCGCGGCCAGCCCCACCCGCCGGTTGCCGCACGCGACCTGCGCGCTCCCGGGGAGCACCAGCGTCATCGCCATCAGCGCCAGCGCCCGTCGGAACCGCACGCGCGCGGCACGGTCGGCCGTGGTGGAGGCGCTCGCGTGGTAGGTCGCAGTGCGCGTGGCGCCGTCGGGGTGGCCTGGGCCGGACATCGAATGCTCCTGAGGGGAAGATCAGGTGGGCCCCGCCAGTATCACCAGTCACAGGCGTCACATCCGTGCGCGACGCGCCGGAGCAGCCCATCGAAGCCCTGCCGATCGATCAGTCACCCAGCGCATGCGCCTCGATCGCGGCGAGCAGCTCCGGGGCCCGGACTGCGGGAATGTCGGCCCGATCGCTCATGCCCCGCACGGTAGCGTCGTGCGCATGTCTGATCGTCCCGGGAACGGCGGTCCCCCGGACGGTCCCGACTACACCTGGCTCTACGGCAAGGGCGGCAAGCCCCCGGAACCGCAGGCGACCCGCCCGGTCCCGCGCCGGCCGCGGCCGTCCACGCCTGCCCCCGACGAGACCCGCGTGATGAAGGCGCAGCCCCGTCCCCCGCAGCAGCGGCCGACCAGCCGGCCCACCCCGCCGCCGATCCAGCCGCCCGTCGAGCCGCCGAGTGCCAGCGGTCGCCGGCGCCGCCGGTTCCGCATCCGCTACCTGTTCCTGCTCCTGCTGCTGTGGCTCGTCTACCTGGTGGCCGTCCCGGTGGTGGCATGGAACAAGGTCGACCAGGTGAAGTTCGAGCCGAGCGGCGACCGACCGGGCGACCAACCCGGGACGACCTACCTCATGGTCGGCAGCGACTCCCGGAAGGGGCTGTCGAAGGAGGAGCGCAAGGAGCTGCACACGGGCGGCGCCGCGGGCAGCCGCACCGACACGATCATGCTTCTGCACACGGGGTCGGGACCCAACCTGCTGATGTCGATCCCGCGCGACCTCGAGGTCGACATCCCCGGGCACGGCACCGGCAAGATCAACGCGGCGTACGCCTACGGCAAGGCACCGCTGCTGGTGCAGACGGTCGAGAACCTGACCGGCATCCGCGTCGACCAGTTCGTGGAGATCGGCATGGGCGGCGTGGTCGGGATCGTCGACGCGGTCGGCGGCATCGAGATCTGTCCCAAGAAGGACTTCGTCGACAAGGACGCCGGCCTGAAGATCAAGAAGGGGTGCCAGGACGTCGATGGCAAGACTGCGCTCGCCTACAGCAGGTCGAGGCACGCGCAGACGCTCGGCGACCTCGACCGGGTGCGCAACCAGCGGGAGGTCGTCGCCGCGATCGGGCACAAGGTGCTCTCGCCGTGGTCGGTGCTCAACCCCGTGCGCTACTGGCGGCTCAACAACGCGATGCCCGACTTCTTCACCTTCGGGGAGGGCATGGGCCCGCAGCGGGCGGTGCTGTGGGCCACCGCCATGGCCAAGGTTGGCGGCAAGGATGGCTTGCTGTGCACCGTGCCGCTGACCAACGGGTCCGCCAGCGCGCTCGCACAGGAGCTGGCGGACCGGCTGTTCTCCTACATCAAGGAGGACAAGACCGACGACGTGACCGACACGCTCTGCCTGTCCTCGGGACTGGCGGACGTGCCGTGACCTCGACGTTCCAGAGCACGCTCTACGAGACGCTGTCGGTCTCGGTCGACGAGGACGGCGTCGCGACGCTGACCCTCGACCGGCCCGGCCAGCTCAACGCCTTCGATCTGACCATGGCCCGCGAGCTCGAGCGGTTCTTCCTCACCGACGCGCGGTCGGACGCCGTGCGCGCCGTGGTCGTGACCGGCGCCGGGCGCGCCTTCTGCGCGGGCATGGACCTCTCGCGGGAGGGCAACGTGTTCGGCCTCGACGAGTCGCTGGCGCCGACACCGGAGGAGTTCCGGGCCCACTACGACGAGCCGCCCTTCCACGACGGCCTGCGCGACACCGGCGGCCGCGTGACGCTCGCGATCCACGCGCTGCCCAAGCCGGTGATCGCCGCGATCAACGGCGCCGCGGTCGGCATCGGCGCCACGATGACGCTGGCCATGGACATCCGGATGGCCTCGACCGAGGCGCGGATCGGCTTCGTCTTCGGGCGGATCGGGATCACACCCGAGGCCGCCTCGTCGTGGTTCCTCCCGCGGATCGTCGGGCTGCAGCAGGCGCTCGAGTGGATCTACGCCGCCGACATCCTCACCGCCGAGGCAGCGCTGGCCGGACGGCTGGTGCGCTCGATCCACCAGCCCGAGGAGCTGCTGCCGGCCGCCCAGGAGCTGGCCCGGTCCTTCGTCAAGGGCCGCTCACCGGTCGCGCTCGGGCTGGCGAAGCGGCTCCTCTACCGGCACGCCGGCTCGGCGGACCCCCTCGAAGCGCACCTGTCGGACTCGCTCGCGATCTTCTGGAGCTCCCTGGCGGACGGCAAGGAGGGCGTGGCGGCGTTCCTCGAGAAGCGGCCCGCGTCGTTCGCCGGAAAGGCCTCGGAGCTACCGAGGATCGACTGACCGAGCCGCTCGCTCACCGGAGCGTCCGCGCGAACAGCGCCTCGAGCTCCTCGAAGTGCCGCTCTGCTCCGGCCTGCTGATACATCGAGGTGTCGGCCATCGAGTAGCCGTGCGGCGCGTCGGGGTAGATGGCGTTGAGGTGCGGGCGTCCGGAGGCCCTCAGCGTCTCCTCCAGGGCCGCGACGTCGTCCGGTGTCATCCCCGGGTCGTTGTCGGCGTGGCCGAAGACGTAGTCCGCCGAGCTGCCGCCGATCGACAGGTGCGGGCTGTCCTCGGCGTCGGTGACCAGGCCGCCACCGTGGAAGCCGCCCACGGCGGCAACGGTCGCGGAGAACTGCGCCGCAGTGCGTACGGCGAGCCGCGCGCCCATGCAGTAGCCGGTCACACCTATCGGCCCCGCACCGGCGTGCCCCCTCAGCGCCGCAACCCACGCCTCGGCGTCGGGCCCGGAGAGCGCTGGTGTGTAGCTCGACACCCGGTCGCCCATGCTCGCGAAGAACTCCTCGCGGGCGCCCGGCCGACGCAGGTCGCCACGGGGCGCCAGCTCGGCGGCCGTGCCCATCCGGTAGAAGACGTTGGGCGCCAGCACGACATAGCCCCACGAGGCGATCCGGTCGGCCATCACCTCGATCTGCGGCCGCAGCCCGATCGCGTCGATGTGGAACAGCACTCCCGGAGCGCCGTCCTCACCGGTCAGATAGGCCCCGGCCGCCCCGTCGGCGGCTTCCAACTCGATCGTCCGACCCACGCCGCGGACTGTACTGGTTGACCCGCACAACCGGACGAGGCTCGGAAGTCGAGCACACCGATGAGCGCACAGGGGTCCCGACGTGGTGCACTGAGGGGTGACCGAGACCAGAGAGACCACGCCAGAGACCTCGCGCAACGCCGCAGACGTGGGGGTCGAGGAATCCCGCGCGGCCTGGGTCTCGGAGGCTCGCCCCTTCCTCATCGAGGTGGCTCGCAGCTATCGGTCAGTGGTCACGCACAAGGAGCTGGCCGAGGCAGTCCAGGAGCGCAGCGGGATCCGCACCGACCAGCGCGTGCACTACTGGATCGACGAGATTCTCGGCGCGGTCTCGCGCGACTGCGCCGCCAAGGACGAGCCGCTCCTGTCCGCGCTGTGCGTCAACCGCGAGGGCAGCGTCGGCACGTCGTACGCCGCGCTGGTCCACGAGCTCACCGGCGAGACTCCGGACGACGCCGACGACCACGCCGCCAAGCAGCGGCTCGAGTGCCACCGCTTCTTCGAGGCCTCGGACCTGCCGGACGGCGGTGGCTCGGCCGCCCTCGTCCCCCAGCTGGCCAACGCCCGCGCCCGGATCCGGAAGGCGGCCGTCGCCGCCCGCCCGGTGCGGACCTGCCCCACCTGCTACATGGAGCTGCTGCCCACCGGAGTCTGCGACACCTGCGACTGAGCGGGTCTCTCAGCGGCCGGTGTTCAGCCGGTCCCACACCTCGTCGGTGACGACGCCGGTGGCGGGCAGGTGCGCCTTGCGCTGGTAGCGCTTCACCGCACGCTCGGTCGCCCGTGACAATGCGCCGTCGACCGTGACGCGCTTGCCGAGCGCGGCCGTCAGGGCTCGCTGCAGCCGCCGGACCGGGTCGCCGGTCGAGCCGACCTTGACCAGCGGCTGCTTGCCCCGGGCCAACAGCGCCACCCACGTGCGGCGGGTGACCTTGCCGGACTGCTTCTGGTCCAGCTTGCGCTGCGCCTTCTTCACGGCCTTGACCGTGCGGGCGTCGTACCTCCCGCTGGGGTTGCCCGCCAGCAGGTGCTGCTTGCGCAGGACGCACTGCAGCGCCTCGACCCCGGGACCGCGCGCCCCGACCCTCAGGACCGGGTAGCGGCGCAGATCGACGTCGACGCCGCGGCACAGGGGCTTGGTGTGCCTGCCGACCGAGCCCCGGCCGACGTCGAGCCAGTTGACGTCGATCTTTGGCAGTGAGTAGCCGCCCCACGACACCGGGACGTCGAGCTGGTACTGGTGGATCCGCTGGTGGCCGTCCCACGCGTCGCTCACGACCCGGGTGTCGGTCACCGTGTCCGCCTTGCCGTTGGCCCAGGCGAACCAGATGTCGTCGGGCATCGCATAGGCGGCCGGGTCCTGCACGTGGGCGTAGTCGAGCGAGGTGATCGCCGCGGCGATGTTGGAGTAGACGCCCGAGCGGTAGCCACGCTGGTGCAGCTGCTGGGTCCAGCCGGACATGAACCGCAGCGCCGCTCTCCGGCAGTCGTCCGGCGCCAGGTCATAGTCCTCGAGGTCGTAGTAGAGCGTGCTCCCCGCCCCGATCCCCAGGGCCTGCGCGGTGCCGATCGCGAGGTCCGCCTCGGCCCTGCCCTGCTGCTCGGCGGTGGCCAGGTCGGACGACATCTTGTCTGCGTATCCCGAGCAGCTTGCCTGCGGGCCGACCTGGATGGGCATCAGGTGCCAGCCGGTGCGCCGCTGGGCCGCGACCCAGGCCGCCGTGAGCTCGGGCTGGTCCTTGCACACCCGGTTGGTGCCGCCGATGTAGATGCCGACGGCGGAGTAGGGCGACGCCTCCCACCAGGCGTCCATCAGCTGTGGGGAAGGAGCGGTGCAGGCGTCGAAGCCGTAGCCCGTCAGCGAGCCGGGCACGCCGCCCTTCGTCTTGGCCGCGGCCGGCGGCGCGACCGGACCCGACGAGGCGCCGGAGGCCGGTGTGGCCAGGGCCAGCAGCCCCACGACCACGGCGACGACGGCGGGCAGGCGAGACGGCATGAGGCTTCCTCCGAGTAGGTCAGCAGCGCGAGCAGGTGCGGCTCGTCAGGAGGATTGTGACATCCGACCGGTCAGCGGCTCGACGGTGCCCGGTAGGTCCCCCGACCGGTCGGCAGCGGCAGGTCGAGGGTGGTGCGGATCCCCGGAGCCGCGGCCAGGACATCCGGGATCGCGTTCACGATCCGGCCGCACGCGGCGACGATCGCGGCGTGGTTGTGGTCGCCGTGGTCGCTGCTCGGCACCACGTCGACGACGTACGACGGCTCGCCGGTGATCTCGACGCGGTAGGAGCCGCCGCCCGCCGAGGGACGGGCCCAGTCGGGGCGCAGGTCGTCGCGGGTGCGGGTGACGTGCTCGACCACGACCGCTGGGTGGCCGGCGACCAGGCCGGTGATCGAGAAGTGCAGCGCGGCGATGGTGCCCTGCTCGATCCGGCCGGCCGCGATGTCGTAGGACTCCGGCGCCGGCTCGGCCTCCCAGAACTCGACGATCTCGTCGATCTCGATGCCCAGGCCCGCGGCGATCATCCGGATCGCGGTGCCCCAGGCCAGGGCGAGGACGCCGGGCAGGAACAGCAGCGGGGTGTCGGTGACCGGCTTGCCGAACCCCATGAGGTCGAACATCACCTCCGCCCCGTCGTACGTCGCGTAGTCGGCCAGCTCATAGCACCTGACCTGCTCGACGCGCTGGCAGGTGCTGGCCAGGGCCAGCGGGATCAGGTCGCTGGCGAACCCCGGATCGACCCCGGTGATGTAGACCGACGCCCGGCCCGCCTGGGCCGACGCCTCGACCTTCTCGACCACCCGCTCCGGCATCGTGCCCCACGGGAACTGCAGGGTGCCCGGAGCCGAGCCCACCACGTCGATCCCGGCCTCCAGGAGCCTGCGGACGTCGTGGGTCGCCTCGACCGGGCGGGTGTCGCCCATGGCGCAGTAGACGACGCACTCGGGACCGGCGGCGATCACCTCGTCGAGGTCACCGACGGCCGCGACACCCGTGGCCACGGCCAGTCCGGCGAGCTCCCCGGCGTCCACCCCGACCTTGTCCGGGCTCGAGACGCCCACCGCCACCAGCTCGAACCGCTCGTCCGTGATGAGCTGTCGCAGCGTCAGCCGACCGGCGTTGCCGGTGGCCACCTGGGCGACCCGGATGCTCATGAGGTCCTCACTGGAGACTTAGAACGTGTTCTAGTTCGGAATGCTATCGTCCCGCGCGTGGGTCGTGTGGACGGCAAGGTCGTGCTCATCAGCGGTGGGGCGCGCAACATCGGCGAGGCCAGCGCGCGGATGCTGGTCGCCGAGGGCGCGCAGGTCGTCATCGGTGACCTGCTCGACGAGGAGGGTGCTGCCCTCGCCGAGGACCTGTGCCGGGCCTCCGGGAGCGACGCCGCCCGCTACGTGCACCTCGACGTCACCAGCGACGAGGACTGGCGAGCCGCGGTCGAGCTGACCGTCGCGGAGTTCGGCAGGCTCAACGTGCTCTTCAACAACGCCGGCATCTTCAACGGCGGCCAGCTGCAGCGCTACAAGCGTGAGCTCTGGCAGCAGATGCTCGACGTCAACCTCACCGGCGCGTTCCTGGGCATGCGCGCCTCCGCCGACGCGATCATCGCGGCGGGGGGCGGTTCGATCATCAACACCTCCTCGATCGAGGGGCTGCGCGGCACTTCGTGGGCGCACGGGTACGTCGCCTCCAAATGGGGGCTCACCGGCCTGACCAAGTCCGCGGCCATGGAGCTCGCCGCCCAGGGCGTGCGGGTCAACTCGATCCACCCCGGCCGGATCAGCACGCCGGCCACCGACCAGATGCCCGAGGACCTGATCCCGATCCCCCTCGGCCGCCCGGGTCAGCCCGACGAGGTCGCCACGCTGGTGGTCTTCCTGGCCAGTGACGAGTCGTCGTTCATGACCGGCTCGGAGCTCGTGGTCGACGGCGGCACCGTCATGCACATCCCGACCAACATCTGATGCGGCCATCGAGCAGGGATCAGCCGATCCCTCGCATGATCACGTCCACGGCGTCGGAGAGATGGTCGGCCAGCCGTTCGTAGGTGAAGACTCCCATGCCCGCCTGGAGCAGGGCCCCGCTCACGGCGAAGGCGAGGGTCGTCAGGACCTGCGGCTCCACCTCCGAGTCCGCCCCGATCGCCTCCTGGAACCGGGTCACCCACAGCGTGCCGATGGACAGGCGCAGGCGCTCGACCTCCGGATCGCCGCTGAGCAGGCTCTTGTTCACCGCGGCGGCGAGCGCCGGAGATCCGGCGATCAGCGCGGCCAGGTGGCGCACCAGCTGCTGCAACCGGGTGGCGGGGGTCCGCCCGGTCAGCTTCGGACCCGGGTCGGCCTCGACCAGCCGCCAGAACAGCTCGGCGAACAGGTGGTCCTTCGACGCGAAGTAGGTGTATGCCGTGGCCGGCGAGACCCCGGCTCGGGACGCGACCATGCGGATCGTCAGCTGGTCGTGCCCGACCTCGTCCAGCAGCGTCGAGGCCACCGCGTAGAGGCGCTCCACGGTCTCGGCCTGGCGTGGGTTGAGGCTCTGCCGCGGCAGGTGGGCCGACTGACTGGTCATGCCTGCTGGCCCCTCTCCTTCGCGCCCGCCATCTCGGCCACCAGCTTCTCGGTCACGAAGAGCAGGTTGGTGCCGTTGCCCCAGCCGGCGTACGGGTGGAGCTGGTAGGCGAGCTCGCGGAGCTGGGCGAGCGTCAGCTCGCCGTTGGTGACGGCCCCGCGCAGCTGGGTCTCGAGGAGGTCCTGGCGCCCGAGCATGGTCGTCACGCCGAGCACGAGCAGCCGTCGGTCGCGAAGGGTCAGATGGGGTCGGGCCCACACCTGCGGGAACAGGTAGTCGATGGTGCCGCTCACGGACGCCACCGCGTCGGCCTGCTCGTCGGTGACGAACCGGTTGTAGCCGGGGCCGTAGGTGCGGTCCATCATCGCCCGGCCGCGAAGCCGGTTGTCCGTCGGCAGCGGCTCGTCGAGCTCGCCGCGGTAGACCTTGGCCATCCGGGGCCGCACCAGGTCCGTGATGGGCATCTCGACGCCGACCTCGGCGGCCAGCGCCTGCGCGGCGTCCAGGTCCTTGTCGGCCAGGCCGACCGCCCAGTCCACCTGGTCCTCGCCGATCCTGTGGTCGGCGACGAGCAGCTCGAGGTGCAGCGTCGGCTTCACGCTGTCGTCGGCGGTCCGCATCACCTCGAGCAGCTTGGCGGGGTCGACGCCGGCGGAGGCCGCGAGCGAGGTCGCCTCACGCACCGCCGCCCACATGGCGTACGTGATGGCGTTGCGGGCCAGCTTGGTCGCCATCCCGGCGCCCAGCGGACCGCAGTGCACGACGTTCCTGGAGAACGCCTCGAGCACGGGAAGCGCGCGGTGCACCGCCTCGTCGGGGCCTCCGACCATGGTGACCAGGCCGTTCTTCGCGGCCACCGTCCCCCCGGTGACCCCCGCGTCGAGCAGGGTGACCTGGTGCTCGTCGCACCGGGCGGAGAGCGCCCGCACCGTCTCGAGGGTCACCGTCGACAGCAGCACCACGATGGTGCCCGGCTCCGCACCGGGCAGCAGCCCGTCGACGCCGGTCAGGGCCTCGTGGGCCTGCTCGGCCGTGTTCACGGCGACCAGGACGACGTCGGAGGCGCTCGCGACGGCGGCGGGCGAGGCGACGGGCGCGGGCACTCCCTCCAGCCCTTCAGCCGCCTCGGGCCGGACGTCGTACACGGCCGAGGCGGGGTGGCCGCTGGCGGCCAGGCTCACGGCGACCCCGCCGCCGATCATTCCCAGGCCGACGACGCCGGCGCGGAGCGCATCGGAGGAGGGGGTGGGCTCGCTCATGGTGTCTCCCATGTCAGTGCCGGAAGGTCTGGCCGCCGTCGACGGCCAGGATCTGCCCGGTCACCCACGATGCCTCGTCGGACAGCAGGAAGAGGCAGGCGCCGACCATGTCCTCGGGCTGGCCCATCCGCTTGAGTGCCAGCCCCTTGACCAGGTCCTGCGCGGCGTCGCCGGCCTGGGTGCGCGTCGCGGCCGTGTCGGTGGGGCCGGGGGCGATGGCGTTGACCCGGACGCCCATGCCACCGAGCTCGTGGGCGAGCTGGTGGGTGAGGCCGTTGATGCCGACCTTGGCCAGCCCGTAGAAGCCGGAGTAGAGGTAGGCCGCCGTCGAGCTCTGGTTGACGATCGAGCCCTTGCGCTTCCTGAGCTCCGGATAGACCGCGCGGGTCATCACCAGGGCGCCGTCCATGTTCACCGACATGAACTTCTTGTAGTAGTCCCAGTCGACGGTGATGAGCAGGTCGAAGGCCATCTCGCCGTAGATCGCCGCGTTGTTGACCAGCCCGTCGATGCCGCCGTACGCCGCCACGGTCGCCTCGACCATCGCCGCCGCCGACTCGGCGGAGGAGACGTCGGTGCGGACGAACAGGCCACCGATGTCGGCGGCCACCTCCTCACCGGCCTCGACGTTCAGGTCGGCCACGACGACCGAGGCGCCCTCGGCCGCGAGCGCCCGCGCGTAGGCCTCACCGATGCCCTGGGCCGCGCCGGTGACGACGACGACCTTGTCCTCGAATCGATCGCTCATGCGGGCTCCGCCACCGTCTTCGTCTCGAGGTACTCCTCGAAGCCGGCCACACCCATCTCGCGACCGATCCCCGACTGCTTGTAGCCGCCGAACGGTGCGTCGGGGCTGAACCAGACACCGCCGTTCACGGCGATGGTGCCGGTGCGGATCCGCGCCGCCACGGCCCTGGCCCGCCCGAGATCGCCGGACTCCACCGAGCCGGACAGGCCGTAGGGCGAGTCGTTGGCGATGCGGACCGCGTCGTCGTCGCCGTCGTGCGGGATCACGACCAGGACCGGGCCGAAGATCTCCTCCTGGGCCAGCCGGCTGGAGTTGTCGAGACCGGCGACCACCGTCGGCTCGACCCAGAAGCCGTCCTGGTCGATGACGTGGCCGCCGGTGGCGAAGGTGGCGCCCTCCTCCTCGGCCAGCCGGAGGTAGGCCTCGACGCGGTCGCGCTGGACCTGCGAGATCACGGGGCCGCAGATCGCGCCCGGGTCGGCCGGGTCCTTGGCGCCGATCGACTCCATCGTCGAAGCGGCGACCTGCACCGCCTCGTCGTACCTCTCGCGCGGGACCAGGAGCCGCGTCGTGATCGCGCAGCCCTGGCCGGCGTGGATGATCGCGGTGAACGCCGTGGCACCGGCCGCCGCCGCCAGGTCGGCGTCGTCGAGCACGATCGCGGCCGACTTGCCGCCGAGCTCGAGGAAGACCTTCTTCAGGGTCGGTGCGGCCGCGGCCATGATCGCCTTCCCCACCTGGGTCGAGCCGGTGAAGGACACCATGTCGACGCGAGGGTCGGTGGTCAGCAGGGCCGCGACGTCGTTGGAGCGCGGCGTGACCACGTTGAAGACGCCCGCCGGGATGTCGGTGTGCTCGGCCACGAGGCGCCCGAGCTCGGCGGCGAGCCACGGGGTGTCCGGGGCCGGCTTGAGCACGACGGTGCAGCCGGCGGCGAGGGCCGGCCCGATCTTGGCCAGGTTGATCTGCGTCGGGACGTTCCACGGCGAGATCGCCGCGACGACGCCGACCGCCTCGCGCCGCACGGTGCGGCGCGAGGGGATGCCCATCGGCTCGGCGACGCCGAGGTCGGACTCGAACGCGTAGCGCTCCAGCAGGTCGGTGACCCAGGCGAGCCCCTCGACCGGCACGTCGAACCCGGCGGCGGTCTGCATGAACGCCGGCATCCCGACCTCCGCGGTGGTCAGGGACCTGAAGGGCTCCGCGTCGTCCATCAGCGCCCGGTGCAGCTGGCGCAGGCACCGCACCCGGAGCTCGACGTCCGTGGACCAGCCGGTCTCGTCGAAGGCGCGTCGGGCCGCGGCGATGGCGGCGTCCACGTCGGAGGCGGTGCCGTCCGGTGCCGTTCCGATCTCGCGGCCGGTGGCCGGGTTGAGGATCGGGTACGTCGCGCCGTCGGACGCGTCGACGAGCTTGCCGTCGATCAGCTGCTGGGCCGCCGGCGGCAGGCCGGCCTCGGCGTCGGTCACTGGGCGGGCTCCTGGGTGACGTACTCCCCCGCCTCCACCGGTGGGGGCCAGAGCGTCGACGGCAGCCCGTCGTAGGAGTAGTGGCCCGGCAGCTCCCTGCCGTTCACGCCCATCCGGTCCAGCAGCTCCTGCGGCGCCTTGCCGGAGCCGGCGATCGCCAGGAACGTCGTCGCCGTCGACCCGAGGTCGAACCAGTCCCGCTGCCAGGCGAACTTCAGCGACCCGTCTTCCTGCCGCGCGACGCCGAACCACGAGCCGCCGATCCCGAGGATCTCGTACTCCTTGCCGGTGGCGTCGTCGGTGATCCCGGACTTCTGCTTCCAGAAGCCGAGCACCATCCCCTTCGCCTCGTCGACCATCGTGCACTGGTAGTCGTAGTGCCAGCCGTCCAGCCCGGCCATCTCCTGGCCGATGGCCAGGGTCCGGATCTCCTCGCGGCCGACCGCCATGAAGTGCTCGTCGGGCGTGTACATCCAGCCGTAGGTCGCATCCTCGGCGTACCAGTCGGCCATGATCGTCCAGTCGCCGAGCCGCTCGGCCTCCCTGTTGACCTCCAGCCAGCTCTCCCAGAACTCCTCGATCTCGGCACGCGTCGTGCGGCTCATCTCAGTCCTCCTCCACTGTGCTGTCTTCTAGGGCGAGCGCCATGGCTGGGCAGTAGCGGACGGCGGCCTCGACCTGCGGCCGCCGGGACTCGTCGGGACGCTCGTCGAGGACGGTGACCTGGTCGGCGCCGGCGTCGAACCCGAACACGTCCGGCGCCTCCCCCTGGCACATCTGGTGTCCCTGACAGAGGTCGACGTCGGCCACGACCCTCACGGCGGGCTCGTCCCGCGCCTGTCGGAGTCACCGGGGCCCCGGTGACTTTGGCACTTCCCGGGCGAGATCTTGCCCAGGAAGTGCAGGAGTCCCCGGGGCCCCGGTGACTCCTGCAACGTCAGCGCCCGGCCAGGATCCCTCACGGCGAGCGCCTCCGATAGCGGACCCGGGCGGGCTGGGCGAGCTGGATCACCATCTTGGAGGTGTCGTCGCGATAGTCCTCCGACGGCTGGACCATCTCGAACTCGAAGTCGCGCAGGATCACCGAGAAGATCGCCTTCATCTGCATCATCGCGAACGCGTTGCCGACGCAGCGGTGCCTGCCGGCGCCGAACGGGATCCAGGTCCACCGGTTCTGGAGGTCCTCCTGGCGCGGGTCGAGGTAGCGGCCGGGATCGAAGGTCTCGGGGTCCGGGAAGTCCTCGGCGATCCGGTTGGAGACCCGCGGGCTGGCGGCCACGACGGTGCCGGGCGCGATGGTGTGCCCGGCCAGCTCGATCTCCTCGGCGACGACCCGCATCAGGATGATCAGCGGCGGGTGCAGCCGCAGTGTCTCCTTGAGCGCCGACTCCAGGACCGGGATCGAGCGCAGTGCCTGGAACGAGATGTCGGAGCCGTCGGCGTAGAGGTCGTCCAGCTCGGCCACCACCGCCTTCATCGTGTCGGGGTGGCGCATCAGCTCGATCAGGGCCCACGAGGCCGTGCCCGAGGAGGTGTGGTGGCCGGCGAACATCATCGAGATGAAGATCCCGGTGATGTGGTCGGCGGTCATGTCGATGGAGATCAGCACGTCGAGCAGGTCGCGGTCCGCGCGGGCCGCACTCCCCCCACTGGCCCGCTCCCTGCGCCTGTCGATGATCCCCTGCACCAGCCCCACCAGCTGCTCGCGTGCGGCGTCGCGGATGCGGAACGACTCGATGTCGGCATACGGGTCGACGTAGGCGATGGCGTCCGTCCCGCGCTCGAGGTCGTGGTAGTGGTGGGCGAACGACGAGTCGAGCTCCTCGCGGAACGGCTTGCCGATCAGGCAGGCCGAGGTCGTGTAGATGGTGAGCTCGGCGAACCAGTCGAGGAGGTCGATCTCCCCCTCGTCTCCCCAGTCGGCGACCATCCGGTTGATCTCGGTCTCGATCGTCTGGGCGTGGCCGCGCATCATGTCGCCGCGCAGCGCCTGGTTCTTGAGCATCTGCTGCCGCTCCTCGGGCGAGGCGTCGAAGACGACGCCCTTCCCGAAGATCGGCGTCATGAACGGGTACGCCGCCGCCTGGTCGAGCGTCGAGTCCGGGGCGCGGAAGAACTGCTCGTTGGCCGCGGCGCCACTCACCAGGACGACGTCGCGGTCGGCCAGCCGGAACCGGCCGATGTCACCGCACTCCGCGCGCAGCCGCTCGAAGAGGCCGATCGGGTCGACGCGCATCTCGGCGAGGTGGCCGTAGCCGTCGTCGTGGACGGCGTAGGAGACCTCCTGGATGCGGTCGACGCTCATCGCTCCTCCAGCGGTGCTTCGGGGTTGACCTCGACCAGGCTCAGGTGCACACCACGCGGCGCGCTGACGACGGTGGTGACGGCGTCCGCCACCGCGGAGGCCTTCAGGAAGTGCGGGTGCCGGGCCAGCCCGAACCTCACCCACTGCGTGAGCACGAGTCCCGCCTCGTCGGCGTCCCAGTCCGCGCCCATCTCGCTCCACGTCGGACCGGGGCGGACCACGCTGGCGCGGACGCCGGTGCCCTCGAGCTCCATCTGCAGCGCCTGGACCATCCCCTCGAGGCCCCACTTGCCCGACGAGTACGCCGCCATGAACGGCCGGGCGCGGACCACGGTGTCGGAGGAGATGAAGACGACGTCGCCGCGGCGTCGCTCCTGCATCCCCGGGACGAAGGCCCTGACCAGTCGGTGCGCGCCGACCACCGTGAGGTCGAGCTCGCGGGTGAAGCGCGCGGCGTCGACCTCGGTGATGGCGCCGGGCGCGACCGCGCCGGCGTTGGAGACCACCACCTCGATGTCGCCGAGCGCCTGCCGGGCAGCCGCGGCGAACGCCGAGACCGACTCGTCGTCGGTGAGGTCGAGGGAGTGCACGAACGCCTCACCGCCGTCCGAGCGGATCTGGCCGGCGACGTCGTCGAGCCTGTGCGTCCGCCGCGCGCCGAGCGCGACCGGGAACCCGGCCCGCGCCAGGGACAGTGCCGTGGCGGCCCCGATTCCGGAGCTCGCCCCGGTGACCACGGCCGGCCGGCGACCGGGCTGCGCGTACTTGTCGCTCACCGCGCCTCCACCCGGGTCGGCATGGCCGCGAAGCCTCGGACGTTGACCGAGTGCACCCGCCGGGAGCGGTCGTGGTCCACCTCGACGGCTCGCACCCGCTCGACGAGGCTGGTCAGCGCGATGCGGGCCTCGAGCCGCGCCAGGTTGGCCCCGAGGCAGAAGTGCCGGCCGCCCCCGAAGGACAGGATCTGGGCCAGCTCGTCGCCGTCCCGGAAGATGTCGTAGTCCGTGGGCCGGCTGAAGACCCGCTCGTCGCGGTTGGCCGAGCCCAGGCAGAGCAGGAGCTTCGAGCCCTGCGGGGCGACGACACCGTGCAGCTCGACGTCGCGCAGCAGGTAGCGGGCCAGCAGCTGGCTGGAGGTGTCGAAGCGCAGCGTCTCCTCGACCCAGGGCACCACGAGCTCGGTGTCGCCCGCGCCCGCGAGCACCTTCTCGAGCTGCTCCGGGTGGCGGGTCAGGTGGAACAGCGCGTGGCCGAGCAGCTTGGTGGTGGTCTCGTTGCCCGCCACCACCATGAGGAACAGGAAGGCGATGACGTCCTCGTCGCCGAGCCGCTCACCGTCGAGCTCGGCCTCGATCAGGGCGCTGGTGAGGTCGTCGGTCGGCTGCTTCCGGCGCTGGTCGACCATGGCCTGGTAGTAGACGACCAGCCACAGCGACGCCTCGGCACCCGCGGGCGGCACGTCGTGCACACCGTCCTCGCGGTGCACGACGATGTCGGCCTGGCGCCGGACCTCCGCGCGGTCCTCCTCCGGCACGCCCATCATCTCGGAGATGACGTCCATCGGGAGCTTGCCGGCGAAGTCGGTGATCCAGTCGAACTCCCCGCCTCCGTGGCCCATCTCGAGGCACTCCCCGAGGTAGCGGTCGGTGAGCGCCTGGATCCGCGGCAGCAGGTCGGAGACCCGGCGCGGGGTGAACCCTCGCGAGACCAATGCCCGCAGCCGGTTCTGCTTCGGCGGGTCCATGCCCAGGATCGACATGACCTTGTGCGCGTCCGGACCCCAGGCCGACTCCTCGATGGCCACTCCCCACGAGTTGGAGTAGGTGCCCTCGGTGCGGAAGGCCTCGGCGACGTCCGCGTGCCTGGTCAGCGCCCAGAGGTCGAGCGCAGGGCTGTGGTGGAGCGGCTCGTGCTCGCGCAACCATGCGTACGTCGGGTAGGGGTCGTCCTGGAACCCGTAGTCGAACGGGTCGAAGACGACGGGCGCGCTGGTCAGGGTCACGAGTCGTCCCCGTGCTCGCTGAACTCCTGCCTAGGCACCCGCTTGGACACCTGTCCAGTCTAGGTGCGCGCGGCGCGGGGCCGCAAGGGGTCAGAGCTGGCTCTGCACCCCGGCCAGCAGCTGGCGGGCCATGACGATCCGCTGCACCTGGTTGGTCCCCTCGTAGATCTGGGTGATCTTGGCGTCGCGCATCATCCGCTCGACCGGGTAGTCGCGGGTGAAGCCGTAGCCGCCGAGGACCTGCACGGCGTTGGTGGTGACCTCCATGGCGACGTCGGAGGCGAAGCACTTGGCGGCGGCGCCGAAGAACGTCAGGTCGTCGTCGTTGCGCTCGGAGCGGCCGGCCGCGGCGTAGGTCAGCTGCCGGGCGGCCTCGACCTTCATACCCATGTCGGCGAGCATGAACTGCAGCCCCTGCTGGTCGGCGATCGGCTTGCCGAACTGCTGCCGCTCCTTGGCGTAGCCCAACGCGTAGTCCAAGGCTCCCTGCGCGACACCGACGGCCTGGGCGGCGATGGTGACCCGGGTGTGGTCGAGGGTCCGCATCGCCGTCTCGAAGCCGGTGCCCTCCGCGCCGATCATCCGGTCGCCGGGGATCCGCACGTTGTCGAGGTAGACCTCGCGGGTCGGGGAGCCCTTGATGCCCAGCTTCTTCTCGGGCGCCCCGAAGGTGACGCCCTCGTCGGCCTTCTCGACCACGAACGCCGAGATCCCCTTCGACCGCTTCTCGGGGTCGGTCACCGCCATCACGGTGTAGAACTCCGAGATCCCGGCATTGGTGATCCACCGCTTCACACCGTTGAGGACCCAGCCGTCGCCGTCGCGGACCGCCTTGGTCTTCATCGCCACCGCGTCCGAGCCGGCGTCGGGCTCGGAGAGGCAGTAGGAGAAGCCGCCCTCACCGCGGGCCAGCGCGCCCAGGTAGTGCTTCTTCAGCTCCTCCGAGCCGGCCAGCTGGACGGGCAGCGACCCCAGCTTGTTGACCGCCGGGATCAGCGAGGCGGACATGTCGACCCGCGCCACCTCCTCGATCACCAGGACCGTCGCGAGCGCGTCGGCGCCGGCGCCGCCGTACTCCTCGGGCACGTGCGGGGCGTGGAAGTCCGCGGCGAGCAGCGCCGCCGCAGCCTCCTCGGGGTAGCGCGCCTGGTCGTCGACGTCCGCGGCGTACGGCGCCACCTTGGCCTCGCACACTGCGCGCACCGCCTCGCGGATCGCGCGGTGCTCCTCCGTCATCGCGAACAGCGGGGCTCCGTCAGCGTTACTCATGAGTCACATCGTAAATGCGGACTCCCGGCCAGGGGGTTCCGCGCCCGACCGGCGTTGGTCACACCGGCCAGCCGAGTCGGGCTCCCACCCCCACGTAGGCTTGGCGCATGACGTGGCAGGACCCCGAGGCGATCCGGTTCATGCTCGACGACTGCAAGGTCTGGGCCGTGGTGGGCCTCTCGGGCGACACCAGCCGGACGGCGTACTCCATCGCCGCCCTGCTCCAGGAGCGCGGCAAGCAGATCGTCCCGATCCACCCGGCGGCCGCCTCGGACGAGGGGCTGGTCGTGCTCGGGGAGCGGGGCTACGCGACCCTCGCCGACGTGCCGTTCCCCATCGACGTGGTCGACGTCTTCCGCCGCTCGGAGGCGGCCGGCGAGTTCGCCGACCAGGCCGTCGAGGTGGGCGCCCGGGCGGTGTGGCTCCAGCTCGGTGTCATCGACGCCGACGCGTTCGACCGGACCACGGCGGCCGGGATCCCGATGGTGATGGACACCTGCCCGGCCATCGAGTGGCGGAAGCGCTGACCCGGCTCACCACCGCCTCGAGCGGACCGCGCCGGCGGACGGCGACGAACGCCGCTCCCACCGCCAGCAGCACCAGGACGTGCCATGCCCACGTGTCCGGACCCGGCGACGAGGGGTCCTCCGCCGGCCAGACCTGAGGCGTTCGCATCACCACGTGCAGGCTGTAGAGGCTCAGCGTCATGGTCCCCGCGCCGAAGGCGATGGCCACGGCCCGCCGGGCCGGCGGTCGCAGGGCGGACACGAGCAGCAGGCAGAGCCCGATCACGAGCGCGGCGCTCGCGCCGGTCTCGGCGAGGTCGAACGGCGTACCGCTGTGCGGCGCCACCACCAGCAGCCAGGCCCACGAGCCGCCCGCCGGGGTGGTGCCGTGCATGCCCCCGGAGATCGAGCCGACGAGGGCGTCGGCGGTGGACACGTCGCCGTACGCCCCTGCGTCCGGGAGCAGCCGGCGCAGCACCCACGGCTGCTCGGTCAGCGACCGCGAGACCATGAACGCCAGCACCGACACGGCCACGCCGCCCAGCACCAGCCCGGTCTGCACCGACCGCGACCGGAGGTCGCAGCGGCCGATCGCCATCCCGAGCAGGAGATAGGCCAGCCAGGTCAGGCACGGGTAGTAGCCCGAGACGAGCAGCTCCGAGAGCAGGTGACCGGGCTCCGCGAGCTGGTCGAACGCCGGGCTCGCGGCGCCGCGCACGGGCAGGTGCGGCCGGAGCAGCTGGGAGGCGACGGGCGCTGCCACGGCCCACGCGCAGGCCCAGGCGAAGAGCGCCCCGGCCCGCAGCCGGAGGAAGGGCAGCCCCAGCGCGAAGAGCAGCCCGTAGTAGGTGAGGATCACCGCCAGCCCGGTGTCGAGCTGACCCAGGACCAGCCCGAGCAGCGCCACCAGCAAGGCGCGGAGCGCGAGTCCGACGGCGTTGGTGCGGCGCGACATCAGCGCGAGGCTGACGCCCGCGAGCACCGCGAACAGCGCCGACGCGCGTCCCTCGACCAGCCACGCGTGCCACGTGAGCGTGCCCTCCGGGGTGCGCGCGGCGAGCACGTGCGCGGCGACCATGCCCAGCAGCGCCAGGCAGCGGGCGACGTCGAGGCCGACCAGCCTCCGGGGGTCGCTCAGAAGCCGAGCTTCCGCGGCCCGGCGTCGTTGCGGACCGTCGCGCCCTTGGCCCGGGCCGCGTCCTTGAGCAGGGCCTGGAACTCGACCATCCTCCCGCGCAGCCCGTCATCGGCCGCGGCGAGGATCCGGACGGCGAGCAGCCCGGCGTTCCGCGCGTTGCCGATCGCCACGGTCGCGACCGGCACGCCGGCCGGCATCTGCACGATCGAGAGCAGGGAGTCGAGGCCGTCGAGGTTCTCCAGCGGCACGGGTACACCGATCACCGGCAGCGGGGTCATCGCGGCGAGCATCCCGGGCAGGTGGGCCGCTCCCCCGGCCCCGGCGATGATGACGCGGAGCCCGCGGTCCGCAGCCCCCCTGCCGTAGGCCAGCATCTCCTCCGGCATCCGGTGCGCGGAGACGACGTCGGCCTCGAAGGGCACCTCGAACTCCTCCAGAGCCGTCGCGGCCGCCTTCATCACTGGCCAGTCGGAGTCGGAGCCCATCACGATCCCGACCAGGGGCCGCGTGCCGGCGCTGTCAGTCATCACTCACTCGCTCTCGTTGCCGAGGTCGCCGCGGAACCACGCCGCGGCGTGCCGGGCGCGCTCGAGGCAGTCCTCGAGGTCGTCACCGTAGGCGTTGACGTGGCCCACCTTGCGCCCAGGCCGCAGCTCCTTGCCGTAGAGGTGCACCCGCAGCCGCGGGTCGCGGGCCAGCGCGTGCGGGTAGCCGTCGTACAGACGGCCGACTGCGTCGTTCGGAGAGTCGCTCGGGCCGCCGAGGATGTTGACCATCACCGTCCAGGGCTCTCGCGGTGCGGGCGAGCCGAGCGGGAGGTCGAGGACCGCGCGGAGGTGGTTCTCGAACTGGCTGGTGACCGCGCCGTCCTGGCTCCAGTGGCCGGTGTTGTGCGGCCGCATCGCGAGCTCGTTGACGAGGATGCGGCCGTCGTTGGTCTCGAACAGCTCCACCGCGAGGATCCCGACGACGTCGAGCTCCTTCGCGATCGTGAGCGCGACGTGCTGGGCCTGGGTGGCCAGCTCGGGCGCGAGGTCCGGAGCGGGTGCCACGACCTCGTGGCAGATGCCGTCGAGCTGGGTGCTGGCGACGACGGGGTACGCCGCGGCCTGGCCGCTCGGCGAGCGCGCCACCAGCGCGGCCAGCTCGCGGCGGAAGTCGACCAGCTCCTCGGCCAGGACCCGGACCCCGCTCTGCGCGGCGTCCGCGAAGGCCTCGTCGGCCTCGTCGAGCTCGCGGACCACCCAGACCCCGTGGCCGTCGTACCCCCCGCGCGTCGTCTTGAGCACGCACGGCAGTCCGAACGCCTCGACGTCCTCCCGGCTCGTCACCACCGCGTGCCGCGGACACGGCAGGCCGAGTGCGGTCAGCCGCTCGCGCATCACCGCCTTGTCCTGCGCGTGCACGAGCGCCTCCGGGCCGGGGCGGACCGCCACCCCCGCCTCTTCGAGCGCGTGCAGGTGCTCGGTCGGGACGTGCTCGTGGTCGAAGGTCACGACCTGCGCGCCGCTGGTGACCTTCTCGAGCAGCTCGAGCTCGCGGTAGTCCCCGACGATCGTGTCGGGGATGACCTGCGCCGCCGACACCCCCTCCGCCTCGGCGAGCAGCCGCAGCGGGATCCCGAGCGCCGCGGCCGGCTCGGCCAGCATCCGAGCCAGCTGCCCGCCACCGATGACGGCGACGGTGGGCGCGGGCTCGGGCACGCACCAACCCTAGGGCGCGGCGATCTGCGGGCAGGATGAGGGCATGAACCTGACGATCTCGGTCCTGGCCGACCGACCCGACCTCGCCGGCGCGATGTGGGACATGGAGAACGCGTGGCCGGAGTTCATGCGCCACGACCCGATCGGGGACCTCTACTACGGCAACGTCCAGACGCGCTTCGCCGGCTATGTCCTCGTGGGCCAGGACGGCGACGAGGTCGTGGCCGCCGCCCACTCGATCCCGTTCGTGCTCGACGGCGACGACCTCCCCGACAACGGCTGGGACTTCGCCATCCGCAGCGGTCTCCAGGCGAGCATCCGGGGCATCGAGCCGAACGCCGTCTCCGCCATCGAGATCGCCGTCCGCCCGGACCGCCAGGGCACCGGCCTCTCCTCGCAGATGCTCACGGCGATGCGGGACAACGCTGCCCGCCACGGTTTCCCCGAGCTGGTCGCCCCGGTCCGGCCCAACGGCAAGACCGACATCAGCGAGCCGATGTCCGCCCACGCCTTCCGCGTCCGCGACGACGGTCTCCCCGTCGACCCCTGGCTCCGCGTCCACGTCCGCGCCGGCGGCCGGATCGACAAGGTCGCACCGCGCTCGATGGTGATCCCCGGCACCCTCCCCGAGTGGCGCGAGTGGACCGGCCTCCCCTTCGACCGCACCGGCCCCGTCGAGGTCCCCCAGGCCCTGACCCCGGTCTGGTGCGACGTCGAGCACGGGACCGCGTCGTACGTCGAGCCCAATGTGTGGGTCCGGCACCAGACCGGCGCCTGATCGCTCGCGCGCTCGTCGACGCTGGTCTCGAAACCTCCGCAGGCGAAGGCACCTGCTGAACCCGTCGTAGGTCGAGCTTGTCGAGACCTCCGCAGCGAAGGCCCCTGCTGTTCGGGTCGTCGGCAACCCGATGGCCGAGTGTCTGACCCTCGCCGGGGCTGTCAATCGTGGGTGCCTTCGCTTGGTTGGGGGGCGGGTGACAGCCCCGGCGAGGGCCAAAAGCATGGCTGGCTATCGGGTTGCCGCCAGCGGGCTGGCTGCGGTTCGGCGGGGTCGGGTCCGCAGCGAAGGCACGTGCTGGACCACCCGTAGGTCGAGCTTGTCGAGACCTCCGCGGCCCGTGCTGGGAGCGGGCCCGGAAACTTTCTGAGAAAGTTTCCCGGACCCCTGTGGACAACCCCGATTTCGGCCTCCGACTGTCGGTGGCCGCTGGTTGAGTTGGTCTCACGATGACCTCGACCCTGGACCCGATCTGCCTCTCAGGAGCAGACGACCCCGCGAGCCTGTTGGCCTACGCGCGGGCCCAGAAACTGGTCGAGGACGACGACGCTCGTGAGGTCTTCAAGACCGCCGCCGCCTGGGTCGCGATGCACTCGACCGACTCGCTGGTCGGACCGGTCGATGAGTGGCACGAGCGGGCCCTGCCACTGGGCGGGGAGGGGTGCCCGGAGGTGGCGGAGTTCGCGGTCACCGAGTTCGCTGCCGCGCTGGGCAGGACCACCGAGTCCGGTCGTCGCTACCTCTCCCAGGTCGTGGAGGGCCGGTACCGGCTGTGGCGCTGCTGGGCGAGGCTCCTGACCGGTGACCTGCCGGCGTGGAAGCTCGGCCAGATCGCGGACCGCACCATCTGCCTCTCACCCGACGCGGCGGCGTTCGTGGACCAGCACGTCGCCGCGGTGGCCCACAAGATCGGCCCCGCGCAGCTGACCCGGCTCATCGACGAGGCCATCGCCCGGTTCGACCCCGAGGCCACCGAAGCAGCAACGGCTCGCCGCCGCTCAGGCCGGCCACTTCGACATCGCGCTCGACCAGGTCGGTGTCGACGGGCGGGTCCGGATCGAGGGCGACGTCGACCTCGCCGACGCCCTCGACCTCGAGACCGCCCTCGCCGCCGACGCCCACGACCAGCTGCTCCTCGGCTCCACCGACTCACTCGACGTACGCCGCGCCAAGGCGGTCGGCAACCTCGCCCGCCACCAACAGACCCTCGACCTCAGCGAGAACGACGACGGTCAGCCGAGTCGGCGTCGCAAGCGTGAGGTGGTGCTCCACGTCCACCTCGAACAGGCCGCGGTCCTCGGCGCCGGCGGCCTCGCGAGGGTCCAGGAGACCCGCGGCCCGGTCACCGCCGCACAGGTCCGCGAATGGTGCGCCCACCCCGACGCAGTCATCACCGTGCAACCCGTCCTCGACCTGGCCGAGCACCTCCACGTCACCGCCTACGAAGCCTCCGCCCGGCTCAAGGCCCAGACCCAGCTCCGCGACCTGGTCTGCGCCCACCCCTTCTGCTTCCGACCCGCCCACCGCTGCGACTGCGAACACCGCGTCCCCCACGAGGACGACGGACCCACCTGCTCCTGCAACCAGACACCCGTCTGCCGCAGTCACCACCGCGCGAAGACCACCGGCGGCTGGAACTACGTCACCGTCGAACCCGGCGTCCACCTCTGGCGAAGCCCCCTGGGCTATGAGTACCTCAAAGACAGTTCGGGGACGATCGACGTCACCCCCGACCCCGAACGACGCCGACTCGCCCACGAGCTCCGCACCCACTTCGGCGACACCCGGCCAGAGGACCCCGAGCCATGACCACCCCGCCCCACACCCCGCCCACGGCCAGCCGGGCGGGGATGTCGGTGTGCCAGCATCGACGCGTGGCCGAGCAGCATTCCCATCCCGTGGCCGGTGGCCGCGCGCATTGGTGGACCGAACGACTCTGGGCCGCGGCCGTGGCGCTGCCGGTGTTCGAGGTGTCGATCGACGAGATTCCCGAGTTCGACCTGGACTGCTGGTTCGACGGACGCGCTCCTACCTGCCGCGAGGTCGCCGAGCACGCGCGGCGGATCCAGCGCGCTGACCTGGGCCATCCGGTGATTCTGGCCGCCGACGGACACCTGATGGACGGCGGCCACAGGATCGCGAAGGCGTGGCTCGAGGGCCGACGGACCATCGGGGCGGTGCGATTCTCGGTCGACCCCGAGCCCGACTGGCTGGAGCTGGTGCCGCGGGCCTGACCACGGTCAGTGCCGGCGTACGGCGACCGGCTCGACGATCCCGAAGCCCCGAACCGGTCGCCCCGGCAGCCGCCGGGTCTCGAACTGGTCCTCGGGAAGCATGGCGGCGGTGGCGGCGTCGACGATGACCCGGTTGCGGCGGGCGACGGCGGTGAGCCGGGCAGCCATGTTGACCGGAGGGCCGAACACGTCACCGAGGCGCTGGACGACGAGCCCGGAGGCGAGCCCGACGCGGACGTCGGGCATCCGGGAGTCGCGGCCGATGACGGTGATGACGCCCTCGGCGATCTCGAAGGCCGCGATGGGGTCGTCGTGCACGAAGAGGACCGAGTCGCCGATCGACTTGATCACCCGGCCGCGCTGGGCGGCGACGACGTCGGCGCAGCGGGCCTCGAAGAGCTCGACGAGGTCGCCGATCCGCTCCTCGGACAGCTCGTTCGACAGCGCGGTGAACTGCACGATGTCCGCGAAGCCGACCGTGAGCCGGGTCGTGTGCAGGTCCTCCTCGCGGGCGCCGAGCGCCTCGATCCTCGCCACGGCGGCGGCCAGGTGTCGGCGCCAGACGTAGATGAGCAGCGACTCGAACGGTTCGGAGAACTCCTCGATCATCCGCAGGCCGATGGCCAGCTGGTCCTCGGCCTCGCCGGACTCCTCACGAGCCAGCTCGAGCACGCGGGTCAGCAGCGCGGAGACCTCCCAGTCCGAGAGCCGGGCCATGGTCTGGCCGACCGCGCGGGTGAGGTGCACCGCGAGGTCGAAGTCGATCAGGCCGGAGTCGACCAGACCGAGCAGGGTCGAGAGCGCCTTCGCGTCGGAGCGGGTGAAGGCCTTGGCGCCGCCGTGCTCGGGGAACCCGAGGGCGCGCCAGAGCCGGCGCGCCTTCTCGAGGTCGACACCGGTGTCCACCGCGAGCTCGGCCGCGGTGTAGACGCGTGGCTCGCCGAGGATGTGCTGCTCGAGGTCCTGGGCGGGCTCGTCCGAGCGGGCAGCGGATGGGTCCGTGGGCTGGTCAGACACCTTCGTCGCGGCGGTCTTCGGAGTGCAGGTCGTGGAGCAGCTCGTTGAGCTTGCGCTGGACGTCCTCGACGTGCGGGATGTCGGGCAGCGCCACCTGCCCGTGCGTGCTGGCGTCGCTGATCACCAGGGTCCCGCACCCCAGGAGCCGGTCGATGAGGTCCTTCTCGTAGGCCACGTCGCTGATCCGGGTCAACGGGATGTCGTGGCCGCGCCGGGTGATCACGCCGTGCCGGGTGATGAGCCGCCGCGTGGTGATCGTGTAGGTCGCGGTGAACCAGATGAGCGCCGGCCGGACGAAGAACCACAGCACGCCGACCGCGACCAGGGCCCACACGACCTTGGTGACGACGGGCTCGTCGACCAGGCGCTGCACGGCAACGCCGAGCGCGAGGAGCACGACCAGCGCGAAGATCGGCAGCAGCAGCGCCTTGGGATGCGTACGCGTGTCGACGACGAGCGACTCGCCCTCGTTCAGCAGGTTCTTGGAGATGGCCACGGACGGATCATGTCACCGATCAGCCTCGGATCGAGCCCTACTCGCTGCGGACGTGGACGACGTCGCCGGCGCTGACCGCCGTGTGGCCATCGCCGTGCTGGACGACGAGCCGCCCGCTCGGGTCGATGCCGCTCGCCGTACCGGTGAGCACCTCACCCGACGGGAGGTCCACCCGCACCTGCCGGCCGATCGTGGCGCAGGCCGCGACGTAGGACTCGGCGAGCCGCGCCCCGGCAAGGTCGCCGCCCACCTGCCAGGCGGTGTAGGACTCCCACACCGACGCGAGTACGTCGACCAGCAGGTCGGTCCGGTCGGGCGCGGTGCCGACGACGGCCAGGGAGGTCGCCTCGGGCACGGGCAGCTCCTCGGCGGTCATGCCGACGTTGAGCCCCACGCCGACCACCGCGGCCGGTCCGCCGTCGGTCTCGACCCGCTCGACCAGGATCCCGGCCACCTTGCGCTCGCCGAGAAGCACGTCGTTGGGCCACTTCACCGACGGCTCGAAACCGGCCGCCTTGAGTGCCTTGTCGACGGCGTAGCCGGCCAGCAGCGGCAGCCACGGCCACGAGTGCAGGGGGGCCGTCGGCCGCAGCAGCAGGGAGAAGGTGAGCGCGGACCGCGCCGGCGTCTCCCAGGTGCGGTCGAGCCGCCCCCGGCCGGAGGTCTGGTGCTCGGCGGTCACCACCAGCCCCTCCGCGGCGCCGGCCCTGGCTCGCTCGGTCACCAGGGCGTTGGTGGAGGCGGTCTCGTCGACGACCTCGACGGTGAGGCCGGGCAGCAGGTCGGGGTCGGCCGCGGCCAGCCGCGCTGCGTCGAGCGGTGGGCGTCCGGCGGGGTCCGAGTTCACGCGGTCTAGCCTGTCACGCGTGAGCGCGCACCCCGGAGAAGGCACCGACGTCCCCGAGGACATCGACACCCACACCACCGCGGGCAAGTTGGAGGACCTCGACCGCCGGCTCGACGAGGCGGTGCACGCCGGGTCCGCCAAGGCGATCGAGAAGCAGCACGCCAAGGGCCGCAAGACCGCCCGCGAGCGGATCAACCTGCTCTTCGACGAGGGCTCGTTCGTCGAGCTCGACGAGCTGGCCCGACACCGCTCCACGGCGTTCGGCCTCGAGAAGCGCCGCCCCTACGGCGACGGCGTGATCACCGGCTACGGCACCATCAACGGCCGCCAGGTCTGCGTCTTCTCCCAGGACTTCACGATCTTCGGCGGCTCCCTCGGCGAGGTCTACGGCGAGAAGATCACCAAGGTGATGGACCTCGCCATCAAGACCGGCTGCCCGATCATCGGCATCAACGAGGGCGCCGGCGCCCGCATCCAGGAGGGCGTCGTCTCGCTGGGCCTCTACGGCGAGATCTTCCGCCGCAACGTCCACGCCAGCGGAGTGATCCCCCAGATCAGCCTGATCATGGGCTCCTGCGCCGGTGGTCACGTCTACTCCCCCGCGGTCACCGACTTCACGATCATGGTCGACGGCACCTCCAACATGTTCATCACCGGTCCCGACGTCATCAAGACGGTCACCGGCGAGGACGTCACGATGGAGGAGCTCGGCGGCGCCCGCACCCACAACACCAAGTCGGGCAACGCCCACTACATGGGCGCCGACGAGGACGACGCGCTGGAGTACACCAAGGCGCTGCTCTCCTACCTGCCGCAGAACAACCTCGACGAGGTCCCGTCCTTCGACGACGCGGCGGACACCGAGTTCAACGACCTCGACCGCAGCCTCGACACCCTGATCCCCGACTCGCCGAACCAGCCCTACGACATGCACGACGTCATCGGCGCCGTGGTCGACGCCAATGGAGACGAGCAGGGTGAGTTCCTCGAGGTCCAGGAGCTCTTCGCCCCGAACCTGATCGTCGGCTTCGGCCGGGTCGAGGGCCACTCGGTCGGTGTCGTTGCCAACCAGCCGATGCAGTTCGCCGGCACGCTCGACATCGACGCGTCCGAGAAGGCCGCCCGCTTCGTGCGCTTCTGCGACGCGTTCAACATCCCCGTGCTGACCTTCGTCGACGTCCCGGGCTTCCTGCCCGGCACCGACCAGGAGTGGAACGGCATCATCCGCCGTGGCGCCAAGCTGATCTACGCCTACGCCGAGGCCACCGTCCCGCTGGTCACGGTGATCACCCGCAAGGCCTACGGCGGCGCCTACGACGTCATGGGCTCCAAGCACCTCGGCGCCGACATCAACCTGGCCTGGCCGACCGCCCAGATCGCCGTGATGGGCGCCCAGGGCGCGGTCAACATCCTCTACCGCGACACGCTCAAGGACGCCGAGGACCCCGAGGCCAAGCGGGCCCAGCTGATCGACGACTACGACCAGGCGCTGGCCAACCCCTACCTCGCCGCCGAGCGCGGCTACGTCGACGCGGTGATCAGCCCCCACGAGACCCGCGTCGAGGTCGTCCGAGCACTCCGCCTCCTGCGGTCCAAGCGCGAGACGCTGCCGGCCAAGAAGCACGGGAACATCCCGCTGTGACAGCGCCAGAGGCAACCCACGTGGCACCCAAGCTGGACATCGAGCCGAAGGCGAGGTGACCAGGTGACCGAAGACCAACCACAGCAGCAGAACCCGCGCGAGGACCAGCCGAGCCGACCCCTCCTCCGCATCGTCAAGGGCGACGCCACCCCCGAGGAGGTGGCCGCCCTGGTCGCGGTGGTGGCTGCCCTCGGCAGCGGCACCGAGCCGCCGGCACGGCGTACGCCGGAGTGGTCGGCGCACCACCGCAAGACGCGGCTCACGCTGCCGCACGGTCCGGGCGGCTGGCGCTCGAGCGGGCTGCCGCACTGATTCGCGTGGCTCGGTCAGGCCATGCCTGACGTCCCGGAATGGCCCAGATGGGCCATCGCCACGAACCGGTCTGGACCGGAGGATCGTGGTCTGCCCTCGTTCCCGAGAAGCGAGGGCGATCACGGGGACATGACGCGGGTCCGTCGCGGGGGGCGACGGACCCGCGTCATGCGTGGCGGATCGTGCTCGAGGTCAGGCCCGGGCGCGGACCTTCCCCGGAGCGAAGGCCGCGGCGATCACGGCGATCGCCACCGCGGCGGCACCGGTGAGCAGCGCCGGGCCGATGGCGCCGTCGTAGCCCTGCGGCGAGATCTCTCCGCCGTTGCCGAGGAAGACCGCGACCAGCAGGGCGATGCCGAGCGCGACGCCGAACTCGCGGACCGTCGAGTTCGCCGAGCTGGCGGTCGCGAAGTCGCCGTCCGGCAGCCCCTCCAGCACCGCGGTGGCGCTGGGCGCGAAGGTCAGCCCCATGCCCACGCCGGCCATGGCGAGCGGCACCAGGAACGAGCCGTACGACGAGCCGTGCTCGGTCAGCCAGGCGAACCAGACCAGGGACCCGGTCTGCAGGCTCAGCCCGACCAGCAACAGCGTGCGCAGCCCGGTCCGAGCAGCCAGGAGACCGGCGATCGGGGCGACCACCATCGGCGCCGCTGTCCACGGCAGGGTGCGGAGGCCGGCCTGGAGCGGGCTGTAGCCCTGGACGACCTGCAGGTACTGCGAGAGCAGGAACACCGTGCCGAACATCCCGATCGTGAAGGTCAGGCCGATGACGTTGGCCACCGAGAAGCCTCGCGACGCGAACAGCCGCAGCGGGAGCACGGCGTAGGAGCGCCCGCGGGCCCAGGCGAGGTACGCCGGCACCAGCAGCGCCGAGGTCACGAGCGGGACCAGGACGCCGGCTGAGCCCCAGCCGTCGTCGTTGCCGTGCACGATCCCCCAGATGCCGAGGAAGACCGCGCCGCCGAGCAGTGCGGTGCCGACCGGGTCGAGCCGCTGCCAGGTGCCCCTCGACTCGCGGACGGCCACCATCAGCAGCGGGAGCGCGACGAGGGCGACGGGGACGTTGAGCCAGAAGATGGCCTGCCAGCTCACGCCCTCGACCACGGCACCGCCGACGACCGGGCCGAGTGCGACACCGAGGCCGGAGACCCCGCCCCAGATGCCGATGGCGACAGCGCGCTTCTGCTCCGGCACGGCCGAGGCGAGCAGGGTCAGCGACAGCGGCATGATGGCGGCCGCGCCGAGCCCCTGGACCGCGCGGGCGGCGATCAGCGCCTCCGAGGTGGTGCTGAGCGCCGAGGCGATCGACGCCAGGGTGAAGACGGCCAGTCCGGCGACCATCACCCGGC
Organism: uncultured Actinomycetota bacterium; assembly: GCA_963830145.1. GTDB lineage: Bacteria > Actinomycetota > Actinomycetes > Propionibacteriales > Nocardioidaceae > Nocardioides. Next base: position 574,429 of record CAWHLI010000003.1, read on the forward strand.
GCCGGCCCAGCCGGTCGCCCAGCGTGGCCGCGGGCAGCATGAAGGTGGCGAAGGACAGGGTGTAGGCGTTCATGAACCACGACAGCTGGCCCACGGTCGAGCCGAGGTCGGCCCGGATCACGGGCAGCGCGCTGGTCATCACCAGGTTGTCGAGGGTGGCCATGAACATCGGCAGGGACGCCGCGACGACGGCCAGCCACACGGGGACGTGGCGGGACGCGGTGGGTTCGGGGGCCGCGACGGCGACGTCCGCGGGGACGTCGAGGGTGGTGGACATCCGGTGCTCCTGGGTGCGAAGTAAGAAGGCATTGAATGATTACTTGTGCGGAGGACGTTAGTTATCAACTGATAACATGTCAAGCGTGAGCCCCACGACAGCCACCTCGCCCACCACCCGGATGAGCGCCGATGACCGCCGCGAGCTGGTCCTGGCCGCCGCGACCCGGGCCTTCTCCAGGAGCGGGTACGCCGGCACCAGCACCGACGCGGTGGCCAAGGAGTCGGGGGTCTCGCAGCCCTACGTCGTGCGGATCTTCGGCACCAAGCTGGCGCTGTTCCTCGAGGTGCTCGAGCGCTCCTGCGACCGGATCCGCGACGCGTTCGAGGCGGTGCTGGCCGAGGCTCCCTTCGACCCCGACAACGACGACGACTGGTCGCGCCTGGGACTCACCTACACCGAGCTGCTCCGCGACCGCGACCTGCTGCTGGTGATGATGCACGGGTTCTCGGCCGGCGACATCGACGAGATCGCCAGATGCAGCCGCCAGGGCATGAGCCGGATCTTCGCCACGGTCAGGTCGACCGGCTGCACCGACGAGCGGGCCCAGGAGTTCATCGCGCAGGGCATGCTCCTGAACGTGATGCTCTCGATGCGCGCCATCGAGCACCTCGAGGAGGACGCCGACCTGGCGGCGTTGACCACCTGCGCGTTCGGCGACGCACTGCCGTTCATGACCGGCTGAGCGTCTGCTGCGCGTGCCCGTCCGTTCCGGGCGCCGGGCTCCGGCAGGGCCAGGAGCCAGGTCGAGATCGCGGAGCCGAGCCCCAGCACCGGTCGATCACCCTCACCGGCCCATCCAGCAGGATGGGGTGGTGACGTCTCTGGTCCTCGCCTCCCAGTCCCCCGCCCGGCTGGCCACCCTGCGTGCCGCCGGTCTGGAGCCCGTCGTCATCGTGTCCGGCGTCGACGAGGACCAGCTGGGTGCGCTCCCGCCTGCCGAGCTGGCGCTGCAGCTGGCGGAGCTGAAGTGCGCGGCCGTCGCGGCCCGCGACGACCTCCCCGAGGATGCGCTGGTGCTCGGGTGCGACTCGGTCCTCGAGCTCGACGGCGAGGCCCTGGGCAAGCCCCGTTCCCCCGAGGAGGCGACGGCTCGCTGGCAGGCGATGCGCGGCCGCTCCGGCGTGCTCCTGACCGGGCACAGCCTGCGCGACGCGGCGACCGGCCACGTCGCCTCGGCCACCGCTGCCACGACCGTGCACTTCGCCGACGTGAGCGACGACGAGATCGCGGCGTACGTCGGGACGGGCGAGCCGCTCCACGTGGCGGGAGCCTTCACGGTCGACGGGCTCGGCGGTCCGTTCGTGACGGGTATCGAGGGCGACCACCACAACGTGGTGGGCGTCAGTCTCCCTCTGGTGAGAGAGCTGGTGGCGGAACTGGGCCACTCGTGGACCGACCTCTGGCGAGAGCCGCCGACTCGTTGACCGACCCGGCGTCGCCGTCGAGGTACTCGGTGCCGTCGACCAGCCCCGGCTCGTCGTAGATCTCGACGATGCTGATCGGCCGCTTGAACACATAGGTGCGGAACAGCGCGAACCGCGCGGCCAGGCCGAGCACGAGCCCGATCACGTTGGCCGACACGTTGTCGGAGATCGGGTCGTCGAGGCCGAGCACGTCACGGCTGATCGCCAGGCAGCCGATCGGGATCAGCATCGTCAGCATGTTGATCACCACGAACGACGTCAGCCCGCCGTCCGAGGTCACCGGCGGCCGGTCGCGGAACGCCCAGTGCCGGCTGCCGTAGTAGCTGACGCCCATGCCGACGCTGTTGGCCATGACGTAGGCCAGGATCGGCTGCTTCGCGAGCAGGGCGTGGTCGCCGGTGTTGAAGCCGTGCACCAGCAGGTTGAAGATGACGAGCGCCACGATCGTGGCCGCTCCACCGACTGCGAGGAACCGGCCCACCTCAGCGATGAAGCGCTGCGTCCGGTCCGACATGTCCACCCCACCAATCCTTCGTAGAGGGCGCTAGGCGCGGCAGCACGAAGGCTTGCGCGGGGACCCCGGAAAAGCTTTGCCGACGATGCTAGACGGACCGGTGGGGCGGATCGGTGAGGCCGGTCCCCCCGTGGTTCATTTCGTGAACAGCGACGAAGCCTTGTTGAGGGTCTCGACGAGGCCGTAGACGAGGGGGACGCCGACCAGGGCCCAGGCGACTGCGACGCGGGCGCTCATGCGTGGCTCCTCTCGGGCCGCGCGGCCGGCTTCGCCTCGCCGTCCGACCCGGCACCACCGTCCGGCTCGTGGAACCGCTCGTCGACCGGCCCGATCAGCAGGTTGGCGACGAAACCGACGGCCAGCAGCCCGACCATGATGAACAAGGCGCCACGGTAGGCGTCTGCGGTCAGCTCACCCGGCGTGCCCTGGGTGTCGAGGTAGCGGTTGACGATCAGCGGGCCGGCCACGCCTGCGGCAGACCACGCCGTGAGCAGCCGCCCGTGGATGGCGCCGACCTGGAAGGTGCCGAACAGGTCGCGGAGGTAGGCCGGCACGGTGGCGAAGCCGCCGCCGTAGAACGACAGGATCACCGCGGCGAAGAGGACGAACAGCACGGTGGAGCTGGGTCCGACGGTGGCGAGCAGCACGTAGGTCACCAGCCCGACGCCGAGGTAGCCGGTGTAGATGGGCTTGCGGCCGATCACGTCGGACGTGGTCGACCAGAGGAACCGGCCGGCCATGTTCGCGATGGAGAGCAGGCCCACGAACCCGCCGGCCGCGGCCGCGCTCACGCTCGACGTGTCACCGTCGCGGAAGAAGTCCTGGATCATCGGGGCCGCCTGCTCGAGGATGCCGATCCCCGCGGTCACGTTGCAGAACAGCACCACCCACAGGAGCCAGAACTGCCGGGTCCTGATCGCGTTGGCGGCGCTGACGCTGGCGGTCGTGACGAGCTGCTTCTCCTTCACCATGCTCGGGTCCCAGCCCTCGGGCCTCCAGTCGTCGGCCGGGACGCGCACGGCGAAGGCGCCGAAGAGCATGAAGCACAGATAGATGACCCCGAGGGTGAGGAAGAGCATGGTCACCGCGTGGCCGCTGGCGACGCTGGTCGGGTCGGTGGAGTCGTAGGCCGAGTCGTAGAGCGCCATCAGCCGGCCGCTGAGCGGGCTGGCGATCAGCGCGCCGCCACCGAAGCCCATGATCGCCATGCCGGTGGCCAGCCCGGGACGGTCGGGGAACCACTTGATCAGCGTCGACACGGGCGAGATGTAGCCGATGCCGAGCCCGATCCCGCCGATCACGCCGTAGCCGAGGTAGACCAGCCAGAGCTGGTCGGCCGCGATACCGGCGGCCGCGACGAGGAAGCCGGTGAACCAGAAGCACGCCGCGGTGAACATCGCGGCCCGCGGGCCGTGGGTGTCGACCCAGGTGCCTGCCACGGCGGCGGAGAGGCCGAGCATCACGATCGCGATGCTGAAGATGACCCCGATCGCGGTCAGCGAGGAGTCGAAGTGGGCGACGAGCGCCGTCTTGTAGACGCTGGTCGCATAGACCTGTCCGATGCAGAGATGGACGGCGAGGGCGCAGGGCGGGATCAGCCAGCGGCTGAAGCCCGGACCGGCGATGGTGCGCTCGCGCGCGAGGAACGACGGAACCGCTGGCATGAAGGGACCTCCGAGACCCGTGAAGTGGTCAAGGCTTCACGTACCCGATGTGGTGCCGCTCACACCAGATCGGTCCGCAGGCGAACCGTCGGGGTCACTCGACGGGCAGGCCGAGCCCCCGCGCGATGAGCATGCGCTGCACCTCGGAGGTGCCCTCGCCGATCTCGAGCACCTTGGCATCGCGGTAGAACCGCGCGACGGCGTACTCCTCCATGAAGCCGTAGCCGCCGAAGACCTGGGTGGCGATCCGGGTCGCGGTGACGGCCGACTCGGTGGCGTAGAGCTTGGCGATGGCCGCGGCCTGCTTGAACTCCTTGACCGGAGCGCCTCCGCCGGACTGCATGGAGTCCTTCATCGCTGCCGCGCGGTAGGTGAGCGCCCGGCTCGCGTGCAGCATCACCTCGAGGTCGGCGATCTGGAAGGCCACGCCCTGCTTGCGCCCGATCGGGCCGCCGTAGGTCTGGCGCTCGCCGGCGTACTGGACGCTCAGATCGAGACAGGCCTGGATGCAGCCGACCGCCAGCGCGGCGATCGCCACCCGGCCGTCGTCGAGGGTGGCGAGGAACTGCGCGTAGCCGCGTCCGCGGTCGCCGAGCAGGTTGGCCTCCGGCACCCGGCAGTCCGCGAAGGAGAGCGGGTGCGTGTCGGAGGCGTGCCAGCCGAGCTTGTCGTAGGCCTTCTCGGCGGTGAAGCCGTCGGTGCCGGCCGGGACCAGGATGGCGCTGAGCTCCGGCTTGTCCGCCCCGTCGGTCGAGGTCCGCGTGCCGGTGCGGGCGGTCACCGCGACCACGCTGGTGATCTCCGAGCCGGAGTTGGTGATGAACTGCTTGGCGCCGTTGACCACCCACTCGCCCTCGACCAGCTCGGCCTTGGTCTTCGTGGCCCCCGCGTCGGAGCCGGCGCCCGGCTCGGTGAGCCCGAAGCCGGCGAGCGTCCGGCCCGCCACCAGGTCGGGCAGCCAGGTCTGCTTCTGCTCGTCGGTGCCGTAGGTGAGGATCGGGTTGATCCCGAGCCCGACCGCCGCCTCGAGGGTGATCCCCATCGACTGGTCGACCCGACCGATCTCCTCGATCGCCACGCAGAGGCTGGTGAAGTCGCCGTCCTCCCCCGCGCCGCCGTACTCCTCGGGCGAGGTGAGCCCGAACAGCCCGAGCTTGCCCATCTTCTGCACGACGTCGACCGGGAAGTGGTGGTCGCGGTCCCACTGGGCGGCGTGAGGAGCGATCTCGGCCTCGGCGAACTCCCGCACGCTCCGCCGGAACTCCTCGTGCTCGCGGCTCAGCTCGAAAGTGTGCGAGGGAGTGCTCATGGGCGCGAGATTACCTCGTTCGGTTAACGATCGCTAACCTCGCAGCGAGGGACCCCGCACCACCTTGAGGTTGAAGTCGTTGCCGCCGAGGGCGAGGTTGATCCGGATCCACAGCGGGAGCCACATCTCCGGGCCGCGGGCGGTCTCGATGCCGCCGAGGTCGATGACGTCGCCGTGGCCGAGCTGGCCCAACAGGGCGGTGACCGTGGCCTTGGCGTCCGCGTCGTCGCCGGAGACGAAGACCGTGGTGTCCTCCCCCAGCCGCTGCGGGTCCACCATCAGCGAGTTGTTCATGGTGTTGAGGCTCTTCACCACGCGGGCGCCGGGGTGGGCGCGCTGGATCATCTCCCCGAGCGAGTCGTCGTCCTTCACGAACAGCGTGGGCGGGAAGCCCCGCGAGCCGTCGAGCGGGTTGGAGATGTCGAGCAGCACCTTGCCGGCGAGGTTCTCGGCGCCGGCGCTGTCGAGGATGCCGAGCGCGACGCCGCCGCCCGACGCGTTGACCACGAGCTCTGCGCCCGCGGCGGCCTCGGCGAACGACGCCAGACCTACGGCGGCGTGCTCGGCCGACCACGCGGCGTACTCCTCCCGGCCGGCGGTGTCCTCAGGGTCGCGGGTCCCGATCGTGACCTCGTGGCCGAGCTCGGCCATCCTCCCGGCGACGGCGCGGCCGACCGGTCCGGTGCCCAGCACGGCAATGCGGAGTGTTCTCATGCATCGGACGCTAGGACCTCGAGCGCTGTTGAGGTCAAGCGCCTGGGTCGAGGTGGAGCGAGCGCATCGGGACGCGTGCTGGGCCGAAGCTCGCGGGGTGTCCAGACAGCGATAACCTGCGCTGGTGCCTGAGACCTCCCCGTTGCAGAAGGTCCTGATCGCCAACCGTGGCGAGATCGCGGTTCGGGTGATCCGGGCCTGCAAGGACGCCGGGATCGGCAGCGTCGCCGTCTACGCCGACCCCGACCGCGACGCGCTGTTCGTCCGGCTCGCCGATGAGGCGCATGCCCTGGGCGGGTCCACGCCTGGCGAGTCCTATCTCGACATCGCCAAGATCATCGCGGTCGCGGAGAGGTCCGGCGCCGACTCGGTGCACCCGGGCTACGGCTTCCTGGCCGAGAACGCCGACTTCGCCCAGGCCGTCATCGACGCCGGGCTGACCTGGATCGGCCCCCCTCCCGCCGCCATCGAGGCGCTCGGCGACAAGGCCAAGGCCAAGCACATCGCGGTCAAGGCCAACGCCCCGCTCGCGCCCGGCACCAAGGACCCGCTCAAGGACGCCGACGAGGCCGTGCAGTTCGCGGAGGAGAACGGCCTCCCGATCGCGATCAAGGCCGTCTTCGGCGGCGGCGGCCGCGGCCTCAAGGTCGCGCGCACGCTCGAGGAGATCCCGGACGCCTTCGAGTCGGCGGTGCGCGAGGCGGTCAGCGCCTTCGGCCGCGGTGAGTGCCTGGTCGAGAAGTTCCTCGACAAGCCGCGCCACGTCGAGACCCAGTGCCTGGCCGACCAGCACGGCAACGTCGTCGTGGTCTCGACCCGCGACTGCTCGCTCCAGCGCCGCAACCAGAAGCTGGTCGAGGAGGCGCCGGCGCCGTTCCTCTCCGCCGAGCAGCTGACCGAGCTCTACGAGTCCTCCAAGCGGATCCTGCTCGAGGCCGGCTACTACGGCGCCGGCACCTGCGAGTTCCTCGTCGCGCAGGACGGCTCGATCTCCTTCCTCGAGGTCAACACCCGCCTCCAGGTCGAGCACTGCGTGTCCGAGGAGGTCACCGGCATCGACCTGGTCCGCGAGATGTTCCGGATCGCGGCCGGCGAGGAGCTCGGCTACGACGACCCGGAGGTCCGGGGCCACTCGATCGAGTACCGCATCAATGCCGAGGACGGCGGCGCCAACTTCATGCCGGCTCCCGGCACCCTGTCGGCGTGGAGCCCGCCCAGCGGTCCGGGCGTCCGGCTCGACGGCGGCTACGAGAACGGCGAGACCATCCCCGGCTCGTTCGACTCGCTCATCGCCAAGCTGATCGTCACCGGTCGCGACCGCACGCAGGCGCTGGAGCGCTCGCGCCGCGCGCTCGACGAGTTCGTCGTCGACGGCATGCCGACCGTCATCCCCTTCCACCGAGCCGTCGTGCGCGACCCGGCGTTCGTCGGCGACGGAGAGTCTTTCGACGTCTACACCCAGTGGATCGAGACCGACTTCGACAACACGATCACGCCGTACGCCGGCGACTCGGCCGAGGCCGACCAGCCCGAGGAGCGGCAGACGGTCGTGGTCGAGGTCGGCGGCAAGCGGCTCGAGGTCGTGCTGCCCGGCGGGCTGGGCTCCCTCTCGTCGGGCGCGGGCGGCGCCAGGAAGCCCAAGCGCGCCGCCGGCAAGAAGGCGGGCGCGGCCGCGAGCGGCGACGCGGTCACCTCCCCGATGCAGGGCACCGTGGTCAAGGTCGTCGTCGAGGAGGGCCAGGAGGTCGCCGAGGGCGACACGGTCGTCGTCATCGAGGCGATGAAGATGGAGCAGCCGCTGAAGGCCCACAAGGCCGGCACGGTGACCGGCCTCCAGGCCGAGGTCGGAGCCACCGTCACCAACGGCGCGGTCATCTGCGAGATCAAGTAGCACTCAGGACCCCGTGCTGCTCCGGCGTCAGCCGCCGAGGGTTCGCAGGTAGCCTCGCCAGCGTGCTCGCCACCCACACCCTCCGCGAGCCGAGCCAGCGGGTCAGCCCGCGCGCCCGGCTGATGTGGACCACCGAGGCTGTCGTGCAGGCTGCGGTGCTGTCGGCGGTCCCGATCGTGCTGGTCGGCCCCTTCGACGTCATGGACGTGCCGTGGTGGGCATGGCTGCTGTGGGCGCTCGCGCTGGCGACGTACGTCGCCGTGGTGCCGACCTGGCGCTACCTGGTGCACCGCTGGGAGGTGACCGACACCGCGGTCTACACCCAGACCGGCTGGTGGTCCCGGGAGCGCCGGATCGCGCCGATGTCGCGGATCCAGACCGTCGACCACGTCGAGGGTGCGCTGTCGCGGTTGTTCGGCCTCGCGACGGTCACGGTGACCACCGCCTCCGCAGCCGGTGCCCTGGGCATCGCCGGCCTGGACAAGGACGTCGCGCGGCGGCTCGTGGACGAGCTCACGATGAAGGCGGACGCCGTGGAGGGCGACGCCACATGACCGGGCCCACATGACCGGGCCCACATGATCGGGCCCGCATGAGCGAGCTGGCCAGGGACGCCGAGTGGCAGCGCCTTGACCCCCGGATGCTGCTGGTGCACCCGATCCGGGAGGTGCTGCGCTTCCTCCCCGTCATCATCGTCGTGGTCCTGGGCAGCACCGCCGCCGGCGGCGAGCAGTGGCAGCTGATCGGTGTCGGCATCCCGGTGGCGCTCGGTCTGATGCGCTACCTCACCACCAGCTTCCGGATCAGCGGCGGCCGGATCGAGCTCAAGCGCGGCCTGCTCAACCGGCACGTGCTCTCCACGCCGGTGGACCGGGTCCGCACCGTCGACCTGACCTCCTCCCCCATCCACCGGCTGCTCGGGCTCACCAAGGTGCGGATCGGCACCGGCACCGCCTCGAGCAGCGACGAGGACAGGGTCGACCTCGACGGGCTGCCGCTGGACCGGGCCCGCGCCCTGCGGGCAGAGCTGCTCACGACCTCGACCGCCGACGACGACCTGGCCGCGGAAGCGCCGGACAACGAGGTCGTCCGCTTCGACGCAGCCTGGCTGCGCTACGCCCCGCTCACGGGCAGTGGCGTGGTCATCGCCGCCGCCGCCCTGGGCGCCGGCAGCCAGGTTCTCCAGGCGGTGGGTTTCTGGCAGGGGTTCGACCCCGACGACGTCAACGTGCCCGGCCCGCCCCTGGCCGTCCTGGTGCCGCTCCTGGTGCTCGGGGTGCTCGTCGTGATCTCGCTGCTGTCGATCGGCGGGTACGCCGTGACGAACTGGGGGTTCCGCCTCACCCGGAGCCACGGCGGCGCGACCTGGCACCTGACCCGCGGCCTGTTCACCACCCGCGAGACCACCGTCGACGACGACCGCGTCGCTGGCGTGAACCTCTCCGAGCCGATCGGGCTGCGACTGGCTCGAGGCGCCCGGCTCTCGGCCATCGTCACCGGCCTCTCCAAGAGCCAGCAGGGCAGCTCCACCCTGGTGCCACCCGCCCCGCGCAGGGTCGTCGAGCGGGTCGCCGGCCAGGTGCTCGACACGGCCCTCCCGGTGGACTCGCCCTTGACCGGCCACGGCCCGCGCGCGGTCCGCCGCCGCTGGACCCGCGCGCTGGCTCCCGCCCTGCTCGTCGCCGCCGCGTGCGTCGGCCTGGTGCTGGCCGGTGGGCCGTCCTGGCTCCTGGCCGGCCTGCTCGCGCTCCCGCTCGCGGCCCTGCTTGCCTGGGACCGCACCCGCTCCCTCGGACACGTCCTGGTGGCCGGCTACCTCGTCGCCCGCTCCGGCTCCGTCGTACGCCGCCGGCGGATCCTCGAGGTCGACCACGTCATCGGCTGGAACCTCCGCGCCACCTGGTTCCAGCGCCGCGCCGGACTCATCACGCTGGTCGCCACCACGGCCGGCGGCAACCAGGCCGTGCACGTGCTCGACGTACCCGAGGGCGAGGCGGTCCGGCTCGCCCACGACGCGCTGCCCGAGCTGATCGCGCAGTTCCAGCGGTAGAAGCGGCATACGCGCGACGTCGTACTCCGCGAGCAACTGGGTGCCCCCTCCAGATGACGTCTGGCCGCAGCGGCCGACCAATTGGGCGATTCGCCTGCGCACCGCATCCAGACGTGCCTAGCCTGACCACATGGTCGAGATCGTGAGCTGGATCGGCGTCGCCGTCATCGCGCTGTTCGCCGTGGTCGGGTTCACCGGCGTGGTGGCCACCAGCGTGCTCACCGCCGTCCGCAGCCTGCGCCACCGCGAGGCGCCGGTCGCGGCTGCCGTCGAGGCGCCGAGCTACATCCACGCCGCGTAGGCGCCTCGCCCGCTGTCCACCCCCCGTCACGGGGCTGACCTCGGCGTCGGCGCTTTGTATCGTTCAAAACATGTTCACCAAGGTGCTCGTCGCCAACCGCGGAGAGATCGCCATCCGCGCGTTCCGGGCCGCCTACGAGGTGGGCGCGCGGACCGTCGCCGTCTTCCCCCACGAGGACCGGTGGTCCGAGCACCGGCTCAAGGCGGACGAGGCCTATGAGATCGGTGAGCGCGGGCACCCGGTGCGGGCCTACCTCGACCCCGACGCGATCGTCGCCACCGCGGTGCGGGCGGGCGCGGACGCCATCTATCCCGGCTACGGTTTCCTGAGCGAGAACCCGGCGCTGGCCGAGGCGTGCGCGAACGCCGGCATCACGTTCATCGGGCCGACCAGCGAGGTCCTGACCCTGACCGGCAACAAGGCGCGGGCGATCGCGGCGGCGAAGGCGGCCGGCGTACCGACCCTGGCCAGCGTGGATCCGGGCACAGATCCGGACGCCCTGGTGGCCTCGGCCGACGCGATGCCCTACCCGCTCTTCGTCAAGGCCGTCGCGGGCGGCGGCGGCCGCGGCATGCGGCGCGTGGACGATCCGAAGGACCTTCGCGACGCGGTCGAGACCTGCATGCGGGAGGCCGAGGGTGCCTTCGGCGACCCGACCGTCTTCATCGAGCAGGCGGTGGTGGAGCCGCGCCACATCGAGGTGCAGATCCTCGCGGACGGCCAGGGCAACGTCATCCACCTCTACGAGCGCGACTGCTCGGTGCAGCGGCGCCACCAGAAGGTCATCGAGATCGCACCCGCGCCGCACCTCGACCCCGAGATCCGCAGGAGCATGTGCGCCGACGCCGTCCGCTTCGCGCAGGAGATCGGCTACCGCAACGCCGGGACCGTCGAGTTCCTGCTGGATCCCGACGGCGGCTACGTCTTCATCGAGATGAACCCGCGGATCCAGGTCGAGCACACCGTCACCGAGGAGATCACCGACGTCGACCTCGTGCAGGCCCAGCTCCGGATCGCGAGCGGCGAGACGCTCGCCGACCTCGGGCTCGGCCAGGAGCGCATCCAGGTCCGCGGCGCCGCGCTGCAGTGCCGGATCACCACCGAGGACCCCGCCAACAACTTCCGCCCCGACACCGGGGTGATCACGACCTACCGCTCCCCCGGCGGCGGCGGCGTCCGCCTCGACGGCGGCACGACCTACACCGGTGCCGAGATCTCCGCGCACTTCGACTCGATGCTGTCCAAGCTCACCTGCCGGGGCCGGACGTTCGAGGACGCTGTCGCCAAGGCGCGCCGGGCGGTGGCGGAGTTCCGCATCCGGGGCGTGACGACCAACATCGCCTTCCTGCAGGCCGTCCTCGATGACCCCGACTTCCGCGCGGGGCGGGTCACGACGAGCTTCATCGAGACGCACCCGCAGCTGCTGAGGGCGAGGGCCAGCGGCGACCGCGGCACCAAGCTGATGACCTACCTCGCGGACGTGACGGTCAACCAGCCGCACGGCGAGGCGCCGGTGACCCTCGACCCGGCCAGCAAGCTGCCCGCCCTCGCTCTCGACGTGCCGGCTCCCGACGGCACCCGCCAGCTCCTCCTCGAGCTCGGTCCCGAGGCCTTCGCGCGCCGGCTGCGCGAGCAGAACGACGTCGCGGTCACCGACACGACGTTCCGCGACGCCCACCAGTCGCTGCTCGCGACGAGGGTGCGCAGCACCGACCTGCTGGCGGTGGCGCCACACGTCGCCCGCAGCACGCCGCAGCTCTGGTCGCTCGAGTGCTGGGGCGGGGCGACGTACGACGTGGCCCTGCGTTTCCTGTCCGAGGACCCGTGGGAGCGGCTCGCCGCCCTGCGCCAGGCGGTGCCCAACGTCTGTCTCCAGATGCTGCTGCGGGGGCGCAACACGGTGGGCTACACGCCGTACCCCACCGAGGTCACCACCGCGTTCGTGAGGGAGGCAGCCCAGACGGGGCTCGACGTCTTCCGCATCTTCGACGCGCTCAACGACGTGGAGCAGATGCGCCCCGCGATCGAGGCGGTCCGCGAGACCGGGACGACGGTGGCCGAGGTGGCGCTCTGCTACACCGGCGACCTGTCCAGCCCCGACGAGCGGCTCTACACGCTCGACTACTACCTGCGGCTGGCCGAGCGGATCGTCGAGGCCGGAGCCCACGTGCTGGCGATCAAGGACATGGCCGGCCTGCTGCGCGCTCCGGCCGCGCGCACCCTGGTCACCGCGCTCCGCGAGCGGTTCGACCTGCCCGTGCACCTGCACACCCACGACACCCCGGGCGGACAGCTCGGCACCCTGCTGGCCGCCATCGACGCCGGGGTCGACGCGGTCGACGCGGCCTGCGCCTCCATGGCCGGCACGACGTCGCAGCCCGCGCTGTCCGCGCTCGTCTCCGCCACCGACCACTCCCCGCGCGAGACCGGCCTCTCGCTCGCGGCCGTGAACGCGATCGAGCCCTACTGGGAGGCGGTGCGCCGGGTCTACGCGCCGTTCGAGTCCGGCCTGCCCTCACCGACCGGTCGGGTCTACCGCCACGAGATCCCTGGCGGCCAGCTCTCCAACCTGCGCCAGCAGGCGATCGCGCTCGGGCTGGGCGAGAAGTTCGAGCAGGTCGAGGACATGTACGCCGCGGCGAACGACGTGCTCGGCCACATCCCGAAGGTGACCCCTTCGTCCAAGGTGGTGGGCGACCTCGCGCTTGCCCTGGTCGGCCTGGGTGCCGATCCGGCCGAGTTCGCCGAGGACCCGGCGAGGTTCGACATCCCCGACTCGGTGATCGGCTTCCTCAACGGCGAGCTGGGCGACCCGCCGGGCGGCTGGCCGGAGCCGTTCCGCACCAAGGCGCTCGCGGGCCGCAGCTGGAAGCCGTCGGCCAGCGGGGTCACCGCCGAGCAGTCCGAGGCCCTGGCCGAGGGCAGCCCCAGGACCCGCCGGGCCACGCTCAACGAGCTGCTCTTCCCGGGTCCGACCAAGGAGTTCCTCGAGGCCCGCGCGACCTTCGGCGACGTCTCGGTGCTGCCGACCATCGACTACCTCTACGGCCTGCGGTTCGGCGAGGAGCACGAGGTCACCCTCGAGGAGGGTGTCACGATCATCCTCGGCCTCCAGGCGATCAGCGAGCCCGACGAGCGCGGCTACCGGACCGTGATGGCGACCATCAACGGCCAGCTGCGCCCCATCAGCGTCCGCGACCGGGCGGTGGCCTCCGAGGTCGCGGCCGCCGAGAAGGCCGACACGGGCAAGCCGGGCCACGTCGCCGCGCCGTTCCAGGGTGTCGTGACCACGGTCGTCGCCGAGGGCGACACGGTGGCGGCAGGCGAGGTGGTGGCGACCATCGAGGCGATGAAGATGGAGGCCTCGATCACCGCGCCGACCGACGGCACGGTCGAGCGTCTCGCGATCTCCGGCACCCAGGCGGTCGACGGCGGCGACCTGGTGCTGGTCCTCGGCTGAGCGGTCTCAGCCGACCCAGCCGACGAGCTGCCGCACGAGGTCGCGCGGCGTGGCGGGGGCGAGCTTGAACCAGGTCGAGCGGCCGTCGTCGCCCATGAGGTAGCGGACGTCGTCGCCGGTGACCTGCACGGATCCGGCGCTCCCGGTGAACGTGGCCCGGGTGACGCGCCCGCCGAAGTCGCCGTTGCCGTCGCGCGTCAGCGAGACGTGGGTGAGCGTCCCGATCTGCGGCCACTTCTTCTCGACCTGCTGGCTGGTCAGCGTCGCCGTCCAGGTGGCGTTGGGGTTGCCGGACGACGCCTCGTAGGGGTCGGGCTGCGCCACGAGGTAGGGCTGCGACCCGGCCGAGCTCCAGCCGCCGTTGCTGGAGGAGAACTGGGTGAAGGCCGGCTTGCCCTGGTGGATCACGATCCGGCCCCGTGTCTTCCGGACCGCGGCGTTCGAGGCCGCCTCCTCGGCGTCCTCCCCGCCGTAGACCTGGCAGGAGGTGGTGTCGCAGATGTCGTAGTAGGTCGTGGTGTTCGCCCGCTCGTAGGCCGCATAGGTGCGCGCCGCGACCGACTGCGCCCGCACGGCCTCGGCCGGCCACGAGACCGGCACCTCGCGGGGCACGACGCCCTGCACGTAGCGGTCCATCGACAGCAGGTTGACGGTGTGGTTCTCGACCGAGCGCAGCGCGCCGCGGTAGTCGGCGGTGGCGCGATGCGGCAGCCGCAGCGTCATCGGCTGGCTGCCGGCGCTGAACTGCACCGTCCCCCTGAACACCGCGAACCTGCTCCACGCGCCGGCGTGCAGCTTGTACTGGACCAGGCTCTTCTCGCCCGACGGCTTGATCCGCCAACGGGTCGCCCTGGGCCGGACCTTGCCGAGCAGGAAGCTCTTCTTCTTGCCGAGCGCCTGCAGCCGCAGCCCGTCGCGGGCATCGACCACGACGTCCTTCGTGTCGGCGGTGATGAGCACCTTGATCGGTCCGCGGGTCCGGCCGAGGCGGGTGCCGGGGTAGTAGAAGCCGAGGATCTGCTTCCAGCCGAGCCCCTGCTCGGCCGCGCCCAGGGCGCCGTACTGCGAGAGCCCGTGGCCGTGGCCCCAGCCGTGGCCGGTCACGGTCCAGGTCACCGGCGCGGCGACGTCGACCTCCTCCGCGGAGGCGGCCGGCGACGAGGTGAGGACGAGGGCACCGACCCCCAGGCCGAGGGCCACGAGGCGTGAGCGGGGTGAACGAGTCATTGCCCTCAGGCTAGGTGGCCCACCAAGGGCCACCAAACCCGTGTGACGACCCCCAGGTCAGGCGCGGCGAGCTCTCAAGAGGAGGTACTCCCACTCCATCGCGCCGGCACCGACGTACCGGTCGCCGAGCGCCGCGAGGGCCTCGTCGAGCTCGGCCGTGCGGACCGGGTCGTCGGCGAGCGAGCGGTAGACCGCGATGGTCGGCCCGTAGGTGCGCTTGAAGAAGTCGCGGAACGACGCGCCGTCGGCGAACAGCGGCACCGGGAGCGTCCTGGTCTCGACCGTCACGTCGGTGACGCGGTCGCCGAGCAGCCCGCGCACGTGGGCCTCGTCGCCCCACAGCGGGGGCGGCTGCGCGCCGGGCGGGGGCGGCGGTGCGTAGGGCTTCATCGTGGCGAACATCTGGCCGATGAAGCCGGCCGGTGTCCAGCTGAGCAGCCCGATCCGGCCCCCGGGGCGGACGATGCGGACCAGCTCGTCGGCGGCCGCCTGGTGATGAGGGGCGAACATGATGCCGACGCACGAGATGGCGACATCGTGCTCGCCGTCCTCGCAGGGCATCGCCTCGGCGTCACCGACTCGCCAGCGGAGGGAGACGCCTGCCGCCTCCGCCTCCTGCCGGCCGGTCTCGAGCAGCTCGGGTGTCAGGTCTGTCGCGACGACGTCGGCACCGCGGCGGGCGGCCGGGATCGAGGCGTTGCCGGAGCCGGCGGCCACGTCCACGACGAGCTCTCCGGGCGAGATGCCGGTGAAGTCGACGAGGATCGGGCCGAGCGGGGCGATCACCTCGGTGGCCACGGCGGGGTAGTCGCCCATCGCCCACATGGCGGCGTGCTTGGCCTTGAGGGCCGCGTCGGCGGTCTGCGATTCCTGGGTCTGGGGTTCCTGGGTCTGGGATTGCTGGGTCTGGGACTGCTGGGTCTGGGTCATGTCCTGAAGGTACGAACGACGAGCCGGACCGGGCATCGGTGCGACCACCCATTCCGCGGCGGCGCCACGCGCCCGACTACGTACGTGCGAGGTAGGCGGCGGCCGCGGCCCGAGCGGACGGTCCGCGGACTCCCAGCTTGGTGTAGACGTTCCCGAGATGCCGCTCGACGGTGCGCACGCTGAGGTGGAGCTCGGTCGCGATGTCGTCGTTCGAGCGCCCCTCGGCCACCAGGGCGAGCACCTCCCGCTCCCGGGCAGACAGGGCGTCGTGCGCAGGGGCAGGCGCGCCGTCCGGGGCGACGAACCGGCGCACCTCCTCGACGAAGAGCGGCCAGGCCGGCTCGTCCCCGAGCAGGATGTGGTTGTCGCTGTCGAGCGGCACCAGCCGGGCACCTGGGATGGCCTTGGCCAGGAGCCGGGCGTGCTCGAAGTCGTTCATCTGGTCGCGGACCGAGTGGAGCACCAGCGTCGGCAGGTCGAGGCGCGGCAGCAGGTCGACGCAGCTGGCCTTCGCGCGCTGTCGCAACGCGTCGGACGCGGTCGTGGCGGAGGCGGCCACCCGCTGGAGCTCGTCGAGCCAGAGCATCTGCTCCTCGGTGGCCCCCGGGATCATCATCGAGGTGAAGACCCGCCGGAACGTGTGCTGAGGCCGCGCCCACCCGACCTTGATGAGCTGCGCGAACGCCTCGAGCTGCTCCTCGCTCTCGACCGAGCCGGCCGAAGCGCCCGCATAGCTCCCGTAGAACAGCAGCCTGCTCACCCGCTCCGGGTGCCTGCTGGCGTAGGAGATCGAAGGCGGGCCGCCCTGCGCCATCCCCATCAGCGCGAACCGGTCGAGTCCCGCGTGGTCGGCCACGGCCGCCAGGTCACCGATCCTGGCCTCCAGGCCGTGGTCGGGCACGTCCCAGTCGGAGAGTCCGTAGCCGCGCTCGTCGTAGCGGATGATCGTGACGAACCGGCCGATCTCGTCGAGGAAGTGCCGCCAGACCGGGCTCTCCCAGTCGTGCTGGAGGTGGCTCAGCCAGCAGGTCGAGACCAGCATCGGTGGCCCGCTGCCGGAGATCGCGTAGGCGATGCGTACGCCGTCGGGCGCCTCGCAGAAGCGCACCTGCTGCACCGGACCCGACGCGGACATCCTTCGAGGCTAGGCGGACCCGCCCGGCCGAGGAATGGCCCGGAAGGGTCAGGCGCGGAAGCGGTGCAGTCGACGGGCCGCCTCGGCGATCGATCCCGACATCGACGGGTAGACGGTGAACGTCTGCGCCAGCTGGTCGGCGGTGAGCGACTCGGCGACGGCGATGGCGACGGGGTGGATGAGCTCGCTGGCGCGGGGGCCGACCACCACGCCTCCGACGATGATGCCGGTGCCGGGCCGGCAGAACAGCTTCACGAAGCCGTCGCGGACACCCTGCATCTTGGCCCGGGCGTTGCCGGCGAGCGGCAGCGTGACCGCCTCCGCCTCGATCTCCCCGGCGTCGATGGCCTGCTGCGACCAGCCGACGGTCGCGATCTCGGGGGCGGTGAAGACGTTGGAGGAGACCTTCTTGAGGTCGAGTGGGGTGACGGCGTCGCCGAGGAAGTGCCACATCGCGATCCGGCCCTGCATCGCGGCCACCGAGGCCAGCATCAGCACGCCGGTGCAGTCGCCGGCGGCGTAGATCCCACGGGCAGAGGTGCGAGAGACGCGGTCGACGTTGACGAACCCGCCGTCCTTGACGACCACGCCGGCCTCCTCGAGGCCGAGGTCGTCGGTGTTGGGGACCGACCCGAGGGCCAGGATGCAGTGCGAGCCCTCGACGGTGCGGCCGTCGGTCAGGGTCACGGTCACGACGTCGCCGGAGCGGGTGACCGACTCCATCCGCGACCGCGAGAGCACGGTCATCCCCCGGCGGGTGAGCACCTCTTCCAGCACCGTGGCCGCGTCGGCGTCCTCGCCGGGCAGCACCCGGTCGCGGCTGGAGACCAGGGTGACCGGGATGCCGAGGGCGAGGTAGCCGGACGCGAACTCCGCGCCGGTGACGCCGGACCCGACCACGATCAGGTCGGTCGGCACCTCGTCGAGGTCGTAGACCTGCTCCCAGGTCAGGATCCGCTCGCCGTCGGGCTGGGCGGTCGGCAGCGTGCGGGGCGCGGCACCGGTGGCGACCAGGACGGCGTGCGCGCGCAGGATCTCCTCGCGTCCGCCCGGCGTCTCGACGACGACCCGATCCGGTCCGGCCAGGCTGCCTCGGCCCTGGACGACCTGGACGCCCTCCTTCTCGAGCCGCGCCGCGATGTCCTCGCTCTGCGCATGAGCGAGGGACTTGACCCGCTGGTTGACCCGCGCGAGGTCGACCTGGACCCCGCCGCTCTGCCCGTCTCCGGTGGCGATCATCACGCCGAGCTCGTTGGCGCCGGCGACATCGGTCATCAGCTCCGCGGTCGCGATCAGGGTCTTGCTGGGGACGCAGTCGGTGAGGACCGCCGAGCCGCCCACCCCGTCGGTGTCGACGACCGTGACCTCCGCACCGAGCTGGGCGGCCACCAGCGCGGCCTCGTAGCCGCCCGGGCCGCCTCCGATGACGACGACGTGGTCTGTCATGAGCCCGCCCGTCAGAGGTTGATCATGTGGCCGGCGATGCCTTCGACGGCTTCCTTCATCGCCTCCGAGAGCGTCGGGTGGGCGAAGATGTTGCGGGCCACCTCGTCGGCGGTGAGGTCCCACTTCTGCGCCAGCGTCAGCGCCGGGAGCAGCTCGGTGACCTCGGGCCCGATCAGGTGGGCGCCGACGATCTCGTTGTGCTCGGCGTCGGCGACGATCTTCACGAAGCCGACGGTCTCGGCCATGCCCCGGGCCTTGCCGTTGGCCGAGAAGGGGAACTGCGCGACCTTCACGTCGTAGCCCTTCTCCTTGGCCTGCGCCTCGGAGTAGCCGAACGACGCGATCTGCGGCTGGCAGAACGTCGCCCGCGGGATCATGTCGAAGTCGATCTCGATCGTCTCGGCGTCCGCGATCGTCTCGGCGGCGACGATGCCCATCGCCTCGGCTGTGTGGGCGAGCATCAGCTTGCCGGTGACGTCGCCGATCGCGTAGATGCCCTTGACGTTGGTGCGGCCGCGCGCGTCGACGCCGATCGCTCCGCGGTCGGTCAGCTCGACGCCCGCCTGCTCGAGGCCGTAGCCCTCGACCCGGGGGGCGAAGCCGAACGCCGCCAGCATCTTGTCGGCCTCGAGCACCTGGGAGTCGCCGCCGTCTGCGGGGCTCACCGTGACCTTGACGCCGCTCCCGGTGTCCTCGACGTTCTCGACCTTGGTCGAGAGGAGGACCTTCACGCCGAGCTTCTTGTACTGCTTGAGCAGCTCCTTGGAGACGTCGGCGTCCTCGGTGGGGACCATGCGGTCGAGGAACTCCACGATGGTCACGTCGACGCCGAAGTTGGTCATCACGTAGGCGAACTCGACGCCGATCGCACCGGAGCCGCCGATGATGACCGAGCCGGGGAGGTTCTCGTCGAGGATCTGCTCCTCGTAGGTGACGACGTTGTCGCTCACCGACATCCCGGGCAGCATCCGCACCTTCGCGCCGGCCGCGATGATGACGTCGTCTGCGGTGTAGGACGAGGTGCTGCCGTCCTTGTCGACGGTGACCCCGTGCTTCCCGCCCTGGCTCTGCCCGTCCGCGGGGCCGGTCAGGGTGCCCCAGCCGTCGATCTCGGTGATCTTGTTCTTCTTCATCAGGTAGTGCACGCCCTTGGCGCTGGCGTCGGCCACCTTGCGGCTGCGCTCGTGGGTGGGGCCGAAGGCCATCGTGGCGTCGCCCTCGATCCCGAACGTCTTCTTCTCGTGCGTGATGATGTGCGCGAGCTCGGCGTTGCGGAGCAGCGCCTTGGAGGGGATGCACCCGACGTTGAGGCAGACCCCGCCCCAGTACTTCTCCTCGACGATCCCCACCGTCTTGCCGAGCTGCGCCGCGCGGATCGCTGCGACGTACCCTCCAGGGCCGGCACCGAGGACCAGGACATCGAAGTGCGTATCGCTCACCGCCCCAGCCTAGTCGCGGGCCTTATGGTTCAGCGGTGCCCCTGTACGCCGCCTACGGCTCCAACATGGACCCGCGGCGCATGCTGGAGCGCTGCCCCCACTCGCCGCTGGAGACGACCGGCTGGCTGACCGGGTGGCGGCTGACCTTCGGGGGCGAGGAGCACGGCTGGGACGGCGCCCTCCCGACGATCGTCCAGGACCCCATCGAGCAGGTGTTCGTGGCGGTCTACGACGTCTCCCGGGAGGACGAGGCCGGCCTCGATGCCTGGGAGGCCGCCGACTCCGGGCTCTACCGCAAGACCAAGGTCCGCATCTTCACCCTGACCGGCGAGATGGTGGTGTGGACCTACGTGCTCGACGCCTACGAGGGCGGTCTCCCGTCCGCGTCGTACGTCGGAGTCCTGGCCGAGGCCGCCGAGGCCGCCGACGCCCCCGACGACTACGTCCTGCGCCTCCGCGCCCTCCCCTGCCGGTCGACCGGGCTGTAGCCGCGGGGCTGGGGCTGGGGCTGGGGCTGCAGGAGTCCCCGGGGCCCCGGGGACTCCTGCACTTCCCGGCCGAGATCTCGGGCTGGAAGTGCAGGACTCGCGCAGGAGGTGTGACCAGAGGGACGCGTGGTCAGATGGCCGCGGACACCGGGCGGAAGAGCGAGCGGATCGCCGCCGCCGTCCGCTCGGGGTGGTAGAGGTCAGCCCACACGATGCGGATGCAGCGCCAACCGGTCAGCCGGCACACCAGCTCCTCGCGCCTCTTCTCGCGTACGACGACGTCGCTCGGTGACTCGCCCTCCTTGAGCAGCTTCTGGTACTTGACCTTGCCGTCGAACTCCAGGAACAGGCCGAGCTCGGGCCAGGCGAAGTCGACGACGGCCACGAGCTCACCCGTCTCGGGATGGAACACCTTGTACTGGGGTATCGGCGCGGGGAGGCCTTGCCGAAAGGTCAGGTAGAGAGTCCGGTGCTCGCCGACTGACTCGCAGCGTCCATCGGCCACCTTCAACACGACCCGATGCTTCAGGCTGCCCGGCCACCGCTCCATGAACCTCGCGCACTCGGCGAGCTCCTCATCCGTCGTGAGCGTGCGGTGCAGCAGGTCGCCCACGATCACGACCGCGTGCTCGACGTCGAGAAGGGAGGCGCAGTCCATCGCGGTCCTGGTCGGTGTCGTGACCCACAGCCCGTTGTGCAGCACCCAGTCCTGGGGACGTAGGGCACCCTCGTGCTGCCTGACGCCGGCCTCACGCCGACCGGCCTTCTGGTCGCGTCGGGTCACATGCACCTCATCGAGGACCTGGTCCCAGATCGGCACGTCCCACTCGCCCAGCGCGCTCTCATGGGACGCCACCACCTCGGTGTTGGCGTGATGGACCACGGCGCGGACGACCAGGCCGTGCTGCCCCACCGGGTCGCATGCTCGCCAAGCCTCGCCGGCGACGTAGGCGCCGTACCGGACTCGGCGCAGCTCCCCACTCTTGACGCGACGGCCGATCTCCCGGTCGTCGAGGCCGGCCGCGAGCAGCTCCTTGCGCAGCTGGATGCGGCTGAGGCGAGGGTCGTCGGGCTCGCGCGGGATCATCATGGTCAGCACGATTCCCTCGGCCAGACGCCCAGAAGACCGCTCTTGACGATCTGTGGATAACGCACGAGACGCGCGTACTTCCAAGCCCAGTCCTGCACTTCCTGGGGAAGATCTCGGCCGGGAAGTGCAGGAGTCACCGGGGCCCCGGTGACTCCTGAGCAAGCGCGGCCACACATTAGGGTGCGTCGAGTGACTGACGCATCGCCGTACGACCTCGCCGGCCAGGCCGCGGAGGAGCTCGCCGAGCTGAGCGGGGTGGAGCGTCACGACGTGGCGCTGGTGCTCGGCTCGGGGTGGCTGCCCGCGGCCGAGATGCTGGGCGAGACCGTGGCCGAGATCGCGACCACCGACCTGCCGGGGTTCAGCGCCGCCGCGGTGGCGGGCCACTCTGGCAGGATCCGCTCGGTCAAGGTCGGCGACCTCAGGGCACTGGTCTTCCTCAGCCGCACCCACTACTACGAGGGCAAGGGCGTCGCGGCGGTCGTGCACGGCGTGCGTACGGCGGCCAGGGCCGGCTGCCGCACCATCGTGCTCACCAACGGCTGCGGCGGGCTCAAGGAGACGTGGACGCCCGGTACGCCGGTCCTGATCAGCGACCACATCAACCTCACCGGCCGCTCGCCGATCGAGGGCGCGAACTTCGTGGACCTGACCGACCTCTACAGCTCCCGGCTCCGCGCGCTCTGCCGCGAGGTGGACCCGACCCTCGACGAGGGCGTCTACGTGCAGTTCCCCGGGCCGCACTACGAGACTCCCGCCGAGGTCCGGATGGCCGGCGTCCTCGGCGGCCAGCTGGTCGGCATGAGCACCACGCTCGAGGCGATCGCGGCCCGCGAGGCAGGCATGGAGATCCTCGGCATCAGCCTGGTCACCAACCTGGCCGCGGGCATCAGCGACCAGCCGCTCGACCACGAGGAGGTCCTCGAGGCCGGCAAGGCCGCCGCCGCGCGGATGGGCTCGCTCCTCTCCCAGGTCGTTCCTCGGCTGTGAGAGCAGCTCGAGTCGTCCGTCACGGCGAGCCCGCCGAGGTGGTCGAGGTCCAGGACGTCGAGGTGCCCGAGCCGGGCCCCGGCCAGGTCCGGGTCGCGGTCAGCGCCGCCTCGCTCAACTTCGGCGACATCGCCCGCTGCCGCGGCGGGGTCGCCGCGGTCACGGGCCGGCCGCCGTTCACGCTCGGCATGGACGTCTGCGGCACCGTCGACGCCGCTGGCCCCGGCGCGGAGGAGTGGGTGGGTCTACGCGTCGTCGGCATCACCCCGCAGTCGCTCGGAGGGCTCGCGGAGCAGGCGCTGGCCGGCTCGTGGTGGGCGGCACCGCCGGAGCTCACCGACGTCGAGGCGGCGGCGTTCACGCTGCCCTTCCACGTCTCCCACCTCGCGCTGCACGAGCGCGCGGTCCTCTACGAGGGCGAGACCGTCCTGGTCCGTGGAGGTGCCAGTGCGGTCGGCACGGCGGCGATCCAGCTCGCGGTCGCCGCGGGCGCGCGGGTCATCGCGGTCGCCGGCGGCCCTGGGAAGGCAGCTCTGTGCACCGCGCTCGGCGCGGCCCGCGTGGTCGACCACACCTCCGAGGACGTCTTCGAGGCGGTCATGGACGAGACCGGCGACCGTGGTGCGGACGTCATCTTCGACCCGATCGGCGGCGACCAGACCGAGATGCTGTGGACCTGCGGCGCGCTCGGTGGCCGCTACCTCGCGGTCGGCTTCAACGACGACCCCGAGTCGGGGCTGACCGGCCGGGCGCTGCGCAGGCTGTCGATGGCGAACATGACCGTCATGGGCGTGCTGCTCGCCTACCTCGACACCCCGCGCGACTTCCGACGGTTCGGCATCAACGGCTTCCCGCCCGACGTCGGGCAGCGCGTCCACCAGCACCTCCTCGAGCTGGTCGCAGCCGACAGCATCCGCCCGGTCGTCGGCCGCACCATCGCCCTCGACGAGGTCGGAGCGGCCCTCGAGGACCACGCGGCACGGCGTACGTCCGGACGCACCGTCGTCGACCTGTCCACCGGTGCCACCGGGTGAACGTCGACGAGATCGTGGCCGAGGCGGTCGAGCAGACCGGCCTGGACGACTTCGGTAGCGACCTGATCCCGAGCAGCGTCGTGAGCTTCCGCGAGGGGCTGGAGGTCTACGTCGACAGCCTCGACCGCGAGGCGCAGCTCAACGACCTGGGCAAGGTCGCGCTGCCGCCCGCCGTGACGGCCGCGCTGGTGAACCGCCTCAAGGTCGTCGACTGGGTGAAGCAGCACCCCGAGGTCCAGACCGAGCGCATCGAGGCGCCGGTCGTGGTGATCGGGATGTTCCGGGCGGGCACCACCTTCCTCTCCCACCTGCTCGACCAGGACCCGCTCAACCGCGCTCTGCTCGCCTGGGAGTCGCAGGACTCGGCGCCACCGCCGACCCCCGACCTCCGACGGACCGGCCCGCGGGTGGACGCCGCGCAGGGCGGCGTCGACATGCTGGAGCTGCTCAACCCCGCGATCAGCGCGATCCACCACGAGGCGGCCGTCGACCCGACCGAGTGCATCGCGGTGATGGGTCAGGCGTTCCAGAGCATCAGCTGGGAGGCGATCGCCAACGTGCCGACGTACGGCGCGTGGTGGCGGGCCGCCGACGACCGGCCGGCCTACGACTACCACCGCCTGGTGCTGCAGCTCCTGCAGAGCGGGGGCGTCCGCGGCCGCTGGACGCTCAAGAGCCCGCACCACGCGCTGGCCCTCGACGCGCTGGTCGACGCCTACCCCGACGCCCGGCTGGTGCTGCTGCACCGCGACCCGGTCGCGCTCGTCGGCTCGGTGTGCAGCCTCGTCCAGGTCATGTCGAGCACGTTCTCCGACGCCGACCACCGCGACTACATCGCCGCACACTGGCAGGACACGCTCGAGGAGTCGGTGCACCGGATCGACGACTTCCGCGCCCGACGCCCCGAGCACCCGATCCTCGACGTCGCCTACTCCGACCTGGCCCGCGACCCGCTCGGCACCCTCATGGCCGTCTACGACAGCCTCGGGCTCGACCGCGGGATCGCGGCGTTCCCCGCGGTCGAGCGGCACCTCGTCGAGCACCCGCGCCGCGAGTTCGGCTCGCACTCCTACGACGTCGGCGAGTTCGGCCTCACCGAGCCCGGCATCCGGGCCCGCTTCCGCAGCTACAGCGCGAGGTACGGCGTCGAGCCCGAGGCGCTCGACCACTATTAATGGGCAGGGCGTTCTCGGGTGCGGGACACCCGAAGAACTCCGTAGCAATCTGCTCGTGCGAGTACTCCTGACCGGCGCGGCCGGCAGCATCGGCAGGGTCCTTTCCGTAGGGCTGTCCGAGCGCGGCCACGACGTCGTCGGGCTCGACCTGGTGCCGCAACCCGATGGGCTCGACGGCGCGTGGCACACCGCCGACTGTGCCGACCCCGACGCGGTCGCGGACGTGTTCGAGGCGGAGTTCGCCGAGTCGAGCCTCGACGCCGTGGTGCACATGGCCGGGCATCCCGGCGAGCTCTCGCTGCCCGAATCGCTCACCTCCCACGTCGTGACCACGGCGGCCCTGCTCGACGCGATGGTCGAGCACGGCGTCCGCCGTCTCGTCTACGGCGGCTCCAACCACGCCGTCGGCCGCACCCCGCGGGCCGGGCTGCCCGACGGGCTGCTGCCGGTCGAGACGCGGCTGCGGCCGGACACGTTCTACGGTGTCTCCAAGGCGTCGGCGGAGGCGCTCATGAGCCTCTACGCCGACCGGCACGGCCTCGACGTGGTGAGCTGCCGGATCGGCACCTTCCGCGCCGAGCCGACCACGACCCGCAGCCTCGCCACGTGGCTGTCCCACGGCGACTGCGTGCGGATGGTCGAGGCCGCCCTCACGACGCCGGCCCCGGGCTTCGCGGTCATGTACGGCATCTCGCACAACACCCGCGCCTGGTGGGACCTCGCCCCCGGACGGGCCCTGGGCTACGACCCGCACGACGACGCGGAGGAGTGGGCGGACGTGGTCGAGGCCCGGCCCGAGGACGCGGCAGAGAACGCCCATGTCGGCGGGCAGTACCTCGCGGGCTCGATGGAGCGTCCGGCGCTGGACCGCACCTGAGGACCGCCTTGACGCTCCCTTGATCAAGGCTTTGCCGAGCCTTGCCGAACGACGTCCCGAAGTGCCGGAATCCGCTCAGTTGAGCCGGATTTGACCCGCCACTCACCTCGCCATGACCCGCGATCTGGGTACTCTCGACGAGGCAGCCAGCGCGTGCGCGGCCGCCAGGAGTCCAAGACCCAAGGATCACCGCGTCGGGCATGGGGACGGCGCTCGAGGAGAGACCACGTCGCCATGCCACATTCCCCCACGGCCTCGCCATGGGTGCTCGAGGTCGAGGACCCAGCGACCGTCAGTGCGGACATCCTCGGGCTCCCCCCGCCACTCGCCTCGGCGCACCGTCACGCTGCCGTCCTGGTGCCCGTGACGCCCGCGGGCGGCAGGCGTGCCAGCCCGACGGGGCTGCGGGTCCGGACCTTCAACGCCGTGACGCCGCCACGCCACCGAGGTCGGCCTTCCGACGTGCGCCGGACCGTCCTGGCCCGTCGGGCGCGACGTCGCGGACACCGCTCATGGGACCGGGTCACCGTCGTCGTCGTCACGGCGTGCACGGTGATCGGCGTCTGGCTCGGCGCACTTGCTCCCCCATCCTCGCCCGTGTCGGGCCCTCCGGCGCGTGGAGCACAGCACGCGGTCCCGTGACCTCTCCTCTCGCGGACGCGACCGACGCTCACGCCGATGCCCGTCCCCTCAGGGTCGCCGCGTTCTCCGTCGCGATCGCCGCCCTCGGGCTCGTCGTCGGCGGCTGGCCGGCGTGGCTTGCCCTCCGCGGCCCCGGCGAGGTGTGGTCCGTGACGACCCTGGCCCACGTGTGCGGCATGCTCGCCGGGGCCGGGGTGCTGCTCCTCATCACCCTGATGTCCCGCTGGCCGGTGGTCGAGCACGGACTCGGCTCCGACCGGCTGGCTCGCTGGCATGCCCGGATCGGGCGGGCCGTGGTGCTGCTCGTCGTGTGCCACGTGCTGGCGGCGCTCGAGGCATGGCGCGCCTCCCACGGCGAACCGATCGCGACGGCGTCGTGGCACCTGCTGGGCCTTCCGTGGCTGCTGTCCACGACGCTGGGGACAGCGATCCTGCTGGGCATCGGAGCGACGTCCGTGCGCGCGGTGCGCAGACGGCTCTCCTACGAGGCCTGGCACGCGGCACACCTTGCGGTCTACGTCGCGATCGCCCTGTCCTTCATGCACCAGCTCGGCGGACCCGACCTGGCCGGCCATCCCGCCCTTCAGGTCGCCTGGGCGTTGATGTACTGCCAGGCGTTCGGTCTGGTCCTCCGCTACCGGGTCCTCCAACCCGTGCGGGTGGCGCAGCGGCACCGGCTCCGGGTGAGCGCTGTCGAGACCGAGGCACCTGGCGTGGTGTCGATCGTGCTCAGTGGCAAGCATCTCGAGGAGCTTCGCGTCGCTCCGGGCCAGTTCTTCCGCTGGCGGTTCCTCACACCCGACACCTGGCGGACCGCGCACCCGTTCTCGCTGTCCGCCCCACCCGCTCCGGACCGGTTGCGGCTGACCGTGAAGTCGCTGGGCGACGGCAGCGGTGTCCTCCAGCACGTGGACATCGGCACCTGGGTGTTGCCAGAGGGTCCCTACGGCGTCATGACCGCCGCCCGGCGCAGCAGGCGACACGTGCTCCTCGTCGCGGGCGGGGTCGGCATCACACCGCTACGCGCGCTGTTCGAGACCATCCCCCTGGCTCCGGGACAGGACCTGCTGCTCCTCTACCGCGCGCGCCGCCGTGCCGACCTGGTCTTCCGCGAGGAGCTCGACGCGCTGGCCGAGCAGCGGCGGGCGAGGGTGATCTACCTGTTGGGCGACGGGGCCGACCAGCTGTCCAGTCGGTCCCTCCTGCGACTCGTGCCGCACCTGACCCAGCGTGACGTCTTCATGTGCGGACCCCCCGGAATGGCCGCGGACGTGCGGTCCGCGCTCGCCGAGGCCGGGCTGCCACCGACGCAGCTCCACGAGGAGCGCTTCGCCTGGTGAGAACCGTCTTGACCTCGAGTGCACTCCAACCCTGACACTGGGCGGGTGAACCAGGGACTCTCCATCGCCGAGGCCGCCGACCTGACCGGCCTGACCGCCGACACGCTGCGCTACTACGAGCGCGACGGTCTGATGCTCCGCCCGGTGCCGCGGTCCACCTCCGGTCACCGGCACTACGCCGACGACGACATCAGCTGGATCCGGCTGATCACCAAGCTGCGCTCGACGGGCATGCCGATCCGCGACGTACGCCGCTACGCCGACCTGGTCCGCGCCGGTCGCGGCAACGAGCAGGACCGGCTCGACCTGCTCCGCGCGCACCGCAAGGTGGTGCTGGCCCGGCTCGCCGAGGTGCAGGACCACCTCGGTGCCATCGACTACAAGATCGGCATCTACGAGAGCCTGGTGGACGCCGAGCCAGCGGCGTGACGCGCACCGCTTGACCTGGAGCGCACTCCAGGTAGTTCAGTGGTGGACATGGTTCTCACACGACGCACACTCGGCCAGACGTCAGCCCTCGAGGTCTCCCAGCTCGGCCTGGGCTGCATGGGGATGTCGGAGTTCTACGGCACCACCGACGAGCAGACCGGCATCGACACCATCCACCGGGCCCTCGACCTCGGCGTGACCTTCCTCGACACGGCCGACATGTACGGCCCCTTCACCAACGAGCAGCTGGTGGGCAAGGCGATCGCGGGTCGGCGCGACGAGGTCCAGCTCGCCACCAAGTTCGGCAACGAGCGCAACCCCGACGGCAGCTGGGTCCGCATCAACGGAACGCCCGACTACGTCCGGCGCGCCTGCGACGCCTCGCTCGAGCGCCTGGGTGTGGACCACCTCGACCTCTACTACCAGCACCGCGTCGACAGGACCGTGCCCATCGAGGAGACGGTCGGCGCGATGAAGGAGCTGGTCGAGGCCGGCAAGGTCCGCCACCTCGGCCTCTCCGAGGCCGCGGCGGACACGATCCGCCGGGCGCACGGCGTACACCCCATCACCGCGCTGCAGAGCGAGTACTCACTGTTCACCCGCGACCTCGAGGACGAGATCCTGCCGACGCTCCGCGAGCTCGGCATCGGCCTGGTGCCCTACTCCCCGCTCGGTCGCGGCATGCTCACCGGTGCGGTGACCAGGGAGTCGCTGGACGCCGACGACTCCCGCGCCACCGGACGCTTCCCCCGGTTCGCCGGCGACGCGCTGGACGCCAACCTTGCCCTGGTCGACAAGGTCAAGGAGCTCGCGGTCGAGCACGGCTGCACCCCCGGCCAGCTCGCCCTCGCCTGGGTGCTCGCCCAGGGCGACGACGTCGCGCCGATCCCCGGCACCAAGCGGGTCACGTACCTCGAGGAGAACGTCGGCGCCACCGCCGTCGAGCTCACCGACGACGACCTCGAGGCGCTCGAGAGCGCCGTCCCGCGCGACGCCGTCGCCGGCGCCCGGTACGCCGACATGAGCACCGTCAACGCCTGACCGTCACAGGTCGAGGCGGCGCTCCAGGGCGTCGAGGGCGCGGGCAGCCTGCGTGCGCACCTCGGCGTCCTCGTCGTCGAGGCGGTCGCGGACGACGGCCACGTGCTCGCTGTCGCCGACGACCGCCAGCGCCCGCATCGCCTGCGCCCGCACCCGCGGCAGCTCGTGATCGGCGAGGGCGGCCGCTCCGTCACCGGTGCCGGCGACATCGTGCCTCGCGGCGACCTTGAGGCACATCTCGGCCGGGCGCCAGTGGTCGTCGGCCAGCCCGCGCGCGACCGCGTCGGTGGCCGCGTCGTCCCAGACGTGCAGCAGCCCGCGGGCGCCCCAGGTGCGCACCCAGTAGTCGTGCCAGCTGCGCCGGTCGAGCACGTCCTCGCCCGGCTGCCAGTCGTGCCCGGTGAGGCCGCGGAGCTCCTCGACGTACTCCTCGCGGTCCGCGCCCGCCATCAGGTCGGTGCAGACCGCCACGAACGCGGGGAGGCCGAGGCGTGCTGCCAGGTCGGCGATCAGCTCCGCCACGGGCGGTCGGTCCGGCACAGGTCCTAGGGTGCCCTCATGAGCACCCCACGACGAACTTCGACTCCCCCGCTGCGCTCCTCCGTCGAACTTCGCCGCGGGGACCCCGCAACAGCATGACGACCTCAGCGGCCACCGACGTCCTGCTGGAGCGGGCTCGCGCCTGGGCGGCCGAGGACCCCGACGACGCCACCCGGGCCGAGCTCGAGCAGATCATGGCCGACGTGGCGGGCGGCGCCGACGCGGCGGACCTCGCCGACCGGTTCGCCGGGACGCTGGAGTTCGGGACCGCGGGGCTGCGGGGAGCCGTCGGCGCCGGCCCCAACCGGATGAACCGGGTCGTGGTGATCCGCGCCGCGGCCGGGCTGGCGGCCTACCTCCAGGAGCAGGGGGCGTCCGGCCCCGTGGTCGTCGGCTTCGACGCTCGGCACCGCAGCGACGACTTCGCGCGCGACACCGCCGAGGTGATGTCGGGCGCGGGGTTCAAGGTGTGGCTGATGCCGCGGCCGCTGCCGACCCCGGTGGTGGCGTTCGCGATCCGTGAGCTCGGCTGCGCGGCCGGGGTCATGGTCACCGCGAGCCACAACCCGCCCCAGGACAACGGCTACAAGGTCTACCTCGGCGACGGCAGCCAGATCGTGCCGCCCGCGGACGCCGGCATCGCCGCGCGGATCGACGCGGTCGGCGCGCTCCAGGACGTGCCCCGCGGCCCCGGCGGGACGGTGCTGGGCGAGCACATCGTCGACCGCTACCTCGACACGATCGCCGAGCTCGCCCAGGACGGCCCGCGCGACCTCGACCTCGTCTACACGCCGCTGCACGGCGTCGGCGCCGCCCCGGTGCTGCAGGTGCTCGAGACCGCAGGCTTCAGCGCGCCGCGGGTGGTCGCACAGCAGGAGCAGCCCGACCCGGACTTCCCGACCGTCGCCTTCCCCAACCCCGAGGAGCCGGGCGCGATGGACCTCGCGCTGGCCCTGGCCGCGGAGCACGGCGCCGACCTGGTCGTGGCCAACGACCCGGACGCCGACCGCTGCGCGGCCGCCGTACCCACAGGGAACGGGTGGCGGATGCTGCGCGGCGACGAGGTCGGCGCCCTGCTCGCCCACCACCTGATGGCGCGTGGTCGCACCGGCACCTGGGCGACCTCGATCGTCTCCTCGAGCCTGCTCGGGCGGATGGCGGCGGCCGCCGGACAGCCGTACGTCGAGACGCTGACCGGCTTCAAGTGGATCGGCCGGGTGCCGGACCTGGCCTTCGGCTACGAGGAGGCGCTCGGCTACTGCTGCGACCCGGAGCACGTGAAGGACAAGGACGGCGTCTCGGCGCTGCTGCTGCTCTGCGAGCTCGCGGCCGAGACCAAGGCGACCGGCCGCGGGTTGGTCGACGTCCTGGACGATCTCGCCCTCCAGCACGGCCTGCACGCCACCGACCAGGTCTCCGTGCGCGTCGCCGATCTCTCCCTGATCGCTGCCGCGATGGACCGGCTGCGCGCCACCCCGCCCACCGAGCTCGGTGGCCTGGCCGTCGAGCGGGTCGACGACCTCGCCCTCGGCAGCGCCGACCTGCCGCCCACCGACGGACTGCGGTTCCACCTCGCCGACGGCGCCCGGGTCGTCGTACGCCCGAGCGGCACCGAGCCGAAGCTCAAGTGCTACCTCGAGGTCGTGGTGCCCGTGGACCCCGACGTCGGCGTCGACGCGGCCCGCATCTCGGCCGCGGCGCGCCTGGACGCGCTGGGCGCCGATGCGACGGCCGCCCTGGGGTTGTGAGCCCGGACCGCGATCAGCCGACCAGGAGCCCGACCACGAAGAAGGCCACGGCCGCGACCAGTACGGCGATCTCGGGCTTGGCCCACGTGCGGCGTACCTGCGTGGCGAGCTCGTCGGCCTCCGGCGAGAAACGCGCGATCCCCCGGCGCATCCGGTCCTCGTTGATGAGCTCCTGGACCCGGATCTCGACGAAGTCGGCGTAGTTCATGCCTTGCTCGCGGACCTGGGCCTTGGCGATCTCGCCGCGCAGCCCGCCGGCCTGCTCGCGGGCCTTCTGCATCGCCGAGCCCTTCATGGCCTGGCGCATGGTCCGGCCGACGCCGGCGCAGACGTAGCGCTTGCCTCCGGCGCGCACGGCCATGACCTGCTGGACCGCGACCTCCTCGACGGCGGCCAGCGGGAGCCGGACCGTGCTGAGCATGTTGCGGAGCACCAGCTCGCGCTTCTCCACCCGCACGCGGGGGCGGACGGTGCTCAGGTAGACGACGTACGCGCCGAGCAGGGCCACGGCCGGCACCCACAGCGGGACCTCGTCGGTGTCGACGACCCAGGCCACGAGGAACGCCGCCGCCACGACCCCCGCGACGACGGAGATGACGGTGCCGCCGTTCGGCGCGAACTTCTCGACCTGGGAGTCGCTCTGGTCGGCCTCGTTCACCGGTGCATGCCCTTGTCCTCCATGGGGTCGCTCGTGCCGTTCCACCCTATGCTGGGCGGCATGGTCGCAACCGAGTCCGACGTCGAGACGACACCGTTCCGTGACCTCGACGTCACCCGGTCCGACTCGTCGCTGAGGCGCTTCCTGCACGGCCTGCCGGGCGTCGACCAGGTGGGCGCCGAGCAGCGAGCCGCCTCCCTCAGCACCCGCTCCATCAAGACCTCGGCCAAGGCCTTCGCCATCGACCTCGCGATCTCGATGGTCGACCTCACCACGCTCGAGGGACAGGACACGCACGGCAAGGTCCGCTCGCTGGCCGCGAAGGCCATGCACCCCGACCCGTCGGACCCCACCTGTCCCGCCACGGCGGCGGTCTGCGTCTACCCCGACATGGTCGCCACGGTGAAGGAGGCGCTGGGCTCGAGCGGCGTCAAGGTGGCCGCGGTGGCGACGGCGTTCCCCAGCGGCCGGGCCGCGATGGACATCAAGCTCGCCGACACCAAGGACGCCGTGGAGGCGGGGGCCGACGAGATCGACATGGTGATCGACCGGGGCGCGTTCCTGGCCGGCCACTATCTCGAGATCTACGAGGAGATCGCCCAGGTGCGCGAGGCCTGCGCCAGGAAGAACGGCGAGAGCGCGCACCTCAAGGTGATCCTCGAGACCGGCGAGCTGCAGACCTACGACAACGTACGCCGCGCGTCGTGGCTCGCGATGCTGGCAGGCGGCCACTTCATCAAGACCTCGACCGGCAAGGTGCAGCCCGCCGCGACCCTCCCGGTCACGCTCATCATGCTCGAGGCCGTGCGCGACTTCCGCGAGGCCACCGGCACCATGATCGGCGTCAAGCCGGCCGGCGGCATCAAGACCACCAAGGACGCGATCAAGTACCTCGTGACCGTCAACGAGGTGGCCGGGCCCGACTGGCTCGACCCCGACTGGTTCCGCTTCGGCGCCTCGACCCTGCTCAACGACCTGCTGATGCAGCGCATCAAGCTCAAGACCGGCCGCTACTCCGGCCCCGACTACGTGACGGTGGACTGACCCCATGGCAACCAGGACGAAGGCGTCCGGCACGTTCGACTACGCCCCGGCTCCCGAGTCGCGCTCGATCGTCGACATCAAGCCTTCCTACGGCCTGTTCATCAACGGCGAGTTCGTCGACGGCCACGGCAAGGCGTTCAAGACGATCAACCCGGCCTCCGAGGAGGTCCTGGCCGAGATCGCCGAGGCCGACGACAACGACGTCGACCTCGCGGTCAAGGCCGCCCGCCGCGCGCACCGCGGCTGGTCGCGGATGCCCGGCTCGGAGCGCGCGAAGTACCTCTACCGCATCGCCCGCATCATCGCCGAGCGCTCCCGCGAGCTCGCCGTGCTCGAGTCGATCGACAACGGCAAGCCGATCAAGGAGTCGCGCGACGTCGACGTACCCATCGTCTCGGCGCACTTCTTCTACTACGCCGGGTGGGCCGACAAGCTGAGGTACGCCGGCTTCGGCGAGACCTCGCTGGGCGTCGCCGCGCAGATCATCCCGTGGAACTTCCCGCTGCTGATGCTGGCGTGGAAGATCGCGCCGGCCCTGGCGTGCGGCAACACCGTCGTGCTCAAGCCGGCCGAGACCACGCCGCTCACCGCGCTGCTCTTCGCGGAGATCTGCCAGCAGGCCGACCTGCCGCCCGGTGTGGTCAACATCGTCACCGGCGCGGGCGGCACCGGCCAGGCGATGGTCGCTCACCCCGACGTCGACAAGGTGGCGTTCACCGGCTCGACCGAGGTCGGCAAGGCGATCGCCCGCACCGTCGCGGGCTCCCACAAGCGCGTGACGCTCGAGCTCGGCGGCAAGGCCGCCAACATCGTCTTCGACGACGCCCCGCTCGACCAGGCGGTCGAGGGCATCGTCAACGGCATCTTCTTCAACCAGGGCCACGTCTGCTGCGCCGGGTCGCGGCTCCTCGTGCAGGAGTCGGTGGCCGAGGACGTGCTCCACCGCCTCAAGCGCCGGATGGCGACCCTGAGGGTCGGCGACCCGCTCGACAAGAACACCGACGTCGGCGCGATCAACTCCGCCGAGCAGCTCGCCCGCATCCGCGAGCTCTCCGCCGTCGGCGAGGCCGAGGGCGCCGAGCGCTGGTCGGCCCCGTGCGACCTGCCCTCGCACGGCTTCTGGTTCGCACCGACGATCTTCACCGACGTCACCCAGGCCCACCGGATCGCCCGCGAGGAGATCTTCGGGCCGGTGCTGTCGGTGCTGACCTTCCGGACGCCGGCCGAGGCGGTCGCGAAGGCCAACAACACCCCCTACGGCCTCTCCGCCGGGGTCTGGACCGACAAGGGCTCCCGGATCCTGCAGCTGGCCAACCAGCTGCGCGCCGGCGTGGTGTGGGCCAACACGTTCAACAAGTTCGACCCGACCAGCCCGTTCGGTGGCTACAAGGAGTCGGGATACGGCCGCGAGGGCGGCAAGCACGGGCTGGAGGGCTACCTCAGGTGACCAGGGCAGACGTTCGCAAGACCTACAAGCTCTACATCGGCGGGGCCTTCCCCCGCTCGGAGTCGGGGCACTCCTACGTCGTCGACGACACCAAGGGGAAGTTCCTCGCCAACGCCGCGCTGGCCTCCCGCAAGGACGCGCGCGACGCGGTCGTCGCGGCCCGGGCCGCCTTCGGCGGCTGGGCCGGCCGCACGGCCTACAACCGCGCCCAGGTGGTCTACCGGATCGCCGAGCTGATGGAGGACCGGCGCCCGCAGTTCCTCGACGCGCTCTCCTCCTCCGAGGGGCTGACGTCGCGACAGGCCACCGCCGCGCTCGACGCGGCCGTCGACCGGCTCGTGTGGTACGCCGGGTGGGCCGACAAGCTGACCCAGGTGGTCGGCAACGCCAACCCCGTCGCCGGTCCGTTCTTCAACCTCTCGACCCCGGAGCCGACCGGCGTCGTCGCCGTCCTGGCGCCGCAGGAGTCGTCACTGCTCGGGCTGATCTCGGTGGTCGCACCGGTGATCGTCTCGGGCAACACCTGCGTGGTCGTGTCGTCCTACGCCCGTCCGCTCCCGGCCGTGACCTTCAGCGAGGTGCTGGCGACCTCCGACGTGCCCGGCGGGGTGGTCAACATCCTCACCGGCGACGCCGCCTCGGTCGGCCCGTGGCTGGCGTCGCACATGGACGTCAACGCGATCGACCTGGTCGGTGTGGCCGGCTCGCCCGACCTGGCCACCGAGCTCGAGGTCGCGGCCGCCGACAACCTCAAGCGGGTCCGGCGCGCACCCTCGGCCGAGCCCGACTGGAGCCTCGAGCCGGAGCTGTCCGCGATGACCGACTACCTCGAGACCAAGACGGTCTGGCACCCGATCGGCGTCTAGCGACCCGGATTCGAGATCCGGGGTGGCTAGCGTCCCGCGCTCACCAGCTCCGCGACGGCAGCACGCACCTGCTCCTGCGAGGTCCTGGTGAGCACGGCGATGGTGACCTGGGTGACGTCGTCGCCCTCGCGCTGGACGACCACCTTGGTCTGCCCGACGTCGCCGACGGGCTCGACCGCGCAGGCGACGACGTCGGCGCCGAGCCAGTCGGCCGGAAGGCCCGGCGCCTTGCCCCCGGACCGGTCGAGCGTCTTGCAGAGCAAGTCGTAGCCGGCGCGGTCCCGGACCTCGACGTATCCCTGCTCGGCCTCGCGGTGACAGCCGCGCACGGTCGCCTCGGCCGGCTTGCCCGTCGGGGTCCAGGCGAGCGTGGCGAACACCGCGTCCGGGATCCGTTCGACGCAGTCCGCGTCGGTGGTCCTTGTCGGGTCGGGACCTGGGTGGGGGCCGTCATCGCCGGTGCAGGCCGCCACCGTCACCGCGAGGGCGATCAGCAGCGCGAGGGCGCCGACCCGAGTTCCCATGCAGGCAGCCTGCCACGGCATGATGTGCGAATGCCTGCGCAGGTGATCGTCCTGGCGGGGCCCTCGGGCTCCGGCAAGTCGCACCTCGCCGAACGGCTCGGGCTCCCGCTCCTCCGGCTCGACGACTTCTACCGGGACGGCTCCGACCCGGCGCTCCCCCGGATCACCTCCGGCGCCAACGCGGGGCTGGTCGACTGGGACGACCCCGACTCCTGGCTCTGTGACGAGGCTGTCGAGGCCCTGGCCACGCTCTGCCGGACCGGCACGGTCGAGACGCCGGTCTACTCGATCTCCGCGAACGGCCGCACCGGCACCCAGACCCTGTCCCTGTCGGGCTCCCACCTCGTCGTGGCCGAGGGGATCTTCGCCCACCACGTCGTCGGGAAGCTCCGGGCGGCCGGGCTGCTCGCGGCGGCCTACTGCCTGCGCCAGCACCCGGTCGTGACCTTCTGGCGCCGCCTCACCCGCGACCTGCGCGAGCACCGCAAGCCGCCGCTGGTCCTGCTCCGCCGCGGCATCGCCCTCGCCCGCGACCAGCGGCGCATCGTCGCGGCGGCCGTCGCCGCCGGCTGCACCGCGGTGTCGGCCGACGGGGCCTACGCCCAGGTCCAGAAGCTCCCGGTGTCGCAATGACAGGAGCGTCCCGGTGAACCTCGACGCGATCCGGGGGCTCGCCCAGCCCGACCAGCGCTCCTGCGGGCCGTCGTCCCTCGTCGCGGCGCACATCCTGCTGGACCCGGCGTACGCCGCCACCCAGAACCCCCATGCCTTCGCCGGCTCCGTGCTCGACCTGCACCGCCAGCTCACCGGCACCTCCGCCTTCGGCCGGGCCCAGCTGCCGTGGCCGCGCGCCCTCGGCACGCCGCCGTGGGCCGTGGCGAGGGCGATGGGTGAGTTCTCCGACGTCCGCTACGCCACCACGCTGGTGCCCTTCCACGACCGCGGTCGCCTCTTCGACCGGCTCGTCGACGCCGTCGCCGACCGCCCTGCCCCCTTCTACGTCGGCGACTGGATCCCGCGCCACGTGGTCCTGGCTGTCGCCCCCACCGATGACGGCGTGCAGGTCTACAACCCCGCCCACGGCTCTCTGGTCGAGATGACGCGCGCGGACTTCGTGGCCAAGAAGCTCACGACCTTCGGTCGCTGGACGAAGCCGTGGTTCGTGGTGCTGCCGTCGCCGTGACCTGTTCCTGACGGCGGCCCAGGAGCGCGCCCACCCCGGCCAGCTGGCGCCCCTGCGCACCCTCTGGCCCTGACAGCGAACCGGCCGCCGACCCCCGAGGGTCGACGGCCGGTCCTTCGCGCGAGCCAGCCTCAGATGACGTGGTACTGCGCGTAGGTGCCTGCGAAGCTCGCGTCGGCCGGGACGACCACGACGAAGCGGAAGCCGGACCTGTTCGGCGCCTTGAAGGTGAAGCGGCCCTTCTTGTTGGTCTTGACCCGGGCGTACTTCTTGGTCTTCTTCTTGCCGACCACCTGGAGGATCTTGACCTTCTTCTTGCCGTAGTCCGGCAGCACCTTGCCGATGACCTTGAGCCCCTTGGTCTTCGCCGCGATCTTGCGCGAGACGGTCACGGTGAGCGGCGCGGACTCGCTCGGGGTCAGCGTGTTGACGGAGCCGCCGTAGCCCGAGGTGCCGCCACCGTAGACGACCTTGTAGGTCGCGTTGGAGGAGGGCTTGACGCTCGAGAACGAGAAGTAGGCACTGTCGTCGACGCCGACGACGGTCCACGTCGGGTTGGCCGGCGTGCTGACCACCAGCGCCACCGGGGCGGGGCTGTTGGGCGTCTTGCCGTCCACGCCCTTGACCGTGCCGGAGATGTAGATGGAGTCGCCGTACTCGAGCTCGGTCGAGCTGAGCGGGCTGACGGTGACGGTCGAGCCGATGGTCGCCGCTTCGGCCGGAGCGGCGGAGACGATGAGTGGCGCGGTCACGACGAGGCCGGTGGTGACCAGGCCGCTGACGAGGCGGGTGATGCGCATCAGGATGTTTCTCCTTGCGATGAATGGAATGGCCCCTCCGGCCTGCCCGTTCGGAGCGCGCGGCAAACCATCCGGGCGGTCCGCGCCCGAATCCCACGTCAATGACCCGGCCGGGGCACCTTCACCAGCACGAACAGGTCATGGCTAGCGCCGACTGGGGAGAGAAAGGTGGCATTGCGGCGCGGTCGGTGAGCACGTGGCTCGGACGGACGAGTTCCCTCTCCGCGTATCGGGGGTTGCGAGAGACCCACCCAAGGAGGGGCAGCCATGGCTGACGATTTCACCGAAGGACGCGGCGACCCGTGGGAGTTCGACGCGGGGCCGCCGAAGAACCGCAGCTGGGCGCGCTTGTTCGCCACGACACCGAACTATCGGGCCATCGGGGTCGCGATGAGCGGCGACGAGGAGTACCGCTGGCACTTCGGGCCGATGTTCTACCGGGGCCGGCTGCAGGACGACGCGGTGCGTGTCCTGGTCATCGGGCAGGAGGGGGCTCAGGACGAGTCGCTGTCGCACCGCTCGTTCACGGGCGGGACCGGCGCCCGCATGCAGCACGTCCTGAACCACCTCGGCGTGACCCACTCGTACCTGTTCCTCAACACCTTCACCTACCCGATCTTCGGCCAGTACAACGGGCTGCTCCCGAAGCTCGCCCAGGATCCTCGGTCGCCGATCGCCCGCCATCGCGGGCAGCTGCTCGACTACGTGCTGGCCCGCAACGACATCCGCCTGGTGATCGCCGTCGGCCTCGCGGCCAAGCAGTCGGTCGCGACCTGGATCGAGGTGCACGGTGGCAGCGCGGATCCCGAGAAGCTGCAGGACGCCGACTCGCACCGACTCGGGGCCAAGGTCAAGACGATCGGTGTCCTTCACCCGGGTGGAGCCTCGAAGGGCGGGGCGGCGGCCAAGATCAAGGCCGACTTCGTGCGCGCCATCCATCAGTTCGAGCAGTGGGAGCAGGCCGCTCCGGGCTGGCTCCCCGTCGATCCTGGCGCGACCCGACTTCCGGCCGGCGCCTACACCTACTCGTCCGCGCCGATCCCGTTCCGGGACTTTCCGTACGGCACCAACTGGCGGCTCGGCCGCGGCAGTACGTCGAGCAATCGCGCGTCCGACCAGAAGTCGATCCAGCTGTTCGCGGACGGCGGCAAGTACGGCGACCGCAGCGCCACCTACCTGGCCCCGCCGTCCTCGACGACGGCCGACAGCTCCTACGCCCCGGCCCCCGGCGACCTGCCCTACGAGCCGGCCCGGACGACGTACCTCGACTTCGACGCCGGACCGACGACGATGACGATGGCCCGACTGCTTCAAGGCGGGGGCCCGGGCCGACCGTGGCCCGACTTCGCGAGCCTCGGTCTCAGCGCCAATCCGTCGCTCGGTCACGGCCCGGGCTATCGGGGTCGGCTGACCCACCCCTCGATCCTGGTGCTGGCCGACCAGGAGTCGCAGGACGACCTGTTCACCGGTCGCGCGCTGACGGGCAACGTCGGCCAGCACCTGCAGGCGTTCCTGCGGTCCGCCGGAGTGACGACCCGGTACGCGATCCTGCGAACGCTGCCCGTCGACTCACTCGGCGATCCGATCGCGGCAGTGAGACGTGCCGTCGACGACCCGGCGACCCGGTCGATCCTGCGCGAGGCCATGCGCCTGGCCCAACCCGGTGTGATCGTCACTCTGGGCGAGCACGCCGAGCGGGTCGCCACCGCCGAGGCGCCCGCATCGACCCCGGTCGTGCACCTCGCGCCCTTCGACCAGGCAGATCCCGCGGCAGCGTGGAAGCCCGGACTCACTGCGCTGGCCGGGCTCGCGTTCCCACGCGATGTCGCCACGGGCCCCTACCTCGGTGGCCGTGAACCGATCCCGCGGGGCGACCTCCCCTTCGGGACCCTTCGCTGGCAGGCCACGACCGGGGACCGGGCGCAGCGTGGCCGGGTCGCGGGCAAGGACACGAGGAACTACTACCAGCTGCGGATGCCGACGTGGGCGGCGAACAGCTTGCCGACCGCGCTGACCACGGCCGAGGCGGCCGCGGTGGCTGCGCTCAAGGCCCAGCCGTGACCGAGCTGGTGATCAGCGGGCTCGTTGCCCAGATGATCGACGGCGACGCGAGCGAGCCCACACCGGGGCGGGTCTGGATCCGGGACGGCGTGATCGAGAGGGTGACCGGTCCCGGGACCAAGGTCGCCGGCTTCGCGAGCGCGCCCGTCGTGGACGTCGGGAGCGCCTACGTGCTGCCCGGCTTCATCGACATGCACAACCACCTCGCCTACAACGCCCTGCCGCTGTGGTCCGAGCCCGGCCGGACCGACCCCTGGTGGCACAACAAGCACTGGACCACGGCACACACCTACACCGAGTCGGTCACCGAGCCGGCCTGGGTCTATGCCAAGGCGTGCCCAGAGGCGCTGCTCGCCTACGTGCAGCTGCGCGCGATGGCCGGTGGGGCCACGGCGGTCCAGGGCTGGCCCTCCGCCAACCACGGCTACCGCACCGTGCTGCGCAACGTGGACGACGAGAGGGCCGGCCAGGTCGGCCAGGCCGGCGAGGACCTCATCCGCACCTCGGTCGCCACCAAGACCGGCGAGGCGCTCAAGAAGGCGGTCGACCACATGAGGCTCGAGGGCGCCGGCTTCATCTACCACTGCGCCGAAGGGCAGCGCGACTCCCGGGTCCTCGACGACTACACCGACCTCTTCGACCTCCACGGGCTCCTCCCCACCCTGATCGCCATCCACTGCTCCGCGGTCGACGCACCCCACTGGGCGACGTGGGACACCCAGAAGGCGGGGGGCGTGGTCTGGTCGCCGCTGTCCAACCTCGTCCTCTACGCCCAGACAACCTTGGTCGACGACGCCCGCGCTCGCGGCGTACGCATCTGCCTCGGCTCCGACTGGGGCCCGTCCGGCAGCAAGAACCTGCTCGGCGAGATGAAGGTCGCCAGGCTCGTGGCCGACCGGCTCGGCTATCAGCTGAGCGATCGCGACATCGTCGAGATGGTGACGACCAACCCGGGCGTGCTGCTGGAGCGGTGCTGGAAGCGGCCGGTGGGGCAGCTCGTCGAGGGAGCCTTCGCGGACGTCACCGTGCTGGGTGGCCGCGGCGGCGGGTCGCGATGGCACCGGATCCTCGCCGCGACCGAGCGCGACGTCGCCCTCGTCGTCGTCAACGGCACGCCTCGCTACGGCTACACCGCGCTGATGGAGGCGGCAGGGGCGCCGCCGCGCTTTCCGATCACGCTCGCCGGCCGCAGCCGCGCCGTCGCCATGCCGGACCCCATGGACGACACCATCGCCTGGTCGTGGCCCGCCATCGAGGCCACGCTCGAGGCGGTGCAGCAGGACCCCCAGAAGGCGATCAGCGACGCACAGGCCCGCGCCGCCGGTGGCGCGCCCCGGTTCTCCGACGCCGCCCCGCTCGAGCTCTTCCTGGACATGCCCGACACCCGTCGTGGTGGCCGTGCGGGTCCGCCGAAGAACCCCGCCACCGTCAAGATCCTCCCGGTGCCGACGCTCGTGCACGACGCGGCGTTCTTCGACCTGCTCGACGCGAACCCGATCCAGGGCGGCGTCCTGGCCGGGCTCAGGGGGCGGTTCTGATGGCCACGCGCGCGGCGATGGCCGACGCCCGGGTGGGTCAGGTGCTGGCCGAGCTGCTGCCGCCGCCGACCCCGGACGCGACCTGGGAGCCGGTCGACCTCAGCGTCAGCCAGCAGTACGACCTGATCGACGTCTGGCTGACGATGTTCGAGGACGTGTACGTCCACCTCACCCAGAAGCGCTCGCTCTACGGTTTCGACCCGGTTCGCGCCCTCGCGGCGCTGCGTCGACAGCTCCCCTTCCTGGACTCGGCGGGGTTCCTGCGAGAGCTCACCCTGCTGGTCAACCGGCTCCGAGACCAGCACACGCAGCTCTACGTCGATGCATCGGACCCCCGGCTCACACGCAACGTGGCAGCACTGCCGTTCCTGGTCGAGGCCTTCGGCCCGCACCGGGCGCCGACGTACGTCGTCACCAAGGTCACCCAGGAGGTCACCGAGGCGGACACCGAGCTCGCCGTCGGGGCGCGGCTCACGACCTGGAACGGGGTCCCGTTCGGCCGGGCCGTCGACCTCTACGCCGAGACCCTGACCGGTGGGCGGCCGGACGCTCGGCGCGCACGAGCGCTCGAGACGTTCACCCAGCGGCCGCTGCAGTACCTCCCGCTGCCCGACGAGCGCTGGATCGACGTGGGCTACCGACTCGCCGAGGACGCGTCAGACCAGCCCGACCGCACCGTCCGGTTCAGGTGGCACGTCATCGAGCCCGGCGAGGCCATGACGGCCAACGACCTGATGGTGTTCCGCACCCGACGCGCGATCGACGCGACCGGTGAGGCGGCCCGTCGCGCCCGCAAGCTCCTCTTCGCGACCGAGCTCTGGGCCATGGACCAGGAGAGCCAGGTCGCTGACCGGCCCGCTGCGAAGGCGGACGACTGGATCGCGACGACCTACTCCGACGCCATCTCGGCGCGCCGGATCCGGACCAGCCACGGAACCTTCGGCTACCTGCGGCTCTGGACCTTCGACGTGGGCAACACCAGCGACTACGTCGACGCGGTGGCCGAGGTCCTGCGCAAACTGCCCCGCAAGGGACTCGTCGTCGATCTCCGCTCCAACCCCGGAGGGGTGATCGACGCGACCGAGCACCTCCTCCAGCTCTTTGTGGGCAGGGCCATCGCACCGGCCCGCTTCGCGCTCCGGGCGACGCCGGCCATGGTCGAGATCGCCGGGGCCGACGGCAACGGCGCCGACCTCGCGGACTGGGCCGACTCGGCCCGGCTCGCGGCCGAGCTCGGCGAGGAGTTCTCCCAGCACCTCCCCATCAGCGACCCCGACGGCTTCCAGGGCGCCGTTCGCGCCTACCGCGGACCGGTCGTCGCCGTGGTGAACGCCAACACGTTCTCGTGCGGCGACCTGTTCGCGGCCGGTATCGCTGACTACGGCATCGGCCGGGTCGTCTCGGTCGGCGAGGGTACCGGCGCCGGCGGGGCCAACGTCTGGACGAGCGACGACATCGAGTACGCCTACCACGCCGCCAGGCGCCCACTCCCGCCCATCCCGGCCGGCATCAACTTCACCGTCTCCGTCCGGCGCATGACTCGCTCCGGAGACTCGGCCGGCCTCGCCGTCGAGGACATCGGCGTCAGCGGCGACGAGCGCTACGACATGACCGAGACCGACCTCACCGACGGGAACACAGATCTCGCCGAGTTCTGCACCCGACTCCTGATCTCGACCTAGCCGCTCGCGGCCGCTCTCACACCATCAGCTCGGCCAGTCGTGCCAGGCCGGCCGGCACGTGGGCCGAGATGCGCTCCTGGACGAGCCCCAGCTGCGGTGACCCGAGGTGATCCGCAGCGACGCGCGACGGGTTGAGCGCGACCCGGTCGGCCCAGTCCTTGAGGTCGGGCTCGGAGTTGAACGCGGCGGCGTTCTGGAGGCCCAGGACGTTCATCCGCGCCCACTCGCCGAGGGAGTTGCCGTACGACGAGGGACGGCACAGCGCGTTCTTGGCGTCGTCGTCGGCGCGGGTGGCCTCGACGTACCCCACGATGGCGGCGCCGAAGCAGGGGAACCCCGCGCGGACGGGCTGGAGCGTGATCGCGGCCGGTTGCCAGATGGGGACGAGCGGCGGGTTCTTCAGCCCGTCGGCGGCGCAGTTGACGACGAGCGCGTCGTCGGCGACCGGGACCGAGCCCTGCTCCAGGTCGAGCCGGCCACGGCTCACGGAGCGGATGTGCCCGAGACGGACGACGTGCTCGATGCTCCGGAGCAGCGCGAGCTCCCAGGTGCCGAGGGTGGGCGACTTCGCCATCGTCGGGGTGAGCGACCGGTCGATGCGCAGCATGATCCCGGCGTCCTCCAGGGCGAGGAACAGCTCGTCGAGCGAGGCGGCCTTCGAGGCGGCCTCCATCATCGTGGCGACCATGCCGAGGTAGACG
The DNA here is from genome assembly GCA_963830145.1 of uncultured Actinomycetota bacterium. Taxonomy (GTDB): domain Bacteria; phylum Actinomycetota; class Actinomycetes; order Propionibacteriales; family Nocardioidaceae; genus Nocardioides. Next base: position 618,111 of record CAWHLI010000003.1, read on the forward strand.
ACAGGGTCCGGCTGGATCAGCGCCCGGTCGAGCATCCACGGCTCACGCGGGCGCACCCAGCAGATCGCCCCAGGGTCCACCCCGCGGCCCAGGAGCCAGACGCAGGCATCGGTCGCCGTCTTGCCGGACCCCACGACGACGTACTGGCTCGGCGCCTGCTCGAGGCGCACGAGGTCGTTGACCGGCACCACGCGTGCGCCGTCCCCGACCTCGAAGCGCGGCGGCAGCTCGGCCGGGATGTCCGGCGAGAGGTAGCGCGCGTCGACGATGCGGCACCCGTCGGGGACGGCGAACCTCTTCCCCGACACCCGCGACACGACCGTGCGGTCGCCGCGGTAGTCACAGCCCGGCAGGAACTCCACCCGCCCCGACGCCAGCAGCCGGTCGGCCAGCACGTGGGCGTAGTAGGCGAGGATCGCGGGCTGCCCCGCCCGTTCGTGCAGCCCCGCCTCCGGTCCGCGCTCCTGCACCCGCCCACCACCGAGCACGCTCGACGCGACGCCGTAGAAGCTCGACGACTGGTGCAGCTGCACGAAGGGGTACGCCTCCAGCCAGTGCCCGCCCGCCCCGTGCCGCCGATCTACGAGCACCACGCGGGCGCGGGGGTCGTGCTCGATGAGAGCGTCGGTGAACCCCATCCCCATCGCGCCGGCCCCGACCACGAGGTAGTCGGCGTCGAGGGTGGTCATGGCGTCACGCTAGCGGGCGTCGGCCGTCGTGGCGGTTGGGTACGTCGGCACCCCGACAGCCGAGTGTCTGACCCTCGCCAAAAGCATGGCTGGCTATCGGGTTGCCGCCAGCGGGCTGGCTGCGGTTCGGCGGGGTCGGGTCCGCAGCGAAGGCACGTGCTGGACCACCCGTTGGTCGAGCTTGTCGAGACCTCCGCGGCCCGTGCTGGGAGCCGGCCCGGAAACTTTCTGAGAAAGTTTCCCGGACCCCTGTGGACAACCCCGATTTCGGCCTCCGACTGTCGGTGGCCGCTGGTTGAGTTGGTCTCACGATGACCTCGACCCTGGACCCGATCTGCCTCTCAGGAGCAGACGACCCCGCCGCGGTGCTGGCGGCTCGCGCGAGCAGCGAAACGGGCCGAGGACGACGCTGCGCGTGAGGTCATGAAGAACGCCGCCGCCTGGGTCGCGATGCACTCGAGCGACTCACTGGTCGGGCCGGTCGATGAGTGGCACGAGCGGGCGCTGCCACTGGGCGGGGAGGGGTGCCCGGAGGTGGCGGAGTTCGCGGTCACCGAGTTCGCTGCCGCGCTGGGCAGGACCACCGAGTCCGGTCGTCGCTACCTCTCCCACGTCGTGGAGGGCCGGTACCGGCTGTGGCGCTGCTGGGCGAGGCTCCTGACCGGTGACCTGCCGGCGTGGAAGCTCGGCCAGATCGCGGACCGCACGCTCTGCCTCTCACCCGACGCGGCGGCGTTCGTGGACCAGCACGTCGCCGCGGTGGCCCACAAGATCGGCCCCGCGCAGCTGACCCGGCTCATCGACGAGGCCATCGCCCGGTTCGACCCCGAGGCCACCGAAGCAGCAACGGCTCGCCGCCGCTCAGGCCGGCCACTTCGACATCGCGCTCGACCACGTCGGTGTCGACGGGCGGGTCCGGATCGAGGGCGACGTCGACCTCGCCGACGCCCTCGACCTCGAGACCGCCCTCGCCGCCGACGCCCACGAGCAGCTGCTCCTCGGCTCCACCGACTCACTCGACGTACGCCGCGCCAAGGCGGTCGGCAACCTCGCCCGCCACCAACAGACCCTCGACCTCAGCGAGAACGACACTCAGCCGAGTCGGCGTCGCAAGCGTGAGGTGGTGCTCCACGTCCACCTCGAACAGGCCGCGGTCCTCGGCGCCGGCGGCCTCGCGAGGGTCCAGGAGACCCGCGGCCCGGTCACCGCCGCACAGGTCCGCGAGTGGTGCGCCCACCCCGACGCAGTCATCACCGTGCAACCCGTCCTCGACCTGGCCGAGCACCTCCACGTCACCGCCTACGAAGCCTCCGCCCGGCTCAAGGCCCAGACCCAGCTCCGCGACCTGGTCTGCGCCCACCCCTTCTGCTTCCGACCCGCCCACCGCTGCGACTGCGAACACCGCGTCCCCCACGAGGACGACGGACCCACCTGCTCCTGCAACCAGACACCCGTCTGCCGCAGTCACCACCGCGCGAAGACCACCGGCGGCTGGAACTACGTCACCGTCGAACCCGGCGTCCACCTCTGGCGAAGCCCCCTGGGCTATGAGTACCTCAAAGACAGTTCGGGGACGATCGACGTCACCCCCGACCCCGAACGACGCCGACTCGCCCACGAGCTCCGCACCCACTTCGGCGACACCCGGCCAGAGGACCCCGAGCCCTGACCACCCCGCCCCACACCCCGCCCACGGCCAGCCGGGCGGGGTCATCGGAGCGCGGCGGTCCTCTCAGCCGGAAACTCGCCGGCGAGCCATCAGGTCGGCGAGCGCCTCGTCGAGGTTCGGGTGGCGGAAGTCGAACCCGGCCGCCAGCAACCGGGCAGGGACCGCCCGCCGGCCCGTGAGTGCCAGGGCGGGGTCGGTCCTCAGCAGCACCGCGCCGAGCCGGACGAGCAGCTGAGGTGTGGGCGGCGCCGCCGGGCGGCGAGCGCTCCTGCGCAGGGCAGCCATGAGGTCGGCGTTCCGCACCGGGTGCGGTCCCGTGGCGTGCACGATGCCGGACAGGGGCGGGCCGGTGGGGTGGAGCAGCTCGCGGACGATGGCCAGCCAGTCCTCGATGTGGATCCAGCTGACCCACTGGGTGCCCGGGCCGACCCGGCCTCCGAGCCCCCAGCGGGTCAGCGAGCGCAGCCGGTCGAGCGCCGGGGTGTCGTTGTCCAGGACGATGCCGGTGCGGAGGGTGACCATGGTGTCGGCGTTTGCACCGACCGCGGCGGCCTCCCAGTGTTTCGCCACGTCCGTCATCTGGGGCGGGCCGTCGGCCGAGGGGACTGACTCGTCGAGCACGTCGTCGCCCGCGTCACCGTAGATCGCCAGCGTGCTCGCCTGCAGCCACACGGGCACCGGGGCGGCGAGCGTCGTGCTCGCCTCGACCAGGGCTCGCGTGGGCTCGACGCGCGACCTGGTCAGCAGGTCGATGTTCGCGGAGGTGGGCCGCCGGTCGACCAGCTCACCGGCGAGGTTGATGACCGCACTGCCCTCGAGCTCGGCGACCCAGGGCCCCACAGTGCGGCCGTCCCACTCCACCTGGCGGAAGTCGCCCGGGCGGGTCCGACGGGTCAGGACGGCGACGTCGTGGCCCGCGGCCTCGAGGTCCGCGCAGAGCCGGCGCCCCAGCGCGCCGGAGCCCCCGGCGATGACCACCTTCACGTCGCCGAATCTAGTGCCCGGGGTGAGAGCATCACGCCATGCTCGACAGACTTCGGATGCTGGCCCGCTGGGACCCGCCCTGGTGGCTCAAGGTTCCCGTCGGCGTCGCCGTGTTTGCGCTCGTCCTGAGGTGGCCGGTCCTGGCCGTGCCCATGGTCGTCCTGTGCCTCCCGCTGATCGTCATCGGCGTTCGGGAGAAGCAGCGACGCAGGCGTGAGGGTGAGCCGTAGCAGGTCGCGCCGCGGTCAGCCTTCCGCGTGCATCTGCGCGTACGCCGGCTTGATCACGTCCGCGATCAGCGCGAGCCGCTCGTCGAAGGGCAGGAACGCCGACTTCATCGCGTTGACCGTGAACCACTCCATGTCGCGCACGGAGTAGCCGAACGCCTCGGCGAGGTGGGTGAACTCCGAGGTCATCGAGGTGCCCGACATCAGCCGGTTGTCGGTGTTGACGGTGACCCGGAAGCGCAACCGGGTGAGCAGCCCGATCGGGTGCTCGGCGATCGAGGTCGCGGCACCGGTCTGCACGTTGGAGGCCGGGCACATCTCGAGCGGGATCCGCATGTCACGGACGTACGCCGCCAGGCGGCCCAGCGTGACCTCGCCGGAGTCGGAGACGCTGATGTCGTCGATGATCCGGACGCCGTGGCCGAGGCGGTCGGCGCCGCACCACTGGATCGCCTCCCAGATCGACGGCAGCCCGAATGCCTCACCGGCGTGGATGGTGAAGTGGGAGTTCTCGCGCTGGAGGTACTCGAACGCGTCGAGGTGCCGCGTGGGCGGATAGCCGGCCTCGGCACCGGCGATGTCGAAGCCGGCGACCCCACGGTCGCGCCAGGCGATCGAGAGCTCGGCGATCTCGCGGGAGCGGGCCTGGTGACGCATCGCGGTGAGCAGCTGGCGCACCTGGATACCCGTCGCTGCCATCCCCTCGTCGAAGCCCTGCTGAACGGCGGAGACGACGTCGTCCAGCGAGAGCCCGGTGGAGACGTGCTGCTCGGGCGCGTAGCGGACCTCGGCGTAGACGACACCGTCGGCCGCCAGGTCCTCGACGCACTCCCGTGCCACCCGCGTCAGCGCGGCGGTGGTCTGCATGACGGCGACGGTGTGGTCGAAGGTCTCGAGGTACTTCACCAGCGAGCCGGAGTCGGCCATCGTCGTGAACCACTCGCCCAGTGACTCGGCATCCGGAGCGGGCAGGGTGTGCCCGATCTCCGCGGACAGCTCGACGATCGTGGCCGGCCGCAGCCCCCCGTCGAGGTGGTCGTGCAGCAAGACCTTCGGTGCCCGCCGGACCTGCTCCGGGGTGACAGCGGGGCCTGCACTAGGTTCGGTCAGGACGGCGCTCATGGCCGCCATCCTGTCAGCAACCCCTGTCAGCCGATCCGAAGAGGACCGACGTGCGCACCTTCACCGACCTCTCTGAGCTGGAAGCCGCCGTCGGCGAGGAGCTCGGTACCACCGCCTGGCTCGAGATCACCCAGGAGCGGGTCGACGCGTTCGCCGACGCGACCGACGACCACCAGTGGATCCATGTCGACGTGGAGCGCGCCAAGGGCGGCCCGTTCGGCGGGACCATCGCGCACGGCTACCTCACGCTCTCGATGATCCCCCACTTCAACACCGAGCTGATCAGCATCGAGACGAGCGGGCCGCGGCTCAACTACGGCCTCAACAAGGTGCGCTTCCCCCACCCCGTCAAGGTCGGCGCCCGCATCCGCTGCACGGCCTCGCTGGCCGAGCTCACCGACGTTCCCGCGGGGAAGCAGATGATCACCCGCTACACGATCGAGATCGAGGGCGAGACCAAGCCGGCGTGCGTCGCCGAGATGGTCGTCCTGCTGCTGGGTTAGCCCGCCCGCTCCTGCAGCGCCGCCTCGATGGTGGCCAGCTCCGCGGGTGCCGAGATCGCCACCGAGTCGTCCGACGTCACGAGCTGGAGCACGACCACGCTCGGGGGTTGGGAGTACGACGCGGCGTAGGACGCCGAGAACGGCTGACCGGCGACGCGCTCGGAGGCCAGCTCGCAGCGCCGCTGGTCCTCACCCGCGGGGCCGCCCACCGCCGTGCGGCAGACCAGGTCGAGCGTCGCGGACGCGGCCTCGCGGTCGGGGAGGTCGGTGAGCGTCACTCCCAGCGAGGTGCCCCCCGGCCCGGTCAGCTCGCAGACCGCGGTCGGGTCCTCGGTGTCGTGGGCGTCCTCGCTCAGCTGCCAGTCGGCGGACACGGCCGCCAGCACGGGCTCGCACAGGTTGTCGGGCAGCGGCGCGGACGACTCCGAGGCGGCGGCCGGTCGGGCCGTCGAATCATCCGCGGAGCAGCCGGTCACCAGGCCGGCGGACGCCATGAGGAGGGCCGCCGTCGCGGCCATGCGAGTTGCTGGCACACCACGAGCCTGCCTCCCCCGGCGCCGACCAAACCCCCGCGCCGCTGAGGTTTGCCGAGCTCCCGGCCCGGGCAAGCCTCGGCACATGCCGCAGACCTACGCCGACCGGCTCGCCGAGCTCCGGGAGTTCGACTCGGTCGGCCACTACGCGCACAACCGGCCGGTGACCGGCCAGGACGAGACCGGAACCCTCCTCGTCACCGTCGACCCCACCCGTCGGGTCGCCGGGGTGGCCAGCGGCCGGCTCGACGACTCCCTCCGCCGCCCCGCCGGGCTTGCCCACGCCGTGCGCCGCGCCCACACCGACGCCGTCATGGACGGCATCGAGCTCGGGCTTCGCGCGCAGGGCCGCGTCGACCCCCGGGCCCCGCGCAGCAACCAGGCGTTCGCGCCCGGCCCGCCGCCGTCGATGGCCGAGCTGCACCCCGACTTCGGCTACACGCCCGTCGACGAGGAGCTCTTCCGGTCCCTCTCCGGTCAGCCGGGTCCCCGGCCCGACGGCCCGGACGTGGGCCACTCCGACAACCAGTGCGTCACGGTGACGCTCGACGCCGCCGGTCCGTGCGGCGACGTCGACACCGACCCCGGCTGGCTCGCGAACGCCGCCCCGGGCGCGGTCGCCGCCGCCGTCCAGCAGGCCTTCGCGGCCGCCTACGAGAAGAGGGACCAGCATGGGTGACATCGGGTCGTTCGCAGTCCAGAGCAAGGAGCTGCGCCAAGAGGGCAAGGAGTGGCAGACCCGCAAGCAGGCGGTCCAGGACGCCCATGACCTCGCGGACAACGGGGTCGGCAAGGGCTACATGTTCGGCTACCTCGCCAACGTCGCCCACCTCGGCGACTACCACGACCACTTCATCAGTGCGATCACCGGAGCGTTCGCCAACGGGGTCAAGACCTTCGACTACATGTCTGCCGCGCTGGAGTCCGCGGCCAACGCCTACGACGGGGCGGACAGCACCGCTGCCGAGTCCGCCGACCACCTCAAGAACAGGCTGCCGCGATGACCGACATCACCGACTGGGACCAGTTCGCCGAAGAGGTCCAGAAGCGCTGCCAGGACGTCTTCGACAAGGTGTGGGACGAGCTCAACCGGATGGCCAACGTCCTCAACGACGCGGCCAGCCACTTCGACTGGGTCGGCCTCCTGTTCCCCATCCCGAAGCTGATCTGGGACGGGCTGACCTCCGACGACGTCGAGCGGGCGATCGACAGGTTCAACAACGAGATCCGGCCGCAGCTCGAGAAGAAGGCGAAGGAGGTCGTCGGCGACATCACCAAGGTCGTCGGGACGCTGGCGGGCGACCCGCCGGGGCTGAAGAAGCTCTCCTTCGACTACGCCGCCTGCCGGGAGAAGCTCGTCTACCCGGCGCCCTCCATCCAGTCCGAGATCCAGCAGCTCGGGAAGTCCTGGAAGGGCGAGGCGTTCGCCGCCTACTCGCTGGCCGCCGGTGAGCAGGTCAAGGCGATGACCGACGCGGCGCTCGGCATGGAGCGCGCGGCCGACATGACCAACAAGGGCGCGGCCAAGATCCTCCAGCTCTGGGTCGACCTCAACGACAAGCTGATCGGCGGCATCGTCGACCTCGCCAAGCTGCTGTCCGACGCCACCACGGTCGACAAGATCCTCAGCTTCGAGATCCCGGTGGTCGTCAGCGCCATCGGCGACCTGATCGCCTTCGTGCAGAGCATCGCCAAGACCCTCGAGGACTACTGGGTCGGCGTCGGCTTCCAGGACCAGCTCGACTGGATCAAGCTCAACAACGGCGCCACCGGCCTGCCCCACAACACCTGGCCGGTGATCCACCCGGGCGAGGTCGACGACATGTCCGACCCCCGCGACTGGGGCGTCGTCGCCTGATTTCGGTTCCAGCCTGATCGGTTCCAGCCTCAGAGGAAGCGGTTGAGCTTGGCCAGCCCCTGCGTCGGCACCGTGATCGGCACGCCCTCGCCGACCGCGTTGAGCACCCAGCCCGACGGCGTACGCCGCAGCAGCGCGAGCACCGCTCCGGTGTCGGTCACCGACATGGTGAGGGTGAACCTCGCGAGCTCCTCGTCGGAGTCCTCGTCGAGGAGCCGGCAGTAGGCGTTGGCCACCCACTCCAGCGAGTGGCCCTGATAGCTGCTGACGAGGAACAGGATCGTGTCGACCGGCCCGTGCACCTTCGAGAGGTCGACCAGGATCTGCTCGTCGTCGCCCTCGCCGCTGCCGGTCTGGTTGTCGCCGAGGTGCTCGACCGAGCCGTCCCGGGTCCTGAGGTTGTTGTAGAAGGCCAGGTCGAAGAGCTGTGTCCCGGTGAACTGCAGCGCCGTCGCGTCGAGATCGACGTCAGGACGGCCCGTGCGCGCGATGCCGGCGCCGCGGTCCTGGTCCCAGCCGATCCCCATCCGCAGCCGGGCGGCCGCGACCTCGAAGGACTCTCCCGCCGCGAGCTGGGTCATCGGCCCACCCGGTCGATGACGATCGGGCCGGCCTCGTGCGAGCCGACCTGGGAGATGTCGAAGGAGCCGTCCAGGGTCGCCAGCGCCCGCTCGAACCGGTCGGGCTCGTCGGTCAGCAGCGTCATCAGGGGCTGGCCCTCGGTCACCGGGTCACCGGGGCGCGCGTGCCAGCGGACGCCGGCGCCCGCCTGCACCGGGTCCTCCTTCCGGGAGCGGCCGGCCCCGAGCCGCCAGGCCGCCGTGCCGACAGCGAGCGCGTCGAGCCGGGTGAGTACGCCGGAGGCGGGCGCCACCAGGTCGTGCGACTCCCTGGCCACGGGCAGCTCGGCGTCCGGGTCGCCGTCCTGGGCACGGATCATCGCCTTCCACGCGTCCATGGCCGAGCCGTCGGCCAGCTTGTCGGCCGGGTCGACGTCGGTGACACCGGCGCCGGCCAGCATCTCCCTCGCCAGCGCGAGGGTCAGCTCGACCACGTCGGCGGGCCCACCGCCGGCCAGCACCTCGACCGACTCCTCGACCTCGATCGCGTTGCCGGCGGTGAGACCGAGCGGCGTGGACATCTCGGTCAGCAGCGCGACGGTGTGCACTCCGGCGTCGGTGCCGAGGGCGACCATCGTCTCGGCCAGCTCGCGCGCCTGCTCCTCGTTCTTCATGAACGCCCCGGTGCCGACCTTGACGTCGAGCACCAGCGACCCGGTGCCCTCGGCGATCTTCTTGCTCATGATCGACGAGGCGATCAGCGGGATCGCCTCGACCGTGCCGGTGACGTCGCGCAGGGCGTAGAGCTTCTTGTCCGCCGGCGCCAGCCCGTCGCCGGCCGCGCAGACCACCGCGCCGACCGACTCGAGCTGCGCGAACATCTCGTCGTTGGAGAGCGCCGCCCGCCAGCCCGGGATCGACTCCAGCTTGTCGAGCGTGCCCCCGGTGTGGCCGAGCCCCCGCCCCGAGAGCTGGGGCACGGCGACCCCGCAGGCCGCGACGAGCGGCGCCAGCGGAAGCGTGATCTTGTCGCCGACACCGCCGGTGGAGTGCTTGTCGGAGGTCTTCCGGGACAGCCCGGAGAAGTCCATCCGCTCCCCCGAGGCGATCATCGCGTCGGTCCAGCGGGCGATCTCGCCGCGGTCCATGCCGTTGAGCAGGATCGCCATCGCGAGCGCCGACATCTGCTCGTCGGCGACGACTCCGCGCGTGTAGGCGTCGACCACCCAGTCGATCTCCGCGTCGGACAGCCTCCCGCGGTCGCGCTTGCGGACGATCACCTCGACGGCGCTGAACGGTTCGCTCACGGTGCTCCTCCTTCTGGCCGGCCTGCAACAGGCACCCTATGGAACCCCCGAAGCACGAAGGTGCCCCGGCTCTCCGCCTCGCCGGCGAGCGACAGCGACGGGTACGCCGCCCAGAGCGCACCGAGGGACTCCACCAGCTCCATGCGGGCCAGCGGCGCTCCGAGGCAGAAGTGCACGCCCACCCCGAAAGCCACGTGGTTGTTGGGCTCGCGGTCGACCCGGAACTCGTCGGGGGCCTCGAAGACGGCGGGGTCACGGTTGGCCGAGCCGAGCAGCACCGCGATCTTCTCCCCGGCCTCGACCACGACGTCACCCAGCGGCACGTCCTCGGTCGCCGTCCGCTCGAACAGCTGCAGCGCCGAGTCGAAGCGCAGCATCTCCTCGACCGTGGCGGCCAGGTCGGGTCCGGGGGCCAGCTCGCGCTCGAGCATCGCGACGAGCCCGTTGCCGAACACGTTGACCGACGCCTCGTGGCCGGCATTGAGCAGCAGCACGGCCGAGGCGACCATCTCGTCCTCGGAGAGCTCGGTCGCGGCCAGGTCGCTGAGCAGGTCGTCAAGCGGCCGGGCCCGACGCTCGCGGACCAGCTCGCGGAGGAGCGCTGCGAACTCGCCGGCCGACGTCACCGCGGCGTCCACGACCGCCGGGGACGGATCGACCTCATACATCTTCACGATGGACTGCGACCAGTGCCGCAGCTGGGGGACGTAGGACGCCGGGACGCCGAGCAGCTCGGCGATGACGAGCACCGGCAGCGGCTCGGCGTAGTCCCCGATCACGTCGAAGGCGGCCGGGTCGACGTGCGCCAGCAGCCCCCGCGCGATCTCGCCCACCCGTGGACGTAGCCGCTCGATGTGACCACGGGCGAAGGCCCGGGCCACGGGCCGACGAAGCCGGGTGTGCTCGGGCGGCTCGTTCTCCATCATCTGGTTGCGGTGCAGGAGGTTGAACGGCTCCAGGTAGGCAGCAGGCTCCTTGTCGCGCCAGAGACGGGCCATGCGCCGGTCGCGCTGCACGGCGGTCACGGAGGCATGGTCGAAGGCCAGCCACGTGCCTGTCTGCTCGTGCCGGGCGACGGGATGGGCGGCCCGCTCCTCGGCGAAGTAGGGATAGGGATCCGTGACGACGGCGGGAGAGGTCAGGTCAAGCGAGGTCGTCGGGGCCGAACGCATCCGGCAGCACCTCGTCCATCCTCTTCACACCCGAGACGGTCCACATGAGCATGCTGGGACGGCTGTTCTCGCTGAGGAGCTGCCGGCAGCGGCCGCAGGGCATGATGACGGCACCCTCGGCATCGACGCACACGACGTGCGTGAGCTTGCCCCCGCCGGTGAGGTGCAGCTGGGAGACCATGCCGCACTCCGCGCAGAGGGCGACGCCGTACGCCGCGTTCTCGACGTTGCAGCCCGTCACCACGCGGCCGTCGTCGACCAGCCCGGCCACGCCCACCTTGTAGTGGGAGTAAGGCGCGTAGGCGTGCGCCATCGCCTCGACCGCCTGCGCCCGGAGCCCTTCCCAGTCGAACTCGCCGGCGGCGTTGTCGGAGGGGCCCGTCATCCAGCGCTGCCCTTGCGATATATCTGCCCGTCGGCGGCGGGCATTCGTAGTCGTTGAGAGGCGAGGGCGAGGACCACGAGGGTGATGACGTAGGGGGTCATCCGGGTGAAGTCGCCGGGGACCTCGTCGATGAGGAAGTAGGTCACGCCCAGCAGCACGCCGATACCGCCCATGACGAGCCCGGTCACCCGGTTGCGCCTGCGCAGCTGGAGCAGCGCGGCCACAATCGCGAGGACCGCGGCGGCCAGCAACAGCGCACGGACCGACTCACCGCCCTGACGCAGACCCAGCGTCTCGGTGTAGCCGAACAGACCGGATCCCATCAGCAGCCCCCCGGGCCGCCAGTTGCCGAAGATCATCGCGGCGAGGCCGATGTAGCCCCGGCCGCCCGTCTGACCGTCGCGGTAGTTGCTGGAGGCCACCATCGCCAGCACGCCGCCACCGAGGCCGGCCAGGCCGCCCGAGATCATCACCGCCGCGAACTTGTAGCGCAGCACGTGCACGCCCAGCGACTCGGCCGCGGCCGGGCTCTCGCCGCAGGCGCGCAGCCGCAGCCCGAACGAGGTACGCCACAGGACGTACCAGGTCACGATCAGCAGCAGGAACGAGATGATCACCAGGAACGACAGGTTGGTGCAGAGCGCCCGCAGGAGTGCGGCCACCTGGGAGATGAAGAAGGTGTCGCTCTTCTCGACGTCCAGCAGCTTGCCGCTGAGGGAGTCGAACGTGATCGTCTGGACGTCCCCGATCTTGGGCGACTGGGTGGAGCCCCCGCCGGGCAGCCCGACGAAGGTCAACGAGGCGAGGTACTGGACCGCGCCCAGGGCGATGATGTTGATGGCGACACCGGAGATGATGTGGTCGACGCCGAAGCCGACCGTGGCGATGGCGTGCAGCAGTCCGCCGAGCATCCCCATCGCGATGGCGCCGAGCACGCCCGCCCACGGTCCGTGGTGGTAGCCGAAGTAGCCCGCGCCGTAGGTGCCGAGGATCAACATGCCCTCGAGGCCGATGTTGACCACACCGGCGCGCTCGGACCACAGGCCACCCAGGCCGGCCAGCATGATCGGGGTGGTCGCGATCAGCGTCGCGGCGATCGTGCCCGAGGACGCGAGGTCACGGGCGCCGGTGACCACCTGGAGCACCGACGAGGACGAAGAGCACACCCGGGATCGCGACGAAGAACGCCCACATCGGGATCCGACGCGAGGTGGGCGCCGCGGCGGCCACCTTGGTGCCGGGCAATGCGGTGGGGATGGTCATACCGGGGCCTCCTCACGCTCGGTGGCCTCTCGGTCGAGGGCCCTCGAGACCGCCTGCTGCTCGATGCGGACGCCGGCGCGGCGCACGACCTCGTAGGAGATGACCACGGTCAGGACTATCACGCCCTGGGTGATGGCCACGATGTCCGGAGAGACGTGCACCAGGATCTGGAGAGGGTTGGACTGCTCGTTGAGGAACGCGAAGAGCACCGCGCCGACCGCGACCCCGATCGGGTGGTTGCGGCCGAGGAGCGCGATGGCGATGCCGGCGAAGCCGAGTCCGGACTGGAAGGTCGACCCGTAGTTGTAGCTGTCGCCGAAGAGGATCGGGAGGCCCACGAGCCCGGCGACAGCGCCGGAGATGAGCATGGCGTAGACCACCATCCGGGTGATCTTGATGCCGCTGGCCGTCGCGGCCGTGGTCGAGCCGCCGGTGGCCCGCAGGTCGAAGCCGAACCGGGTCTTGTTGAGGACGAACCAGTAGAGGAAGCCGACCAGCACGGCGAGGATCACGAAGCCGTAGATCTCCTGGCCCGGGCCGTCACCGATCGAGATGTTCGGGATCCGGCTGCTCTCCGGGATCTTCTTGGTCCCGATCGTGTTGCTGCCTTCCACGCGGACCGCGGCCTTGCGCAGCAGGTAGGCGACGAGGGCGGTGGCGATGGCGTTGAGCATGATCGTCGAGATGACCTCGCTGACGCCCCGCGTCGCCCGGAGTACGCCGGCGATGCCCGCCCACAGGGCACCCACGGCCATGGCGCACAGGATCGCGAGCACGGTGTTGAGGTAGCCGGGCAGCCAGGCCTCGCCGGCCACGACGGCCGCGGTGAACGCCGCGACGCGATACTGACCGTCGACACCGATGTTGAAGAGGTTCATCCGGAAGCCGACGGCGGCGGCCAGGCCGGAGAGGTAGAGGACGCTCGCGTTGTTGATGATGTTGGCCATGTTGCGGCCCTCGGGCCACGACAGGATCTGCTTCCACACGTCGATGACGGGGTCTCCCGCCGCGGCCAGCACGAGGCTGGTGATCGCGAAGGCCGCCACCAGGGCGAGCAACGGCGCGCTGAGGGCCAGCACGAACCTGATCAGGCGGGGGTTCATGCACCGGCTCCCGTCATGGCCGAGCCGAGCTGCTCGGGCGTCACGTCGTCAGGGTCGAAGGTGCCGACCAGCTTGCCCCGGAGGATGACCTCGATCCGGTCGGACAGCCCGATCAGCTCGTCGAGGTCGGCAGAGATGAGCAGCACGCCGAGCCCTGCGCGGCGGGCCTCCTTGATGTGGGTCCAGATCGCTGCCTGGGCACCGACGTCGACGCCCCGGGTCGGGTGCGCGGCGATCAGGAGGATCGGGTCGCCGCTCATCTCGCGGCCGACGATCAGCTTCTGCTGGTTGCCCCCGGAGAGCGCGCGGGCCAGCGTGTCGGGACCGGGCGTGCGGACGTCGTACTCCTTGATGATGCGCTCGGTGTCACGGCGCGCCCCACGCTTGTCGATCAGCGGACCCTTGGTCGTCGGGGGGCGGCCCTGGTGGCCGAGGATGCGGTTCTCCCAGAGCGGCGCGTCGAGCAGGAGCCCGTGGCGGTGCCGGTCCTCGGGGATGTAGCCGATGCCGGACTCGCGGCGTTCGCGGGTGTCCTCGTGGGAGAGGTCCTTGCCGCGGAGCTCGACGGTGCCAGTGGTCCCCACACGCATGGCCATGATCGACTCGACCAGCTCGGCCTGGCCGTTGCCCTCGACCCCGGCGATGCCGAGCACCTCGCCCTCGTGGATCTCGAACGAGACGTCGTCGAGCAGGGGCCGCCCGGACGGCTCGGGCAGGCTCAGGTGCTGGACCGAGAGGAGCACGGTGTCGGTGACCGTCGAAGACTCGGTGCTCGGCGAGGGCAGCTCGGAGCCCACCATCAGCTCGGCGAGCTGGCGGGCGGTCACCTCGGTCGGAAGCACGCTGCGGACCGTGGTGCCGCGCCGGATGACGGTGATCTCGTCGGCGACGGAGAGGACTTCGTCCAGCTTGTGGCTGATGAAGATGACCGAGATGCCCTCCTTCTTGAGCCCGCGCAGGTTGCCGAAGAGCTCCTCCACCTCCTGCGGCACGAGGACCGCCGTGGGCTCGTCGAGGATGACGATCTTGGCCCCGCGATAGAGGACCTTGAGGATCTCGACGCGCTGGCGGGCGCCGACGCCGAGCTCCTCGACCAGTCGGTCCGGCTCGATGTCGAGCCCGTAGGCGTCCGAGATCCGGTTGACCTCGGCACGGGCGTCGCCACCGATGCCGTGCAGCCTCTCGGCCCCCAGCACGACGTTCTCGAGGACGGTGAAGTTGTCGGCGAGCATGAAGTGCTGGAAGACCATGCCGACACCGGCCTTGATGGCATCCGCCGGGGAGTGCAGGGCGACCTGGGCGCCATTGATCTCGATGGTGCCCGAGTCCGGCGGCTGCACGCCGTAGAGGATCTTCATCAGGGTCGACTTGCCGGCGCCGTTCTCCCCCACGATGGCGTGGATGGTGCCGCGGCGGACGTCGATGTTGATGTTGTCGTTGGCGATCACGCCGGGGAAGCGCTTGCCGATGCCGCGCAGGCGGACGGTGACCGGTGCCGAGGACGCGTCAGCGGCTTCTTCGACTGTCGGTGCAGAGGTCGACACGGTCAGGTTCCTCCCCTGAAGACGTCGGGTGGACGTGCGTCCCGCCGGACCCTACCCAACGGGCGCTGTCCGCCCGATATGCACCTCCGGGCCCGGGATCCCGCACTGGGCGGGACCGCGGACCCGGAGGCTGTTGCGTTGATCAGGCCAGCTGATCAGGGGGTGGTCGGAACCTTGATCTCCCCGTCGATGATCTGCTGCTTGTAGCCGTCGAGCTGGTCGACGATGTCGTCGATCTGACCACCGCTGGTCGAGTAGCCCACGCCGTCCACGGACAGGTCGTAGGTGTTCACGCCCGACGGGAAGGTGCCGCCGGCAACCTCGCTGAGGTAGTTGAAGACCGCGACGTTCACGTTCTTCAGCATCGACGTCATGATGACGCCCTGGACCGACGGGTCGGCGGTGTTGTACTGGTCGGAGTCGACACCGATCGCGAGGCCGCCGGCGTCGGCCGCCGCCTCGAACACGCCGCCACCGGAACCGCCGGCCGCGTGGTAGACGATGTCCGCGCCGCCGTCGAACATGCCCGCAGCGGCGGTCTTGCCCTTGGCCGGGTCACCGAAGCCGGAGAAGTCCGGCGGCTGGGTGAGGTAGGTGACGTCGATCTTGATGTCCGGGTTGACCTGCTTGGCACCCGCCTCGTAGCCGGCCTGGAACTTCTCGATCAGCGGCACCTGGACGCCACCGACGAAGCCGATGTGGCCGGCCTTCGACTTCAGCGCGGCCGCCGCACCGACCAGGAACGAGCCCTGCTCCTCGGCGAAGACCAGGCTGGCGACGTTCGGGACGTCAGCGAGGCTGGAGTCGTCGATGATCGCGAAGTGGACGTCGGGGTACTGGGCGGAAACCTTGCCGACCGACTCCGCGTAGGCGAAGCCGACCGCGATGATCGGGTCGTAGCCGGCATCGGCGAAGGTGATGAGCCGCTCCTCGCGGGCGGACTCGGCCTCACCGTCGGTGGCCTCGGACTCGTCTGAAGAGATGCCGAGCTCGGCCTTGGCCTGGTCGAGCCCCGCCGCGGCCGAGTCGTTGAACGACTGGTCACCGCGGCCGCCGACGTCATAGGCCATGCCGACCTTGATGTCGGAGGTCGGAGCCTCCGAGGTCCCTTCGCTGCTGGCGTCGGTCGACGCCGGGCTCGTGGTGTCGTCGTTGGCGCTGGAACCACTGGAGCTGTCGTCTCCACACGCCGTTGCCCCGAGGGCCAGGATCCCGATTGTCAGGATGGATGCAAACTTCCTACTGCGTCGCAAGACGTCTCCTCATGCTCTTTGGGCCACCGGCCACTGATCGGGTGAACGGTATAGGGTCCAGCGCTCTTTGACGACACCTCGGGTGGCTTGTGCCCCGTCTTTGTTATCCAGTGGTGATCCGTGGATGCCGTTGGGGTCGTGAACATGGTCCTGAAGGGCCATGCTGGGGGCTGTCCGGGTCACCTGGCGGGTCCCGTCCGGGCCATGTCTGGATCAGTGGCGACTGGTCACGGCGCTCGCGGCCGTCTGAGCCAGGAGCTTGGCGCCGATGCCGACAGCGCGCTCGTCGACGCGCAGGTTGCCCTGGTGGAGGTCGTACGTCGGCCCGCCGGGCGTCCGCGTGCCGAGCCGCATCATGGCGCCGGGGACCCGGTCGAGGTACCAGCCGAAGTCCTCGGCGCCCAGGCTCTGGGGGGCCGCCACCTGACCACCGTCGCCGAGCACCAGCTTCACCGCCTCGGCCAGGATCCGGTTGGAGACCGGCTCGTTGACGACCGGTGGGACCCCGCGCTGGTAGTCGATCTCGGAGGTCACGCCGTAGGGGCGGACGATCTCGTCGACGACCGTGCGGACGACCTCCTCGCAGTCGGCCCAGGCCACGGCGTCGAGGATCCGGACGGTGCCGGTGACCACGCCGTGGTCGGGGATCACGTTGGCCGCCGAGCCCGCGTGGAGGCTCCCCCACACCATGCTGACACCGGCGCGCGGGTCCATCCGCCGGCTCAGCACCGCCGGCAGCTCCGTGGTGACCTTGGCCAGCGCGAACGTGAGGTCGCTGGTGAGGTGGGGCCGGCTCGTGTGGCCGCCGGAGCCCGTGAGCCGGACCTCGACCCGGTCGGCCGCGCTGGTGAGCGGGCCCAGTCGGAGCCCCACCTGGCCGACGTCGACGCCGGGGTCGCAGTGCAGGGCGAAGACCCGCTCGACCTCGTCGAGGGCGCCCTTGTCGATGAGGTGCAGCGCACCGCCGGGCATCACCTCCTCGGCGGGCTGGAACAGCAGGCGCACCCGGCCGGGGAGCAGCCCGCGGTCGTGCACCTCGGCCAGCGCCAGCGCGGCGCCGACCAGCGCAGTGGTGTGCACGTCGTGGCCGCAGGCGTGGGCGACACCGGCGACCTTGCTGCTCCAGGGGTCGTCGGTGACGTCCTGGACCGGAAGGGCGTCCATGTCGGCGCGCAGGGCGACCCGCGGCCCGCCATCACCGAGGTCGGCGGCGAAGCCGGTGTGGCTGAAGCGGGTGACCTGCCAGCCGGCCTGCTCGACCCGGCCCGCGACCAGCTCCGCGGTGCGCAGCTCCGACCACGACAGCTCGGGGTGGGCGTGCAGGTCGCGGCGCAGGTCGACGAGGTCGGTGTCGTACTTGTCGACGACATCTGAGATCACGGTGGCGGCCGTCGAGGCCCCCTGGTCCTGTGCGTGCATGTCCCCCGCAGGCTAGTTCAATCTCACGAGCCGGCCCTCGGGCGGGTCGGTGCCGTTGGTGCCGCTGAGCACGTCGGTGGTGGCCACCAGCCCGTCGGGCGTCCACTCGACGTCACCGGGGAACACCAGGTGGGCGAACGGCGTCGCGGCGGTCGTCCCGGCCGCGACCAGGGAGACCCGGTCGGCCTGGAGCTCGCTCACGTAGATGTCCCCTGTGTCGGAGACCGCCACCCCGACGGGGCTGTCGAGGCCGCTGGCGACCACGCTCACCTGGCCGGTGAGGATCAGGACGCGCAGCAGCCGCCCGGCCGGCGCTCCGTCCACCTCCCCGGGCCCGCCCGGCAGGCTGGTGACGTAGAGCGAGGCGTCGGGCCCCTCCTCCACGTCGGTCGGGACGGCCTCGGCCCAGTAGTCGCGGCCCACGGTGCAGTCCGGGAAGCCGTTCTCCTCGGCGTACGCACTGGTCATCGTGGTCCGCACCGGCGGGAGCACCGCCACGGTGGTCGGGGTGCCGTCGACGACGGCGGTGACCGCGTTGGCGGCGGCGTCGGCCACGTAGACGGCGCCGTGGGCGGGCAGGGAGGCGACCGGATGGGTCTCCGGCCTGCCGCGGTACGCCGTGCGGCCACCCCGCGGGAGCCGGTCCGCGCAGCCGCGGGGCAGGTCGCGGAAGCCGTAGGAGAAGGCGTGGTCGGGGTTCGCCCTGCGCTCGTGGGCGAAGAGGTCGCTGACCAGCGAGTCGGTGCCGTCAGGGTCGAGCTCGCGCAGCCTTCCGACCGTGTGACCGGCACCGGTGACGACGTACCAGACCGTGCCGTCGCGCTCGCTGACCGCGCTCAGCTCGAGATCCCGCGGCGCCCGGGCGGGCGTGGTCACGGTGCCGTCCGGCGCCCGGTGGTGGAGCAGCCCCGCGTAGTTCTCGGCGTACCAGACCCCGCCGTCGGCCGAGACCGCCACGCTGAGCGGGCTCAGGAGACCGGTGTCGAGCGGGGTCGGGCGTGGCGCAGCGGCCGCACCCGGAGCGGTGACGAGCAGCAGGAGCGTGGCCGGGACGAGCGAGGATCCCCGATGCATGACACCGGGGATCCTCTCAGGTCGTGCGGTGGATCAGCTGACGTTCAGGGGTGATCCGCTGGCGATCAGTGGGTGGTCAGGGGGTGATCGTGATGACCTGACCCTTGGGCTTCGGGCCCATCGGCAGGGCGTTGACGGTGGCGAGCAGCCCGGTCGGGGTCACCTCGACCGCGGCCGGGAAGGGCACCTTCAGGTAGGTCTTCACCTTGTGGGAGCCGGCGGCGACCCGGGAGATCTCGCCGCGGAACAGCTGGGCGATGAAGAGGTCTCCGTTGGCCGCCACGGCGACACCGGTCGGGCTGAGCAGCCCGTCGGCGACCGTCGAGACGTGGCCGGTGGCGGGGTCGATCTTCAGGACCCTGCCGTTCAGGCCGAGGCTGCCGTCCTCGGGCCCACCCGGGAGGCTGGTGACGTAGAGCTGGCCGTCGGGGCCCACCTCGATGTCGGTCGGCACCGCCTCGAGGGCGAACTTCTTGCCGATCGTGCAGCGGGGCAGGTCGCCGGCCTGTGCCGCGCTCCTGGTGACCTTCACCTTCACCGGCTTGAGGGCGGCCACGGTGCGGAAGACGCCCTGGGCGTCGAGCGCCAGCACGGCGTTGGCCCCCGCGTCGGCGACGTAGTCGACACCGCCGGACGACGCCACGGCGTAGGAGTGGGTCTCCTTGACGCCGGAGTAGGAGCCGGGGAAGTTCTTGGGCAGCTGGGCGAGGCAGGACTTCGGCGTCTTGAGGAAGCCGTACTTGAACTTGCCGTCGGGGTTCGCCTTCTTCTCATAGGCGTAGGTGTCGCCGAGCCGCACCGGCGCCCCGTTGCCGTCCAGGGTCCAGACCCCGCCGGACTTGTTGTCCTTGGAGCCGGTCACGAAGCGCAGGACGCCGCCGTCGGCCGAGACGCCGTCGGCGCCGTGGTGCTTGCTCTTGTAGACCACCGAGACGGTGCCGTCGGGTGCCTGCTTGAACAGCATGCCCGCGAAGGCGTCGGCCCAGTAGCGGGTGCCGTCCGGTGCCTGGGCGACGCTCAGCGGGCCGACCAGCTTCTTGGCGATCGTGGTGACCGAAGGCTTGGCCTTGGCCGACGGCGAGTGCGCCGCCTGGGCTGCGGTGCCGACGGCGGTGCTGCCGGCCAGCGCGAGAGCCGCGGCTGCGGCGAGGACGTGACGAGTACGCATGGGTTCCTCCGGGATCGGGATGACGAGGACGGACGGGTACGAGGCTTGCTGGTGCGCCCCCTCTGCCGCATCAGTGCCTGCCCCGAGGTTCGTACGCGGGCTGTCCCGGTCACAAGGGGAGTTGTGTCCCGACCTGTCGGGACACGCGGGCAGACCCTCCCGATTCACCCGTACGGGTTACCCAAGCTGGGGCGGGCTTCAGTCGTGCGGCCGGTCGTGCGGCTGGTCGTACGCAGCGAGCAACCTGTCCGCGGCCGCGGGCGCCGGCAGCTCGCCGGCCAGCACGGCCGCACGGACCTCGTCGCGGATCCGGCGTACGCCGTCGGAGTGGCGCAGCCGCTGGTCGAGCTCGTCGCGCACCAGCGCCCAGGTGAACTCGAGCTGCTGCTGGGCGCGCTTGCCGGCCAGGCCGGCGGCGCCGAGCTGCTCGCGGTGCGCGAGCACCCGGCCCCAGAGGTCGTCCACGCCGATGTCGAGGAGTCCCGAGACCGTCACCACCGGAGGCGCCCACTCCCCCTTGCCACGCACGAGCCGCAGCGCACCGGCCAGCTCGCGAGCGGCGCCCCGCGCCTCGTCCTCCCGGTCACCGTCGGCCTTGTTGACCGCGATCACGTCGGCGATCTCGAGGATGCCCTTCTTGATGCCCTGCAGCTGGTCGCCGGTGCGGGCCAGGGTGAGGAAGAGGAAGGTGTCGACCATGCCCGCCACGGTGACCTCGGACTGGCCGACGCCGACGGTCTCCACCAGCACCACGTCGTAGGCCGCGGCCTCGAGCACCGCCATCGCCTGCACGGTGGCGCGGGCCACGCCGCCCAGGGTGCCGGCGGCCGGAGAGGGTCGGATGAAGGCGGCGGGATCGGCGGAGAGCCTGGACATCCGGGTCTTGTCGCCGAGCACCGAGCCGCCCGTGCGGATGCTGGACGGGTCGACCGCCAGCACGCCGACCCGATGACCCTGCGCGGTGAGCCGGGTGCCGAGCGCCTCGATGAACGTCGACTTCCCGACCCCCGGCACGCCGGAGATGCCCACCCGCACCGCCTCGGAGCGGACGCCCGATCCGGCGTCCTCCGCCAGCGCGGTGAGCAGCTCGCGGGCCGACGAGCGGTGCTCCCGCTTCGACGACTCGACCAGCGTGATGGCCTGCGAGACAGCAGCACGACGTCGCGCACGGATGCCGTCGAGCAGGGACGCGACGTCAGGCATCAATGCCCTAGCTGCTCGCGGAGCCGGGCCAGCAGGTCGAGGGCCGACTCGGCGATGACGGTGCCCGGCAGGAAGACGGCGGCGGCGCCCATCTCCTTGAGGGTCGCTACGTCGTCGGGCGGGATGACGCCGCCGATCACGACCATGATGTCGGGACGGCCCTGCTCCTCGAGCGCGCTCTTCAGCGCCGGCAGCAGGTTGAGGTGACCGGCCGCGAGCGAGGAGATGCCGACGATGTGCACGTCGGCGTCGACGGCCTGCTGCGCGACCTCTTCCGGTGTCGAGAAGAGCGGGCCCACGTCGACGTCGAAGCCCATGTCGGCGAAGGCCGAGACGATCACCTTCTGACCGCGGTCGTGGCCGTCCTGGCCCATCTTGGCGACCAGGATGCGCGGCCGGCGGCCCTCGGCCTCCTCGAACTCCGCCGTCGCGTCGAGCACCTGCTGGACGAGCGTCCCGCTGCCCTCGCCGGACTCGTCCCTGAACACGCCGCTGATCGTACGGATCGTGGCCTGGTGCCGGCCGTAGACCTTCTCGAGGGCGTCGGAGATCTCGCCGACGGTCGCCTTCGCGCGCGCCGCGTCGACGGCGAGAGCGAGGAGGTTGCCGTCGAGGTCGCCGCCCGTCCTGGCGCCGTTCTCGGCGGAGCCGGTCAGCGCCTCCAGCGTGCGGCGTACCTCGTCGTCGTCGCGCTCGGCGCGCAGCCGCTCGAGCTTGGCCATCTGCTGGCGGTAGACGTCGTCGTTGTCGACCTTGAGGACGTCGAGCTTGTCTTCCGCAGCGAGCCGGAAGGTGTTGACGCCGATCACCTTCTGCGCGCCGGAGTCGATGCGTGCCTGGGTGCGGGCGGCGGCCTCCTCGATGCGCATCTTGGGGATGCCCTGCTCGATGGCCTTGGCCATGCCGCCGGCCTGCTCGGCCTCCTGGATGTGCGCCCACGCGCGCTCGGCGAGGTCGTGGGTGAGCCGCTCGACGTAGTAGGAGCCGGCCCAGGGGTCGATGGTCCCGGTCGTGCCGCTCTCCTGCTGGAGCAGCAGCTGGGTGTTGCGGGCGATGCGGGCGGAGAAGTCGGTCGGCAGCGCGATCGCCTCGTCGAGGGCGTTGGTGTGCAGCGACTGGGTGTGGCCCTGGGTCGCGGCCATCGCCTCGATGCAGGTGCGGCCGACGTTGTTGAAGACGTCCTGTGCGGTGAGCGACCAGCCGGAGGTCTGGGAGTGCGTGCGCAGGCGACAGCGACTTGGGGTTCTGCGGGTCGAACTCGCGCACCAGCCGGCTCCAGAGCGCGCGGGCCGCCCGCATCTTCGCGACCTCCATGAAGAAGTTCATGCCGATCGCCCAGAAGAAGCTGAGCCGCGGCGCGAACTGGTCGATGGTCATGCCGGTCGCGAGGCCCGGCCCGGATGTACTCCACGCCGTCGGCGAGCGTGTAGGCGAGCTCGAGGTCCTGCGTCGCCCCGGCCTCCTGGATGTGGTAGCCGGAGATCGAGATCGAGTTGAAGCGGGGCATCCGCGCCGCGGTGTAGCTGAAGATGTCGGAGATGATCCGCATGCTCGGCTCGGGCGGATAGATGTAGGTGTTGCGGACCATGAACTCCTTGAGGATGTCGTTCTGGATGGTCCCGCTGAGCTGCTCCGGCTTCACCCCCTGCTCCTCCGCCGCGGCGATGTAGAGCGCGAGCACCGGCAGCACGGCGCCGTTCATCGTCATCGACACCGACATCTCGTCGAGCGGGATGCCGTCGAAGAGGGTGCGGGTGTCGTAGATCGAGTCGATGGCCACGCCCGCCATGCCGACATCGCCGCGCACCCGCGGGTGGTCGGAGTCGTAGCCGCGGTGGGTGGCCAGGTCGAAGGCGACGCTGAGACCCTTCTGGCCGGCCGCGAGGTTGCGGCGGTAGAACGCGTTGGACTCCTCGGCGGTCGAGAAGCCGGCGTACTGCCGGATCGTCCAGGGCTGGGTGGTGTACATCGTCGGGTAGGGGCCGCGCAGGAACGGCGAGAGCCCGGGCCACGTGTCGAGGGCGTCCAGTCCCTCGAGGTGCTCGGGCCCGTAGACGGGGAGGATGTCGATCCCCTCCGGCGAGGTCCACGGCTCGCGGTTCGCCTGCGCTGCGGGCTGCGAGTCCCCGCTCGGGTGCGCAGACGAGTCGGAGAGGGCGAGGCCGGTGAAGCTCTTGGGGACACTCATGCCAGCTTCTCCCTCGTGCGGACCAGGAACTCCAGGGCGTCCACGCCCATCGCGGCGGAGTCGTCGACGGCCTCGCGCGGCTTCCCGGCGATCACGACCCACTGGGCACCCGCGTCGCGGAGGGCGCGGACGGCCTCGTCGGCCCAGGCCTCGTAGGCGCCGTCACCGCCGGCGAGGCAGATGACCGGCTGTCCGTCGTAGGCCGCGACGAGGTCGTCGGCGCTCTCGGTCGGGCCGGCGACGTCGACGGCGATGCCGCCGGCGGCGAAGCAGGTTGGCTGCGAAGCTCGCCCGGGCCGTGTGCGCGGCGACGGTGCCCATCGTGGCCAGGAACACGTGGGCGACCGGGGGTGCGTCGCGGAGTGCCTCGAAGGCGGCGCCGTAGCGACGCACCTCGCGGCCCTCGGTCGCGCTCTCGCGCTCGGGAAGCGTCTCGGCCAGGTTCGGGAACTCGGTGAGCCCGGTCAGCGGACGCTTCCGGGTCGCGACCTGCTGGTCTCGCTCCGCGACCGCCACGGCGACCATGGCGTCGAGGTCGGCGCCGTCCTCGAGCCGCCCGAACAGGTCCCAGGCGGCGATCGCCAGGTCGTCGGTCAGCTTCTCGACGGCGTAGGCACCGCCGGCCGGGTCGGCCACGGCGGCCACGTGCGACTCGTCGACGAGCAGGTGCGAGGTGTTGCGGGCGATCCGGCGGCCGAAGGCGTCGGGGGTGCCCAGCGGGCTGTCGAACGGCAGCACCGTGACGGCGTCCGCGCCGCCCACGCCCGCGGCGAAGGCGGCGACCGTGGTGCGGAGCATGTTGACCCAGGGGTCGTACTTGCTCATCATCGGCCGGCTGGTGACCGCGTGCTGGTGCTGCTCGCGCACGCTCGTCCCGCTGAGCTCGAGGACCCTCCCCCAGAGGCGGCGGGCGGCCCGCAGCTTGGCGATGGTCGTGAACTGCTCGTCGGTGGCGGCGTAGCGGAACTCGACGATCTTCGCGGCCTCGTCGAGGTCGAACCCGGCGTCCGTGAGGGTGCGGAGGTAGCCCGCGCCGACGGCCAGCGAGTGGGCGAGCTCCTGCACCTCGG
This sequence comes from uncultured Actinomycetota bacterium, assembly GCA_963830145.1. Classification (GTDB taxonomy): domain Bacteria; phylum Actinomycetota; class Actinomycetes; order Propionibacteriales; family Nocardioidaceae; genus Nocardioides. The sequence continues at coordinate 642,405 of CAWHLI010000003.1, forward strand.
AGGCGCCCTGCTCGTGGACCTCGGTCGCGTCGACCACGAAGACGCGCACGCCGGACTGCCAGGCCTGCTCGGCCAGCTCCCGGTCGGCGTGGCGGGCGTCGAGGCCGAGGTTGGTGCGGGGGGCCAGCTCGCGGCCCTCGGCGTACCGCAGGAAGGCGCGGGCGCCGGACGCGGTCGTCTGCAGGACCACCGGTGCGAGGTCGAGGAGCACCCGGTCGAGCAGGACGCCCCAGTCGGTGGTGTCAGCCGCCTCGAGCCACAGCGAGGTCGCCCCGCCCTCGAGATCGGCCAGCAGCGTCTCGTTGGCCGACCTGGCGTCCTCGACCACCAGGTGCGCACGGATGTCCCACGCTCCCGGCCTGGTCGGGCGGCCCGCCGTCGCGAGCCCGTCGAGCAGCTCCGGTGTGCCGAGCGGGGTGATGCCGACGCCGTCCAGGGTGGTCCTGGTGAGCTTCTCCCACACGAGGGAGTCGGCGTCGTCGTCGGTGAGCCGGCGGGCCTTCCGCAGCACCGTGGCGGCCGCTGCCTCCCACTCGGAGCGCTCGTGGCGGTCCTCGGGCGCCGTCAGCGCGAGGGAGCCCTGGTCGGGCTCCAGCTCGGTGGGCTCGTCGAGCCCGCCCACGACGGTCCGCTCCTCGGTCACGCTCGAAGCGTAGGTTCGCCGCCCCATCAGGGCCACCGACTGTGAATTTGTCCATGCCAGGGGGTTGAGCTCGCCCCCGCACAGGAGCAACGTGGCCCCATGGGTGACAAAGGAGCACGAGCCGCCGGCAGACAAGATCTCGAGGCCCTCAAGCCCGACGAGATCCGCAACGTCGTGCTGGTGGGGCCGAGCTCCGGCGGCAAGACCACCCTCCTGGAGACCTTGCTGGTGCGCACCGGCGCCCTGACCCGGGCGGGCACGGTCGCCGACGGCACGACGGTGTCCGACTTCGAGGCCGGGGAGCGTGCGCACGGCCGGTCGATGGCGCTGTCGGTGGCACCCGTCGTGCACCGCGGTGTGAAGGTGAACCTGATCGACACCCCCGGCTACGCCGACTTCGTGGGCGAGCTGCGGGCGGGGCTCCGCGCTGCCGACTGCGCGCTGTTCGTGACCGCCGCCAACGAGTCGATCGACCAGGTCACGGCGATGCTGTGGCGTGAGTGCGCGGATGTCGGCATGCCGCGAGCGGTGGTGGTGACCAAGCTCGACCACGCCCGGGCGGACTACCCCGGGGTGCTGGCGGCAGCACAGGAGACGTTCGGGAGCACCGGTGACAAGGTGCTCCCGCTGTACGTCCCGGTCATGTCGGGCACGGAGGTCACCGGACTCGTGGGGCTGCTGGGGTCGGACGCCGACTCCGAGGCTGAGTCCGTGCACGGCGACGCACGGGCCGCGCTCATCGAGGGGATCATCGAGGAGTCCGAGGACGAGGGGCTGATGGACCGCTACCTCGCCGGTGAGTCGGTCACCGAGGACGCCCTGCTCGAGGACCTCCACCGGGCGATGGCGCGCGGCACCTTCTTCCCCGTCGTCGCGGCGTGCTCCACCAGCGGGGTGGGCTGCGGCGAGCTGCTCGACCTCATGGTGCGCGGCTTCCCCGCGCCCAGCGAGCACCCCAGCCCCGCGACCTACACCCCCGCGGGTGCGGCTGCGGAGGCGGTGACCTGCGACCCGCACCGCCCGCTCGTCGCCGAGATCGTGAAGACGACCAGCGACCCCTACGTCGGCCGGGTCAGCCTGGTGCGGGTCTTCTCCGGCACCCTCGACCCCGACCGGCCGGTGCACGTCTCCGGACACCTCGCGTCGTTCTTCGGCGCCGAGTCGGGCCACGCGGACCACGACGACGACGAGCGGGTCGGCGCGCTGTCCTACCCGTTCGGCCAGTCGCTCCAGCCCGCGACCCGCGTGGTGTGCGGCGACATCGCCACCGTCGGCCGGCTCGGGCGCGCGGAGACCGGCGACACGCTGTCCTCGGTCGAGGACCCCCGGGTGCTCCGACCGTGGTCCCTGCCCACGCCGCTGCTCCCGGTGGCCATCGAGGCGGCGACCAAGTCCGACGAGGACAAGCTCTCCACCGCCCTGTCCCGGCTGGCCGCGGAGGACCCGTCGCTGCGCGTGGAGATGAGCACCGGCGACCAGGGCCAGCTCGTGCTCTGGACGATGGGCGAGGCGCACGCCGACGCGGCGCTCGAGCGGCTCTCGGAGCGGTTCGGCGTCTCGGTGCGGCAGGTCGAGGTGCTGGTGCCGATGCGCGAGACGCTGGCCGCCGCGGGCGCCGGTCTCGGGCGGCACGTGAAGCAGTCCGGCGGCCACGGCCAGTACGCCGTCTGCCAGGTCGAGGTCGAGCCCCTCCCCCGCGGCGGCGGGTTCGAGTTCGCCGAGAGGGTGGTGGGCGGCGTGGTGCCCAGGCAGTTCATCGCGTCGGTCGAGAAGGGGATCCGCGCCCAGATGGAGCGCGGCTGCGGCGGCCACCCGATGGTCGACGTCCGGGTGACGCTCACGGGCGGCAAGGCGCACAGCGTCGACTCCTCGGACATGGCCTTCCAGAGCGCCGGTGCGCTGGCCCTGCGCGAGGCCGCCCAGACGGCCGGCGTACAGCTGCTCGAGCCCTACGACGAGGTCGAGGTGACCGTGCCCGACCATCTGGTCGGCACCGTGATGAGCGACCTGTCGTCGCGGCGCGGCCGGGTGCTCGGGCAGGACACCGCCGACGGCATGGCCGTGGTGCGCGCGCACGTGCCGTGCGCGGAGCTGATCCGCTACCCGATCGACCTGCGCTCGGCCACCCACGGCACCGGGTCGTTCACCCGGGCCTTCGCGAGCTACGAGCCCGTCTCGGTGTAGCGGTCAGCAGACGTCGGGGCTGCGCTCGTCGACCCGGCGGTAGATGGCGCGACGCGGGTTGGGCTCGTCGGACGCCTTGGCCAAGCCGCGCTGGATCAGCCGCTTGCCGACATCGGCACCTTCGCGGTCGACGTAGCGCAGCAGCCTGCCGCCGGCGTCCTTGTCGTCGCCGCGCCGGGTCAGCGTGACCTCGTGGCCGACCACGATCTTCGCGAGCTCGTCGGCGCCGCAGCTGTCGGCGATGCCGACCAGCCGGACGGTGGCGCCGTTGTCGAGCTCGATGGTGCTTCCGTCCACGGCGGTGTCGACCAGCCACGTGCGGCGGCCGGGGCCGTTCTCCTCGTCGGGCTCGGTCTGCTCGCTGGCCGGCGGACCGGGGGTGCTCGCGCTCGGAGGCGGCGACGGGTCGGTGTGGTTGTCGGCCCGGCCGGCCTGGTCGTCACCGACGACCAGCACGGCAACACTGACGATCACCAGGACAGCGACGGCGGCCAGGAGCCACGGCCCCCACCGGCGTACCTGCTCCTCGACCCCGCCCGACGGGGCGTCGGCCGCGGGCACCGACGACGGCGCGCCGGCACGCCGCTCGGTCCACCGCTCGCCGTTCCAGTAGCGCTGGTGGCCGGGCGGTGCCTCGTAGTCCGGGTACCAGCCCGGCGCGATTCCCCCCGAAATCACACCCAAGGAACGCACAGCGATCTGGAGCGGTCAAGTTCGCCTGACACCCGGTGGGGTATCGACGACGCCGCCTGACCCAGCGCGACCGCTCAGCGCGCGGGGCGCTTGACCGGGCTCGTCCCCCGCTTGGGTGCGACCTCGCGGCCGTCGTCGTCCTTGTTGCGCAGGCCGATCTTGGCCCCGAGCCACACCAGCGGGTCGTACTTCTTGTCGACCACGCGCTCCTTCATGGGGATGATCGCGTTGTCGGTGATCTTGATGCCCTCGGGGCAGACCTCGGTGCAGCACTTGGTGATGTTGCACATGCCGATGCCGGCGGCCGCCTGGGCGAGCTCGCGGCGGTCGTGGGTGTCGAGCGGATGCATGTCGAGCTCGGCGTAGCGCAGGAAGAAGCGCGGGCCGGCGAAGGCCGGCTTGTTGTCCTCGTGGTCACGGATGACGTGGCAGACGTTCTGGCACAGGAAGCACTCGATGCACTTGCGGAACTCCTGGCCCCGCTCGACGTCGACCTGGGCCATCCGGCGCTTGCCGTCGGCGTCGCGCGGCGGCGGCGAGAACGCCGGCAGCTCGGAGGCCTTCTCGTAGTTGTAGGAGACGTCGGTGACCAGGTCGCGAATGATCGGGAAGGCCCGCACCGGGGTGACCGTGATGGTCTCGTCGGGCTCGAAGTCGGAGAGCCGGGTCATGCACAGCAGGCGGGGCCGGCCGTTGATCTCGGCGGAGCAGGAGCCGCACTTGCCGGCCTTGCAGTTCCACCGCACGGCCAGGTCGCCGGCCTGGGTGGCCTGCAGGCGGTGGATGGCGTCGAGGACGACCTCCCCCTCGGAGACCTCCACGGTGTAGTCCTGCAGCTCGCCGCCCTCGTCGTCGCCGCGCCAGACCCGCATCTTGAGCTCGGTCATCTCAGCCATGTCAGCTCACTTGTCCTCGAAGAAGGCCTGGAGCTCGTCCGGCATCACCGGGAGCGGCTTCTCGGCCAGGTCCACGCCGTCTCCGGCCGGGTTCAGCGTCAGCACGAGGTTCTTCGCGCCCCACACCGGGTTGGGACCCGGGAAGTCGTTGCGGGTGTGCCCGCCCCGCGACTCCTGCCGGGCCAGCGCCGCCTTCGCGATGCACTCCGAGACCAGCAGCATGTTGTGGATGTCGATCGAGAGGTGCCAGCCCGGGTTGTAGGCGCGACCCCCGTCGACCTTCAGCCTGGCGGCCCGCTCCTTGAGCTGCTCGATCTCCTTCAACGACTGCTCGAGCTCGTCGGAGGTGCGGATGATGCCGACCAGGTCGTTCATCGCCTGCTGGAGGTCGGCCTGGATCGTGTAGGCGTTCTCCTCGCCCTTGGGGTCGAACGGCGCCAGCGCGGCCTCCTCGGCCGCGGTCACCTCTGCAGCGGGGACCGAGGTGCGCGCCGTCAGCCCCGAGGCCCGCGCGGCGGCTGCCTCGCCGGCCCGCTTGCCGAACACGATCAGGTCGGACAGCGAGTTGCCGCCGAGCCGGTTGGAGCCGTGCATGCCGCCGGAGCACTCGCCGACGGCGTAGAGCCCCTCGATCGAGGAGAGCTCGGTGTCGGGGTCGACCTCGACACCACCCATGACGTAGTGGCAGGTGGGGCCGATCTCCATCGGCTCCTTGGTGATGTCGACGTCCGCCAGCTCCTTGAACTGGTGGTACATCGACGGCAGCCGCTTGAGGATGAACTCCGGCGTACGCCGCGAGGCGATGTCGAGGTAGATGCCGCCGTGCGGTGATCCCCGGCCGGCCTTGATCTCGGAGTTGATCGCGCGGGCGACCTCGTCGCGAGGCAGCAGCTCGGGTGGGCGGCGGTTGTTCTTCTTGTCGTCGTACCAGCGGTCGGCCTCTTCGACGTTGTCGGCCGTCTCCGCCTTGAAGAACTCCGGGATGTAGTCGAACATGAACCGCTCACCCTCGGAGTTCTTGAGGATGCCGCCGTCGCCGCGCACCGACTCCGTGACCAGCAGCCCCTTCACCGAGGGCGGCCAGACCATCCCCGTGGGGTGGAACTGCACGAACTCCATGTTGATCAGCGAGGCGCCGGCGCGGAGCGCGAGCGCGTGGCCGTCACCGGTGTACTCCCACGAGTTCGAGGTGACCTTGAAGGACTTGCCGATACCGCCGGTGGCGAGCACGACCGACGGCGCCTCGAAGGTGATGAACGAACCGGTCTCGCGCCAGTAGGCGAACGCACCGGTGATCGCACCGTCCGGCCCCTTGAAGAGGTCGGTGACCGTGCACTCCATGAAGCAGTCGATGCCGAGCGCCACCGCGCGCTGCTGGAGCGTGCGGATCATCTCCAGGCCGGTGCGGTCGCCGACGTGGGCCAGCCGCGCGTAGCGGTGGCCGCCGAAGTCGCGCTGGGAGATCAGGCCGTCCTCGGTGCGGTCGAAGAGCGCGCCCCAGTCCTCGAGCTCCTGGACCCGCTCCGGGGCCTCCTGGGCGTGCAGCTGGGCCATCCGCCAGTTGTTGAGCATCTTCCCGCCACGCATGGTGTCGCGGAAGTGCACCTCCCAGTTGTCCTCGGGCCAGCGGTTGCCCATGGCCGCGGCGATGCCGCCCTCGGCCATCACGGTGTGCGCCTTGCCGAGCAGCGACTTGCAGACGATCGCCGTCTTGGCTCCGGCCTCGTGGGCGGCGATCGCGGCGCGGAGGCCGGAGCCGCCGGCGCCGATCACGACGACGTCGTACTGGTGCGTCTCGGTGGCACCCTGCTCGGTGGGAGCGGGGACGGTGGTATCGCTCATGTCAGCGCCCTCCTCAGAAGAACCGCGGGTCGTCGAACACGTTGGCCGCCAACAGGAAGATGTAGAGGTCCACCAGCGCGACGGAGAACAGGGACAGCCACGCGTAGTTGGCGTGCCGGGCGTTGAGCTTGGAGACCCAGGTCCACAGCTTGTAGCGCACCGGATGCTTGCTGAAGTGCCGCAGCCGGCCGCCGACGATGTGGCGGCAGGAGTGGCAGGAGAGCTGGTAGAGCCAGATGAAGGCCACGTTCACCAGCATCAGCACGGTCCCGAGCCCCATGTGGATGCCGTCGGACTCGCCGGGCGCCGGGCCGAAGGCCAGGACGACGTCCCAGGTCAGGATCAGCGCGACGACGAAGGTGGCATACCAGAACCAGCGGTGCACGTTCTGCAGGATCAGCGGGAACCGCGTCTCGCCGGAGTACGACGCGTGGGGCTCGGCCACGCCGCAGGCCGGCGGCGAGAGCCAGAACGAGCGGTAGTAGGCCTTGCGGTAGTAGTAGCAGGTCAGCCGGAAGCCCAGCGGGAAGATCAGGATGATCAGCGCCGCCGAGAGCGGGAACCACCCGAACGGCTGGCCGAAGTCGGACGCGCCCTTGACGCAGTCGCCGAGGCACGGCGAGTAGAACGGGGACAGGTAGGGCTCGGCGAAGTAGTCCTTGTTCATGAACGCGCGGATGGTGGAGTAGACGATGAACGAGAAGAAGACCGTGAAGGTCACCGCCGGGTAGAGCCACCACCGGTCCTGCCGCAGCGTCCGCTCGTCGATGCTGGCGCGGGTCGGTCCACCGACTCCCGCGGCCATCGGAGCGCTGGGCGCCGCCGTCGACTCTCGTGCGTCCGTCGACGCCATTGCCACCTCCACTGCTGGACACTGTGGGCACCACTGGGCTCCACGTGGCCGGCCACACGGCCGGCACCAGAGCGCAGTCTGCACATTGCCACGCCGATGTGGAACCTGTTGCACCCGGGTACCCGGCGAACGCGGGAAATGTCACACGGCACGCGTCGAGCGCTCGATGTCGGCGGTGAGGCCGTGCGCGCACCGGCCTCGCGCGGTGGCCGCGTGATCGTGACCACACGGGAGGGACGACCGCCGACCGACAGGACGACGCCCGGCTCACCTCGCGCTAATCTGCGATGGTGGCGACGACGCGTCCCAGCCCGGGTCAGACGGCCGGTCTCGTCACGGGCGCGCGAGCGGCGCGCTCGACCATCACGCTGAAGCTCCTCATGGCGGCCAGCGGCCTCGTGTTCATCGCCTTCGTCCTGGTGCACATGTACGGCAACCTCAAGGCGTTCAGCGGCCACGACGCCTTCAACGAGTACGCCGCGCACCTGCGCTCCATCGGCGAGCCCGAGCTCCCCCACGAGGGGATGCTCTGGCTGATCCGCGCAGGGCTGATCGGCTCCCTCGTGGTCCACGTGACCTGCGCCGTGGTGCTCTGGCGGCGGGCCGCCCGCGCACGCGGCACCCGCTACGTCGTGAAGCGCAACCTCGCCTCGACGCTCTCCTCGCGGATGATGCGCTGGGGCGGGCTGACGCTGCTGCTGTTCGTGGTCTGGCACCTGCTCAACTTCACGATCGGCAAGGTCAACGTCGCCGGCGGGTCGACCGATGACCCCTACGACCTCTTGGTCGACTCCTTCCAGGTCTGGTGGCTCACGCTCATCTACCTGGTCGCCATGGCAGCGCTCGGGATGCACCTGCGCCACGGCGTCTGGAGCGCCGCGCAGACCCTCGGCCTCACCAACTCCGCGAAGTCCCGACGCGCCGCCAACGTGCTCGGTGTGACGCTCGCGGTCGTCATCGCCGGCGGGTTCTCGCTGGTGCCGATCTTCACGCTGTTCGGAGTGATCTCTTGACGCTGAGCCGTTCATGACCACGCCTCACGGCACCGCCGACGACAAGCCGGACATGCCCGACACGACGCTGGCCTTCGACGCCTCGCCGACCCGCGAGCCGGGTGGTGAGGAGCACGACGACGCGGCGGGCTACTACGTCGACGGCGCATCGATCTCCGACACCAAGGCACCCGGCGGGCCGCTCGAGGAGCGCTGGGGCACCCGCCGGTTCGAGGCCCGGATCGCCAACCCCGCCAACCGCAGGCGGCTCTCGATCATCGTGGTCGGCACCGGCCTGGCCGGTGCCTCCGCGGCGGCGACCCTCGGCGAGGCGGGCTACGTCGTCAAGTCGTTCTGCTACCAGGACAGCCCGCGCCGGGCGCACTCGATCGCTGCCCAGGGCGGCATCAACGCGGCCAAGAACTACAAGGGCGACGGCGACTCCGTCCATCGTCTCTTCTACGACACGATCAAGGGCGGCGACTACCGCTCGCGCGAGTCGAACGTCTACCGGCTGGCCGAGGTCAGCGTGAACATCATCGACCAGTGCGTCGCGCAGGGCGTCCCGTTCGCCCGGGAGTACGGCGGCCTGCTCGACAACCGCTCCTTCGGCGGCGTACAGGTCTCGCGGACGTTCTACGCCCGCGGCCAGACCGGCCAGCAGCTGCTCATCGGCGCCTACCAGGCACTGGAGCGGCAGGTCGCGGCCGGCACCGTCCGCTGCTACACCCGCCACGAGATGCTCGAGCTGATCGTGGTCGACGGCCGGGCCCGCGGGATCATCGTCCGCGACCTGGTGACCGGCGAGATCGAGACCTACTTCGCCGACGTCGTCGTGCTGGCCAGCGGCGGCTACGGCAACGTCTTCTTCCTCTCCACCAACGCGATGGGCAGCAACGTCACGGCGACCTGGCGGGCGCACCGCAAGGGCGCGCTGATGGCCAACCCGTGCTTCACCCAGATCCACCCGACCTGCATCCCCGTCACCGGCACCCACCAGTCGAAGCTGACGCTGATGTCGGAGTCACTGCGCAACGACGGCCGGATCTGGGTGCCGAAGAACAAGGCGGACTGCGACAAGGACCCGCGGGACATCCCCGAGGAGGAGCGCGACTACTACCTCGAGCGGATCTACCCGGCGTTCGGCAACCTGGTCCCCCGCGACATCGCCTCGCGCGCGGCCAAGAACGTGTGCGACGAGGGGCGGGGCGTGGGCCCGGCGGTCGACGGCGTACGCCGCGGCGTCTACCTCGACTTCGCCGAGGCGATGGAGCGGCTCGGCCGCGAGGCCATCGAGTCGAAGTACGGCAACCTCTTCGACATGTACGCCCGGATCACGGGCGAGGACCCCTACGTGGTGCCGATGCGGATCTATCCCGCGGTCCACTACGTGATGGGCGGGCTCTGGGTGGACTACGACCTCCAGGCCACCATTCCCGGGCTGTTCGTCACCGGCGAGGCCAACTTCTCCGACCACGGCGCCAACCGGCTGGGCGCGTCCGCGCTGATGCAGGGACTGGCCGACGGCTACTTCGTGCTGCCCAACACGATCCGCGACTACCTCGCCGACGGCCCCTTCGACCGGGTGCCGGAGGACCACCCCGCCGTGGTCGAGGCGCAGGAGTCGGTGCGTGACCGGGTCACGGCGTTCCTGTCGACCAACGGCACCCGCAGCGTCGACTCCTACCACCGCGAGCTGGGCAACATCATGTGGGAGTACTGCGGCATGGAGCGCTCGGAGGACGGCCTGCGCAAGGCGATCGACCTGATCCGCGGCCTGCGCGAGGACTTCCACCGCAACGTGAAGGTGCTCGGCTCGGCCGAGAGCCTCAACCAGTCGCTCGAGCGCGCCGGCCGGCTCGCGGACTTCCTCGAGCTCGGCGAGCTCATGTGCATCGACGCCCTCAACCGCCGCGAGTCGTGCGGCGGCCACTTCCGGGCCGAGTCGCAGACCGAGGACGGCGAGGCGCTGCGCCATGACGACCAGTACGCCTACGTCGCCGCCTGGGAGTGGGCCGGTGAGGCCGGGTCGTCCGAGATGGGGACACCGGTGCTGCACAAGGAGCACCTGACCTACGACTTCGTCGAGCTGAAGCAGCGGAGCTACAAGTGAAGGTGACCCTCAAGATCTGGCGCCAGCCCGACGCGGCTTCGGCCGGCGCCATGGCGACCTACGAGCTCGACGACGTCTCCGAGGACATGTCGTTCCTGGAGATGCTCGACGTCCTCAACGAGCAGCTCATCGGCCGGGGCGAGGAGCCGGTCGCCTTCGACTCCGACTGTCGCGAGGGCATCTGCGGCATGTGCGGGCTGATGATCAACGGTCAGGCGCACGGCCCCGAGGTCACCACCACCTGCCAGCTGCACATGCGCTCGTTCGAGGACGGCGACGAGATCGTCATCGAGCCCTGGCGCGCGGACCCGTTCCCCGTGATCAAGGACCTCGTCGTCGACCGACGCGCCTTCGACCGGATCATCGCCTCGGGGGGCTACATCTCCGTCAACACCGGAGCCGCGCCGGACGCGCACGCCGTCCCAGTCCCGAAGGACAAGGCCGACCGCGCCTTCGACGCTGCCACCTGCATCGGCTGCGGCGCCTGCGTCGCCGCCTGCCCCAACGGCTCGGCCTCCCTGTTCCTGGGCGCCAAGATCACCCACCTCGGCGAGCTCCCCCAGGGTCAGGCCGAGCGCGACCGCCGCGTCGTGCACATGGTCGGCCAGCACGACGCGGAGGGCTTCGGCGGCTGCACCAACATCGGCGAGTGCACCGCCGCCTGCCCCAAGGAGATCCCCCTCGACGTGATCTCCCGCCTCAACGCCGACCTGTTCGCGGCGATGCGGCACGGGCACTAGCCCCCAGGCTGCAGCGGGGGGATCGGGTGGCGTGCGCCGCTCGCTGGTTGAGGAGGTCGCGCAGCAACCGTCTCGAAACCTCGCAAGGATGGGCTGGGACTCGACCCGCTGTTGGTCGAGCTTGTCGAGACCTCCGCAGCCCGCGCTGGAAACCGCCCCGATCCTGGCCCGGAGAACTTTTTGAAAAAGTTTCCGAGACCCCTGTGGACAACCCCGATTTCGGGGTCCGACTGTCGGTGGTCGCTGGTTGAGTTGGTCCCACGATGACCTCGACCCTGGACCCGATCTGCCTCTCTGGAGCAGACGACCCCGCCTCGGTGCTGGCGGCTGCCCGGGCTCGGAAACGGGACGAGGACGACGCCGCCCGGGACGTGATGCAGCTAGCCGCCCGCTGGGCCTCGATGCACTCGATGGACTCCCTGTCTCTCACCCGCGGCCGCGGTGTTCGTGGACGAGATGGTCGCCCCGTTCGCGCACAAGATCGGCCCGGCCCCATTGGCCCGGCTCATCACCGAAGCCAAGGCACGGTTCGACCCCGAAGCCACTGAAGCCGAGCGCCTCGCGGCCGCCGAGGCCGGCCACTTCGACATCGACCTCGACCAGGTCGGCGTCGACGCGAGGGTCCGCATCGACGGTAACGTCGACCTCGCCGACGCCCTCGACCTCGAGGCCGCGGTCGCCGCCGACGCCCACGCACAACTCCAGTTGGGTTCGGCCGACTCCCTCGACGTACGTCGGGCCAAGGCCGTCGGGAACCTCGCCCGGAACCAGCCCACCCTCGACCTGAGCGAGAACGGTGGCCAGCCGACGGCGCGGCGCAAGCGTGAAGTCGTCCTGCACGTGCACCTCGAGCACGCCGCCGTCCTCGGCGCCGGCGGCGGGATCGCCCGGCTCCAGGAGACCCGCGGCCCCATCACCGCAGAGCAGGTCCGCGAATGGTGCGCCCACCCAGACGCCGTCATCACCGTCCAACCCGTCCTGGACCTGGCCGAGCACCTCCACGTCACCGCCTACGAAGCCTCAGCACGCCTCAGGCTCCAGACCCAGCTACGCGACCTCGTGTGCGCGTTCCCGTTCTGCTTCCGACCCGCCGAGAAGTGCGACTGCGAGCACCGCGTCCCCCACGCCGACGACGGACCCACCTGCTCCTGCAACCTCGCGCCGATGTGCCGCAGCCACCACCGCGCGAAGACCACCGGCGGCTGGACCTATGCGACCGTCGAACCCGGCGTCCACCTCTGGCACAGCCCGCTCGGCCACGAGTACCTCAAGGACGCCACCGGCACGATCGACGTCACCCCCGACGCTGAACGACGACGTCACGCCCGCGACTTCCGCGCCCACTTCGGCGAACCCTGACCACCCCGCCCCGGACCCCGCTCACGACCACTCGAGCGGGGTGTTCAGCGACGCCACATGTACGGCGTGGTCGTCGATACCTTGACCAGCCCGGATCTCTCGAGGATCGGTCGGGAGAACTCCGTCGAGTCACTGTGGATCAACGTCTTCCCCATGGCCACGGCCGATGCGGCCCGAGCCGCGGTGAGGGCACGGTAGATCCCGCGGCCACGCCAGGCCGCCCGCGTCGCGCCTCCCCAGACACCAGCGAACTCGGTGCCGGGGACGGGCTCGAGCCGGCCCGCGCCGACGATCTCGGCGTCGGCCTCCGCGACCCACAGCTCCATGCCATCGCGATCGGCCAGCCGACGCAGCAGGTCGTCGCCGGTCGTCTCGGTCACCGGGTCCCCGAAGACCTCGCTCGCCATCGCGGACATGGCCCGGACGTCACTCTCGTCAGTGACCTGCCGCAGGGTCACTCCGGCGGGCAGCGGCACCTCCATGACGAGCCCGGCAGCCTCGCCAATCATGATCGACTCCGGCTCGTCAGGCGTGAACCCGTGTGCGAGCAGCGCCTCGGACAGTCCAGGCGCTCGGTCGTGACCCCGCGTCTTCCACTCCGCACGCGTGATGTCGGGGTCGGCCTGGAAGTGGGCAACGGCTGCGGCCACCAGCTGTGCGATCCCCTTCGCGTCGTTCCCACCGAGGTCCCGGTAGGTCACGAAGCCGCGGCCTCCTGCGAATGTCGCCAGCCGCAGAGGACCGACCCGGCGCACCGAGACGGCGCTCGGTGTCTCTGCGTCCGTACGCAGCTGCTCGTCATAGGCAGCCAGGAGCCGCTCGCGGGTGATCACGACACCATCGTCGCCGCGGTCAAGCGCGAAAGCGACCGAGATTGCCACGGTCCCAGCAGCGGTACGGAAAACAGCAGCACGGGACCCGCGATCTCGAGATGCTAGTGGTCACCACTAGCTCGAGCCGACGGCGCTGAGGGCGGCCGCGAGGGGCTCGAGGTCGGCGACCAGCTGGTCGAGCTCAGCCGGCGTCAGGCCGTCGTACGGCGCCTCGGCGAGCTCGTCGGTCATCGACTCGATGCTCGCCTTGGTCTCCCGGCCCGCGTCGGTGAACCGGCCGGTGGCATCGAGGAGGCCGCGGGCGCGCAGGCCGCCCATGACGTCTGCCAGCCGGGCCTTCGGCAGGTGGTGGATCCGGCCGAAGGACTCCGCCGGGTAGATGCCCTGGTCGAGCGCGCTGAGCACGTGGGCCTCCGTGCCACCGATGCGGTGGGCGACCAGAGCGGCGATGTGGCCGTCGCCGCGGTGCTCGCGGAGCATGTTGGCGGCGTGCCAGAGGCGGGCGACGGGCTCCTCGGGAACGGGGACGGACCGGAGGCCGGCGTACATGACGCGTCCCTCGGTGGGCGCGCTCGACGCCGTCCGGGCGAGGAGCAGCGCGGCGCGCGCGAGGCCGGGTGAGTCGGCGAGCTCGCCGAGGATCCGGCGCAGCGCCGCCACGCAGCCGCCCAGGCGAGCGGTGTACGCCGCTCCAGGCGTGGTCGTCTCCCAGACACTGGGGATGTGGCGGGCCACCTCGCCGTCGGCGAAGCTGTAGAACGCGGCGTCGACCACCTCGGCAGGGACCAGGCCCAGCGGCCCGCCGCGACCGGCGAAGTAGCCGTCCCAGTAGCCCTCGAAACCGAGCGCCGCCATCGCCTCGTTCGGCTCGTCGGAGAAGAAGTTGACCAGACAGATCGGCTCGATGAGGTCGTGAAGAAGGCGGGCCACGGGCTCGGGGTGCGGCATCTCGGTCATCTCCTGCGTCGGGCGGCGCCCGGGTGGCTGGCCGCTCACCCCTGCTACGAGTGCGTCGGCCGGATCCGACCCTCGCGGAGATACATTCTCCCGCGAGAATGTCAGTCGTTCTCGCCGCGACCCGCCCGCGCGACCGCGGTGGCGGCGGCCGCACCGATGGCGGCACCGGCGGCGAAGGCGCCCTTCTTGAACCTCCCGTCCTCGCCGGTCGCGTCGGCGAGCTCGTCGACCGACGGCAGCCGCGGCCCCTGGACCGGATCCGCGGGTTCGGGCACCCGCTGCTCGCGGGCCACGGGGTGCGACCAGGCCCACGACGCGGCGTACAGGACGATCCGCGAGAAGTAGTTGATCCAGACCAGGAGGATCAGCGCGAGCCCGAAGACCTGGAACGCCGGCTGCCCCTGGGTCGACTTGATGAGCAGGTTCGACACCTGCTTGAGGAGCTCGAAGCCGACCGCGCCGAGCAGGGCGCCGGACCACATCGCCCGCTTGGGCAGCTCGGGCGCGGCGAGCAACCGGAACATCACGAAGAAGAGCGCGGCGTTCGCGAGCAGCCCCAGGGCGATGGCCAGCACCTGGACCAGCCAGCCGAGCTCGGTGCTGAGGCCGGCCCAGCTGAGCAGGTCCTCGGAGAACCCGGAGACGATCCCGGTGAATGCGACCGCGAAGAGCAGGACGGCACCGATGATGCCCAGGGTGATCAGGTCGCGAACCTTGCCCATCACGAAGCTCGGCTGCTCGCGCTCGGGCAGCTCGAAGACGGCGATGAGGGCGTCTCGCAGGGCCGAGAGCCAGCCGAGGCCCGAGTAGAGGACGCCGACCAGTCCGATCACCCCGACCGTGCCCGCCGAGTCCTGGATGTCCTGGAGCTGGATCTGGTTGTCCCCGCCGCCGATGATGCCCGGGAACATCTCGCCGATCGCCGTGACCAACGTGTCCTGGGCATCGGGGAAGACCTTCGAGACCCACCCGACGACGAAGAAGGCGAGCGCCAGGACCGGGAAGACGGACAGGAAGCCGAAGTAGGTGACCGCGCCGGCCTGCTGGCCCGCCTTCGTCTCGCCGTAGTGCTCCTGCATCCGCAGGACGTGGTCGATCGCCGGGTGGCGCTCACGCACCACCTGGATGCGGGCCTTCACCCGGTCGACGAAGGCGGCCATGCGGGTCAGGTACCCGAGCGGAGCGGGAAGTACCGCGTCGGAGTCCAGCCGAGCTCGTCATGGTGGACGTAGAGCTGGAAGTCCTCGACGTCGAACTCGCACTCGAAGCCGGCGAGCTCCTCGAAGGCCTGGTCGAGGCGGGCCTCCGCGATGTCGTGGGCGATGGTGACGTGCGGGTGGTAGGGAAAGGCCAGGTCGACGTCGAGCGGGCCGCGGCGTACGGCGGCCGCGAGCTGCTCGCACTGGGAGATGCCCTCGACCACCGTCACGAAGACGACCGGCGAGACCGGGCGGAAGGTGCCGGTGCCGCGCAGGTGGACCTCGAAGGCCGAGACGGTCGTCGCGGCGTCCTCGAGGTGCGCCTCGATCTCGCCGAGCTCGTCGTCGGTCACCTCGGTCGGTGGGACCAGCGTGATGTGGGTCGGGATGGTCGCAGCCATCGCGTCACCGACGCTGGTGCGGTAGTCCTGGAGCTCGGTGGCCCAGGGCTCGGGGATGGCGAGCGCCACTCCGATCGTCGGCACGAAGACCAAACCTACTCAGTCACTGCTTGGGCGTCGCCACGAACCCCACGCGCTGATAGATGTCGTCAAGCGTGCCCTGCGCGACCGCCTGCGCCTGCTGACGGCCCTGCTCGAGCACCTGGGTGAGATGGGCCTGGTCGTCGAGCAGCTCCAGGGTCCGGTCGCGGAAGGGCGTCACGAAGTCGACGACGACGTCGCCGAGGTCCTTCTTGAGGTCGCCGTAGCCCTTGCCGGCGTACTGCTCCTCGAGGTCCTGGACGCTGGTCGCGGTGAGGGAGCTGTAGATGGTGAGCAGGTTGCTGATGCCCGGCTTCTCCTCCTGGTCGAAGCGGATCTCGCTCCCCGAGTCGGTGACCGCGCTGCGGATCTTCTTCGCGCTGACCCGCGGGTCATCGAGCATCTCGACGATCCCGGCCGGGCTGGAGGCCGACTTGGACATCTTGGCGGTGGGGTTCTGCAGGTCGCCGATCTTCGCGGTCGCCTTGAGGATGTAGGGCTCGGGCAGCCGCAGCGTCTTCTTGTAGCGGCTGTTGAACCGCTGTGCGAGATCGCGCGTCAGCTCGAGGTGCTGGCGCTGGTCCTCTCCCACGGGGACGTAGTGCGGCCGGTAGAGCAGGATGTCGGCCGCCTGCAGGACGGGGTAGGTGAACAGACCGACGCTCGCCGCACCCTCGCCACCCTTCGACGACTTGTCCTTGAACTGCGTCATCCGCCGCGCCTCGCCGAAACCGGTCAGGCACTGCAGCACCCAGGCGCCCTGCGCGTGCGCCGGGATCTGGCTCTGGATGAAGATCGCGGAGCGCTCCGGGTCGATGCCCATCGCCAGCAGCTGGGCCGCCGCGCGCAGGGTGCGCTCGCGCAGCACCTTCGGGTCCTGCTCGACGGTGATGGCGTGCAGGTCGGCGATGAAGAAGAACGGCGCGTGGTCGCGCTGGAGGTCGACCCACTGCCGCAGCGCGCCGAGGTAGTTGCCGAAGTGGAAGGAGTCGGCGGTCGGCTGGATCCCCGACAGGACCCGCGGACGGGCACCGCCCGAGACGGCTTCCGGGACGCTGACCTCGGGCTCGGCCGAGGGTGGGCTGAGCGGGGCTGCGGACATGGGTGGCATTCTCCATCGTCGTGGCCGCCATCTCCGAACTGGTCCGCTCCTTCTACGACGACCTCTGGAACCGCTGGGACGACTCGCAGGTGCCCGTGGTCCTGTCGTCCACGTTCGAGTTCCGTGGCTCGCTCGGCACCGTCTCGATCGGCCGTGACGGGTGGCTGGACTACCGGCAGGTGATCCGGTCGGGGTCCGCGGACTTCCACAACGAGATCGTGTCCCTGGTCTGCGACGGCGACCGGGCCGCAGCACGGCTGCTCTACGCCGGCACCCACACCGGGCCGCTCCTGGGCATCCCCGCCACCGGCCGACGCTTCGAGTACGCCGGCGCGGCGTTCTTCACGGCCTCGGAAGGGCTGCTCGCAGGCGCGTGGGTGCTGGGCGACCTCGAGGGACTCCGCGGCCAGCTCGGCTGATCACCCCACTCGGCGACGGCCTGGCGATGTGGATGCCCTGCGGCAGCGCGACCAGCGGCGCCGGGACCGCGGTCATGCGGGCCCCTCCGCGGGGACCTGGCCGACCGACAGGAGCGGGAGGCCGAGGTCGCGCAGCCGGGCCAGCAGGCCGTGCAGCGCGGCCTGGTCTGCGACCGGCCCCCGGAGGCGGGTGGTGCCGTCGTCGTCGGCGCTCACCGTCATGCCGTCGAACCAGACCGCCCACCGGGGATCGAGGCGGCCCTGGAGGTGGATCTCGTACCAGCCGGCGTCGTCCGGTCCGAGGTGAGGAGTGGTCATACCGGCGACGCTAGGAGCCGACGCGGTGGCCGGGCGTCACAGCATGTGGTGACCGGGGTGGTGATTCCTCAGCGACGGCCGCCGAGCAGGCCCAGCTGGTGGGCCCTGCTCACCGCCGAGCGGCGGTTGTTGACCGCGAGCTTGGCGTAGATGTGCTTGGTGTGGGTGCGCACGGTGTTGAGCGAGACGACCAGGTGGCGCGCGATGTCTGGCCCGTCCAGGTCGCTGGCCAGGAGCCGCAGCACGTCGAGCTCGCGCTCGCTGAGCGGGTCGACGAGCCCCTGCGGAAGGGGCCCTGACACTGGTGCGGCCTCCGCGGTCCCGGACATCGCCTCGAGGACGTGCCGGGGGAACGGCCAGTCCGGCCGCTGGTGGGCCAGCCGCTCGAGGAGCTGCCCGACCGGATCGCCCACGCCGAGGAAGACCCGGACCCAGCCCTCGGGCTCGGCGAGCGTCAGGGCGCGCGCCAGCGGCTCCACGTCGCGCAGTGCGGCGGCCTGCAGGGCCAGGATCTCGATGACGCTGCCGATCCGGCCGCCGTCCTCGGCCGCCGCCAGCAGGCGCTCGACGAGGGCGACCGCGTCGCCGAGCGCCTCGGGCACCCGCTGGGCCAGCAGCACCCGCACCAGGGTGAGGTGCTCGTACTCACGGAGGTAGGAGAGGTCGTCGCCCACGAGCACTCGGTGCTGGCGGGCCCAGGCGAGGGCGCCGGCGACGTCCCCCGACGCGACCAGGACCCGCGCCCGCGTGGCGTGGACCGGGTGCACCGGCGGGGAGTAGTCGCCGACGTAGGTCCGTTCGGCCTCGTCGAGGAGCTCGAGGGCGCTCTCGAAGCTGCCCGCGGCCGCACGGAGGCGGGCCATGGCGACCCGCCAGCGGTAGGCGTTCTGGGGAAGCCCGCCCGACTCGCCGAGCTCGTCGGCCCGGCGCAGGAGGTCGGCCGAGGTCGTGAGGTCGTTGCGGTGCCAGGCCGAGCGGCTCAGCGCGACGAGCATGTCGGCCGTGCCGCGCAACGCCTGCGCCCCCGCCGGCTGCTGCCGCTCGGCGAGTGCCAGGGCGCTTTCGAGGGTGCGCTCCGCGTCGCCCAGCCGCCCCAGGGCCAGCTCCAGGTCGGCGAGGGTGAGGGAGCAGCCGAGCACGTCTGCGATGCGCCCGGCGCGTTCGAGGCCCGCCACGGCGACGGAGTAGCCGGCATGGGCCGCGGCGAGGTCGCCCATGGCCCAGGAGGCCAGCCCGGACAGGGCGGGAGCGGCCGCTGGGACCAGCGGGTCGTCCTCCTCCGCGAGCTCCAGCGCCCGGGCGGCGCGCACGATCGCTCCCGCGGGGTCGCCGGAGTTGAGAGCGAGCGCCGACCGGTACATCTCGATGGCCGCCGGGATGCGGCTCAGCTCGTCGCGGTCGAGCACGACCAGCTGGTCCGCAGGCAGCGCAAGCTGCCTCTCGACGTCGACCAACCGCCTCTCGACGTCGCCGAACTCGTTGCTGGACATCAGCCCGCCGACCAGCCCGATCGCGAGGACGGGCCGTCGCCCGACCTCCTCGGCCGGCAGGTCGTCGGCCCAGGCTCGGATCACCGACTCACGGCGTTGTCGGCCCAGCTCCGCGATCGCGAGCTCGGCCAGGTCGGCAGCGCGCTCGGTGTCGCCGGCCGCGAGCGCGTGCTGCACGGCGAGGACGGGAGCGTCCGCGGCGGCGTGCCACTCGCTGGCGCGGCGATGCAGGCCGGCGACCCGCTCGGGCTGCTCGGTCTGCAGGTGCGTGCGGAGCACGTCGGCGAACAGGTGGTGGTAGCGGTACCAGCGCCGCCGGTCGTCGAGCGGCACGACGAACAGGTTCCGGCGTTCGAGTGTCTCGAGCACCTGGCTGCTTCCCGAAGACTCGGTCACCGCGTCGCACAGCGGGCCGGTCAGCCGCTCGAGGACGGCGGTGGCGAGCAGGAAGTCACGGATCTCCTCAGGCTGGCGGTCCAGGACCTCCTCGACGAGGTAGTCGACGACGTAGCGGTCATCGCCGGCGAACCCGGCGATGAAGCCCGAGGGGTCCTGGCGGTCGCGCAGGGAGAGCGCCGCGAGCTGGAGGGAGGCGATCCAGCCCTCGGTCCGGAGCTCCAGCGCCGCGACGTCACCGGTGTCCAGATCGAGACCGGTCGCGTCCGCGAGGTAGGCAGACGCCTCGTCGTGGGTGAACCGGAGATCGGCCGCCCTGATCTCGGTCAGCTCGCCGCGAGCGCGGAGGCGGGCCAGCGGGAGGGCCGGGTCGGCGCGGGTGCTGATGACCAGCCGCACCTGCGGAGGGAGCCGCTCGAGCAGGAAGGCCATGCCCGGCTGCACCTCCGGGCTCTCCGCGAGGTGGTAGTCGTCGAGCACGAGGTCGACGTCGTCGGGCAGCACGCTGAGCTCGTTGAGGACCGTCGTCAGCACCGCCTCGACGGGCTGACCGGCTCCGAGCAGGGCCAGTCCCGCTGCTCCCGCGCCGGGTGCCGCGCGCTCGAGGGCGGTCAGCACGTACGACCAGAACGCCTGGGCACTCGTGTCGCTCTCGTCCAGCGACACCCAGGCGGTGCGCCGGGCTCGGGCCTCGCCGTCCGCGGCGCCGGCGAGCCACGCGGTGAGCAGGGTCGTCTTCCCGAAGCCAGGCGGGGCGGAGACCAGGGTGAGCCTGGTCCGCCGTCCGCCCAGGACGCGGTCGAGCCGCGGCCGCGGCACGAGTCCGGGACGGGTCCCGGGGAGGAAGAACTTGGTCTCCACGAGGGCGGTCGGCATCACTCGGCTCCGGTGCGCACGTGCATGCGCTCGCCGGGGCGACCGAAGATGCTCAGCACCTCAGCGGGACCCTCACCGGTGCTGCCGAACCAGTGCGGCAGCTGGGTGTCGAACTCCACGACCTCACCGACCTCGAGCACGAGGTCCTGGTCGCCGAGGACGAGCCGCATCCGGCCGGACAGGACGTAGAGCCACTCGTAGCCGTCGTGGCTGCGTGGCGCGGGAGTGGACTGGCTGGCCGGGATCACGATCTTCCACGCCTGGACGCCGCCCGGCCGGGTCAGCGGGAGGACGGTGCGGCCGTGGACCCGGCGCGGCTTGAGGCGGATCCGGGGATCGCCGACCTCGGGGGCGCCGACCAGGTCGTCCAGGGGCACCCGGTAGGTCTGCGCGAGCGGCAGCAGCAGCTCCAGGCTCGGCCGCCGCTGGCCGTTCTCGAGCCGCGACAGGGTGCTCTTCGAGATGCCCGTTCGCTCGGCGACGTCGGTCAGCGTGATGCCGCGCTGCTCGCGCACCTTGCGCAGCCGCGGGCCGACGAGGTCGAGCGCTGCGCCGATCGCCTCCGTCATGGGCCCATTGCACCTCGCCATTCCCGGAAACAGCAACAATGGTTGTCGAGACAGGGACGGGCAGCGACGCTCGAGCCATGAACGAGTACGACGTAGCAGTGGTCGGTGGCGGCGCCGCCGGCCTGTCCGCAGCCCTCGTCCTGGCCCGCGCCCGGCGCACGGTCGTGGTGATCGATGCGGGTGCACCCCGCAACGCGCCCGCCGCCCACATGCAGGGCTTCCTGTCCCGCGACGGCCTGCCTCCCGCTGAGCTGATCGCGGCCGGGCGGGAGGAGGTGTCCGGC
The DNA here is from genome assembly GCA_963830145.1 of uncultured Actinomycetota bacterium. GTDB lineage: Bacteria > Actinomycetota > Actinomycetes > Propionibacteriales > Nocardioidaceae > Nocardioides. The sequence goes on from CAWHLI010000003.1 coordinate 663,645, forward strand.
TACGGCGGGCGCCTGGTCAGCGGGACCGTCACGAGGGTTCGGCCCGGGAGCGACGCCCGCTTCGAGCTCACCCTCTCCGACGGCTCGGTCGCGTCAGCCCGCCGAGTCCTGGTCACCACCGGGCTCCGCGACGAGCTGCCGGACCTCCCCGGCGTGCGCGAGCGCTGGGGGCGCGACCTGCTGCACTGCCCCTACTGCCACGGTCATGAGGTCCGCGACCAGCGCCTCGGCGTGCTCGGCGGGACGCCGGACGCCGCCCAGCACGCGCTCCTGCTCCGGCAGTGGTCCGCCGACGTGGTGTTCTTCGTCCACACGAGCGCGATCACCGCGGAGGAGCGCGAGCAGCTGGTGGCCCGGGCCGTCGGCATCGTCGAGGGCCCGCTACGCCGACTGGTCGTCGCGGACGACCGGTTGCAGGGCGTCGAGCTCGCCGATGGTGGCGTCGTCCGCCGGGACGCGGTCTTCGTGCGCCCCGTCCTCGTCCCGCACGCCGAGCTGCTGACCGGGCTCGGCTGCGCCACCCATGACAACGGCTGGGTCGCGGCCGACGCGACCGGGCTCACGAGCGTGCCGGGCGTGTGGGTGGCCGGCAACGCCGTGAACCCTCGAGCCCAGGTCATCACCGCCGCCGGCGAGGGCTCGGCCGCCGCCATCGCGATCAACGCGGACCTCGTCGACGAGGACCTGCGCACCGCCGTGCACGACTTCCGGGCCGGCCGCCCCGCCTGACCCCCTGTTCCTCATCCATGCCCCACCAACCCAAGGAGCTCGACATGACGCAGATCCGCACCACCCCGACCGTCCCGCCGCCCACCAAGCACCAGCTCGCCCTGATGATCTGGGTCGCGGTGTTCCCCACCCTGACCGTGCTCAACCTCGCGCTGGGCGACACCCTCGCCGACGTGCCGAGCGTGCTGCGGACCTTCGTGCTCGCCACCGTGGCGGTCCCGATCGTCATCTACGGCCTCATGCCCCGTCTGCACCGGCTCCGCGCGCGGATCATCGGCGCCCGCGTCACCGGCTGACCCGGAGCGGCGAGAGATCACCACCTCGCTCACCACCTGTGGTGAGGACCGCTCACCACCTCCGTTCCTAGCTTCGGGCCAGCAGTCCAACCCCGATCACCGAGAGGCCCGGCCATGAACAGGTTCACCCGCAACATCGCCATGACGAGTGCGAGGCACCCGTGGCGCACCATCACCGGCTGGGCGGTCGTCCTGGTCGCCATGCTGTTCCTCGCCTCCAGCGGCGGCGGCACGTTCAGCGAGGACTTCGCCGCCAAGGGGAGCCAGAGCGACCGCGCCCGGCAGCTGCTCGCCGAGAACTTCCCCGAGGCGGCCAAGGGCACCGCCCTGGTCGTCTTCGAGGCCGAGGAGGGCAGCGCCCTCGAGGACCACCGCACCGACCTCGAGGCCGTGCTGGGCGACGTGGCCGGGCTCGACCACGTCGCATCCGTGAGCGACCCGTTCGTCGCCGGCACGGTCTCGGACGACGGCCGGATCGGCTACGCGACGCTGACGCTCGACGTACCCGAGCGCGAGATGGGCAAGCCCGCGTTCACCGTCCTGTCCGAGGCCGTCTCCGGGACCGACGTGCCCGGGCTGCGCGTCGAGCTCGGCGGCGACGCCGTGTTCCTCAACGCCGAGGCAGAGACCTCGAGCCACACCGCGATCGGCCTGCTGGTCGCGCTGCTCGTGCTGCTCGTCGTGTTCGGGACGGTCGTCGCGGCGGTGATCCCGATCGCCCTCTCGATCATCGCCGTGGGGGCCGGCGTCGGGGGGATCACCCTGCTCGCCGGCACGATGGACGTGTCCGCCTCCGCGATCTCGGTCGCCGGCCTCGTGGGGCTCGGCGTGGGCATCGACTACGCCCTCTTCGTGGTGGCCCGCCATCGCGAGAACCGCGCCGCCGGCATGGCCAACGACAAGGCGCTCGCACAGGCCATGGGCACCTCGGGCTCGGCCGTGGTCTTCGCGGGCGGCACCGTCGTCGTCGCCACGTCGGCCCTCGCCCTCACCGGCCTCGGTGTCCTCACCTCGATCGGCCTGTCCACCGCGCTGATGGTCTTCTTCGCCGTCGCCGCAGCCATCACCCTGCTGCCCGCACTGCTCGCCCTGCTCGGCGACCGCATCGACACCGGCCGCCTCGTGCGCCGGCCCCGCCCGGCCAAGCCTGCCGAGGACACCGCCTGGTGGCGCTTCGGCCACCGGGTCTCCGGCCGCCCGTGGCCCTACCTGATCGGCGCGGTCCTCACCCTCGTGGCCATCGCCGTCCCGGCGTTCTGGATCCAGACCGGCTTCCCGGCGGCGGGGGACGCGCCGGCCGAGACCACCCACCGCCAGGCCTACGACCTGCTCGCCGAGGGCTTCGGCGCCGGCGTCAACGCGCCGCTGCTGGTCGTCGTCGACCTCGGTGCCTCCGGCGTCGATGCCGCGGGCATCCCGGCCCTCACCGAGACCATCGCCTCGACCCCGAGGATCGTCTCGGTGAGCGAGCCGGTGTTCTCGGCCGACGGCGACACCGCCGTCCTCACGGCGATCCCCACGACGGGTCCGGCCGACCCGGACACGTCGGTCGCCATCGACCAGGTGCGCGACGTCCTCCCCGGCAACGTCTACGTCTCCGGGATCACCGCCATCACCGACGACCTCAACGCCCAGCTCACCGACACCCTGCCGCTGTTCATCGGGGCCGTCATCGCGGTCTCGTTCCTGCTGCTGATGATGGTGTTCCGCTCGATCGCGGTGCCGCTCAAGGCTGCGGTGATGAACCTGCTCTCCATCGGCGGCGCCTACGGCATCCTGGTCGCAGTCTTCCAGTGGGGCTGGGGCAGCAGCCTGATCGGCCTCGAGGGCCCGACCCCGATCACCTCGATCATCATCGTGATCATGTTCCCGATCCTCTTCGGGCTCTCGATGGACTACGAGGTGTTCCTGCTGTCGCGGATCCGGGAGGAGTACGTCCGGACCGGCGACAACGCGGAGTCGGTCGCCCGCGGCCTGGCGGGCACCGGCCGGGTCATCACCTCGGCCGCCTTGATCATGATCGTGGTCTTCCTCAGCTTCGTCGCCAGTCCGGTGCCGTCCCTGAAGATGCTCGGGCTCGGCCTCGCCACCGCGATCCTCGTCGACGCCACGCTCGTCAGGATGGTGCTGGTGCCGGCCACGATGGCGCTGCTGGGCAAGGCGAACTGGTGGCTCCCCGCCTGGCTCGACCGGGCACTCCCCCACCTGAGCGTGGAGGGCTCCGCCAAAGACACCGAGACGGCCGACGACCGGACCGACGTCGCGGTGCTCACCCACTGACGCTGCACGCACGACTGCTGGCCCCGCGACTCGCGGGGCCAGCAGCGGTCGTCCTCACCTCAACAGGAGCAAGCATGTCCGTCGCCACCCCCGCACAGCCCGCTACGACGAAGCCCGCGGCACAGCTGTCTCGCACCCGCCTCAACCTGATGCGCGCCGGCTACCTCCTCATGGGAGTCGGTCTCGTGCTCGTGAAGTGGCCCCTGCTTCCCGATGCCCACTCGCTGCCGCTCTATGAGGGTGTGACCCTCTGCCTGCTCACGGCCATGTCACTCTTGGCGTTCCTGGGGCTGCTCCACCCGGTCAGGTTGCTGCCCATCCTGCTGTTCGAGTCGACGTGGAAGCTCCTCTGGCTGGCCCTCGTCGCTCTGCCCCAGGCTGCCTCGGGTGACCTCGACTCCGCCACCACGGACGTCCTGGTCAACTGCTCCCTGGTCATCGTGATCCTCGCGGTCGTCCCGTGGGGCCACGTCTGGCGCACCTACGGCGTTGGCTCCCACTCCCGCCTGAGCAGCCCGTAGACCCACGAGTCGGACACGTCGCCGTCCACGACGCAGTCCTCCCGCAGTGTCCCCTCACGCACGAACCCGAGCTTCTCGAGCACCCGAGCCGAGGCCAGGTTGCGGGTGTCCGTCTCCGACTGGACCCGGTTCAGGTCGAGTGTGTCGAACCCCCACTGCAGCAGGGCGTGGGCGCCCTCGGTTGCATACCCCTGCCCCCACGCCGTCTCGCTGAGGACGTAGCCCAGCCCCGCGCTGTGGTGGTCCGGGTTCCATCCCGTCAGGCCGCACCAGCCGAGGAAGGTCCCGTCGGAGCCACGTTCGATCGCCAGCCGGGCACCGGTTCCGTCCTCCGCCAGCCGCACGCACTTGGCGAGGAACCGCCCGGCGCGCGCCGGCTCGGTCCAGGGCGGTGAGTCCCAGTAGCGCAGCACGTGCGCGTTGCTGTGCAGCGCCCAGAGGGCATCGGCGTCCGCACTCGTGAAGGGCCGCAGCCGGAGGCGTTCGGTGCGCAGCGTCGGCGTCGGCAAGGACATGGCGCCATGGTGCCCTCACCGGGGGAGCCGGCAGCAACTGAATTGTGTTTGCGTCTCGACGTCGCGTGAACCACCCTGCCCATGTGCCAGCCCCGACCACAGCCCCGACCCTGACCGACGACGTCGTGACCCTGCGGGCGCACCGGGCGGACGACGTGCCGCGGATGGCGGAGCAGTCCACCGACCCCGTGTCGATCGCGTGGACGTCGGTCCCGGTGCCGTACGCCGAGTCGGACGCCGAGGACTACTGCCTGCGGGTGCTGCCGGCCGGGTGGGCCGACGGGACCGAGTGGGGCTTCGCCGTCGAGCTCGAGGGGCGGTACGCCGGCACGGTCTCGCTGCGCGACGAGGGTCCCGGCCGGGCCGAGATCGCCTACGGGTCGCACCCTGACGTGCGTGGCACGGGTGCGATCCTCCGCGCGCTGCGACTGCTCGTGGACTGGGGGTTCGCCGAGCTCGGCCTGGAGACGATCGTCTGGCAGGCCTTCACCGGCAACTGGCCGAGCCGCAAGGCGGCCTGGCGGCTCGGCTTCACCGTCGAGGGCACCCTGCGCCACTACCTGCCCCAACGCGGCGAGCGACGCGACGCCTGGATCGGCACCCTGCTGAGGGACGACCCGCGCGAGCCGCGGTCGACCTGGCTCGAGATCCCCGTGCTGGAGGGCGACGGGTTCAGGCTGCGACCGGTGCGGGAGGGCGACGCCCCGCGCATCCAGGAGGGCACGGCCGAGCCGACGGCCACCTACTGGCTCGGGCACAAGCCGGCGCCGTACACGATGGACGACGCGACGACGTACGTCGAGAGGCGACGCGAGCTCGCGGCGTCCGGCCAGGGCGTCACCTGGGCGGTCGCCGATCCCGACGACGACGAGATCCTCGGGACCGTCCTGTGGTTCAACTGGACCGCCGGCGTCGAGTGCGAGGTCGGCTGGTGGCTGCACCCCGATGCGCGCGGCCGCGGCCTGGCCACGCGCGCGGTGCGACTGCTGGTCGGCCACGTCTTCGAGACGCTGGAGGTCAAGCGCGTCACGGCGTTCGCCGCTGCTGGCAACACGGCGTCGCGGGCGGTCATGGAGCGGCTCGGCTTCCGGCTCTACGGCATCGAGAGGTACGGCGCGTGGATCCGCGACGGCCACGTCGACATGGCCCTCTACGACGTGACGGCCTCGGAGTGGGCGGCCGGTGCCCGGTCCACCGTGAACGCGATGACGAGCACGACGAAACCGGCCAGCGACAGCCCTGCACCGACCACGAGCGGTGACCGGTAGCCGTAGCCCGCGGCGATCGTCGCCCCGCCGAGCCACGCTCCGAGGGCGTTGCCGATGTTGAGCGAGCCGTGGCTGAGCGCGGCGCCGAGGGTCTCGGCGTGCTCGGCGGCGTCGATCAGCCGCATCATCATGCCGAGCGCGAGCACCGAGCCGGTGGTGGTGACGAGGAAGAGGGCGGGCAGGGCGGCGTACCCGGCCGGCAGCAGCAGCCACGACGCGAGGAGGGTGATCGCGAGCGCCACGGGGGCGAGGAGGAGCGACTTCTTGAGCGACCAGTCCACGGCGAGACCGGCCACCCAGTTGCCGAAGACCATGCCGATCCCCAGCGTCAGCAGGAAGACCGGCACCGCGCTGTCCGGGAGATCCCCGACGCGGGTGGCCATCGGCGAGACGTAGGAGTACATCGCGAACATGCCGCCGAAGCCGACCGCCCCGGCGATGATCGTGAACCAGACCTGCGGCTTGCGCAGCGCCTGCAGCTCGCGGCGGCCGGTCGCCTCGGGGTTGCCCGGGCAGTCCGGCACGAACGCCAGCACCATGGCGATGGTGAGCGCGGAGAGCGCGGCGACCAGCCAGTACGACGCCCGCCAGCCCAACGTCTGGCCGATCCAGGTCGCCGCCGGGACGCCGAGCACGTTGGCGACCGGGAGCCCCATGAGGACCAGCGCCATCGCCCGGCCACGCCGGTCGGGAGAGACCATGCTCGCGGCCACCAGCGAGGCGACGCCGAAGTAGCCGCCGTGCGGCAGCCCGTCGAGGAAGCGCACGAGCACCAGGGTCGGGTAGTTCGGGGCCAGCGCGCTGAGCGCGTTGAACAGGCCGTAGGCGAGCATCAGCCCGAGCAGCAGCTGGCGGCGCGGCAGCTTGGCGCCGAAGAAGGCGAGCACGGGAGCGCCCACGACCACGCCGAGCGCGTAGGACGAGATGATCCGGCCGGCCACCGGGATCGAGACGTCGACGCCGTCGGCGACCTGGGGCAGCACGCCCATGGTCACGAACTCGGTGGTCCCGATGGCGAAGCCGCCCATGGCGAGCGCGAGGACCGCGAGCCGGAAGTGCGCGGCCCGGGTCGCGCCGGGAGTCTGGAGGGCGGTCGTCATCGTCACCATCGTGCTCGGGGACTGCCTCGAAGTCCTATTCGCGAGTCGCCGACCGGTTCCTCATCGCGTCCAGCTGCCAGCGGGTCCACCGCTCGAGCTGCGACACCTCCCCCTCTGTCAGCCGGTCGCACGCGAACCCCCAGTGCACAGCGACCCGGTCTCCGGGTGCGACCGGGCCGATGAAGGACGTCCCGTCGACACGGTGACCGATCCGCTCCTCCACGACGGGACCCAGCGACAGGACTCCGCCGTCATAGCTCAGGTGGCTGTGCCGCACGAGCAGCTGCTCCGGCTCCACGGCCACCACCTCGGCCCAGCCGATGCGGCACGAGTCGAGGACGTGCAGGGGTTCGGGCTGCCCGGTCGCCAGCAGCCGCGACCACGGGTAGACGCCGAACACGTGGAAGGCGTGCGTCGGCGCCGCCTCCGCCAGCAGGTCGTCGGTCAGGTGGCCCCAGTAGCGGCCAGCCTGGGGCCCGATCCGCTCGAGCAGCGCCGTCCCGAACCGGACGTTCCCGACCTGCTCGGTGAGCTCGTTGCCCGTCCAGTAGGCACGGACGACGCGCTCGTCGAGCGGGTCGTCGATCCCGGCGAGCTCGGCGAGCACCTGCTGGTAGGGCCACGCGCCCGAGAAGCCCCGGGCCATCGTCGCCACGTCGACGTCCGCCCCCTCACCCGCGGCGACCGCCCGCAGCGCCGCGGCGCCGTCCGGGCCGCAGTAGCCGAGGGCGTTGGGGGCGTGCGCGTACTGCGCGAACAGCCGGTGTCCGCGCGGGACGCTCATGCGGTGGCCGAGGTCGTCATGCCCCGGAGGTCTGGCCCACCATCTCGGCGGCCTCGCGATGCATCCGGCCGAAGTTGTAGTAGGCCGCGCAGGCACCCTCGGGCGAGACCATGCAGGTCCCGATCGGGGTCTCCGGCGTGCAGGCCGTCCCGAAGACCTTGCACTCCCAGGGCTTGATCACCCCCTTGAGCACCTCGCCGCACTGGCACGCCTTGGGGTCCGCCACCCGGATCCCGGGCATGGAGAACCGCTCCTCGGCGTCGAACTCCGCGTAGCCGCCGTTGATCTTCAGGGCGCTCTGGGAGATGAACCCCAGGCCTCGCCACTCGAAGTGGGGCCGCAGCTCCATGGTCTCGCCGAGCAGCTTCAGGGCCGCCACGTTGCCCTCCTCACGCACCACCCGGCCGTACTGGTTCTCCACCTCGCACCTCCCGTCGCGGATCTGCTGCAGCAGCATGTGCACGGTGGCCAGGATGTCGAGCGGCTCGAACCCGGCGACCACCAGCGGCTTGCCGTAGACCTCGGGCACGAACCGGTAGGGACGGGTGCCGACCACCGTGGAGACGTGCCCGGGCCCGAGGAACCCGTTGAGCCGCAGGTCAGGCGACTCCAGGATGGCGCGGATCGGCGGGACGATCGTCACGTGGTTGCAGAACACGGAGAAGTTCTGAACGCCCAGCTGCTTGGCGCGGACCAGGGTGACGGCGGTCGACGGCGCCGTCGTCTCGAAGCCGACCGCGAAGAACACGACGTGCTCGTCCGGGTTGTCGACCGCGATCTTGAGGGCGTCGAGGGGCGAGTAGACGAACCGTACGTCGGCGCCCCGCGCCTTCGCGTCGAGGAGGCTGCCCCGGGATCCCGGGACCCGCATCATGTCGCCGAAGGTGGTGAAGATGACGCCGGGCTGCTCGGCCAGCCACATGGCGTCGTCGACGCGACCCATGGGGATCACGCACACCGGGCAGCCGGGGCCGTGCACCAGCTCGATGCCGGGCGGCAGGATGTGCTCGAGGCCGTGTCGGTAGATCGTGTGCGTGTGACCGCCGCACACCTCCATGAACTTGAACTCGTCGTCCGCGGTGAGCCTGGTGATGGACTTCACCAGGGCGCGCGCGGCGGCCGGGTCGCGGAACTCGTCAACGAACTTCACGGTGATACCTCATTCATCCCTGGTCAGGAGGGCGGGCGGGTCAGGCGATCTGCGAGGAGTTGAACGCGTCGATCTCGTTGACGTAGTCCTCCCCCATCTTCTGGACCTGGTCGAGGGTCAGCTGGGCCTCGAGCTCGTCGATCCTCGCCATCGCGAAGCCGACGTGGACGAGCACCCAGTCGCCCACCAGCAGGCGGTCCTCGGCGAGCAGCCGGACGCTGATCACGCGCTGCACGCCGTTGACGGCCACCTTCGCCAGGTGTTGCTCGGGGTCGGTCATCTCGACGACCTGACCGGGTATTCCTAGGCACATGACGACACCTTCCTGTCAGCAGATCCGGGGCAGGGGGTCGCCCACGAGCATGTCCACGATCCGGCTGCCGCCGAACGGCGTGCGCAGCGCGACCATTCCGGCCGGCGTCTCGACCACCTGGCCGATGGTGGTGGCCCGGGTCCCGAGCGGGTGCGACCGCAGCGCCGCCACCGCGGCATCGGCCTGGTCGTGCGGGACGACCGCGACGAACTTCCCCTCGTTGGCCACGTAGATCGGGTCGATGCCGAGCATGTCGCAGGCGCCGAGGACCTGGGGCTCCACGGGCAGCGCCTCCTCGTCGAGGATGACGCCGACGCCGGCGGTCTGGGCGAGCTCGTTGCACACGGTGCCGAGTCCGCCCCTGGTCGCGTCGCGCATCCAACGTGTGCCCGGCGCCGCGGCCAGCAGCGCCTCGACCATCCCGGAGACCGGCGCGGTGTCGGAGACGATGTCGTCGGCCTCGATCGCGAGGTCCCCTCGGGCGAGCATCACGGCCATCCCGTGGTCACCCAGGGTCCCCGACAGCACCAGCCGGTCACCGGGCCTGACCAGGTGAGCGCCCAGCTCCCGGCCGGCCGGGATCACCCCGACGCCCGCGGTGGAGATGTAGAGACCGTCGGCCGCACCCCGGGAGACGACCTTCGTGTCACCGGTGACGATCTGCACCCCGGCCGCGTCGGCGGCCGCCCTCATGTCTGCGACGATCGACCGGAGCCGGTCGATCACGAACCCCTCCTCGATCACGAACGCCGCCGAGAGCCACTGCGGCCGGGCCCCGCTGACCGCGAGGTCGTTGACGGTTCCGTGCACCGCGAGGTGGCCGATCGTCCCTCCAGGGAACTCGATGGGCTGCACCACGAACGAGTCGGTGGAGAACGCCAGCCTCTCCTGCGAGGGCAGGGTGAGCACCGCGCCGTCGCCGAGCTGCTCGAGCTCGGGGTTGCGGAAGGCCTCGACGAAGACGTTGTCGGTGAGCGCCGCGGAGGACTTGCCGCCGGCGCCGTGCGCCAGCGTGATCACCTCGTCGATCAACCGCGGACGGCGCTTGCGGAACTCCTCGATCTTGAGCAGCATCCGGTTCTCGCGATCCACATGGGTCGCGGGCTCGGCTGTCATGCGCCACCTCCGGTGTGGGTCGCCATCAGCGCGGCGACCCGTCGTGCGGACTGCTCCTGGACGATCGACCAGAGCCGGAACCCCACCCGGGCGTGGCTCTCCTGGATCCGGTGGATGCTCTGGGAGTGGATGGTGAAGCAGAAGTCCACGTCGCTGCTCGTCGACATCGATCCGCCCGAGTGGCCCGCGAAGCCGATCGTGAGCAGCCCGCGCCTCTTGGCCTCCGTCAGTGCCATGATCAGGTCGTCGGAGTTGCCCGAGGTGGACAGGGCGATCGCGATGTCCACCGGCTTCGAGTGGGCGATCACCTGGCGGGAGAAGATCAGCTCGAACCCGACGTCGTTGCCGAGCGCGGTGACGACCGCCTGGTCCGCGGCGAGTGACCACGCCGGGACGGCACGTCCCCGGGCGGGCCGGCAGAACAGCGACGCCAGCGTGGCCGCATCGGTCGAGCTCCCGCCGTTCCCGAAGGTGTAGAGCCGACCGCCCCGCGCGAACCTGTCCGCCATCTCCGCGCCGGCCAGCTGGAGCTGGTCCTCGTACTCCTCCAGCGACTCCTGCTGCAGCCGCGCGCTGACCTCCGCCTTGCCGCGTGCCGAGGCCGCGAGGTCGACCAGCAGGCTCTCCGGATCGTCCTCGGAACCCTCGATGAAGGGGTAGAGGAAGTCGGTGTTCTGGTTCGTCTCGCTCATCGCGCCCCCTCCCGCTCCTCATCGATCCGGGTGATGGCCGAGCCTGCGTGGACCAGCAGCAGGTCGCCTGGCGCGACCTCCCCGAGGACGGACACGTCCACCGGCTCCTCACCGGTGGCGGTGCGCACCAGCGCCGGGGCGTACTGCTCGGTGGGAGCCTCCACCACCTCGCCGAGCCGCCCTTCGTCGCTGCAGGTGACGCAGACCTCGTCGGCGCACTCCCCGTCGCTGGTCGTGAGCAGGCCCGGGTGCTCGAAGCAGACGTGCGTGAGCTCCCACAGCAGGTGGTACATCAGCACGAAGCGGCCGGTGGCCGGGACCATCGGGTCGTCGGACTCCACCCACAGCACGTGGTCGGCACTGCCTGCCTGCGGCCGTGGGCCGAAGCCGATCCAGATCGTGTGCGCCCCCCAGGCGGGGGCGCGGCGCATCGCGTCGCGAACCTGTGGGTCGTCGGCCGAGGCGACGGCGAGGAGGACGTCGCCGGGCCGGGTCGCGACCCTGGCCTGCGCGACCGGGTCGGGGTCGACCAGCGCGACCGAGGGCAGCGCCCGCAGCCCCATGATCACCGGGTGCACGAACTCGACCGCCACGTGGTGTGCGTGTGGCTCCCACTGTGGCGAGATCACCCACAGCGTGGCGCCGGCATGGAACTTGCGGGCCAGCGACAACGCTGCCGAGGCGAGGTCGTCGCTGAGCTCCTCACCGATCAGGCCGGCTGGTGCATGGGTGGTGGTCACGGTGCTCCTCCTGTCGTGGTCGCGAGACCGCGGGCGGCCCTCGCCGCGTCCTCGGTCGCTTGTCCGACCGAGATCCTGAGGTCGTCCTGGTCCGCCGCCGCGGCCACCAGGACCTGTCCCAGGGCGATGCCACCGTCGTTCGGGGGCAGCAGGCGTGGCCGCAGGACCTCGAAGCCCTCCTCGGCGAGTCCCGCCACGACCGCGGCGAGCAGCACAGCGTTCTGGAACACGCCGCCGCCCAGCGCCACGGTCTCCAGCCCGGTCCGCTCGCGCGCGCGGCCGCACAGGTCGAGGACCAGACCGGCGACGCCGGCGTGGAAGCGAGCCGCCACGAGCGGTGCGCCGACACCGGTGGCGAGGTCGGCGACGACCGCACGGACCACGGAACCCGGGTCGGCCACCAGGCGCTCACCGGTCGCGTCGATGGCGAAGCGGTACGGCAGGTCCGCCTCGACGCCGCGCGCCAGCCCCTCCAGCGCGATCGCCGCCTCGGCCTCGTAGTCGACGACGTGCCGGACTCCGGTCAGGGACGAGACCGCGTCGAACAACCGGCCCATGCTCGACGTGGGCACGCAGCCGAACCCGGTCTCCAGCTGTCGCTCGAGCACCTGCGCCTCGTCGGGAGGACAGGCGGCGTACGGCGCGAGCTCGTGCGTCCACGCCACCCCCGCGCTGCGCAGGTGAGCCAGGGCCATCCGGTAGGGCCGCTGGACGCTGACATCTCCGCCCGCCAGCGGCACGTAGCCGAGCTGGGCGAACCGCTCGAAGCCCTGGTAGGACGCCAGCAGCAGCTCGCCGCCCCACACCGCCCCGTCCGTGCCGAAGCCGGTCCCGTCGAGCGCGACGCCGATCACCGTGCGGTCAGGGGTCACGCCGTGCTCGCCCATCACCGCGGCCACGTGCGCGTGGTGGTGCTGGACCGCGTGCACCGGCCGCTCACCGGCTCGTCGACGGGCCCACTCGGAGGAGCGGTAGGCCGGGTGCTGGTCGGCGACCAGCGACTCGGGCGTCACGCTCGTGAGCAGCTCGAGATGGTCGGCGGTCGCCTGCAGCGCGTCCAGCGTCGCGAGGTCGTCCATGTCGCCCAGGTGCTGGCTGAGCCAGGCGTAGCGCCCCTCGGCGACGCAGCAGGTGTTCTTGAGGTCCGCACCGGCGGCCAGGGCAGGCTCGACGGGGAACGGCAGCGCGACCGGCAGCGGTGCATAGCCTCGGGCCCGCCGGATCGGGAGCTCGGCGCCCGCCACCCAGCGGGCCACCGAGTCGTCGCAGGGCACCCGGATGTCCCGGTCGTGGACCAGCCACGCGTCGGCGAGGCCGGCGAGGCGGGTCAGCGCGTCCGCGTCGTCGCTCACCAGGGGCTCACCGGAGAGGTTGCCAGAGGTCATGACGAGCAGCGCAGGCGCTTGCGGCCCGCCCGGGTCCTCAGCCAGCAACAGCTCGTGCACCGGTGTGTAGGGCAGGAGGACTCCGAGGTCGGGGTTGCCGGGCGCCACCGAGGGTGCGACGCCGGCGCCGGCCCGCCTCGGCATCAGCAGGATCGGGCGGCGGGCCCCGGTGAGCACCGCCTCCTCGTCCTGGGAGATGACGGCCACGGCGTGGGCCACGTCGAGGTCGCGAGCCATCACGGCGAACGGCTTGCCGCCGCGCTGCTTGCGGCGGCGCAGCTCCGCGACCGCCATCTCGTCCGTGGCGTCGCAAGCGAGGTGATAGCCGCCCAGCCCCTTGATCGCCACCAAGGCGCCGCCCGCCACCAGCACCCGCGCCGCGCGCAGCGCCTCGTCCCCTGTGCGGTCGGGCCGTCCCGGCACGTGCAGCCGCAGCGTCGGGCCGCAGTCGCGACAGGCGATGGTCTGCGCATGGAACCGGCGGTCGCCCGGATCGTCGTACTCCGCCCGGCAGGCGGCGCACATCTCGAACGGCGCCATCGTGGTGGCCGGCCGGTCATACGGCAGCCCGGTGATGATCGTGTAGCGCGGGCCGCAGTTGGTGCAGCTGATGAACGGGTGCCTGTGGCGACGGTCGGCGGTGTCGTGCAGCTCGGCGGTGCAGTCGGCACACATCGCCACGTCGGGCGAGGCCAGGGTCCGACCTCCTCCGGAGACAGTCGTGTCGGCGATGCGGAACCCCGTGCCTCCGACCGTCGCGAGCTCGGTCACGTCGAGCGCCTCGACCAGGGCCAGCGGGGGCGCGTGGTGCCGGATCCGGGAGGTCAGCTCTTCGACCGCGGCGTCGTCGCCCTCGACCTCGAGGACCACTCCGGAGCTGTCGTTGCGCACCTCGCCCGTGAGGCCGAGCTCGCTGGCCGCGGCATAGACGAAGGGTCGGAACCCGACGCCCTGGACGACTCCCGCGACCTCGAGCCGGCGGCGGACCCGGCCGGCGCTGCCGCTGCCGAGCATCTCCAGCCCGGCGAGCGCCCGCGCGGCGTCCTCCTCGGAGACCACCTCGAGGGCGAAACCCATGTGGATGAGCACCCACTCGTCTGGACGAGGCGGCGCGTCGAGCATGCCGATGTTGATCCGCCGCTCGGCACCCTGCACGTCGACGAGGGCGACCTGGTCGGCGTAGCCATCGACCAGCTCCACCACCCGACCCGGGATGCCGAGGCACATCTCAGGCCTCCACGAGGAGGTCGTCGAGCAGCACCCGGACGGCGGCGACGCCCGCGTCGACGGCCGCCGCGACGGCCGGGGTGAGACCCATCCCGTCGTCGACGCTCATGGGCACGCAGCCCACGACGTAGGTCGGAGGGAGCGTCCCACCCAGCACCTCGAGGTTGGCCAGCACCGCGACGGGGTTCATCCCGTGGGCGTCGAACTCCCCCTCGCCGAGATCCCCGGGACCGACCTCGAGCACCCGGATGGTCCCCGGCTCACCGGGCCCTGGCACGGCGTCGACGATCACCAGCGGCCCGTCGTGGTCGAGCAGGTCGTAGGCCAGGTGCATGCCCCGGATGCCGTAGTCGACCACCCTGACCCCCGATCCGGGCCGGGGCGCGAGACGGCGGACGACCTCGGGCCCGAAGCCGTCGTCGCTGAAGAAGATGTTGCCGATGCCGGCAACCAGGATGGAGGTCATGGGGTCAGGACCCAGCCTCCGCCGGCCTGCAGGTCAGGAGCCTCGGGCTCTCCGGTCACGGTGCTGCCTCTCTTGTGGTGGGCGAACGGCTCACATCGAGCGGATGCGCAGGTAGCGCCTGATGTCCGGGATGGACATCAGGAGCACCACCACCAACCCGACGGCGACGACGATCGCGACGCCGGTCGTGATGAATCCCAGAGTTCTCATGGACCGATCTCCTCTCTCTGCTGGGTCTCGTGGAGCTGGTCGGTCAGGGGCTCGAGCTCGTCGGGCGCGAAGTAGAAGAAGCGGCCGGCCTCCTCGTGCAGGTCGGCGGCGGGGTCGTCGACCAGGACCAGGGCGACGTGCGTGCTGCCGTCCACGTCGGACAGCACCGCGGTCACCCGCGCGACCTGGTCGGCGAAGAAGATGTCTTGCGCGTCGGCCCGGCGGTTGGGGTGGACCCGGACCAGGCTGCCCCGCGAGACGGCCACGCCCGCGATGGTGACGGCATCGGTGTCCGGCCGGACGGCGGCGTCGGTCGCCGGGTCCCACCACGGGACGTCGGTCTCGAAGACCGGCGGCTCGACCTCGCGGAGGTCGGTGAGCTCGGGCCACGCGAAGTCCCCGAGGTCGGACGGAGCCGCCGCCGATCCGTGGGGTGAGCGCAGCGCGCCGTGCAGCTGCTGCAGGGTCTCCGGCGACATGTCGTCGCAGCGATCGATGATCTCCCGCGCCAGCGGATCGGTTGCGCGCGCCTCCGCCTTCTCCGCATCGGTCATCGTCAGCACCCGCAGGGTGAGGATCTCGTCGATCTCGGTGGCGTCGAAGAGCGCGCCCGGGCTCTCGCCCGCGATCTCGGGGTAGTCGTAGAGGATGATCGGCAGCCCCAGCAGCAGGTCGGTGTCGCCGGGTCGCCCGGAGAGCACCGGCCAGCACCTGGCCTGGCGGCAGTCCTCGGCAGCGCTGGTCGCCGACGCCGGTGGCTCGAGGAGCGAGACGAACCCGGTGCCGTGCGCCTCGATGAGGACGTGGGTCCCGATGAACGAGCGCCGCGTCGCATCCGCCTTGGTCGTCACCGCGTCATGGCAGACGTTCGCGACGTCGAGGCCCACCCTGAGCAGACCGTCGACCGGCACCGTGCGGGCCTCGAGCAGCGCCGAGAGCGGCCACCGGCTGCGCTCGACGCTCCCCACTGGCCGGCCCCGCTCATCGACGAGGGGCTCGGTGACCTGGTCGCCGCCGACGTTCACCGCACGGACCGTCCCCTCGGCCAGCTCTGCCAGGGTCAGGGTGAACGAGACCTCCTGCTCGACCGCTTCGTCCCAGGTCAGCCAGGTGACGTCACCGACCACGAGCTCGGGCACCTCGACCCCCGCAGGGTCCAGGACGCGCCGGTGCTGGAGCTGGAGGCAGCGTAGGTGCACCACGAGGTGCGCCGGGTCGAGCGCGTCGCCGGGGTCCAGGAGGCACTCGAGGTGCATCGCCGGGCTCTCACCCAGGCCCAGCGCCTCGGCCTGCGGAGGCCCCAGCACCCCGAACTGCCAGCGCGAGTGGTTCTTGCTCGAGCTGGCTCGGTAGGGATAGAGGAGGTACCCCTCGTAGAGCACGGCATCGGCCACCTGACGGGCGACGTCGACATGAGGAGGGCCGCTGACGGGGCCGAGGTCCGAGGCGGTCATGGTGACAGCTCCGGACTCAGCTCGTCCCGGCGGGCGAGCAGGTGTCCGACGGTCTCTTCCCACGACGTCAGACCGTGTCGGGCCCGGTAGTCGGCGAGGTCGTGCAGCGCCTCGTGGTCCAGGCGCAGCCAGCCGGAGCTGGGGTAGTAGAAGTCCATCATCTGGCGCCACACGGACACCGGCATGCCGTGGTGCGCCTCGCGGTCCCAGGGCACCTGCTCCACGCCGAACCCCTGCGTGCCGCGGGTGAAGATGGTGCCGGAGAACATGAAGACCAGCGGGACGTCGCCCTGGCCGAGCGCGTGCAGGTAGCGCGACCCGATCACGTCGAAGTCGTAGGTGCACGGCAGCGGCAGGTCGATCTCCGTGGTCCCGGAGAAACCCTGCACCGTCGTGTTGCTGTGCATCCACAGGAACGGTCGCAGGGTGTCCTTCCACCGGTCCCGATCGCCGAAGAGCGCCCGCAGCCCGTTCTGCTCGGCCTCGTCGTAAGGGCGCCGCTGCGGCTCGATCCGCACCTGGCAGCGCAGCGCGATCGCATGGATCCGGGACTCGGTCCACTCGCTGAGCCCGAGCCGGACCTTGAGCTGCGGCTCGGCAGCGTAGGGCTCGGCCGTGACGTCGAGGACCTCGAACCGCAGGTCGGTCATGGCGAGTCGCCCGCGTCCGTCGACGGTGCGGGACGGGCGCGCGCCTCGGCCCGGGCGAAGAAGTCCGCCATCGCGGTGCGGGCCTCCTCACCGCCGTCGAAGCCACGCCACGTGGTGCGCATCGTGCCGACCAGCTCGTAGCAGACGTCGATGGGCACCAGCAGGCACCCGAACTCCCCGTGTCCGTGCTCGGTGCGATAGATGAGGAGGGCCTCGACGTCGGGGAGCAGCACGCCGAGCGCCGGGTTGGCGGCGGTCATCCGGTCCCAGGCCGCCAGCTCGAGCTCGGACTCGGTGGCACCGGCCGGGCTCGGGTAGAACGCGACGACCCGCTCCTGCACCGAGTTGCGGAAGACGAACGCGAGGCTGACCGGGATCTGCAGCTCGTCCCAGGCCGCGGCATCGAGGACGAAGTCGGGGAAGGAGAAGTAGCGGTCGGGGACCGCGCGGTAGCGCAGGGTGGCGTGCTGGTCGCTGAAGAGCAGGTAGCAGCCCCGGCAGGTGCACATGAGCGTGCGGTTCTCGAGGCCGACCACGTGCTGGTGCTCATCGGGGATGGTCTGCGCGCACATCTCGCAGCGCTCACCGGCCCGCACGACGGGCCGGGTCTCCCGGATCCGTCGTAGCGTCGCCAGAGGCAGCCCCGAGGGCCCGCTCGTCACGCGGGCTCCACCGCCGGAAGGGCGACCGAGACCCGGTCGCCATCCACCAGGACCGGCAGCGGACCGAGGTGCAGCTCCGGCTCCTCGACGCACGCGCCGGCGCGGCGGACCTCGTAGTGGGCCCGACAGCCCGGGCAGGTGAGCAGGGCATCACCCGCGTCGCCACCCAGGCGACGGGCCAGCACCGCACCCGTCAGCCCCGACTGGCACCGCGCGCACCGGTCGAGGAAGACGTAGAGGTCTGGGCCGACCCGGCACCCCAGGAGGTCGGGCGGGCCGCTCACCACGACCACCCCTCCGTCCTGCAGCCGGGCCAGCTCCGGGACGGTCTGCCAGCCCGACGTCGCCGAGCCGTTACCGGAGCCCTCCAGCCGGGTGAACAGCGAGTCGACCGAGATCAGCGGACCCGCTTCCGAGGTGTCGGGGGCGGCCTCGATCTCGATCGCGGACACCTCCGGGGCGGCATCGTGGATCGCGCCCTCGACCGCGAGCTCGAGGGTCACCGAGGACGACGGACAGCCGTCGCAGCTCCCGAGGAGTCGCAGCCGGACCACGCCCTCCTCGCTCACCCCGAGCAGCTCGACATCGCCGCCGTGCGAGCCGAGATAGGGGCGCACCCCCTCCAGGGCCCGCTCGACGCGCTCCTCGACGCCGTACGGGTGGAGTCCGTGCACGACCAGCAGCCCGGCGACGAGCTCGTCCGCGGCCAGGGCCGCGAGCAGCTCGTCGTCGAGGCGCCCGCCGTCGTAGAGGAGCTCCATGATCCGTTCGATGCCGGCGCCGTAGAGGTCCACCACCAGCCGGACCAGCTCCTCGGCGCGCTCGAGCGCCACCGCACCTCCGGCCGCACTCGCACTCAGCAGCGCTTCGATCCGCGCGCCACTGGTCTTCAGGTCGGGCAGGTCAGGGACGTCGTCTCGAGCCTCGTCGGGGACGATGGTCGTCCCCGACTACTCGGCGCCGACCGACTGCGTCGGCGAGTGCGTCCGCTCGAGGACCTGTCCGTCCCCGAGATACATGTGCACCCCGCAGGGCAGGCAGGGGTCGAAGCTGCGCACCGTGCGCATGATGTCGATGCCCTTGAAGTGCTCCCGGTCGTTCTCCTCGAAGATCGGCTGGCCCTGCACGGCGTCCTCGTAGGGGCCGGGGGTGCCGTAGGAGTCCCGCGGGTTCGCGTTCCACGGCGTGGGCGGGTAGGGGTGGTAGTTGGCGATCTTGCCGTCGCGGATCACCATGTGGTGGCTCAGCACCCCGCGGACCGCCTCGGTGAACCCGCAGCCGATCCCCTCGTCCGGGACCGTGAACTTCTCCCAGGTCTTGGTGCGTCCCGCCCGGATCTCCACCAGGGCCTTCTCCGCGAAGTGCAGGGCACACGCAGCGGCGTAGGCCTGGAAGTACGTCCGTGCGCGATTGCGCTCGATCGTGTTGCTCCACTGCGGGATCTTCCACTCGAGCTCGACCGGTCCCTTGAGCGCGGTCTTCGGGAGGTTGATCTTGACGCTGGACCCGGTGGACTGGACGTAGCCGATGTCCACCAGTCCGGCGAGCGCCGTCGACCACAGGCGGGCAAGCGGGCCGCCGCCCGTGTCGAGGGCGAGGTAGTCCTTGCCGTCGAACCAGCGCGGCGACATGACCCAGGAGTACTTGTCGTCCATGTCGCGCTTCTGCGGCTTCGGGTTGGTGTGCTGGTTCCACGGGTGGCGTCGGTCGACCGGGTTGCCGAGCGGGTCCTTCTCGACGAACATCTCCTGCTCGGTCCAGTCCTCGTAGTAGGACGACCCGAGCAGGATGCGGATGCCGAGGTTGATCTCGACCAGGTCCGTGGTCACCAGCTTGCCGTCGACCACGACGCCCGGGGTGACATACATCTTGCGTCCCCAGTTGGTCATGTCCTTGTACTCGAAGTTGCAGTGGTCGGGGTCCTGGAAGGAGCCCCAGCAGGCGAGCAGGATCCGCCGGTTGCCGACCTCCTCGTAGCCGGGCAGCGCCTGGTAGAAGAAGTCGAACAGGTCGTCGTGCATCGGCACGACCTTCTTCATGAACTCGACGTAGCGCATCAAGCGGGTGATGTAGTCGGTCATCAGCTGGATGGTCGCCACCGTGCCGACGCCGCCCGGGTAGAGCGTCGAGGGGTGGACGTGCCGGCCCTCCATGAGGCAGAACATCTCGCGGGTCCAGCGGCTGACCTGCAGGGCCTCGCGGTAGAACTCGCCCGTGAACGGGTTGAGCGAGCGCATGATGTCGCCGATGGTCTGGTAACCGTGCTCGGCTGCGTGTGGCGACTCGGTGGTGTTCGCCAGCTCGAGGACGCCCGGGTTGGTCTCGGCGACCATCTTCTCGCAGTAGTCCACCCCGACCAGGTTCTCCTGGAAGATGTTGTGGTCGAACATGTACTCGGCGGCCTCGCCGAGGTTGACGATCCACTCGCCGAGAGGCGGGGGCTTCACGCCGTAGGCCATGTTCTGGGCGTAGCAGGAGCAGGTCGCGTGGTTGTCACCGCAGATGCCGCAGATCCGGCTGGTGATGAAGTGCGCGTCCCGAGGGTCCTTGCCCTTCATGAAGATCGAGTAGCCGCGGAAGATCGAGCTGGTGCTGTGGCACTCGACCACCGTTCGCTGCTTGAAGTCGATCTTGGTGTAGATGCCGAGGCTGCCCACGATCCGGGTGATCGGGTCCCAGGCCATCTCGGTGAGACCGCTCTTGTCGTCGGTCGTGTAGGTGCTCGGGTTGGGAATGGTGGAGGTCATCGTCGTTGCCCCGTCCTCACCAGGTGCGCTTCGCGCCGGTGGTCAGCGTCGTGCCCGGTTTGCGCCACTTGGGTTCCTTGTTCAGGGTGCGCGTGGTGGTCTGGCGGAGCTTCCTGATCGTCTTGCCGTAGGCGCCGATCGCCGTGGTCGAGAGCTTGCCCCCCGGCGGCTCGTCCATGAACGGCATGAACTTGTCCGGGAAGCCGGGCATGGTGCAGCCGATGCAGATGCCGCCGACGTTGGGACAACCGCCCACGCCGTTCATCCAGCCGCGCTTGGGCACGTTGCACTTCACCACCGGGCCCCAGCAGCCGAGCTTGACGATGCACTTCGGCGAGCCGTACTCGGTGGCGAAGTCACCCTGCTCGTAGTAGCCCGCGCGGTCGCAGCCCTCGTGCACGGTCTGGCCGAAGAGCCAGGTGGGCCGGAGCGCCTCGTCGAGCGGGATCATCGGAGCCTGGCCGGTGGCCATGTAGAGCAGGTAGGTGAGGGTCTCCGACATGTTGTCGGGCTGCGCCGGGCAGCCGGGGACGCACACGATCGGGATGCCGGCCTTCGACTTCCAGTCCCAGCCGAGGTAGTCGGGCACGCCCATCGCGCCGGTCGGGTTGCCGGCCATCGCGTGGATGCCGCCGTACGTCGCGCAGGTGCCGACCGCGACGATCGCGGTCGCCTTCGGCGCGAGCCGGTCGAGCCACTCGCTGGTGGTCATCGGCTGCCCGGTCGCCGGGTCGTTGCCGAACCCGCACCAGTAGCCCTCGTCGTGCAGCTTCTCGTTGGGGATGGACCCCTCGACGACGAGGACGAACGGGTCCAGCTCTCCTCGGTCGGCCTTGAAGAACCACTCCAGGAAGTCGTCGGCGCCGCCGTTGGGTCCGCACTCGAAGTCGATCAGGGGCCAGTGCACAGCGATCTGTGGCAGGCCGGGCAGCGCACCGAGGGCGATCTCCTCGATGGTGGGCTGCGTGGCGGCGGTCAGCGCGACGGAGTCCCCGTCACAGCTGAGCCCCGCATTGATCCACAAGACGTGGATCAGAGTTTCTTCCGCCTTGACTGCTTCGGCTGTGGGCACTGCAGCACCATCGATTTCCGGGGCTGGGTCTGGGCCTCAAAGTTGAACGCCGGGGTCATCGGCTATGGCTCCCGTGCGCACCGTGTGATCCAGAACACACCCGTCACCCCGGGGTTAGTCAACCCTTAGCTGCGGCGAGCCACTCATACCAGTCCTGCATGCCGGCACCCGTCCTCGCCGACACCGAAAGGCACGCGACGCCGGGACGCAGCGACCGCGCGTCGGCGGCCAGCCGGTCGACGTCGAAGTCGACGTGGGGCAGGAGGTCGACCTTGTTGACCAGGACGAGGTCCGCCACCGCGAACATGTGGGGGTACTTCAGTGGCTTGTCGTCACCCTCGGTCACCGAGATGACCACGACCTTGGCCGCCTCGCCGAGGTCGAACAGGGCCGGGCAGACCAGGTTGCCGACGTTCTCGACGACCACCAGGCTGTTCGCCTCGGGCTCGAGCGCGACCAGGGCCCGACGGACCATCGTGGCGTCGAGGTGGCAGCCGGACCCGGTGTTGACCTGGACCGCACGGGCCCCGGCGGCGCGGATCCGGTCCGCGTCGTAGGCCGTCTCCTGGTCGCCCTCGACCACGCTGACCGGCCGGCCCAGCTCCCGGATGGTCCGCTCGAGCAGCGTGGTCTTGCCGGAGCCGGGCGAGCTCATCAGGTTGACCGCGACGACTCCCCGGTCGGACAGCCAGCGGCGGTTGTCGGCGGCCAGCTCGTCGTTGCGGGCCAGGACCCGCTGCTCGAGGTCGAGGCTGTGGGTGCGCAGCTCGTCGTGGCCGTGCCCGTGGCCGTGCCCGTGCGCCGTGGCCGTGTCCGTGGTCGTGGTCGTGGTCGTGGTCGTCAGCGACCACCCCGTCGACCCGGACCTCGTCGCTGCCGCAGCCGCACGTCGCGCACATCAGGCGACCTCGACCGAGCCGAGCTCGAGCTCGCGGCCCGAGACGACCTCGACGTCCGCGCTGCCGCAGTCGCACAGCAGGATCAGGTCGTCCCGGGCGCTCACGTCGCCGCAGGTGCGGCAGTGCAGCCGCCCCTCGGGCTCCTCGATGTCGAGGGTGGCTCCCTCCAGCGGCGTCCCGGCGCTGGCGAGCTCGAAGCAGAACTCCAGGGAGTCGCGGACCACTCCGGCCAACCGACCCACCCGCAGCCGCACCACCGCCACGCGCTGGTCACCGGTGCGCGCGAGCACCGCCTCGACCACGCTCTCGGCGATGGACAGCTCGTGCAATGGGATCGCCTCCATCGGCACCGTAGCCCCGGAGGGTCGCCGTGACGAGGCTCAGGACAGCGTCGGGTCGACGATCCTGGGCTCCGACTGCACCAGGAACACCTCGCCCGAGCTGGGCGCACAGGCCAGCCCGGCGTACGCCGAGATGTCGCTGCTGAAGCCGCCACCGAGCTCGAGGCCCTGGCTGCTCCGCGCCACGATGTGGCGGTCGACGTCGTAGATCTTGATCTGGTCGGCCCTGCCGACCTGCTGTTCGGTCGCCACGTAGTGGGCCGGCCACACCAGCTCGACCTCCGTGCCGTCGGCGGCGCTCAGCCGCAGGCACCCGTCGTCGCCGAGGACCAGCTGACCGGTCGCCGCGGCGTCGCCGGCCGGATCGCCGGGCTCCCAGTCGGAGGTCAGGATGCGGAGCCGGCTGCCGTCGATCAGCTGCTCCTTGTCGTAGTGGAAGTGGAGGTAGGTGAAGCCGAGCGCGGCGATCAGGATCGGCACCGCGACGCACACGGCGTAGCCGAACGGCGTCAGCGTCCGCCGGCCGATGTCGGGCGGACTCGGTGTCTCGGGAGCCTGCGTGTCGCTCACAGCGAGGCCAGGGCCTCGTTGAACGTCGTGGACGGGCGCATCACCTGCGCGGCCTTCTCGGCGTCGGGACGGAAGTAGCCGCCGATGTCGGCCGGGCTGCCCTGGACCTCGAGCAGCTCGTCGATGATCTGCCGCTCCTTCGCCGCGAGCGTCTCGGCGAGCGGCTTGAACGCCGCCGCCAGGTCGCTGTCCACGGACTGCTGGGCCAGCTCCTGGGCCCAGTAGAGGGCGAGGTAGAAGTGCGAGCCGCGGTTGTCGATGCCGCCGACCTTGCGGGTGGGCGACTTGTCGTTCTCCAGGAAGGTGCCGGTGGCCTTGTCGAGGGTGTCGGCGAGCACCTGGGCACCGCGGTTGTCGGCGTAGCCGGCCAGGTGCTCGAGCGACGCGGCCAGCGCGAAGAACTCGCCGAGGCTGTCCCAGCGCAGGTAGTTCTCCTTCACCAGCTGCTGCACGTGCTTGGGGGCCGAGCCGCCGGCGCCGGTCTCGAACAGGCCGCCGCCGTTCATCAGCGGGACCACCGACAGCATCTTGGCCGAGGTGCCGAGCTCGAGGATCGGGAACAGGTCGGTGTTGTAGTCGCGGAGCACGTTGCCGGTCACCGAGATGGTGTCCTGGCCCTTGCGGATCCGCTCCAGGGAGTAGGCCGTGGCGTCGGCCGGCGTCATGATCTCGATGGTGAGCCCGTCGGTGTCGTGCTCCGGCAGGTACTGGTGGACCTTCGCGATCAGGTTGGCGTCGTGGGCGCGGGCCTCGTCGAGCCAGAACACCGCGGGAGCGCCGGAGGCGCGGGCGCGGGTGACGGCCAGCTTGACCCAGTCGCGGATCGGCTCGTCCTTGGTCTGGCAGGCGCGCCAGATGTCGCCGGGCTCGACGGTGTGCTCGATGAGGGTGTCGCCGGCGCCGTTGACGACGCGGACGACGCCGGCGGCGGGGACCTCGAACGTCTTGTCGTGCGAGCCGTACTCCTCGGCCGCCTTGGCCATCAGCCCGACGTTGGGCACCGAGCCCATGGTGGCCGGGTCGAAGGCGCCGTGGGCGCGGCAGTCGTCGAGCACGGTCTGGTAGACGCCGGCGTACGACGAGTCGGGGATGACCGCGAGGGTGTCGTGCTCCTCACCGTCGGGACCCCACATGTGGCCGGAGGAGCGGATCATCGCCGGCATCGAGGCGTCGACGATCACGTCGGAGGGCACGTGCAGGTTGGTGATGCCCTTGTCGGAGTCGACCATCGCCAGGTCGGGGCCGTCGTCGAGCCCCTGCTGGACCGAGGCCTTGATCGCGTCGCCCTCGGGCAGGGCCGTCACCGCGGAGAGCAGCGCACCGAGGCCGTCGTTGGGCGAGATGCCGGCGGCCGCCAGCGCGGCGCCGTACTGCTCGAAGAGCGTGGGGAAGAACGCCTGCACGACGTGGCCGAAGATGATCGGGTCGGAGACCTTCATCATCGTGGCCTTGAGGTGCACCGAGAACAGCACGTCCTCGGCCTTGGCCCGGGCGATCTGCTCGGCGAGGAACCGTCGGAGCGCGGCGACGTTCATGAAGGTGCCGTCGACGACCTCGCCCGCGAGCACCTTCACCTCGGGCCTGAGGACCGTCACGGTGCCGTCTGCGGCGACGTGCTCGATGCGCAGCGTGTCGTCGGCGTCGAGGACCACCGACTGCTCGTTGGAGCGGAAGTCGTCCTTGCCCATCGTCGCGACGTTGGTCTTCGAGTCGGGCGACCAGGCGCCCATCCGGTGCGGGTGCGCCCTGGCGTAGGCCTTGACCGACGCGGGTGCGCGGCGGTCGGAGTTGCCCTCGCGGAGGACGGGGTTGACCGCGGAGCCCATGACCTTGCCGTAGCGGGCCCGGACCTCCTTGTCCTCCGCCGTCTGCGGGTTCTCGGGGTAGTCGGGCAGGTCGTAGCCCTGCTCCTGCAGCTCCTTGACCGCCGCCTTCAGCTGCGGGACGGACGCGGAGATGTTGGGCAGCTTGATGATGTTGGCCTCGGGCGTCAGCGCGAGCCGGCCGAGCTCCTCGAGAGCGTCGTCCATGCGCTGCTCGTCGGTCAGCACGTCGGCGAACTGGGCGATGATCCGGCCCGCCAGCGAGATGTCGCGGGTCTCGACGTCCACACCCGCCTTGGCGGCGTAGGCCGCGATGACCGGCAGGAACGAGTACGTCGCGAGCAGCGGCGCCTCGTCGGTGTGGGTGTAGATGATCCTGGCCATGGCTGCGGTGACTCCTGTGCGGCGGCGGGCTGTGGCATTCGGACAATGTCTTGACGTCAAGATACCTGACGTCGCCGGGACGTCGGCACCCGGCCAGCCTCGCACCGCGACCCCGGCCGGGCAAAGGCGGGGCAGCGCCGGATCTGCGACACCCCCGCACGGCCCGGACGGCGCTGGGATCCACCCAGACGTTCCCTGCACGCCCTAGGCTGCCGCCATGGCTGAAACCTCCACCACAGTGCAGAAGGTCTCCGCCGAAGTGCTCGGGACCTTCGTCCTCGTCTTCTTCGGCTGCGGCTCCGTCGTGTTCTCCAACAACATCTTCGGCGGGGTCGACTTCGCCGCCGTCGGGCTGACCTTCGGCCTGTCCGTGATGCTCATGGCCTACGCCGTGGGCCGGATCTCCGGCGGCCACTTCAACCCCGCCGTGTCCGTGGGCGCCGCGGTGGGCGGCCGGATGTCGTGGCGGCAGGTCCCGATCTACGTCGGAGCCCAGCTGGGCGGGGCGATCATCGCCGCGCTGTTCCTCTTCGTGCTGGCCCACGGGATCAAGGACTTCGACTCCGAGGGCAACATGGGCCAGAACTTCTTCGGGGAGCACTCCCCCAACTCGGTGGAGTTCGCGTGGTGGGCGGCGTTCCTGACCGAGCTCCTGCTGACCCTGCTCTTCATCCTGGTGATCCTCGCCGTGACCGACGCGCGGTTCGAGCACCCGGCCCTCGCCCCGCTGGCGATCGGCCTGACGCTGAGCGCGATCCACTTCGTCGCGATCCCGCTCACCGGCACCTCGGTCAACCCGGCCCGCTCGATCGGTCCGGGCCTCTTCGCCGGCAGCGACTCCATCATCCAGCTCTGGCTGTTCATCCTGGCCCCGCTCATCGGCGGTGCCCTGGGCGGCTTCCTCTACCCGCTGCTCTTCGGCCACGGCACCGACCCGGTGCCCGGCTCGGGACTGGTCTTCGCCCGGTCCGCGCCGGCCGCGGTGCCCGGCTACGGGGCGCCCGACCAGTTCCAGCAGGAGTGGAACCAGCAGACCGCCGCCCAGGACCAGGCTGCCTGGGAGCAGGAGCCGATCATCCAGGACGGCTGGCAGTGGGACCACGCGGCTCAGGAGTGGAAGCCCCTGGAGCAGTGGCAGCAGCCGGCCGCGCCGGCCCAGGCCGCCCCGGTGCAGCCGACTCCGACGCCCGCTCCCGAGGCCGCTGCGGCGCCGGCGGAGCCGGTCCCGCCCGCGGACCCGGGCACCGAGACGACCCAGATGCGGCCCCCGGAGTAGCCAGTGGCTCAGCTCGCCGGGCTCTCCAGCTCGGCGAGGTGGACCGGCCCGTCGGTCGAGAGCTCCTCGACGAGCCCGACACCGCGCGCGTAGAACACCCGGCGCGCGGTGCCGGGCTCGAGCGGGCTGACGACGTCGAGGCCCAGCACGTTGCGGAACGTCCCGGCCGGGGTCACCACCACCTGGTCGAGGGTCTCGACGGTCATCCGCACGTCCACGACGTCCTCGTCGTACGCCGCGCGCCAGCCGTCTCCGAACCGCGGCGTGGCGGGCATCGCCAGCCCGGCCCGGGCGCCGTCGCGGCCCGCCAGCCACACGCCCTCCCGGCCGAACCACCACACGTTGCCGCGCCGGTCCTGGGCGTAGTAGTCGACGACCTGGTCGCCGGTCGGGTCGGTGCGGCTCACCGGGGTGGTCGCCACACCGGCGACGTCGTAGGTCGTGTCCTCGACGGTGATGACCAGCTGACCCGTCGACGCGCCGCTGACCCGGTAGGTCCAGGTCCGGCCGCGGACGAAGGGGAGCCAGGGATTGTCGATGCGGCGCACGAAGTCGGCGGGGTCCGGAGACGGGGTCGGGATGGTCAGCTCGTCGACGCCCGAGGGAGGGCTGTCGGGTGACGCGGCGCCGCACCCACTGAGTGCCAGCGCGAGGCCCAGGGCGAGAGCGACGTACCGTCCGCGCTGCCTCGCCACCCTCCCATCGTCCCGCACGCTCCCGCTGCTAGCGTCATTGACGCCAGCCCTTCCCACGTAGGAGAACGTCGTGAGCTCTTCCCCTCTGAAGGTCGCCGTCACCGGTGCGGCCGGCCAGATCGGCTACAGCCTGCTGTTCCGCCTCGCGAGCGGATCCCTGGCCGGCGACCGCCCCATCGAGCTGCGGCTGCTGGAGATCGAGCCCGCGCTGAAGACCCTCGAGGGCGTGGTGATGGAGCTCGACGACTGCGCGTTCCCCCACCTCGCCGGCATCGAGATCGGCGCCGACGCCGAGCAGATCTTCGACGGCGTCAACCTCGCCCTCCTGGTCGGCGCGCGGCCGCGCGGCCCGGGCATGGAGCGCAGCGACCTGCTCTCGGCCAACGGCGCGATCTTCACCGCGCAGGGCCAGGCCCTCAACAAGGTGGCCGCCGACGACGTCCGCATCGGTGTGACCGGCAACCCGGCCAACACCAACGCCCTCATCGCGCGCTCCAACGCCCCGGACATCCCGATGGACCGGTTCTCCGCCCTGACCCGTCTCGACCACAACCGCGCGATCTCGCAGCTGGCTGCGAAGACCGGCGCCCCCGTCACCGACATCAAGCACATGACGATCTGGGGCAACCACTCCGCGACCCAGTACCCCGACCTCTTCCACGCCGAGGTCGGCGGCCGCAACGCCGCCGAGGCGGTCGGCGACCAGGACTGGATCGAGCACACCTTCATCCCGACCGTGGCCAAGCGCGGCGCCGCCATCATCGAGGCGCGCGGCTCGTCCTCGGCCGCCTCCGCGGCCTCCGCGACCATCGACGCCGCCCACGACTGGCTCTTCGGCTCCGCCGAGGGCGACTGGGTCTCGATGGCGGTCGTCTCCGACGGCTCCTACGGCGTCCCCGAGGGGCTCGTCTCGTCGTTCCCGGTCACGTGCAAGGACGGCGAGTGGGAGATCGTCCAGGGGCTCGACATCGACGACTTCTCCCGCGGCCGGATCGATGCTTCCGTGGCCGAGCTGGCCGAGGAGCGCGACGCCGTCAAGGAGCTCGGGCTCATCTAGCTTCGCGCCCGCGGAGCGGGTGCGCCTCAATCAGCCCGGCTGGTTGGGGATCGTCGTCGCGAGGAACAGGATCGCGGCACCGACCCCGCCCAGCAGGATCGCGTCGAAGAACCTGTTGCGCACGGCGAGCATGCCGGCGTCACGCGCGGGCAGCACCAGCCGCAGCAGGGCGGCGAAGCAGAGCCCGCCGGCCAGGCAGCGGATGCCGAGCCGCCAGTCGCCGCTCCACACGATCGCGATGCCGACGGCGGCCACGACGAGCACGAGCAGGTAGAACGCGCCGCCGATCGTCGAGGGGTAGCGCCGCTCCTCCTCGAGTGCCGCGTGCTCCTCGGCAGCCGCGTCGAGCTCGGCGGCGATCTCGTCGGGGGTGGGCACTGACCCGTCTGGTGGCTGGCTCGAGCCGCCCCGATCGGCCCGCTCGGCGGGTGGCTCCTCGGTCACGAAGGTCACCCGGCCGCGCGCTCCGCCATGAGCACGATGTTGCTCAGGAGCATCGCCCGGGTCATCGGGCCGACGCCTCCGGGGTTCGGGGAGACCCAGCCTGCGACGTCCCAGACGTCGTCGGCCACGTCACCGGCGATCTTGCCGTCGACCCTCGAGACGCCCACGTCGAGCACGGCCGCGCCCGGCTTGACCATGTCACCGCTGATGATCCCTGGTACGCCGGCCGCGGCGATGATGACGTCGGCGTTGCGCGTGTGCGCGGCGAGGTCGCGGGTCCGGGTGTGGCACAGGGTGGCGGTGGCGTTCTCGCTCTTGCGGGTGAGCAGCAGCCCCATCGGGCGACCCACGGTGAGGCCGCGTCCGACCACGACCACCTCGGCGCCCGACAGCTCGATGTCGTGACGGCGCAGCAGCTCGATGCACCCGATCGGCGTGCAGGGCAGCGAGCCCGGCTCACCCAGCACCAGCTTGCCGAGGTTGACCGGGTGCAGCCCGTCGACGTCCTTGTCGGCGTCGACCCGGGAGAGCAGAGCGAACTCGTCGAGGCCGGTCGGCTGCTGCACCAGGAAACCGGTGCAGGACGGGTCGGCGTTCAGCTCGTCGATCACCGCCTCGACCTCGGCCTGCGTCGCCGAGGCCGGGAGGTCGCGCCGGATCGACTCGATGCCGATCTCGGCGCAGTCCTTGTGCTTGGCGCCGACGTACCAGTGCGAGCCGGGGTCGTCGCCGACCAGCACCGTCCCGAGCCCGGGCGTGACGCCGCGCTCCTTGAGCGCGGCCACGCGCTGGGCCAGCTCGGCCTTGATCGCCTTGAGGGTGGCCGTGCCGTCGAGCCTCTGTGCCGTCAACGTCGCTCCTAGTGGAAGAAATGCCTGGTGCCGGTGAAGTACATCGTCACGCCCGCCGCCCTGGCCGCCTCGATCGTGAGCTCGTCGCGCATCGATCCTCCGGGCTGCACGATGGCACGGATGCCTGCGTCGATGAGCAGCTGGGGGCCGTCCTCGAAGGGGAAGAACGCGTCGGACGCCGCGACCGAGCCCGCGGCCCGCTCGCCGGCGCGCGAGATGGCGAGGCGGCACGAGTCGACCCGGTTGACCTGGCCCATGCCGATGCCGACCGACGCGCCGTCGCGGGCCAGCAGGATCGCGTTGGACTTCACCGCCCGGCAGGCGCGCCAGGCGAAGACGAGATCGGCGAGGACGTCGTCGGGGGCCGCGTCACCGGTGGCGAGCGTCCACGTGGCGGGGTCGTCGCCCTCGGCGTCCACGTGGTCGACGACCTGCATCAGCACGCCGCCGCTGATGCCGCGGAACTCGACGGGGTCCGGATGGGCGTCGGCCTCGCAGACGAGGACCCGGATGTTCTTCTTCGCCTGGAGGACCTCGACCGCGCCGTCGTCGTAGGCCGGCGCGACGATCACCTCGGTGAAGATCTCGGCGACCTGCTCGGCCATGGCCACCGAGACCGGCCGGTTGACGGCGATGACGCCGCCGAACGCCGAGGTGGGGTCGCACTCGTGCGCCCGGCGGTGCGCGTCGGCGACGTCGGCGCCGACCGCGATGCCGCACGGGTTGGCGTGCTTGATGATCGCCACCGCCGGGTCGGTGAAGTCGTAGGCCGCGCGACGGGCCGCGTCGGTGTCGACGTAGTTGTTGTAGGACATCTCCTTGCCGTGCAGCTGCTCGGCCGAGGCGAGCCCGCCGCGCCAGTGGCGGTAGAGGGCGGCCGGCTGGTGCGGGTTCTCGCCGTAGCGCAGCACCGCCGCCTTGTCCCAGGTGGCGCCGGTCCACGCCGGGAAGCCGGTCCCGTCGGAGGTGTCGGTCAGCACGTTGCTCATCCAGCTCGCCACGGAGACGTCGTAGGTCGCCGTGTGCTGGAACGCCTCGGCCGCCAGCCGCTGCCGCTCGGCGAGGCTGAACCCGCCGGCGGCGACCGCGGCGAGCACGTCGGCGTAGCGGTCGGGGCTGGTGACGATCGCGACCGAGGGATGGTTCTTGGCGGCAGCCCGGACCATCGAGGGTCCGCCGATGTCGATCTGCTCGACGCACTCGTCGGGGCTCGCGCCGGAGAGCACGGTCTGCCGGAACGGGTAGAGGTTGGAGACCACCAGGTCGAAGGGCTCGACACCCAGCTCCTCGAGCTGCTGCGCGTGGGCCTCGAGGCGGAGGTCGGCCAGGATCCCGGCGTGCACCTTCGGGTGCAGCGTCTTGACCCGGCCATCGAGGCACTCCGGGAAGCCGGTCAGCTCCTCGACCCTGGTGACCGGGACGCCGAGCCCCTCGATCAGAGCGGCCGAGCCGCCGGTCGACACCAGCGCCACGCCCGCCTCGTGCAGCCCACGGACGAGCTCCTCGAGCCCGGACTTGTCGTAGACCGACACCAGCGCTCGCTCGATCGGACGCTTGTCGAACATCTGGGGGTCAGGCACAGGGACTCCTCAACTCGAAAGATGAGGGCACCCAGGCGTTCGATGGCCTCGACTTCACTCCCTGGTGGTCCTCCCACCTGCGCCAGTCGTGTGCCCGCATTGTATTGGCCCTCAGCCCCCGATGACGACGCGGCGCCCGTCGATCCGGAACCCCTCCCGCGCCATGCGTCCCACCGAGGCCACGAGCATCTCGCGCTCCGCGTCCTTGATCCTCCCGTGCAGCGTGTCGACGGTGTCGTCGTCCCGCACGCGCACCGCCACCTGCTCGACGATCGGCCCGGTGTCGACGCCGTCGTCGATGACGAACAGCGTGCAACCGGTGACCCTGACGCCGTAGTCGAGCGCGTCCGCCGGACCGTGCATCCCGGGGAAGGACGGCGACAGGGCCGGGTGCGTGTTGACGGTGCGGGCGCCCAGGCGCGGGAGGTAGGAAGCGCCCATCAGCTTCATGAAGCCGGCCAGCACCACGATGTCCGGGTCGTGACCGGCGACGACCTCGGTGACCTCTGCGTCCCAGGCCGCGCGGTCCGCGAACTCCTTGACGCTCCGCACGAACGTCGGCACGCCCGCTCCCTCGGCGCGCTCCAGCCCGCCCGTGCCCGCACGGTCCGCGCCGACGGCGACGATCGTGGCGCCGTACGCCGGATCGGTGGCCGCGTCGAGCAGCGCCTGGAGGAGAGTGCCGGAACCCGAGACGAGCACGACGACGCGCGCGGGCGCGGCCGCGGACGAGGGGATCGGCACGACTGGGGAGTCTAGGACTCCTCGACCTCCCCGGGCTGCGGCGGGATGGCCACCGTCACGTTGTCGTCGAGTGACGTCCCAGCGTGGTCCGAGACGTCCTCCGACCACGCAGGCCCGTCACTCGACGGGGAATCGGAGGCGTCGGAGAGCTCCAGCGGCTCGAGCCGTCGGCGCTGCCAGAAGGTGGCGATCAGGCCGCCGACCAGACCGCCGATG
Source organism: uncultured Actinomycetota bacterium (assembly GCA_963830145.1). Lineage (GTDB taxonomy): Bacteria > Actinomycetota > Actinomycetes > Propionibacteriales > Nocardioidaceae > Nocardioides. The sequence goes on from CAWHLI010000003.1 coordinate 695,902, forward strand.
CCGAAGGCCGTGACCGCGTGCACCAGGACCGCGCCGGAGAGTGGGCCGACGTCGGTCATCCGGCCGGGTCCGACCGAGCCGCCGGCCAGCAGCGCGAGGATGCCGAAGAGCAGGCCGGCGAGCATGCCGCCCCCGCAACCGTGCAGCGCGCCCTCCTCCCAGCGGTACGTCGGGTGGTGGCGCTGCGCCCTCATCGCACCGAGGGCCGCGACGAGGGGCGGCGCACCGACGAGAGCAGAGGTCCAGCCGGGCGTCGGCCCCGTGTCGGGCAGGGCGGCCAGCAGCGGGAACATCGGCAGCGCCCCGATGGTGACGACGCCGGGCGACACGAGCGTGTGGGTGCCGACGGTGAAGCCGGGACCGAGCAGGTAGGAGCCGGAGAACACCACGGCGTTGGGCACCACCAGCAGCGAGATGACGACCAGCTGCGCGGTGGCTCCGGCGTCGGTGTGCAGCTGCGAGGCGACGTTGAGAGCGGTGTCGAAGTCGGTGACGAGGGCGGCGACGAAGGCGAGCAGGGCCACGGCCAGCCACACCCGGACCACCTGGCGGCACGAGGCCGCGACGGCGACGACGGAGGCGGGGAGGGTGGCGGTCCAGATCGCGGCGCGGCCGGAGCCGATCGCGATCGCGGGGGCGCCCAGCACCCCGCAGAGCAGGAACGCCCAGAGGACCACGCGGGAGGTGTCGGGTGCGGTCGCCGCGGTCGAGGCCAGCGCGACGGTGACCGCCGCGACCGCGACGTAGCCCGCGGCGTAGAGCAGCGCGGCCGCCGGGACCGTCCAGTCGCGCTCGCCGTCGGCGATCCGCTGGGCGTCGGGGCCATGACCCGAGATCGAGTCGCCGAGCCGGTGGCCGACCCGCCAGGTCACCCAGCCGCAGGCGAGGGTGATGCCCAGCGGCATCACCGAGACCAGCGCCCCGGCCACGTGCACGCCCGAGCCGTGGGCCATCAGCCAGGCGAGCGCACCGACCCAGAGCCCGTCGCGCGGCGTGCCGTGCGCGCCCGCGTCGGTCAGGAACCAGCCGGCCACCCCGAGGGCCAGGCAGACCAGCAGCGTGCTCGCCGCCGCGGCGGCACCTGCGACCACGGCGAGGAGCACGAGCGGGCGCCGGTGGCGCAGGTCGCTCCGGAGCTCCCCGGCCGACGGGCGGGTGCGGTCGGGCATCAGCGCGGTCATTCATTCAATCTTCGCGGCCGGCGGCCGTCGTACGGCGCTGCCACGCCGACGTCCGCGAATCGGCGGTCTCAGGCGGCTGTCGCTACCGTGGGAAGGCCATGCGCCGCACGCTTCCCCGCTCGAACCCACGGAGTCCGGAAGGTTTCGAAGCCTTCTACAAGGACGTCCGGGGACGACTCCTCCTGCAGAGCTACGCGCTCACCGGCGACCTCGTCGCGGCGCAGCGGGCTGTCCGGGACGCCCTGGTCGTGACCTGGCACCACTGGCGCAAGGTGTCGCGGCTCGAGCAGCCGGAGGACTACGTGCGTCCCCTCGCGTGGACCCGCGCCCAGCGCCGCAGCAGCGCCCGGTGGTGGGCCAGGCAGAAGGACCTCGACGCCGACACCCGCGCCACCCTCGACGCGCTCGGCAAGCTGTCCACCAACCAGCGCAAGGTGCTCCTGCTCACCCACCTGACCGCGCTCCCGATCGACCGGATGGCGCGCGAGGTGGGTGTCACCCGCGCCAGCGCGGAGCGAGACCTGCAGACCGCGAGCGCGCAGTTCGCCGTGCACCGAGAGGTGCCGTCCACGGCGATCCGGGGCGTGCTCGAGTCGCTCGCGCCGGCCCTGGAGGCGGTCCGCTGGCCGCGACCCTCGATCGTGATGCGCGCCGGCTCGGCCCGCCGTCGCGCGCACACCGCCGTCGGCGTCGCGGCCGCGGTCGCGGCCGTCCTGGTGTCGGGCTCACTGGTGACCGACGCGACCGGTGCCCGCCCAGCGCTCGCCTCGAAGGGCATCCTCGACGGCAGCAGCCCGGGCCCGCGGGAGAAGGAGCCACCGCCCCCTCCGCCGCCCGACCCGCTCGATCCCGAGGCCTTGCTCGGCCTCCAGCAGGTGTCCGCGCAGATCCCCGGCACGTGGACCGAGGGCGCGACGAGCACCAACACGGACGGCAACGGCCTGGTCTTCACCTGCCAGGGCGGCCGGTACGCCGACATGCGCGGGATCGGCGCCCTCGTGCGGACGTTCACCGGCACCGCGCCCAAGACGGGCCCGATCACCGCCGGCCAGTCGGCCGAGGCCTCGGTCGACGCGGACGTCGCGCAGCGGACCTACAAGACCACGCTCGACTGGTACGCCGCCTGCGCGAGCCCTCGCGTCCAGCTGCTCTCGACCTACCGCGTCGGGGGTGTCGGCGACGAGGCGACCATGATGGTCCTCCGCAACTGGACCCGGCCCGTGACCACCCAGATGGTCGGCGTCGCGCGCACCGGCGGGCTCACGACCACCGTGGTCAACACCGTCACCGGGATCACCGACCCGACCGTGCAGCCCGACCTCAAGCCGAGCGTGGCCCTGCTCGCCACCGCGGTCACCGGGCTGTGCACCCTGCCGGACGCCGGCAGCTGCGCCGGCCCGACGAGCCTTCACGACACGGCACCGGTGCCGGTCGGCAAGCACCCCTCGCTCCTGGTCGAGGCAGACCTCCCTCCCGTGCCGACCATCGATGAGCCCTGGGCGGGCACCCAGCCGACCAAGGCCAGGGAGAACGTCGCCGCGACCCGGTGCGACGACACCGAGTTCACCGGCCCCGGCTTCACCAAGTCGCTGACCCGGACCTTCGTCATCCCGGCCGCGACCCAGCTGCCGCCGGAGTTCGGGCTGTCCGAGACGGTCGGGTCGCTGCCGCGCAAGCAGGCGCAGACGTTCGTCGCGGGCATCCGCGACAAGGTGACGAAGTGTCCTGACGACGACCTCGGCACCGACGTCGAGAAGATCGCCGTCGAGGAGAGCGGGCGCCGCGACCTCTACGTGTGGCGGCTCACCGTCGAGGTCTCCGAGAACCGGTCCGTGCGCTTCCTCATGGCCGCCGTCCGCGAGGGCGGCGGGGTCGCGCAGCTGACCTTCGTGCCCTCGGAGGACGTCAGCATCGGCGCCGCCCCGTTCGTCACCCTCGTGCGCCGTGCCCAGGAGCGGCTCCGCCAGCTCGCCCCGTCCGGCTGACAAACTTCCGGCGTCGGTGCAACCGGGGCCGTCGGTCGGGCGTACTCCCTCCGACAGCCCGCACGCAGGGCGCGCCAGACCGCCGGAGGAGAGATGGACGAGGCCGAGTTCGACGACTTCTACACGTCGTCGAGATCGCGGGTGACCGCGCAGGTCTACGCCATGATCGGCGACCGCGACGAGGCGCAGGAGTGCGTCCAGGAGGCCTACGCCCGCGCCTGGTCGCACCGCCGCAAGCTGGACCGTGCCGAGCACCCCGAGGCTTGGGTGCGCACCGTGGCCTACCGGCTCGCCGTCAGCCGATGGCGCCGCACCGTGCGCGGACGCCGGGCGCCCGATCGCGCCCTGTCGTCCTCCGCGACCTCGGCGCCACCGAGCGAGACCCACGTCGCGGTGGTGGAGGCGCTCAAGCGGCTCCCCGAGGCGCAGCGCCGGGTCCTCGTCCTGCATCACATCGCCGACCTGCCTGTCCACGAGGTGGCGCGGGAGGTCGGTGCCCCCGAGGGCACCGTCAAGGCCCGGCTCAGCCGCGGCCGGGCCGCCCTGGCCGCCCTGCTGGCCGAACCCGCCGACGAGGGAGCCGCTCATGCCTGACCTCCACGACTTCGACGACTTCGACCAGGGACTCCCCGCCATGGACCTGCCGCCCGCCGCCGAGATCCGCAAGCGCGGCGACCGGATGCGACGCCGCCGTACCGCCATCATCGCCGCGGGTGGCGCGCTCGCCGTCGCCCTGGCGATCGGCGCTCCGGTGGTCGCCACCTCAGGGGGCGGGGAGGACCACAGCATCGAACCGATCGGCACCCCGACACCCTCGATCACGCCGGACAGCCCGCCGACCGAGTGGGTCACCGAGGTGCCGGCCGACTTCCCGCTCGCCGCTGGCTTTCCGACGCCGTACGAGACGCCCCCGCGCCCGGCCGGAAGCGAGCTGACGCCGACCTGCGGGACGTGGTTCAGCGGTGCCTTCGCCGACTCCGACGTGCTCACCTACACCGGCGAGTCCGAGGACCGGGCGCAGCGCTGGCTGATCCTCTTCGCCGACGAGGACGCCGCCCGCGCATCTCTCGACCAGGCGCGCGCGTCGGTCGCCGCGTGCCCCACCGACGGCGTCAGCGGCCCGCCCGGCTCGGGCATCGCCCAGGTCTACGACGAGGTCGACGTCGACCTCGGCACGGACGACTCCTTCGCCTGGAGCCAGCAGGTGCAGCACGACGACGGGCTGGTCAGCGACCTGACCCTCGTCCAGGTCGCCCGCACCGGCAACGCCCTCCTCGTCGAGTCCCACTACGGCGCCCCGGGCGGCGAGGCGGTGGTGGCGGACCTGTCCGCCCTGCTGCTGGAGCGCGCGAGCGCTCCGCTTCAGTCCATGTGCCTCTTCTCGGCCAACCCGTGCGTGATCGAGAGCGAGGCCGCCGCGCCGGAGACCATCACCGGATCGGACGACATCCCCGACGGCTTCGCCCTCGACCGCGGACTCGCCACCGACGAGGACACCCAGGTCATCGGACCGGACGTGAACGTCGAAGGGGTCTCGTTCGCGGACCTGTGCGAGACGCAGGCCTGGCCGGGCGGCGGGTCGACGGATCGGCTCGCGGTCCGGCTGACGGGGATCGAGTACGCCGTGACCCGGGAGCTCGTCACCTACGAAGGTGTCGACGAGGCTGCCGCTGCCCTCGCAGCACTCGGCGACGCAGTGGCCGGCTGCCCGGTGGGTCCGGGCACCGACGACGACCCCGCGAACGACCGGCTCTTCCGGGTCCTCGACGCCGACACCGGCCACGAGTCGTCCCTCACCTTCGGTTTCACCTACCGGGAGGGGGTCGGCGGCACGCTGTTCCAGGTGGTCCGGGTCGGCCGCGCCGTCCTGGCCACCTCGGCCTCGGGCGACTTCCGCCCGGGCAGCCTCGACAGCGGGGTTCCCGGGCTGACCAGCGACAACCGACAGGTCACCGAGCTGCTGTGCCGCTACACCGCGGCGGGCTGCTGACCGGCAACCTTCGTGTGGCCGAGCGGGTCACAGGACCATGCGCCGGCTCGTCCCCCTCGCTCTCGCGGCCGTGGTCGTCGTCGGCTGCGGCACCGAACGCCCGGGGGCCGCACCCCGGGCCGATCGGTCGCCCAGCTCGGCGAGCACCCCGACCGCCCGACCCACTCCCTCGCCCGAGCCACCCGGGCCGAGCCCCACCGCCGAGCCGCCGGGCTCGCTCGCCGAGTTCCCGCTCGACCTCGGGTACGACGACGAGAACGGTGACGACGGGTCACCGGTCACCGTGACCGGCGAGCCGGCGACCAAGGCGTTCGAGGAGTGCGGCCGACAGGTGTGGGACCCCAGCGCCGGCGTCGACACGATCGGCGTGGAGTTCCGAGGCGAGGCCGAATGGTCCCGCGGGCGCACGCTCGTCCTCCACCCGACCGTCGGCGCCGCGAGCGCCGCCGTCGACACCGCGGCGGACGTCATCACGAGCTGCCCCCGCGACGACGCCAGCGACTACGGCTGGGTCGAGCACACCGGGATCGACCACGGCGCCGGCGACCAGTCGTTCGGCTGGATGGACCGCTACTGGAGCGCCGACGTGGACGGGTTCGACACGGGCCTGACCGTCTACCACGTGGTGCGGGTCGGTCGCGCGGTGCTGCTCAGCTACGAGTACGGCGAGGGCAACGGCTCTGAGCAGACCCGCCAGTCCGCCATCGACCGCGCAGCAAGGGCGGACCGGCCAGTGGTGGACCGGATGCGGGCGCTGCCTGACGACCAGGTGTCTGCCGGAGAGTGGCCGGACCGCCCGTCCCAGCGCCCGTCCTAGAGCCCCTGCAGGATCTCTCGCATCAGGTCAGCGGTCTCGGACGGCGTCTTGCCGACCTTCACGCCGACCGCCTCGAGGGCTTCCTTCTTGGCGGCCGCGGTGCCCGACGATCCCGACACGATGGCGCCGGCGTGGCCCATGGTCTTGCCCTCGGGCGCGGTGAAGCCGGCGACGTAGCCGACGACCGGCTTGGTCACGTTGTCCTTGATGTAGGCCGCAGCGCGCTCCTCGGCGTCACCGCCGATCTCGCCGATCATCACGATCGCCTTGGTGTCCGGGTCGGCCTCGAAGGCGGCCAGGGCGTCGATGTGGGTGGTGCCGACGATGGGGTCGCCGCCGATGCCGATCGCGCTCGAGAAGCCGAAGTCCTTGAGCTCGTACATCATCTGGTAGGTCAGCGTGCCGGACTTGGAGACCAGTCCGATCGGGCCCGCGCCGGCGATCGTGTGCGGCGTGATGCCGGCCAGCGACTCCCCCGGCGTGATGATGCCGGGACAGTTCGGGCCGATCATCCGGGTCGACCTGCCACTGAGGTAGGCCCACACCTCGGCGGTGTCCTGCACCGGCACGCCCTCGGTGATGACCACGAGCAGGCCGATGCCTGCGTCGATCGCCTCGATGCAGGCATCCTTCGTGAAGGCGGGCGGCACGAAGACGACCGACACGTCGGCGCCGGTCTCGGTCATCGCCTCCTTCACCGAGCCGAAGACGGGCAGCTCCTGCCCCGCGAGCTCGACGGTGGTGCCGGCCTTGCGCGCGTTGACGCCGCCGACGATGTTGGACCCCGCCTCGAGCATCAGGGTGGTGTGCTTGGAGCCCATCCCGCCCGTCATGCCCTGCACGATGATCCTGGAGTCCTTGTTCAGGTAGATCGACATTGCTCTGCGTCTCTCTTCTTCGTCTTCGTCCGGGCGATCAGCCGTTGGCCAGCTCGGCGGCCTTGTCGGCCGCGCCGTCCATCGTGTCGACCTGGGTGACCAGCGGGTGGTTGAGCTCGTCGAGGATCGCGCGGCCCTTGTCGACGTTGTTGCCGTCGAGGCGTACGACGAGCGGCTTGGTCGCGCTGTCACCGAGGATCTCGAGCGCGCCCTTGATGCCGTTGGCGACCTCGTCACAGGCGGTGATGCCGCCGAAGACGTTGACGAAGACGCTCTTGACCTGGGCGTCGCCGAGGATCACGTCGAGGCCGTCGGCCATCACCTGCGCGTTGGCGCCACCGCCGATGTCGAGGAAGTTGGCCGGCTTGACGCCGCCGTGCTTCTCGCCGGCGTAGGCGACGACGTCGAGGGTCGACATGACCAAGCCCGCGCCGTTGCCGATGATGCCGACCTGGCCGTCGAGCTTGACGTAGTTGAGCCCCTTGTCCTTGGCCTTGGCCTCGAGGGGGTCCGTCTCGTCCTTGATCTCGAACTCCGCGTGCTCGGGGTGCCGGAACTCGGCGTTCTCGTCGAGCGAGACCTTGCCGTCCAGTGCCTCCAGCTTGTCGCCCTCGAGGCGGGCCAGCGGGTTGACCTCGACCAGGGTGGCGTCCTCCTCGACGAAGACCCGCCAGAGCGCCAGCACCATGGCCACCGCCTGGTCGACCAGCTCGGCGGGGAACTTCGCGTCGGCCACGATCGCGCGGGCCGTGGCCTCGTCGACGCCCGCGCCCGGGTCGATCGGGATCTGGCGGACGGCGTCGGGGTTGGTCTTGGCGACCTCCTCGATCTCCACGCCGCCCTCGACGCTGGCGATGCAGAGGTACTGCCGGTTCGCGCGGTCGAGAAGGAAGGAGAAGTAGTACTCCTCCACGGGCGGGGTCGCCGGGGTGATGAGCACCCGGTTGACCGTGAGCCCCTTGATCTCCATCCCCAGGATGTTCGACGCGTGCTCGAACGCCTCGTCAGGGGTCCTGGCGAGCTTCACGCCGCCGGCCTTGCCGCGCCCGCCCGCCTTGACCTGGGCCTTGACCACGCAGAAGCCGTACTTCTCCGCGGCCGCCCGCGCCTCCTCGGGCGTGGTGGCCACCGTGCCGAGGGTGGTGGTGGCTCCGTGCTTGGCGAAGAGCTCCTTCGCCTGGTACTCCATCAGGTCCACGAGGGAAGTCCTTGCTCGTTGTCGGTCCGCCGGAATCGGAGGACATCAGAGGTACGGGCGCCCGAGGACGCCCTCGCGCACCTTAGTCCCGGGTCTTGCGGGGTTACGAGGGCCCTGACCCCGACGTGACCCAGAACACCACGACCTCCTCGCCGAGCGCACCGACGACGTCCGCCCCGAGGTCGGCGTCCTCCACCGCGACCAGGTCGACGTCCTCCTGGACCGCGACGGCTGCCAGCTGCTCGGCCGAGACCCGCGGGTCGAGGAGCACCACCTCGTGGCCGGAGTCGCGGAGCACCCGCGACCCGGTCTGGACGTCACCGCAGTAGAGAAGGCGAATCGACGGCGCGGACATGGCCAGCAGGTAACCATGGAGTGGACCCCCCTCTCCCCAAAATGCGTTGACACGGATTTCGGAGCCCCCTGGGCATCCGCTAAGGTCATGCGCGCATGTCCTGTCGTCGGCCTGGGGGGACCCTGATTCGTGCCTGGTCACAGAGCTGAGCCTCAACTCCTTGAGGCAGGCTCCTCGACCCCGGACGCTTCGACGGCCAGGGCTGGAGGGCGCCGCCGGGCGAGCGTCCCCGTCGACTACGTCAGCCCCCTCGAAGCGGCGCCGGCCTACGTCGGGCGCCGTCGTGCCGCGGTCGCCGAGCCGATGGTCGAGCCGCTCGCCGCGCCCGCGCCGGTGCGCGACCCGGCCCGAGAGACCTCGCCCGAGCTCGACTCCGTCTCCATCGAGCGCGTCCTCAACTCCCTCGAGCCCGTCGACCACACCACGTCGTTCGAGCACGAGCCCACGACCCGGCTGCCCATGCTGTCCGCCGAGCCCCCGTCGACCGGCGGCAAGCGCCGGGCGGTCAAGCACGCCGGTGGCCGCGGTCCGCTGTTCAAGGGCTTCCCGTCGGCTCCCGTGCTCATGGGCATCGCCGCGCTGGCCATCTCGATCGGTGGCGTCGTCACGGTCAATGACGCCCAGCCGGCCGCCGGACCCGACGCACCCCGGAGCAGCACCCACGCCGCCTCCGCCCTCGGCGGCAGCAGCGGCACCGGCACCGTCTCCGTCCGAGGGAAGCAGGTCACCCGCGACAGCGACCGTGAGACCCAGGCCAAGGCCGTCGGCAAGGTGAGGCTCGAGGCCGCCGCCGCCGAGACCGCCGAGGTCCGTGACGCCGCCCTCACCGAGCTCGCGGCCAAGGCCGAGGTGCAGGCCAAGGTCCTGGCCAAGAACCAGTGGACCTACCCGCTCGAGCCGGTCGTGCTGACCGCCCGCTTCGGCCAGTACGGCCTCTGGTCGAGCTACCACACCGGTCTCGACTTCAACGGCGAGACCGGCGACGAGATCCATGCCATCGCCAACGGCGTGGTCATCTCCGCCAGCTACGACGGCTCCTTCGGCAACAAGACCGTGGTCCGCCTCGAGGACGGCACCGAGCTCTGGTACTGCCACCAGACGACGTTCATGGTCTCCGTGGGCGACACGGTCCACTCCGGTGAGGTCATCGGCACGGTCGGCTCGACCGGCCACGTCACCGGCTCCCACCTCCACGTCGAGGTGCACCCCGGCGGCGGCGACGCGGTCGACCCCTACACCGCCATGCAGCAGCACGGCCTGTTCTGACCCACTGGCCGGCGGCTACAGCTTCTCGACCGGGGCGTACCTCAGGAGAAGGCGCTTCACGCCCTCGGACCCGAAGTCGATCGAGGCGACCTGCTTGTCGTCGACACCCTCGAGGGCCACGACGGTGCCGAGCCCGAACGAGTCGTGCACGACCCGGTCGCCCGGCTCGAGGGACGGGATCTCGCGGGCCGGCTTGGCCTTGGAGGCGGCGTCGGCGCGCGCCGCGGCGGAGGAGAAGTTGCGGCGACCTCGGTCAGTGGGCGAGCCATGGCCTCCCCCTGATCCGGCCGAGCCGCCGTAGGAGGAGGAGAGGTCGGGCCGCTCCCACGAGGTCTGCGCGGCCTCGGTGCGACGCCAGTCGACGAGGTCGACCGGGAGCTCGTCGAGGAACCGCGAGGCGGGGTTGTGTGACGGCGCGCCCCAGGCGGAGCGGACCACGGCCCGGGAGATGTAGAGGCGCTCACGGGCTCGGGTGAGACCGACGTAGGCGAGCCGGCGCTCCTCCTCGAGCTCGGGCTGGTCGCCGAGCGATCGCGAGTGGGGGAAGACGCCGTCCTCGAGGCCGGTGAGGAAGACGACCGGGAACTCGAGCCCCTTGGCGGTGTGCAGCGTCATCAGCGTGACCACGCCGTCGCCGTCGTCGGGGATCGAGTCGGTGTCGGCGACCAGGGAGACCCGCTCGAGGAAGTCGGCGAGGCCCGGCGCGACGATGCCGGCGTCGACGTCGGCCGGGTCGGCGGACGGGCCGGCGACCGGGTCGTCGGCGAACTCGCGAGCGACGGCGACGAGCTCTCCGACGTTCTCCTGGCGGGTCTCGTCCTGAGGGTCGTCGGACTCCTCGAGGGCCTTGAGGTAGCCGGAGCGCTCCAGCACCGACTCCAGGACGACGTCGGGTCGCTCGCCGGCGTCGACCATCGACTGGAGCTCCTCGATCATGGCGACGAAGCTCGCGATGGTGGTGGTGGCCCGCGTGGCCAGCCCGGGCACGTCCGAGGCTCGGCGGAGCGCCTCCCAGAACGTGAGTCCGTGACCGGCAGCGAAGGCGCGGACAGCAGCGATCGTGGTGTCGCCGATCCCGCGCTTGGGAACGTTGATGATGCGGTCGAGCGACACCTCGTCGGCCGGGTTGGCCAGCAGTCGCAGGTAGGCCAGCGCGTCACGGATCTCGCGCCGCTCGTAGAAGCGCACCCCGCCGACGACGCGGTAGGGCTGGCCGGTGCGGATGAAGACTTCCTCGAACACCCGCGACTGTGCGTTGGTGCGGTAGAAGACCGCGACGTCTGCCGCCCTGGTCCCGAGGTCGGACAGCTTGTCGATCTCGTCGGAGACGAAGCGCGCCTCGTCGTAGCCGTCGTCCGCGACGTAGCCGATGATCCGCTCGCCGTCACCGGCGTCGGACCAGAGCTTCTTCTCCTTGCGGCCCCGGTTGTGGCCGATCACGGAGTTGGCGGCGGTCAGGATCGTCTGGGTGGAGCGGTAGTTCTGCTCCAGCAGGATCGAGGTGGCGTTGGGGAAGTCCTGCTCGAAGTCCATGATGTTGCGGATGTTGGCGCCCCGGAAGGCGTAGATCGACTGGTCGGCGTCGCCGACCACCATCAGCTCGGCCGGCTCCACGCGCTCGCCACCGGAGTGGTCGTCCAGCTCGAACCTCTCGGCGCAGAGCTCGGCGATCAGGGCGTACTGGGCGTGGTTGGTGTCTTGGTACTCGTCGACCAGCACGTGCCGGAACCGGCGTCGGTAGACCTCGCGCACGTCGGGGAGCTGCTGGAAGAGATGGACCGTGAGCATGATCAGGTCGTCGAAGTCGAGGGCGTTGGCCTGGCGCAGCCGCTTCTCGTAGAGCTTGTAGGCCGCGGCGTAGGACTCCTCGAGCTTGTTCTTGGCGTCGCGGGCGGCATCGTCGGAGTCGCGCAGCTCGTTCTTGTGGTCGGAGACCCAGTGCAGCAGTGAGCCGGGCTGGAACCGCTTCGGGTCGAGGTCGAGCTCCTTGGCGACGCTGGTCATCAGCCGCTTCTGGTCGGCCGCGTCGTAGATCGAGAACGACGACTTGTAGGCGAGCCCGCCGAACTCGAGCGCCGTGATCTCCTTGCGCAGGATCCGGACGCAGGCCGAGTGGAACGTCGAGACCCACATGATGCGCGCCCGCCTGCCGACCAGCTCCTCGACCCGCTGCTTCATCTCGGCCGCGGCCTTGTTGGTGAAGGTGATGGCGAGGATCGAGCCCGGGTGGGCCTTGCGCTGCTGGATCAGCCAGGCGATCCGGCGGGTCAGCACCCGGGTCTTGCCGGAGCCCGCGCCCGCGACGACGAGCAGCGGGCTGCCCTCGTGGACGACTGCGGCGCGCTGAGGCTCGTTGAGCCCCTCGAGCAGCTCGTCGGGGGTGGGCCCGCTCCCCCGGGACTGCTTCTCCGAAGACGCGGCGAGGTGCTCGAAGCCGGGCAGGGATTCGGTCGTCATGTCTTCCTCAGCCTATGTCGGAGCACCCCCGTCCGATCGGGCGAGCAGGGTGTGGACCAGTACGTCGGCCAGCAGCGCGGCGTACTGCTCCGGCGTGCGACCACGACCGGTCACCAGACCGAACCACTCGGGGCTGTTCAGCGACCAGATCAGATCGGCCGCGTCGTCGTCCGTGAGGTCGGCGCGGAGGTCGCCGGTGGCGCGCAGGTCGGCCACGAACAGTCGCATGTTCGCAGCCCGGCGCTCGGAGATCGCGTCGTGCTGGGCGGCGCACTCGGGCTCCGTGGCGCCGGCCTCGCGGAGGGCGCGCATGATCGGGACGCTCTGTGGCAGGACCCGGCCCATCGCGGCGGCGTAGGTCCGGATCTTCGCCTCCGCGCTGGCTGCGGCCCGGAGCGCGCGCACGTAGTCGCGCTGGTCAGCGGGCACCGGAGACGGCCCCTCGGCGAGGGCCATGTCGTGGACCGCGAGCAGCAGCTGCGGCTTGCGGCCGACCGTCGCGTAGACGGTGTCGAGGGAGACCCCGGCCCGGTCCGCGACCGTCTGGACCGACGTGGCGGCGTAACCACTCTCGGCGAAGAGGTCCCGGGCCGCCGCGAGGATCGCCAGCCGCCGCTGCCCGGCGGCTGCTCGGCGGCGGGTGCCGTCATAGGCCCTCTTGACCGGATCCGGCATGGGTCCTACTTTATCCGAATCACCTTCGGATGAAAATGATGAGGCCGGCATGTCCCAGAGCGAGCAGGTCGTGGTCCGCGAACCCGGGAGCGGCCGTCCGACCTGGGCGATGCAGTCCCTCTTCGAGCACCTCCTGGAGCCCGAGCAGAGCAGCCGGCTCGGCGTCGCACTGGTCACGCAGCCACCCGGGGTCGCCACGCCGCTCCACCGGCACGACAAGGAGGCCGAGGCGTTCTACGTCCTCGAGGGTCGGCTCGACTACCTGGCCGCCGACGAGCTCCACGAGCTTTACACCGGCTGCTTCATCCACCTGCCGCAAGGGGTTCCACACGCGTTCCGGATCCGCGGGGACCGGCCGGCCAAGTTCCTGGCGCTCACGACGCCCGCCGGCCTTCTCCACCTCTACGACGAGGTCGGCATCCCGGCGACCGAGCGGCGACTCCCCGGACCCGACGGGCTCACCCCGGAGGTCGAGATCCCGCGATGGGTCGAGGTGGGTCCGCGCTACGGGCTCGAGGTGGTGGGTCCACCCATCCCGGAGTGAGCCCGAGGCGCTGGGCCGTCGGAGATCGGTGGAGGCAGGCTCAGAGGAGCCGCCGGTCGTTGGCCCAGCGAGTCAGCTCGTGGCGGGATGAGAGCTGCAGCTTCCGGAGCACCGAGGACATGTGGGTCTCGACCGTCTTGATCGAGATGAACAGCTCCTTCGCGACCTCCTTGTAGGCGTAGCCCCGGGCGATCAGCCGCATCACCTCGCGCTCCCGCTCGGTGAGCCGGTCGAGGTCCTCGTCCACGGCCGCGACCTCGATCGAGCCGGCGAAGGCGTCGAGCACGAACCCCGCCAACCGCGGTGAGAAGACAGCGTCGCCGTCGGAGACCCTCCGGATGGCGGAGACGAGCTCGGGGCCGGTGATGGTCTTGGTGACGTAGCCGCGGGCGCCGCCGCGGATGGTGCCGATGACGTCCTCGGCCGCGTCGCTGACCGAGAGCGCGAGGAAGAAGGGTGACGGCGATGGGCCCGTCGCCCGACCGGCCCCCAGCGCGACTCTCCGCATCACCTCGACTCCCCCGCCGCCGGGCAGGTGTACGTCGAGCAGCACGACCTCGGGGCTGTGCTCGGCGATCGCGGCCACCGCCTGGTCGACGTCCGCCGCCTCGGCGAGGATCTCGACCTGGCCCGCGCCGGCCGAGGTGAGCTCGGCCCGGACGCCGCTGCGGAACATGGCGTGGTCGTCGACGATGACGATGCGGACCGGGCCGGTCGGTGTGGTGGCCATCAGATCTCAGTTCTCCTCGGAAGCGTGGGAGCGGGGCAGGTGCAGCCGGACCTCGGTGCCCTCGCCCGGTGTCGACCGGACCTCGGCGGTGCCGCCGTGCCGCTCCATCCGGTCGAGGATGCTGCGCCGGACGCCGTACCGGTCCTCGGGCACGTCGTCGAGGACGAAGCCTGCCCCACGGTCGCGGACGAAGACGTCCACCGCGCCCGAGGACACCTCGGCGTAGACGTCGACGCGTCCGGTGCCGGCGTGCTTGGCGGCGTTGGTGACGGCCTCCCGCGTGGCCTGGACGACCGGGCGCAGCTGCTCGTCGAGCTCGCAGTCGCCCACGGCGACCACGTCGACCGAGATGCCGTGGGCGTCCTCGACCTCGGCAGCCGCCGCGCGCAGGGCCCCGGCGAGGCTGGACTCGTCGGTGGACTCCCCGGCGTAGAGCCAGGAGCGCAGGTCGCGCTCCTGCGCGCGGGCCAGGCGGGCCACGGTGGTCGGGTCGTGCGAGCTCTTCTGGATCAGGGCCAGCGTCTGGAGCACGGAGTCGTGCAGGTGGGCGGCCACGTCGGCGCGCTCCTGGGTCCGGATCCGCTCCTCGCGCTCGGCGCCGAGGTCGGAGGCCAGCCGGAACACCCACGGGCCGACCACGAGGGCCAGCCCGGCGACACCGAGCAGCCCGGCGATCAGCGCCACCCTGGCCTCGCCGAACGAGCTGCCGTTCACACCGACGACGACCAGCGCCACGACGACCAGCGCCACCCCCGCCCCGACCCGGGCGTATGACGCCGCGCCCCCGGAGCCGAACACCATGCGCACGGGGTCGAGCCGGCCCGAGGTGTCGAGCCAGCGCTCGCGCTGCACCTCGTCGGCCTGTCGCCACAGGAGGGCCACTCCGGCCAGGCCGATGACGATCGGCCAGAAGACGGCGCCGCCACCGAGGGTGGCCTGGACGACCAGGATCACGCCCAGCCCCAGCGCGGCCAGCGCGATCGCGGGGCCGGCGTCGGTCAGCCGGCGGACCCGCCCCGGCCGGCGCCCGCCACGGGAGGCGCTCTCGGCGCCGGGGGTGTCGCTCTCGAACCGGCTGTCGGCCGGCACGACGAGCCACAGGCCGATGTACATCGCGATGCCGAGCCCGCCCAGCGCGGTGGCGAGCAGGAACCCGGCACGGACCCACAGCACCGGCAGCCCGAGGTGGTGCGCGAGACCGCCCGCGACGCCGCCGAGCACGGGCGCGTCGGAGTCTCGGGTGAGGCGCCGTACGTCGCGTCGGGGCGGGGCGGATGCGGTGGTCATGACCCCCCAAGGATCGCAGAGAGGCGGCTTCCCACCCATGGGCAAGCACCCCGAGCCGACCCTGAGGTCCACGGGGCCCGCTTGCCCAGGTTTCAGGGTCGTCCCCGATGGTGGTGACGGCCCGCGGGGCGCACTGTTGATGCCATGATCACCCCCCGAAAGCGCCCAGGGGCGCTCCGCGCGGAAGCAGGACGCTTCCGCGGGGACCCCGGAAAGCCATGACCACCACTCCACCCGATGCCCCGGCCGGGCCACCCCCCGCCGACCAGGGCGACGACGACCCGATCCAGGACGCCCAGGGCTCCCGCGCGACCCGCGAGGAGATCCGGGAGCTCGGCCGGATCCGCCGCACCGTGGGCCAGGACCGCAAGGTCGCCGGCGTCGCCGGCGGCCTGGCCCGCCACCTCGACATCGACCCGATCATCCTGCGGGTCGCCTTCGTGGTGCTCGTCTTCTTCGGCGGAGCCGGCCTCCTGGTCTACGGCGCCTGCTGGCTGCTCGTGCCCGAGGAGGGCACCGCCAGCGCTCCGCTGAACCTCGACGACCGCAACCGGTCCATCGCGCTGGTCGTGGTCGGCGCCCTCTCCGTGCTGCTCGTGCTGGGTGACTCCGTGGGTCAGTTCGGCTTCCCGTGGCCGTTGGCGCTGATAGCCCTGGTGGCGCTGCTCATCCTGGTCTTCCTCGATCGCGACAAGCTGGCCGGGCCCTCGGCGCCGCCGGTCCCGCACGTGGCCGACCCGGTCACCGGCGCGTTCACCCCGGCCGCCCCCGGCACGACGAGGCCGCTCCCGCCCGACTACCGGCCGGCGCCACGCAACCCGCGCCGCCGCGGCCCGATCCTCTTCTGGTTCACGATGGCTCTCGCCGCGCTCGGCGTCGGCGTGCTGGGCACGCTCGACCTGGCCGGCGCACCGATCGCCGACGCGGCCTACCCGGCGACGGTCGTCGGTGTCTGCGGCGTGATGCTCCTGGTCGGCGCCTTCTACGGTCGAGCCGGCGGGCTGATCCTGATCGGCCTGCTCGCCTCGGTGGGACTGTTCGCGGCCACGGCGGCCCAGGAGGTGGACGGCGCTGACATCCGCCGGACGCCCACCCTCGCCGCGGACGTGCCCACCGATCTCGACACCGGTGCCGGCGAGATCGTGCTCGACCTGCGCGACGTGCAGGACCTCGCCGCCCTCGACGGCGTGAGCATCGGCTTGGAGTCGCGGTTCGGCCGGGTCGAGGTCATCCTGCCCCCGGGCGTCAGTGCGACCGTCGATGCCGAAGTGCACGGTGGCGGCCACCTCGAGGTCTTCGACTCGGATCGCGGCGGCTTCGGCATCCACGACCGGCTCCACCACTCCGCCGGTCCCGGCACTCCGGAGATATCCATCGAGGCCGACGTCACCTTCGGCGAGATCCAGGTCCACACCGAGAGGGCAACGTCATGAGCGACCCGAAGACCAACCGCCCCAGCGGCTTCCACTCCGTCAGCATCGGCCACCTCGTCATGGGGATCGCGTTCGCAGGCATCGTCGGGGTCTGGGCGCTGATCCAGACCGACACCGTCACCGGTGACGACATCCGCTGGCTGATGCCCATCCCGTGGGTCGTGGCGGGTCTCGTCGGCCTCGCCGCGACCGCGATCACCGGCCCTCGCCGGCACGCCGTCAGGCAGACCGGCTGGGCCGGCGCCCTGCCCGATCAGGGCTGGGTCGGTGCGCGGGCCGAGCAGCCCGAGCAACCCGAGGCGCCCGAGCAGGCCGAGGCGTCGACTGCCGACCTGCCGAGGTACCCCGAGGCGAGCCGGTCTCCCGAGTCCCCCGAGGAGCAGTCGTGACCACCGACCCCACCAGCCAGCAGACCGACCAGCCACCCAGCCAGCCCACGGCCCAGCCGACCCCGCCGCCCGCCAGCCCGAACGCCGACCAGCAGCACGCCTCCTTGGTCAACGGGCCGGCGAGCGTGCCGCGCCGCCTGGTGCGACGGACCGACGACAGCATGCTCGGCGGCGTGTGCTCCGGTCTGGCCGACCACCTGGGGCTCGACCCGACGCTGGTCCGAGTGCTCACGGTCCTGGCGACCGTCCTGGGCTTCGGTTCGGTGATCATCGCCTACCTCATCGCCTGGGTGATCGTGCCGAAGGACGTGGACGTCTACGGGGTCAGCCCGGCCCCGACGCCGGCGCCACAGCCCCGCTGAGCCGCTGGCCGACCGGTTGGGCCGCCCACACGTCGCGGACCATCAGGGTCGTGTCGGGGTGGTCGCTGAAGAGCCCGTCGACGCCGGCGTCCAGCAGCCGCCGGACCTCGGCGTCGGCCCGCTCCGGCCCGCCGGGATCGTCGTCGCGCACCGTCCAGGCCAGCACCCGCAGCCCGGCCAGGTGTGCGTCGTCGACCAGGTCCGGCCGGGCCAGCAGCCGGCGACGACTCACGCCCAGCACGTCGGCGTACCGCGCGACCGCCCGCAGGCCGGCCCGGCTGCAGAGATCGTCGTACGTCGTGGGGTCGCCCATCGCTGCCAGGTCGGCCGGGGCGCCACTCACCTCGATCAGCTGGACCAGCGGCAGGTCTGTGCGCTCCCGGAGCCGGCGCAGCACGGTGGTCTCGAAGGACTGGAGCGCGACGCCCGAGTCGCGCCGGTCCAGGCCGTGGTCGCGCAGCGAGGCCAGGACGGCGTCCTCGAGCGGCAGACCGATGGAGGCGAGGTACGACGACGACTTGAGCTCGACGTGCAGGCCGACCTGACGCTCCCGCTGCCGGCTCTCCTGGGCCAGCAGCATGAGCAGCTCGTCGAGGGTCGCGACCTCGAACCGGCCGTCAAATCGCCTGTTGCGTGGCCGTCGCTCGGGCAGCCGCTCGACCGCCCGCAGCGTCTTCAGCTGCGCCAGCGTGAGGTCCTCGCAGAACCACCCGCGCACCTCGCGCCCGTCGACCACCTTGACCGTCCGGAGGTGCGCGAGCTCGGGGTGCCCGGCCACGTCGGTGGTGTCGCTGATCTCGGTCTCGTGGCGCAATACGGCCACACCGTCCGTCGTCATCACCACGTCGGGCTCCACCGCGTCCGCGCCCATGGCGATCGCCAGCCGGTACGACGCGAGGGTGTGCTCGGGCCGGTAGCCGGGTGCACCTCGGTGGCCGATCACGATCGGCAGCTGGCCTCGCACACCACGACGATGCGGAACCGAGGTGTCCTGATCGCGGGAACGACATGAACGAGGCATGTCCGTGAGGCGTGAGCTTGGCTCTGTTGTTGGATGGGCCCATGAGCATTCCCACGCTCGGTCGTCTGGACTCCCTGCCCGCGCGCGAGCATCCCGAGCTGCTCGCCCCTTCGGTCCTGGCCGCGCTCCGGGCGTGGGAGCACGGCGCGGAGCTCGCCGTCGTGGCGATCGACCCCGAGGTTGCCGACACCGCCGCGATGAGCGCGGCCTACGACCTGGGCATGGACACCGGCGCCAACTGCGTCGTCGTCGGCGGCCGCCGCGACGGTGAGGAGCGGGTGGCCGCCTGCCTGGTGCGCGCGGACACCCGGGCCGACGTCAACAACGTGGTCAAGCGGACCCTCGACGTCCGCAAGTGCTCGTTCCTCTCCATGGAGCGGGCGGTCGAGGAGACAGGCATGGAGTACGGCGGCATCACGCCGGTCGGGCTACCGGCTCCGTGGCGGCTGCTGGTCGACTCGCGGGTCCTCGACATCGAGGTCGCCGTGATCGGGTCCGGCGTACGCCGGTCGAAGCTGCTGATCCCGGGGCGCCTGGCCGGCGAGCTGCCCGGTGCCGAGGTGATCGAGGGGATGGCTGGATGAGCCGCCGCGTGACCCTCCTGCTGCCGCTGGTCGTCCTGCTCGCGGGGCTGGCCGCGTGCGAAGGGGACGACGAGACGGCACCGAGCGCCGGGCCGGAGGCCAGCCCGACCACGTCGCTGTACACGCTGACGCCGGTCCCGCTGCCCCCCAAGCCGCCGCCGAGCGGCAAGCTGATCGCGGACATCGAGCAGTCGTCCCGCGACGGCGCCGCCAACCGCTTCCAGGTCTGGGTCGACAACGACACCGACGCCACGATCACGCCCACCAAGGTGACCTACACCGACGACCGGTTCCGGACCCCGCTGGAGGGCACCCGGCTGCGGGAGATCCCGTCCCAGGCCCGGCGCGGCTTCCAGTTCACCGAGCCCGACCAGCCGGCGTGCGACCGCACGGCCGAGAGCGGGACCGTCACCGTCGACTACACCGTCGACGGCGAGCAGAAGTCGGTGACCGTGACCGTGGAGGACGAGGCCGAGGTGATCCAGCGGGTCGTGGCGTCGACCTGCCTCGAGCTGGGCATCGAGGAGGTAGCGCACCTGAGCTGGGCCGACGAGGTCACAGCCAGCGGCGACGGCGGCAAGGGCTCGGTCGGCACCATGACCCTGGTGATCGACACGACCGGCAAGCCGGGGCCGACTCTCGTCATCGACAGCATCGCGGGCAACCCGGTGCTCTCCCCCGGCGACCTGGGCGTGTTCGACGCCGACCTGACGATCACCGGTGACCAGCCGCCCCAGCGCGTGCCGGTGCCGGTCCGGCCGAGCCGGTGCGATGCCCACGCCTTCGGCGAGTCCGGCAGCTTCGCGGCGTTCGCCGTCAACGTGCACGTCGACGGCGAGCCCGGCCAGTTCGTGCTGCGGATGGGGCAGACGGCGGCCCACAACGCCATCACCTACGCCAAGGCCTCGTGCGGGTTCCTGACCTCGATCGGGGGCGGCGAGGGCTGACTCACGGCGGCCGATATCCGGTCGCTCGCGCTGGGTCCGCGCCGTACGATCCAGCGAGTGCGCCGACTCCCTCTCGAACACCCCGGGACGGCGGTGCACAGCACCCCGGGCGCCTTCCTCTGGTGGATGGCCCGCGCCCAGTGGCGGACCCTCGCCGGCGGCATGGGCTTCGGCATCGTCTGGATGAGCTGCCAGGCCGTGATGCCGGCAGTCATCGGCCGCGCGATCGACCGCGGCGTCTCCGACAAGGACGGCTCCGCGCTGCTCTTCTACGCCGGCCTCATGCTCGCGATCGGGCTGGTCCAGGCGATCACCGGGATCATGCGGCACCGCTTCGCGGTCACCAACTGGCTCACCGCTGCCTACCGCACCGTGCAGCTCGTCGGTCGCCAGGCCGTGCACCTCGGCGGCGCGCTGCCGCGCAAGGTCTCGACCGGCGAGGTGGTCGCGATCGGGACCAGCGACATCTCCAACCTCGGTCAGGTGATGGACGTCTCGGCGCGGTTCGCCGGCGCGATCGTCTCGTTCCTCCTGGTGGCGGTCATCCTGCTCAGCACCTCGCTGCCGCTGGGTCTGCTCGTGCTGATCGGCGTGCCTGTCCTGATGCTGCTGATCGGCCCGCTGCTGCGACCGCTCGCCCGGCGCAGCGGCCATCAGCGACACCTGATGGGCCAGCTCGCCAACACCGCCAGCGACATCGTGGGCGGGCTGCGGGTGCTGCGCGGCATCGGTGGCGAGCAGGTCTTCCACGACCGCTACGTGGGTGAGTCGCAGCAGACGAGGCGAGCCGGCGTCCAGGTCGCGCGGCTGCAGTCGGTGCTCGACGCCCTCCAGGTCTTCCTGCCCGGCGTCTTCGTGGTCGTCGTGGTCTGGCTGGGCGCACGCTACGCCGTGCAGGGCCGGATCAGCGCCGGCGAGCTGGTCGCGTTCTACGGCTACTCGGCGTTCCTGATGATCCCGCTGCGCACCGCCACCGAGTACGCCAACAAGCTGATCCGCGCCCGGGTCTCGGCGGGTCGGGTCATCAAGGTGCTCTCGCTGGTCGCCGATCACCTCGACCCGGCCGACCCCGCCACCCCTCCGCCCGCGGGAGCCGAGCTGGCCGACCACCGCACCGGACTGCGCATCCGGCCCGGTCTCCTGACCGCGCTGGTCAGCGACCGGCCCGAGGAGACCGAGGCCCTCGCCGACCGGCTCGGGCTCTGTGCCGCGGAGCTGGACGACGACGTCACCCTCGGCGGCATCCCCCTGACCGCGCTGAGTCGCGACGACGTACGCCGTCGGATCGTGGTCTCCGACAGCGGGGCGACGCTCTTCTCGGGGCGGCTGGGAGCCGTGCTGGACGTGACGGGAGGGGACCCCGACCGGGCCGGCGAGGTGCAGCGCGCCCTGGCGACCGCGTCGACCGACGACATCTTCGAGGCGCTGCCCGACGGTCTCGACAGCATGGTCGCCGAGCGAGGGCGCACCTTCTCCGGAGGCCAGCGGCAGCGGCTGGTGCTGGCCCGCGCGCTCGCGGCCGACCCGGAGATCCTGGTGCTGGTCGAGCCGACCTCGGCAGTGGACGCCCACACCGAGGCGCGGATCGCCGCTCGGCTCCGCGCCCAGCGCGAGGGGCGCACGACGGTCGTGGTCTCCTCGAGCCCGCTCGTGCTCGACGCCGTCGACGAGGTCGCCTTCCTCCGCGACGGTCGGGTCGTGGCGACCGGCACCCACGGCGACCTGCTCGCGACCGATGCCGCCTACCGCGCCGTCGTCACCCGCGAGCAGAACCCCGTCGAGGCCCTTGCATGATCACCCCACGAAACCGCTCGGTGAGCGCGCTGCGCGCGGAGCGCTCTCGCTTCCGCGGGGACCCCGGAAACGCATGACTTCCCACACCGCCCTCCCGATCGCGGACTCCCGCTCGCTGCGCCGCTACGTCCGCGACCTCGCCCGACGCCACCCACGTCTGCTCTGGGGCGCCCTGGCGCTGCACGTCACCGCGGCGCTGACCGCGCTGGCCGCACCCCGGCTGATCGGCGACCTCGTGCAGTCCGTCGACGAGGGCACGACCACCGCCCACGTGGACCGGATCGTGCTGGTGCTCGCAGGGTTCCTCGTCGCCCAGACCGTCCTGACCCGCTACGCCCGGCTGACCAGCCAGGTGCTCGGCGAGCAGGTGCTGGCCGAGCTGCGCGAGGACTTCGTCGGCAACGCGCTGGCCCTGCCGGTCGGCGTGGTCGAGTCGGCCGGCTCCGGTGACCTGCTCACCCGCACCAGCCGCGATGTCGACCAGCTCGGCTGGTCGGTCCGCTGGGCGCTGCCCGAGTGGACGATCGCGGTGGTCACCGCCGTCGTCACCTTCGTCGCTGCCGTCACGGTGGGCTGGTGGGTGCTCGGACCCGTGGTGCTCGGCCTGCCGCCACTGGTGATCGGGCTGCGCTGGTATCTCGCCCGCGCCAAGGACGGCTACCTGCGCGAGTCGGCGTCGTACTCCGCCATCAACGCGACCCTCACCGAGACCGTCGAAGGCGCCCGGACGGTCGAGGCGCTGGGGCTCGGCCCCGAGCGGATCGCGGCGATCGACGCGGACGTGAAGGAGTCCTACGACGCCGAGCGCTACACGCTCTACCTGCGCACCGTCTTCTTCCCGAGCATGGAGCTGTCCTACCTGGTCCCGACGGTGGCGACGCTGCTGTTCGGCGGCTACCTCTACACCCAGGGCAGCGTGACCCTGGGCGAGGTCACCGCGGCGACGCTCTACGTGCAGATGCTGATCGACCCGGTCGACAGGATCGTCTCGATCCTCGACGAGCTGCAGATGGGTGCCGCGTCGCTCGCCCGGCTGCTCGGGGTCGCGCAGGTGCCCGACGACCGCGCGGTGACCGGCGCCGAGCCGACCGGGGAGAACCTCGACGCCCGCGACGTCCGCTTCTCCTACGTCGCCGGCCGCGACGTGCTCCACGGCGTCGACCTCGACGTGGGGGTCGGCGAGCGGATCGCGATGGTCGGGCCCTCGGGCGCCGGCAAGTCCACGCTGGGCCGGCTGCTGGCCGGCATCCACCCGCCTCGCACCGGCGAGGTGACCGTGGGCGGCGTCGGGCTGGTGGAGCTGCCGCTCGCCGACCTGCGCGGCCACGTCGCCCTGGTCACCCAGGAGCACCACGTCTTCGTCGGCACGCTGCGCGAGAACCTCGCCCTGGCGGCGCCTCCAGGGGCCACCGACGAGGACATCCGGGGATCACTGTCGGCCGTCGACGCCCTCGAGTGGGTCGACGCGCTTCCCGACGGGCTGGACACGGTCGTCGGGTCCGGCGGCCGGGCGCTGACGGCGCCGCAGGCGCAACAGGTCGCACTGGCCCGGCTGGTGCTCGCCGACCCGCACACGCTGGTCCTCGACGAGGCCACCTCGCTCATCGACCCGCGGGCCGCCCGCCACCTCGAGCGCTCCATGGCGGCAGTGCTCCACGGCCGCACGGTGATCGCGATCGCGCACCGGCTCTTCTCGGCCCACGACGCCGACCGGGTCGCGGTGGTCGAGGACGGGAAGATCACCGAGCTGGGGTCACACGACGAGCTCGTCGCGGCCGGCGGGTCGTACGCCGCCCTGTGGGACAGCTGGAACGGCAAGCACTGACTGTTCACCCCGGCGAGCTTCGGCCTGGATGTCCCCGACGACGCGAGCTTCGCTCGCACACGCCCCGGTCGCTCGCTGACGCTCGCACCGGGGCTGTCGTCGGGGCCACCAGGCCGATCGCCGGGCGCCGCGCTGCGCGCGGAAAGACCGGGTCGCTTCGCTCCCACCACCTACCCAGGACTGACTTCGGTTCGGCGCGCCCGCTCCACCCAGGCAACCAGCCCGCGGATGGGAGCGCAGCGACCCGGTTTGTCGCGCGCAGCGCGCGCCCGGCGATCGGCCCCCTGGCCGTGACGACTGCGCCGAAGCGAGCGCAGCGAGCCAGGCGCCCGCGAGCGCCAGCGAGCGTCGTCGCGGACCGGGGCCGAAGCTCGCCGGGGTATCTAAAGGCCAGTCACCCGGATGCCCGAGTGCACCTTGTACTTCCGGTTGATGGAGATCAGCACCGCGGTGAGCGGCTCGAGCTGGCGGGCCAGGCGGAGCTTGCCTGCGCTGATCCCCTCGCGGCCGGTGACCGCCCGGGCCAGGTCCATGGCGACGGCCTTGCCCTCGTCGGTGTCGCCGACGCAGAGCACGTCCTCGTCGAGGTGGTCCTCGTCGCCCCACAGCCCCACCGCGGACACGTTGTGGAACGCGCCCACCACGGTGGCCTCGGGAGCGAGTGCCTGGGCCCGCTCGGCCGCCGACCCCTCGCCCGCGTCGATGACCAGCCCGTGCGCGCCGCGCTTGTCGAAGGCCAGCGGGTTGACGCACGAGATGACGGTGCGGCCGGCCAGCGGCAGTGCGGCGACGAGCTCGTCGTGGCCGTCCCACGGCACGGCGAGCACCACCACGTCGGCGTCCTCGCACGCGTCGGCGTTGGCGGCTCCTGAGACCTCACCGGCGCCTTCCACCCCTGTCAGCCTGGCGCGGATCTCCTCCGCGACCACCTCGGCCTTCTCCGCGGCACGGGAGCCGACGACCACCGTGTGGCCCTCCCGGGCGAACCGATAGCCCAGCCCCTTGCCCTGCGGGCCGGTCCCACCCATCACTGCGATCCGGTACGTCGTCACGCGGGGGATGCTCCCACGGTTGCCCGACGTGACCTCCCGCCAGACCGTCAGTTGGTACTTTCGACACATCAAGGACACGGACACCGGGGCGATGGCCAAAGAGCTTCGCGGAGACATCCAGGGGCTGCGCGCGGTCGCAGTCCTGACGGTCATCGCTGCCCACGCAGGGGTCCCGTTCCTCCCCGGAGGCTTCGTCGGGGTCGACGTCTTCTACGTCATCTCCGGCTACCTCATCGCCTTGCTGCTCTATCGCGAGGTCCTCCTGACCGGGAAGCTCTCGATCGGGGCGTTCTGGGCTCGCCGCGCGCGCCGCATCCTGCCCGCGGCCACCCTCGTCACCGTCGTGACCGTGCTGCTCTCCCTGGCGTGGATGAGCCTGCTCGACGCCCGCCAGGTCGTCGTCGACGCGCTGTGGGCCTCGGCGTTCGCCGCCAACATCCACTTCGCCCAGCAGGGGGTCTACTACTTCGCCGAGGGCGAGGGGCCCTCCCCCCTCCAGCACTACTGGTCGCTGGCCGTCGAGGAGCAGTTCTACGTGCTCTGGCCGCTGCTGCTGGCGGCGTGCCTCGCCGTCACGACCCTGCTGCGCAAGGGCAAGGGCCGGCAGGTCGAGCGGCTGCCCCGCAGCGCCGTGCTGACGATGCTGGTCATCCTCACGGTGGCCTCGCTGGCCTGGTCGATCCACGCGACGGTGGCGTCCCCCTCGTCGGCCTACTTCTCGACGTTCACGCGGGCCTGGGAGCTCGGCGTCGGCGCCATGGTGGCGCTGGTCCCGCCGACCTTCGTCCGCCGCCTCACCAAGCTCAGCCTCGAGACGATGGCGGTCACCGGGGCGGTCATGCTGCTCACCGCCTGCATCGTGATCACCTCCGAGACGCCGTTCCCGGGGATCGCGGCCCTGGTGCCGGTGCTCGGCACCGCGTTGCTCATCATGTCCGGCGGTGCCGCCGACTCACCGGGCCGGAGGACCCTGTCCAGCCAGGTCCTGGCGTTCACTCCGATGCGGAAGGTCGGCGACTGGTCCTACTCGCTCTACCTCTGGCACTGGCCGGCCTTCATCCTGCCCCCGGTGGCCCTCGACCGCGCCATGACGCCGTTCGAGAAGGGCCTCGCGGTCCTCGTGGTGCTCACCCTGTCGGCATACTCCTACCGCTTCATCGAGATGCCGTTCCGCACCGGCAAGCCGGCGCACAAGCTGCTCCGCAGGCGGGCGCTCGTCCTCTACCCCGCCAGCGCGGTGCTCGTGGTGGCCACCGCCGGCAGCGCCTGGTGGTGGACGGGCTACCAGGGCGGAGAGCACGGCGACACGCCGCCGATCACGGTGGCGGGCGCCCCCATCGACGGACTGCACGACAACACCGAGGCGCTGGTCCGCGCGTCGGTCTCCGCCGCGAAGGACAAGCGCGCCGTCCCGAGCAACCTCACGCCGGACCTGCTCAACCTGCGCGACTCGATCGCCGACGTCGGTGAGTGCGACTACGAGGAGAACGTCCGCAAGCTGTGCCCGCACGGCGACGGCGACCGCTCCGTCGTGGTGATCGGCGACTCCCACGCCCGGGCCTGGATCCCGGCGTTCGCCCGGATCATCGAGGAGGGCGACTGGACGGCGTACTACCTCGTGAAGCCGCAGTGCACCGCCGCGCACATCACGATCGCCTCCCTCGACTCCGACGAGCCCTTCACCGACTGCTCCGACTTCCAGGAGTGGGTGGTCGACCAGGTGGAGGCGCTCCACCCCGACCTGGTGGTGGTCGCGTCGTCGCCCCCGGTCAACGGCGTCTTCGACGGCGCCGACCGGGTCACCTCGGTCAACGCCATCATCCCGCTGCTGAGCGCGGGCTACGACGACCTCTTCCTCGAGCTGAGCCAGTACGCCGACGAGGTGGCGCTGGTGCGCGACGTACCCAAGTCGCCGGATGACCCCGCCACGTGTCTCTCCTCGGGCAGCCCCAGCCTCGGCGACTGCATGTTCGAGCCGGTCGAGCGCTCCACCGTGCTCGGCGACGTCGCCGTCGACTCGGCCCGCACCTCCGGCATCGAGGTCGTCGACCCCACGCCGTGGCTCTGCTACCAGGGCGAGTGCCCGATCGTCATCGGCGGCACCCTGAGCTACCGCGACACCGACCACATCACGACCGAGTACGCCGCCAACCTCTGGAGCGAGCTCGGCCACGAGCTGCACATGCTGCCGACCGCCACTGAGTAGGTCCGATGAGCCTCCTGTGGGCGGCCGCGCGCTCAGCAGACCGACACCCCCATCAACCCATGGGCCTCTTGGCCACCACTCCCTGTGCGAGTCCTGCACTTCCTGGGCAAGATCTTCCCCGGGAAGTGCAGGACTCGCCCGGGCAGTGGTGACCGCGACCCGCCGTTGCTGCGCCTCGGCCTTGCACCGTGACAGTTCCACTGTCACAGTTGTGAGGTGCAGCTCTCGACTCCTCTCCAGTACGACGGCAACCCCCGTGCCACCGCTGACGCGGTCGCCGAGCTCGAGAAGGCGGGGCTCGACATGGTCTGGGTGGCCGAGGCCTACGGCTTCGACTCGCCCACCCTGATGGGCTACCTCGCCGCCAAGACCGAGAGGCTCCAGATCGCCGCGGGCATCCTCAACGTCTTCTCGCGCACCCCCGGCGCGATCCTGCAGACCGCCGCGGGGCTCGACAACGTGTCCGGCGGACGGGCGGTGCTCGGCCTGGGCGCGTCGGGGCCGCAGGTCATCGAGGGGTTCCACGGGCTCCCCTACGACAAGCCGCTGGGCCGCACCCGCGAGGTGATCCGCATCGTGCGCTCCGGGCTGAAGCGCGAGCCCCTGCAGGCCTCGGGCATCTTCAACATCCCGCTGCCGGCCGACCAGGGGCTCGGTCTCGGCAAGCCGCTGAAGATCCTGACCAAGGTCGAGCGCGACGTCATCCCGATCTGGGTCGCCAGCCTGGGCGACAAGAACGTCGAGATGACCGCCGAGCTCGCCGATGGCTGGCTCCCGATCCTGTTCATCCCCGAGCGGGCCCGCGACGTGTGGGGCGCGTCGCTCGACGCCGGCGCGGCCAAGCGCGACCCGGAGCTCGGCCCGCTGCAGATCAGCGCCGGCGGCATGGTCGCGATCGGCGAGGGCCCCGAGACCAAGGGGCTCCTCGACTTCCTGCGGCCGATGTACGCGCTGTACGTCGGAGGCATGGGCGCCCGCGGCAAGAACTTCTACAACGAGCTGGCCCAGCACTACGGCTACGAGAAGGAGGCCAAGGAGATCCAGGACCTCTACCTCGACGGCAAGAAGGACGAGGCGGCGGCGAAGGTCCCCATGGAGTGGATGGAGCAGAGCAACCTGGTCGGCCCCGCGTCGTACGTCCAGGAGCGCATCGCCGCCTTCAAGGAGGCCGGCGTCACCCACCTCTCGATCGTCCCGGCGACCGACGACCCGGCAGCGACCGTCAGCCAGCTCAAGGACTGGGTGTCGTGAGGCGGTGCCCATGAGGTGGGGGTCGCGCGGCCGCTTCGACCACCTGGACGAGATCCGGGCCCTCGACCCCTACGACGACGCGGACCGCGACCGCATCGTCACCCTCACCGGCCGCCACGACTTCCCCTGGGACTTCGACCAGGGCACCGCGATCGCGTTCCTGCGCGACTACGGCGTGCCGTCGATCGCCCGCCTGCTCGACCGGACCCGGGAGTTCGAGGACCACGGCGTCAAGCGCTACGACGACACCCTCTTCTTCCAGGAGGAGGCGATCCTCGAAGGGGTCGACTCCGACCGGTCCCACGCCGCCGTGCGGCGGCTGAACCGGATCCACGGCCACTACGACATCCCCCACGACGAGTTCCAGTACGTCCTGGCGACGACGATCGTGGGGCCGGTGCGCTGGATCGGTCGCTACGGCTGGCGCGATCTCGACCCGGTCGAGCTGGTCGCCCTGGCCCGGTTCACCACGAGGTTCGGCGAGCTGATGGGCATCAAGGGGCTGCCTGACACCTACGCCGGCTACGAAGAGCTCCTCGACTCCTACGAGGCCGAGCGGTTCGAGTTCGACCCGGCCAACACGCGGGTCACCGAGGCCACGATCCGGATCGGGCGGGCGACCGCGCCGTGGTATCTGCAGGCCCGGCTTCCGGCGCGTGACGATCGCGCTGATGGACGAGCCGCTGCGGGTCGCGCTCGGCATGGAGGAGCAGCCGCGCTGGCTGGTCCGAGCCGTCGACCTCGGCCTGCGGCTTCGGGGCCGGGCGCTGCGGTTCTTCCCGCCACGCCGCGCGCCGTACGAGCGGAAGCACCCGACGTACCCGAACGGCTACGTGCTGACCCAGATCGGCCCGACCAGGATGCTGGACGACCTGAACCGCAAGGAGCGAACCGTTGCCTGACCGCCCGTCCATCTCAGTGCCGGACTTCTATGAGCAGGAGCACGAGGACTTCCGTGCCACGGCGCGCGCCTTCATGGAGAAGGAGGTCAAGCCCTTCCACGACCAGTGGGAGCAGGACGGCCAGGTCGACCGCGAGGTGTGGCGCAAGGCGGGCGCCGCCGGGCTGCTCTGCTTCGACGTCGACGAGGAGTACGGCGGAGCGGGCATCAAGGACTTCCGCTTCAACGTCGTCCTCACCGAGGAGATCACCCGTGCCGGCGCCAGCGGCCTGGGCTTCCCGGTGCACAACGACGTCATCGTCCCCTACATCAGTGCGCTCGCGGACGACGAGCAGAAGCAGCGCTGGCTGCCCGGCCTGGTCGACGGCTCGCTCATCTCGGCGATCGCGATGACCGAGCCCGGCGCCGGCTCCGACCTGCAGGGCATCCGCACCTCGGCCGTCGACAAGGGCGACCACTACGTCCTCAACGGCTCCAAGACCTTCATCAGCAACGGCATCCTGTCCGACCTCGTGGTCGTGGTCGCGCGCACCGACCCCGACGCCGGGCACCAGGGCATCTCGCTGCTCGTGGTCGAGCGGGGCATGGACGGCTTCGAGCGTGGCCGCAACCTCGACAAGATCGGGCTCAAGGCCCAGGACACCGCCGAGCTGTTCTTCGACAACGTCGAGGTGCCGAAGGCGAACCTGCTCGGGGCCGAGGGCTCCGGCTTCATCTCGCTCATGGAGAACCTCCCGCAGGAGCGGATCTCCATCGCCGCCATCGCGGTGGCCGCCAGCGAGCTGGTCCTCGAGCTGTGCCTCGACTACGCCACGTCGCGGACGGCGTTCGGCAAGCCGATCGGGAGCTTCCAGCACAACCGGTTCCTGCTCGCCGAGATGGCCACCGAGGTGCACATCGCCCGGGTCTTCCTCAACGACTGCGTGACCCGCCTCAACGCCGGTGAGGTCGACACCTCGCTGGCCTCGATGGCCAAGTGGTGGACGACCGAGCTCCAGACCAAGCTGGTCGACCGCGGCGTACAGCTGTTCGGCGGCTACGGCTACATGACGGAGTACCCCATCGCCAAGGCGTTCGTGGACTCCCGCATCCAGACGATCTACGGCGGGACGACCGAGATCCAGAAGGAGATCATCGGAAGAATGCTGGGCCTCTGACCTCGGGGCCGCGAGGGCACGCCCGGGTGATGCGGCCAGGCACCGACTGGATTGCGGTCACCGGTCCAGACCACTTCCGCTCTGGTCACTTTTGGAGAAGCAGCGGTGTCGATGAGTTCGGGAGGGTGAGCGGGTCGAACCCGCACCACCCCTCGGGGAAAACCCCGATGCCGACTGTCCCCGTTCTCTGATGGAGTACCCCCATGCATCGCCAGATCGCCGGAAAACTGACCTCCCCCGTCACCAAGTGGATCGTGCTCGGGGTCTGGATCGTCCTGTTCGTGGGCGTCGGGGGTCTCAGCGCCAAGCTGGCCGACGTCCAGAACAACGAAGCCTCGAGCTGGCTGCCCGCCTCGGCCGAGTCGACCAAGGTCGTCGACGAGCTGACCGGCACTGTGGATCCCAACGAGATACCGACCCTGATCGTCTACTACCGCGACGGCGGGCTCACCGATGCCGACCGCGCCGCCATCGACGAACAGGCGACCGAGCTGGCCAACATCAAGGGCGTCACCGACCAGGGCGTGCTGACCCCGACGGCCGCCGAACAGATCCCGGATCTGCCGTTCAAGCTCTCCTCCGACGACGGCGAAGTCGCCGTCAGCACCCTGACCTTCAACTTCGGCAAGAACGGCTGGAACGACATCCCCGACGCCGCCGACGAGATCCGCGACATCACCAAGATGGACGGCGTCACGGTCCACCTGGCGGGCTACGGCGGACAGGCGGCCGACGCGGCCGAGGCGTTCGAGGGCATCGACACCAACCTGATCCTCATCACCCTGCTCGTGGTGATCGTCATCCTGCTGCTCACCTACCGCAGCGCCTACCTCTGGGTCCTGCCGATCTTCAGCGTGGTCTTCGCCTACTCGGTCTCCGGAGGCGTGGTCTATCTGCTGGCGAAGTATGCCGACCTCACGGTCAACGGGCAGAGCCAGGCGATCCTCGGCATCCTAGTCATCGGCGCAGGCACCGACTACGCGCTGCTGCTGGTGGCTCGATATCGAGAAGAGCTCCGCCGTCACGACGACCGGCACGAGGCGATGGCGTTCGCCCTCCACCGGGCCGCGCCCGCGCTCCTGGCCAGTGCATCGACGGTCATCGTCGGCATGCTGTGCCTCAGCCTCGCGGAGCTCAACTCGACCGCCGGCCTAGGCCCCGTGCTTGCCGTGGGAGTCGGCGTCACCGTGCTGGTCATGCTGACCCTGCTGCCGGCGCTGCTGGTGATCTTCGGCCGGTGGGTCTTCGGTCCCCAGAAGGAGCACCACCGCCCCTGGGTCAAGACCGGCCTCGGTGAGATCGGCGGCGGCGTGGTCGCCGCTTTCGTCGGCTCGGCGATCGGGGGTGTGCTCGGCGGGATCCTGATGGGTCTCGGTGTCTTCACCGCCTTCATCGGCATCCTGGTGCTCGTGCAGGTCGGCATCGAGCACTGGAGCCGCGTCCACAGCCGGCCCGACTTCGGCTCGCGGGAGCCCAACACCAGCGGGTTCTGGGCGCGGGTCGGCACCCGGATCTCAGTGGCTCCGCGCAAGGTGTGGATCGTCACCGCGGTGCTGCTGATGGCCGCCTCGCTCGGGCTGTTCAGCCTCAAGGCCGACGGCCTGTCGACGGAGGACACCTACACGAAGGAGTTCGACTCGATCAAGGGCCAGAAGATCATGGCCGCGCACGGTCTCCAGGACACCTCCAACACCGTGCAGATCGTCGCCAATGACGACGAGCTCGACGAGGTGGTCGCGTCGATCCAGGACGTCGACGGACTCGGCGACGCGCGACCGCCGGAGGAGATCGGCGGTGGCCGTTCCTACTTCGAGGCCACCATCTCCGAGGACATCTCGTCGACGGCCGCGTTCGACATCGTCGAAAGCACCCGCAAGGCGGTGCATGCGGTCGACGGAGCCGATGCTCTCGTCGGCGGCGGGTCGGCGTTCTACCTCGACACCAAAACCGCCTCGATCCGCGACAACAAGGTGATCATCCCGATCGTGCTGATCGTGGTGTTCCTGATCCTGGTCGGCCTGCTGCGCGCACTGGTGGCGCCACTGATCCTGATGGCCACCGTGATCCTGTCGTTCGGCGCGGCCCTCGGCATCTCGGCACTGCTGTTCGAATACGTCTTCGGCTTCGCCGGGTCCGATCCAGGGTTCCCGCTGTTCGCCTTCGTGTTCCTTGTCGCCCTGGGCATCGATTACAACATCTTCCTGATGACCCGGGTACGAGAAGAGACGGTCAACTTCGGCACACGGAAGGGCTCGCTGATCGCCCTGGGCTCCACGGGAGGCGTGATCACGTCAGCGGGCATCGTGCTCGCAGCGACGTTCCTGGTGCTCGGGTCCATTCCCTTCGTGTTCCTCGCGGAGCTCGGAGTGGCGGTGGCGCTGGGCGTGCTGCTCGACACGATGATCGTCCGGTCCGTCCTCGTCACCGCGCTCAACCTCGATCTCGGCGGCAAGATCTGGTGGCCGAGCAAGCTCGACACCGGCCAGGGCGAGGCCGACCCGGGCGCCTCCGAGCCCGAGCGCGAGTCCGTCACCGTCTGACAGGGGCGTGTCCGCCCCCACACCGTGGGCGGACGGGGGAATCGACCCCGTCCGTCCGCGGTTAGCCTGACCACGATGGCTTCCGACCTCCCCACCCCCCAGCAGGTCCGGCGGGCGCTGGCGCGCGCCGAGCGCGGCGCCGCGCTCGACCTCGCCGAGGCGACGGTGCTCCTCGCGGCCACCGGCGAGGACCTCGACCGACTCTGTGCGACCGCGGCTCGCGTCCGCGACGCGGGGCTCGCCGCAGCAGGCCGGCCGGGGGTGGTGACCTACTCCCCCAAGGTGTTCATCCCCGTCACGAAGCTGTGCCGCGACCGCTGCCACTACTGCACCTTCGTGGAGTCCCCCGGCCAGCTGGCGCGGGCTGGCCACGGGATGTTCCTCTCCCCCGACGAGATCCTCGACATCGCCCGCCAGGGCGCGGAGCTCGGCTGCCTCGAGGCGCTGTTCACCCTCGGCGACCGGCCCGAGGACCGTTGGCCCGAGGCGCGCGAGTGGCTCGACGCGGAGGGCTACGACTCCACGCTGGCCTACGTGCGCGCGATGGCGATCCGGGTGCTCGAGGAGACCGGGCTGCTGCCCCACCTCAACCCAGGAGTGATGTCGTGGGAGGAGCTCAACCGGCTCAAGCCGGTCTCCCCCTCGATGGGGATGATGCTCGAGACGACCTCGCGGCGGCTCTTCGAGACCAAGGGCGAGGCCCACTTCGGCTCGCCCGACAAGGACCCCGCCGTCCGGCTGCGGGTGCTCGAGGACGCCGGCCGGCTCTCGATCCCCTTCACCACCGGGCTCCTGGTCGGCATCGGCGAGACGCTCGCCGAGCGGGCCGAGACGATCCTGGCGCTGCGCGCCACCTCCCGCGCCTACGGCGCCGTGCAGGAGGTGATCGTCCAGAACTTCCGGGCCAAGCCCGACACCGCGATGCGGCACGCCGACGACCTCGCCCTCGACGACTACCGCGCCACCATCGCCGTCACCCGGCTGCTGCTCGGCCCGAAGGCGCGGGTGCAGGCGCCGCCCAACCTCGTCGACCTCGATGAGTGCCGCGCCCTGCTGGGCGCAGGCATCGACGACTGGGGCGGCGTCTCGCCGCTCACTCCCGACCACGTCAACCCCGAGCGGCCCTGGCCCTCGCTGGAGCGGCTGCGCGCGATCACCGAGGAGTTCGGCTTCGAGCTCAAGGCCAGGCTGACGGTCCACCCGGAGTACGTCCGCGCCGGCGAACCCTGGCTCGACCCCCGCATCTCCGCCCACGTGGCCGCCCTCGCCCAGGACGACGGCCTCGCGCGGCCCGGCGTCCACCCCTCCGGCCTGCCGTGGCAGGAGCCCGACGGCGGCTTCACCTCCGTCGGCCGCACCGACCTGTTCGAGGCCGTCGACCGTGAAGGACCTGGAGGGGGCCGCACCGACGACCGCCGCTCCGACTTCGCCAACGTCTACGGCGACTGGGACTCCGTCAAGGACGCCGCCGACGGGATAGTCCCTGACGTTCTGACCAGCGACACGCGCGGAGGCGGGCACGATCGTCAGGGACTATCGGCCCTCGCGGCAGCCGAGCAGGACCCGGGCAACCTGTCGGACGAGCACGCCCTGACCCTGATGACTGCCGAGGGGGCGCTGCTCGAGCAGGTGATCCGCCTCGCCGACGACCTGCGCCGCGACACCGTGGGCGACGACGTGACCTACGTCGTCAACCGCAACATCAACTTCACCAACGTCTGCTACGTCGGCTGCCGGTTCTGCGCCTTCGCGCAGCGGCGCACCGACGCCGACGCCTACTCGCTCTCCCTCGACGAGGTCGCCGACCGCGCCCAGGAGGCCTGGGAGCTCGGCGCGACCGAGGTCTGCATGCAGGGCGGCATCGACCCCGAGCTGCCGGCGACGGCGTACTTCGACCTCGTCACGGCCGTGAAGCAGCGGGTGCCGGAGATGCACGTCCACGCGTTCAGCCCGATGGAGGTCGTCAACGGCACCGCCCGCACCGGACTGTCGATCGAGGACTTCCTCATCAAGGCCCGGGAGGCCGGCCTCGGCTCCCTGCCCGGCACGGCGGCGGAGATCCTCGACGACGAGGTCCGCTGGGTGCTCACCAAGGGCAAGCTGCCGACCCGCACGTGGATCGAGGTCGTCACGACCGCCCACACCGTCGGCATCCCGACGACGAGCACGATGATGTACGGCCACGTCGACAACCCCCGTCACTGGGTCAACCACCTGCGGGTGCTGAGCAGGATCCAGGACGAGACCGGTGGGTTCACCGAGTTCGTGCCGCTGCCGTTCGTGCACACCAGCGCCCCGATCTACCTGGCCGGCGTCGCCCGTCCCGGCCCGACCCTGCGCGACAACCTCGCCGTGCACGCCATGGCCCGGATCCTCCTGCACGGCAGGATCCGCAACATCCAGACTAGCTGGGTCAAGCTGGGCGTCGACGGCACCCGCGCGATGCTCCAGGCCGGCGCCAACGACGTCGGCGGCACGCTCATGGAGGAGACCATCTCCCGGATGGCCGGCTCCGAGCACGGCTCCGCCAAGACCGTCGAGGAGCTCGTCGAGATCGGTGCCGGCATCGGCCGCCCGGTCGTCGAGCGCACCACGACGTACACCCGCCGCTGAAGAACGCCGCTGACCCGCCCGTTCAGTACGGGCGGGTCACCGTTGGGCGCGCCGCTGACCCGCCCGTTCAGTACGGGCGGGTCAGCGTCCCCACAGAACAGAGGGCCGCAGGGCAGGGGTCAGCTCCGCGCTGCCCGGCGGCGGGAGATGGCGTCGACGGCGGCGGCGATGAGGAGCACGATGCCGGTGATGACCTGCTGCCACTGTGCGCCGAGGCTGGGTCGGAGCAGGAGCCCGTTGGGGATGATCGCGATCACGAGGGCACCGAGGATGGCGTCACGGGGCCGGCCGCGACCCCCGAACAGCGACGTGCCACCGATGACTGCCGCGGCCACGGAGAACAGCAGCACGTTGCCGGAGCCGAGGTCCAGGGAGGCCGAGGACTGCGACGAGGCCAGCATGATGCCGCCGAGCGCACCGAACGCCGAGCAGATCGCGAACGCGGTGACCTTCATGTGCACCACGTCGATGCCGGCGCGGCGGGCCGCCTCGGCGTTCCCGCCGGTGGCGTAGAGGTGGCGGCCCCAGGTGGTCTTGGTCAGCGCGATCGTGCACAGGATCATCAGCCCCAGGGCGATCGCCGCCGGGACCGGAATGCCCTGCCTGACCGAGAACGTGCCGCGGTCGCGGCAGGCCAGGTAGGTGAGCACGATCGCCACCGCGGTCAGCGCCCCGCCGCGGGCCAGCACCAGGCTCATCGCCTCGTGCGCCAGCCCGGCCGCCTTGGCCCGCATCGAACGCAGAGCCGTGTAGCCGATGTAGCCGGCCAGGATGACGATGACGAAGATCCAGCTCTGCGCCACGCTCAGGTTGCCGTAGGTGAGCTTGAACCAGAACTGGTAGTTGGAGGTGTTGACCGGCTGGCCGTTCAGCGCGAACTGCAGGACGCCCTGCCAGGCGAGGAAGAGCGCCAGGGTCGCCACGAAGCTCGGGATCCCGACCTTCGCGACCAGCCAGCCGTTGAACACGCCGATGGCAGTACCGATGCAGATGGCCGTGATCAGGGCCGGCAGCAGGTGCTGGGTGAGGTTCGTGAGGATCAGGACCAGCCCGATCGCGATCACCGCTGCCGCGGACCACGTCTTGAGCGTGACCGCCAGGACGACGACGAGCACCATCCCGACGACGAGCGCCCAGTAGAGGAGTCCGGGCAGGCCGTCGTGCAGGTTGCCCTTGAAGACCGCGACCGCGGCGAAGGCCGCACAGGTGCCGCCCGCGGTGCCGGCGGACAGGTCGATCTCGCCGAGCAGCAGGACGAAGACCAGGCCCAGCGCGATCACGGCGATGTAGGCGCCCTGGCCCGGAAGGTTTCCGAGGTTGAGGGCGGAGAGGAACTTGTCGCTGACCTGGCTGAAGATGACGGCCAGGACGATCAGGCCGAGCACCGACGGCAGGGCGCCCGGGTCACCGGTCCGCAGCTTGCCGACCCAGCCGGTGAAGGCGTTGCTGATCGTCTTCTCCTCGACGTCGAGGGAGAAGGCGCCGGCGCGCTCGGTCGGGCGGGCGGCGTCGCCGGCCTCGGGAGTACTGGAAGTCATGTCCTCGCCCCTCACATGCTCTCGCCGACGACCGCGGGGGCCAGGCCGACCTCGCCGCTGCGGCCAGACGTGATCAGCTCGACGATCTGCGTCGTGTTGGTGTCCTTGGTGTGCACCTCGGCGGCGATCCGGCCGAGGTAGAGCGCCGCGACCCGGTCGGCGACCTCCATGACGTCGTTCATGTTGTGCGAGATGAGGCCGACCCCGAGTCCTTGGTCGGCGAGCCGCCGGACCAGGTCGAGCACCTGACGGGTCTGGGCGACACCGAGCGCCGCGGTCGGCTCGTCGAGGAACACGACCTTGGAGTTCCAGAGCACGGCCTTGGCGATCGCCACGGTCTGGCGCTGTCCGCCCGAGAGGTTGGCGACCAGCTGTCGGACCGACGAGACGGTGCGGACCGAGAGGCTCGCCAAGGTCTCGCGGGCCTGGCGCTCCATCTCGCCGTCGGACAAGAAGGACCCGACACGCGTCAGCTCCCGGCCGAGGAACATGTTCTGGGTGATGTCGAGGTTGTCGGCCAGAGCGAGGTCCTGGTAGACGAACTCGATGCCGAGCGCGGTGGCGTCGCGCGGGTCGTGGAGCGTGACTGGCTTGCCCTCGAAGCGGATCTCGCCGCTGTCGGCGGTGTGGATCCCCGCGATGCACTTGACCAACGTCGACTTGCCCGCGCCGTTGTCACCGACCAGGGCGGTCACCTCGCCGGGGTAGATGTTGAGGTCCACGTCGTGGAGCACGTGGACGGGGCCGAAGCTCTTGTTCAGCTTCGAGATCTCCAGGATCGGGTCGGTCACGCGAGGACTCCTCTGGTCGGCGTTGCTCCGGCTCGCACCGAGGCCGTGATGGGGCGATGGCCGGGCGGGCCAGAGTCACGTTTCTGGCCCGCCCGGCCATCGTGGACCTCGGCAGGGGGCTCAGGAAGCCCCCCGCGTCACTTGATCCCGAGCTTGCTGCAGTCGTCCTCGACGCCGGCGCAGATCTCGTCGGCCTTGAGCGCCCCGGCGTCGATGACGTCCTGGACGTTGGCCTGGGTGATCACCTGCGAGGGCAGGAGCAGCGCCTGGAGTGCGTGGTCGGGGGCCTGCGGGTCCTCGAACGGCGCCAGCGTGATGCCGGCGTCGGCCGGGTCGGTGCCGGAGATGAGCGAGATGGCGAGTGCGGCAGCAGCGCCGGCCTCGAGCGTCACGTTCTTGAAGATCGTCATGCTCTGCTTGCCGGTGATGACATTCTGCAGGCCGACGACGCTGGAGTCCTGACCGGTGACGACGACCTTGCCGTCCGCACCGGCGTTCTTCAGCACACCGATGACCGCGTTGGCGATGTCGTCGTTGGCCGCGAGCACGCCCTGGACGTCGCTGCCGGCGGCGGTGAGCGCCTGGGTGAACGCCGGCGCGGCGTTCTCGACCTTCCAGCCCTTGACCGTGGCCTCTTGGACGATCTCCAGCTTGCCGTCGTCCGCCAGCGGGTCAAGCACCTCGTGCGCGCCCTTCTGGAAGAGGACCGCGTTGTTGTCGACGTCGGTGCCGCCGTTCATCATGATGATCCTCGGCTTGTCCACGCCCTGCTCGTCGAGGCAGTCGACGAGGGTCTGCGCCTGGAGCTTGCCGACGTCCTCGTTGTCGAAGGAGACGTAGTAGGGCGCGGTGCCACCGAGGTTCACGCGGTCGTAGTCGATGACCTGGACACCGGCGCGATCGGCGAGCTGCTCGACCCCCGCGCCGGACGCGGCGTCGATCGAGTCGATGATCAGGACCTGCACCCCGGCGCCGATCATGCTCTGCGCGATCGAGGCGAACTTGTTCTTGTCGCCCTGGGCGTTCTGGATGTCGGCGGTGATCCCGGCATCGGTGAGCGCCTGCTCCAGCAGCGGCTGGTCGTAGAGCTCATAGCGCGTCGACGACGTGGTGTCGGGCAGGATGACGCCGACCTTGCCGGAGGCCTGGCCGCCAGTGGTCTCACCCGGGACCTGCGCGGCGCTGGTGGGCGGGCTGTCCAGGGAGCAGGCCGCGGTGACGTCGGTCTTGCCGCCGCCGCCCCCGCCCGAGCTACCGGAGTCGGAGTCGTCGCCGCAGGCCGTGAGGCCGGCGGATCCGATGAGCAGTGCGGCGCCCAGGGCGACCGCGCGGTGCAGGGGTGTGGACATGATTCTCCTCGACAGGTACGGACGGAGCGACCGCCCGGTGATCTCACGACGCAGTGTTGACGGTCACAGCGGTTGTCGTCAAGGGTTGAATGCAAAATGTTGCATAAGTGGTCAGATCGGCAGTTTGTGGCCATCTTTTGATCGCAACCTTGACCTCATCTGGACCGCGAGGCACACTCCCCGCCATGACGCCGCCCCAGCGCACCGACCCCTCCCCAGGGTCGAACGCCTCGCTGCGCGCGGCCAACCAGCACCGCGTGCTCGACGTCCTGCGCGGTGTGGCGTCGGGCCGGACCTCCGAGGACCCCCGGAACGGAGAGGCGGCTCCGGACACCGAAGGCGTCTTCACGCAGGCCGAGCTCGCCCGGGTGACCGGACTGGCGCCGGCGACGGTGTCCAACATCGTGCGCGAGCTGGCCGGCGCGGGACTGGTCGACACCGAGGCCGGCAGCGGCCGTCGCGGCTCGTCGGTGCAGCTGGCGCGGGGGGCCGGGATCGTCGCCGGCGTCGACTTCGGCCACAGCCATGTCGCGGTCGCGGTCGGCGACCTCGCCGGCCGGGTGGTCGCCGAGGAGCGCGTCTCCCTCGAGGCACCCACCGACCACCACGAGGCCCTCGCCACCGCCGCCTCCATGCTCGCCCGGATGTCGCAGGGCATGGGCGACCTGCGCCACGTCGGGCTCGGCCTGCCGGCGCCGGTCAAGGAGGAGGTCATCCGGTCCTCGGCGATCTTCCCGGGCTGGGAGGGCGTCAACGCGCGAGCCGCCGCCGAGGAGTCCTTCGGCGCACCCGTCCGCGTCGAGAACGACGCGAACCTGGGCGCCCTCGCCGAGCACCGTCGCGGCGTGGGCCGCGGCCACAGCAGCTCGGTCTTCGTGAAGATCTCCTCCGGCGTGGGCGCGGGGATCATCATCGGCAACGAGCTGTTCCACGGCGCCGGGGGTACGGCGGGCGAGATCGGCCACCTGACCCTGGACGAGCAGGGACCCCTGTGCCGGTGCGGCAGCCGCGGCTGCCTGGAGGCCTACACCTCCACCGTCAACCTGCTGGCCATGCTGTCCGGCCAGCTGCCCAGCGCCGACCTCGACGAGATCTTCGCCGCGGCCCGCGACGGCAACGTCTCGGCCCAGCGCGCCCTGGAGGACGCCGGCCTGCACCTCGGCTGGGGGCTGGCCAGCATCGTCAACCTCCTCAACCCCGAGATCGTCGTCGTGGGCGGCGACATGGCCCGGGCCGGCGAGCTGCTCCTCGAGTCCGCGAGGATCGGGCTGCGCCGCCACGCGCTCGACTCGGTCGCCCTCACCCCGGTGCTGGCCTCCGAGCTCGGCGAGCGCGCCAGCCTGGTCGGCGCCGTCCTCCTCGCGGCCGAGCGCACCGACCTCGTCGTGGACTGACCCTTCGCCACCCGGTTACCGTCGACAGCGTGAGCGACAACGACTTCGAGGACCAGCTGACCAGCGAGGACACCCTCGACGACCCCGAGAACGAGGTCGAGGACGAGCTCGACCGAGGAACGCCTCCTCCCGACCGCTGGTCGGCCGGGCAGGGATTCGGCAACACGGCCTACGAGGAGGCCACCGGTGAGTCGCTCGACCAGCGGGTCGCCCAGGAGGATCCCGAGCCGGATCCCTACGCCGAGCAGGGCGCGGAGGACGAGAACCTCGACGACGGCGAGGTGGGTGATGAGCGCGCCGGCCGCCTGGTCGACCTTGACGAGGGGCTCGGCGAGGACTCCGAGAAGGACCTCGTCGGCACCGACGTCGGCATCGACGGAGCCGGCGCCTCAGCGGAAGAGGCCGCCGTACACATCGTTCCCGACCAATCGGGGTACTGACCTTCCTGCGCCATCCGCCACCCGGGGGATCGCAGGGAGGAAGTAACTCATGTTTCTCATCTGGCTGCTCGCTGTCGTCATCGGCATCGCGGGCATCGTGTCGCTGTTCCGAGGTCAGATCCTGTGGGGGGTCATCCTGATCATCCTGGCGTTCGTCGTCGGGCCGGGGGGCTACAGCATCTTCAAGTAGCCCCTCACCGATGCGCCCGGTGGTGCCGGCGGCCCCTGGCCGACGGCACCACCGGGCGTGCGTCATCTAGAACACGTTGCAGTTCTGGCCCCTACGATGAGCCCGTGCGGTTCTCGATCAGTACGGCGTTCCTGCCGACCGACCAGCTCGTCCCTATCGCGAAGGCCGCCGACGAGCTCGGCTACGACAGCCTCGCGATGCCCGACCACGTGGTCGACCTCGAGACGCTGAGCACGCCGTACCCCTACACGCCGGACGGCGCCCGCCGCTGGGGTCCCGAGGCCGAGTGGCCCGACCCCTGGATCATGGCCGGCGCGCTGTCGACGGTGACCACGCGGCTGCGGTTCTTCACCAGCGTCTACGTGCCGGCGCTGCGCAACCCGTTCCAGGTCGCCAAGTCCGTGGGGACCGCGGCGGTGATCTCG
The DNA here is from genome assembly GCA_963830145.1 of uncultured Actinomycetota bacterium. Lineage (GTDB taxonomy): Bacteria > Actinomycetota > Actinomycetes > Propionibacteriales > Nocardioidaceae > Nocardioides. The sequence continues at coordinate 737,467 of CAWHLI010000003.1, forward strand.
GGCAACCGGGTGGCGCTCGGCGTGGGGATCGGCTGGTGCGAGGAGGAGTTCGAGCTGCTCGAGCAGAGCTTCCGGACCCGCGGCAGGCGCACCGACGAGGGGCTCGCGCTGATCCAGGAGCTCCTGAGGCCGGGGTGGCGCGAGTTCCACGGTGACTTCTACGACGCGCCGCGGCTGGTCATGGAGCCGACGCCGACCGCGCCGGTGCCGATCTACGTCGGTGGCCTCTCCGAGGTCGCCTTCGCGCGAGCGGCGCGGCACGACGGGTGGGTGGGCGACATGTACAAGACCGACGAGGCGATCGGCTGGGCCGGTCGCCTCGCTGAGGCCCGCACGGCCGTGGGCGCCGAGGGTGACTTCTCGGTCTACGTCGCGCTCACCGACGCGTTCCTACCCGAACACTTCGCCCGGGCCGAGGCCGGCGGCGTCACCGACTGCATGACGATGCCGTGGATGTACTACTCCGGCCGCGACGCCACCGTCGAGCAGAAGATCGAGGGCATGGCGAGGTTCGCGGACGACGTGATCGGGCCCCTGTCGAGCTAGTGCCCCGCACACGAGTCGCCGATCCTGATCGGGTCGTCGACCGTGAACGGGATGTCGAGCTCGCTGGAGGCCGGCAGCTTGAAGTGGTGCAGGCGCGCGACGTCGGGGTCGACGACGATGTGCTCGCCGCGGCTGATCTTGTGCACGGTCGCGTTGAGCTTCGCGCAGCGGTAGCGCACCATCGACTTGACCCGCTTGGCCCAGCGCGGGTCGTCGTGGCCGAGGAGGTCCTCCCGCGACCAGCGCACCGAGTGCTGCTCCAGGACGGGGCGGGTGGGCTCGTGGCCGGTCGTGTCGACGTTGAAGTTGAGGAAGCGCACCCGCGGGCCGCTCTGCTCGGCGAGCAGCTCCCCGATGTCCCGGTGCTGGGTCAGCACCATGAACTCGTCGACGTCGATCAGGCCGAGCCAGCCCTCGCCGTGCTCACCTGCGGCGTACGGCGCCAGGAGGGGCCCGAAGTGCTGGTGCTGGCGCCACGCGAGCGCGTCGATCCCGCGCATCCGTCCGTCGGCGCGCTCCGCGGCGTACCGCTCCCGCCACGCGAGCACCCGGTGCCGGCGCTCCGCGGGCGACAGGCCGTCGTAGTACTCCCCGACCTCGGGGCGCACGTGCACGGTGAGGGCCGCCGCGACGTCCAGGGACCGCAGCAGCTCCTCGGTGCCGTCGACGTCGCCGTCGAGGACGACCTGGAAGTCGTCGAAGCCCAGGCGCACGTGGTAGTCGAGCCACTCCGCGATCTTGTGACCGTCACCGCGAGTCATGGTGACGATGGTGTGCGGCACGCCGCGACCCTACTTAGGGGCCGGTGACCCAGCGGTGGGCGGCCAGCCGGCCGGACCCGGGCGGGGTCGGACCGAACATCGGCAGCAGCGCGGCGTACTCGGGCGAGGACTGGTCGATGTAGACGTCGGCCCTGCGGTCGCATCCGGCGATGTGGTCGGCCACGACGGGCTTGCCCACGAAGACGATGTGGTCGCCGGGCTCGCCGTTGTCCTTGCCGCAGTAGATCTCGTCGCGGATGCCGTCCTCGAGCAGGTAGATCGTGTCGGACCCCTCCTCGCCGTAGACGTCGTTGACGCCGACACCGACGTAGATGATGTCGTTGCCCTCGTCGGCCGAGATGTGGTCGTCGCCACCGCCGCTGTAGAGGATGTCGTTGCCCTTGCCGCCGTCGAGGTCGTCCTTGCCGTCGCCGCCGTAGACCCTGTCGTTGTCGTCGCCGCCCTGGACGTAGTCGTTGCCGGCCTCGCCGTAGAGGACGTCGTTGCCCGAGGTGCCGATCAGCTGGTCGTCGCCGTCGCCGCCCCAGCCGATGTCGTTGCCCGCGTTGAGGCTGATGATGTCGGGGTCGGCGTCACCGTGCACCTGGTCGTCGCCGGTGCCGGTGCTGATGGTGTCGATGCCGGGGCCGCCGAACACGATGTCGTTGCCGGCGTTCATGATGATCTGGTCATCGCCGATGCCACCGTCGGCGAAGTCGTTGCCGCCGCCACCGTTGAGGACGTCATCGCCCTCGTCGCCATAGAGCTTGTCGGCACCGGGACCACCCGAGAGGACGTCCTTGCCGACGCCGCCGAAGGCCCGGTCGTTGCCGCCCATGCCCTTGAACTCGTCGTTGCCGTTCTTGCCCTTGAACTTGTCCGGCCCGGGCGTGCCCTTCACGTGGTCGGACTTGTTGGTGCCGTGGAAGGACTTGGCCTCCGCGGCGAGCGGCGGCACGAGTGCCAGCGCCACGACGGACGCGGGGACCACGAGGGAGCGGCGGAGGCGATGCACCGTACGACGCTAACCCGTCGGGTGCCCACCGTGGCATCGATCCCCGAGGTTTTTCGGCAATTTCATCCCTGCGGGCAGCGCTCGGCGTCCGCCCGGACAGGGCAACTAGGCTCCGCAGGTGACCACGAGGGCGAGCGGGGACCGCCGTGACCTCGGCTACCTGTTCGTGGTGACCTACGGCCGGTCCGGATCGACTCTGCTCATGGGGCTGCTCAACAGCATCCCTGGCTACTTGGTCCGGGGCGAGAACTGGAACGCGCTGCACCACCTGTTCCGCTTCCACCAGACCTTGGCGGTGGGCAGCCGGAAGTGGGACCCTGCCCGCCTGCGGCAGCGGACCCACCCGTTCTTCGGCGCCGGAGACTTCCCGGTCCGCAAGTCGCTCGAGGGCACCCGCCGGCTGGTCCTCGACACCGTGCTCCGGCCCCGCGACGACACCCGGGTCACGGGGTTCAAGGAGATCCGCTGGTACGACGACGACGTCGTCGACTACGTCGCCTGGCTCCGCGAGGTGTTCCCCGGGGCCCGCTTCGTCGTCAACACCCGCGACCACGCGGAGGTGCGGCGCAGCGGCTGGTGGGCCAAGCGGCCGGAGAACGCCGAGCAGCTCCCCGTGATCGAGGAGCGGATCCTGGCCCTGGCCGAGGCCCTGGGCGAGGCGGCCTACCGCGTGCACTACAACGACTACGTCGACGACCCGACGGTGCTCCGGGGCCTCTTCGACTGGCTGGGCGAGACCTACGACGAGGCCGCGGTGCGCTCGGTGCTCGAGACCCGCCACTCGGTCGGCGGCGCGTCCGGGTAGAGGCGACAGGTCAGGACAGCGTCAGCTTGAACACCGCCCACGGAGCGGTCAGCCGCTGCGTGGTGGGCGGCGGGCAGTTGGTGATCACGTCGAGCGGGTCGCGGCCGCCGACCAGCACCACCTTGTCGCCGGGCTGACCGCCGGCCACGGTGCCGCAGTAGACGGTGTCCTTGACGCCGTCGTTGAGCAGGTAGATGGTGTCGCCGCCCTCTTCGCCGTAGACCTCATCGGACCCGCCACCGACCCGGAGCACGTCGTCGCCCGCGTCGGCCGACAGGTGGTCGTCGCCCTCGCCGTCGTCGAGCACGTCGTTGCCGTCGCCACCGTCGAGATCGTCGGCGCCGTCGCCGCCGGTCACCGTGTCGTTGCCGGCGCCACCCTGGACGTAGTCGTCGCCGCCCTGGCCGTCGAGCTTGTCGTCGCCGGCCTGACCGGTGAGGTGGTCGTTGCCGTCACCGCCGAGGCCGGTGTCGTTGCCTGCGCCACCCTGCACGCTGTCGCTGCCGGCACCACCGTCGCCGAAGTCGTTGCCGCCGCCACCGCTGAGCTGGTCGTCGCCGTCCTCGCCGTAGGCCTTGTCGTTGCCGGCGCCCATCACGAGGTTGTCGTTGCCGTCGCCGCCGAAGGCCCGGTCGTTGCCGCCGCCGCCGATGACCTTGTCGTTGCCGCCCTTGGCCTTGAACACGTCGTTGGAGCCCTTGCCCTTGAGCGTGTCGCTGTGCTGGGTGCCGTTGTAGCGCTTGGCCTCAGCCGCCTGAGGGGCGAGGACGAGGGCGGCGACCGCGGCCGGGACGACGACCGACTTCTTCACGAGGAGAGGGAGCATGTCCCGAACCATAACCGCAGCAACACCTGGCGGGATCACGATCGGGGCGGGATCACGATCGGGGCGGGGTCAGCTGCTCGAGGGCTCGTAGGAGAAGGACGCCGCGGCCTCGCGGATCAGGCTGATGCCGGTGTCGAGCGACGGGCTGGCGCCGCGGTTGCGGGTGAGGTGGCGCAGCACGACGCGGCGCATGCCGAGGCCGGGGATGTCCAGGGCGTCGACGCCCTCGGCGCCCAGCCCCTCGAGCGCCAGTGACGGCACCAGCGTCACGCCCTCTCCCACGGCCACGAGGGCCAGGGCGTTCTGGACGCTGTAGTAGGTGTGCACGCTCGACGGGTCGCCCCCGAGCAGGCGACGTACGCGCTGGATCGCCTTGGCGCTCGCCGCGGACGGGTCGACGCCGAGCCAGGGCAGCCCCAGCCGGCCGATGTCGATCACGTCGGTCGACAGCAGCGCGCCCGTGGGCACCACGAGCTTCCAGGGCTCGTCGAGGAGGGGTACGTCGGTCGTGCCGCGCGGCGGCGTGTAGCTCTCGCCGGCGTCGAGCTCCACGATGACGCCGTCGACCGTGCCGGCACGCAGCGCCCGCAGCAGCTCGTCGTCCTCGGCCTCGACGGTCTCGATCAGGAGCGCGGGGTAGCGGCTGCGCCAGTCGGGCAGGGAGGGCGCGAGGACGTTGGTGAGGAACGACTGGAAGCCGCCGATCCGGACCGTGCCGCTCACCGCCGCCTCGTCGTGCTCCAGCCGCGAGCGCGCGACGGCCAGGGCCCGCTCGACGTCCTCGGCCGCCTCGGCGAGCGCCAGGCCCGCGGGGGTGAGCACGCTCCCGGTCGGGGTCCGCTGGAGCAGCGTGTGCCCGGTCTCCTCCTCGAGCTTGGCGAGCTGCTGCGAGACGGCCGAGGCGGTGACGGCGAGCTCGTCGGCGGCGGCGAGCACCCCGCCGTACCTCGCGACGGCGAGCAGGAACCGCAGCCGTCGGGGGTCCAGGATCACATTAGCAATGCTAAATCCAGAGTGAACGAAAGTGCAATTGCGCTAACTGCGTGGAGTGCTCACCATTGGGGATGTCGGGCCGATGGTCGGCCGGGTATGAGAGACATCGAGGAACACGGGATGATTGCCCTCGCGATGGGTTGGATCGGCACGGTGGGGACCATGGGTGCCTACGTGATGCTGAGCCGCGGCACGTGGCACTCCAAGTCGCTGCGCTACGCCGCCCTCAACGGGATCGGCGGCCTCCTCTGCGCCGGCGCGACCGCGGCGTACGGCGCGTGGCCCAGTGTGACCTCGAACCTGCTCTGGTCGGGCGTCGCCCTGCACTCCGCGATCGTCACGCTGCACGCCCGCCGCGCCGCCCGTCGGGTCGCCGTCGTCCACCAGCTTCCGGTCCGCCCGACCGACCCCGAGCCGCCCACCGGCCCGCAGCCGATCCTGCTCAGCGCCGCGTAGGCGGCAGGTCGGAGCGGGCGGCTCACTCCCACTCGATGGTGCCCGGCGGCTTGCTCGTGACGTCGAGGGTGACCCGGTTGATCTCGCTCACCTCGTTGGTGATGCGCGTCGAGATGCGCTCGAGGACGTCGTAGGGCAGCCTCGCCCAGTCGGCGGTCATGGCGTCCTCGGAGGTGACCGGGCGGATGACGACCGGGTGGCCGTAGGTGCGGCCGTCACCCTGGACGCCGACCGAGCGGACGTCGGCGAGGAGGACGACGGGCATCTGCCAGATGTCTCGGTCGAGGCCGGCGCGGGTGAGCTCCTCGCGGGCGATGGCGTCGGCCTTGCGGAGGACGTCGAGCCGCTCGCGGGTGACCTCGCCGATGATCCGGATGCCGAGGCCCGGCCCTGGGAACGGCTGGCGCCAGACCATCGTCGACGGGAGCCCGAGCTGCTCGCCGACCAGGCGGACCTCGTCCTTGAACAGCGTGCGCAGCGGCTCGACCAGCTCGAACTGCAGGTCGTCGGGCAGCCCGCCGACGTTGTGGTGGGACTTGATGTTGGAGGTGCCGGCGCCGCCGCCGGACTCGACGACGTCGGGGTAGAGCGTGCCCTGGACGAGGTAGGCCGTGTCCTGCTGCTCCGCGACGTCGGCGCTCTGTACATCTCCAAAGGCGCGCACCTCGGCGGCCTCGAAGACCCGGATGAACTCGCGGCCGATGATCTTGCGCTTCTCCTCGGGATCGTGGACCCCCTCGAGCGCGCCGAGGAACTGCTCGCTGGCGTCGACCACGTCGAGGGTGTCGAAGACCGCCTCGAAGTCGGTGCGCACCTGCTCGGTCTCGCCGAGCCGCATCATCCCGTGGTCGACGTAGACACACGTGAGACGGTCGCCGATCGCCCGCTGCACGATCGCTGCGGCGACGGCGGAGTCGACGCCGCCCGACAGCGCGCAGATCGCGCGGCCCTCGCCGATCTGCGCGCGGATCGACTCGACCTGCTCCTCGACGATGTTGAGCATCGTCCAGGTCTGGCGGCAGCCGGCGATGTCGTGCAGGAAGTGCTCCAGCACCCGCTGACCGTGCTCGGTGTGCAGCACCTCCGGGTGCCACTGGACGCCGGCCAGCCCGCGCGCCACGTCCTCGAACGCCGCCACCGGGGTGCCCTCGGTCGAGGCCAGGACGGTGAACCCCTCCGGCGCCGCAGCGACCGAGTCGCCGTGGGACATCCAGACGTTGTGCCGGGCGGGCAGGTCGGCCAGGAGGGTCCCGGGCCGCGCGACGGAGACCGGGGTGCGGCCGTACTCGCGCACGCCGGTGTGCGCCACCTCGCCCCCCAGCCCCTGCGCCATCAGCTGGAAGCCGTAGCACATCCCGAACACCGGCGTGCCGGCCGTGAACAGCGCTGGGTCGATGGCCGGCGCGCCCTCCTCGTAGACGCTCGAGGGGCCCCCCGACAGCACGATCGCCTTGGGGTTGCGCGCCAGCATCGCGGCCACCGGCATGGTGTGCGGCACGATCTCGGAGTAGACCCGCGCCTCGCGGACCCGCCGCGCGATCAGCTGGGCGTACTGCGCCCCGAAGTCGACGACGAGGACCAGGTCGTGGTCTCCGTGAGCACCAGCGGCCGTCATACAGAGAGCCTAGTGGTGGCGCCTCAGCCCCGTGAGAGGGGCACGCGGGGGGTCAGCCGATCTGCTCCGCGACGGCCACGACGAAGCCCTCGGGCCCTCGGATGTAGGCCTGCTTCCAGATGCCTTCGTACTCGCCGATCCCACCGACGAGCCCGTATCCGAGGTCCGCAGCCGCCTGGACGGTGGCCTCGATGTCGTCGACCTGATAGCAGACGTTGCGGATCCCCAGCTGGTTGGCGGGTGGGTCCTCCAGACCCGGCACGTGGTCTGGCGTGATGAACCGTGCGACCTCCAGCCAGGTCCCGCCCTCGCCACCTGGCAGGCTCAGTCCGACGACCTCGGTCCTCGACCCGGGGATCCCGCAGACGGTGTCGATGAACTCGCCCTCCACGAACTGTCGTCCGGTGACCTCGAGCCCCATCGCCTCGAAGAACCTCACCACCGCCTCGAGGTCGTGCACCGTGATCCCGACATGGTCGAACTTCCGCGCGTGTCCCATGCCAGGAGCAGACCACGCAGACCCGCACTTCTCATCGGTGGGTGGCCGGGACCAGCTCTCCGTCCTCCGCTCTCCGTCCTCCGCTCTCCGGCCTCCACTCTCCGGCCCCAGCGCTCCGGCCTCAACCACCGGACACGCAGCCCCCGGGGCTCCTACCCTCGACACATGAAGATCTGGCTGGCCGCGACCGCCGTGCTGACGGCCTCGCTCGCCGTCGTAGGGCCGGCGCAGGCCGACACCACGGTCACCGCGACGGTCGACCACTGGAGCGACGGGGACACGGTCGTCACGGAGCTCGGCAAGGTCCGGCTGATCGGGATCAACGCACCCGACGTGGGTGCGTGCGGCTACGGCAGGGCCACGAAGCTCGCCGAGGCCCTCGCCCCCGCGGGCACGACCGTCACCCTGACCCTCCCGGACGGTCACGCCGACACCGACAGCTACGGGCGACTGCTGCGCTACGTCGACACCGGCGGCGCGGATGTCGGGCTGAGGCAGATCAAGAAGGGCTCGCAGGCGAAGTACGACTCGACCGACGGCTACGACGGGCACCCGCGCCAGAAGAAGTACCGCAAGCAGGACATCAAGCACCGCGACTACTGCGCCAACCACGACCTGAGGTCGTATCGACCCATCTCGACCAACGCCTGCCCGAGGAAGGCGCCGATCAAGGGCAACCGCAGCGACGACTGGATCTACCACCTCCCCCGGGGCGACCAGTTCTACGGCGTCACCAACCCCGAGGAGTGCTTCGCCAGCGAGGACGGCGCCAAGAAGGCCGGCTACCGAGCCGCCCTGGTCTGAGCCCGTGGCGCGATAGTCCCTGACGTTCTGGCCCCGACGCCGGCGTGTCACCGGCCACTTCGTCAGGGACTATCGGCCGACCCAACCGCCGACGCAACGGCCGACAAGCAGAAGGCCAGGAAATGCACCAGGGCCCGGCCGGGGAGGGAGGGTGGCCGGGCCCTGATTGTCCACGCTCTGTTGGACAGCGCCTGGACAACGGAGACCGGTCAAAGGGAGGGAGCATGACGACCGGTTCCGCCCGGCTCAACGAGCCCCTGGCAGGGGAGTTACGCCCGTAGAAGCCCTCAACCTGCGGGGCAAACCGGCGGTCTGGACCAGGCATACCCTGGTCGGTGTCTGACCTGCGACTACGTCTGCTCAGCTGACCCCGACGATCGGGAGCCGCAGCGCACCGGACGCCGAGTCCGGGACGGCCGGGGCCCGGGGGGCCACCGGCTGGACGCGGACGTAGCGCTCACCGAGGGCGGGACGCGGGTCGGCGTCACCCTTGTTGGGCCACAACGACATCGCTCGCTCGGCCTGGGCGGTGATGGTGAGCGACGGGTTCACGCCCAGGTTGGCGGTGACCGCGGCGCCGTCGGCGACGTGCAGGCCGGGGTGGCCGTAGACGCGCTGGTAGCCGTCGATGACGCCGGTCTCCGGCGAGTCGCCGATCGCGCAGCCGCCGATGAAGTGAGCGGTGAGCGGCATGCCGAACGGCTCGCCGATGTTGCCGCCGGCCGTGCCGTCGACCTCGGCCGCGATCCGGCGTACGGCGTCGTTGGCCACCGGGATCCAGGTCGGGTTGGGAGCGCCGTGGCCCTGCCTGGACGTCATCCGCCACGGCGTGAAGCGGCCCTTCTTGCCGTAGGTGGTGATCGAGTTGTCGAGGCTCTGCATCACCAGGGCGATCACGGTGCGCTCGGACCAGTGCTTGAAGTCGTAGAGGTCCTTGATGTTGGCGCGCTGGGTCCACATCTCCTTCAGCCAGACCCGCCAGCGCGGCCCGTCGCCGTCGCCGTCGGTCAGCACCGTCTGCAGCATGGCCATCGTGTTGAAGCCCTTGCCGTAGCGCACCGGCTCGATGTGGGTGTCGGCGTCCGGGTGGAACGACGACGTGATCGCGACGCCGTAGGTGTAGTCGGTCGTGTCCGTCGTCGGCGCGATGGCGCCGAGGATCGACTCGGAGTTGGTGCGGGACAGGAAGCCGAGCCGCGGCGAGATCCGGGGCAGGTGGCCCTCGTCCTTCATCCGGTGCAGGAGCTTCTGGGTGCCCAACGAGGCGGCCGCCATCACGACGTGCTCGGCGGTCAGCACCTTCTGCCCGCGACCGGTCTTGGACTTGGTGAACTTCACGCGTACGTCGTAGCCGCCCTGCCCACCGGATCCAGCAGAGCGCGGCGTGATCCTGGTGACCGTGGTCAGTGGCAGGACCTGCGCGCCGTTCTGCTCGGCGAGGTAGAGGTAGTTCTTCACCAGCGTGTTCTTCGCGTTGTGCCGGCAGCCGCTCATGCACTCGCCGCAGTTGAGGCAGGTGTTGCGGGCCGGACCGGCGCCGCCGAAGAAGGGGTCGTCGACCGACTCCCCCGCCGGCTGCCCGGGGCCTCCGAAGAAGACGCCGACGGGCGTCGGGTGGAACGTGTCTGCCACGCCCAGGTCGGTCGCGACCTTCTCCATGACGTCGTCGGACGGCGTGCGGACGGGATTGTCGACCACGCCGAGCATCCTCTTGGCCTGGTCGTAGAAGGGCGCCAGCTCGTCCTTCCAGTCCGTGATGTGCGCCCACTGCGGGTCGTTGTAGAACGCCGGGAGCGGCTCGTAGAGCGTGTTCGCGTAGACCAGCGACCCGCCGCCGACCCCCGCCCCGGCCACGATCATCGTGTCGCGGACGGCGTCGATGCGCTGGATGCCGTACATGCCGAGCGCGGGCGCCCAGAGATACTTCTTCAGGTCCCGGGTGCCCGAGGCGAAGTCGCCGTCCTCGAACCGCGCACCCGCCTCGAGCACGCCGACGCGGTAGCCCTTCTCCGTGAGCCGGAGCGCGGTGACCGAGCCACCGAACCCCGAGCCGACGACGAGGACGTCGAAGTCGAGCTCCCCCGACTGCTGGCCCGACTGCTGGCCCGACTGCCGGCCCGACTGCTGGCCCGACTGGGCGCTCACGCGCGCCCCAGCTTCTTCATCAGCCGCAGGTTGGCGGTCATCACCTTGGCGTAGGTCTCGTCGGACATCCCGAGCATCGGCGCGAAGCGGATCAGCCGCTGGGTCGCCACCGACTGCGACTCGGTGTAGCGGTGCACGCCCTCGCTGCCCTGGCGCCGGCCCATCCCGGACTCGCGCATGCCGCCCATCGGGCTGTCGATGGAGGCGAACGTCGCACCGAACGCCTCGTTGATGTTGACCGTCCCGCACTTGATGAACCGCGCGATCGCCCGCGCCCGGGCGCCGTCCTTGCTGTAGATCGAGGCGTTGAGGCCGTAGTCGCCGGCGTTGGCCCGCGCCACGGCGTCCGCCTCGTCGTGGAAGCGGTAGAGCGAGATGACCGGGCCGAACGTCTCCTCGCCGAAGCAGGTCATGTCCGGAGTGACGCCCTCGAGGATGGTCGGCTCGAAGAAGTAGGGCCCGAGGTCGGGGCGAGCCCTGCCGCCGGTGAGGACCCGCGCACCCTTGGCGACGGCGTCCTCGACGTGCCGCACGACCGTGTCGAGCTGGGCCTGGGAGATCAGGGAGCCCATGTCGACACCCCAGTCGAGGCTGGCGCCGAGGGTCATCGCCTCGGTGCGGGCCACGAACCGCTCGACGAACCGGTCGTAGACCTGGTCGGCCACGAACATCCGCTCCATCGAGACGCAGAGCTGGCCGGCGTTCGAGAACGACGCGCGTACGGCGCCCTCCGCGGCCTTCTCGAGGTCGGCGTCGCGGAGCACGAGGAGGGGGTTCTTGCCGCCCAGCTCGAGCGAGCAGCCGATCAGCCGCTCGGCGCAGCCCTGGGCGATCAGCCTGCCCGTGGCGGTCGACCCGGTGAAGCAGATGTAGTCGGCGCGGCCGACCAGCTCCGGCCCGATCTCGGCTCCGGGGCCGGCGACCACGGTCCAGAGGTCCGGCGGGAAACCCGCCTCCTCCAGCAGCTGCGCGCCCAGCAGCGCGGACAGCATGGTCTGAGCGTCGGGTTTGGCCACCACTGCGTTGCCGGCCAGCAGCGCCGGCAGCCCGTCGCAGAGCGCCATCGTGAAGGGGTAGTTCCAGGGCGAGATGATCCCGACCACGCCCTTGGGGACGCGGTTGACCTCGACGCGGGTCAGGCCCGGGACGACCCCGATCCTGCGCTGGGTGTCGAGGTGCTCGTGTGCGGTGCGGGCGTAGTAGCGGGCGGTGAGCGCGACGTGCAGCGGCTCGTCGAACGCGTGCTTGCGGGCCTTGCCCGACTCGAGGACGATCAGGTCGATGATCTCGCCCTGGCGGTCGAGGATCAGGTCGTGCAGCCGGAGCAGGATCGCGGCCCGGTCGTCGAGGCTGACCCGGCTCCAGGCCTGCTGGGCCCTGCGGGCCCGCGCGAACGCCTGCGCCACGTCGTCGGCGCTCGACTGCGGGATGTGGGCCAGCGGCGCGCCGTTCAGCGGGCTGCGCACCTCGACGGTCCGACCGGTGGTCGCCAGCAGCCGCCGGGTCAGGCTCTCGGCGTACTCCGGCTCGAGGGCGTAGGACGCCGTCGCGTCGTGCTCGGGATCGCGCGGCCCCTCGACCAGCGGACCGCCTGCGGGGCTCGGGTTCCGGTCGCTCATTCCCCGAGACTAGGCCGTCGTGACCTGCGTTACTACCGCTGAGTAGCCCGTGTGGCGCTTTACACAGTGGCTGCTCTTGTCAAGTGCCCGTTGGTCGACGACCGGCGCCTACCTCTGACCGGTCGCCCGTCAGCGGCCGGTCACGACCGCCCGGAGGCCGGCGCGGTCGATCTCGGCGACCGCACCGCCCGGGGCGAGCCGCACCAGCCCGCTGTCCGTGAGCATCCGCAGCCTGCTGTTCACGGACTGGCGGGCCGCGGCGAGGTGTGCGGCGAGCTCGCCCTGGGTCAGCCCGAGCCGGTCCTCGTCCGCCAGGCTCAGCAGCAGCTTGGCGAGTCGATGGGTGAGATCGGCGTGGGCCAGGTCGGCGGCGGTCTCCTGCAGGATGCGCACGATGGCGGTGGTGTCACGGAGCAGGCCGAAGACGACGGCGGGGTCGGTGTCGAGCACGTGGCGAACGTCGGCGGCAGAAAGCGCGAGGACCTCACTCGGTCTGGTCGCGCGAGCCGAGACCTCGCGGGCCGCGCCATCGATGATGTCGACGTGGCCGGGCGACTCGTACGGCCCCGCGATCCGGTAGATGAGCTGGTCGCCATCCGGCGTGGTGTGCACGGCCGCGATCGATCCGGAGACGATCACCCAGATCCCGATGCAGGGATCGCCCTGGTGCCAGAGGAACTCGCCTCGGGCCAACCGGCTCGACACCGCCCGCGCCGCGAGGAACTCGATCGACTCCTCCGAGGCCTCCGCCAGGAACCGCACCCGGCGCAGGACGTCCCCCGTCTGCATGCCAGCAGCGTAGGTGTCATCTGGGCGACAGCACAGGGCCCGCATCCGGCATACGTTCGACCGCCGCCACGACCAGCCCGGAGACGCCATGGCCCTCGTTCAGAACTCGCCCTCGCGCCTCCGGCGCCTCATGGGCGTCCTGCTGGTCGCCCTCGTCGCCTACGGCGTCGACCCGGTCGTCTCCACCGCGCACGCCGAGACCTGCTACCCCGACGGCAGCGGCAACCAGTTCTGCGTCGATGTCGCCAACACCGACCTCGTGCAGCTGTCGCCCACCCCGATGTTCGCGATGAATGACGCCGAGTACACCGCCCTGCGCCACCTGGAGGACCAGTCCGTCGGGGCGGTCCGGGCCCGGCACGGGCTCACCGACACGGGTGACGAGCGGGTCCTGACCTACCTCCGCTCGCCACTGCGTGCCGAGCTGCTGGGCCAGGTGCTCGCCGCCGCGGGGAAGGACCCGGGAGCCCGCAACGCCGACGAGCAGGCAGTGCTCGCGTGGTACGGCAAGGTGCGGCAACGGATGAACGTGGACGCCGCCGCCAAGGCGGTGCACCTGTACTCGGACTTCTACGGCGACGCGGAGCCGGGCGAGTTCCCGGACAACGCCTGCACCTTCACCGCCCCCGCACCGTTCGGGGAGGACTACCCCGGACAGGCCGGACGCTGGATCGGCTGCTTCGGCACCCCACCCGTGGGTGACCTGGGTCCGCGCATCCCGACGTTCGAGGACTTCACCAAGTGGGGCCTGGCGGTGAGCGTGACCGAGCAGGCCAACACCGGCAGCAGCGCACTGTCGACGCTTCTCGCCCGCGACGCGATCGCGCTGGCCGCGGCCAGCTCGGTCGCCGCCATCGCCGCCGTGGGGGTCGCGCTGATCGAGGCGTTCGCTGCGAACGCGGTCGCCACGTTCTTCCTGCCGTTCGCCTCCCTGGCGGCGTCGGTGACGGCGTCCGCGACAGCAGCCGTGCCGGCGGCGGCGACGGCGTACCTGTCCGCGGCCGCGCTCGAGACCGCGGCCTCGGCCGGCTCGGCCGCCGCCGGCGGGGCCGCGGAGGCGGCCGTCACCGCGGCCGGCTTCAGCGTGGGCCTGGCCGCCGCGGTGGTCACCACGATCATCGTCGCCCTGACCATCCTGATCATCACCTCGATCAACATCACCCGGGTCGGACAGCTGCAGGACGACCTGCTGGCGAACCTCTTCAAGGCCGCGACGACCCCGGTGGACCCGGTCTCCGACCTGCACACCGACAGCGGACTGCAGGCCCTTGCGACCACGATCCAGGCGGTCACGGTCAGCAGCAACCTGCCGGCCACCCCGCAGCCACCCGTCGACGCCGCCGACCCCGTCTTCCGGATCACGTCCGCGCAGGGCAACCCGGCTCCGGGCCGCTCGGACACCTGGACCTACGTGGGCAGCCCGTCCCCCGACGGCGTCTACCGCGAGGGCACGACGGCGATCCGGTCGGGCTGGCTCGCCGCACCTGACGGCGCGCGTGACCCTGCCACGGCCGTGAGCATGCCGCTCTGGGACCCGGAGGGCGGGATCAGCCCCCGAGCCGGGTTCGACCACGACGCCGTCGTCAGCACGGTCATGGTCGGCGGGCAGCGGAAGTTCCTGGCCACCGCGATGGGGCGCGAGGGCTACCCGAAGACCGGCACGCAGTGCGCCGACTACCACGAGGACGGGTGCTGGGTCACCGACAAGCTGCCGTTCCTCGGCACGGCCGGCGTCGCGGACCGGCGGTACGTCGAGCTGGTGCCCGAGTCGCCACCGGCCGTGCTCATCGGTGGCGGGGGGTCAGTCGCCCAGCGCGCGACGCTCCCGCTCGCGGCCGTCGCCGAGAACGGCACCGCCGTCGATCCCGACGGCGACCCGGTCACCTACACCTGGCAGGTCACGGGCTGCCCGATCTTCGCCACCGACTGCGACACCGCGCCGCGCACGGGAGCAACCCAGAGCTACGTGTTCCCCACGCGGGGCGACTACACGATGCAGCTGACCGCCACCGACTCCCTCGGACGCAGCGACGTCGAGACACGCATCATCTCCGTCACCAACGCCCCACCGGCGCTGACCGCGACCACGGGCCCATCGGTGCTCGAGGGCGAGCCGGCCCGGCTCACCGGAAGCGTCGTCGACGGCCTGGGCGAGCCGGTGTCCGTGTCGGTCGACTGGGGCGACGGCAGCCCGCCGTCGACAGCGGCCGCCGTCAGCCTGTCGGGGGTGCTCGACTACGACCTGTCCCACACCTACGCCGAACCCGGCCCGGGCCCCCACGGGGCCTGGGACGTCGTGGCCACCGCGAGCGACGGCACGGCCACCCGTGACGTGCTGCGCACGATCACCGTCGGCAACCGCCCGCCGAGCCTGACCGTCGACGACCCGCCGGGCCCGTCGACCTACGAGCCGGGCGACACCGTCGTGCTGACCGGCAGCGCGGACGACTTCGGGCCCGCGCACCCGCTGGCGCTGGAGGCCAGGTGGTACGACGGCACCGTCCAGCCGGTGGAGGTCCCGGAGGCCGCGCCCCGCACGTGGAGCACCCAGCACGTCGTGACCGCCGCCCTGTCCGACCCGGCCACGCCGCTCGTGACGCTGGTGCTGACCGACCGGTTCGGTGCGACCGACGAGGTCGCCGTCGTCGGAGGGGTGCTCAACCGCGCACCGTCGTTCACCGGCCCCACTGCGACCTCGACCCCCGTCGCGAGGACCGTCACCACCCTGAGTGGGCAGCTGACGGACCCCAACGGTGACGCGGTCGGGCTGGTCGTCGACTGGGGTGACGGCACCGCCCCCGACGAGTTCGACCGGGTGGCCGGCGAGGTCGACCTCCAGCTCAGCCACACCTTCCAGCACCGCGGCATCTACACCGTCGAGCTGACAGCCACCGACACCTTCGGACTGTCCCGCACGGTCACGGTCGAGCTCCGAGTGGCCGGGGACCGGCCGCTGGTGACGGGCACGTCGTGGCGGGACGGCGCACCCTTCGAGGGTGAGTTCGCGACGCTGAAGGTCGAGGTCGGCTACGACCCTGACCGCGACCCCGGCGACGCGATCCTGCACTGGGGCGATGGCACGGCCTCGGCGGTCTCCGTGCCGGCAGGCGTCACGGCCTTCTCGGCGGTGCACCGTTACGCCGACGACGGGCTCTACGACATCGACATCGAGCTCACCGACGCCGACGGCAGCGCCCCGCCGTTCGTGGCCAAGGGCATCGTGGTGCAGAACCTCTCCCCGACCGCCCGCCTGGACGTGACGGACCAGCTCGGCCGGCCCATCGCCCCCGGCGCCTCGGTGCCGGTGGGTTCCCGGGTATCGGTGGCGACCCGCGCCGACGACCCCGGCGTCGACGACGAGCTGACCGGGCAGCTGACCTGGGGCGACGGCCGGTCGGTCCGCGTCCTGGCCGCCCGGGAACGGCAGCGTCACGAGCACCTCTACCTGACGCCCGCGAACGGGATCGCCCTCGACGTGTCCGACGGCGACGGTGGCCATGGCCTGGCGCGTGCGGCGCTCCCGGTCCTGGCTCCGCGGGCCCAGTCACGGCAGCTCGCCACCCTGGTCGACGGGCGGGCCCGACGCCTGCTCGCCAGGCCGGCACGCAGGGACGTCGCGTTCCAGGACGGCCTGGTCACCGCGGCGCGCCTGTTGCGCACGACCGCTCGCCAGGAGTCCCTGTCGGTGGGGCTCCTCGCCGTGTCCGCCGCCCGCCTCGAGATCGCCGCGGCGGAGGGTGGCACGACCAGGGCGCGCCGCCTGCTCGCCAAGGCGGACCACCAGCTCGGCCGGCTGCGCCCGGTGGCGGCCGCGACCAGCGCCCGCGCCGCCGTGGCCGCACTCGACGGGCGGTCGTAACGGCGCGGACCCTCCGGCTCAGGCGAACAGACCAGGATTGGTGGCGACGGGGCGGTTCAGCTCGGGCCGGAGGTCGCGGTACGCCGCCACCATCGGCCCGATCTCCCTCGGCTCGGCGCCGTGCAGGATCACCGAGTGACAGCCGAGCTCGAGCTCGCGGACCATCGTCCGGGCGGCGTCCTCGGGACGGCCGTGGGCCGAGGCGTCCAGCCACTCGTCGGGGACCATCTCACCGAGTCGCTGCAGGGTCTCGGTCGAGGCGGTCGCGTCGATCGCACCGCCGGCACCCGACGCCTCGATGAACAGCTCGGACGTCTTCAGCTTCGCCCAGGCGCCGGGGTCCCAGCCGTTCACGGAGACGAGGGTGTCGCCGTACGCCTGGAAGTAGGTGACCAGCCGACCGACGCCGCGGCGCACCTGGTCGTCCTCGGACAGCCCGTCGGGCACCGCGGCGAGGCAGGACCAGATCCGGATGGCATCGGGGTCGCGGCCGGCCCGGTCGGCGCCCCGGCGGATCGCCTCGATGGACGACGCCGTCGCCTGCTCGGAGAAGAAGGTGTGCATCACGACGAAGTCGCACAGCTCGCCGGCGAGCTCCATCGTCCTCGGCCCCACGGCGACGAGGCCGAGCGGTGGGCCGCCGCCCTCGAGGCCGTGCAGGTTGTGCAGCACCGGCCACTTCCCCGACGGGCCGTCGTGGTCGAGCACGAAGCCGTCGGTCCAGAGCCGACGGAGCAGCCCGAGGAAGTCGCGCAGCATCGCCTCGGTGACGACCGGCAGACCGAGCGTCTTCCAGTGCTGGGACGAACCCCGGCCGAAGGACATGGCGTACTTGCCCTCGGTGATCGCCTTCAGCGTCGATCCCATGGCTGCGGTGATCTCCGGGTGCCGGGTGTGGTGGTTGATCGCCGCGCTCCCGATGCCCAGCGACGGAGCCCGGCCGGCGACCGCGCCGGCGAGGGCGCCCATCTCCTTGACCGTGAACCGCTCGCTGATCATGCACGAGCCCAACCCCATCCCCTCGGCGTCGGTCGCCTCGGAGAAGACCCTGCGCGCGTCGGCCGGATGGTGGGTGACCGCGTAGTAGGCGAGCTCGTCGAGCTGCTCGATCGCCTGCTCGGTCACATCGCCGGCGGTTCGGTGTAGATCGACTTCAGCTCGGTGTACTGCGCCAGCCCCTCGGGTCCGAACTCCCGGCCGATGCCCGAGGACTTGTAGCCGCCGAACGGCGCCGCGAAGTCCATCGTGTAGGTGTTGACGCCGTAGGTGCCGGCGCGCACCCGGCGGGCGACGTCCATGCCGGCCTCCCTGTCGGAGGTCCACACGGTGCCGGCCAGGCCGTAGTCGGAGTCGTTGGCGATCCGGACGGCGTCGTCGACGTCGTCGTAGGGGATCACCGAGAGGACCGGGCCGAAGATCTCCTCCTGCGCGATCCGCATGCCGTTGTCGACGTCGGCGAAGACCGTGGGCCGGACGTACCAGCCGGACGAGAGCCCGTCGGGCATGCCGTTGCCGCCGAGAGCCACGCGCGCGCCCTCCTCCTGGCCGAGCGCGATGTACTTCTCCACCCGCTCCTGCTGCCGCTGCGCGACCAGGGGCCCGATCTCGGTGGCGGGGTCCATCGGGTCGCCGACCGGCATCGACGCGACGGTCTCGACGAGGGCGTCCACGACGGTGTCGTAGTTGGCGCGCGAGGCCAGGATCCGGGTCTGCGCCACGCAGGCCTGCCCGGAGTTCATCAGTGCGGTGAACCGCAGCCCGGCCATCGTCGCGATCAGGTCGGCGTCGTCGAGCACGATCGCCGCGGACTTGCCGCCGAGCTCGAGCGAGACCCGCTTCAGCTGCTCACCGCACACCGCAGCGATCCGGCGCCCCGCGGCGGTCGAGCCGGTGAACGCGACCTTGTCCACGCCCGGGTGGGCGACCAGGTGCTCGCCGACCTCGCGGCCGGCCGCCACGATGTTGACCACGCCGTTCGGTACGCCGGCCTCGGTGAGCAGCTCGGCCAGCAGGTAGCCGTCCAGCGGCGTCTCCGGTGCCGGCTTCACCACGATCGTGCAGCCGGCCAGGAGCGCCGGCACCAGCTTGGACATGATCGTGAACTGCGGGACGTTCCACGGCGGGATCGCGGCGACCACACCCACGGGCTCGCGGCGTACGACGACCGGAGCACCCATGACACCGGGCCGTTCGGCCTCCCAGGGGAACTCGCGCGCGATGCCGAGGAACGCCTCGATCTGCATCCAGGGCGCCGGAGACTGCGCGAGGTTGGCGAACGAGGTGGGCGAGCCCATCTCGAGCGTGATCAGGTCGGCCATCTCGGCCAGCTTCGCGGCGTACAGCCCGGAGAACGCCTGCACGACGTCGATCCGCTCCTGCGGCGACATCCGCGGCCACGGACCGTCGTCGAAGGCCCGCCGAGCGGCGTCGACCGCCGCGTCGATGTCGCCGACCGACCCCTCCGGGACGCGCGCGACGACCTGTTCCGAGTGCGGCGAGACCACCTCGAGCAGGTCGCCGCCGGTGGGGGCGGCCCAGCCACCGTCGATGAAGAACGCGTCGCGGTCGTGGTCAGTCATGGGTGCTCCTGAAGGTGCTCGTCACGGTGCGTGGATGAACCAGTCGGTGAAGCCGGTGGGCTCGTGGAGACCGAGAACGCCGTGCTCGTAGAGGCCCCAGCCCTCCTGCGGCTCCTTGCCCTCCTCGTTCCAGACCGCGCGTCCGACGCTGTCGGTGAGGCCGAACGGGACCCGTCCGACGACCGCGGGGTCGGTCATGTCGTAGGTGACCCGCTCGGTGAAGCCGGCGCCCTTCCACTGGCCGTGGCCCCAGTCCGAGTCGCCGCCGTAGCCGCCGCCGACGTGGATCGGGACCGGCAGCAGCCCCTCGATCTCGATGCTCACCGGCGTGCCGTCCGGGAGCGTGCAGTCGATGACGCCGCGCTGCGGCGTGCGGGTGCCGGAGACGTAGGTCGTGCGGATCCGCGGCCAGCCCAGCTGCTCGATCCGGCCGTCCTCGAAGATCCGGGTGCAGTCGTTGAGGAGCCGGTAGCCGTCGGCCTCCTCCTGGATGATCAGGCAGATGCCGAAGTCGTCGAAGGCGACCGGGACGTAGAGCCACCACATCCCGCCCCACGCCGGGTCGGCCGGGCGTCCGGGCGGCTCCGACTCTCCGGACGGGCGGATCCCCCAGGACCGGTCGCGGGAGCCGATCCACCGGTCCGGCGTCACGGCGAGGTCCTCACCGTCGATCGAGATCGTGCCCTCCCACGAGCCGCACTGCGCGAACCGCTGGGCGTCGAGCACCTTCTTCAGCGTCCCGGTGCGCATCACGTGCGGCGCCTCCTGGATCGCCGGGAAGAGGCCGCGCCAGTGCAGGTCCAGGGCGATGCCCTCGGTCTCCTCGAGGACGACCCGGACCTCCTCCAACGGCTTGGGGACCTCGATCCGGAAGCTGCCGATGCGCGGGTTGAGGCGGTCGTGGTCCAGCGCGTCGCCGAGGTGCACGGCGGTCTGCTCGTCGCCCCGGCGGACGAGCACGAACGCGTCCTTGGTGCCCAGGTTCGGGTAGTAGCCGGCGCCGAAGATCGCGAAGATGTCGCCGGTGCGGTCGTGCGCGTTGAAGTACCAGCGGTCGTAGAAGTTGCGGTCGCTGCTGCCGACGTCCGCCATCGGCTGAGGCAGCTGGTGGATCGGGTACTCGTCCAGGGGTGTGAGCACGGCCTAGGCACCTGCCTCGGCGAGGAGCCGCTCCATGAGGGGCTTGTGGTGGAAGAGCGTCTCGATGTCGTCGGGCCGCTCGACCTCGCCGAAGTGGATCGACCGCGCGCCGGTGCGCATGAACACCACACACCACTGGACGGCGTTGTAGAGGTGGTACCAGGTGAGGTCGCCCAGCTCCTTGCCGGTCGCCTCGGCGTACGTCGCCCTCACGTCTTCCTCGCGCATGAAGTCCGGCATGCCGGGGAACGCGAAGACCTCGGTGATCGACTCGAAGACCATGTGCGCGAAGACGATCCACGAGAGGTCCATCTCGCGCGGCCCGATCGCGGCCATCTCCCAGTCGAGGACGCCGACCGGCGCGAAGTCCCGGAACATCACGTTGCCGATCCGGCTGTCGCCCCAACAGAGCACCGTGTCGGTGGAGGTCGCCGGCTGGTTGGCCTCCAGCCACGCCAGCGCCTTCTCGGCGATCGGCGAGGGGCCGAGGTCCGGGATGGCCCACTCGTACCACGCCCTGACCCACGCGAGGTTGCGCGCCAGCGGGGTCTCACCGGCGTAGGACGCCCGGTCGAGGAAGCCGAAGGCGTCGGCCGCGTCCTGGATCTCGTGCAGCCCGACGATGGCCAGGATGGTGTTGTCCTGGAGCCGCTTCTGCTCCTCGGGAGACGCGTCCGAGAGCCAGTTGCCGTCGATGTCCGGCGCCGTGCCCCAGTTGTAGGGCGGTACGTCGGGCGGCACGACCCCGTCGATCCGGTCCATGAGGAAGAACGGCGTGCCGAGGACCTCGCCGGTCGGCTCGAAGAGACCGACGTTCGGCACCGGCACGTCGGTGCGCTCGCCCACGATCCGCATCGCGTCGTACTGGTCCTGCAGCGCGTAGTCCATGAAGACCGGGAACTCGTCGGGGCTCGGGGCGACCCGGGCGACGTACTCCCCCAGCTTCTGCTCGCCGTCCTCGGTCCAGGTCGCGTCGAAGACGAGCGTCTCCGAGCTCATGCCGTTGGAGTCGATCCCGCTGTGCAGGGTGACCCTGGGGTCCGCACCCTCCGGGAGCGCACCGGCGAGCCAGGTCTCGAGCAGCCCCGGGACGGTGGCGGGATCGCGGGCGGTGCGCTGGAGCTTGAGGTCTGATGTGGGGCCGATGGTCACCCGGGCACTCCTGTGTGACGTGGGTCTCTAGTTGACACGCGTCAGTTTTGTAGAACGTGTTCTAGTTGTCAACGAGTCGAGGCGGCAGGGCCTCGTGGGCCGGGTTGCGGTGCCTCAGACGATGTCGGGCGCGCTGACCCGGGCCTCGTCGGCCTCCTGGTCGGTCAGCATCGTCTGGCTCTGCCGCTCGGCCTCGACCCGGCGCAGGTAGTGGTCGACCTCGTCGGCCAGCCGGGCCTCGTCCCAGCCGAGCTCGGTGCCCATCAGCGCGGCGACTGCGGGGGCTGAGCGCACGCCGCGGTCGAAGGTCTCTATCGAGATCCGCGTCCGCCGGGTGAGGACGTCGTCGAGGTGGCGGGCGCCCTCGTGGGTGACGGCGTGGACGACCTCGGCGGCGAGGTAGTCCTCGGCCCCCTCGAGCGGCTCGCCCAGCTCGGGGCGCGCCTCGACCAGGGCGAGCAGGTCGTCGACCCGGTCGCCGTACCTCCCGAGCAGGTGGTCGATCCGGGCGACGTGCAGCCCCGATCGCCGGGCCAGCTGCACCCGCTGGTTGCAGCGGGTCTCGTAGCCGTCGGCGCCGACGAGCGGCACCCGGTGGGTGATGGACGTGCGGACGGCCGGGCCGCCGGTGGTCAGGGAGTGCGCGGCGGCGTCGACGGCGTCGCGCGCCATCACCCGGTAGGTCGTGAGCTTGCCGCCGGCGATCATCACGAGCCCGGGCACCGGGGTCACGACGGTGTGCTCGCGCGAGATCCGCGAGGTCGGCTCGGACTCGCCGGAGAGCAGCGGCCGCAGCCCGGCGTAGACGCCTTCGACGTCCTCGTGGTCGAGCGGCTCGCGAAGGATCGCGTTGACGTGGTCGAGGACGTAGTCGATGTCGGCCCGGCTCGCGGCGGGGTGCGCCTTGTCGAGGTCCCAGGGCGTGTCGGTGGTGCCGATGATCCAGTGCCGGCCCCAGGGGATCACGAAGAGCACCGAGGTCTCGGTGCGCACGATGAAGCCGGCCTCGGACCGGATCCTGTCGCGCGGCACGACCAGATGGATGCCCTTGGAGGCCTGGACGTGCAGCGAGCCGCGGCCGCCCACCATCTCCTGGATGTCGTCGGTCCAGACCCCGGCCGCGTTGACCACGACCCGGGCCCGCACCTCGAGCTCGCGCCCGTCCTCCAGGTCGCGCGCGCGTACGCCGACCACCCGCTCGCCCTCGCGGAGGAAGCCGGTCACCTTGACCCGCGTCGCCACGTGCGCGCCGTGCGCCGCGGCCGTCCGGGCGACCGTGAGCACCAGGCGCGCGTCGTCGACCTGCGCGTCGTAGTAGCGGATCGCGCCGTAGTTGGTCTCCGGCGCGAAGTCCGGCGCGAGCCTGGCCACGGCCTTGCGGGAGAGGTGGCGGTGCCGCGGCAGCCCGGCCTCGCCCGGACCGAACCGCGCCATCGTGTCGTAGAGCAGCAGCCCGGAGCCGACGTAGGGACGCTCCCAGCCGCGGCGGGTCAGGGGATAGAGGAACGGCACCGGCCGGACCAGGTGTGGCGCCAACCGGGTGAGCAGCAGGCCACGCTCCTGGAGCGCCTCCCGCACCAGACCGAAGTCGAGCATCTCCAGGTAGCGCAGGCCGCCGTGGATCAGCTTGCTGCTGCGGCTGCTGGTGCCGCTGGCCAGGTCGCGCTGCTCCAGGAGGCCGGTCGACAGGCCGCGCGTGACCGCGTCGAGGGCGACCCCGACCCCGACCACCCCTCCGCCCACGACCAGCACGTCGAGCTCGTCGGCGCCGGGCGTGGTGAGCGTCCCGAGGGCGCGGATCCGCGCCTCCGGGCTGAGCGCGCTCGGACCCCGGTCCATGCCACCCATCCTGTCAGGCGAGCCTGCGCGACCCGCGGCGGCGCTCGTGCAGCCCGTCGCCGCGCCGCGTCCGACGGGTCGGTCAGTCGACGACGACGACCTCGACCCGCTGGAACTCCTTGAGCTCGGTGTAGCCGGTGGTGGCCATCGAGCGCTTGAGGGCGCCGATGAGGTTCATGGTGCCGTCGGCCACGCGGGAGGGGCCGAACAGGATCTCCTCGAGGGTGCCGACGGCCTCGAACTCGACCCGCTCGCCACGCGGCAGCGAGCCGTGGTGCGCCTCGGCACCCCAGTGGAAGCCGTGGCCGGGCGCGTCGGTGGCGCGCGCGAACGGCGAGCCGACCATCACCGCATCGGCACCGCAGGCGATGGCCTTGGCGATGTCGCCGGACTTGCCGATCGACCCGTCGGCGATGACGTGCACGTAGCGGCCGCCGGACTCGTCGAGGTAGTCACGCCGGGCGGCCGCGACGTCGGCGACCGCGGAGGCCATCGGGACCGCGACGCCGAGGACGGTGCGCGTCGTGTGGGCGGCGCCGCCGCCGAAGCCGACCAGGACACCGGCCGCGCCGGTGCGCATCAGGTGCAGCGCGGCCTGGTGGGTGGCGCAGCCGCCGACGATCACCGGGACGTCGAGCTCGTAGATGAACTCCTTGAGGTTCAGCGGCTCGGCCTGGCTCGAGACGTGCTCGGCGCTGACCGTCGTGCCGCGGATCACGAACATGTCGACACCCGCGTCGACGACCGTCTTGGCGAACTCGCGGGTCCGCTGCGGTGACAGCGACCCGGCCACGGTCACCCCGGCGTCGCGGATCTCGTTGAGCCGCTCGGTGATCAGCTCGGCCCGCACCGGCTCGGCGTACATCTCCTGGAGCCGGGCGGTCGCCTGCTCTCCGCGGAGCCCGGACACCTCGGTCAGCAGCTGGTTGGGGTCGTCGTAGCGCGTCCAGAGCCCCTCGAGGTTGAGCACGCCGAGACCGCCGAACCCACCGAGGGCGATCGCCTGGGCCGGCGACATCACCGAGTCCATCGGCGCGGCCAGCACCGGCAGGTCGAACCGGTAGGCGTCGATCTGCCAGTCGACGCTGACCTCCTCGGGGTCGCGGGTCCGCCGCGAGGGCACGATCGCCACGTCGTCGAAGGAGTACGCGCGGCGGGCCCGCTTGGCCCGGCCGATCTCGATCTCGCTCACGCCCGCAGTCTCCCATCGGACACCTTCGGGGACAGAAATGCGGCACACTTCCCCCGCCATGCTCGAGCTCCCTCAGCACCTCGCCCCGCTCCTCCGACCGGAGCCGCACCTCGACGTGCTCGGCACGTGTGACCCGTGGGTCGTGCCGGCCGACTGGCTCGAGACGACCCAGCACAGGATCAGGACGCTGGCCGAGGACCCGCGCGGGCACGGCGGCGTGGCGCCGTCCGGCAGCTGGAGGGAAGGTACGTCGGGTGTGGTGCCGTTCCTCTGGAACCTCGCCACGTTCCTGCCCAGCGCCATCCCCGTCTGGGCCGGCAGCTTCACCAGCCTCGGCGACCAGCTGCTCCAGCCCTGGCTCTCGGACAGCTACACGCTGACGTTCCCGCGCATCACCTACTACGTGAACAGCGACGACACCTGGCACCTCGACCTGTGGTGGCGCCAGCGCGACCTCGGCGCCGAGGCACGCATCAAGGCCCTCGAGCTGACCATCGACTGCGTGGCCGTCTTCGCCGAGGTGCCGCAGTACGCCCCGCGCGCGGCGAGGTTCACCGCGATGCTGCACAAGGTCCTCGACGACCCCGAGCTCCGCAAGCTGCACCAGGACGCGACCTGGGAGGTGCTCGCGAAGACCTGGCGCGAGCAGGTCTGCACGGAGGAGGACGCGCAGACCTTCTCCGAGGGCCGGGGCTGGGCCTCCCAGCTCGGGTGGTCGCTGAGCGGGCTCGAGGCCGCCCACCAGGTGCTCAGCAACGTCGTGACCCGGTCCCAGCCCATCGACGAGGTGATCGCGTCGATGGCGCTGTACGACGCGGTGGACGAGCTGCCCGCCGGGCTCGCCTCAGCCGTCGGCAGCGAGCGGTTCGGCTCGATCAACGCCGCCCTCGAGCGGCTCCGGCCCGGGTTCGACCGGGACGACTGGATCAACGACAACCGCGGCTGGCTGGCCCGCGGCATGGTCACCGGCGAGATCGACGCGGTGCGGCTCTGGATGGGCATGGGGACCCAGGTCTCCGAGCTGATCGCCGGCCTGCCGACGTTCGCGAAGTCCACCTCGTGCCCGAGCCGGACCGGCTACCTCGACGACCTGACCGGGATCTTCAGGGCGCCACCGGTCGTGCTCAACCCGATGGCGCAGAAGCTGCTGGAGGACCGCAAGCACCAGCGGCCGCTCGCCGGCGCCGGCGCCGCGGTCACGTCCGAGGGCGTCCGGCTCTCCGCGACCGAGGGCGGCGACGAGGTGCCGGCGCTCGCCGTCCCGGAGGTGGAGATCGGCGACCCGATGGCCGAGCTCGAGGAGCTCGTCGGCCTGGCGCCGGTCAAGGAGCAGGTCAAGCGCCTGGTCGCCGAGCTCAGGGCGGAGAGGCTGCGCACCGAGGCGGGCATGCCCCCCTCGGAGAAGTCGCGGCACATGGTCTTCACCGGCAACCCCGGCACCGCGAAGACCACCGTCGCCCGGCTCCTGGCCAGGATCTACGCGCAGCTCGGGGTGCTGGCCAACGGCCACCTCGTCGAGGTCGGCCGGGCCGACCTGGTCGGCGAGTTCATCGGCCAGACCGCGCCGCGCACCACGGCCCGCTTCAACCAGGCCTCCGGGGGCGTGCTGTTCATCGACGAGGCCTACGCCCTGGTCCCGCCCGACTCGTTCCGCGACTTCGGCAACGAGGCGATCTCGACCCTGCTCAAGCTGATGGAGGACCATCGCGACGAGGTCGTGGTGATCGCGGCCGGCTACCCGCGCGAGATGCAGCGCTTCGTCGACTCCAACCCCGGTGTCGCGTCGCGGTTCCCGAGCACGATCTCCTTCGCGGACTACTCCCCCGACGAGCTGTGGGGCATCTTCCAGCTGTACGCCGACCGGGCCGGCTTCTCGCTGCTCGACGGCGTCGAGCGCGCCTTCCGGCGGCTGGTCCCCGACCCGCGCCCCGAAGCCTTCGGCAACGGCCGGTTCGTCCGCAACGTCTTCGAGGAGGCGGTCACCCGCCAGGCGATGAGGATCACCGCGATGACCGACCCCGTCAGGGAGGTCGTCACCCAGCTGCGCCCCGAGGACTTCCCGGACTCGACCACTGCCACCGGCAGGAGCGACGGCACCGGCCTCTATCTCTGAGGCTGATCCAGCGCCTCGATGAGCGAGCGCAGGGCGGCGACGTGCGCCCGGAGCGCGCGGTCGCCGATCCTGGTGAGTGACACCCAGGTGGTCCGGCGGCCGTCGACGACGCCCTTGCGGCTGGCGACGTAGCGCTCCGCCGCCAGCGCCGACACGTGCTTGGAGAGCACCGAGTCGCTGACGCCGAGCGCCTCGCGAACGGTCACGAACTCGACCTCGGAGACCGCTGTCAGCATCGTCATCAGCTGCAGCCGCGCCGGCGGATGGATGAGCGGGTCGATCGCGGGCATCAGCGCGCGGCGATCAGGACGACGAGAGCGACGACGGCCACGACGCCGTAGGCGAGGAGCGTCCAGGGTGACTCGGCCCGGGCGTGGCCGGCCGGGTCCCGCAGGTAGCGCAGCCACCACCGGTGCGCGCCGGCGGCGTACCCCACCCCGCCGGCGACCGCCGCGGCACCGGCCAGCCACGGCTGGCCCTCGAGGGCCGCCCAGGCGGCGCCTGCCAGCCCGGCGGCCTCCGCCATGGACGACCAGGTCGAGGTGCCCAGCACGGCTCGGCTGACCAGCCCGGCGACCCGGACACCGTTGAGCCGGCGGAACCTCACCACCTGCACCCACGCGACCGCGACGAACGGCAGGCAGCCGGCGAAGAGGACGAGGATCCCCGAGCCGCTCTGGTCCGCGATGCCGTACGCCGCCGCGCCGAGGTGGATCGCGACGGCGGCGCCGAGCGAGGTGTGGAACCACGACGGGAGCCTCAGCCCCCCGGTCAGCCGCTGCCGTGCGACCTCGGCCGCGGCGAGGTCGGCGGCCGGATCGGAAGCGTTCATACTTGCCATGTTGGAAAGTATGAACCGAACTTTCCAGATTGGCAAGTTCGAGCCTGGCTGGCGGACCCCCGCCATGTCGGGTGGCCGCCAGCCGTTCTCCTGTCGCGACGGCACCGCACGCGGCTATCAAGGGACTCCCACCATCGGTCTCGCTCGGAGAGTCTCATGCCCTCACGTCCACGCGCGCCCCTCACCCGGGTCGCGGTCGCCGCCTCCACCACCGTCCTGTCCGCGCTCCTGGGCGCAGCCCTGCTCGCGCCGGTGCAGCCGGCCCTCGCCCAGGAGGCGCGGGCGGCCGGTCCACCGCTCCAGGTCGCCCGGCCCGCGGACGCGAGCCGCGTGGTGCAGGTCGGCGGGGGTGAACGGGTCGCCGTCACCCCGGTCGACGGGTCGGCCATGACGCTGCTCACCGCCCTGCCGGACGCCGACGGGGTGGTCCCGGGCGTGATGACGCAGCGGACCGATGCCGGCACGACCGTGCAGACCACCGACCCGGCCAGCAGACCGACCCTGATCCAGGGCCGCGACGAGCCGCAGGCCGTCGGCGTCGTCCGGGCCCCGGTGGCCCTGCACTTCGACGTGACCGGGCGGGACGGGCGTCCGGCGGACGCGCACATCAACGTCTTCGACCTCGAGACCGGAGCGATCTGGACCCGACAGATCTACGCCGGCGAGCACCCGAGTGACCAGTGCACGAGGGAGACCTTCGCGTTGACCACGTGCGCCAAGGTGCCCCGCGGCCGCTACTCGGTCATCGCCGTCGTCTCGACGCTCCCCGCCCAGCCGCTGAGGATCGGAGTGGGGAGGACGATGCAGAACGTCTCCATCGTCGGCTCCCCCGAGACGACCGTGGACGGAGCGCGGACCTTCACCCTCGACGCGCGGGACGCCAAGCGGGTGAACGTGCGGACGCCGGGGCACCGGACCACGGTTCCCGACCAGGGCATGCTGCAGATCGGCTACGACCGCACCGCGGCGAACGGCGCCGGCGTCCACTTCAACATGTGGCCGAACGTCCTGCTCGACCAGCACTTCTACCTGCAGCCGACGGCGCCGGTCTCGACCGGCACGTTCCAGACGCGGACCCGCATCCGGCTCGAGGCGCCGGACATCGAGCTCTCGGCGCCCTCCTTGCGGAGGCTGCACCCGGAGTACGTCGACGCGTTCTGGTTCGCCGACCTCTCCTCCGAGTTCCCCGTCGTCGACGGCAGCTCCGACGTCCGGGTGGTCCGCGTCGGGCACGCGACGGCCGCGGACCTCGAGGGCGTCAGCCTCGACGGGGCGCTCGCGCTCGTGACGCACTCCGACGACCTGTCGCTCGCCGAACAGTCCAACCGGGCTGCCGAGCACGGCGCCTCGGTCGTGGTCATCCGCAACGACGGCCCCGGTGACATCGCTGATCCGGGAGGTGTCGGCGTGAGGCTGCAGGTGCCGACGATCCGGCTCGACCGCGCCGAGGGACGGGCGCTCGCCCGGCTGCCGAAGAAGGCCCGCGTGACGGTCCGGGGCGAGGCCGCGAGCCCGTACCTGTACGACCTCAACCTGAAGCACGAGGGCGAGATCCCGGACGACCCGTCGTTCATCGCCCGCACCGACGAGCTGGCCACCCAGGTCCACGACGTGCACGGACAGCCGACCCTGGACTCGACGTTCAGCGAGATCTCCTCCACGTTCGAGCCCGGCGAGACGGTGTCGATCTCGCGGTCCCTACCGTTCCGCGGGGGCGCGCGCACCCGGACGGAGTATCGCGTGCCGGACCCCGACACCCGCTGGATCTTCACGCTGGTCACTCCCGAGCTCGTCTCGAGCGACCTGTTCCCGCACCCTGAGCAGCAGGAGATGGGCCTCGGGTCGAAGGAGTTCCACGTCTACACCGCACCGGGGCAGACCGAGCTGTCGGTCGCGGCCGCGCCGGTCGTCAGCGGCTTCCACCCCGTCTTCCCGGTCCGGCGCTCGGGAGACGCGATCAAGATGAACCTCCGGCCCTTCATCGACCCGGAGGGCAACAACGGCGCGGGGTGGCCCCAGGGCGGCTTCACCACCCACCTGCAGGTCCTGGTGGACGGCGCGCTGCTCGGTGAGACCGACTACGCGACCTCCGTCACGGCCCAGCTGCCACCGGGCCCCTCCACCGTGGCCCTGAGGTACACCACCGACAACCCCCAGCCCTGGGCCGAGCTGTCCACCCACACCGACACGACGTGGACGTTCCCCACGGACACCGTCGCTGCCGGGCAGGAGGTCGTCCAGCCCGTGCTGGTGGCGGGCTACGACGTCGACGTCGACCTGCGCAACCGGGTCGTCCCGCAACCGGGGACACCGGTCTCCTTCGAGCTGCGGCTCGCCCAGCCCGACGGCGCGACACCGGCACCGGTGCAGACGGTGAGCGTCGACGCGTCCTACGACGACGGCACCGGCTGGGACGAGGCGACGGTCGTCGAGAACGGGGACGGGTGGCGGGTCACGCTGCCGCCCGGGGCCGGCTACGTGTCGCTCCGGCTGCACGCGGAGGACATCGCCGGCTCAGCCGTCGACCAGACCGTGATCAGGGCCTTCGACGTGGTCGGCTGAGCCCGGCTGGCCCTCGAGCCAGCCGAGCCGGACCGCCTGCACGCCCGCCTGGAACCTGGTGCGGACGTGCAGGTGGTCCATCAGCTCGCCGATCCGGCGGCTGAGCGTGCGGGTGCTGGTGCCGAGCCGGCGGGCGACGACGTCGTCCTTCGCCCCGGACGCGAGCAGTGCCGCCAGCTGGCGGTCGGAGACCCTGCCCTCGGACGCCGGCGCCACGATGGGCGTGGCCTGGGCCCAGAGCAGCTCGAAGAGCCGCACCAGTGCGTCGAGCAGGCTGGACGGGCGCACGCACACGGCTGCGTCGACGGCGTCGACGTCGATCGGGAGGATCGCCATGGCGCGGTCACCGATCGCCAGCTTCATCGGCAGCGACGCGTGGACGCGCGACTGCTCGCCCGCCCGGTATGCGTCCTCGAGGTCCTGGAGCGCGCCCGGCCGCTCCAGCGCCTCGGGCGCGTAGATGCCCCGGACCGCGACGTCCTCGCCGAGCAGGCGGAACACCGCGCCACCGGTGTGCCCGGGCTCCGAGACGTACGGCGGCCGGTCGAGCACCATCAGCTCCTGCCGGGTCGTGCCGAGCAGCTGGTCGAACCTGGCGGCGATCGCGGACCGCCCGACCAGGACCTCGACGATGTCCTCGGGCCGGTGCCGCTCCTCGGCGGGCATCTCCGCGAGCAGGTCACGGGCGGCGAGCTGGGTGCGGGCGAGCTCCTCTCGCCGGCGGTTGACCAGGGCGTCGACCGCGACGTCGGGTCGTGCGGCGCGCAGGCGCACCGGGCAGCCCGGGAGGCGGTGCACGAGACCGAGCTGCTCGAGCGCCGTCAGCGAGCGGCTGATGTCGGTGCCGTCGCGCCCGAGCACGCCGGCGAGCTCGGCGACCTCCGCCTCCGACCTCGAGAGCACCTCGCGGTAGACCGCCTCGTCGTCGGGCCGAACTCCGATCGCCTCGAGCACGCCACCATCTTCTCTCTCGGCCCGGCGAGAGCCGAGAGAGTTTTCAGCGGTCGTCGCCGGGGGTTCCGTCAGCCCGAGTAGTTGGGCGCCTCGACGGTCATCTGGACGTCGTGGGGGTGGCTCTCCTTGAGCGAGGCGGAGGTGATCCGCACGAAGCGGCCCTTCTCCTGCAGCTCGGGGATGGTGCGGGCCCCGACGTAGAACATCGACTGGTTGAGGCCGCCGATCAGCTGGTGGGCGACTGCGCTGAGCGGTCCTCGGTAGGCGACCTGGCCCTCGATGCCCTCGGGGACGATCTTGTCGTCGCTGGCGACCTCGGCCTGGAAGTAGCGGTCCTTGGAGTAGGACTTCTTGCCCCGGCTGCTCATCGCACCGAGCGAGCCCATGCCGCGGTAGGACTTGAACTGCTTGCCGTTGACGAACACGAGGTCACCGGGCGACTCCTCGCAGCCTGCGAGCAGCGAGCCGACCATGACGCTGTCGGCGCCGGCCACGATGGCCTTGGCGATCTCGCCGGAGTACTTCAGCCCGCCGTCCGCGATGACCGGCACGCCGGCCGGCCGGCAGGCCAGCGCGGCCTCGTGGACCGCGGTGACCTGGGGTACGCCGACGCCGGTGACCACCCGCGTCGTGCAGATCGAGCCGGGTCCGACCCCTACCTTCACGGCGTCGGAGCCCGCGTCGACGAACGCCTGGGCGCCCTCGCGGGTCGCGACGTTGCCGCCGATCACCTGGACGTGCGCGGTGGCCGGGTCGGACTTGAGCCGCTTGACCATGTCGAGCAGCATCCGGACGTTGCCGTGCGCGGTGTCGGCCACGAGCACGTCGACCCCGGCCTCGACCAGCGTGGTGGCCCGCAGCCAGGCGTCGCCGAAGTAGCCGATCGCGGCGCCGACCAGCAGCCGTCCGTGGGTGTCCTTGGAGGCGTCGGGGAACTGCTCGGACTTCACGAAGTCCTTGACCGTGATCAGCCCGGCCAGCCGGCCCTTGTCGTCGACCAGCGGGAGCCGCTCGCGCTTGTGCTTGCGCAGCAGCAGCGTGGCGTCCTCGCGGGGGATGCCGACCGGCGCCGTGATCAGCGGCATCGGCGTCATCACCTCGTCGACCTTGGTGGTCGCCCACTCCGCCACCGGCGTGAACCGCAGGTCGCGGTTGGTGATGATCCCGAGCAGCCGCTCGTCGGTGTCGACGACCGGGAACCCTGAGATGCGGTACTCGCCGGCGAGCTGGTCGAGCTGCTCGAGCGTCGCGTCGGGGCCGATGGTGACGGGGTTGGAGATGATGCCGGTCTGGGTCCGCTTCACCAGGTCGACCTGGTAGGCCTGGTCCTCGATCGAGAGATTGCGGTGCAGCACGCCGAGGCCGCCCTCACGGGCCATCGCGATCGCCATCCGCGACTCGGTGACGGTGTCCATCGCGGCGCTGATCAGCGGCGCCTTGAGCGAGATCCCGCGCGTCAGCCGGGTGGTCGTGTCGATGTCGGCCGGCGCCAGGTCGGAGTGGCCCGGCAGCAGCAGGACGTCGTCGTAGGTGAGACCCAGGGTGGCGAACTTCTCGGGGAGCTCCACCCTGCTCAGTCTAGACGGGTCGGGGCGAGGGATCGCGATGGCGATCCGCGCTCAGCGCCGCGCTGGGACGAGTCGTCCGGGCGGTCGCGGCGGGAGGCTCGCCCGGGGACGAGCCACGTCCGTCATGCTTGACGCCATGTCGGACAGCCGGGCGGTAGCCCCCGCGGGGGCCATCGTCCGTGCCGAGCGTCTGGTCGGCCGGCTGGTCGACTCCCGGTGGACGGTGGCGATCGCCGCGGCCGCGGCGTTCCTGCTGCGGCTGCCCGGCCTGACCCGCCCGGTCCGTGCCGACGAAGCCGGGTTCGAGCTGGTCGCCCGCGCCTGGCACCCGATGGCCGACAGCGTCTACGGCCCCTACTTCGTCGACCGGCCGCCGCCGCTGATCGCGCTGTTCAAGCTCTCCGACGCCATCGGCGGGCCGCTGTTCATCCGGCTGCTGGGCGCGCTCGCGTGCGCCGCGCTGGTGCTCGCCGCGGCCGCGGTGGCGCGGCTGGTCGCCGACGAGCACGCCGCGCGCTGGACGGCGGTCGCGATGGCGGCACTCAGCACCAACGTGCTCATCGACGCGGTGGCGGTGAAGGGCGAGCTGCTCGCGCTCCCGGTGCTGATGGCCAGCCTGGGGCTGTCGCTCGTGGCGGTGCGCGACCGGTCGTGGCGCGAGGCGCTGGTCGCCGGGCTGCTGGCCGGGCTGGCGCTCGGCCTCAAGCAGAACCTCGTCGGCGGGGTCGTCTTCGCCGCGGTCCTCTACCTCGGGTCGTGGCGCGCCGGCCGGCTGACCCGGTCCGAGGTGACCCGGTTGGCCGGTGCCGCCACGGCCGGCTTCGCGGTGCCGGTGCTCGCCACCGTCGGCTGGGCGCTCGCGGCCGGCGTACGCCTGCACACGCTGTGGTACGCCGTCTACGGCTTCCGCTTCGATGCCAGCCGCGTCCTCTCCGACGCGACCGACACCGCCCCGACCGTGCGCGCAGGGCAGCTGGTCCTGGTGGCCGTCGGCGCCGGGATGCTGCTGATCATCGGCGGCTTCGTGGTGCACGTCCGCGGCGAGTGGGCCGACGACGCGCCGCTCACGGCAGCGGTGGCCGCGCTGCTGGTCATCGACGTGGTCGGGCTGGTGTCGGGGGGCAGCTACTGGCGCGACTACCTGTTCCCGCTGCTGCCCGGCACCGCCCTCTGCGCGGCGCTGCTGGCCCGGCGCGCGAGCCGGCGCGGCCGGGCCATGCGCGCGGTCATCGTCGCCACGGCCGCCTCGACGGCCCTGTGCCTGGTCGGTTGGGCGGCCTACAACGCGAGCGGGCTCCAGGAGTACGACGAGCACGACACCGGCGTCGCCCTCGAGCAGGTGGCCGAGCCGGGCGACACCCTGGTCGTCTACGGCGGCCGCGCCGACCTGCAGCTGGAGAGCGGCCTCTCCTCGCCGTACGCCTACCTGTGGAGCCTGCCGATGCGCACGCTCGACCCGGACCTCTCCGAGCTCGAGGCGCTGGTCGGCGGGGACGCCCCACCCACGTGGATCGTCGAGTGGGTCGGCTTCCGGCACTGGGACCAGCGAGACGGCACCCGCCTCGAGCAGGTCGTGCAGGACCGCTACGTCCGGGCCGGCACCGCGTGCGGTGACCGGGCGATCTGGCTGCTCCGCGACGTCGTCCGCACCACCCCCGAGCCGGACTGCCACGGCAGCGGCTTCGAGCTCAGCTCGGGGCCGTAGCCACCCCTCAGGACAGCGTCATCGCCGGCTCGCCGTTGACCAGCCCGTTGCCCGACCGCGTGCACGTGCCGCCGCGCGGCG
Organism: uncultured Actinomycetota bacterium; assembly: GCA_963830145.1. Taxonomy (GTDB): domain Bacteria; phylum Actinomycetota; class Actinomycetes; order Propionibacteriales; family Nocardioidaceae; genus Nocardioides. Next base: position 771,925 of record CAWHLI010000003.1, read on the forward strand.
CACCCGCGTTGTAGGCCTGCCGCACGCAGCTGCGGAAGGCCAGCTGCGCCCAGTAGTTGGGGTGCAGCCCCTCCTGGATGTAGTAGGGGCTGCCGGAGCAGCAGGTCGTCACCGTGCGGATCTGGTTGACCCACTCGGTCCGGTTGACGGCGTCCGGGTGGGTCCACGAGGTCAGCCCGACCTCCTCGTAGAGGCCTACCCCGGTCTCGCACAGCCGGCGCCCGTTGAGCGCGGAGGCCAGGTCGAGGACCTTGGCGTTGGTGATCCCTGCCTGTCCGATCGCACCGGTCACGGTGTTGTTGATGGTCGGGAGCGCGGTGCCGTTGGCCCAGTTGGCGTCGCTGTTCCAGAAGCCGCAGCCGCCGGTGCTCTGCCGGGTGTAGCCGCTCTCGGAGTAGCGGAACCCGCTGCCGCTGGGGATCGGCGACGGGTAGGTCTGCACGAGCATCGTCCAGGAGCCGTCGCTGTAGCCGGCGTTGCGCATCGCCGTACGCACGTTCTGGAGCGCCGTCGCGATCCGGGTCCGCACGGCCGCGACGTTGGCCGCGGTGAAGTTGGCGGTCACCGACTTGTCGTCCTGGCAGTAGTCCTTCCACCACGTCGGCGAGGCCAGGAAGTCGGCGACGCAGGTGGTGACGATGTCGGCGAACTTGAAGTCGTTGCCGCCGATCGAGACCGAGACCATCTTCACGTTGTGGGTGGCCGCGAAGCCTTGCAGCATCAGCGCCTGGCCCTGCTGCCCGCCGCTGTTGTAGAAGTCCAGCCCGGGCTTGAAGTTGTCGCCCGTGGACGTGGTCGTCTTCGCGCCCGAGCAGGCCAGGTTGAGCCCGTTGACGCCCCCACCGAGGTAGACCTCGGCCGACTTGCTGCGGTGGCAGCGGCTGATCGTCTCGGCCGTGCCGCCGGCGTTGTCGTAGTAGGCCGTCCCGCCCAGCGCATCGGCGTACGACGAGCTGCTGTTGGACGAGCCGGCCCACCGGCCGGCCTCGCCCGAGATGTAGGAGTCGCCGAGGCTGACCACCCACGGCGATCCCGTGCCGGGGCCGTCGGCGTGCGCCGCCGGCGCGCCGACGAGGCCGAGGGTCAGGAGCGACGCGGCCAGGGCCAGCGCGCCGAGCACGGCTCCGAGGCGAGGACGGGAGTGGGGAACGAGTGAACGGTGCACGGGGTGCCTCTCCGAGAGTGAGGTGTGTGACGTGGGTCTCCCTCCCTCGCCAGAGAGAGAACCTAGTGTCCCGCGCTACTCAGGGGTAGCCCCCAAATGACGCTGACCCGCCCGTTCAGAACGGGCGGGTCAGCGTCGGTGCTGGGTCAGAGGCCTGCTCAGTGGCCGTGACCGTGGCCGTGGCCGGCGCCGGCGGCGTCGGGCTCCTCGTCCTCGGGCTTCTCGACGACGAGGGTCTCGGTCGTGAGCAGCATGCCCGCGATCGAGGCGGCGTTGATCAGGGCGGAGCGGGTCACCTTGACCGGGTCGAGCACGCCCTGCGCGACCAGGTCGCCGTACTGCTCGGTCGCGGCGTTGTAGCCGTTGCCGACGCCGAGCTCGCGGACCTTGGTGGTGACGACGTAGCCGTTGACCCCGCCGTTCTCCGCGATCCAGCGCAGCGGCTCGTCGAGGGAGATGCGGACGACGCGGACCCCGGTCGCCTCGTCACCGCTGAGGCCGAGGCCGTCGGTGAGCACGGCGGCCGCGTGGATGAGCGCCGAGCCGCCGCCGGGGACGATGCCCTCCTCGATGGCCGCGCGGGTCGCCGAGACGGCGTCCTCGATGCGGTGCTTCTTCTCCTTCAGCTCCACCTCGGTGGCGGCGCCGACCTTGATCACGCAGACACCGCCGGCGAGCTTGGCGAGGCGCTCCTGGAGCTTCTCGCGGTCCCAGTCGGAGTCGGTGTTCTCGATCTCGGCCTTGATCTGGTTGACCCGGCCGGCGACCTCGGCGGAGTCACCCGCGCCGTCGACGATCGTGGTGTTGTCCTTGGTGATCACCACGCGCCGGGCCTGGCCCAGCACGTCGAGGCCGACCTGGTCGAGCTTGAGGCCGACCTCGGGAGCGACGATCTGGCCACCGGTCAGGGTGGCGATGTCCTGCATCATCGCCTTGCGGCGGTCACCGAAGGCCGGGGCCTTCACCGCTGCGGCGTTGAAGGTGCCGCGGATCTTGTTGACGACCAGGGTCGAGAGCGCCTCGCCCTCGACGTCCTCGGCCAGGATGAACAGCGGCTTGCCGGACGCGATGACCTTCTCCAGCAGCGGCAGCAGGTCGGAGACGGCCGAGATCTTCCCCTGGTGGAGGAGGATGTAGGGGTCCTCGAGGACCGTCTCCATCCGCTCGGGGTCGGTGACGAAGTAGGCCGAGATGTAGCCCTTGTCGAACTGCATGCCCTCGGTGAACTCCAGCTCGGTGCCCATGGTGTTGGACTCCTCGACGGTGATCACGCCGTCCTTGCCGACCTTGTCGAAGGCGTCGGCGAGCAGGCCGCCGATGACCTCGTCGCGGCTGGAGATCGTGGCGACCGACGCCATGTCCTCCTTGGCCTCGACCTCGCGGGCGTTCTTGAGCAGCTCGTCGCTGACCGCCTGGGCGGCGGCGTCCATGCCGCGCTTGAGGCCCATCGGGTTCGCGCCGGCCGCGACCGCGCGGAGACCCTCGTGGACCATCGCCTGGGCCAGGACCGTCGCGGTGGTGGTGCCGTCACCCGCGATGTCGTTGGTCTTGGTGGCGACCTCCTTGGTCAGCTGGGCGCCGAGGTTCTCGAAGGGGTCGTCGAGCTCGATCTCACGCGCGACGGTGACACCGTCGTTGGTGATGGTCGGCGCGCCCCACTTCTTGTCCAGGACGACGTAGCGGCCACGGGGGCCGAGCGTCACCTTGACGGTGTTGGCCAGCTTGTCGACGCCGCGCTCCAGCGCACGCCGGGCCCGCTCGTCGAACTCCAGGATCTTGGGCATGGTTCTCCTTTGAAAATCAGAAAATCCCGACGTGCCTGGCGCCCGGCTGGCAGGGCGCCGCCGAGGCGGCGACCTTCAGGCGCAGCGGTCGTCGAACGGCGGCAGCGCCGCCAGCCGGGAGGCCAGGTGCGTCAGGAAACGACCGCGAGGACGTCGCGGGCCGAGAGGATGAGCAGCTCGTCGCCGCCGTACTTCACCTCGGTGCCGCCGTACTTGCTGTAGATGACCTTGTCGCCGATCGCGACGTCGAGGGGGACGCGATTGCCGTTGTCGTCGATGCGACCCGGACCGATCGCCAGGACCTCGCCCTCCTGGGGCTTCTCCTTGGCGGTGTCCGGGATGACCAGGCCGGAGGCCGTGGTCTGCTCGGCGTCGAGCGGCTTGACGACGATGCGGTCCTCGAGGGGCTTGATGTTGACCGACACTGTGTCGACCTCCACTTTCATGCTGCGGTGGTTGCAAGAGTTGGGCTGGCACACTCACCCGGAGAGTGCCAGCACCGAAACTAGCACTCTGGTCAATGGAGTGCCAGCGTGGGTGCTCGGGAAAGGTGGACGTGGACGTCGACTCCATGTCGTGGCTGCTGACCGACGACGGCCAGTCCGTGCTGGCGCGGGCCGTCGCGCTCGACGCGCCGGACCCGCTGAGGGCGCGCGACGCGCTCGCCAGGTCCGCGCCCGGCACCTCGCCGGACCGGCTCGCGGCCGCGTTGACCCAGGCCGAGCTGCGGGAGCGGGCGGTGGCCAAGTTCGGCACGCTCGCCGCGTCGATGTACTTCACGCCCGACGGGCTCGAGCAGGCGACCCGGCTCTCCGTCGCCTCCCACCGGGCGGCCCGCCTCACGGCGTTCGGCGCCGAGACGGTCGTCGACCTCGGCTGCGGGATCGGCGGCGACCTCGTGGCGTTCGCGCGGGCCGGGCTGGTCGCGGCCGGTGTCGACCTGGACCCCGTGCGGGTCGCCGTCGCCACCGCGAACCTCGCCGCCCTGGACCTGGCCGGCGCGGTCGGTGTCGCCGACGCCCTGGACACCGACATCCGGCCCTTCGACGTCGCCTTCGTCGACCCCGCACGGCGCACCGGCCGCGGCCGGACGTTCTCCCTCGACGCCTGGACGCCGCCCTGGTCGTTCGCGGAATCGCTGCTGGCGGGCGACGCCTGCGTGAAGACGGCGCCGGGCATCCCCCATGACGTGCTCCCCGCCGGCGTCGAGGCCGAGTGGGTGAGCGACCGCGGCGAGGTCAAGGAGGCGGCGCTCTGGGGCGGCCGGCTCGCCACCGTCGCCCGCCGCGCCACCGTGATCCGCGACGGCGGCCTCGCCACGCTCACCGAGGACGACGACCCCGGCGCGGACGTCGTGCCCCTCGGTCGCTACCTCTACGAGCCCGATGGCGCGGTCATCCGCGCCGGCCTGGTCACCGCCGTCGCCGCCGGGGTCTCCGGAGGCCTCCTCGACCGGCACATCGCCTACGTCACGGCCGACTCGTCGTTCCACACGCCGTTCGCTCGCTCCTACGAGGTCCTCGAGACACTCCCCCACCGGGAGAAGCCGCTCCGGGCCGCCCTCCACGAGCGGGGCATCGGCCGGCTGACGATCAAGAAGCGAGGTGTCGACGTCGTACCCGACGACCTGCGCAAGCGGCTCGCGCTCAGCGGCGACAACGAGGCCACGATCGTGCTGACCCGCATCGACGGCCAGGGCACCTGCCTGCTCGTCCGCCCCTTCTGAACGACCTGTCGCCCGATGCCGAGCCGTCGTTACTGCTCAGCGGTAACGCCGACTCGGCCTCTACCAGTCGGTCGAGGCAGCCTTCTCGGCACCGATGGTGGTGTCGTCACCGTGGCCGGTGTGCACGACCGTGTCGTCCGGGAGGCCGAACAGCTTCTCGCGGATCGACGACTCGAGGAGCGGGCGGTCGGAGAACGAGCGCCCGGTGGCGCCGGGTCCGCCGTGGAAGAGGGTGTCGCCGGTGAAGACGCACCCGAGGTCCTCGACCAGGAAGCAGCACGCACCCGGCGCGTGGCCGGGGGTGTGCAGCGTGCGGATCGTGGTGCCGGCGACCTCGAGCTCCCACCCGTCGGGCAGGTCGAGGTCCCACAGGTGGTCCCCCGTCTCCGAGTCACCGTGGGTGAGCTCCCACAGCGGCTTGTCGTCGGGGTGCAGGAAGATCGGCGCGATCACCGACTCGCGCAGGGCGGGCGCCACCCGGCAGTGGTCGTCGTGGGCGTGGGTGAGCAGGATCGCCTTCACCCGGCGGCCGGCGACGACCTCGAGGATCGCCTCGACCGAGTGGGGCGCGTCGATGACCACGCACTCGGAGTCGTCACCCACGACCCAGATGTTGTTGTCGACGTCGAAGGTCTCGCCGTCGAGGGAGAACGTCCCCGACGAGACCGCGTGGTCGACGCGCAGCTCGCCGGCCATCAGAGGACGACGACGGAGCGGAGCACACTCGGCCCTTCGCCGGCGTGGTGCATCTTCTCGAACGCCGCCTCGACGTCGCCGATGCCGATCTCCTCGCTGACGAACGCGTCGAGGTCGAGCCGGCCCTGCAGGTAGAGGTCGACCAGCATCGGGAAGTCGCGGCTGGGCAGGCAGTCGCCGTACCAGCTCGACTTCAGCGAGCCGCCGCGGCCGAACATGTCGATGAGCGGGAGGTCGGGGAGCTTCATGTCGGGCGTCGGTACGCCGACCAGCACCACCGTCCCGGCCAGGTCGCGGGCGTAGAAGGCCTGCTTCCACGTCTCGGGGCGCCCGACCGCCTCGACCACCACGTCGGCGCCGAACCCGCCGGTGAGCGCCCGGATCTCCTCCACCGGGTCGGTCGACGACGAGTCGACGGTGTGCGTCGCGCCCATCCGCTTCGCTGCCTCGAGCTTCTTGGGGTCGATGTCGACCGCGATGATCGGCGAGGCGCCGGCCAGCGCCGAGCCGGCGATCGCGGCCACCCCGACGCCGCCGCAGCCGAGGACGGCGACGGACTTGCCGCGGGTCACCGCACCGGTGTTGATGGCCGCGCCGATGCCGGCCATCACGCCGCAGCCGAGCAGCCCGACGGCCGCGGCTCGCGCCGACGGGTCGACCTTCGTGCACTGCCCGGCCGCGACGAGGGTCTTCTCGGCGAAGGCGCCGATGCCGAGCGCGGGCGACAGCTCGGTGCCGTCCTCGAGGGTCATCTTCTGCGTCGCGTTGTGGGTGGCGAAGCAGTACCACGGCTCACCGCGGTTGCACGCGCGGCAGTCTCCGCAGACCGCCCGCCAGTTGAGAACGACGAAGTCACCCGGCTCGAGGCCGGTCACGTCCGGGCCGACCGCCTCCACCACGCCGGAGGCCTCGTGGCCCAGCAGGAAGGGGAAGTCGTCGTTGATCCCGCCCTCGCGGTAGTGCAGGTCGGTGTGGCAGACCCCGCAGGCCTGCACCTTCACCACCGCCTCACCCGGGCCGGGGTCCGGCACGTTGATCGTGACCAGCTCGACCGGCGCTCCCTTGGCCCGCGCCACCACGGCCTTCACCTGCTGCATGCGTCTGCCTCTCTCCGCTCACGTGGGTCCTGCTCCGCGCACAGCCAACCCCATCGACCAAGGGGGCCGGCAAGGGGACCGGCACGGGAATGACAACCATCGCCGGTCCGCCCGCGTCCTTGGCGTGTGGATGGACGACCATGATCGAACCGACGACGGTGGCCGCTCGGGCGACGACGGGAGCGCGGATGGATGACCGGGACGCCGACTTCACGGCGTACCTGGAGGCCCGGCAGGGTCGGTTGCTGCGCACGGCGTACCTCCTCACCGGCGACCAGCACCAGGCCGAGGACCTCCTGCAGACGTCGATGGCGAAGCTCTACCTGGCGTGGGACAAGGTGCGCGACCGCGGCTCCATCGACTCCTACGCGCGCCGCATCCTGGTCAACGAGCACAACTCGTCGTGGCGACGCCCGTGGCGGCGGCGCGAGCGCCCGACGGACTTCGCGGACGAGAAGGCCCCGGCCGGCCCTCCCGCCCGGCACGGCTACGACGACGGGGTCGGCGACGCCGTCTGGCAGATCGTCCAGACCCTTCCCCGGCGGGCCCGCGCCGTCGTGGTGCTGCGCTACTACGAGCAGCTCACCGAGGCCGAGACCGCCGAGGTGCTCGGCATCTCGGTCGGCACGGTCAAGTCACAGAACGCGCGGGCGATGGCCTCGCTGCGCGCACGGACACCGGCCACGTTGCGACCCGGGGACGGGGAGGAGGAGCGATGAGCGAGGACACCTTGGTGCGCGAGCTGGAGCGGCGCGCCGAAGACGTGCGGCCGCGGCACCTCGGGTTCGAGGAGGTCCGCGCCTCGGCCCACCGCATCCGGCGGCGCCGCCGGGCCGCCGTCGCGGGTGGCGTCGCGGTCGCGGTCGCGGCCGCCGTGCTGGTGCCAGCGGCACTGCTCGGTGGCTCACCGAGGAGCGCGGGGCCGGAGCCGATCACCCCGCCACCGGCCGCGCACACCGCGGTCCTGCACGATCGGCAGCTCACCCTTCCCGACGGGAGCACGGTCGGCGTGGAGCTCGACAACCGGGACGTCACGCAGCTCGGCGTGCTGGGCGACGGCCGGATCGTGGCCGCCACCTCGCGACCGCGGGCGATCCAGGTCTTCTCGCCTGACGGCGAACCGACCGCCAGCTACCCGGTCGCCTACAACGCGTTCACGATGAGCCCCGACGACGACCTGGTGGCCTGGGTCGACAGGAGCGCTCGCGTGCAGGTGCTCGAGAGCGGCGTCACGGAGCCCACACCGTTCCAGTGGGGCATCCCGATGCCGGGGGAGGCGGTCGGCAGCATCGACGCCGTCTACGGGTCGGACTGCGCGCATGACGGCTGCACCGTGCTGGGCGGAGACTTCACCACCACCACGACCAGCCTGAGTCTTCGCTCGGAGCCAGGGGTCGACCTCAGCACCAGCGAGCCGCTGCGGGTCACGGACGTGAGCCGCGCCGGCGAGCACTGGGCGGTGTCGTACCCCTCCTCGCAGGACGAGCAGTACGGCTGCTCGGGGATCTACGACGTCGCGACCGACGAGATCCAGGCCCGCAGCTGCGAGACCTCCGGGCTGCGGTTCGCGCCGGATGATGAGCACCTCCTCGGCATGCGCGGCGACAACGCGATGTACGGCCAGGTGGAGGTCTACGACCGGGAGCTCCGGCAGGTGATGGTCTACGACCCCGAGGGCAAGCGGGTGGTCAAGGCCGCGGCCTGGGCGGACGCGTCGCACCTCTTGGTCGTGACCGCCGACCTGGGTCCCCAGCCACAGTGGCTCCTGCTTCGGGTCCCGATCGACGGCGGCGAGCCGGAGACGGTCGCCGGGCCGGTCGAGGGTCCGAACCCCGAGAACGCCTCACCGTTCCTCCTCTCCGACTGATCCACGCTGAGCCGGGCTCGGGGGCGCAGGTTTCCGGAACACTGCTCTCGGGAACAGGGACCCTCGAGGCCCGTCGCCGGAGTCGGCGAGGCAGCGCCGACTGTTCCGTGGTCGACGACGCCTGGGGACCCGGCATGGGACTCCGCGGCGGCGCCTCAGACCAGGACGCTGGTGACCGGCTGGCTGCTGTCGGCCGGCAGATCCAGTGCCGACGGCGTCCGGCCGCGGGCCACCATCTCCGACCCGAGCGCGGCGACCATCGCGCCGTTGTCGGTGCAGAGGCCGGGCCGCGGCACCCGGACACGGACGCCGACGTCGGCGGCGCGCGACTCGGCCATCGCCCGCAGCCGCGAGTTGGCGGCCACGCCGCCGCCGATCAGCAGGTCGTCGATTCCCGTCGAGGTGGCGGCGTCGAGGGCCTTGCGGACCAGCACGTCGCAGACCGCCTCCTGGAACGACGCCGCGACGTCCGCGACCGGCACCGGCTCGCCGCTCCGCTCCCGCGCCTCGACCCACCGCGCCACGGCGGTCTTGAGCCCGGAGAAGGAGAAGTCGAAGCGGTGCCGCTCCAGGTCGCGCCGGCTGGTCAGCCCACGCGGGAAGTCGATGGCGACCGAGCTGCCGGACGCCGCCTCCCGGTCGATGTGCGGGCCGCCGGGGAACGGCAGGCCGAGCAGCCGCGCCACCTTGTCGAAGGCCTCCCCCGCGGCGTCGTCGATGGTGGCGCCCAGCGGCTCCACGGTGTCCGTCACGTCCTCGACGCGCAGCAGCGACGAGTGGCCCCCGCTCACGAGCAGCGCGAGGCACGGGTCGGGGAGCGGCCCGTGCTCGAGCTGGTCGACGGCCACGTGCGAGGCGAGGTGGTTGACGCCGTACAGCGGCTTGCCCAGCCCCAGCGCGAGCGCCTTGGCCGCGGCGACGCCGACCAGCAGGGCACCAGCAAGGCCGGGCCCGCTGGTCACGGCGATGGCGTCGAGGTCGCGCAGCCGCACCCCCGCGGTCTCGCAGGCCCGCTCGATGGTCGGCACCATCGCCTCGAGGTGCGCCCGGCTGGCCACCTCCGGCACGACGCCGCCGAAGCGGGCGTGCTCCTCGACGCTGCTGGCCACCGCGTCGGCGAGCAGGGTGTGCCCGCGCACGATCCCGACACCCGTCTCGTCGCACGACGTCTCGATACCGAGGACGAGGGGCTCACTCACGAGCCCATTGTGTCGGGTCGGGTGCTACTTCCAGACCTTGACGTAGTCGACGTTCATGACCGCCGGGAGCATGGTGGCCGCCGTGAGCGCGTTCGCCCCGGTGCCGAGCGCCTGGGTGAGGTTGAGGATGTAGTGCTTGCGGAACGCGCTGTCGCCCGAGGTGTTGACCAGGCAGCTGCGGCCGTTGACGAGCACCTCGAGCCGCGACGCGGTCCACTCCAGGGCGTAGGTGTTGTAGACCCCGCGCGCGGCCTCACAGCCCCACGCCGTGTTGGTGCCGGGGATCGGGCCGCCGTTGTCGCTCTCGCCGTAGTGCAGGAACGGGACGCCGAGGTCGGGGTGGGCCGAGTAGGTCTCCGCGATGTCGATCTCGCCGTTGAGCGGCCAGGTGAGCTGGGCGAACGGGTCGCGGTCATCGGGCCACAGCCACCACGACTCCTGCAGCCCGGGCACGCTGGTCGCGGTGGTCCTGAACCGTGCTTCGAACCGGCCGTACTGCTGGCTGAACAGGTGGTACGTCGTCACGCTGCCCGCGCGGTAGACCGTGGCCGGGAGCCCGTTGGCGCACGGCAGCGCGGTCGCGCTCTGGCGGACCGAGAGATTGAGCGTGCCGTCAGAGACCGACACGACCGACGGGTCGTCGTCGTAGCACGCGTAGCCGCTCGACGCGTCGCCCGTCGCGAACAGCGTCTGGGGCACCCACGTGGTGCGGTCGAGCGTGGTGCCGTCGAAGTCGTCGACGAAGGTGCAGCTCCAGTAGCCGCCATCGGGCCTGCGCGGCCGGACACCGCAGCCGTCGGTCGGCACCTTCGCCGCGATGGTCCGGGCCCGGCTGGTGCGCGCACCGGCGCGGGCGCGGTACCGCTGGTCCTTGCTGCCGCGGCGCACCCGGGTGCGGTAGCGGCCGTCGTGCACGCGGACGACGCGGACGTCACGCCACGACCCGTGCTTCCTCTTCTGGAGGACCACGTCGCGGCGGCCGGGCGCGCGACCGGTCAGCGTGGCCGAGTCGCCGGCGGTGGCGGGGCGGTCCAGCACGACGGCAGGCCCCCGACCGGCGGGACCTGCCCCGGCAGGCGTGCCCACCAGCAGTCCACCGAGCAGACAGGCCAAGGCCGCACCGATGATCTTGCGCATCATCGAGCTCCTCCGGCTCCGGCCCGTGCCGGCCCTTCCGGCGGCACGCGGGGGATGGCTGGACCCCTCGACGACATTCTCCCGCCCGAGGGGGCCGCTCCGCCGGAAAATCGCGAGCTTGGGGGTGGTCGAAGGCGTGGGGATCCGGGTGTCGGCGGCTCAGCCGGACGCGCCACAGCCGCGGCCCACGGCACGCCGGAGCACGACCGCGGTGGCCCCGTCGCGGTAGTAGCGCCGGCGGCGGTCGACCTCGACGAAGTCCCGGGCGGCGTAGAAGGCGAGAGCGGCCGTGTTGTCCTCGCGGACCTCCAGCAGCACCCGGTCGGCTCCGCCGGTGGTCGCGAGGACGAGCACCTCGTCGAGCAGCGCGCTGGCGATGCCGGATCGCCGGTGCTCCCCGGCCACCGCGATCCGCTGGAGCTCGGCGATGTCTCCGGCGAGGCTCGCCACGGCGTGCCCGAGCACGCGACCGTCGTCCTCGGCGACCAGGTAGTGGACGGTCGGCAGCCGGCCGGCGACGCCCTCCTCGACGAGGCCGTGGGACCAGGCGTCGGCACCGAGGTTGTCCGCCTCGGAAGCCGCCACCGCAGCGACGTCCGCCTCGGTCGCCGGGCGGACCCTCACGACACCCGCTTGGGCGTCCCGGGCGCGACGGCGTCGGGCCGGCGCAGGTAGAGCGGCTCCGGGTCGCGGAGCTCGGCGCGCTCCTCGGCGATCACCCGGGCCAGCCACCCCGCACTCGGCAGCGTCGGCCCGGCGGCCTGCGGGAACGCATCCGGGTAGAGGACGGCGCCCTCCCCCACCACCGGCCCGGCGGTCGCGACGTCGGCCGGCCTGGCCACCAGCGGGCCGTCGAGCCGGGCGCCGTCCGCGTCGTACGTCGCGAGGTAGACCTCCTTGCGGCGCGCGTCGGTGGCGACCGTGAAGTCGCCGGCGACAGCACCGCTGTCGACGGCCTCGATCGCGAGGACGTCGAGGGTGCACACGCCGTAGACGGGGATCTCGAGGACGTGGGCCAGGGTGCGCGCCGTGACCAGGCCGACGCGCAGACCGGTGAAGGGTCCCGGGCCGACGCCCACGCCGATCGCCGTGAGGTCCTGGCGGACCACCCCGGTCGCGCGGAGCGCCCGGTCGATGAGCGGCGCGAGCTGCTCGCCGTGCTTGAGCGGCAGCTCGGACGCGCCCTCCCAGACCACGTCCTCCCCGTCGTGCAGGGCGACGGTCACGAGCGGCGTGGCGGTGTCGAGGGCGAGCAGCATCAGACGGTCCCCCCGGCGAACGGCAGCGCGCGCCAGTGCGTGGTGAGCCGGCCGTCGTCGTGCAGCAGGTGGAACGCGAGGGTGGGCGGCCCGGCCTCCCAGACCAACGGGTAGGGCTCGCTGTCCAGCGGGACCGTCGAGGCGCTGCCGCCACCGACGAGCAGCGGGCGGCCGGCGAACGTGGTCGCACAGGCCGTGTGCGCGTGACCGACGAGGGTGGCGATGACGTGGGGGTGCTTCATGACCACCAGCTCCAGGGGCTCGGGCTCCCTGAGCAGGATCGGCGCCATCAGGCCCAGCCCGAGGTCGGCCGGTGGGTGGTGCAGCGAGACGAACGCCGGCTTGTCGTCGACGGCCAGCCGCTCGTCGAGCCAGGCCAGCTGGTCGGACGGGAGCTCGCCGTGGTCGATCCGCTTCCCGTCGCGGGCGGGGACGAGCGAGTCGAGCATCAGGATGCGGAAGTCCGCGGCCTCGAGCACCTGGACCAGCGGACCGGCGTCCCCATCGAGGTCGAGCATCCCGCGGGCGAACTCCCCGCGCACGTCGTGGTTGCCCGTGCCCACGAGCCTGGGGCCGGGCCAGGCGTCGAGCACCTCCCGCGCCTCGGCGTACTCCTCGGGAAGGCCGTGGTCGGCGACATCGCCGGAGACCAGGAGTACGTCGGGCAGCGGGTCGAGCGCGAGCAGGTGGGCGATCACCGCCTCGGCGCGCTCCCGGGCGTCGGGCGGGCCGCCGAAGTGGGTGTCGCTGACGTGCGCGATCACGGTCGTCATCCCGACGCCCGGAACGAGAGGGCGTGCCAGCGCGGGCCGACCGGGGTGATCTCGACGTGCCGGTGGTCGTCCTCGTCCTGGTTGCGCACGATGTTGACCTCCAGTCGGGACTCCGAGAGTCCCTCGGCCAGCCCCTCACCCCACTCCACCACGGTGACGGCGTCGTCGAGGGAGGTGTCGAGGTCGAGGTCGTCGAGCTCGTCGATGCCGCCGAGCCGGTAGGCGTCGACGTGGACGAGCGCAGGTCCGCCGACCTCGCTGGGGTGCACGCGCGCGATGACGAAGGTCGGCGAGGTGATCGGCCCCCTCACACCGAGCCCGCCGCCGAGCCCCTGGGTGAACGTCGTCTTGCCGGCGCCGAGCGCGCCGGTGAGCACGATGAGATCGCCGGGCTCCAGCTGGGCGGCGACCGAGCGGCCGAGATCGCGCATCGCCTCGGCATCGGGCGCCTGCCGGACGTGGGTGCGCAGCGGGCGGCGGAGCTCGACGTTGGGCGACTCGCGGCGGATCTCCCGGAACCCCTGCCGCTCCCAGAACCTGATCGTCCCCGGCAGCTCCTCGCGGGCCACGACGGTCAGGTCCTCATAACCCTCCGCGGCCTCGACGGCGGCATCGATCAGGGCAGCGGCGACACCGTGGCCCCGCTGGTCGGGGACGACGCCGAAGCGGCGCAGATACATGGTGCGGCCCGCCGGGTCGAGCACGAGCGTGCCGGCCGGGGTCCCGTCGACCCGGGCGAGGAGCGCGCCCGACGTGGCCAGCCGCTGCTCGAGCTGCTCCTCGGTCTCGGTGAGTGCTGCCGCGGGCGGGTCGAGCGGCGGCCGCGCCTCGAACGCCGCGCGCACGACCGCGTGCACGGTCGCCGCCTCGTCGGCCCCGACCGGCTTCACCTCGACCACGCCGCGCGCGCCCGTCACCGCAGCCCGACTCGCTCGGCGGCCGCGGACAGCAGCTGGTCGAGGGCGGCGTTGACCTGCCCGTGCCGCTCGAGGATGACCATGTGGCCGGCGTTCTGGCACTCCAGGAGCGTCGAGCCGGGCACCCGGTCGTGCAGCTTGCGGCTGTGCCCGATGGAGGTCAGCTTGTCGGCGGTGCCGCAGATGATCGTGGTCGGCACCCGGCCCAGCACCTCGACGGCGTCGAACTTGTCGAGCCCCCCGAAGCTGGGGAAGAAGTCCGCGACCACCTCGAACGGCGTCTCCGACAGCATGCTGTCGACGAAGTCGACGTAGGCCGTCGGCACCTCGTCGCCGAACGCGAACAGGTCGGTGACGACGCGCGCCACCGAGCGGCCCACCCGCCGGGCTCCGTCGACCGTGCGGTGTCCGCGGGCCAGGGTGCGGACGGTGCGGTGGGTGAGCTGGCCACCGAGCTTGGCCGGGAGCATCGGCAGCAGGAGCCGGCTCGGGTCGAGGCCGCCGGCGGTCGTGGAGATGAGGCCGACGCCGACGACCCGGTCGCCGAACAGCTCGGGGTGCTGCTCGGCCAGGGCGACGATCGTCATGCCACCCATCGAGTGGCCGACCAGCACGACCGGGCCTTCGGGCACGACGTGCTCGAGGATCGACACGAGGTCGTGGCCGAGCTGCTCGATGGTGGCGTGGCCGTCGGGCGAGCGCCCCGAGCGGCCGTGCGATCGCTGGTCGTAGTAGACCGAGCGGACCAGCCCACGGAAGGCGGCGCGCTGGAAGTGCCAGCAGTCGAGGTTGAGCGCGTAGCCGTGGCAGAAGACGAGGGTGAGCCTGCTGGCCTTCTGGCGGAGGTCGGGGTCGAGCTCGTCGACCTCGACGAGGAGCGGCACGCCGTCGTCGGCGACGACCGTCAACGGTCGTGAGCGCAGGGTCCCGAACGGTGTCGCGTCACCCGCGCGCCGGCCGATGGCCCGGCTCTGCCGGCGGATGCCGATCGCCGCACCCGCGGCGACCAGGCCCGCGGCTCCGGCCGCGGCTCCGAGGATGCGACCGCGGGTGTTCACGTGTCGATTGTCTCGCGGACCTCGGAGTCCACGAACCGCCGGGTGAACCGGCCTCCGATCCGGGTCACGATCTCGTAGCTGATCGTGCCGCACGCCTCGGCCCAGTCCTGGGCGGTCGGCTCGCCGTCGTCGCCGGGTCCGAAGACCGCGACCTCGGCCCCCGCACCAGGGTCGTCGCCGCCGAGATCGACCACCAGCTGGTCCATGGAGATCCGGCCGCGCACCGGCCGGCGCCGGCCCGCGACCTGGACCTCGGCGCGGTTGCCTCCGACGCGCGGCAGCCCGTCGCCGTACCCGGCCGGGACCAGGCCCAGGGTCGTGTCGCCGTCCGCGACCCACGTCCGGCCGTAGCCGACGGCGTCGCCCGCCTCGACGTGCTTGACCATCGCCAGGCTGGCGCGCGCGGTCATCGCGGGCCGCAGCCCGAGGTCGGGCGTCAGACCCGGGGCGGGGTCGAGGCCGTAGGTCGCGATGCCGACCCGGACCAGGTCCCTCCTGCTGCTCGGCCGCAGGATCGCGGCGGCGGAGTTGGCCAGGTGGGTGACCTCCACGTCCTCGAGACCGGCGCTGGCCGCCAGGTCGAGCGCGTCCTGGAAGGCCGCCTCCTGGGCGTCGTTCGCCGCGTCGTCGGGCTCGTCACTGCTGGAGAGGTGCGACCAGATGCCCGTGACCCGGATCCTCCCCTCCCGGTCGTGGTCGGCCGCGGTGGCGAACAGGTCGTGCCAGGCCGCCCGACGGGCACCCCCTCGGCCGAGCCCGGTGTCGACCTTGATCTGCACCCGCGCCTCGAGCCCGGTCGCGACCACCGCCTCCAGCACCGCCTCCAGCTCGGCCTCGGAGTAGACGGTCACGTCGATGTCCTGAGCGATCGCCGCCGCCCAGTCGTCGCCGGGGACGGTGAGCCAGCAGAGCACCCGCCCGGTGTCCCCGGCCGCGCGCAGCGCCAGCGCCTCGTCGATGGTGGCGACGCCCAGCCAGTCGGCGCCGCCCTCGCGGGCCGCCCGCGCGGACTCCGCGAGCCCGTGGCCGTAGCCGTCGGCCTTGACCACCGCCATGTACTGCGTGCCGACCAGCTCCTTGAGCAGCCGCACGTTGTGACGGATCGCGGCCAGGTCGACCACCAGCTCGGCACGAACGGTCACGACAGCAGCTCCGCGACGACCTCGGGAAGGGCCTCCGCGACCCAGCCCGCGACCAGTGGGCCACCGTCCGAGGCGAGGGTGGCCGCCGCGCCGTGCAGCCAGGCGCCGACGCTCGCCGCGTCGTAGGCCGTGAGGCCGGCGGCCAGGAGTGCGCCGATGACCCCGCCGAGCACGTCCCCCGCGCCGGCGGTGGCGAGCCACGCGGTGCCGGTGGTGTTGACCCGGGCCCGGCCGTCGGGCCGGGCGATCACCGTCCGGCGGCCCTTGAGGAGGACCGTGGCGCCGTACTTCTTCGCCGCCTCGCGCGCGAAGTGCAGTGGCCGGTGCTCGATGTCGTGCCGGTCCTCGCCCAGCATGGTCGCGAGCTCGCCGGCGTGCGGCGTGAGGATCGCGGCCTGGCCGGGCTCGACGTGCGGGAGCCCGTCGGCGTCCACCACCACGGGCACACCGTCGGCCAGGGCGGCGGTCAGCTCCTCCCCCGCCGAGTCGCCACCCCCGGACCCGACCACCCACGCCTGGACCCGGCCCGGCCCCACCACCTCCGGGTGTTGCTCGCGGACCCGGGCCGCGACCGCCTCGTCGCCGACGTAGCGCACCATCCCGGCCAGTCCGCACGCCGCACCGTCCACGCTGAGCAGGGCGGCGCCGGGGTACTCCGCGCTCCCGGCCCGGACGCCGACCACGCCGCGCACGTACTTCTGCGCCTCCGCCCCGGGCCGCGGCAGCAGGGCTGCGACGTCTGCTGGCTGGAGCGCCTCGACGGCCGCCTCAGGCAGCTCCAGCCCGAGCTCGACGAGGTGCACCGCCCCGCAGGCCCGCGCTCCCGGGTCCACCAGGTGACAGACCTTGTGGGTCCCGAACGTCACGGTCAGGGCCGCCTCGACGCAGTCGCCCTCCACCTCTCCGGTGTCGACCCCCACGCCGCTGGGGGTGTCCACCGCGACGACCGGCACGCCGTGCAGCAGCCTGAGCGCCTTTGCGGCGTTCTCCCGCAGCCCGCCACGGCCGCCGATCCCGACGATCCCGTCGATGACCACCTCGGGACGTCGCCCCGGCTCGGTCACGATCCGGCCGCCGGCCCTCTGCAGCGCGGCCCTGCCCTGCGCGTGCACCGTGTCGCTGAGCAGCCACGCCTCCACCCGCACGCCGCGGCGCGCCAGCATCGCCCCGGCCCACAGCGCATCGCCGCCGTTGTCGCCCGAGCCGACGAGCAGCAGCACCCGCCGCCCGTAGGCCGAACCGAGGAAGTCCACGACCGCCACCGCCAGCCCGGCCGCCGCCCGCTGCATCAGCGCACCCTCCGGCACCCGCGCCATCAGCTCCGCCTCTGCCGCGCGTACCTGGTCGACGGTGTGCGCGTGCAGCATGCGTTCACGCTAGCCGCTAGGCGCCGGTGGTCGGCCATCAGATCGCGGCAGGACGATGGGTCGATCGGACGCCTCGGGTCGTCAGCACGGTGACCGGCGAGCTCACCTTCGACCAGCGCTGCTGGTTGGGCGTCCTGCACGCCGGCCCGCGGGCCATGCTCGGCAATCTGACGGCCGCGGCGCGCCACGACCTCCGGAACTGGGACCGGCCGAGCATCTGCGTCTTGGTCGACGACGAGCTCAGCTTCGACCCCGTCCCTGGTGTGGACTTCTTCCGCAGTCGACGGTCCCTCGAGCTGCTCGCCTCACCCCGCCCAGGCATCCCCCGATGCAGGCTCGAACCGGCAGTCCTGCTCTGGGCCGGCTACGAAGCGCCGATCCGTGCCGCTCACGGAGTTATTGCTGCCGCAGTGCAGCAGCGCCTGACCACGCCGGATCGCCTCGTCGAGTGGCTCGACCTCCTACAGCCGCTGCGCAGGGCCAAGGCCTTCAAGCGGACCTTGAGGTTCGTCGATGCCGGCGCCCACTCGGGGGCCGAGCTCGAGATCGGTCGCTTGTGCCGCCGCTTCGAAATGCCGCAGCCCGCACGTCAGAAGCGCCGAAAGGATCGGTGGGGCCGCCCACGATGGACCGATGCCGAGTGGGACCTGGCCGATGGGCACACGATCGTGCTCGAGGTCGAGGGCGGCTTCCACATGGACGTTCTGGAGGCAGCGGCGGACGCTCGACGTTCCCGCCGCC
Source organism: uncultured Actinomycetota bacterium (assembly GCA_963830145.1). Classification (GTDB taxonomy): domain Bacteria; phylum Actinomycetota; class Actinomycetes; order Propionibacteriales; family Nocardioidaceae; genus Nocardioides. The sequence continues at coordinate 789,853 of CAWHLI010000003.1, forward strand.
TGACGACCCGAACGCGCACGGTGGTCCGCTGCACGGCGTACGAGCTGATCCACGAAGCGACCGAGGTGGCCATCGACCTGATCGATCTGGGCATCCCAGGCCGCTTGCCGCCAGGTTGTGTGCCTGTCGACGTGGCATGGAGCGTCCTCAGGCACACGACCCTCGGGTATGGCCAGGCCCTCAGCGGCCCTTGACGTCACAGTCCAGCGCGTTCACGATGCGCTTCTCGTAGGGGTCAGCAGTACGTCGGTCCGGTTGCCGGTGCGCGCTGGTCGGGGCGGCCTCGGTGGCCCGGAGCCCACCTCGACGACCTCGACGACCTCGATCTCGCGGTACTCGTCGCTCACCGCAGCAACCTCAGCCACTCGGCGCGGTCAGCCCTCCAGCACCACGACCGCCGAGGCGATGCCGGCGTCGTGGGAGAGAGACAGGTGCACCGAGGTGGCGCCGAGGGCGTCGGCGCGGGCGAGCACGGTGCCCCGGAGCTCCAGCAGGGGGCGTCCGGACGACTCGGAGACGACCTCGGCGTCGTGCCAGTGCATGTTGCCGGGGGCGCCCAGGGCCTTGGCCACGGCCTCCTTGGCCGCGAACCTGGCGGCCAGCGAGGCCAGGGAGCGCTCGCGCTCGGAGGGGGTGAAGAGGCGCAACGCCAGCCCGGGCGTGCGGTCGAGCGACTGCCCGAACCGCTCGATGTCGACCACGTCGATGCCGATGCCGATGATGGCCATGTCAGAGGAGCCGCTACTCGACGGTGACGGACTTGGCGAGGTTGCGGGGCTGGTCGACGTCGTGGCCCATCGCGGTGGCCAGCTCGCAGGCGAACAGCTGCAGCGGCACCACGGCGACCAGTGGCTGGAGCAGCACGGGCACCCGGGGCAGCCGGATGAGCACGTCGGCGTACGGCACGATCCGCTCGTCGCCGTCCTCGGCCAGGCAGATCGTGCGGGCGCCGCGCGCGCGGACCTCCTGGATGCCGCTGAGCATCTTGTCGTGGAGCTGGTCACGCCCCCGGGGAGGTACGACGCAGAGCACCGGCATGCCGTCCTCGATCAGGGCGATCGGCCCGTGCTTGAGCTCACCGGCGGCGAACCCCTCGGCGTGCAGGTAGGCCAGCTCCTTGAGCTTGAGCGCGCCCTCGAGCGCCACGGGGTAGCCGGCGTGCCGGCCGACGAACAGCACCGACTGGGTGCCGACCAGCGACCTGGCCAGCTCATAGACGGACTCCGCGGACTCCAGCACGGTCTCGATCTGCGACGAGATGGCCTCGAGCTGCGACATCACCTGCCCGATCTCGTCGCCGAAGCGGGTGCCCTTGACCTGGGCCAGGTAGAGCGCGAGCAGGTAGCAGGCGACCAGCTGGGTCAGGAACCCCTTGGTCGAGGCGACCCCGATCTCCGGGCCGGCGTGGGTGTAGATGACCGCGTCGGACTCGCGCGGGATGGTCGAGCCGTTGGTGTTGCAGATCGCGAGCACCTTGGAGCGCTGGGTGCGGGCGTGCCGGATCGCCTGCAGCGTGTCGGCGGTCTCGCCGGACTGCGAGATCGCCACGACCAGGGTCGAGTAGTCGAGGATCGGGTCGCGGTAGCGGAACTCGGACGACAGCTCGACCTCGACCGGGACGCGCGTCCAGTGCTCGATGGCGTACTTGGCCACCATCCCGGCGTAGAACGACGTGCCGCAGGCGATGATGATGATCTTGTCGATGTCGCGGAGCTCCTGGTCGGAGAGGCGCATCTCGTCGAGCTGCAGCTGACCCGTCGCCGTACGCCGGCCGAGCAGCGAGTCGGCGACCGCGCGCGGCTGCTCGAAGATCTCCTTGCGCATGAACCAGTCGTGGCCCTCCTTCTCGGCCGCCGACAGGTCCCAGTCGACGTGGTAGCGCCGCCCCTCCTGGGGCACGCCGAAGAAGTCCGTGACCTCCACGCCCTCGCGGGTGATGGTGACGACCTGGTCCTGGCCGAGCTCGAGCGCCTCGCGGGTGTAGTCGATGAACGCCGCCACGTCGGAGCCGAGGAAGTTCTCCCCGTCACCCAGCCCGACGACCAGGGGCGAGCTGCGCCGCGCCGCGACCACCCGCGCGGGGTCGTGGGCGTCCACCGCGACGAGCGTGAAGGCGCCCTCGAGCTGCTGGCAGACCCGCTGCATGGCCTCGCTGAGGTCGACGCCGGAAGCCAGCTGCAGCTCGAGCAGCTGCGCGGCCACCTCGGTGTCGGTCTCGGAGAGCAGGACGTGGTCGTCGGCCTCGAGCCGGGCACGGAGCTCGGCGAAGTTCTCGATGATCCCGTTGTGCACCAAGGCGACGCGCCCGGCGCTCCGCCCTTTCAAGATGGCGACGTGCGGGTGAGCGTTGACGTCGTTGGGCGCGCCGTGGGTGGCCCAGCGCGTGTGCCCGACGCCCGTCGTCGAGGCCGGCAGCGGGGCGTCGATGATGGCCTTCTCGAGGTTCGCCAGCTTGCCCGCCTTCTTCGAGACGGTGAGGGCGCCCACGACGTCGGAGGTGTCCACCACGGCGATCCCGGCGGAGTCGTAGCCGCGGTACTCCAGCCGCCGCAGCCCGTCGAGGACGACGTCCTGGGCCTGCCTGGCCCCGACGTATCCGACGATCCCGCACATGGGAGGCGACTCTATCGAGGAGAGGGTGGGCCCCCGACCAGGCGCGGCGGCTGACAGACTCCTCGCCATGCTCAGGGCGCGCCACCGCATCCACCGCCGGGGACGCAGTGGCACGCCCTGACGGCGGGAGCCACGATGGTGGTCACGAGTCCCGGGAGGCATCTCCCTACATCGAGCTCGACCGGGCCGCCTGGGCCAAGCTCGCGCACGAGGTCGAGGACCCGCTCGACGCCGACGAGCTCAACGCCCTGCGTGGCCTCGGCGACCAGCTCGACCTCGAGGAGGTCCGCGACGTCTTCCTCCCGATCAGCCGGCTCCTGAGCCTCTACGTCGAGACGGCCGGGCGCCTGCACCGCGACCAGGAGGAGTTCCTGCACCAGGCCACGCCCCCGCGGACGCCGTTCGTCATCGGCCTGGCCGGCTCCGTGGCCGTCGGCAAGTCGACCACCGCGCGCGTCCTCCAGCACCTGCTCGCGCACTGGCCGGAGCACCCCCACGTCGCCCTGGTCACCACCGACGGCTTCCTCCACCCCAACGCGGTGCTCGAGCGCCGCGGGCTGCTGCAGCGCAAGGGGTTCCCGGAGTCCTACGACCGCCGGGCCCTGCTCCGCTTCGTCGTCGACATCAAGTCCGGCAAGGACGAGGTCGAGGCCCCGGTCTATGACCACCTCACCTACGACGTCGTGCCCGACGAGAAGGTCCGCATCAAGCACCCCGACATCGTGATCATCGAGGGGCTCAACGTCCTCCAGCCGGCGCGGGTGCGCGATGACGGCCGCACCGGCCTCGCGGTCAGCGACTTCTTCGACTTCTCGGTCTACGTCGACGCCAAGACCACCGACATCCGTGACTGGTACGTCTCGCGCTTCCTGCGCCTGCGCGAGACGGCGTTCCGCGACCCGCAGTCCTACTTCGCGCGCTACGCCTCCCTCTCCCGCGAGGAGGCGGCCGCGGAGGCGGTGCGGATCTGGGACGCCATCAACGGCCCCAACCTCGCGGCCAACGTGCTCCCGACCCGCTCCCGCGCCACCCTGGTGCTGCGCAAGGACGCGGATCACTCGGTCCGCTACGTGCGGCTCCGCAAGATCTGACCCGTCCGCTTCTGGAGCTCCAGGCAACGGTCGACCGGCTGGTAGCCCAGCTGCTCGTTGACGGCGTTCATCCAGGTGTTGGAAGTAGCGTTGCCGGTCACCACGAGCTCGGCGTCCGGGTGCAGCGTCCGGACCTGCTGGTGGAGCACCACCTTGAGCGCCAGGCCGAGGCGGTGGCCGCGGTGGTCGGGCAGCACCAGGGTGTCGCCGATGTCGGCCACCCGCGGCGCGTGCGGTGACAGGCCGAGGTTCGTGTAGCCGGCGACCTCACCGGACGGCGTGAGCGCGACGACGGTGAGGTGCTCGCGGCGCTGCGCCGCGTGGCGGGCCTCCCGCCCACGAAGTCGCTCGGGAGTCCACTGCTGGGGCTGGAGGTCCAGGTCGCCGAGCGGGATCTCCTCGAGGAAGCGGCTCATCGCGGCGGCCAGCGACGCGAGGTGCTCCTCGGGTGCCGGGTCGGTCCACCAGGCCAGGCGGTAGTCACCCAGTCGCTCCGCCGCCCGCGCCTCCAGCTCCGGCAGCAGGTGGGCGGTCGCCGCCAGGTCGACGACCTTGATCGCGTCCTCGTTGGCCACGGCGTAGCCCCGGCGCTGGGCCCAGCGGCTGTCGGCGTTGTCCTCGTCGAAAGGCACGCGTACGTCGGCGATCAGCGTCGTGCGGCCCGCCGCGACCGCGATCTCCTCGCCGTGCTCCAGCAGCGCGGTGCCGAGGCCTCGCCGCCGGTGCTCGGGCGGCACGTAGACCTCGATCACGCCGAGGTGGGTGTTGTCCTCCAGCGGGACCACGACGAGCCCGCTGCCGACCATCGTCTCCGCGTCGTAGGCCCCGAGCAGGACCACGCGGTTCTCCGGGTCCGCCTCCGGGAGCGAGAGCCTCGAGATCTCCCAGTCCGGCCACAGGTCGACCGGGCGCTGGGACATGGCGGCGTGGCCGCACGACCACCAGGCATGGAGCTGGGCCTCGTCGGTGCGATCCACCTCGCGGATGTCGGTGTCGTCCACGAGCCGCGAGCCTAGGTCCCGGCACCGATGGGCGCCCGTCGTTTTCCGGCGGTCAGGCCTCGGTGGCGGGGAGCCGGACCCAGAACACCGTGCCGTCGTCGGCCTCGTCCGCTCCGACAGCGCCGCCGTGCGCCGCCGCCAGCGTCCGGGCCAGGTGGAGCCCGATCGTCACGCCGGTCCCCTCGTCGTTCACGTCGAACGGCTCGAAGAGCGCTCCGAATGCCGCGGGCTCGACCGGCACGCCCTCGCGCACCACCCTGAGCTCGAGCCACGAAGCCACCCGGCGCACCTCCAGGCGCCTCGCGCGCGGCCGTGGGCCTGCCGCCGCCGCCTGCCACAGGTCGCGCAGGACCCGGCGGAGCAGCGCCGGGTCGACGACGACCTCGACCGCGCCGCCCAGGCCGCCGATCCGGTCGAGGTCGTCCAGCTCGGCGGCCAGCTGCGAGACCGACACGAGCTGGGGAGCGAGGGCCAGCCGGCCGAGGAGCACCTCGGCCAGCAGCTCGACGTCGAAGGCGCGCTCGGTGAGGCGGTCGAGAGCCGCGTGCAGCCGGTGCAGGGAGTCGCGTGCCTGGTCGGCCGGCACGTCCCCGTCGGCGAGCATCGCAACCCATCCCTGGGCCATCGAGAGCGGGGTGCGGACCTCGTGGGCGAACGCCGCGAGGAACCGGTCCCGCTGCCGCGCCGCCTCGGCGGCCGGCTGGTCGGTGACCTGCGCCGTGCCGGCCTCGACGAACGTGCGGACCCACTCCGCCAGCTGGCCGGCGTCGACGCTCCAGCGGGCAGCGACCTCGGCCGTCGGCTGGCCGCGCAGCACCTCGAGGACGGCGGGGACGCGTGTCTCGACCGGAGCCCCCATGAGGCGAGACTAGAAGGTATGGGCGGCCAGTGGCCTATCCATGCCCCGGTCAGCCCAGCGAGAGCCGTTCGCGGACCACGTCGGCCAGCCGGGCGGCCACCTCGCGCGCGGTCTCGTCGGACGGCGCCTCGACCATCACCCGGACCAGGGGCTCGGTGCCGGAGGGGCGCAGGAGCACCCGGCCCCGGCCGGCGAGGGCCCGCTCCTCGCTGGCCACGGCCTCGGCCAGGACCGGGTCGTCGGTGCGGTCCTTGTCGACGCCCGTGACGTTGACGAGCACCTGCGGCAGCCGGGTGACCACCGAGGCCAGCGACTGGAGGTCCTTGCCGGTCGCGACCATCCGCTGGAGCAGGTGCAGCGCGGTGAGGATGCCGTCGCCGGTGGTGGCGTAGTGGCTCATGATCAGGTGGCCCGACTGCTCGCCGCCGAGGACGTAGCCGCCCGCCCGCATCTCCTCGAGCACGTAGCGGTCGCCGACCCGGGTCTGCCGGACCTGCAGGCCGGCCGCCTCCATGCCCTGCACGAAGCCGAGGTTGCTCATCACCGTGGCCACCACGGTGTTGTCGACGAGCCGGCCGGCCTCGGCCAGGTCGAGGCCGAGGATGGCGAGCAGCTGGTCGCCGTCGATGTCGTGGCCCTCGTGGTCCACGGCCAGGCAGCGGTCCGCGTCACCGTCGAGGGCGATGCCGGCGTCGGCGCCGTGCGCGACCACGGCCGCCTGCAGCGGCCCGAGGTGGGTGGAGCCGCAGCCCTCGTTGATGTTGAGGCCGTCGGGCTCGGCGCCGATGGCCACGACCTCGGCACCCGCCGCACGCAGCGCCATGGGCGCCGCCTCGAAGCCGGCGCCGTTGGCGCAGTCGACGACGACCTTGAGCCCGGTGAGCGATCGGTCCAGCGTGCTGAGGAGGTGGTCGACGTACTCCTCGATGGGGCGCTCGTAGGGGCGCACCCGGCCGACGTCGGCGCCGATGGGCGCGTCCCACGAGCCGCCCATCAGCTCCTCGATCTGCGCCTCCACGGCGTCGTCGAGCTTGTGGCCACCGCGGGCGAGGAACTTGATGCCGTTGTCGGGCATCGGGTTGTGCGAGGCGCTGATGACCACGCCGAGGTCGGCGTCCAGCGCGTCGGTGAGGTAGGCGACGCCCGGCGTCGGCACCACCCGCAGCCGCAGCACGTCCGCCCCGGCGGAGGCGAGCCCCGCCACCACGGCGTGCTCGAGGATCTGGCCCGAGATCCGCGGGTCGCGACCGACCACCGCGAGGGGTCGCGCGCGGGTCCGGTCGTAGTCGCCGCGGGCGATGATGACGCGCGCCGCCGCCACCGACAGGTCGAGCGCGAGCTCGGCCGTGACCTCGCGGTTCGCGAGGCCACGGACGCCGTCGGTGCCGAAGACGCGGGGCATGCCCCCGGTCAGCGCTTCGAGTACTGGGGAGCCTTACGGGCCTTCTTGAGACCGGCCTTCTTGCGCTCGATGACGCGGGCGTCACGCGTGAGCAGCCCCGCCTTCTTGAGCGTGGGGCGGTTGGTCTCCTCGTCGATGAAGTTGAGGCAGCGGGCCACGCCGAGGCGCAGCGCGCCGGCCTGGCCGGTGATGCCGCCGCCGTGGATGCGGGCGATGACGTCGAAGCGGCCCTCGAGCTGCAGCGCGGCGAACGGCTCGTTCACGACCTGCTGGTGCAGCTTGTTGGGGAAGTAGGAGTCGAGCGCGCGGCCGTTGACGGTCCACTCGCCGGTGCCCGGCACGATGCGGACGCGGGCCACGGCCTCCTTGCGGCGGCCGGTGGCCGCTGCGGGGGCGATGGTGGCGGGCCGGGCCGGGGTGTCGGCGGACGGCGCGCTCTCGGAGCTGTAGGCGACGCCGCTCTCATCGGCGGTGTAGGTCTCCTCGACCTCGGTGCCCTCGGCGCTCTCGGTGATCTCGGTGCTCTCGGAAGTCACTGATGTTCCTCTGCTGGGTCTGTCGGAAGGTCGGGACGACTACTGGGAGATCTGGGTGATCTCGAAGGGGACGGCCTGCTGGGCCTGGTGCGGATGCGTGGGGCCCGAGTAGACCTTCAGCTTCTTGATGATCTGTCGACCCAGCTTGTTCTTGGGGAGCATGCCCCAGACGGCCTTCTCGACGACCTTGCGGGCGTCCTTCTCGAGCAGCTGCCCGATCGGGGTGGCGGTGAGGCCGCCCGGGTAGCCCGAGTGGCGGTAGGCGAGCTTGTTCGTCAGCTTGTCGCCGGAGAGGGCGATCTTCTCGGCGTTGACGATGATGACGAAGTCGCCGGTGTCGACGTGCGGCGCGAAGATCGGCTTGTGCTTGCCGCGCAGCAGGTTCGCGCTCTGGACGGCGAGGCGGCCCAGGACGATGTCGGTCGCGTCGATGACGTGCCAGGCGCGCTGGATGTCGCCGGGCTTCGGGCTGTAGGTGCGCACGAAAGTATCTCTCTCGTTCGTCGGAACCGCTCCGGAGGCGTCCGGTGCGGCGGGTGGAGCCACGCCTTCTGACGAACACGGCCCGGCTCTCGGCCATCTCTGGGAGATGGAGCTTGTCCGGGACTGCGACCGGATGTCGTGCGGACGTCCGGGCGCGGCAGGAGGCGCGACCCACAAATGTACGGCGTGTCGGGGACCCGGTCCAATTGAGCGGGCAGCCGGGGCCCACGGGTGGGCACTCGGTTGCCGACCGTTCACCACCGCCGACTAGGTTGGTTGGGTGACCCAAGAACAGACTGAGTCGCTGACCGTCCGGGACAACCGCACCGGGCAGGAGTACGACGTACCGATCACCGACGGCACCATCAAGGCCGCCGACATCGGCCAGATCAAGGACGGCGAGGACACACCCGGTCTCGCGGTCTATGACCCCGGCTTCGTCAACACCGCCTCGTGCCGCAGCGCCGTGACGTTCATCGACGGCGACAAGGGGATCCTCGAGTACCGCGGCTACCCGATCGAGCAGCTGGCCGACAAGTCGAACTTCCTCGAGGTCGCCTACCTGCTGGTGCACGGCACGCTGCCGTCGAAGGCGGAGTACGACTCGTGGGTGCACGAGATCACCTACCACACGTTCGTCCACGAGAACGTCAAGGAGTTCATGCAGGGCTTCCGCTACGACGCGCACCCCATGGGGATGCTGATGGCGTCGGTCGGGGCCCTCTCGACGTTCTACCCCGATGCGCGCAACATCGGGGACGCCGACAACCGGCACATGCAGATCGTCCGCATGATCGCGAAGATGCCGACCCTCGGCGCCTGGTCGTTCCGCCACGCGCAGGGCAAGCCGTTCATCTACCCCGACAACGACCTCAGCTACACCGCCAACTTCCTGTCGATGCTGTTCAAGATGAGCGAGCAGAAGTTCGACGCCGACGAGCGGCTGGTCAAGGCGCTCGACATCCTCTTCATCCTCCACGCCGACCACGAGCAGAACTGCTCGACCAACGCCGTCCGCTCCATCGGCTCCTCGCAGGTCGACCCCTACTCGGCGGTCGCCGGCGGCGTCGGGGCGCTCTACGGCCCGCTGCACGGCGGCGCCAACGAGGCCGTGCTCCGGATGCTCAAGCGGATCGGCTCGAAGGAGAACATCCCCGACTTCATCAAGGGCGTGAAGGACGGCAACGAGCGGCTGATGGGCTTCGGCCACCGGGTCTACAAGAACTTCGACCCGCGAGCGACGATCATCAAGAAGGCCTGCGACGACGTCTTCGAGGTCACCGGGGTCAACCCGCTCCTCGAGATCGCCAAGGAGCTGGAGAAGATCGCCCTCGAGGACGACTACTTCATCTCGCGCAAGCTCTACCCCAACGTCGACTTCTACTCCGGCCTGATCTACGAGGCCTTCCAGTTCCCGCCGGAGATGTTCACGGTGCTGTTCGCGATCGGCCGGACCCCCGGCTGGCTGGCGCAGTGGCTGGAGCTCGTGCAGGACAAGGAGCAGAAGATCGCCCGGCCCAAGCAGATCTACACCGGCGACCGGACCCTCGACTTCGTCGCCGCGTCGGAGCGTTGGGGTTAGGCGAGGGCAGGGACGCAACGTGGCGCACGGAGTCATCTGGGACTTCGGCAACGTCCTGATCGACTGGCAGCCGTACGCCGCGATCGCGGCTGGGGTGGGTGCGGAGGAGGCCCGTCGGTTCCTCGAGGCCGAGGACTTCGACTTCGGCGCCTACAACCTCGGTCCCGACAGCGGCCAGTCGTGGGACGAGGCCGAGGCCGCCGTACGCCGGACTCACCCGCACTGGCTCGACCACGCGCTCGCCTACCGCGAGCACTTCGAGGCCTCCCTGGTCGGCGAGGTGCCGGGCACGCCCGACCTCGTCCGGGAGCTGAGCTCGGCCGGCGTCCCGCAGTGGGGGCTGACCAACTGGTCGCACGAGCTCTACCCGCACGCCCCGCGGCTCTTCGACTTCCTCGGCCTCCTCGACGGCGTGGTCGTCTCCGGCACCGAGAAGGCGGCCAAGCCCGACCCCGCGATCTTCCAGATCGCCGTCGGCCGCACCGGCCTGTCGGCAGCCGACCTGGTCTTCGTCGACGACAAGGGCCACAACGTCGACGCCGCGATCGAGCTCGGTCTCGACGGGATCCGGTTCACCGGCGCCGACGACCTCCGCCGCGAGCTCCGCGACCGCGGGCTCCCCGTCTGAGTCTGCCCCGGACGTCTGCGAGTCTGAGCCGGTGCGGGTGGCGGTCGTCGGACTGGGGATGGCGGGGTCGACCCTGGCCTGCCTGCTCGCCGACCGCGGGGTGGACGTCGTCGTCATCGAGCAGGAGGACGACCCGCGCCCGGTGGGCGCGGGGATCTGGCTGCAGCACATGGGCCAGCAGGTCCTGGACCGGCTCGGGCTGCTCGGCGCCCTGCGCGCCCAGTCGCGCGAGGTGTCGCGGGTCGACATCCGCACCTCGACGGGACGACGGCTGGTCGACGCGTCCTACGCCGACGTGCCCGGCTCGGTGCCGGCCCTCGGCGTGCACCGGGGCACGCTGTTCTCCCTGCTGCTCTCCGAGGTGCGCCGACGCGGGGTGCCCATCGCGCTCGGCGTGCCGGTGACCGGCGTCCGGCCGGTGGCCGCCGGGCTCGCCGTCGAGACCTCGCACGGCGACCACGGCACGTTCGACCTGGTCGTCGGCTGCGACGGGAGCCGGTCGCGCGTCCGGCGCTCGATGAACGTGGCGGTCCGCGACCACGCCTACGACTACGGCGCGCTGTGGACCATCGTCGACGACCCCGGCGAGCTGTGCGCCGATGAGCTCTACCAGTGCCTGCGGGGCACCCGCGAGTACCTCGGCGTGCTGCCGACCGGCCTGGGGAAGGTCTCGATCTTCTGGTCCGAGCGCGGGGCGACCATGGACGCGACGGTCGCCCGGGGGCTGCCGGCCTGGCGCGAGGAGGCCAGGCCGCTCGCCGGCCCGATGGCGCCGCTGCTCGACCAGGTCGACCACCTGCTGCCGGCGTCCTACCGCGACGTCGTCGTCCGCACGCCCTACCGCCTGGCCGACCGGGCGGCCGCGGTGCTGGTCGGCGACGCCGCGCACGCGATGAGCCCCCAGCTCGGCACCGGCACCTCGCTCGCCCTGGCCGACGCCTGGACCCTGCACCACGCGCTCGCCACCGCACCGACGCTGTCCGCCGCGCTGCGGCAGTACGCCGCCGCCCGAGCGGCGCACGTGCGCTGGTACCAGTGGTGGACCCGGCTGATGATGCCCGTCTTCCAGAGTGGGCTGACGCCTCTGGCGTGGCCGCGCGACGCGTTCGCACCGACGGTGAGCCGGCTGCCCTGGGTGACCGACCAGCTCGTCACGACCCTCGTCGGCGACCGGGTGTCCCCCTGGCGACGGTGGCTCCTGCCGGAGCTGACGTGACACGCCCGGGTGGCGATGGCTCGTTCCGCCAGCGCGAGCCTCGCGCGCGGGACATCAGTTCACCGCCCGGTCGCGACCTTCCCAGTACGGCTTCCGCAGCTCCCGCTTGAGGATCTTCCCGGTGGGGTTGCGCGGGAGCAGCTCGATGACGTCGACCGACCTCGGGCACTTGAACTTCGCGAGCGACCCCTGACAGAAGGCGATCAGCTCCTCCTCGGTCGCCGTCGTGTCCGGCTTGAGCGAGACGACGGCCTTGACCGACTCGCCCCAGGTGTCGTCGGGGACGCCGATGACCGCGACCTCCATGACCGAGGGGTGCTCGGCCAGCACCCGCTCCACCTCGGGGCTGTAGATGTTCTCGCCACCGCTGATGATCATGTCCTTGAGCCGGTCCTCGACGAAGACGAAGCCGTCGGCGTCGACCTTGCCCATGTCGCCGGTGCGGAACCAGCCGTCCTCGGTGATCACCTGGGCGGTCTCCTCCGGCTTGCCGAGGTAGCCCTGGAACAGCTGCGGCGTCCTGAGCCAGATCTCACCGTGCTCGCCGACGGCGAGCTCCTCGAGGGAGGCCGGGTCGACGATCTTGAGCTCCACCCCCGGGATCGGGCGGCCGGCCGAGACCAGCCACTCGGGGTGGCCCGCGGCGACAGCGGTGCGGTGCTCCTCGGCCTGGAGCTGGGTCACGACCCCGGAGACCTCGGTCAGCCCGTAGACCTGGATGAAGTCGGTGTCCGGCCAGGCCTCCATGGCGGCGCGCAGCAGCGGCGGAGGCATCGGCGCGGCGCCGTAGGTGTAGGTCTTGAGCGCCCCGAACAGCTTCACGGCGTCCGGGCCGGCCTGCAGCACCTGGGCGAGCACCGCCGGCACCAGGAAGGTGCGGTTCGCGCCGTGGAGGATCGCCCCCGCCAGCGAGGTGCCGTCGGGGTCGCGGGTCATGTAGCTGTGGACCCCGTCGTGGATGCCGAAGAGCACGTACGACGACCCGCCGACGTGGAAGAGCGGCATCGACACCATGCTCTTGTCGCCGGGCTCGAACTCCCAGCCGTGATGCGCGTTGAGCGTGTGGGCGACCATGTTGGCGTGGCTCAGCATCACGCCCTTGGGGCGGCCGGTGGTGCCCGAGGAGTACATCACCAGGCAGACGTCGTCGGCTGAGACGTCATCCGCGCGCGTGACCCGCGGCGAGGCCTGGAGCCAGGCTTCGTACTCGTCCCCGTCGACGCCGTCGGGACTGACCTCGATGACCTTCTCGACATGGGTGAGGCGGTCGCGGATCGTGTCGATCGTCGGCATCAGCTCGGTGCCGACGATGAGCACCTTGGCACCCGAGTCGTTGACGGCGTAGTCGACCTCGTCGCCGGCCGAGCGCCAGTTGACGATCGCGTTGGCTGCGCCGAGCGACGCCGCGGCCATCGAGAGCTCGACGCACGCCGGGTGGTTCTTGTCGAGGAAGGCGACCACGTCGCCGCGACCGATGCCGAGCTCCCGCAGGCCGCCCGCGCAACGGCGCACCCGGTCCTCCCACTCCCGCCAGGTCCAGGTCCTGCTCTGCCCGTCGGTGGGGGCGTAGGTGAACGCGGGCCCGTCGGGCAGGTGCTCTGCCCAGTGCGCCAGCCTGTCGTCGACGTAGGTCGGAGTGGGTGCGCTCATGCTGGATTGTGGCTGGGCCACGGACAGGTCACAAGGCCGGTCTCAGCGGCCCCGGCCGGCCGAGACGACGTCGACCTCTTCGCAGTCGTCGTCGATGAAGGCGCTGGCCGGGGGATCCTCGTTGAGCACGACCCGGTCGACACCGCCCCCGCACTGGATGAAGAGGTCAGGACCGGGGTAGGTCACGATGACCTTGTCGTCGCCGATGTCGGCGTCGACCTCGTCGGAGCCCCACACGTAGAGGACGTCGTTGCCGGGACCGCCGTAGAGACGGTCGTTGCGGTTGTCAGCGGCGCCGGCCACGATCCGGTCGTTGCCGGGGCCGCCGCCGAGGTCGTCGAGACCGGGTCCGCCCTTGAGCTGGTCGTTGCCCGGCCCGCCGAGCAGCAGGTCGTCGCCGCCGAGCCCGTTGAGGAAGTCGTTGCCGCCCTTGCCCCGCAACGTGTCCTTGCTCGCGGTGCCGGTGAGCCTGTCGTTGCCGGCCCCTCCGTTCTTCACGACGGCGGAGGCGGCGCCGCCCGCGAGGCCGAGCGCGGCGGTGAGGGCGAGGGCAGCGAGACGCTTCATGGCGGCATCGTGCCACTGGGACGGGCCGATCTTCTTCTGGGACACCCAGCGAGGTCTCAGGATGGTCACAGATCGGGTGGGCACGGTGGTGGTTGTGACCGACACCGGCGACACCGCGCCACTCCCGCCTTCACCCGACACCCCGCCCTCACCCGACACGCCGCCGACGTGGCGCCCGTACGCCGGGCCGCCCTCGCCGGCAGGCCCGCCCAGTGGCCCGCCGGTTCCGCCGCCTGCTACGCGGCGGAGCGACAGGCGCAGCAAGCGGGTCGTGTTCGCGGGGTCTCTCGTGGCGGCTTCCCTGGTGGTGGGCGCTGGCGCCGGTGTCGGTGGCGCGGCCGCCTACACCGCCTGGCACGAGGACGGCTCGTCGAACGGCTCGAGCTCGGGCAGCGCCTCGACGCCGACCACCTCCAAGGTGGTCGACACCCCGAACGCGCCGGCCGCCGACGGCAGCGTCCAGGCCGTGGCCGCGAAGGTGCTGCCCTCCGTCGTGAAGATCGAGGTGAGCGGCTCCCAGGGTGCGGGTTCCGGGTCGGGGATCATCCTCAGCTCCGACGGCCAGATCCTCACCAACAACCACGTGGTCGAGCTGGCCGGCGACGGCGGCACGCTGCGGGTGACGTTCAACGACGGCAGCCACGCCGACGCGACGGTCCTCGGCACCGACCCGCTCACCGACACCGCCCTCATCCAGGCCCAGGACGTCTCGGGGCTGACCCCGGCGACCATCGGCACGTCCGGTGACCTCGCGGTGGGCCAGGGCGTCGTCGCCGTGGGTTCGCCGCTCGGCCTCGAGGCCACGGTGACCAGCGGCATCGTGAGCGCGCTCAACCGTCCGGTGAACGTCGGCTCCGACGGCCAGAACAACAGCACCGTCTATCCCGCCATCCAGACCGACGCGGCGATCAACCCCGGCAACAGCGGTGGCGCCCTGACCGACCTGAACGGCAACGTGGTCGGCATCAACGCCTCGATCGCGACCGCCGGCCAGACCGTGGGCGGAGAGAGCGGCAACATCGGAGTCGGCTTCGCGATCCCGATCGACGAGGTCATGCCGATCGTCGACCAGATGGCCAAGGGCGAGACGCCCACGCACGCAAGGCTCGGCGTCTCCGTGGGCGTCGCCGCCGGCACCCAGGACCAGCGGGGCCTCGAGAGCGACGAGGGCGCCCAGATCCAGGAGGTGAACGACGGCTCGACCGCCCAGAACGCCGGGCTCCAGAAGGGTGACGTGGTCACCAAGGTCGACGACAAGCTGATCACGTCCGCCGACTCCCTCGTGGCGACGATCCGCTCCTACCGTCCCGGCGACCAGGTCACGGTCACCTTCGAGCGCGGCGGCGAGACCAAGACCGCCGAGCTCACCCTCGACTCGGACTCGGAGGCGTCGAACTCCTAGGAGCTCCTCCTGTCTGGTCGGCCGAGCGACGACGGCAGACCAGAATCCCAGGAGGTCACAGGTGGGACCCCGCGGCAGCAACCGGGTCCGTCAAAGCCGCAGCCGCGGGGCCCCACCGTCCAGCCTCAGTCAGAGCGTCTTCTGGAGCTCGCCCATCCACTGCACCGGCTTGAAGCCGAGCCGCTCGTTGACCGCGACCATCGGTGCGTTCACGTCGGCGTTGTAGGTCACCACGGTGGTGATCTGGGGCTGGGTGTCCTGGAGTGCGCGCACGTTGGCGACCTTCACCGCCAGGCCCAACCGGTGGCCTCGGTGGTCGGGGCGCACGAGGGTGCCCCACTGGTAGGCGCGCTCGGACTCGTGGGTCGTCAGGACCAGGTCGGTGTAGGCGACGAGCTCACCGTCTGGCGAGCGAACGGCTGTGCCGAGCCGGACCCGCCCCTGCCGCTCCAGCAGCGCCTCCTCGGCACGGATCGCGGCCACGTCGGCGGTCTCCGCCTCGCGGTGGATCTCCCCCATCGGCGCCTCCGTCATGAGGCTGGCGCTCAGCGCCGCCCAGCCCTCGACCAGGTCGTCGGGCACCGGGCCGGCGAACGACCGCAGCTCGTAGCCCTCGTGGTGGCGGGCCGCCTCGGCGGCCAGGGCGTCGAGGCGGTCGGACGGGACGGGGACCGGCAGCCGACGCTGCACGTCGACCAGGCCGAGCTCGTAGCCCTGGCGGCCGGCCCAGGCGAGATCGGTCGAGCCGGCACCGTCGGCCCCGCCGTCGTAGGGCCACACGACCTCCGACAGGACCCGGTCTCGCCCCCGCGCGCGGGCCTGCTCCTCGACGTGGGTGAGCATCTGCGCGGCATGGCCATGACCGCGCTCGGCGGGAGTGCAGCAGACCAGGACGTCGGCCAGGTCGGTGTTGTCGACGGTCGACCCCGACATCCAGCCGGTCGTGACGGCGCGCGGCCCCGACTCCGGATCGTCGACCCAGCCGACCCAGCCGATCCGGAAGGTGCGCTCGTCGGGGTCTGCCATCGCGGCCCTGACCTCGTCGAGCTGCCACACGGTGGAGTACTCGCCGGCCGGGCCGTGGCGCAGCGCGGCGTCGTAGATGTGGTGGAACGACGCGAAGGCCTCCCGGTCGGTGGGGTCGACGTCGACGATGCGCAGGCGGCCGGCGTCACTCATCGGGTGCGCTGCACCCGGCCCTCGTCCCACACCGGCTCCTCGGTCTCGTAGACCGCGCCGTCGGCGCCGTAGACGAGGAAGCGGTCGAAGCCGCGGGCGAACCACCGGTCGTGGGTCACCGCGACCACCGTGCCGTCGAAGGCCTCCAGGCCCGCCTCCAGCGCCTCGGCCGACTGCACGTCGAGGTTGTCGGTGGGCTCGTCGAGCAGCAGCAGGGTGGCGCCCGACAGCTCGAGCAGCAGGATCTGGAAACGGGCCTGCTGGCCGCCGCTCAGCGACTCGAACCTCTGCTCGGAGGCGTGGGCCAGCTCGTAGCGGTCCAGCACCCGGGCGGCCTGCTCGCGGCCCATGCCCGTGCGGCCGTCCGGCCTCCCGTCGCCCCGGTGCAGGATCTCCAGGAGCGTGCGGCCGACCAGCTCGGGGTGCTCGTGGGTCTGCACGAACCAGCCCGGTCGGACTCGGGCACCCAGCTTGGCCTTGCCGGTGTGGCGGACCGGCTCGACCGGGGTGTCCTCCACCGGCTGGTGCTCGACGTCGGGGTCGCTGCCGCCTCGGGCCAGCAGCCGGAGGAAGTGCGACTTGCCCGAGCCGTTGGAGCCGAGCACGGCGACCCGCTCGCCGTACCAGACCTCGAGGTCGAACGGCTTCATCAGCGCCCCGCCGTCAGCAGCAGAGAGCTCGAGGTCCTCGCACACCACCGCGCGCTTGCCGGTCCTGCCGCCCTTGAGCCGCATCTGCACGGCCTGCTCGCGCGGCTGCTCGGTCGGTGGGCCGGCCTCCTCGAACTTGCGGAGCCGGGTCTGGGCGGCCTTGTACTGGCTCGACATCCCGTCGTTGTACTCCGCCTTGATCTTGAGGCGGAGCACCAGCGCCTTGATCTTGGCGTGCTCCTCGTCCCAGCGGCGGCGCAGCTCCTCGAAGCGCAGGAACCGGTCGGTCCGGGCCTCGTGGTAGGACGTGAAGCCGCCCGGGTGGGTCCACGCGCTGTTGCCGGCGCCCGAGGCCCCGAGCTCGATCGTGACCACCCGGGTGGCGGTGTTGTTGAGCAGCTCCCGGTCGTGGCTGATGTAGAGGATCGTCTTCTCGGACTCGCGCATCCGCTGCTCGAGCCAGATCTTTCCCGGCACGTCGAGGAAGTTGTCGGGCTCGTCGAGCAGCAGCACCTCGTCGGGGCCGCGGAGCAGGAACTCGAGCACCAGCCGCTTCTGCTCACCGCCGGAGAGGGTGCTCAGCTCGCGGTACTTCGCCCGCTCGAAGGGCACCCCGAGCCCGGCCACCGTGCACACGTCCCACACGACCTCGACGTCGTAGCCGCCCGCGTCGGCGTACTCCGCCAGCGCCTCGGCGTAGGTCATCTGGGTCTTCTCGTCGTCGTGCTCCATCAGCGCGCGCTCGCAGCGGTCGACGGCGGCCGCCGCCTCGCGCACCCGCGGCGGGCTGACGCTCAGCAGCAGGTCGGCCACCGACGGCTCACCACCGGGTTCGGTGGCGAGGTCGGTGCCGACCATCTGACGCATCACGCCGAGGCCTCCGCTGCGCGTCACGACGCCGGCGTGGGGGGTCAGCTCGCCGGTGATGATCCGCAGCAGCGTCGTCTTGCCGGCGCCGTTGGCGCCGACCAGCGCGACCTTGGCGCCGTCGCCGACCCGGAACGACACGTCGTCGAGCAGCACCCGCCCGTCGGGCAGGTCGTAGCGCACTCCGGCGACGTCCACATGTCCCACGTCGCAACATTGTCCGGGATGGATGTCGTCGCCGCACCTGACTAAACGCCGTCGCCGGCCGCTCGCGCCTCCTCGTCGATGCGGGCGGGGTCAGCGGCAGGAGGGCGACCGCGCCGGCCCGCGTCCGCGCGGTGGCTCGCCAGAAGAGGGTGACCAGCCCGGCGGCCTGGGCGACGAGCCCTCCGGCCAGCGCTCCGAAGGCCCTCACCGAGACGCACCGGGCGATGGAGTACGACGGGCTGCTCTCGCGCACCGACCACGGCGGCAACCCCCCACACGTGGAGTGTGCGCTCACCCCGCTCACCCCGCTCGGCCACTCGCTCCTCGGGCCGCTGCGCGCGGTCAGGGAGTGGGCCGAGACCCATGTCCCGGACATCGAGGCGGCCCGGGCCGACGCGGTCAGATCGACCGGCTCACCGACTGAAGCACCCGACGGGCGACGGCCTCGTCCGCGTCCGTCACGTTGACGATCACGTCGCCGCGCGTCACGTAGCCGGTCCAGCCGCCGTCCGGCAGACCGTCGGCGACGGGCGCGATGTGGACCCCGGGCCCGGTGGCGGCATCGAAGGTGTCGGTGTCGAGGAAGGACAGCCCGACGTCGCTGTCGCAGGGCTCGAGGTCGACGGCCGACCAGCGTTCGAGGTCGCCGTCGCAGGCCGCGGTGTTGAGCCGGCTCCACTCGGGCGGCACCTCCACCGTGACACCGCGATAGGTCACCTGCTGCCAGCCGTCCTCGGTGGTGCCGCTGACCGTCGAGGCGCGCGGGGCGTGGTCCGGCTCCTCGGTGAAGAGCCGGTAGCCGACGTACCCGGACACGCCCAGCCCGACCACGAGGAGCCCCACGATGGCCATGCGGATCCTGCCGAGCACGGCCACCTCCTGGTCTCAGCGTGTGCGGAGCTCAGACGGTAGATGGACACCGTCCGGAACGGAACCGCTCCAGCCGGGGGAAAGTGCCCAGTAGAGGACTTCCCGACCGAGCGTTCGGCCCTCGTCTCCGAACGCGACACGCGTGTCCAGAGGACAGCTGCCACCGAAGGTGACTGTCGCGTCCATCGCGCTCGACACCATGCGGATGGTCGTCGTGGGCGCGTGCGGCGACGGGCAGAGCGGCCCGCGCCGGGTGTCGTACGGCGCCGAGCCGATCGCCTCTTCAGCAGACGCGGCTTCGTCGGCGTCCAGTCGCTCACTCTGCTCCAACGCGCCCGCTTCGTCGTACCTGCAGACCGCCATCACGTGCCCGGGCACGACCGGGTCCGAGCCCGCATCGACCGGGCATCCGTTGACGTCGCCCTCCGGCCCGATGGCCCGCACGGTCGCCAGGATCTCCCGCGCCTGTTGCTCTGACGGCGCCGTCACCTGGACCAGGACGTCACCGATGCCGTGCGCGCCGACGTAGGCGTCCGGCGGCCAGCCCTCGCTCGTCTGGAGCGCGACCGGCCAGTCGAACTCCTGGTCGCGGTCCTGCCCCGGCGGCAGCTCCTGAAAGCTCAGGCCGTACGTCGAGGTGGCGCACTGAATGAGGAGAGAGATGCCGCCGGGCCGCTCCACTCGAGGCTCGGGCTCCCCGCCGGACGCGCACCAGTCCTGCAGGCTCCCGTAGCCCCAGGACTCCGGCACCAGGGCGGTCACACCGTGCCAGCTCTCGACCCGCATGCCGTCGGGCACGCCCGGTCCCCCCGTGTTGCCGTCCGCCACCTTCGACGGGCGCGGGCGCTCGTCGTCGGAGCCACCGATGGCCACCACCGCGGTCGGTACGCCGATGCACAGCGCGGCGAGCGCCGCGACGCCTGACGCCTTCGCGCGACGGCCGCGGCGAGCGCGCGACCGTGCTGCCGCGGCCAACCCGGTCGCGGTCGGCGCAGCCTGCGCCCCCTGCGTCAGCGCGGCTGTCAGTCGCTCCTCGAGGTCAGTCATCTGCATCTCCCATCCACTCACCCATGGATTCACGCAAGACGGACAGTCCGCGGGAGACCCGCGCCCGGACCGAGCCCTCGCGGAGGCCGGTCAGGTCGGCGATCTCGGCGTACTCCAGCTGTTCGTAGTAGCGCAGCACCACCGCGGTGCGCTGCGACTCCGGCAGTGCCTGGCAGGCGAGCCAGAGGCGGCGGTGATCATCGAATTGCTCCCCCGGACCGGCGACGGCCGAGTCCCGGACCTCCGCGACCGGCGACTCCCGACGACGGAACTTCCGCCACCACGAGGTGTGCGCGTTGACCACCATCCGGCGGACGTAGGCGTCGACGTCACCGACCCGCGAGATCCGCTCCCAGCGCGGCAGCGCGCGGGCGAGCGCCTCCTGGACCACGTCCTCGGCGTCGGCGGTGTTGCCGGTCAGCGTGTAGGCGAGCCGCAGCAGGGCCGGGCCACGCGCCTCGACCCAGCCGTCGAAGTCAGGTGTTTCAACCGACACCCGGGCTCCTTCCACGGCTACCTGCATGCATCATCAACGCTGCTGGGGCCGATCGTGTTGCAGGACGCTCAGGAGACGGCCTCGGTGAGCGCTGCGAGGACCTCGGCGAACCCGCGCACGGCGCCCGGGTCCAGACGCGCGACCAGCTCCTCCTCATGGATGAGCAGCGCGGTCACCGCTGCCTCGATGGTGCGGTGACCCTGCCTCGTCAGCGTCACGCCGACCGCACGGCGACCGCGGTCCGAGGAAGCCCGGGTCACCAGACCGTCCGCCTCGGCCCGAGTCACTCGCTGGGAGATCGCGCCGGCGGTGACGAGGCTGCGCTCCCCCAGCTCCCGCGTGGTCAGGGTGTACGGCGGCCCGGAGCGACGCAGCGTGCTCAGCAGGTCGAGGGTCGAGTCCTCCATGCCGAGCCCGGCCAGCGTGCGGCGCCGGTCGTCGGCCAGCAGCTTGGCCGCGCGCCACAGCGGGGTGATCACACCGATCGACGACGTCGGGACGCCGGGCAGCTCGCGCTGCCAGGCCGCGGCTATCTCGCTGGCGCCGGTGGAGGTCATCGGGCTAGCGTATGTTTAGTGCTAAACATAAGCGAGGAGGAGCGCCTGATGTCGGGACGCGTCGTAGTGGTGACGGGAGCGAGTCGGGGGATCGGCCTGGCCGTGGCGGAGCGGTTCGCGACCGCGGGCGACACGCTCGTGATGACCGGTCGCGACGGCGCGCGCCTGACCGAGGCGGCCGCGGCCGTCGGAGGACGCACGGTGCGGTGCGACCACACCGACGCGGCCGACGTACGCGCCCTGGCCGCCGCCCTCGAGGCCGACGGCGTCGACGTCCTGGTGCACTGCGCCGGCGGCAACCTCGACCTGTCCGACCCGCTCCCGGACCCTCCGACCCTCGAGCAGCTCGCCGACCGGTGGCACGGCAACCTCGGCCTCAACCTGGTCAGCGCGGTGCTGACCACCACCGCGCTCACACCCCTGCTGCGGCCAGGCGGCTCGGTCGTCACGGTGGGCTCCATCGGGGCGGAGTACGCCGGGTCGTCGTACGGCGCGGCGAAGGCGGCGCTCGCGGCCTGGACCGCGGGCGTCTCGGCCGAGCTCGGCCCGGCCGGCGTCTCGGCCAACACCGTCTCCCCCGGCTACATCGCCGGCACCGACTTCTTCCACGGCCGGCTCAGCGACGAGCGCCGCGAGCGGCTGGTCGCCGCCACCCACGACGGCCGAGCGGGCACGGTGGAGGACATCGCGGAGACCGTCTTCTTCCTCGCCTCCAGCGGCGCCCGCCACCTCACCGGCCAGGTGCTGCACGTGAACGGCGGCGCCTTCACCACGCGCTGACCGCACGTTGGGCGCAGCGCCCGGAGACGGCTCTGGGTCCATGGTGTGTACTGGCGAGTAGCAACGATCGTCTTCGAGGAGTCAGGCATGCAGCTCGAGCTGACCGAGGAGGAGCGCGCGTTTCGTGACGAGATGCGCGAGTTCTTCACCACCAAGGTCCCTGAGGAGATCCGCGAGACGGTCGCCGCGGGTCGGGAGCTGAGCAAGGACCAGATCGTCGAGGCCCAGCAGACGCTCAACGCGGCCGGGCTCGCCGTACCCCGCTGGCCGGCCGAGTGGGGTGGCCAGGACTGGACCGAGATCCAGTTCCACATCTGGCGCGAGGAGATGGAGCGCGCCTGCGTGCCGACCCCGCTCGCGTTCAACGCCGGGATGATCGGGCCGGTCATCGCGCAGTTCGGGACCGAGGAGCAGAAGAAGGAGTTCCTCCCCAAGACGGCCAACCTCGACATCTTCTGGTCGCAGGGGTTCTCCGAGCCCGACGCCGGCTCCGACCTGGCCGGGCTGCGCACCACCGCGGTCAAGGACGGTGACGACTGGATCGTCAACGGGCAGAAGACCTGGACCACGCTGGGCCAGTACGGCGACTGGATCTTCACCCTCGTCCGCACCGACCCTGACGCCAAGAAGCAGGCCGGCATCTCGATGCTGCTGATCGACATGGAGAGCGAGGGGCTCGAGGTCCGGCCGATCCAGCTGATCGACGGCGGCCACGAGGTCAACGAGGTGTGGTTCGAGGACGTGCGCGTCCCGGGCGACCACCTCGTCGGTGAGCTCAACGGCGGCTGGACGATCGCCAAGTTCCTGCTCGGCAACGAGCGGGTCGGTGTGGCGCCGTCCGGGATCATCAAGCGGGTGGTCGGGCGGATCAAGGGGTTGGCCGAGGACCGGTTCGCCGACGATCCCCTCCTGCGCGCCCGGATCGCCGAGCTGGAGAACGAGCTGCTCGCCCTCGAGCTGACCACCATGCGGGTGGCCGCCAACTCCGTCGAGGGCAAGCCCGACCCGGCGTCCTCGGTGCTCAAGCTCAAGGGCAGCGTGCTCCAGCAGCAGGTCAGCGAGCTGGTGCTCGACCTGGCCGGCCCGGCCGGGCTCTCCAGCGGCGCCGGCGACGACTCCGACCTCACCGAGTGGGAGCGCAACGCCGCGCCGCTCTACCTCAACCTGCGCAAGGCCTCCATCTACGGCGGCTCCAACGAGGTACAGCGCCAGATCATCGCCCGCAACATCCTGGGACTCTGAGGACAGAACGACATGGACTTCCTGTACGACGACGAGCAGGACGCGCTCCGCGAGGCCGTGAAGGGCCTCGTGGGGAAGGCGTACGGCGACTACGAAGCACGTCGCCAGGCCACTGCGCCCGTGAAGGAGGGGGACGACCCCGGCTTCGACGAGAAGCAGTGGACGAAGATGGCCGAGATGGGCCTCCTCGGGCTGCCGTTCTCCGAGGAGGACGGCGGCGTCGGCGCCGGGCCGGTCGAGATCGGCATCGTCTGCCAGGAGCTCGGCCGGGTGATCGCACCCGAGCCCTACCTCACGTCGGTCGTGCTGGCCGGCGGTCTGGTCTCGGCCTGCGGCAAGGCCGAGCAGCGGCAGGAGCTCCTCGGTGCTCTCTCGGCCGGCGAGAGCGTCCTGGCCTTCGCGCACGACGAGCCCGGCCGCGGCTGGACCTCGACCGCGGAGCAGGTCACCGCCTCCCAGGACGGGGACAACTGGACGCTGACCGGGGTGAAGGAGCCGGTGCCGCACGGCGCCCGCGCCGACGTGCTCGTGGTGAGCGCTGCCCTGCCGGACGGAGGCACCGGGCTCTTCGTGGTGAAGGGGGACGAGGCGGAGAGGACCGGCTACGCGACCTACGACGGCACCCGCGCGGCCCGGGTCGCCTTCGACGGCACGGCCGCGACACCGCTGGGCGAGCCCGGCACCGACCTGACCAACAGCATCTCGACGGTCCAGGACATCACCCGAGTCATGGCCGCCAACCAGGCCCTCGGCGCGATGCAGTTCCTCCTGCCGACGACCACCGAGTACCTCCGCAGCCGCAAGCAGTTCGGCGTACCCCTGTCCACGTTCCAGGCCCTCACCTTCCGGGCCGCGGACATGTACGTCTCGCTGGAGCTGACCCACTCGATGGTCGACTGGGCCACCATGGTCGTCGCCCAGGGGGATCCTGCTGCCGTCCAGGACGCGGCCCGCCGGGTCTCGGTCCAGGTGAGCAGGGCCGGCCGCCACGTCGGGCAGGAGGCGATCCAGCTGCACGGCGGCATCGCGATGACGATGGAGTACTCCGTCGGCATGTACGCCGCCCACCTCACCGCCCTCGACCACCTGCTCGGCGACGGCACCCACCACCTCCGCGAGCTGGCCGGCGCGGTGACCACGTACGACGCGCTGGACCCACTGGACTGACCGCGAACGCTTGATGGGCCTCACGTAAAGTCTGCGCGTGGCGCAGGGGCTCGAGGAGGACGCTGAGGCGGGTGAGGTGTCCGAGTCGGCGGAGGCGCCGCCGGTCACTCGGCACCGGGTCCGCATCGCGGCGATGCTGGGCTACGCCGTCCTGCTGGCGGCGTACACACGGCTGCTCGGCATCCCCAACGACACCATCTCGGTGTTCGTCTGGCTGTGGTTCGGCACCATCGCCTGGCACATCGAGGCGCCGTGGCGCTACCACCTGCGCTTCGTGCGTGACTGGTCGATCCCGATGGTCGGGCTGGTCATCTACTTCTACAGCCGGGGTCTCACGGACAACCTCGGGTGGGTCACGGTGCACTACTCGATGCCGATCCACTTCGACGAGTGGCTCTCCCGGCTGACCGGGGGTGGACCGCACACCCTGCCGACCGAGCGGCTGCAGCACGCCCTCTGCGGCGACCCGTGCCTGCGCGAGGCCGATCCGCGCTGGTACGACGTCTTCTTCACCACGGTCTACGCCAGCCACTTCCTGACCGGGCTGACCATCGCCGCGGTGCTGTGGATCCGCAAGCGCGAGGAGTGGCTGCTCTGGATGCGCCGCTACATCGCCATCAACTTCGGGGCGCTGGTCGTCTACATCGTCTACCCGATGGCGCCGCCGTGGATGGCCTCCGAGGACGGCTACATCCGCGAGCTGATCCCCCGCCTCACCGGCCGCGGCTGGCGCGACCTCGGCCTCGGCCGGTTCGACCTGGTCCTCCAGGGCGTCGGCAACCCGGTGGCCGCGATGCCCTCGCTGCACGCCGGCATCACGTTCCTCGTCGCGATGTACGCCATCTGGCGACTTCGCACCCCCCTGCGCTGGCTGCTCGTGCTCTACCCGATCGCCATGTCCACGGCACTCGTCTACTACGGCGAGCACTACGTCGTCGACGTGCTCGCCGGAGCGCTCCTCGCCGCGCTGGTGATGGTCGGGTGCGGACTGTGGGAGCGGCGGCGGACGCGCCAGCGGGCGGTCGACGACTTCACGGGGTAGCTCCGAGCCGGACTGGTGTCCTGGCGGCCGCGACGACCGGCGGTCAGCGGCCGAAGCGGTGCCCGAGCAGCGCGGCCTCGCCCGTCGGGCAGGCGGTGAGCGTGGGCGTCGTGCCCTCCGAGACGTGGAGCCGCCACCAGGTCGTCCCGGCGCGTACGGCGAAGGTCGCGGCGCGCTGACCGTCGCCGGCCAGGGTGCCGGCGACCGTGGGCCGGCCGCCGAGGGCGCGCGCCGTCTCGAGCGCGCGGCCGAACCGGTTGGCTGCGGGTTCGTCTGTGCCGTCGAGCGCTCCGCCCAGGGCCCGGGTGGCGGCGAGCAGGAGCGACTCGGGCGCATCCGGCACGGCAGTGACCTTGAGGGACTGCACGGCCGGCTGCGGGGTCGTCGGCGCGACCTTGACCTCGACGTCCAGCCGGCCGCGCTCGGCCGGGATCGACCAGGAGGCCGTGCCCAGGCCCTGGGAGCGAGGGGCGCTGGCGGGACCCGTCGGAGCGCCCACCAGCTCGCGGGCGGACGCGAGCTCCGCCAGCCGTACGGCCTCGGGGACGTCGAGGGGGACGTTGAAGGAGAACAGGTCATCGGCGTACGGCTGGCCCGACGCGATGCGCGCGGTCACGGCATCGACCAGGGCTGACGTCACGACGGGCGCGAGGGCCGTGACCCGCTCGCCCGCCACCAGCGCGCGGAGTGCGTCGCGCGTCGTCTCGACGGGCGCGGCGTAGGTGCCGTTCGCGAGAGCGATGATCCCGAGCCCGGTCTCGGGGTGCCAGCGCATGTGCGAGCCGTAGCCGGGATAGCCGCCGGGGTGGTGCACGACGTGGCCGTGGTCGCTGTGGTGCTCGACGAACAGCCCGAACCCGTAGCCGACGGCACTGGCCGCCAGGGCGCCACCACCAGCCGGGACGTCGAGGGCCAGCCCGCCCGAGACGCCCGTGAAGCGGTGCTGCTGCTGCATCTCGCGGCGGCTGGCAGCGCTCAACGGGTGGGGCGCGTCAGCGTGGCGGAACGCGTCGGTGAAGCCCCCGACCCAGCGCGCCAGGTCGAGCACCCGGCTGTGCAGGCCGCCCATCGCGGAGAAGGTGCCGGGCAGCACGTCGGGCTGCAGCCTCCACCCGTCCCCGTGGTCGTGACACCCGGCGACGAGCTCGGGTCCGACCTCGCGGACGTCGTACGTCGTGGCCGCCATGCCGAGTGGTCCGGTGATCTCCTTGATCACGAAGCCCCGGAAGCCTCCGTCGTCGGGCGGCAGGACGGCATCGATGACCCGGCCGAGGAACGCGTAGCCGAGGTTGCTGTACTCGAACGTGACGCCTGGCGCGCCGCCGACCGTGATCCCGCGGGCGACGAGCTCGGCGAACTCCTCGGGCGTCTGCGCCTCGTTGCGATCCCCCCATGGATCGTCGGTGAGCAGCCCCCCGCTCATGGTCAGCAGGTGGCGCACCGTCAGCCCGGCCGGCGCACCGGTGACATGGTCCGCCACCTGGTCGTCGAGGCGGAGCAGTCCGCGGTCGCGGAGCAGGAGGACGGCCGTCGCGGTGAACGACTTCGTCATCGACGCGATGCGCAGCACGCTCTGCGTCGTCGGCGGCGTCTCCTCCCCGGGCGTCGTCGTACCGAGTCCGCGCGCGTGCAGCACCTCGCCGTCGCGCACGACCGCGTAGACGAGCCCAGGCGAGCGTCCCTTCGCAAACTCGGCGGTGAACAGGTCGTCAACGGTCTGCAGGGCGAGTGGCACGGGACCGAGTCTGCCGGGTTCGTCACCACGCCGGACCTCCGCGGTCACTGACCCGATCCGGCGAAAGTCCGACGGCAGCACCTGCGTCACACCGCCGTCTGTGCGGCTCTCTGCTTCGGTGAGCACTCACTGGGTGAAGGTGCTCGCGGCTTCCGAGGAGCGGTGTCGGCCGGTGAGGGTGAGCAGGTGGGACTGGATCGGTGCTCGCGTCTCGGCGCCGTCGCCGTAGGCCCAGTCGGCGTCCGTGGCGACCAGCCGTACGCCGCGCGGCGGGTGCCACAACCGCATCGGGCCGCGCAGTGAGAGCACCCGGTCAGCGGCCGCGACCGCGGCGTCGACCGGCAGCGGGTGCTCGATCCCCAGCGGCACGCAGATGTCTTGGGAGTGCACCAGGATGTCGAGGAGCGGCTCCAGCTCGGTGACGAACGGCGCCGTTCGACGGGAGCCGACGAAGCCGCGCAGCGTGGCCACGATCTGCTCGTGAGTCACCGGGCTGTGCAGCGCGGCGTACCGGATCATCTGGTTGTAGCGGAAGCCGGTCCTGACCGCGGGCCAGGCCACGTCACGCAAGCGGGCGTGAGAGAACGTCAGGTGCGCGCCGACGTCGCGAACGGTCCAACCTCCACACAGGCTGGACTGCCCCCACGCCTCGTGCGGCAGCGACTCCAGGAGGTCAGCCAGTCTCGAACGCTCGGCGTCGATGTGGCGCCAGATCGTCTCGCAGTCCATGGCGGGTCGCCTGTCTTGGATACATTAGACAGATTATTGGTCTAATCTGGCACGGTGCCCGGAGACCGTCAAGAGCCGAATCTCGGGATCCTGCTGTTCGTCGCCTACCGAGCACTCGAGCAGCGCGCGCACGACGCCGTCGTTGCGGCAGGCATCACAGATATCACTCTCGCGCAGGCCCGCATCGCAGCCCGGATAGGCCCGCACGGAACGCGCGTCGCCGACTTGGCCGAGCAGGCGCGAGTCGCAAAGCAGAGCGCCGGTTTCCTCGTCGACAAGCTCGAAGCGGCGGGATATGTCGAGAGAGTCCCCGACCTCACCGACCGCCGCGCCCGGCTCGTGCGGCTCACCGCCCGCGCAGACGAAGTCGTCGAGATTGCCAATGCCGAGGTCGAGCGGGTCCTAGCCGAGTGGGCCGCCCACGTCGGAGCCGACCGTCTCCGGCGGGCGTACGAAACCCTCCTCGACCTGCGCGTGATCACCGACCCGTGGCGGTGAGGACCACCTGCGGACCGAGACCCGAGCGGGTGCTCATCTCGCCGCGACGACCCAAGTCTGGACCAGCCTTCGCCGCCTTGTGGACAGGTCTTGCTCGGGCTGGGTGGGCTGTCGGTGGCGAGTGCTTGGGTTGAGTCATGCCCGAGCCGACCAGCTTCCTCGCCGTCGAGGACCTCGACGCTGCGCAGACGCTGGTGGCCGTGGAGTCGGCGGAGCGCGACCGTCGGGCGGTCGAGGTGCGGGCCCTCGAGCTCGCGCTGCACTGGGCCGACCTGCACGGCCACGACCCCCGAGCCGACGGCCACCCGGTGGCCCCCGGGGCAGCCCGGTTGGTGCGGGTCGGTGGGGTCGGGACGCCGAAGGTCCAGGACCTCTCGATCCACGAGCTCGCCGTGGCCCGCGGGCAGCACGCCCAGTCGGTGCGTGCGCTGCTCGCCGACGGCCTCGACCTGCGCCACCGCCTCCCCGAGCTCCACACCGCGCTCCGCGAGGGCCGCGTGGACCTCTGGGTCGCCCGCAAGGTCGCCTCGATGACCCGCAAGCTCGACCCCCCAGCGGCGGCGCTGGTGGACCGGGCCGTGAGCGAGGCCCTCGACCAGAACCCCGGACGGCTGCTGTCGATCGCCGAGGCCAAGGTCATGGAGGCCGACACCGAGGCCGCCCACCGCGCACGCGCCGCGGCCCTGCGCGACCGCTACGTCGCCATCACCCCCACCGACGAGCACGGACTCCGCACCCTCATCGCCCCCCTCGCGCCCGCCGACGGCGTCTGGCTCGACGCCCTCCTCGAGCGGGTCGCCGACGCCCTCGACGTCCGCCGCGACCTGATCCCCGACCTGGCCGCCGACGCCACCCGCGACGAGCTCCGCTCGGTCGCGCTGGGCTGGCTGGCCCACCCCGAGGACGTCACCGCCCTCCTCGCCGGCGCACAAGACCCACGCGGCCACGGCGCCCACACCCGCCACGCGGTCATACACGTCCACCTGCACCCACAGACCGTGGAAGACGGCGCCGGGGTGGCCCGCGTCGAAGAAGTCGGGCCGATGCTCCTCACCGAGCTCACCCAACTCCTCGGCCACGCCCGGATCACCCTGGCCCCGGTCATCGACCTCGCCACCCACGTCTCCGTCAACGGCTACGAACACCCCGAAGCGGTCAAGGACCGCACCCGGCTCCGCACCGTGGGCGACGTCTTCCCCCACGCGCGCTCGACCAGCCGCAGATCCGACATCGACCACCCCGACCCCTACCAACCCAACGGACCACCCGGCCAGACCGGCGACCACAACGCCGCCCCCCTGGGCCGCGGCAACCACCGCGCCAAGACCCACCTCCACTACCGAGCCAAACAGCTCGGCCTCGCCCGCTACCTCTGGCACACACCCCACGGACGAACACGCCTCGTCGACCCCACCGGCACCCACGAGATCGACCCCGCCCACGCCCTCGCACTCGAACACCCCGGAGCGCTCCACGCTGCCCTCGATCAAGTCCAAGCCAGACTGAGAGCGGCCCCGTCAACGGGAGCGCCCGCGGGGCCACGCTGCTAGCGTCCGGGGATGCCGGCTCTTCGTAGCGTCGCCCTTGTTCCCCTCGCGTGCGTCCTCCTCCTGTCGGGAGCCCTGCCGTCAGCCGAGGCCGCACCGCGCGCGCTGCCCGAGACGGTCGTCATCCACGACAGCCGTACGTCGGAGCCGGTCGTCGACATCTCCGAGGTCAGGCTGGACGCCAGCTGGTACTGGGACTCCGTGCAGAGCCTGCGGGTCAAGGTGCCGCACGGGTTCCAGCCGGGCCACCGGCTGACCGTCTACTTCGACATCAACGGCGACTCGACGCCCGATGGCCACTACGACCTGCGGCTGAGCGCGCCGAAGCACCCGGGCGGGAAGGCGCTGCAGAAGGTGCAGGAGTTCCGCCTGGGAGGCGGCTGGGACAAGCCCGGCAAGAAGGTGCGGTGCACCGACTCCGAGGACACGCCGCCGGTGTTCGGCCAGATCCGGCGCGGCCAGCGGAGCCTCGGTATCTCCCTGGACCTCTGGTACTGCCTGCGGACCCCCAACCCCCCGGGCCTCGACCAGGGCGCGTGGCGCGCCGCGGTCCGGCTCGCCAAGGGCAACGAGGCCGACATGGCCCCCAACGGCCGCAAGTGGAGCAAGCCGGTGGCGGGCTGGGGACCGTGTGACCCCGGTGGCGGCCAGTGCCCCTGAGTCAGTGCCCCTGAGTCAGTGCCGCTGAGTCAGTGCCCCTGAGGCCCGACCGCCGACGGGTCAGCTGACCAGCGCGGTCAGGTAGTAGCACGGGACGGCAGGCGTACCGCCGTAGCCCTCCGGCAGGTACGGCGCCGGGCCGGTGACGTCCAGCAGCGTCCACACGCCCTCGGCCTGCAGCCGGTCGACCACGGCCTGGCACTCGCGTTCGGTCCAGAGGTCCTCGCGCTGGGTCACCACGACGACGCCTCCGGGCCGGGCCACCCTCGCGAACTCGCGCCACGCCGCCTCGACCTCCGGCAGGTAGGTCATCACCCCCACGCAGACGACGGCATCGACGCTCTCGTCCTCGAGGGCGAGCCGCTGCTGGAGGTCGGCCGGCTCGAGCGAGTCGTAGTCGCCCCCCTCGCGAGCCTTCGCCAGGGACTGCTCCGAGATGTCGAGCCCCAGCAGCCGGCCGGCAAAGCCTCGAGCGCGGAGCGCGCGGCCGACCAGTCCGGTGCCGCAGCCCACGTCGAGCACCGAGGCCGCCGCCGGGTGGCGGGTGGCGACCGTGTCGGCCACCACCGCGGGTGCCTGGTAGGACCACGAGGCCAGGTCATCGTCATAGCTCTGCGCCCACTGGTCGTAGCGGCCGGCGACCTCACCCGGATCACTCGTGCCCCGGTCGAGCCAGTCGCTGATCGGGACGTCCTCGGGGGCCACCACCGCAGCGTCTCACGCCGGCCCCCGTCCAGATCAGGGCTAGACGCGGCCGGCGCGCATGTCCATCAGCCGCCCGAGCACGCGCGCCCCGTCCTTGCGCAGGCCGTCGTGCTCGTACTCGTTGGTGACCCAGGCGCGCACATTGCCCACGAACCGGGCGGTGTCGAGCTGGAGCTGTGCGTCGACGTACATGTCGTCGTGGTAGACCGCCGCGAACACCGGAACCTGGTTGGCGGCGAGCCGGTCGAGGTCGTAGACCGGACCCCAGGCGTCGTAGGTCGACAGCAGGTCGGCACCACCGCGGAACGGCTTGAGCGCCCGGACCTCTTCGAACATCCAGGGGTAGAACATCTCGCCGGTGAAGAGCAGCGGGTCGCGGTCCTCGGCGAAGTCCGCGTGCTGCGCCAGGGCGCGCTCGGCCGCCCACGCGCTCGCGCCGGAGCCGGGCTGGCCGTAGATGTACTCCTGGAGGGGGAACAGCGGACCCTCGACGTGCCCGGTCAGGCTCTGCACGCCGGCGAGGAACACGTCCGACAGCTCCGACCCGTGCCATGCCTCGTCGAGCAGCCAGTGGATGCGCTCGTATCCGTAGCTCATCCCGAACTCGCTGCCGAGGCGCCGGAGCCGGCGCGTGGTCAGCCGGTCGCCGTCCGGCAGCTCGACCACGTGCGCGTCGAGATGGTCGGCTATCCGCCTGACCAGCGCCACGTCGTCGGGGTAGCGCGCGTAGAACTCGGCGTTCTTGCCGGCCACCCGCGGATAGGTGCGGGCGTAGACGTCGTCGGCGGTGGCGGTCAGGCCGGGCAGGCCACTGGCGACGTAGCAGGCGGTGAGGGCGTCGGGCGCGAGCGACAGGTAGGTCATCGTCAGCCAGCCGCCGTAGCTCTGCCCGAGCGTCTCCCACGGACCACCGCCGGCGACCCGATCGCGCAGCACCTCGGCGTCGCGCACGATGCTGTCGGCCCGCATCAGCCGCAGGTACGCCGCGACGTCGGCGTCCGACCAGCCGGCCACCGTCCGGCCGGTCAACGGGGTGCTGCGCCCGGTGCCGCGCTGGTCGAGCAGCAGGACCCGGTGGGTGCGGGTCGCCGCCTCGAGCCACCCGTCGCCGGAACCGTCTCCTGGCCGCGGCGACTTGCCGCCCGGCCCGCCCTGGAGGAACAGCAGCCACGGCAGCTCCTCGCGCTCACGACCCGCACCGACCACCTCGCGCGCGAACACCTCGATCGTGCGCCCCTCGCCAGGTGTCGAGTGGTCGAGCGGCACGTCGACCACGTGGTCGGTGAGGACGAAGCCCGGGATCCGCGTCGTGCTCGCCTGCTGCGCCATGGCGCCAGCGTAGGGAGGGGGCGTAGGGAGACAGCACGAGCGCCGTCGAAAGGGGCACGTGCGAGGGTTGGGTCATGCCACAACTCCACGACGCCGGCGCGGTCGTCACCGGGGCCGGACACGGGATCGGGAAGGCGCTCGCCGGCCGGCTGGTCGCGGCGGGGGCGCGGGTCGTGGTCAACGACCTCGACGCCGAGGCCTGCGGCGCCGTGGCCGAGGAGCTCGGCGGCACAGCAGCGCCGGGCGACTGCTCGTCCGACGAGGGCGTCCGCGCGCTCGTCGCCACGGCGACCGAGCAGCTGGGCCGGATCGACGTCTTCATGGCGAACGCCGGCATCGATCGCACTCAGCCCGACAGCCTCCAGGCCTCCGACGAGGACTGGGCGCGGATGATCGACACCAACGTGATGGCCCACATCCGGGCGGCCCGCACCCTGGTCCCGCGCTGGCTCGAGGACGGCAAGGGCGGACGGTTCGTCGTCACCGCCAGTGCCGCCGGGCTGCTGACCATGATCGGCGCGGCGCCGTACTCGGTGACCAAGCACGCGGCCCTCGGCTTCGCCGAGTGGCTCTCGGTGACCTACGGCCACCGCGGCATCGCAGTGCAGGCCATCTGCCCTCAGGGCGTGCAGACCCGGATGCTCGAGCAGGCCGGGCCGCTCAAGGAGCTGCTCACCCGCGACGCCGCGCTGACCCCCGAGCAGGTCGCCGACGCCTGGGTCGCCTCGCTCGCCGAGGACCGGTTCCTGGTCCTCCCCCACCCCGAGGTCGGCGACTACTACGCCGCCCGGGCCGCTGACCCCGACGCCTGGCTGGCGGGCATGCGCCGGCTGCAGGCCAAGGTCGATGACCTCACCGGGGTCGGCGGTGAGTGAGGACGTGAAGGGCCTGGACCTGGCCCGCTTCAGGGAGTGGTACGACGGACAGCGGCCCGGTGAGATCGACGGTGAGCTCCACGCGGAGCTGATCGCGGGCGGCAAGTCCAACCTCACCTACCAGGTCACCGACGGCGCCTCGTGGTGGATCGTCCGTCGCCCGCCGCTCGGCCACGTGCAGGCGACCGCCCACGACATGGGCCGCGAGTACACCGCGATCTCGGCCCTGGCCGGGACCGACGTGCCTGTCCCCCGCACCTTCGCGCACTGCGAGGACGCCGACGTGCTGGGCGCGCCGTTCTACGTGATGGAGAAGGTCGACGGGGTCGCCTACCGCAGAGCCTCCGAGCTCGACGCTCTCGGTGCCGACCGGACCGCGGCGCTCGCCGGTCGGCTGGTCGAGGTCCTGGCGGCGCTGCACGCGGTCGACCCGGACGAGGTCGGGCTCGGCGAGTTCGGCCGGCCACAGGGGTTCCTCGAGCGGCAGGTGCGCCGCTGGGGCAAGCAGCTCGAGGGTTCCAAGACCCGCGAGCACCCCGACGCCGACGAGCTGCACCGGCTGCTGACCGAGCAGCTCCCCCCGGAGGACCCGTCGGTGGTCGGGATCGTGCACGGCGACTACCGGCTCGACAACTGTCTGGTCGGGGCCGATGACGAGATCCACGCGGTCGTCGACTGGGAGATGGCCACCCTCGGCGACACCCGCACCGACGTCGCGCTGATGCTCGTCTACGAGACGCTCGGCGCGTCCGCCGGTGGCGACCTGGTCTCCGACGTGGCGAAGGCCCAGGGCTGGCCCGGCAACGAGCAGCAGCTGACGGCGTACGTCGCCGCGAGCGGCAGGACCCCTGGGGACATGAACTTCCACATGGCGCTCGCCTACTTCAAGCTGGCGGTCATCCTCGAAGGGATCCACTACCGCTACCTCAAGGGCCAGACGGTCGGCGAGGGGTTCGACCGCATCGGCGAGGGCTTCGACCTGATCATCGCCGCAGGACTGCACTCCCTGAAGGAGAGCTAGATGGACTTCGCACTCGACGCCCGCACCCAGGAGCTGCAGGAGCAGCTGCTCGACTTCATGACGACGAAGATCGAGCCGGCCGAGCAGGTCTTCCACGACCAGCTCGAGGCCCTGGACGACCCGTTCGCGTGGTCGACCGCGCCGGCGCTCCAGGAGCTCCGCGCCGAGGCCAAGCAGCGCGGCCTGTGGAACCTCTTCCTCCCCGGAGATGGCCACGGTGACTACTCGGGGGCGGGCCTGACCAACCTCCAGTACGCCCCGCTCGCCGAGATCACCGGCCGCGCCGGCCATCTCGCGCCCCCGGCGCTGAACTGCTCCGCGCCCGACACGGGCAACATGGAGGTGCTGGCGATGTTCGGCAACCCCGAGCAGAAGGAGCGCTGGCTCACCCCGCTGCTCGACGGCGCCATCCGGTCGGCGTTCGCGATGACCGAGCCGGACGTCGCGTCGTCCGATGCGACCAACATCGAGACCTCGATCGTCCGCGACGGCGACGAGTACGTCCTCAACGGCCGCAAGTGGTGGATCACCGGGGCGATGAACCCGCAGTGCGAGGTCTTCATCGTGATGGGCAAGACCGACCTCGACGCTCCCAAGGATCGGGCACAGCGGCACCGGCAGCAGTCGATGATCCTGGTCCCCCGCGACACCCCTGGTCTGACCGTGGTCCGCCCGATGACGGTCTTCGGCTACGACGACCACGAGCACGGCGGCCACGCCGAGCTCCGCTTCGAGGACGTGCGGGTCCCAGCGGCCAACCTCATCGGCGACGAGGGCCAGGGCTTCGCGATCGCGCAGGCCCGGCTCGGCCCCGGCCGGATCCACCACTGCATGCGCGCGCTCGGCCTCGCGGAGAGGGCGATCGAGCTGATGTGTGAGCGGGTCGAGGGCCGGGTCGCCTTCGGCAAGCCGCTGGCTCGCCAGGGCGTGATCCGCGAGTGGATCGCCGACGCCCGGGTCGCGGTCGAGCAGCTGCGGCTGCTGGTGCTCAAGACCGCCTGGCTGATGGACACCGTCGGCAACCGCGGCGCGCACACCGAGATCCAGGCGATCAAGATCGCCACCCCCAAGGTGGTCCAGGAGATCGTCGACCGCGCCATCCAGGCCCACGGCGCCGGCGGGCTGTCCCAGGACTTCCCGCTCGCCGCGTCGTACGCCGCGATCCGCACGCTCCGCTTCGCCGACGGCCCCGACGAGGTGCACAAGGCCTCGCTCGCCCGCGCCGAGCTGGCCCGCCAGTCCGCTGCACGAGGAGGCGCCTGATGGACCTGTCCCTGAGCGAGGAGCAGGAGGCGTTCCGCTCGCTGGCCCGCGACTTCCTCGAGAAGGAAGCAGTGCCGCACCGCACCGAGTGGGACCGCGCCGAGTCGGTCGACCTCGCGATCATCCCGAAGATGGCCGAGATCGGGTTCTTCGGCCTCACCATCCCCGAGGAGTACGGCGGCCTGGGCGGCGACTACGTCACCTACGCGCTCGGCATGGAGGAGCTCGGCCGCGCCGACTCCGCGCTGCGCGGGATCGTGTCGGTCTCCAACGGCCTGGTCGGCAAGTCGATCCTGGGCTTCGGCACCGAGGAGCAGAAGCAGGAGTGGCTGCCCGGCATCGCGAGCGCGGAGAAGCTCGGCTGCTTCGGCCTCACCGAGCCCGGCACCGGGTCCGACGCGGGCAACCTGACGGCCAGGGCCACCCGCGACGGCTCCGACTACGTCCTCAACGGCCAGAAGCTGTTCATCACCAACGGCACCTGGGCCCACGTCGCGCTGGTCTTCGCCCGCACGTCGGACGACGGGCCTCGCGGCGTGACCGCGTTCCTCGTGCCCACCGACACCGAGGGCTTCGAGGCCCGCGAGATCAAGGGCAAGCTCGGCCTGCGCGGCCAGGCCACCGCCGAGCTGTTCCTCGAGGACGTCCGCGTGCCCGAGTCGGCGCGGCTCGGCGAGGAGGGCCGGGGGTTCAAGATCGCGATGTCCTCGCTCGACAAGGGCCGGGTCTCGGTCGCGGCCGGCTGCGTGGGGCTGGTGCAGGCCTGTCTCGAGTCCTCGGTCTCCTACGCCAAGGAGCGCACCCAGTTCGGCCGGCAGATCGCCGGCTTCCAGCTGGTGCAGGACATGATCGCCGACATCTCGCTCGACGCCGACGCCGCGCGGCTCCTCGTGTGGCGGGCCGCCGACCTCATCGACCGCGGTGAGGACTTCCGGATCGCCGCCTCCAAGGCCAAGCTCTACGCGTCCGAGGCCGCCGTGCGCGCCGCCAACCACTGCATCCAGATCTATGGCGGAGCGGGCTACGTCGATGAGTACCCCGCCGCGAAGTACCTCCGCGACGCCCGCGTGATGACCCTCTACGAAGGCACCAGCCAGGTCCAGAAGCTGCTCATCGGCCGCGACGAGACCGGCGTCTCGGCGTTCGTCTGAGGCACGGCCGGATCACTCGCGATCGTGCTCGGGCAGCGCCGGTCGCTGGTGGTAGTCGCTCGCCTCGCTGACCCACCACGCCGCCATCGTGCG
The DNA here is from genome assembly GCA_963830145.1 of uncultured Actinomycetota bacterium. Classification (GTDB taxonomy): domain Bacteria; phylum Actinomycetota; class Actinomycetes; order Propionibacteriales; family Nocardioidaceae; genus Nocardioides. Next base: position 826,593 of record CAWHLI010000003.1, read on the forward strand.
CATCCCGGTCGGCGGCTCGAGCGTGCCCGCGCAGATCGACAGCTGCTCCGGCGCGCTGGCGCCCTGCCAGAACAGCGACGAGCCGCAGCGCCCGCAGAACCCGTAGGCCGCCTCGTCCACCGGCTCGAACCACGTGAGCAGCGCCTCGGTGTCGTCGATCTCGACGTCTGCAACGGCCGCGCTGGTCGCGGCCAGGTGGTGGCCGGTGAACCGACGGCACCGGTGGCAGTGGCAGTTGATGACGCCCCGCAGCTCGCCGGTGACGCGGAACGCCACGGCGCCGCACAGGCAGCGGCCTCGGGCCCGCACCTGGTCCATCTCTGTCGCCGCGTCCATCGCTCGCCTCCTCGCGCGGATGCTACGGACACCTCGGCCCGGCCCGCTCACATGGTGGCGGCGACGCCCGAGACCTCGACCAGCGCGCCGGGGACGCCCAGCGCCGACACGAGCGCGGCGCTCACCAGCGGCGGCGGATTGGCACCGGCGAGGAACGGGCCCGCGGCGCCGTAGGCGGCCTGCACGTCGACGCCGGCGACGAGCATCACCGTGACGCTCACGAGGTGCTCGACCCCGAGGCCCGCCGCGGCCAGCGCGGTCACGACGTTCTCCATCGTCTTCCTGGTCTGGGCAGCGACATCGTCGCCGCCCACGAGCCGGCCCTGCTCGTCGACGGCGTTCTGTCCGCCGACGAACACCGTGGTGGCACCGGGCGGGACGATGGCCACGTGGCTGAAGGCCGGGCTCTGGACGAGCCCCGCCGGGCGCAACACCCTGATCTCTGACATGGGACAAACCTAGGAGCCATTGCGGACAGGCGATGACCGGATGCCGGGAAAATCAGGTGCGGCAGATTCGCCACCGGCGGTAGAACTGTCTTGATGTCAAGACAACTGCCTGAGGGCCTGCTCCGCCTCGCGGGCCCGACCTCCCTCATCCGTCGGCTGTCGGTGCAGTCGGTGCTCTCGGCGTTCGGCGACGGGGTCTTCCTCACCGGCAGCGCCGTCTTCTTCACCCAGATCGTCGGGCTCTCCGCGGCCAGGGTCGGCCTCGGCCTCACCATCGCCGGCCTCGTCACCTTCGTGCTCGCCGTGCCGCTGGGCAAGCTCAGTGACCGGTTCGGCGCCAAGCGGGTCTGGGCGCTCAGCTCGCTGGTCGAGGCCGTGCTCTACCTCGCCTGGCTGGCCGCCGGCGACATGACCGGTTTCGTCGCGGTGATGGTCGCCGTCCAGGTGGTGTCGACGGCGAGCCGGGCCTCCCGCAACGCCTACCGGTTCGACGTCTTCCCGCGCGAGCAGCGCGTCTCGTCGAGCGCCTACTTCCGTGCCGCCCGCAACGTCGGCTACACCCTCGGCGCCCTCCTGGCCGGTGTCGCCCTGGCGACCAACAGCAACGACGTGATCCGGATGGTGCCGGCCGCCACCGCCGCCCTGCTCCTCGTCAACTCCTGGCTCGTGTCGCGGCTCCCCCGCCGGGTCGACAACGCGGAGTCTGCGGACGACGAGACTCCCCTGGAGGCCGCGCTGGACCCCGGGGGACGCCGCAGCGCGCTCCGCAACCGGGGCTATGTGCTGATGTCGGTCTGCGGTGGTGTGCTCGGCACCCACCAGGTGCTGCTGAACGTCGTCATCCCGCTGTGGCTGGTGGAGGAGACCGACGCCCCGCGCGTGCTGCTGGCCTGGCTGTTCGGGACCAACACCGTGCTCGCCGTGCTCCTGCAGGTGGCCGCCGCGCGCGGCGTGGTGACCGTCGCCGACTCGCTGCGCGCCACCCGCCGTGGCGCGTTCTTCCTCGTGCTCTCGTGCGGCATCGTGCTGGTCACCCACGACACCGTCGGCTGGGTCACGATCGCCCTGGTGTGGATCGGACACGTGACGGTGACCGGGGCCGAGCTGTTCGACTCCGCCGGCCAGTGGGGCCTCCAGGCGGAGCTGTCCGACCCGGCGCGACGCGGTGAGTACCAAGGCGTCTCCCAGCTCGGCTACACCCTCGGCTCGGTGTGGGCACCCGCGGCCTACACGTTCCTCGCCATGGAGTGGGGCACGCCGGGCTGGCTGGTCATCGCGGCCATCGTGACCCTGGCCGCGATCGCGAACCACCCCGCCTCCCGCGCGGCCGAGCGCTACCTGGTCCGGGAGTCAGTGACGGTCTGACTGCTGCCTCGCCAGCAGGCCGAGACCGAGCAGCATCCGGTCACGGGCGTGTCCCATGCTGCGCCCGGTCAGCTCCTCGATCTGGCGGGCCCGGTAGATGACCGTGTTGCGGTGGACGAACAGCGACTCGGCCGCGTGCTTGGCCGAGCCGTTGTGCTCGAGCAGCGCGGCCAGGGTCTGCATCAGCACGTCGGCGGCGTGAGGAGGCTGCGCCAGGAGCGGCGCGACGGTCTCCTGCACGAGCAGTGCGGTCACCTCGGGGCTGACGGCGAGCAGCACCTCCGGCAGTCGCTGGGAGACCGCCACCACCGTGCGCTCCTCGCGCGGCACCGTGTCCGCCGCGCGACTGGCCAGCTGGAAAGCCGTCGCGAAGCCGGCCACCCCGTCGGGCGAGATCGCGATCCCGACCCGGCCGATGGCGTGGGGCTGGAGCAGCGCGACCAGCCCGTCGACGTCCGGCAGCTCGCCGGCCAGCACGCCGAAGGACACCCCGCCCCGCACGTGCCAGTGCGAGGCGATCCCCTGCCGTCCGAGCCGCTCGCCCGGCGGGGTCAGCTGCTCGTCGAGGGACCCGTCGTAGGGCGCGACCACGCACGCCACCGCCATCTCGGCGCCGATGCCGAGCACCTCGCGCGCCTCGGCGGCGAAGTCGGGGTCGGTGCCGCGCCCCTCCACCAGCGCGTCGAGGGTGCTCTGCTGGCGCTGGAGGTCGCGACGCTGCAGCCGCACGCTCTCGCGGCGATAGGCGTCGATGAAGACGGCGTTCTGGACGTCGAGAGCGGACCAGACGTTCTGCCCGGCGACGAGCAGCACCTTGTCGTCGACCCTGCCGTGCTGGCGCTGCGCGACCAGCGCCTCCCACAGGGTGCGGGTGCCGAGGGTGTAGGCGTTGAGCACCAGCTCCATCGCGATGCCCTGCCGGGCCCGCAGCCGCCCGGTCTCGCGCCAGAGCTCGGCAGTCGTGTGGGTGGCTCCCGCGAGCCCGGCCATCGCCTCGATGCCGCGGCGGATGTGCTCGCGCGTGTTGGCCCGGACGTCGAGCTTGAACTCCGGCCCAGCGCGTTCGTAGACCTCGGCGTCCTTGACCAGGAGCGCCTCCGTGATCCGGTCGGCGATCGCGTCCGCCTCGTCCAGGAGGGTCAGCCACGCGGCGGCGACCCGGGCGTCAAGGCCCGGGTCCGGCTCGTCTGCGAGCGCGCGCATCCCCGCACGATGACACTCAGCGCACAATTCTGACCAGACCCTCGTGCTCGAGCGTGGCTCAGCGCCCGAGGGACGTTGTGCGCGGAGCCCATCGCCGCGCGCTGTGCGCCGACACCAAAGTGGAGGTCGTCACACCGGCCGCGTGGTGAGGAGGATTCTGTGGGGTCCTCAGCGCGCAGCCTGGAGCTCCGCGAGGTCAGCGTGCGGTTCGGGGGGATCGCTGCGCTGACGGAGGTCTCGTTGACGGCCCGGCCCGGCCGGGTGCTCGGGGTGATCGGTCCGAACGGAGCCGGCAAGACGACGCTGTTCAACGTCGCCTGCGGCTTCGTCCGGCCCGACGCCGGGACCATCTCGTGGGGCGGCCGCGAGCTGCTCGGCCTGCGCCCCCACCAGCTCGCCGGTCTCGGCATCGCCCGGACGCTGCAGGGTCTGGGGCTCTTCGACCGGATGACGGTCCTCGACAACGTCCTGGTCGGCGCCGACAGCGACGCCCGGGCCGGCTTCCTCGCCGGGTTGCTCGCCCTCCCGCGCTCGGGCCACGACGAGGCGCGGCTGCGCGAGCGTGCCCTGGCCCTCCTCGACGAGCTCGGCGTCGCGGCGTACGCCGACCGCCTGCCCGCCTCGCTCCCCTACGCCGTGCGCAAGAAGGTCACGCTGGCGCGGGCCCTGGTCAGCGAGCCCGAGCTGGTGATGCTCGACGAGCCCGCCAGCGGCCTGTCCGAGGTCGAGCTGGCCGAGCTGGGTCGCCTCCTGCGCGGCCTGGCCGACCGGATGTCGGTGATGCTGGTCGAGCACCACATGGACCTGGTGATGTCGGTGTGCGACGACATCACCGTCCTCGACTTCGGCCGGGTGATCGCCACCGGCACCCCCGACGAGGTGCGCGACGACCCCGCCGTCCTCGCCGCCTACCTGGGAGAAGCGGTGCCGTAGTGCTGGCCGTCTCGGGACTCTCTGCGTCGTACGGCGCGGTCCGCGCGCTGCGCGACGTCGACTTCGCCGCTCCTGCGGGGCAGGTGACCGCGGTGCTCGGTGCCAACGGTGCCGGGAAGACGACCCTGCTGCGCACGATCTCGGGGCTGGTCCGCCCCGACTCGGGCAGCGTCCGCTACGGCGACCGCGACCTGACCCGGCTGCCGCCCGAGCGGATGCCCGGGCTGGGTCTGGCCCACGTGCCGGAGGGGCGAGGGGTCATCACCGAGCTCACCGTGGAGGAGAACCTCCGCCTCGGCGGCCTGGGCCGCGGCAACGGGGTCAGCGCAGAGCAGCTGGACCGGGTCTTCGGCCTCTTCCCGGTGCTGAAGGAGCGGCGCACGGGCAGCGCCCACGTGCTCTCCGGCGGTGAGCGGCAGATGCTGGTGATCGGCCGGGCCCTGATGGCCTCGCCCGAGCTGCTGCTCCTCGACGAGCCGTCCCTCGGCCTGGCGCCGCGGGTGGTCGCCCAGATCTTCGACCTGCTCGGCGGGCTGGTCGCCGACGGAGGCCTGACCGTGGTCCTCGTCGAGCAGAACGCCCGCAGCGCCCTGTCCATCGCCCACCGTGCCGTGGTGCTCAACCTCGGCCGGGTCGTCGTCGACGAGGAGGCGCACGTGCTGGCCGGGGACGACCAGCTCCGCCACGCCTACCTGGGATTCTGAGGAGTCACGTTGCAGCAGCTGTTGAACACCGCACTCGGGGGGCTGACCCTCGGGATGGTCTACGCGGCGTTCGCGCTGGCGCTGGTGCTGATCTGGCGCTCGACCCGGATCGTGAACTTCGCGCAGGCGCCGATGGCGATGGTGACCACGTTCGTGGCGCTGGAGATCATCGACCACGGCCACTCCTACTGGCTCGGCTTCGCAGCCGCCCTGGCCGCGGGGCTGGTGCTCGGCGCGGTCGTCGAGCGGGTGGTGATCCGGCCCGTCGAGGGCGGCCCGGAGATCAACGCCGTGATCCTCACCCTCGGCCTGTTCATCGTGCTGCACGCCCTGGCCTCGGTCGTCTTCGGCAACCGCTACCGGTCCTTCCCCGCGGCGTTCGGCATCCGGGGCTTCGAGGTGGGCGACACGACGATCGCCCTCACCGGCTTCGGGGTCTTCACGATCCTCGCGGTGCTCGCCGTGATGGCCCTGCTGACGCTGCTGTTCCGGTTCACCGACCTCGGCCTCAAGATGCGCGCGGCGGCGTTCAACCAGGAGGTGGCCCGGCTGCTCGGCGTCCGCGTCGGCCGGATGCTCACCCTCGGCTGGGCGCTGGCCGCGCTGGTCGGCTCGCTGGCCGGGCTGCTCATCGCCGGGGGCAGCCTGGTCCACCCCGGCTACATGGACTCCGTGGTCGTCTACGGCTTCGTGGCCGCGGTCCTCGGCGGGCTCGACAGCCCGGTCGGTGCGGTGGTCGGCGGCCTGTTCCTCGGGCTCTCGCTGAGCTTCGTGTCCGGGTACGTCGGGTCGCAGCTGGTGGCGCTCGCGGCGCTCGCGATCCTCATGGCGGTGCTGTTCCTCCGCCCCGACGGCCTGTTCGCACCGGCCCGGGCCAGGAGGGTCTGATGCGGGGGCGCGCCGCCGCGATCTGGCGGAGCACGCTCGGCCGGCACCTGCTGCTGACCTTGCTGGGCGTGGTCGTCGTGGTGGTGGTGATCGAGTCGGTCGACGACTTCCGCGCGGTCCAGCTCACCGAGATGGCCTACCTGGGCATCGCGGCCGGCGGGCTCACCGTGCTCACCGGCCTCAACGGCCAGATCTCGCTGGGTCACGGCGCGCTGATGGCGGTCGGCGCCTACACCACCGCGCTGCTCATCTCCGACGACCCGGTGCTGCCGCTCCCGCTCGTCGTGCTGGCGGCCACCCTCGTGACGACCGCGGTCGGCGTCGTGATCGGCGCGGCCGCGGCCCGGCTGCGCGGCCCCTACCTCGCGGGCGCCACGCTGGCGCTCGCCGTGGCGCTGCCGGGCATCGCCCTTCACTTCAGCGGCACCCTCGGCGGCGAGCAGGGGCTGCGGCTGCGCGTCCCGGAGACCCCGGGCTGGGTCCTCGACACGGCGTACTTCGTCACCGCTCACGACCTCACGCGCAGCAAGTACGTCGCCTACCTGGCCTGGTTCACCCTCGTCGTGGTCTTCCTGCTGCTCGCCAACCTCGGCCGAAGCCGCGTCGGCCGCCGCTGGCGCGCGGTGCGCGACGACGAGGTGGCGGCCGAGCTGGCCGGCATCCACCTCGGCCGGGCCCGGGTCTCGGCGTTCGTCGTGAGCGCAGCGGCCGCCGGTGCCGCGGGCGCGATCATGGCCCTCGCCGTACGCCTCACCGCCCCGACCGGCTTCACGCTGACGCTCAGCCTGACCCTCCTCATCGCCGTCGTGCTCGGTGGCCTCGGGAGCCTCACCGGCGCGCTGGTCGGAGCCGCGCTGCTCACCTTCCTGCCGTCGGTCATCACCGACGCCGGCACCGCCGCCGGGCTCGACCAGATCCAGGCCGCCGAGCTGGCGCCGCTGGTCTACGGCCTCGTGATGGTCGCCGTCGTCCTGCTCGCGCCCCGCGGCCTCGTCGGCACGCTCGCGAGCGGCTGGCACCGGCTCCGGCGGACTCCGGACAGCACAGACCCCACCACATCCGCGGACGCCGCTCCTTCGCGCGCGACCGTCGCCACCACGAAGGGAGACACCAGATGAACACACGCACACGCAAGCTGGTCGTCCTGACCAGTGTCCTCGCGCTCACCGCCCTGGCCGGCGCCTGCGGCGCCGGTGGGAAGGACGATGAGGACGACAAGGGCGCAGGGAGCTCGGCCGAGGTCGGGGTCACCGACGACTCGGTCACGATCGGCGGCACGTTCCCGCTGACCGGCGTCGCCGCGCCGGGCTACAGCGAGATCCCGACCGGCGCGCAGGCCTACTTCGACTACGTCAACGCCAACGGTGGCGTCCACGGTCGCAACATCGAGTTCCTGGTCAAGGACGACGGCTACGACCCCACCAAGACCAGCAGCCTCACCGACGAGCTGGTACTCAAGGACAAGGTCTTCGCCACCCTGGGGTCGCTCGGCACCCCGACGCACAACGCCGTGGTCGACTCCCTCAACGACGAGGGGGTGCCCGACCTGTTCGTCTCCTCGGGCGCGCTCGCGTGGGGCGACGACCCGGGCGCGCACCCCTACACGTTCGGCTGGCAGCCCGACTACGAGATCGAGGGCAAGATCATCGGCCAGTGGGTCTCGGAGAACATGCCGGACGCCAAGGTCGGACTCTTCCTCCAGGACGACGACTTCGGGGCGGACGCCGAGAAGGGCGTGCGGGAGTACATCGACTCGCAGGTCGTCGACGCCCAGCGCTACACCTCGGGCAACACCGACGTGGCGCCGCAGATCACCGCGCTCCAGGCGAGCGGTGCCGACCTGGTGCTGTCGTTCACCACGCCCTCCTACACCGCGCTCGGTCAGCTGGTCTCGCTCAAGGTCGGCTTCAAGCCACAGTGGTACGTCTCCAACGTCGGCTCCGACCCGACCCTGGTCGGAGGGCTGCTCGAGCGGTTCTCCGAAGGCGCGGTGCCCGGCACGGCGTCCTCGCTCAACGGGATCATGACCTCGCAGTACATCCCGGGCGTCGACCAGCCCGACAACGCCTGGGTGCAGCTGTGGCAGAAGGTCTGGGACGAGTCCGGCCAGGAGGGCACCCTGACCAACTACCGCATCTACGGCATGTCGTTCGCCTACACGTTCGTGCAGGCGCTCCAGGCCGCGGGCGAGGACCTCACCCGCGACGGGCTCGTGAAGGCGATCGAGGACGAGGGCGGGGACTTCGCCGGACCGCAGCTGGCGCCGTACCGCTACTCCTCCGACAGCCACCTCGGCATCTCCGGCATGCAGATCGTCGAGCTGCAGGAGGGCGTCGGCAACCCGCTCACCGACGTGCTCACCACCGACACCGGTGACGCGGAGATCGCCACGGACGACTCCGGCCAGGGCGACGACGCGCCCCCGGAGAGCGGCCTCCCGGAGTAGACCTTCACCCGTCGGGGTGGGCGAGGAGCGCCACCCCGACGGGTACCGGCCGGCCATGCCCGGAAGGAAGAGTCCTGGCCCCAGCGTCAAGGACAAGAAGCTCTACGAGGACCTCCGCGACGAGGGGAACAGCAAGGAGAAGTCGGCCCGCATCGCCAACGCGGCGGCCAACACCTCCCGCAGCTCCGTCAGCCGCAAGGGCGGCAGGTCGGGCGACTACGAGGACTGGACGGTCGCCGACCTGCGCAAGCGCGCGGCCGAGATCGGCATCGACGGACGGTCGAAGATGAACAAGTCGGAGCTGATGAAGGCGTTGCGCGACCACTGACCCTCGGCGGCGACGGCGCGATGGACTACTCCGGACGGCCGTCGAGGAACATCCGCAGGCGGGTGAGCGTGTGCTGCGCGCCGCTGACCTCCGGGTTGTTGAGCGCCCGGCACACCCAGCCGAGCCGCAGCGCGGGCGCCACGGCGTCGCGCAGCTCGGGCCGGTCCGGGGCGAAGCGCGCCAGGTAGCTGTCGACGTAGGGCCAGATGTCCTCGGAGTCCGCGACGTCGTCGACGCCCCAGGCGACGCCCCCCTCGAGCGTCACCGACATGGTGAAGAAGGGGTGCGAGACCACCGCGTCGCCCCAGTCGAGGATCAGGTTGCGCCCGTCCTTCACGAAGACCTGCCCGTCGTGCAGGTCGTCGTGCTGCAGGGTCTCCGGGACGCCGTAGGACGCCAGCTCGTCGACGAGGTCCCTGACCCGGCCGACCGCGCCGCGGAACCTGGGCTCGAGGTCGAACCGCTCCACGAGCTCCGCGTAGCCGTCGACCAGCCGGTCGAGCCGCAGGTCGGGGACGTCGGCGGCCAGCAGCGCGCTGACGTCCGGCTCGAGGGCCAGCGCCACGTCGGCCGCCCCCGCGAGCACGTCGTGCCAGCGGGCCAGGCTGCGCTCCTCCTCGACCACCTCGCGGAGCCGCTCCCCCGCGTCGGCCATCAGCATCCAGCCGCGCTCGGCGTCACTGGCCAGCAGGGGCGGGACCCGGTCCGGCACGCGCGCCGAGACCGCCTCCACCACCACCACCTCGTGGAGGAGCGCGGGTGTGTTCGCCTTGAACCAGACCGGGCCCTCGTCGGTCGGCACCCGCAACACCGTCGACCAGGTCCGCACGTGCGGCTGCTCCACCTCACCGGTCCGGGGGCGGCCGGCCTCGGCCAGCCTCTGGTCGACCCATCCGACCGCCTCGGCGAGGAAGCCGGGCTCGGTCCACTGCTCCGTCACGGGCGCTGAGTCTCCAGCACTCGGAAGCCCTTCGCACTCGCAATTCGCGTGGTCGGGAACCCCTGCGCCTCCAGCCAGCGCTGCAGCGAGTCGCCGCCGAGGTTCTTTCCGACCACCATGACCGCCCGGCCGCCGGGCACCAGCCGAGGCAGCCAGGTGAGCAGCAGGTCGTGGAGGGCCGCCTTGCCGATCCGGATCGGCGGGTTCGACCACAGCTCGTCGTACGTCGCGTCCGGGGCCACGTCGCCCGGCGCCACCGCGCCGTAGCGGTCGGTGACGCCGAGCGCGGCGGCGTTCTCGTTGGCCAGCAGCACCGCCCGCTCGTTCACGTCGACCGCGGTCACGGTCGCGCCGGGCACGGCCGTGGCGATGGCCAGGCCGATCACGCCGTAGCCGCAGCCGAGGTCCAGGATCCGACCGCCTGCGGGGGGTGAGGTCTCGCGGAACAGCACAGCGGTGCCGATGTCGACCCGGCCCTGGGCGAAGACCCCGGACCCGCTGACCAGCGAGAGATCGTGGCCCCACACCGTCGCCGAGACCGCTGCCCGCTTGAACGGGACAGACGGGTCGGCGGAGAAGTAGTGCTCGTCCTCAGCCACGGCGGGTCCTGGTGATCTCGACCCGCGCGCCGAGCTCAGCATCGGGTGGGTAGCCGACCTCCTCGAGGGTCAGCCCGTGCGCCGGGGCCACCGCCACCGACGGGTCGCGCCGCTCGGCGGCCAGCACCTCGGACGCCCAGCCGACCGAGCGGCGACCCTCGCCGATCGCGAGCAGGCAGCCGACCAGCGAGCGCACCATGCTGTGGCAGAACGCGTCGGCCCGGACGTGCGCGACCAGCAGGCCCGCCGGCTCACGCTCCCACCGCAGGTCGAGCAGGGTCCGGATCGTGGTGGCGCCCTCGCGCTGCTTGCAGAACGACGCGAAATCGTGCTCGCCCAGCAGGGCCAGCGAGGCGGCGTTGAGGGCGGCCTCGTCGAGGGGTCGCCGCGGCCAGGCGACCACGTGGTCCCGGCGGAGGGGGTCGACGAGCTCGGGCCGGTCGGCCACCCGATAGGCGTAACGGCGCCAGGTCGCCGAGAACCGCGCGTCGAAGCCTTCGGGCGCCTCGACCGCCCGGTGCACCCGCAGGTCCTTGCTGAGCAGGCCGTTGAGTCGACGGCACAGCCGAGCCGGGCCTTCCGGAAGCTCCGCGAGGTCGGTGTGCACCACCTGGCCCCGCGCGTGCACCCCGGCGTCGGTGCGCCCGGCGCAGGTCAGCCGCACCTCCGGCACCCTCAGCACCGTCGTCAGGGCGGTCGAGAGCTCGCCCTCGACGGTGCGCAGCCCCGGCTGAGCGGCCCAGCCGCGGAAGTCGGTGCCGTCGTAGGCGACGTCGAGGCGGATCCGCACCGGGGCATCCTCTCAACAGCCGTCCCTCCAGGACGGAACTAGGCTGGACGTCGTGGCAGCCCCCGCAATCATCCTGGTGTCCGAGCACCACGCCGACACCCTGCTCGAGGTGTTCTACCGCCGCTACGGGCACGACTACACCCTGCGCTCGGCCAGGTCCTGCGCCGAGGCCGAGAAGCTCGCCCAGGAGCTCAAGGACAGCGGTGAGGCCGTGGCGCTGTTCGTCAGCGACTCCCGCCTGCCCGACGTCCAGCACATGTTCGAGGCGGTGCACCGCTTCCGCCTCGTGGTGCCCACCGCGCGCCGCGTGATCGCGGCGCACTGGGACCAGTTCATCGCCGACGCCGACGAGCTCCGGCCCGGGCTGGCCCGCGGCAAGTACGACGCCTACCTGCTGATGCCGCGCGGCAACCGTGACGAGGAGTTCCACAACGCGATCACCGAGATGCTCTCGGACTGGACGTCGACGGTCCCCCAGCCCGAGGTGGTCAGCGCCAAGGTCATCTCGCCGGTCCACGACGCCCTCACCATGGCCATCCGCGACTTCCTCGACCGGATGGGCATGCAGAACAACCTCTACGACCCCCACGACCCGCACCTGCAGGAGTTCATGCCTCGCCTCCATGAGGAGCTCGGCACGGACCAGCCCCGCTACCCGGTCGTCTGGTCGCCGGCCCGGGGGGCGATCCAGGCCACCTCGGTCCGTGACGTGGCCCGCTCGATCTACCCCCGCACCCAGGAGGACGCCGAGGAGGTCGTCGACCTCGCGGTGGTCGGGGCCGGCCCGGCCGGGCTGGCCGCCGCCGTCTACGCCGCGTCGGAGGGGCTCACCGTGCGCGTCCTCGAGGCCGAGGCGGTCGGCGGCCAGGCCGGCACCAGCTCGATGATCCGCAACTACCTCGGCTTCCCGCGCGGCATCTCCGGCATGCGGCTGGCGCTGCGGGCGCGCAACCAGGCGATCCGCTTCGGGACCAAGTTCCTCACCGGCTGGGAGGTCACCGGTCTCGAGGCGGGCAGCGACGGCGAGCCGCACGTGCTTCGCTGCGACGACGACGAGGTGCGGGCTCGGGCGGTGCTGGTCTCCACCGGTGTGGCCTACCGCAAGCTCGGCATACCCGCGCTCGAGGAGCTGGTCGGCAATGGCGTCAACTACGGCGCGGCCATGACGGCGGGCCGGGAGATGGAGGGGTACGACGTCGTGGTGGTCGGTGGCGGCAACTCGGCCGGCCAGGCCGCGCTGCACCTCTGCCGGTTCGCCGCCTCGGTCACCATCGTGGTCCGGCGCCCGGCGCTGGAGGAGACGATGTCCGACTACCTCATCAAGGAGATCGGCTACCAGGAGCGGATCGACGTGCAGACCTGCACCCGCGTCGTCGACGGCGGTGGGGAGGGACAGCTCGAGTGGCTGACCCTCGAGGACATCAACACCGGTGAGCAGACCCGCAGGGCCGCGCGCGGGCTGTTCCTCCTGCTGGGCGCCGAGCCGCGCTGCGACTGGCTGCCACCCGAGCTCGCCCGCGACGCCAACAGCTTCGTGCTCACCGGCCGCGACGTGCCCCGCGACCAGTGGGTGGACGACGTCCCGCCGGCCAACCTGGCCACCACGGTGCCCGGCATCTTCGCCGCGGGAGACATCCGGGCGGGCTCGATGAAACGGGTCGCCGCAGCCAGCGGCGAGGGAGCGTCCGTCGTCCCCCTGGTGCACGCGTTCCTGGCCCCGGCCCCCGAGGACGAGGTCGCTGGAACCCCGGTCAGAGCTCGTGCCGGTACGGCGGGTCGGCGCCGGGCCGCGAGACGGTGACGGCCGCTGCTCGCACGGCGTGCTCGAGCACCTCGGCGACCTCGGCGCGGGGTAGCGAGGCCAGGGCCGAGCGCCCCTCGGCCCCGAGCCGCCCGCGCTCCCAGAGCGCGTCGACGAGGGCGGCGCCGAAGGTGTCGCCGGCGCCGATCGTGTCCGCCACCTGCACCGGGCGCGACGCGACCTCCACCGGCTCGGCACCGTCCACCCAGAGCGCTCCCGCCGCTCCGCGGGTCACCACGACCACCGCCGGGCCGAGCTCGAGGAGCGCGGCCGCCGACTCGGCGTAGGGCCGCATCGGGTAGAGGGTCTCGAGGTCCTCGTCGCTCGCCTTGACCAGGTCGGCGACGGCGACCATCCGCTCGACCCGCGCCACGACGTCCGGCCCGTTGCCGGTGACCGTGGGCCGGGCGTTGACGTCGTAGGTGATCGTCGAGCGCTCGCGCAGCCGGGCGAGCAGGGCGAGCACGTCGTCGGCCCCGGGCAGCAGCACCGCCCCGAGCGAGCACGTGTGCGCCACCAGCGGGTCCTCGTCGGGATCCAGCGGCAGCAGCCGCCAGTCGATGTCGAAGACGTACTCCGCCGCGCCCGACGTCCCGATCGTGGCCTCCGCGGTCGAGGTGCGAGCCACCGCGACCGGGTCGCACGCCAGGGCCACGCCCGCGCGCTCCAGATAGGCCGTCACCAGCTCGCCGTGGTGGTCCCGGGCGAAGCACGTCGCCAGGCGGGTGGGCCGACCCAGCCTGGCCAGGGCGACCGCGACGTTGGCGGCGCTGCCCCCGGCGTACTCGTGCAGGTGGCCGCTCTGCGTTCGCACGATGTCGACCAGAGCCTCACCCACGACCAGCACACCGCGCTCCATGACCCGTGTCTACCGTGTCGACGTCCGCGCGGCACGCGAGGACCGCCGGGTGACATGATCTCGGGGTGCCTGCCTCGCAAGGTCTTCCCGCTTCCACAGCCAGGATCCTGGCGCTGGTCGCGGCGACCGACCTGGTCGCCGGCATCGTGCTCTCCGCCCTCGGCCTGAGCCGGGACAACCAGACGCTGGCGATCGCGGGGGTGGTCCTGCTCGTCTCGGGCGGCGGCATGCTCGCCTGGGTGAGCATGGTGCGGAACAAGCCCGAACCGCTGTGAGCAGGCCAGAGCCGCCCGCGACGCCCCAGATTGATGAAAGATATTTACTTCCGAACTAAAACACTTGCACTCGAAACACTTTCGCCCTACGTTTCATGCCGAGGAGCAACGGTGCTCCTCCCACTGGAACCACTGGAGAACGACATGAGCGCAACCCTGACCGTCCGCCACCCCGTCCAGGACTACGCCACCTGGCGCGCCGTCTATGACGGCGCCGAGGTGGCGTCGCTCCACGCCAAGCACGGCGTCAGCAACGCCCGGGTCGGCCGCAACCCCGAGGACGGCAACGACGTCCTGGTCACCCACGACTTCGACTCGGTCGACGCGGCCCAGAACTTCGCGGGCGACCCGGAGCTGGTGGCCGTCATGGAGCAGGCCGGCCTCGCGGGCGCACCCGAGATCGCGGTCTTCGAGCTTGCCTGACACTCCGCGCAGGTCCAGGAAGGCGGGCGGCAGCCCGCCTTCCTTGGCGTCTCGCGGGGTGGTGCGGGTCGGCGAGGACTTCACCACGGAGTACCCCGACGCCGACGGTTCGTCGACCGAGCTGTTCGCCACCCTGATGCGGACCGGCTTCGTGCTGCGCGCCGAGCTCGATCGCGTCGTGGCCGCCTCTCTGGGCATCAACCAGGCGATGACCAACACCCTCGCCGTCGTCGAGGGCGCCGAGGAGCCGCTGACGCCGAGCGAGATCAGCGACCGCACCCTGATCTCCTCCGCGACGATGACCAGCACCCTTGACCGGCTCGCGCGCCAGGGCTGGATCCGGCGGCTGCCCAACCCGGACGACCGCCGCAGCGTCCTGGTCGAGATCACCGACGAGGGGCAGGCGCTCTGCGACCGGTTCCTGCCCGGCATCCACGCGGTCGAGCGGGCGGTGATGGCCGAGCTGGACCCCGCCGAGCGCGAGCAGCTCCTGGAGCTGCTCGCCAAGCTGCTCGCCGGCGCCGCGCGAGTCACGGACCAGGACCCCATGCCCCTCGAGGGACGCCGCAACCGCTCCAAATGACATCGACCCGCCCGTACAGAACGGGCGGGTCGACGTACGTCGTGCTGGATCAGGCCTTGTCGGCGTCCTCGTCGGACTCCTCAGCCTCAGCCTCAGCCTCAGTCTCGGCCGGCGTCTCGTCGGTGGTCTCCTCGACCTCCGCGATCACGCTCTCCTCGGGCGAGGCCTCCTCGGCCAGCTCGGTCGGAGCGTCGACGTCCTCGGCCGCGGCCGGCTCGGCCTTCGTCACGGGCTCGCCCTGCTTCTTGGCGCGGGCCGGCTTGGGGTCGTACTTCTCGGTCACCAGCTCGATGACCGCCATGGGGGCGTTGTCGCCCTTGCGCGGACCGATCTTGGTGATCCGGGTGTAGCCACCGGGCCGCTCCTCGAAGGTCGGTGCGATCTCCGTGAACAGCGTGTGCACGACCGACTTGTCGCGGATGGTCTTCAAGACCTCGCGCCGGTTGTGCAGGTCGCCCCGCTTGGCCTTGGTGATCAGCTTCTCGGCGACCGGCCGCAGCACGCGGGCGCGCGCCTCGGTGGTCGTGATCCGGCCGTGCTCGAACAGCGCCGTGGCGAGGTTCGAGACCATCAGCTTCTGGTGGGCGGGGCTCCCGCCGAGGCGGGGTCCCTTCTTGGGAGTGGGCATCGTGTCTCTCGATCTCTCCGGCCGTGTGAGGTACCGGGGTAGACGACCGAACGGCTGCTTCGGTCGATTTCTTGTGTTGAAGGATGTGTACCGAGCCTGCGGCGGAACTCCACCGCGGACGAGCTGGACCTAGCGCGGCAGCGTGGCGGCCCGGCCCTCAGTGGCACCTGGATGACCACAGCGCCGGGACGACACGCTCGCGCAATTCGACTAGAGCTGCTCGTCCTCGACGTAGGCGTCGTCGTAGTCGTCGTCGCCGTAGGCCGCCAGGGCAGCGTGCGGGTCGAAGCCCGGCGCGCTGTCCTTCAGGGACAGGCCCATCTCCTGCAGCTTGGCCTTGACCTCGTCGATCGACTTCGCGCCGAAGTTGCGGATGTCGAGCAGGTCCTGCTCCGAGCGGCTGATGAGCTCACCCACGGTGTGGATGCCCTCGCGCTTGAGGCAGTTGTAGGACCGGACCGTCAGCTGCAGGTCCTCGACCGGGAGGGCGAGGTCGGCGGCCAGCTGCTCGTCGACGGGCGACGGGCCGATGTCGATGCCCTCGGCCTCGACGTTCAGCTCGCGGGCGAGGCCGAAGAGCTCGACCAGGGTCTTGCCGGCCGAGGCGATCGCGTCGCGGGGACGGATCGACTGCTTGGTCTCGACGTCGATGACCAGCTTGTCGAAGTCGGTGCGCTGCTCGACTCGGGTGGCCTCGACCTTGTAGGTGACCTTCAGGACCGGGCTGTAGATCGAGTCGACCGGCATCCGGCCGATCTCGTTGTCGGCGCCCTTGTTCTGGACGGCCGAGACGTAGCCGCGGCCACGCTCCACGACCAGCTCCATCTCCAGCTTGCCCTTGTCGGACAGCGTGGCGATCTTGAGGTCGGGGTTGTGGACCTCGACGCCGGCCGGCGGGGTGATGTCGGCCGCGGTCACGTCACCGGCACCCGACTTGCGCAGGTACATGGTGACCGGCTCGTCGTGCTCCGAGGAGACGACGAGGCCCTTGAGGTTGAGGATGACCTCGGTGACGTCCTCCTTGACCCCTTCAACGGTCGAGAACTCGTGGAGGACGGAGTCGATCCGGATGCTCGTGACCGAGGCACCGGGGATCGAGGAGAGGAGCGTGCGACGCAGGGAGTTGCCGAGCGTGTAGCCGAAGCCGGGCTCCAGCGGCTCGATGACGAACCGCGAGCGGAACTCGTCGACGGACTCCTCCGACAGGGTGGGGCGCTGTGCGATGAGCACTTGTTTTCCTTCCCGGACTCGACCGCTATTTGAAGAGCCCGACTGTGTTGAATTTGCCCAGGGTTTGCGGCGGCGAAGGTGAAGTTGTGGTGAGTGCTGATACCGGCGGCGGAACTACTTCTTGGAGTAGTACTCGACGATGAGCTGCTCCTGGACCGGGAGGTCGATCTGGGCCCGGACCGGGACCGAGTGCACGAGGATGCGCATCCGGGTCGGCAGGGCCTCGATCCACGCCGGGACGTGGCGCTCGCCGTGGGTCTCGCGAGCCACGATGAACGGCGTCATCTCCAGCGACTTCTCGCGGACGTCGATGACGTCGTGCGCGGAGACCTGGAAGGACGGGATGTCGACCTTCTTGCCGTTGACCTTGAAGTGGCCGTGGGCGACCAGCTGGCGGGCGTGGCGGCGGGTCCGGGCGAAGCCGGCGCGGTAGACGACGTTGTCGAGGCGGCACTCCAGGAGCTGGAGCAGGTTGTCACCGGTCTTGCCGGCGCGACGCGAGGCCTCGGTGTAGTAGTTGTGGAACTGCTTCTCGAGCACGCCGTAGGTGTAGCGGGCCTTCTGCTTCTCGCGGAGCTGAAGCAGGTACTCGCTCTCCTTGATCCGACCGCGGCCGTGCTGGCCGGGCGGGTAGGGGCGGCGCTCGTATGCAGCGTCGCCACCGACGAGGTCGACACCGAGACGGCGCGACTTCTTGGTCATGGGGCCGGTGTAACGGGCCATGTCAGTCTCTCCTCAGGTCTCGGGTCAGACGCGCCGGCGCTTGGGCGGGCGGCAACCGTTGTGGGGGGTGGGCGTGACGTCCTGGATGGTGCCGACCTCGAGGCCGATGGCACCCAGCGAGCGGATCGCGGTCTCGCGGCCCGAGCCCGGGCCCTTCACGAAGACGTCGATCTTCTTCATGCCGTGGTCCATCGCCCGGCGGCCGGCGGCCTCGGCGGCCATCTGCGCCGCGAACGGGGTGGACTTGCGCGAGCCCTTGAAGCCGACGGTGCCGGCCGAGGCCCACGAGATCACCGCACCGGTCGGGTCGGTGATCGTCACGATGGTGTTGTTGAACGTGCTCTTGATGTGGGCCTCGCCCTGAGCGACGTTCTTCTTCTCCTTGCGGCGGACCTTCTTGGCCGTCGCGCGAGTCTTGGGGGGCATCTCTAGATCACTTCGCCTTCTTCTTGCCGGCAACGGTGCGCTTCGGGCCCTTGCGGGTACGAGCGTTGGTCTTGGTGCGCTGACCGCGGACCGGCAGGCCCTGACGGTGGCGACGGCCCTGGTAGGAGCCGATCTCGATCTTCCGACGGATGTCGGCCTGGACCTCGCGACGGAGGTCACCCTCGATCTTGTACTGGGACTCGATCGCGTCGCGGAGGCTGACGAGCTCGGCGTCGCCCAGCTCATGGACTCGCGACTCGGGGTTGACCCCGGTCGCCGCGAGGAGCGCTTGGGCGCGAGTGCGGCCGATGCCGAAAATGTAGGTGAGAGCGACCTCGATGCGCTTGTCGCGCGGGAGGTCCACACCAACGAGGCGTGCCATGTGGCAGTTCCTTACGTGGTTCGCAGCGGTGTTGGTCGTGTCGCGTCCCCGGATCTCTCCGGGGCTCCGGCCGTCTGCTCCGGAGGTGGCTTCACCCGTCCTGTGGACGGGCTAGCGATCACGATGTGAGGTGTTCAGTTGTCGTGCGGTGCTGCTGGCGGTGCTGGCGGGCTGCTCAGCCCTGGCGCTGCTTGTGGCGCGGGTTGTCGCAGATCACCATGACGCGGCCGTGGCGACGGATCACCTTGCACTTGTCACAGATCGGCTTGACGCTCGGGTTGACCTTCATCGGGTGAGGGCCTTTCAGGTGGCTGCTTGGCGGCTTACTTGTAGCGGTAGACGATGCGACCCCGAGTGAGGTCGTAGGGCGAGAGCTCCACCACCACACGGTCCTCGGGGAGGATCCGGATGTAGTGCTGGCGCATCTTGCCGCTGATGTGGGCGAGAACCTTGTGCCCGTTGCTCAGCTCCACGCGGAACATCGCGTTGGGGAGGGCCTCCACTACGGTGCCCTCGATCTCGATCACGCCTTCTTTCTTCGGCATGTCCTCCACAATCCGTTGTTGGTGCTGGTGTCTACCGTCGGCCCGCGAACCTCCCGGTCATACTGGTGCTGACCGGGTGGACCTCATGCAGCCGTTCGGGGCACCTCATTCCCGGCACAGGTCAAGACCCGCGTGAGCGAGGCTCGAGCCTTAGTCCGGGCAGCCGCGAGGCGCCACGAGACGGACCCATGTTGGGCCGACTGTTCAGTCTAGTGCGACGCGCTGGGAATCCCCAACTCGGCGGCGAGCAGGGCCAGCGTCTCCTCGCGGGCCGGGCTGCGGGTGGGATCGGTGCCCACGTGGGCGGCGGCGACGGGGTGCACCATCACCTCGTCGACGGCGTACGTCGCGGCCAGGGACTCGAGCTGGGCCCGGGCCGACGCGGGGTCGCCGACCACCCAGCGCGAGCGCATCGCGTCGATGAGCGTGCGGTGCGCGTCGGGGACGCTGCCACTGTCGAGGGCCTTCTCGGCCTCCTCGACCAGGAGCTGCGGGCCGAGCGGCGAGCCGGTGCGGAGCGCCACCATCATCAGGAGGTTGGGGAGCGTGCGCCGCTCGGCCTCCTCGGCGGTCTCGGCGACCACCGCGTTGACGGTGAGGAAGGTCCGCGGCTCCGCGAGCTCCTCCGAGGGCCGGAACGACGACCGGTAGAGCTCGAGGGCCTCGGCGGTGCCGGAGCCTGAGAAGTGGTGGGCGAAGACGTAGGGCATCCCCTTCTCGGCGGCCAGGCGGGCCGAGTAGTCGGAGGAGCCGAGTAGCCAGATCATCGGGACCGAGCGGGCGACCGGGGTCGCCCGGAGGGAGTGGGTGCGGCCGCCGACACTCAGCCCGACACCCTCGGGCGCCATCATCGCGAGCACGTTGTCGACGTACTCCGGGAAGCGGCTGACGTTCTCGTCGCTGACCCCGCCGGCTCCGTGGCGCAGCGCGAAGGACGTGACCGGGTCGGTGCCGGGCGCCCGACCGATCCCGAGGTCGATCCGTCCAGGGTGCGCGGCCTCGAGCAGCGCGAACTGCTCGGCCACCACCAGCGGGGCGTGGTTGGGCAGCATCACGCCGCCCGAGCCGACCCGCATCCGGCTGGTCGCGGACGCGACCAGGCTGATGAGCACCGGCGGGTTCGTGGCCGCCACCGCCGGCATGTTGTGGTGCTCCGCGAGCCAGTAGCGGTGGTAGCCCGCGTCGTCGGCGGTCCGGGCCAGCGCCAGCGTCGCCGCCAGCGCGTCACCCGTCGCCTGGTCGGTGCGCACGGGCACGAGGTCCAGCACGGACAGCGTCAGCTCACTCATCACGAAGGCAACGCCGGATCCCGGCCGAGGATTCCCTCACTCGTGGGAGGCGCCCCGGCGCCGGTCCCGCGAGTCCTTGGCCAGGCTCAGGGCGGTGGTCACGCCCAGGATGCCGACGATCGCGACCAGCGAGAGCCAGATCGGGATCTCCGGGGCCCACTCGACGTGGTGACCACCGTTGATGAAGGGCAGCTCGTTCTCGTGCAGCGCGTGCAGGATCAGCTTCACGCCGATGAACGCGAGCAGCACGGCCAGGCCGTAGGACAGGTAGACCAGCCGCTGGAGCAGGTCACCGATGAGGAAGTAGAGCTGGCGCAGCCCCATCAGCGCGAAGACGTTGGCGGTGAAGACGAGGTAGGGCTCCTTGGTGAGCCCGTAGATCGCCGGGATCGAGTCCAGCGCGAAGAGCAGGTCGGTCATGCCCAGCGACAGCACCACGATGAACATCGGGGTGATCAGCCTCTTGCCGTTCTCGTGGACGAACAGCTTCACGCCGTTCCAGTCCTCCGAGAGGGGGAACCGGCGGCGCGCCCACTTCACGATCCGGGGCTCGTCGTACTGGGTGTCGTCGAGGTCGTCGTCCTTGGCCAGCTTGTAGGCCGTGTAGACCAGGAACAGCCCGAAGAGGTAGAAGACCCAGCTGAACTCGTTGATGGCCGCTGCGCCGACCCCGATGAAGATGCCGCGCATCACCAGCGCGATGACGATGCCGACCAGCAGCGCGGTCTGCTGGTACTTCCGCGGCACCTGCAGCTTGGTCATGATGATGATGAAGATGAACAGGTTGTCGACCGAGAGCGAGTACTCCGTCAGCCATCCGGCGAAGAACTCACCGCCGCGCTGACCGCCGGCGAAGACCCAGACCATGATCCCGAAGACGACGGCCGCCCCGATGTAGAAGACCAGGTCGCGGGAGACCTCCTTGGTCGACGGCTCGTGCGGGCGCCGGCCGATGATGAGCACGTCGACGAGCAGGAAGCCGACGGTGACCACGATCGTGGTCACCCAGAGCCAGAGCGGGACATCCACGGGCGAAACTCCAGGGTGCGAGGGGACGAGGGAACCGCCGAAGGTCTCTCCCGCCGCCCCTCACGCTGTGCTGGGGCGGCCCGCGGGTCCGGAGGGCCTCACAGGTGGCTGGGCGCTCGTGCTGACGATCCCGCGGCGAAGGAATACTCCCCTCCCGCACCCTCACCCTACCCTCGTGAGCCTTCGTGTACGCCGCCGGCCGCGCCAGACGGCTACCCACCAAACCGGACGCCGAGGTCGGTCAGGGCCTGCTCGCCGCCGTCCTCGGCGGTGAGCACCCAGGCGCCTCGCTCGGTGAGGGCGAACGTGTGCTCGGCGTGGGCGGCCCACGACCCGTCGGCGGTCACCACGGTCCACTCGTCGTCGAGCAGATCGGTGTCGTGGCCGCCGAGGGTGACCATCGGCTCGACGGCGAGCGCGATGCCCTGGACCAGGCGGGCGCCGCGCCCCCGGCGTCCGACGTTGGGTACGTCGGGCGGCTGGTGCATGGCCGAACCGATCCCGTGCCCGGTGTAGTCCTCGAGGATCCCGTAGTGACCCGCCCCACGCAGCAGCTCCTCGACCGCCGCGGAGATGTCGCCGACCCGGCCGCCGAGGCGGGCCGCGGCGATGCCGGCCCACATGGCGGCCTCCGTGTCCGCGACCAGCGTGCGCAGCTCCGGGCGGACGTCGCCGACCGGCACCGTGATCGCGGCGTCGCCGTGCCAGCCGTCGACGATCGCGCCGCAGTCGAGAGAGACCAGGTCGCCCTCACGCAGCTCGCGGGCGCCGGGGATGCCGTGCACGACCTCGTCGTTGACCGAGGCGCAGATCGAGGCCGGGAAGCCCTGGTAGCCGAGGAACGACGGGGTCGCGCCGGCCGTGCGGATGACGTCCTCGGCGATGCCGTCCAGCTCGGCGGTGGTCACCCCGGGACGCACCGCGGCACGCAGCACCTCCAGGGTGCGGCCGACGACCAGACCGGCCCGCCGCATCACCGCGACCTGCTCGGGCGACTTGACCTCGACGCCGCGGTCCCTCCAGCTCATGCGAGGACGGGTCGCGGGGCCTAGGACTCGGAGACGACGTCGAGGGCGTCGAAGATGCGCTGGGTGACCTCGGCGACCTCGCCCATGCCGTCGACCTCGATCAGGATGCCCCGGCCGCGGTAGATCTCGATGAGCGGCTCGGTCTCGTCGGCGTAGACCTCTTGGCGGCGCCGGATGACGTCCTCGGTGTCGTCGGCGCGTCCCTCGACCTCGGCGCGCTGCAGCAGGCGCGAGACGATCTCGTCGCGGTCCACGGTCAGCACGACCACCGCGTCGAGCCGGTGGCCGGTGAACGCGATCATCCCGTCGAGCTCGTCGACCTGGGCCTGGGTGCGCGGGTAGCCGTCGAGCAGGAAGCCGGAGACGGCGTCGGGCTCGTCGATCCGGTTGCGGACCATGAGGTTGGTGACCTCGTCGGGGACGTACTCGCCCTGGTCCATGTAGCGCTTCGCCTCGACCCCCAGCGGCGTGCCCTGGGAGACGTTCGCACGGAAGATGTCACCGGTGGAGATGGTCGGGATCTTGAAGTGCTCGGCGACGTACTTCGCCTGGGTGCCCTTGCCGGCCCCGGGCGGGCCCATGATCAGCAGGCGCATGGGGGGCGTGATCGCGTCGGGGCGCAGGGCAACCTCATCAGCGCAGGAATCCTTCGTAGTTGCGCTGCTGGAGCTGGCTCTCGATCTGCTTCACCGTGTCGAGAGCGACGCCCACCATGATCAGGATCGAGGTGCCGCCGAACGGGAAGTTCTGGTTCGCGTTGACGAGCACGAGCGCGATCAACGGGATCAGGGCGATCAGACCGAGGTACAGCGCGCCTGGCAGCGTGATGCGGGACAGGACGTAGGACAGGTAGTCCTCGGTCGGCTTGCCCGCCCGGATCCCGGGGATGAAGCCGCCGTACTTCTTCATGTTGTCGGCCACCTCTTGGGGGTTGAAGGTGATCGATACGTAGAAGTAGGTGAAGAAGACGATCAGCAGGAAGAACGTGAGCATGTAGAGCGGGTGGTTGCCCCGCACGAGGTAGTTGTTGATGAACCGCACCCAGGCCGTGTTGTTGGTCTGGTTGAACTGCGCGGCCATCGCGGGCAGGTAGAGCAGCGACGAGGCGAAGATGACCGGGATGACGCCGGCCTGGTTCACCTTGAGCGGGATGTAGGTCGAGCTGCCGCCGAACATCTTGCGGCCGACCATCCGCCGGGCATATTGCACCGGGATCCGCCGCTGGGCCTGCTCGATGAAGATGACCGCGGCGACGATGACCAGCCCGATCACGAGGACCATCGCGAAGGTCCACCAGCCCTTGTCCTGGCCGACCGCCCACATGGTCGCCGGGAACGTGGCGATGACCTGGGTGAAGATCATGATCGACATGCCGTTGCCGACGCCGCGCTCGGTGATGAGCTCGCCGAGCCACATGATCACCGCGGTGCCGGCGGTCATGGTGATGACCATGACGAGGAACGTCTGGGTGCCGTTGTCGTGCAGCAGGTCCTTGTCACAGCCCTGGAGCAGGTTGCCCGAGCGGGCCAGAGCGACGATGCCGGTCGCCTGGAGCAGGGCGAGGCCGAGGGTGAGGTAGCGGGTGTACTGGGTGATCTTGGTCTGGCCGGACTGGCCCTCCTTCTTGAGGGCCTCCAAGCGTGGGATCACCACGACCAGGAGCTGCAGGATGATGCTCGCCGTGATGTAGGGCATGATCCCGAGCGCGAACACGGTCAGCTGCAGCAGCGCGCCACCGGAGAACAGGTTGATCAGGTTGTAGATCCCGGTGTTGTCCACGTCGCTGATGCACGACTGCACGTTGCCCACGTCGACGCCCGGGGCGGGGATCTGTGAGCCGGCCCGGAAGACCACGATGATCATCAGGACGAACAGCAGCTTGCGCCGCAGGTCCGGAGTCCGGAAGGCGTTCGCGAACGCGGTGAGCACGAAGGTCCTCTATTCCTGTTCAGCCAGTGTCCCGAGGCCGCCGAGACAACCACGGCAGCCTAACCCAGGGGATGCACAGCATCCCCTAGGGCAACGGTCAGGCGAGGGTGACGGTTCCGCCGGCGGCCTCGATCTTCTCCTTGGCCGACGCCGAGAAGGCCTGGACGGTGACGTCGACCTTCACCGAGATCTCGCCCTGGCCCAGGACCTTGACGGGCTGGCCGCCGCGGACCGCACCCTTCGCCACGAGCCCGTCGACGGTGATCTCGCCACCGTCGGGGAAGAGCTCGCTGATCCGGTCGAGGTTCACGACCTGGAACTCGACCTTGAAGGGGTTCCGGAAGCCCTTGAGCTTCGGGAGCCTCATGTGGATCGGCATCTGGCCACCCTCGAAGGCGACCGGGACCTGGTAGCGGGCCTTGGTGCCCTTGGTGCCTCGGCCGGCGGTCTTGCCCTTGGAGGCCTCGCCGCGACCGACACGGGTCTTGGCGGTCTTGGCCCCGGGCGCCGGGCGCAGGTGGTGGAGTTTGAGTGTCATGGCTGGTTAGTTCACTTCCTCGACCGTCACGAGGTGACGCACGGTGTGGACCATGCCCCGGATCTCGGGACGGTCCTCCTTCACGACCACGTCGCCGATCCGCTTCAGGCCGAGGGTGCGCAGGGTCTCGCGCTGGTTGGCCTTGCAGCCGATCGTCGAGCGCTTCTGCTGGACCTTGAGCTGTGCCATCAGGACGTCACCTCCGCCGCCGGCGCGGCGGCCGGCTGCTCGGCACGCGCCTTGAGGAGCGCCGCCGGGGCGACGTCCTCGACGCGCAGGCCGCGACGGGCGGCGACTGCCTCCGGCTGCTCCAGCATGCGGAGCGCCGCGACGGTCGCGTGGACGATGTTGATCTGGTTGGACGACCCGAGCGACTTGCTCAGGATGTCGTGGATGCCGGCGCACTCGAGCACCGCACGCACCGGACCACCGGCGATGACGCCGGTACCGGGAGCGGCCGGGCGCAGCATGACCACGCCGGCGGCCTTCTCGCCCTGGACGGGGTGCGGGATGGTGCCCTGGATGCGAGGCACGCGGAAGAAGTGCTTCTTGGCCTCCTCCACGCCCTTGGCGATGGCGGCCGGCACCTCCTTGGCCTTGCCGTAGCCGACTCCGACCATGCCGTCGCCGTCGCCGACCACCACGAGGGCGGTGAAGCTGAACCGGCGGCCGCCCTTGACGACCTTCGCGACGCGGTTGATCGCGACGACGCGCTCGACGTAGGCGGTCTTGTCGGCACCCTGGCCGCGACGGTCGTCGCGGCCTCCGCGCCGGTCGCCACCCCCGCGGTTTCCGCCGCGCTGGGATCCGCTCATGAGTTTGACTCCATCTCGTACGTCTTCATCAGTCTGGGCATGTCAGAACCGGAGCCCGGCTTCGCGGGCACCGTCGGCCAGGGCCGCGACGCGGCCGTGGTACTTGTTGCCGGCACGGTCGAAGACCACGCCCTCGATGCCGGCGGCCTTGGCGCGCTCGGCGACGAGGCCACCGACCCGCTTGGCCTTCTCGGTCTTGTCCGCACTCGTCGAGCGCAGGTCGCCCTCCATCGTCGAGGCGTAGGCCAGCGTCTTGCCGGCCCCGTCGTCGACCACCTGGGCGGTGATGTGCTTGGACGAGCGGGTCACGACCAGGCGCGGACGCTCGGACGTGCCGGAGACCTTCTTGCGGACCCGCGCCTGACGGCGCAGCCGCGAGCGGACCCGGGAGGACGTGTGCTTGTAGTGCTTCAGTGAGATCGCCATCGTCACTTACCAGCCTTTCCGACCTTGCGGCGGACGTGCTCGCCGGCGTAGCGAACGCCCTTGCCCTTGTAGGGCTCGGGCTTGCGGAGCTTGCGGATGTTGGCGGCCACCTCGCCGACGAGCTGCTTGTCGATGCCCTGCACGCCGAGGCGGGTGGGGTTCTCGACCGCGAAGGTGATGCCGTCGGGGGCGTTGAAGACGATCGAGTGGCTGTAGCCGAGCTGGAACTCGAGCTGCGTGGGGCCCTTGGACAGCACGCGGTAGCCGACGCCGACGATCTCGAGCCGCTTCTCGTAGCCGTCGGTCACGCCGACGACCATGTTGTTGACCAGGGTCCGGGTCAGCCCGTGCAGGGACTTGCTGATCCGCTCGTCGTCGGGACGCTTGACGTCCAGGACGCCCTCGTCACCCCTCTCCACGATGATCGGGGCGGCCACGGTGTGGCTCAGGGTGCCCTTGGGCCCCTTCACCGTCACCACGGGGCCGTCGATCGTGACGTCCACGCCCGAGGGGACCGGTACGGGGAGCTTGCCGATGCGCGACATTTCTCTACCTCTCTCGGTCTCTCGTCACCAGACGTAGGCGAGGACTTCCCCACCCACGCCCTTCTGGTTGGCCTGGCGGTCGGTCAGCAGGCCCTGGCTGGTCGAGATGATCGCGACCCCGAGACCGCCGAGCACCTTGGGCAGGCCGGTGTGCTTCGCGTAGACGCGCAGCCCGGGCTTGCTCACCCGGCGTACGCCGGCCAGCGAGCGCTCGCGGTTGCGGCCGTACTTGAGGGTGATGGTCAGCTTCTTGCTGACCTCGCCCTCCTCGGGCTCGGCCACCGCGAAGGAGGCGATGTAGCCCTCCTGCTGCAGGATCTCGGCGACGCCCTCCTTGATCTTGCTGTGCGGCATCGACACGCTGTCGTGGAACGCCTGGTTGGCGTTGCGCAGACGGGTCAGCATGTCTGCGATCGGGTCGGTCATCGTCATGGTGTTGGTGTTCCTTCTCGTCTGGTTTCCGCAGGTGCTGCGGACCTGTGACGCCTTGGGGGCTGGTGGTTACCAGCTCGACTTGGTGACGCCGGGCAGCTCGCCGCGGTGCGCCATCTCGCGCAGGCAGATCCGGCACAGGCCGAACTTGCGGTAGACGGCCTTGGGCCGGCCACAACGCTGGCAGCGGGTGTAGCCGCGGACCGCGAACTTGGGCTTGCGGGCCGCCTTGACCCTCAGTGCTGTCTTCGCCATTGGTTTCCTCAGCGCTCCTGGAAGGGGAACCCGAGCTGCTTGAGCAGCGCGCGGCCCTGGTCGTCGTTGGTCGCCGTCGTCACGATGGTGATGTCCATGCCGCGGCTGCGGTCGATCCGGTCCTGGTCGATCTCGTGGAAGGCGACCTGCTCGTTCAGACCGAACGTGTAGTTGCCGTTGCCGTCGAACTGCCGCGGCGAGAGGCCACGGAAGTCGCGGATGCGGGGCAGCGCGAGCGACAGCAGCCGGTCGAGGAACTCCCACATCCGGTCGCCGCGCAGCGTGGTGTGCGCACCGATCGGCATGCCCTCGCGCAGCTTGAACTGCGCGATGGACTTGCGGGCCTTGGTGACCAGCGGCTTCTGGCCGGTGATCGCGGTGAGGTCCTTGACGGCGCCCTCGATCAGCTTGGAGTCGCGAGCGGCCTCGCCCACGCCCATGTTGACCACGATCTTGACCAGGCCGGGGACCTGCATGACGTTGGGGATCTCGAACTCGGACCTCAGCGCCGGGAGGATCTCCTCGCGGTAGCGCGTCTTGAGGCGCGGGGTCACCGGGGCTGCCGACGAAGGGCGCGCGGGCTTCGCGGGCTTCTCCGTCGTCTCGGTCGTCTCGGCGGCCTCGGGGGCCTCCGTCACGGTCTCGGTCTCGGTGCTGCTCATCAGATGTCCTTGCCGGTCTTGCGGGAGATACGGACGCTGCGCTCGGCGGTGTAGGTCGAGCCGTCCGGGCGGCGCTTGGTCACGGCGTCGCGGCGGAAGCCGACGCGGGTCACACCCTTGCCGTCGACCAGGATCACGTTGGAGACGTGGATCGGGGCCTCGGCGGTGATGATCCCGCCGGTGGTGCCGGCGCGACCGCCCTGGTTGACGACCTTGGTGTGCCGCTTGACGCGGTTGACGCCCTCGACGATCACCCGGTGCTCCTCGCGAAGCACCTGGATGACCTTGCCCTCGGCGCCCTTGTCACGGCCGGCGATCACCTTGACGGTGTCGCCCTTCTTGATGCTCAGGCTCTTGGGGTTCTGGGCCATCACAGCACCTCCGGTGCCAGCGAGATGATCTTCATGAACCGCTTGTCGCGCAGCTCGCGGCCCACGGGGCCGAAGATGCGCGTGCCGCGCGGCTCGCCGTCCTGGCGGAGGATCACCGCGGCGTTCTCGTCGAACTTGATGTAGGAACCGTCCGGGCGGCGGCGCTCCTTGACGGTGCGGACGACGACCGCCCTGACGACATCGCCCTTCTTGACGTTGCCGCCGGGGATGGCGTCCTTGACCGTGGCCACGATGGTGTCACCGATGCCGGCGTAGCGCCGACCCGAGCCACCGAGGACACGGATGCACAGAATCTCCTTGGCGCCGGTGTTGTCGGCGACCTTGAGACGGCTCTCCTGCTGGATCACTTCGCTCGCTCCAACACTTGTACGACGCGCCAGCGCTTCGTCGCGGACAGCGGCCGGGTCTCCATGATCAGGACCCGGTCACCCGTGCCGCACTCGTTCTGCTCGTCGTGGGCCTTCAGTCGCGAGGTCTGGCGCAGCACCTTGCCGTAGAGGGCGTGCTTGACGCGGTCCTCGACGGCCACGACCACGGTCTTGTCCATCTTGTCGCTGACCACCAGGCCTTCGCGGAC